>NZ_JACJJK010000094.1 GCF_016899935.1 Olsenella uli
GTGTCAGTGTTCTTCTTAGCCTGCGCCTCGGCTGGCTTGTTGCGACCCTTGGGAGCCTGCTTTCCGTTGCGGTTCTTTGGCTTACGCTTCTTCTTGTTCTTGTCAAAGCGTGTCAAGCTCTCGTTTTCCAGGAGGTCTACGGTGCGCTCCTGCTTCTTGGTAGCACCGTCTTCAAGCAATGTTTCGGGCTTCTCGCCGCGCTTGTTCATCTCAATTATCTCCAAAGCGCGCCGTGCCGTGATGACC
>NZ_JACJJK010000095.1 GCF_016899935.1 Olsenella uli
GTAATTGAGATTGACCGGAAAAACAATGAGTTTACTGCCGAAATACAGATGGCAAAAGATCCACAACCCTACTGGCTCACGTATGACATGATGAGCGACGGTTTTAAGTCGATGATAAACATCGTCGCAGAAATCGCCTATCGGTGTATTGAACTCAATGGTTTTTTAGGTGTAGACGCGGTAAAAAAGACACCGGGAATTGTCTTGATAGACGAGGTGGACTTGTATTTACATCCTCATTGGC
>NZ_JACJJK010000096.1 GCF_016899935.1 Olsenella uli
GTAGTACAAGTCTGTTAATTCTTGGGCTTCAGTATACCATTGTACAATTGCTATCTTATTTAAATGTTCTTCTTTATTCTTTTTTTTATGTTTAGAATAATTTAACTTTTCAGCAGTTTTAAAAATTCTTCTTTTAGTCTCATCACCAACAGATAACGATTCATCATAATTTAAAACACGAGAGACGGTTGCTGGTGAAACGCCTGCAAGTTTGGCGATATCTTTAATAGTAGCCATATAACCC
>NZ_JACJJK010000097.1 GCF_016899935.1 Olsenella uli
GGAGTATTCCGACCGCATCAACCCCATCCAGCGGAAGTACATCCCCGACCTTGCGGCGGCCTCGGAGACGGCGGCCACCCTGCTGGCCTCGCTCAACAAGGGAGGCGGAGAGAAAAAGGGCGGCTCGGAGGCGTTCTTCACCAACTCGGCGGATAACTTCCTCGCGGCCATCATCTACTTCTTCGTTAACTTCCACCCCGTGGGCTTCAAGGACGGCAGGAAACTCAGGCGTTTCATCCTACAC
>NZ_JACJJK010000098.1 GCF_016899935.1 Olsenella uli
TCTTAAGACACAGCTCAACAATATGACGATTGCAGCGCCTATGAGCGGCATCATTGCAAAACGGTGGGTGCTCTCCGGCGACGTGGTGCAGCCGGGACAATCAATGCTTGCGATGTACAACATCAGCCACGTGTGGGTGACGGCTAATTACGAGGAGACAAAATTGCGGGAGATAAAGAGCAACGACAGGGTCTCCATCACTCTTGATGCGTATCCCGGTATTGCATGGAACGGGCATGTTT
>NZ_JACJJK010000099.1 GCF_016899935.1 Olsenella uli
GCGAAAGCTGACGCTCGGCCAACCTGGCGCTCACCTTGGCCGTCCGGTTTATCCTGCGCCCCTGGACGGGGTGGAGGGCAGGTCCGCGGCGCGCGAGAGCGCACGTCGCGGACCTCGATGAGTATGCCCGCTCAGCACGCTCAGCGCGTGTGGATCTTCCGCATCACTCCCGTGTTCACGGTGGTAAGCGGTGTCATCACGGCGATGCGGACTTCGCGCCCGTCGTCGACAATCACCAGCC
>NZ_JACJJK010000100.1 GCF_016899935.1 Olsenella uli
GGCATGAAGGTGGCCCTGCTGACAACCATCTTCGGCATCATAGTTGCGCTTATCCTTCAGATATTTTACAACTACATATTGTCGAAGATAGAGCATATCACGTCGCAGATGGAGGAGTCTTCGATTACCCTCCTGGACACAATAATGAAGTATAAGCTGGCTGGCAATGGGCAAGACGGTGAAAAGAAGGCGTAAGGGGCTGTCGGCCGACAGGGTGTCGGGCCGTGTCCTGGCCCTGCTC
>NZ_JACJJK010000101.1 GCF_016899935.1 Olsenella uli
ACGTCCCTCTGCAATGGCCTGGGTCAAATTGACATTGGTAGCAGCCACAATGCGGACATCCGTTTTCTGTACTTTGGAGGAGCCTACTTTTATAAACTCCCCACTCTCGAGTACACGAAGCAAACGTGCCTGTGTGGGCAAAGGCAATTCTCCGACTTCATCCAGAAAAATAGTTCCGCCGTCGGCTTCACCAAAATAGCCCTTTCGCTCACCGATGGCTCCCGTAAAAGCCCCTTTTTCA
>NZ_JACJJK010000102.1 GCF_016899935.1 Olsenella uli
TAGGAATAGCCTTGGAGGTGGGAGAAGTCGCAGCTTCCGATGTGGAACTTGCGGAATATTTGGGTTGCAACCGAAAGACGGTCGGCAAACTCATAGACAGTTTTAACAGGCTCGGTGTGCTGACCACCCGAACCAACAACCGCACTTCCATACACACCCTGCATTTCCTTACAGGCTGGTATGTCGGTGGTGTCCTCCTGACCAATCCCCATTATGTCAAGCCATCAGCTAATGTCAAAG
>NZ_JACJJK010000010.1 GCF_016899935.1 Olsenella uli
CCGCCGACCCCCTGACGCTCGCCCCCCTCACCCGGATCCGCAACCTGCTCGCCGGCGTCAGCGCGGGCTCCCTGGCGCTCTGGGCCCTGCTGAACCTCATCTCCAACGTCGTCTTCAACGGTACCCGGACCGCCGAGTACGGCACGACGGCCTACTATGCGGCGTCCGACATGGCCGCGAACATCAACCTCCTGGCGGGCGCGCTCAGCTACGTCGTCTCCGCCGCGCTCACCGCGCTGCTGGTCTCGATCGTGCTCATCGCGTATCGCAAGACGCTCAGGTAGCGCACGGTTCTTCTCGGCTACTCGCGCGCCATCGAAATAACGCGCTGAATCGTACAAGTACGTTATTCTCAACTGCGGATATAGATAGTTGTGCTTGATTCAGCACGTTAATCGGCGCCGCCTGCGCACACCGCCGCCGCGCGCGGCCGGCCCGCTCACTCCCCGCCCGGGGCCTCCGGCGCCCGGCGCTTCGCCAGTTCCTCGAGCTTGGCGCGGTAGGCCGCCTCGATGACCTCGCAGCAGCCCTCCCGGCCAAAGGCCGCGCGGTCCACCACCAGGCTCTTGTGGTCGTGCAGCCGGCACCTGCCCGCCGAGTAGCGCCGGTAGAACGCCTCGCGCTCGCGCTGCCGCTGGCGCACGAGCCGCTCGCCCCGGGCCCTGCTGAGCCCGCGCTTGGCGCGCACGATCTCCACGCGCGCGGAGAACGGCGCCGTCACCAGCACGGAGACCACGTTGGGGTTGGCGCGCAGGATGTACTCGGAGAGGCGTCCCACGATGATGCACGGGCGGCTGCTGCCCAGGTCCGTGATGACCCGGGCCACGGCGTCGAAGAGCTCGTCGCCACGGGTGCGGGCGTCCGCGCGGTCCGGGAGGAAGGCCCCGGAGGCAGCTGCGGGGCGCTCGTCGAAGGCGGCCACGTCATCCACCGAGGCGCCGTTGCGCAGGGCGGCGCGAACGAGGATCTCGTTGTCGTAGAGCGGCAGGCCCAGCCGCACGGAGAGCATCTTCCCTATCTCGTGGCCCTCCGCGCCGAAGTCGCGCGCGATGGTGATGACGACGGGCGCGTCCGCCACGTCGGCGAGCGCGGGGTCCGGCGGGGCCGCGGGTGCGACGGGCTTCTCGGGCATGGTCTGCATGGCGGTTCTCCCCTCTCGCTAGGCCGCGACCAGCCGTCGCTGGTAGGCGCGCACCAGAAGCGATATGCCGAACTTCAGCGCGAAGTACATCAGGAACACGAGGCCATAGAGCAGCAGCACCTGGCTGAGGCTCGTGGTGTAGCCCATCACGACCTTGGCGGAGAACATGAGCTCGGCCACGTTGATGCCCGCAAGGTACGAGGAGTCCTTGATGACCGTGGTGCACTGGCTGAAGAGCGCCGGGACGATGGTGCGGAACGTCTGCGGCAGGATGACGTGGCGCATCGTCGAGAAGAACCCGAAGCCCTGGCTCTGCGCGGCCTCGAACTGGCTTCGGGAGATCGAGTTGAACCCTCCGCGCACGATCTCCGCCACGACCGCGGAGGTGAAGATCGTGAACGCCAGCACCGAGACGAAGACGTCGGAGCCCTTGACCGTAAGGTAAATGACCGACGAAACGTGAGGAGGAGGCGGCGCTCGGGCAAGAAAAAGGGCCGACACCCTGAGGCACCGACCCTGAACGTTTGGTAGCCCGTACCAGATTCGAACTGGTGATCTCCGCCTTGAGAGGGCGGCGTCCTGAACCGCTAGACGAACGGGCCGTTTGGTAGCCCGTACCAGATTCGAACTGGTGATCTCCGCCTTGAGAGGGCGGCGTCCTGAACCGCTAGACGAACGGGCCACATATGCGATTGTGAGGCAAGCGGCAAATGGCTGGGACTGAGAGAGTCGAACTCCCGTTGACGGAACCAGAATCCGCTGTCCTACCACTAGACGAAGTCCCAATCTGCCACTTCGTGCGCCTCTCAGCGCAAGGAAGTACTATACGGGAACTCCCCCGGAAGCGCAACCGTCATTTTTTGGAGAAGTTGTGCGCTAAAACTTGCCTAAAAGGGGTCTGACCCCTTTTAGGCAACTACCAGCGGAGCCAGGCGAGAAGGGCGGCGCGCTCGTTGGGGACCTCGCCGTCCTTGACGGCCTCCAGAAGCTGCGCGAGGACCATGCCCACGCCGGGCCCGGGCTCGATCCCGCGCTCGCGGATCACGTCCGCACCGCCCACGGCGAGGTCGCGCACGCGCCACACCCCTCCGGCCGCAAGCTCGCGGCGCAGCGCCGCGCTCATGGCGTCGAGCTCCACCGCGTAGCCCATGCACCGCGGCGCCTTGGCGACCGCGTCCGCGCGCTTGAGGTCGAGCAGGGCAAAGGCCAGCGGCCGCGCCTGCCCCGGCGCCGCCGCCTCCAGCTCCGCGAGCATCCGCCGCATGGAGGGCGCCGCCGCGCGGATCTCGAAGTCGTGCAGCAGCACGAGCGCCGCTGCCGCACGCGTCACCTCTCCCGGAACCGCCAGGCGCCCCATCACGCGCCGCGCCACGCGCGCCCCCTCCTCCGGGTGTCCGAAGAAGTGCCCGCGCCCGGAGACGTCCTCGCTCCAGCAGGCCGGCTTGGCCACGTCGTGCAGGAGCGCCGCCCAGCGCAGCGCCGGCAGCGGCCGGCCGCCCGCGAACTCCTCCGCGCCCGCGCAGACGCGCGCCGTGTGCTCGAGCACGTCGTGGGCGTGATAGGGGCTCCTCTGGTCAAAGCCCGCCATCGGCCCGAGCTCCGGCACCGCGGCCGCGAGCACGGAAAACTCGTGGCGCAGCGCCCACGCCGTGCGCCCCGTAGCGAGGATCCCGTCCAGCTCCTGGCCGATGCGCTCCGAGGCGATGTCCGCGAGCCCCGGCGCGCACGCCTCGAGCGCGGCCTGCGTGGCGGGCTCGATCGCGGCGCCCAGACGGCAGGCGAAGCGCACCGCCCGCAGCACGCGCAGCGCGTCCTCCTCGAAGCGCCTCCGGGGCTCCCCCACCGCGCGGATGACGCGCGCCGCGAGGTCCTTCTCGCCGCCGAAGGGGTCGAGCAGGCCGCGCTCGGGGTGGAAGGCCATCGCGTTCACCGTGAAGTCGCGCCGCGCCAGGTCCTCGCGCACGTCCGTGACGAAGCGCACCTCGTCCGGGTGGCGCCGGTCCGAGTAGGTCCCCTCCACGCGGTAGGTCGTCGTCTCCACGGGGTGCCCGTCCACGACGGCCGTGACTGTCCCGTGGTCGGTCCCCGTCTCGTGCACGGCCATGCCTGCGGCGCGCAGCACGCGCGCGGTCTCCCGCCACGGGGCCGAGGTCGTCACGTCCACGTCGTGGCCCGGCCGGCCGAGAAGGGCGTCGCGCACCCAGCCGCCCACGACCCAGGCCTCGAAGCCGGCCGCCTCGAGCGCGTCCAGCACCCGCCGCGCGTAGGCGGGCAGCTCGCGCGCCAGGCGCGCCTCGGTCACGGCGTCCATGCGAGCACCTCCCCCGCGCTTCTCGGCCCCTCGTTCTTCTCGCCTGATTCTAGCAGGAACGACGCCGCGACCCGGCCCGCCCGTGCTATGCTCGCCTCGGACGCCCCCGTGAGAAAGGACCCACATGACCAGCCCCGCGATCAGCCCCATTACCGCCGACGACCTCGCCGCCGCCCGCGACGCCTTTGCCGCCGAGCGCGCCAGCGTCGTCGCCAGAAACGCCGTCACCTCCTCCGGCATCCGCGCCGCCGCGCGCGTGCCCGAGGCCGTGGCCGCCAACGCCATGACCTTTGACGTGGAGGTCCGCCAGGGCGAGCGCTGCGACCAGCAGCGATCCGGCCGCTGCTGGATGTTCGCGAGCCTGAACACCATGCGCCACCGCGTCATCTCCCGCTACGACCTCAAGACCTTCGAGCTCAGCCAGGCCTACCCCCTCTTCTGGGACAAGCTCGAGAAGAGCAACTGGTTCCTCGGGAACGTCCTGGACACCCTGGACGAGCCGCTCGACGGGCGCCTCGTGAGCTACCTCCTCTCGGACCCGGTCTGCGACGGCGGCCAGTGGGACATGTTCCGCAGCCTCGTCCGCAAGTACGGCGTGGTGCCCAAGGAGGCCATGCCCGAGACCGCGTGCTCGCGCAACACGCGCGAGCTGGACAAGTACCTGACGCGCTACCTGCGCGGGTGCGCGCGGCGCCTGCGCGAGAGCGCGGGGGCGGGCGTCGGCGGGGACGACCTGCGCGCCATGTGCGCCGAGATGATGGGCGACGTCCACCGTCTCCTGGTGACCTGCCTCGGCATGCCGCCCGAGCGCTTTGACGTGCGCCTGCGCGACAAGGACGACGAGCTCGTGCTCTCCGGCACCTTCACGCCGACCGAGTTCTTCGCCGAGGCCGTTGGCATGGAGCTCGACGACTACGTGAGCCTCATCTCCGCCCCCACCGCCGACAAGCCCTTCGGGCACGTCTACACCGTGAGCCGCCTGGGCAACGTCGTGGAGGACGGCGGCGTGCGCTACCTCAACCTGCCGGTCGAGCGCCTGAAGGAGGCGGCCGTGGCGCAGCTGAGGGACGGCCTGCCCGTCTGGTTTGGCTGCGACGTGGACCAGAGCTACGTGCGCGCGGAGGGCATCATGGACACGGCGGCGCTCGACGTGGACGCGCTCTTCGGCTTCCCAGTGGAGGGCTGCCTGAACCGCGCGGAGCGCCTGGACTACGGAGAGTCCCTCATGACCCACGCGATGGTCCTCGAGGGCGTGAACCTGGACACCGACGGGCGTCCCACGCTCTGGAAGGTCGAGAACAGCTGGGGCAAGGAGCACGGTCGCGACGGCTTTGACACGCTCTCCGACGCGTGGTTCGACGAGTACGTCTACCAGGTCGTGGTTGACCGGCGCTACCTCACGGAGGAGGAGCGCGCCGCCTACGAGACCGAGGAGGCCCGCGTGCTCGCGCCGTGGGACCCGATGGGCTCGCTCGCGCGCGTGCGGTAGCAAAGCTGACGGGGCGCGGCGCTCGGACGGCCGAACCGCGCCCCGCTAGAACTCCGCGAAGCGCGGCTCCCCCGCACGCGCCAGCTCCTCGCCGTTCGCGAGCTCGCGCACGGCCGAGCAGAACCGCTCCTCGTCGCCCGCGCGGAACACGCACGTGAGCTGCACGTCCTCGGCGAAGAGCTGCTCGGTCACGCGCCCGCCGGCCTCGGCGCACAGCCGCGCCACCCGGTCGTAGAGCGCGTAGGGCAGCTGGACCGTCACCGGGCAGACGAGCGTCATCTCTGAGACCGCACCGTTCTTCTCGGCCGCCGCCACCGCCGCCTGCGCCGCAGCGGTGTAGGCGCGCACGAGGCCCCCCGGCCCGAGCAGCGTCCCGCCGAAGTAGCGCGTCACCACGCAGCACACGTCCGCGAGGCCCGCGCCGCGCAGGACCTCCAGCACCGGCATCCCGCTCGTGCGGCTGGGCTCGCCGTCGTCCGAGCAGCGCTCGCGGCCGTCCGCCAGGACCCATGCGGGCACGTTGTGGCGCGCGTCATGGTGGCGGGAGCGCACCTCGGCGAGAAACGCCTCGGCCTCGGCCTCGCTGCCCACGTGCCTGAGCTGTGCGATGAAGCGGCTGCGACGGTCCTCGACCTCGCCCGTCGCCTCGGTGCCCGCCCGCAGCGTCCGGTAGCCGCCCGCCGGGCTCATCACGGGACGCACCTCATCACGGCGGCGCCGGCGGCGACGTCTTCCGCCGGGAGCACCTCGACGCGCGAGAAGTCGTCCGGGTTGGTGACGGTGACCACGACCGTGTCGTCGAGCCCGCGCGCCTCCATGAGGGAGCGGTCGAACCCCAGGACCGGCTCGCCCGCGCGGACCGCGTCGCCCTTGCGCACGAGCTGCCTGAAGCCCGCCCCGCGCAGCGCCACGGAGTCGAGCCCCACGTGGAGCAGGACCTCGGCGCCGCTCTCGGCGCGTATGAGCAGGGCGTGCCTGGTCTTGACCTCGGCGGCGACGACGCCGGTGACCGGCGCGTACGCCACGTCGCCCGCCGGCGCGATCCCCAGCCCGACGCCGAGCATGCCCCCCGAGAACGCCGGGTCGCCTACGTCGCCGAGCGCAATCGCGCGCCCCGTCACCGGGGCGAGCACGGCCTGGGGGTCCTCGGGGGTGGGCACAGGCTTGAGCGTCGGCTTGGCGCGGTCGGCGAGCGCCCGGCCCAGCTTGTCGAACAGACCCACGTACCTGCCTTTCCGCAGCATGCCGCCACGCGGGCGGCCCTTCACACGCAAGTATTGTAGAACAAGCGGAGGGAGCCGGCGCAAGGCGCGTTCATGGTAGAATCGACCACGCGAGGTGGGCCAGGCGACCGCGGGACGCGCTTGCGCGTCATGAGGAAAGTCCGGGCTCCCCAGGGCAGGATGCCGGCTAACGGCCGGGCGGGGTAACCCGACGGAAAGCGCCGCAGAAAAGAAGACTCCAACTGGCCGGCCCTCGGGCCGCGCAAAGGGAAAAGCTGAAACGGTGGTGTAAGAGACCACCAGCGTCGTGGCAACACGGCGGCTTGGCAAGCCCCATCCGGAGCAAACGCAAATAGGAGCGCCATGGTGTGGCCCGCACTGCGCTCGGGTTGCGCGCTAGAGGCGGTCGGTGACGACCGTCGTAGATAAATGGCCGCCCACGACAGAACCCGGCTTACAGGCCCACCTCGCACCTTCGTCGTTCTTCTCGCCCGCTCCGAGAATCCGGGGCCGTGTTCCGGCGGCGTCCGGGAATTAGGGGGCTTGTCCCGGGCGCTTCCGCAAATCCGTGGGGTTGCGCGCCGGAGGGGCCGTGCGGGCGCGCACGGTCGGCGATTCCCGGAAGAATCCGGGTCAGGGTCGGCGATTCTCGGAACGCTCTGCGCACGGTCCCGAATTCTTGGACGTCCCCGCAACAACCCCGGGAATTTCAGGAAGAGCCCCGACAGGCGGCCGAGAAGGACCGCGCGCCCGCCACGAAAAAACGACCCCGGGCCCTCACGGTCCGGGGTCGCGTGCGCTCGTTGCGCGCTGCGCGCTAGTCGAGGTCGCCGAAGTCGCCGGGGTTCACCGTCACGGCGGGGGCCGGCGTCGGGATGGGCGCAGCCACGGCGGCCGGGGCGCTCACGGGCGCGTCGGCGTGCGTGGTGCCGGCCGATCCGCTCGGCGCGCCGGAGAGGCTGGCCTGCGTGGGGAACATGGCCTCGGCGTCGTCCATGAAGTGCTGCAGGAGCTTCTTGTACTCGCCGCGGAACTCCTCGCGGGAGGCCTTGAGGCGGTCGATCTCGTCGAGCTCGTTCTGCTTCTCGGCGAGGGCCTGGCGGATGACCTCGCGGGCCTTGGCGTCGGCCTCGTTGCGGATGCGGTCGGCGTTGTCGCGGGCCTCGGAGAGGAGCTTGTCGGCGGACTGCTGGGCGACGATCAGCACCTGCGAGATCTGGCGCTCGGAGGCGGAGAGGTCGGGCACGGGCGCGGCGGCCTGCGTGGGCGCCGGCGCGGGGGCGGGGCGCTCCTCGAGGCTCGCGATCTGCGCCTGGGCGGCGGAGAGCTGCTGCTCGGTGGAGGTCAGGCGGCCCTTGAGGTCCGCGATCTTCTGGAGCATCGCGTCGACCTCGGAGGAGAGCTGCTCGAGGAAGGCGTCGACCTCCTCGGTGTCGTAGCCGTGCTTGGAGGGGGAGAAGGTCTGCTGTTCGATGTCTGCGGGTGTGATTGCCATTCCTGTTCCCTTTCCTTCGACGGGGGCGGGCTCGGCCCGCGCCCCTGTGTACACCAAATCTTACAGGAGAATCGTGTAGACGAGCCGCTCGATGACGCCCAGGACCAATATCGCCACAACGGGCGACCAGTCCACGCCCATAATCGGCGGGATGAAGCGGCGGAAGAGCCCGAGGTAGGGCTCCACCAGCATGCCCACCGCGCCGCGCAGGTCGTCGAAGAAGCCGCCGGGGCGCGCGGGCACCCACGACATGAGGCACCACGCGACGATGAGCCACCCGTAGATGTCAAAGAGCCGTTGAACGATCGAGACGAGCTGATAGAGTCCCATGACTGCCTTTCCTGAGGGCGCCGCCCGCCGGCTATCCTTCGGCGAGCTCGCGCGTGCGGGCGAGGGCCGCGTCGATCGCCGCGTAGGTCCCCTTCGTGAGCGGGCCCTCGAGCTCGTAGAGGGCCGCCGCGGTGGTCCCGCCCGGCGACGTCACGCGCTCCATATATTCCCTCGGGTGGACGCCCTCAGTCAGGAGCTGCTCGGCGCAGCCGCGCATCGTGGAGGCGACCATCTCGCGCGCGCAGGCCGCCGGGAGCCCCGCGCGGACGCCGGCGCGCGTGAGAGCGTCGACAAAGAGCGAGAAGAACGCCGGCGCGCAGCCCGAGACGGCGCCCGCGACGTCGAGCTGGTCCTCGCGCATGACCGCGACCGCGCCCAGGGCCGAGAAGAGCGTGCGCACGAGCTCCACGTCCTTCTCGCCCGCGCGCGACCCGGCCGTGACGGCCGTGGCGCCCGAGCGCACCTGGACGGGCAGGTTGGGCATCACGCGAACCACGCGCGCGGACGGCAGCGCCGCCTCGATCGCGGACACGGGGACGCCCGCCGCGATCGAGACCACGAGCCGCTCCCCCACCAGCGGCGCGAGCTCGGCCATGACGCCGCCGAGCACCTGCGGCTTCACCGCGAGCACGAGGACGTCGGGGCCGTCGGCGAGAAGCGCGGCGCCGTCCGGGAACGTGCGCGCGCCGAGCGCGGAGAAGGGCCCGAGGCGCGCCGGGTCGCTGTCGGCGACGAGCAGGCGCGCGGCGTCCACCGTGCCGGCCTCGACGAGGCCGCGCGCGATCGAGCCGCCCATGGCGCCCGCGCCGACGACGCCGACGCTCACCGAGAGCTGGTCTGCCATCGCGCGCCCCCTAGCGGACGAGGTCGCCGTCGGCGACCAGCTTGTCGATGTCGGTGGCCGTGAGCGTCACGCCCTGCGGCAGCACGGCGAAGACGCGGTCGCCGAGCTCGGTGACCTCGCCGTTCACGCCGTAGGAGAAGCCGAAGCAGAAGTCGAGGATGCGCTTGGCGCACTCGATGTTGGTGTTGCGGAAGACGACCACCACGGGCTGGTTGGTGCGCACGCGGCGCACGACGGTCTGCACGTCGTCGTAGGAGACGGGGCGCAGCACGTAGGGCGGCAGCTGCCCGGAGCTCACGCGGGAGGCGCGCCCCGTGGAGAGGTCGGTGGTGGGCTGCGGCGCGACGTCGTAGCCGGACGGGCCGCCGGCGACGGGCATGACCGGGGTCGGGTCGGCGTAGGAGGGGCGCGCGGGGGCTCCCTGGTCGCGCCCGCCCACGGGCCGGCCGGAGCGCGTGTAGACCGAGACGCTCTCCGCCTCGGGGCGCGGGGTCGTGCCGAGCAGGCGCCCGCTGCCGGAGGAGGTGTCGCGGCGCGAGCCGCCCTCGCGGCTGTAGCCGTCGTCCTCGTAGCCCTCGTCGTAGTAGTCGTCCTCGTAGTAGTCGTCGCCACCGCCGCGCAGGCGGTCCTTGATCGTGTCGAGGAAGCTCATGTGCCCTCCTTCGCTCGTGCGCCTCGCGGCGCAGCACCGTTAGTCGAGGTTGTACCCCGGGTCGAACACGCACCTTCCGAGGCGGACGAGGGTCGAGCCCTCCTCCACCGCGATCTCAAAGTCGTCGCTCATGCCGCACGAGAGCGTCTCGAGCGCAAGCCCCGTCCGCGCGCGCAGCTCGTCCGCGAGCTCCCGCAGGCCCGAGAAGGTCCTTCTCGCCGCGGACGGGTCGCCGGCCGGGGCCATCGTCATGAGGCCGCGCACCGAGAGCCCCGGCAGGGCCACGACCTCCTCCGCACACGCGCGCAGCTCGTCCGGCGAGAAGCCCGACTTGGAGGCCTCGCCGGAGACGTTGGTCTCGAGCAGCACGTCCGCGACGATCCCGCGCGCCGCGCAGCGCGTGGAGACGGCCTCGGCGAGGTGCGCCGAGGAGATCGAGTGAATCAGCCGGACCCGGCCGATCACCTGGTTGATCTTGTTCTTCTGGAGGTTGCCGATCATGTCGAAGGTCGCCCCGGCGGCCTCGGGCGCGCCCTCGAGGGCGTCGAGCTTGCGCCCGAGCTCCTGCGGGCGGTTCTCGCCGAAGCGCGACCATCCCGCGCGCAGGGCGAGAAGGACCGCGTCGACGTCGACCGTCTTGGAGACCGCGATGGCCTCCGTCTCGCGCGGGTCCCTCCCCGCGCGGGCGGCCGCCGCCGCGACGCGCTCGACGATCTCCTCGCGCCGGCTCCTCAGGAACTCCTCGTATGACCTCGGGTCGCCCGTCATCCGAGCGTCGCCTCCCCTGTTCTCATGAGTGCGATCGCGCCGTGGCGGCCGGTCTCGCCGCCCTCGGCGCGGTACGAGTAGAAGCGCTCCGTCGCGCTCGCCGTCGAGACGTCGCAGACCGCCACGTTCTTCTCGGGCACGCCGGCCTCCGCGAGCGCGGCGACCACGGCGGCGCCGAGGTCGAGGTGGCGCGGCGTCGGCACGACCGAGGGGCCAAACTCAGTAGCGAAGCGGGCGGCAAGGTCCTCGGAGACCTCGTAGTCGGCGGCGCCGACGTGCGGGCCCACGTAGGCGAGAAGGTCGGCGGGCGCGCAGCCGGCCTCGGCGCAGAGGGAGCGCACGGCCGTGCCGCAGATGCGCGCGACCGTGCCGCGCCAGCCGGAGTGGACGACGGCGAACGCGCCCGGGGCCGCGAGGACCACGGGGACGCAGTCGGCGAAGCACAGGAGGACCGGCACGTCCGGGGCCGTGCAGACCACGGCGTCCGCGCCCGCCTCGGCCTCGGCGCGCGCGGCGTCGAGCGCGGCCGGGTCGGCCGAGCGCACGACGACCACGTGGTCGCCGTGGACCTGGTGCGGCACCACGAGACGGTCGAGAAGGTCCTCGGCTCCGAGCGCCGCGAGCGCGCGACGGCGGTTCTCCGCGACGCGCGCGGGGTCGTCGCCGCAGCGCGCGCCGAGGTTGAGCGAGGCGTAGGGCGCCTCGGAGACGCCGCCCGTCCGCTCGGTGAACGCGAGCGTGACCCCGCCCGGACGGGAATCGTCCGAGAGCAGGGTCACGCCGCACGAGGTCTGTCGCGTGAGCGCGGCCATCGCTAGAGGCGGCTGCGCTTGAGGAAGTCGGGGATGTCGAACTCCTTGTCGTTGGACGAGGAGGCCGAGGCCGGGCGGCTCACGTTGATCGGCATGGAGGCCGGCTGCTGCGAGGCGGGCGTGGGCGCCGGGCGCACGTCGCGCGCGGGGGCCTGGCGCTCGCGGCGCGGGGCCATGTTGAGCGACGGGAGCGGCTGCTGCACGTTGGCGTCGTTGAAGCCGGTGGCGATGACGGTCACGCGGACCTGGTCGCCGAGGGACTCGTCGACGACGGTGCCGAAGATGATGTTGGCTTCGGGGTCGACGTTCTTGGCCACGAGGTCGGCGGCGTCGTTGATCTCCTGGATGCCGAGGTCCTTGTTGCCGGCGATCGAGAGGAGGACGCGGGTGGCACCGTCGATCGAGCTCTCGAGCAGGCGGCTGGAGATGGCCTCCTCGGCGGCGTCGGTGGCGCGGTTGTCGCCGGAGGCGGTTCCGATGCCCATCATGGCCGTGCCCGCGCCCTTCATGATGGTGCAGACGTCGGCGAAGTCGAGGTTGATGAGGCCCGGGACCGTGATGAGGTCGGTGATGCCCTGGGTGCCCTGGCACAGCACGTCGTCGGCCATGCGGAAGGCCTCGAGCATCGTGGTCTTCTTCTCGGAGAGGTCGAGCAGGCGGTCGTTGGGGATCACGATGAGCGTGTCCACGTTCTCGGAGAGGTTGGCGATGCCCTGGGTGGCCGAGGCGTAGCGCTTGCGGCCCTCGAAGGTGAAGGGCTTGGTCACGACGCCCACGGTGAGGGCGCCCACGTCGTTCTTGGCGATGTCGGCCACCACGGGCGCGGCGCCGGTGCCGGTGCCGCCGCCCTCGCCGGCGGTGATGAAGACCATGTCGGAGCCGGCGAGCGCGGCCTTAATCTCGTCGCGAGAGTCCTCGGCTGCCTCCTTGCCGACCTCGGGGTTGGCGCCGGCGCCGAGGCCCTTGGTGATGTCGGTGCCGATGTGGACCTTGATGTCGGCGTCGGAGATGGCGAGCGCCTGCGCGTCGGTGTTGACGGCGACGAACTCGACGCCGCGGATGCCCTCCTCGATCATGCGGTTCACCGCGTTGGTGCCGCCGCCGCCCACGCCCACGACCTTGATCACGGCGAGATAGTTGCTGAGGGTGTCGGTGTCCTTGATCATCGTGCTCTCCTTTTGCCTTTCGTGCCTCGTTGCGGAGCGTGCCTGAGGTCGTGCTTCTCGCTCGGTCCCGTGCGAGGCAAACCCTAAAGGTCAAGTTAACCCCGAAGCTTGGGATAAAGCGAAGCATATTTGCACACTTGAGGCTTGCTCGTCAAGTCGTGTGACGAATCTGTGGACGCCGCAGCTCGGAGGGGCTGCGAGCGGCCGTCACTCCCCCGAGGTCTGCGCCGCGCCCACGCCGTCGCCGGGCTGGACGTTGTCGGAGTCGAGCTCGCGGTAGGCGGGGCTCGAGGGAACGCGCACGTTGATGCGCACGACGTGACCGTCGCTCTGGGCGAGGTAGCCCTCGACGATGCGCTCCTTCTCGGAGATGTCGGTCGGCTCGCCGAGGGAGACCTCGACGCCGCTCTCCAGCACGCAGGAGACGTTCTCCGTCGAGGGGGCGCTGTAGCACGCGACCTGCGCGGCGAAGTCGTCCGAGAAGCCCTCCTGGAACTGGCGCACGGCGTCGAGCACGGCGTCGGTGGCCGCCGAGCCGGGAGCGGGGTCCACGGTGGAGGGGACGTCGGTGACGAGGAGGCAGCCGGCCTGCTGGGCGAGCGCGAGGGCGGCGTCGCTCACGGACTGCCCCTCCGCCGCCTCCACGCTGACGGGCTCGATCCAGGTGTTCTGCTCGCTCAGGTACCAGGCGACGGTCCCCGAGCTCATGAGCACGAGCATGGCGGGGCGCTGCTCCTCCACGCTGATCACGAGGGTGCCGGGGAAGGAGCGCGAGAAGCTCGCGGAGGCCACCCAGGGGTTCTTCCGGAGCGACTCCTCGATGGCGTCGGTGTCCACGTTGAGCAGGGTCGCCCCCTCGGGCACCTGGGCGAGGCTCTGGACGTCCTCGGCGCTCACGTGCTCGGTGGGCTCGAACTCGATCGAGGTGATCGCGAAGACCGGCGAGTTGCGCAGCGCGAAGAGCGCGACCACGGCGACGAGGGCGAGGGCGAGCAGGCCCGCCGCGACGAGCGCCGCGACCCTGAGCATGCCGGCGCGCTGGTGCCGGACGCGGCGGTCGCGGGGGCGCTGGGGCTTCGCAGCGGCGCGGCCCGGCCCCGCGAGCTGCGGGCCCGAGCGGCGGGCGGTCACGGGCGCCTTCGCGCGGGCGCGCGGCGCGGGCGCCTGGGCCGTGCGCGGCGCCGGGGCGCGACGGGCGCGCCCGGCGGCCTTGGGCGCCCGTCCCCGGGGCGTGGGCCGCCTGTCCTTCTCGCCCGCCATGGGCTAGCCCCCGAATCCGAGGAACTTCACCTCGGGGGAGAGGTCGATGCCGTAGCGCCCCATGACGGCGTCGTGGGCGCGCGTGATGAGGGCGAGCACGTCCGCGGCGCGGGCGCCGCCCCGGTTGACGATGAAGTTGGCGTGCGTCGGCGAGATCTCGGCGCCGCCGCACGTGAGACCGGAGAGGCCGCACGACTCGATCAGCGCCCCCACCGAGCGGTCGGGCGGGTTGCGGAAGACCGAGCCGCAGCTCGGCAGCGACAGCGGCTGGCTCTGGCGGCGCCGGCGCAGACGGGCGTCCATGTCGGCGGCGATCGCGTCCTTCTCGGCGGGCATGAGCTGGAGCGTGGCCTCGAGGATGACCTCCGAGGTGGGCAGCGTCGTCGTGCGATAGCCCCACTCGACCTCCTCGCCGGCGTAGCGGTGCATCCCCTCCCCGGGCCGGTACACCACGAGGTCACGGACGCGCCGGCCGATCCACTCGCGCCGCGACCCGGCGTTCATGGAGAGCGCCCCGCCGAGCGTGCCGGGGATGCCCGCGCACGGCTCGAGCCCCGAGAGCGAGGCCCGCAGCGCCTCGTTGACCACGCGGGAGAGCGCGGCGCCGGCGCCGGCCGTGATCGTGCGGTCCTCGGCCGAGACGTTCACGCGCGTGAAGTCGCCGTCCAGGACGATGACGCAGCCGTCGTAGCCGGCGTCGTCGGCCAGGACGTTGCTCCCCTTGCCGAGCACGACCCAGCGGACGTGCTCCTCGGCGAGCACCTCGACGGTGCGCACGAGGGCAGCGTAGTCGCGCACGCGCACGAACAGCGCCGCCGGCCCGCCGATGCGATAGCTCGTCCGGCGGGAGAGCGGCTCGTCGCGCGAGACGTCGGCGTCGACGGCCCCCGAGAGGCTCATGTAGGCGTTGAAGACGCTCAAGCGTGCCCCCTAGCGGCCCGCGCGCTCGCGCATGGCCTCGATGAAGGCGGGGCCGATTGCGGTCACGTCGCCGGCGCCCTGCGTGATCAGCAGGTCACCGGGGCGGCAGGTGGCGCAGAGGTCGTCAATCAGGGCGTGGCGGTTCGGCACGTACGCGACGTCACCGACGTGCCCGCGGGCGCGCACGGCCGAGACGACGGTCTTGCCGGAGACGCCCGGGATGGGCATCTCGCCCGCGCTGAAGACGTCCATGACGCGCAGGACGTCGGCGTGGTCGAAGGCCGTGCCGAACTCGTCGGCGAGCGCCTGCGTGCGGCTGTAGCGGTGCGGCTGGAAGACGCACACGATCCGCTCGAAGGGCAGGTCGGCGGCCGCGCCGAGGGTCGCCGCGATCTCGGTCGGATGGTGGCCGTAGTCGTCCACGACCGTCACGCCCGCGACGTCGCCGACGTGCGTGAAGCGGCGGCGCGCGCCCTTGAACTGGGAGAGCGCGGCGGCCGCGTCCTCGGCGTCGAGGCCGAGCACGCCGGCCACGGCGATCGCGGCGGTGGCGTTGGCCATGTTGTGGCGGCCGGGGTTGGCAGCGATGGTCACGTGGACGTTCTTCTCGCCGCCCGGCAGGCGCACCGAGAAGCTGCTCGCGAGCGCGTGGTTGGACGGCTCGGGGACGCACACGTAGTCGCAGGCGGGGTCGAAGCCGTAGGTCACGACGCGCCGGCCGGTGGAGCGGGCGAGCTCCACGTAGCGGGCCACGTCGCCGTTGACGATGACCGTGCCCTCGTCGCCGACGAGGCCCATGAACGTGCAGAAGGTCTTCTCGATGTTCTCGAGCGTGCCGTAGTGGTCGAGGTGGTCGGCCTCGATGTTGGTCACCACCACGACGCGCGGGTTCAGGTAGAGGAAGGAGCCGTCGGACTCGTCCGCCTCGCAGACGAAGTGCTCGCCGGAGCCGTTGCGGCCGTTGGTGCCGTAGCCCTCCACCACGCCGCCAATCAGAAACGACGGGTCGAGGCCCATCTTGTCGAGCATCGTGGCCACCATCGAGGAGGTGGTCGTCTTGCCGTGCGTGCCGGCGACGGCCACCGTGGTGGAGGCGCCGGAGAGGTAGGAGAGCATCTTGGCGCGCGGCCAGATGGGGATGCCCAGCTCGCGGGCGCGCACGACCTCGGGGTTGGTCTCGGGGATCGCCGTGGAGGTGACCACGACCTGCGGCGCGACGACGTCGATCGTGGCCGCGTCGTGGCCCACGGTGACGTCGATGCCGGCCGCCTCGAGCTCGCGGACGTAGTGCGAGCTCTTGAGGTCCGAGCCCGTGACGCGGCATCCGCGCTCGTGGAGCACCAGGGCGATGCCGCTCATGCCGGCCCCGCCGATGCCGATGAAGTGCGCGCTGGTGACGTTCTGCATGTCGGACATTCTGCCGACCCTCCGTCCTTCTCGGTGCATATCGCATCTACTGTAGCCCAAACGGGCGCCGCCCACGCCGGCTTGCGCCCTCGTGCACAAATCCCGCTTGACGCGCTGCCCAAGAAACGGCGCCCT
The DNA here is from genome assembly GCF_016899935.1 of Olsenella uli. Lineage (GTDB taxonomy): Bacteria > Actinomycetota > Coriobacteriia > Coriobacteriales > Atopobiaceae > Thermophilibacter > Thermophilibacter uli_B. The sequence continues at coordinate 15,955 of NZ_JACJJK010000010.1, forward strand.
TGTCCCAAGGCGTTCCGTGAATCGGGGACGTTGGTGCAGGACGTTCCGGGAATCCGCGACGTTGTCATGGGGCGTTCTAGCAATCCGGGACGTTGTCACGGAATCTTCCGGGAATCGCGGGGGTTGCGCGCCCAGCGGGCCCGCAGGTGTAACAAGCCCAGCGTTTCCTGGGGCACCGCGCGACAAGGGCGGCGATTCTCGGAGCGCGCCGGGCCACGGCCAGGGATTCCCGGACGGGCGCGTGCCCACTCTAGAGAACGGCGACCTTGTCCCAGGGTCGTCCAAGAAACGGCGCCCTTGTCCCGGGGCGTTCTAGCAATCCACGCCCTTGTCCCGAGGTGCTCCAGGAATCCGGTCCCCTGTCGCAAAAACATCCAAGAATCCGAGAGGTTGCGCGGCCGACGCGATCCGCAGGCGTGTCAAGCCCGGCGTTTCCCGGACGGCGGCGCGACAAGGGCGGCGATTCTCGGGGCGCAGCGGGACGCGGTCGGGGATTCCCGGACGGACACGTGACCGCTCCAGAGAGCGGCGACCTTGTCCCGAAGCGTTCTAGCAATCCGCGCCGCTGTCCCAGGGCGTTCCGGGAATCCGCGACCTTGTTCCGGGACGTTCTAGCAATCCGCGGCGTTGTCACGGGACGTTCTAGCAATCCGGGAGGTTGGCGCGGAATCGTCCGGGAATCCGGGGGGTTGCGCGGCCGGCGGGCCCGCAGGCGTGTCAAGCCCGGCTTTTCCCAGACGGCACCGGGACAAACGCGGCGTTTCCTGGACGGCGCCGGGACAAGGCCCCCGATTCTCGGGCGGGGCGAGAAGAACGCCTAGCGTAGGCCCGCTGCGGCCTCCACCTCGTCGGCCAGCGCGGCCGCCGCGCGCGACTGGCCGAGGCCCAGCGCCGCGGCGCGCATGGCCTCCCGGCGCGCCGGGTCGTCCACGAGGCCGAGCAGCGTCTCGGCGAACACGGGGTCGTCGATGCGGTCATCCGGCAGGAGCTCGGCGGCGCCGGCGTCCGTGAGGAAGCGGGCGTTGGTGGTCTGGTGGCCGGCCGTGGCGTGCGGGTAGGGCACGAGCAGGCTCGGCACGCCCACGGCGGCGATCTCCGCGATCGAGGAGGCGCCGGCGCGCGAGAGCACGAGGTCGGCGGCCGCGAGCGCCTCGCCCATGTTGGAGATGTAGGGCATCACGCGCCAGCGGAGCTGCTCCTCGGGCGTGAGCGCGAGCGCGGACACCGTCTCGTCGAAGCCGTCGGCGCCCGTGGAGTGCACCACCACGAGCCCCTCGCGGGAGAGGAGCTCGCGCTTGAGGCGGCAGACGCCCTCGTTGATGTGGGCCGCGCCGAGCGAGCCGCCAAAGACGAGCAGCACCGTCTGGTCCGCGCCCACGCCCAGCGCCGCGCGGCCCGCCTCCCGGCTCGCGTGCGTCACGCTGCGGCGGACCGGGTTGCCGGTGAGCACCACCGACGGCGCGCGGCGCCCCTCGCGCTCGAAGACCGCGCGGGCGGCCGGCACGGAGATGCACACGGCGGCCGCGTGCGGCGCGAGCGCCTTGTTCGCAAGGCCCGCCACGGAGTTCTGCTCGTGGAGCACGTAGGGCACGCCGAGGCGGTGGCAGCAGTTGAGCAGCGCCATCTCCACGTAGGCGCCGAAGCCCACGGCCACGTCGGGCGCTCCCTCCTCCGAGAAGAGCCGCGCGATCTTGGCCTGCGCGCGCCGCATGCGCACGAGCGAGCTCACGAGCGTCCACGGCCGCTCCCGGTCGAAGCCGCTCACAACGACCGGCACCAGCTCGAAGCCCGCCTCCGGGACGAGGCGGCCCTCGAGCTTGGCCGTCTGCCCGAAGAACCGCACGCGGTGGCCGCGGTCGCGCAGCTCCTCGGCCAGCGCGAGCGCCGGGTTGATGTGGCCGGCCGTGCCGCCGGCCGCGATCGCGATCTGGAGGTTCTTCTCGCCCATGCTCGCTCCTATCGTCTGGTCCTCGGGCCGGAGCCGCGCCCGCGCAGGCGCTCCGTGGCGCTCGGGCCGAGGTCGATCCTTCTCCTGCCGCCGCTCTCGCTCACGCGCCCGCGCGGGGCCCCCCGACCGCCGCGACCGGACGAGCCGCCCTCCACGACGCGCAGCCCCGAGCCCGACCGCGCGGAGGGGCCCGGCGCCGAGGTGCGCGCCGAGCGCGGCGTCGCCTCCCCGACCAGCGAGAGGCCACCCGAGTCGACCCGCTCGTCCACCTCGCGCCAGGAGCGGCGCGCGCTGTCGTGGGCGGTCTCGGGCAGGCGCGAGTGCACCGAGACTGAGACCACGAGCCCCACGAGCATGAGGCTCGCGAGGATCGAGGAGCCGCCGTAGCTCACGAACGGGATCGGCTTGCCCGAGAGCGGGAAGAGCCCCAGAACGCCGAACACGTTGAGGAAGAGCTGGATGACCACGATCGAGGTGCACCCCGCCGCGACGAGGCGCCCGGCGAGGTCCGGGGCGTGGCGGGCGATCTGCAGGCCCGCCCAGAGGAACACCATGAAGCCGGCGATCAGGCCGAGCGTGCCCACGAGCCCGCACTCCTCGCCGATCACGGCGAAGATGAAGTCGTTGTGCGCCATGGGGAGGTAGGCGTACTTCTGCCGCGAGAAGCCCACGCCCACGCCGAAAAGGCCGCCCGACCCGAAGGCGTAGAAGCCCTGGATGAGCTGCCAGCCGTTGCCGTAGGGGTCGGACCAGGGGTCGAGCATCGCGAGGAAGCGGGCGCGGGAGTAGTCGTCCTTCAGCGAGAGGAAGAGGAAGAGCGCGCCCGCGAGCACGAGGATGAATATCAGAAGGCGCTTGGGCAGGCCCGCGAGGTAGCCCATCACCACGAGCGTAAGGCCGCAGACCATGGTCGTGCCCTTGTCCGGCTGCATGATGATGAGCAGGAGCGGCAGGCACACGCCCACGCCCAGGAGCATGAGAAAGTGGGACCAGTCGAGCGAGCCCCGCTCGAAGTAGGCCTCCGCGAGGTTGGCGGCGGTGAAGATCACCGTGATCTTTGCGAACTCCGACGGCTGGAGGTCAAAGAAGCCGAGGTCGATCCAACGCGTGGCGCCCATGCCGTTGTCGGTGCCGAGCACGATGACGGCGAGCAGCAGAGCGAGCGTGACGACCCAGACGGGCATGAGGGCGCCGCGGACCCAGACGTGGTAGTCCACCTTGGCGAGCGCGACGGCGATCGCGGTGCCCAGCGCGACGAAGGCGAGCTGACGCTTGAGGTAGTAGGCGGCGTCCCCGGTGGCATTGAGCGCGGTGACCGAGGAGGCCGAGAAGACCATCAGCGCGCCGAAGGCGACGAGCACGGCCACGACCGCGAGCAGCACGAGACGCGGGCGCATGAACCGCTCGGGGACGCCGAACAGGCTCCGCTCCCCCCGCTCCCGGGCGCCCCCGCGCGGCGCACGCCCGGCGACGGCCCCCCGCGCCGTCACGCGCCCGCCCCCTCGGCGAGCTCGCGGACCAGCCGCTTGAAGAGGAGGCCGCGCTCGGCCATGTCGGAGAACTCGTCGAAGGACGAGCACGCGGGCGAGAGGAGCACCGTCTCGCCGGGCCGCGCCGCAGACGCGGCGGCGGCGAAGGCCTCGCGCAGGTGCGGCGCGCGCAGGACGCAGAGGCCGGGCGCCTCCCCCTCGAGGGCGCGGGCGATCCGCTCCCCCGCCTCGCCGAAGCAGACGGCGACGCGGCAGCGCTCGCGCACCGCCCGGACGAGCGGACCGAGCTCGGTGCCCTTGTCGTGGCCGCCGAGCAGAACGACGACCGTCCCCGGCTCGAAGGACGCGAGCGCCTTGACCACGGAGTCCACGTTGGTGGCCTTGGAGTCGTTGACAAAGCGGACGCCGCCGACCTCGCCGGCGGGCTCGATACGGTGCTCGATGGGCGAGAAGGACCTGAGGCCGTCACGGACGTCGTCCGCGCCGACGCCGAGCTCGAGCGCGACCGCCGCGGCGGCGAGGGCGTTCTCGGCGTTGTGGCGGCCGAAGATCCTGAGCTCGGAGGCGTCCACGAGCGCGAGCTCGACGCCCCGGCGGCGCACGACGAGGGCGTCGTCGCGCAGGAAGGCCGCATCGGGCGCGTCCGGCTCGCCCTCGACGCTCAGGCGGCAGACGGCGAGGCCGCGCGCCTCGGCGCGCCCCGCGACCGCGCGGCACCACGCGTCGTCGACCGAGACGACGGCGAGGTCGCCCGGCGCGAGGTTGGCGAGGGCGCGCTCCTTGGCCGCAGCGTAGGCCTCCATCGTGTGGTGCCACTCGAGGTGGTCGGGGGTCACGTTGAGCAGCACCGCGACACGCGGGTGGAAGAGGCGCGTCGTGGCGAGCTGGAAGCTCGAGAGCTCGGCCACGAACCAGGTGCGCTCCCCGCGCGCGGCGAGCGCCTCGGTCGGCGTGGTGCCGATGTTGCCGACCGACGCGGCGTCGAGCCCGCCCCGGCGCAGCAGGTGCGTGACGAGCGAGGTGGTCGTGGTCTTGCCGTTGGTGCCGGTGACGGCGACCCAGCGCTCGGGGCTCTCGCGCCAGGCGAGCTCGGGCTCGCCGATCACCTCGGCCGCGTGGGCGGCGGCGGAGCGGAAGAACGCGGAGGAGTCCGGGATGCCCGGCGAGGCGACCGCCAGGTCGAAGCGGCCCTCGACCTCCTCGGTGCCGCAGACGACGGTGACGCCGAGCGCCTCGAGCGCACGGGTCTTCTCGCCCGGCGCGGACGAGGCGCCCCCGAAGAGGGTGACCGAGGAGACGCGGGACGGGACGAGCCCCTGCAGGTAGCGCGCGACCGCCTCGCCGGTGCGGCCGAGGCCCAGGACGGCGATGTCGCCGAGGAACCGCTGAGAGCTGACGGCCATGGTGCTCGCCCCCCTACCCGAGCTGGAAGTAGAGGGCGAAGCCGAGCGCGGCAAAGGCGGCGGAGACGATCCAGAACCGCACGACGACCTTGTTCTCCTTCCAGCCCATCTTCTCGAAGTGGTGATGGATCGGCGCCATCAGGAAGACGCGCTTCCCGGTGAGCTTGAAGCTTATGACCTGGATCATGACCGAGAGGGCCTCGCAGATGAACAGGCCGCCCATGATGAGCGAGGTGACCTCGGTCTTGGTGAGCACGGCGAGCGAGGCGAAGGCGGCGCCGAGCGCGAGCGAGCCGGTGTCGCCCATGAAGATCGAGGCGGGGTAGCAGTTGTGCCAGAGGAAGCCCACGCAGGCGCCGGCGATCGACGCGGCGAGGATCGCGAGGTCGAGCTCGTTGTAGCGGAACGCGACCATGGCCATGAACAGCATCACGACCATCGTGCAGCCGCCCGCCAGACCGTCCAGGCCGTCGGTGAGGTTGACGGCGTTGGAGAGGCCGGCCATGAGCAGGAACACGAAGGCGAGGTAGACCCAGGGGACCATGACGCTCGCGCCGCCCACGACGAAGGTGGTGGAGAGGGCGCCCAGGTCGATGACGAGGCCGCCGGGGAAGCTGATCGTGGGCTCGATGCCGCAGACGTTGACGGCGACGAGGCAGAAGGTGACGGAGATGAGGATCAGGCCCGCCATCTTCTGGGAGGGGGTGAGCCCGAGCGAGCGGCCGTGCGCCACGCTCTCGATGTCGTCGAGCAGGCCCAGCGAGCCGGTGACGAGCGTCGCCCCGACGGCGAGCACGAGGCCCGGCGTCCACTCGGCGACGAGCGCGCACGTGACGACCACGCCCACGAGGATGACCACGCCGCCCATCGTCGGCGTGCCCTGCTTGACGAGGTGGCGCTGCGGGCCGTCGGCGCGGATCTGCTGGCCCACGCCCTCATGGCGCATGAGACGGATGAAGGGCGGCATCAGAAGGCCGGTCACGAGCGCGGCGATGCCGACGGCGAGAAACACCTGGTAGGTGGGATAGGCGGGATTTCCGATCATTGGGCGAGCACTCCCCTCACAAAGCGGTCGAGACCGGCGGCGCGCGAGGCCTTGGCCAGGACGAGGTCCCCGTCGGCGAGGACGGGGCCGATCACGGAGACGGCCTCCTCGACCGTGGCGAGGCGGCAGATGGCGTCCTCGGAGAGCCCCATCGTGCGGGCCGCCTCCGCCATCTCGTCGGCGAGCGCGCCGCCGACGATCACGAGCAGGTCGACCCCCGTGGCGGCCGCGTAGGCGCCCACGTAGCCGTGGAGGCGCGCGGCCTCGTCGCCGAGCTCGCCCATCTCGCCGAGCACCGCGATGCGGCGGCCCGTGCAGGCCATGCTCGCGAGCACGCCGAGCGAGGCGGCCATCGAGGCGGGCGCGGCGTTGTAGGAGTCGTCGATCACGCGGGCGCCCGAGGGGGCGACGCGGACGTCGAGGCGCATCCTCGTGGACGGCATGGCCGCGATCGCGGCGAGCGCGGCGTCGCGGTCGAGCCCCGCGCGCCAGACGAGGGCGAGCGCGAGCAGCAGGTCGTCGACGGGCGCGCGGCCGGGCATGGGCAGGCGCAGCGAGCCGGACCAGCCGTCCGAGCACGCGAGCGTGACGCGCGCGCGGCCCTCCTCGTCGAGCTCGAGCGCCGTGCGGCGCACCGCGTCGGCCGCGCCGCGCCCGACGAGCATGACGTCGACGCCTGCGGGGCGCGCGAAGCCGTCGGCGATGAGGGGGGTGAAGTCACCCGAGGAGCCGAGCGCGAGGGTCGCGGGGACGTCGGAGCGGCCGACCATGCCCGAGACGATCTCCGCCTTGGCCCGGGCGATGTTCTCGCGGCTGCCGAGAAGCCCGATGTGGCTCGTGCCCACGTTGGTGACGCAGGCAAGCGTCGGGCGGCAGGCGGCGCTCAGGCGCGCGATCTCCCCGGCGTGGTTCATGCCGAGCTCGCAGACAAGCACCTCGGCGTCGTCGGGGGCCGAGAGCACCGTGAGCGGCAGGCCGATCAGGTTGTTGAGGTTGCCGCGGGTCGCGTGGGTGCGCCGCTGCGCGCCGAGGGCGGCGGCGAGCATCTCCTTGGTCGTGGTCTTGCCGACCGACCCCGTGACGCCCACGACGAGCCACTCCGGGTGCGCGTCGCGCACGCGGCGGGCGAGGCGCAGGAGGAACTCCTCGCAGTCGTCGCCGGCGGCGCGCAGGACGGCGCAGCCGAGCGAGGCGAGCTCGTCGAGGTCGGCCGGGGGCACGTCGCGCGAGGCGACGACGGCCGCCGCGCCCAGCCGGGCGGCAGGGACGAGGTAGGCGTTGCCGTCGACCCGCTCGCCGGCGAACGCCACGAAGACGCGGCCCTCGCTGGCCTCGCGGGAGTCGATGACCGCCTCCCCGCAGACCTCGCGCGAGCCGGGAGAGAGCACGGTGGCCCCCGTCGCGGCCGCTATGTCGGATACGCTCAGTCGAATCATGATCACACTCCGATCAGGACGCCGGGTTGACGCCCAGGATGCCCATCGCCTGCTGCGCGATCTCGCGGAAGGCGACGCCTGCGGAATCGGACGAGAGGTAGGGCGTGTTGTTGAGGCCCACGTAGAGGAGCACCTGCGGGTCGTCCGCGTTCGCGAAGGCGCACAGGGACGAGACGTAGGACCCCTCCCGGTAGCCCCCGTCCTCCGAGGCCTGCTCGCCCGTTCCCGTCTTGCCGGCGAAGTCGTAGCCCTCGACCTGCCCGGTCGTGCCCGACCCCTCCGTCATGACGCCGCGCATCATGTCGATCTCCTGGGCCACCGTGTCCTCCGAGATGACGCGCTCCCCCGTCGGCCACTCCACCTGTTCCTCACCACGATACACGAGGAAGTGGGGCGTCGTTGGGACGCCGCCGTTGGCGACCGCGGAGAAGGCGCGCACGATCTGGACCATCGGGATCGCGAGGCCCTGCCCGAACGCCATCGACCCCGCCGTGGCGCCGTCGTACTCGTCCAGCGAGCGGACGATGCCCGCGACCTCGCCGGGGAAGTCGATCCCCGTGGCCTGGCCGATCCCGAAGCGCTCGACGCCCTCGGCGAAGCGCTCCGACCCGATGACCTCCTGGACGAGCTGCGCCATGGCGGTGTTGGAGGAGCGCACGAGCATCTCGCGCACGCTCATGTCCATCGTGTAGTCGCGCCCGTCGACGTCGGTGACCTGGTCGCTGCCGACCGTCACCGCGGCGGGCACGGTGTAGACGGTGTCCTCGGTGAAGAGCCCCGCCTCGATGCCGATCGAGGTCGTGAGCACCTTGAAGACCGAGCCCGGCTCGAAGGCGCTCGAGACGAGCTTGAGGTTGAGCGACGAGGCGTCCTCGAGGTCGGAGAAGTCGGGCAGGGGCGTCGAGCAGGCGGCGAGGACCTCGCCGGTCGTGGGGTCGGTGACCATGACCGAGCCGGACTCGGCCGAGTAGGTCTCCACGGCCCCGTCTATGACGCCCTCGCACACGCCCTGGAGGTCCACGTCGATCGAGACGACCAGGTCGGTCCCGTCGACGGCCTCGGTCACCTCCGAGGCGCCGCCGGCGATCGGGGTCCCGTCCAGGCCCGTCTCCATGAGCATCTCGCCGTCGGTGCCGGTGAGGACGTCGTCGTAGTAGAGCTCGAGGCCCGAGAGCCCCGTGCCCTCGGTGCCCACGTAGCCGATCACCTGGGCGGCGGTCGTCCCGTAGGGGTAGACGCGCTTGGTGTCCGAGGCGAAGTAGACGCCGCCGAGCTCCCGTTCCGCGAGGCGGTCGGAGAGCCGCTCGGCGACCTCCTGGTCGACCTGGCGGGCCACGTAGACGAAGGTCGTGTCCTGCGTGAGGAGCTCCATGTAGTCGGGCTTCTCGCCACCGAGCGCCTCGACGAGCAGGTCGGAAACGCCGGAGGGGTCCGAGACCGCCTTGGGGTTGGCGTAGACCGTCTGGCACTCGACGCTCATGGCGAGCGCGTTGCCGTTGCGGTCGTAGATCGTCCCGCGCCGGGCGTGGAGGGTCATCTTGTTGCTGCGCTGCGCCCGGGCGGCGGCGGAGAAGTCCCCGTGCTTGACGATCTGGAGGTAGGCGAGGCGCAGGGCCGCGACCGCCGAGAACCCGAGGAAGGTCGCCCGGGTCACCGCGAGGCCGTGGTCGGAGCCGCCGGACCCGGAGCCGCCCGGCCGCGCCGCCCTCGCGCGGTACCGCGCACGAGAGGCCTCGTCGTACGAGGCCTCCGGCTGCGTGCGCCGGCCGTGCCGGCTCTGTCTGTTCCTGCTGCTCACGGAAAAGAAGTCTACGACACGTCCGCCTGGGTCGGCGCGGCGTCCGGCGTCTGCGCAGCATCCCCATCAGGGGCGTCCGCGTCCGAGCCGAGCTCGATCGTCACCGCGTCGCCGGTGAGGACCATGCCGTAGTTCTGCGTGGCGATGCGCGAGATGCGCGCGTTGCTCGAGAGGACCGAGCGCTGGACCCTCAGCTGGTCGTTGAGGCTCGTCGACTCCTCGATCTGGGCGGAGAGGTCGGCGTTGGAGCTCAGGAGCGAGACCGTGGCGGCGGAGATGCCGACGCGGACCATGCCGAGGGCCACGAGGGCCGCCGCGACCACGAGCACCGCGCGCAGACGGGCCACGAAGGTCGGCGACACGCCGGCGCGGGCGCGGGCGTCGAGCCCGCCGCCGGTGACGACCTCGAAGGAGGGGGCGGCCCGGCGCTCGAGGCGCTCGCGCCTCTGCTCCGCCGCCTCCATGTTGTATGCCTCGGACCCCTGGTACCTCATAGCAACTTCCTCGTATCACTCGGCGCGCGCCGATGCTGATCATCTAGGCAGGTACGCTGGGAACTTGAGGGTTACTTGATGCATAATCCTCAAGGTGTACTTGAGCGACCTTAAGAGTTCATTCAGAGATGGTTGACAGTTCGTTTAGTGTTCGGTGGTGGTGCGGTTATGGTTCGTGCTGCTGCGTTGATGCTTCGTTTCTCTCGCTCTCTCATAGACGGCTCGCGCCGGCCATGACACCTTGGGTCCCCCTTCAGGCGACGTCGAGCTTGACCGCCACCCGCATGAGGGCGCTGCGCGACCTCGGGTTGGCCGCGACCTCCTCGCCGGAGGCGACGAGGGGCCTTCTCGTCCTGACGCTCACGATCGGCACGTGACCGCACACGCACACCGGAAGGTCCGGCGGGCAGGTGCACCCCTGGGAGAGCTCCGAGAAGACGTGCTTGACGATCCGGTCCTCGAGGGAGTGGTAGGAGATCACGCAGATCCTCCCGCCGGGGTTGGCCCAGCGGACGGCCGCGCGCAGCCCCCGGTCGAGCACGTCGAGCTCATGGTTGACCTCGATGCGCAGGGCCTGGAACGTCCGGCGGGCGGGATGTCCGCCGGTTCTTCTCGCCGCCGCGGGGATCGCCGCCTTGATGACGTCCACGAGCTGGAGCGTCGTCTCGATCGGCGCCTTGGCGCGCCGCTCGACGATCCGTCGGGCGATGCGGGCGGCAAAGCGCTCGTCCCCGTAGACGCGAAGGATTCGGGTGAGGTCTGCTTCGTTGTAGGTGTTCACGACCTCGGCTGCGGTAAGGGTGTGGTTCCCCGAATTCATGCGCATGTCGAGCGGGGCGTCCTCGTGGTACGAGAAGCCGCGCTCCGGGATGTCGAGCTGGGGCGAGGAGACGCCGAGGTCGAAGAGAAAGCAGTCGACCCCGGGCACCTCCGCCTCGACGAGAAGCTCGTCGAGGTCGCCGAAGTTGCCCTTGAGGAGGGACGTCGCCGCCTGCGGGACCTCGCGCTCGAGGCGCTCGGTCGCCGCCGCGAGCGCCATGTCGTCCTGGTCGATGCCGATCGACAGGCCGTCCGGCGCCACGCGCCTCGCCAGCTCCACGGTGTGCCCCGCGCCCCCGAGGGTGCAGTCGCACACCACCTCCCCCGGCTGGGGGTCGAGCTCGGCGAGGACCTCGGCGAGCATCACGGGTACGTGCCGATATTCTGCTGTCAGGACCCTCACCCCCTAGTCGTGGAAGAGAAGCGCGTCAAGGTCGTCCTCGAGGCTCTCCTGCGTCGCGTTCCACTTCTCGGCGTTCCAGACCTCGAAGTGGTCCCCGGCGCCCACCACCGTGACGGCGTCGGTGAGGCCGAGCTTCTCGCGCGTGCCGGGCTTGGCCACGTCGAGCTTGCCGAGGGCCACGCGACCGGCGGAGTCGATGTCGACCTCCACGGCGCGCGCCCACAGCCCCGTCCTCAGGCGAACGTCATCGCGGCTGCGAGGGTCGAAGTGGTGGTCGCCGTACTCGAAGAGCCCGTCGACGTACGCCTCGAACCCCTCGGGGGTGAAGCCGTTCACGCAACCGTTGAGCGGGACGAGGTATATCGTCTTCTTGTCGCCGTCCACGAGCTGCTTGCGGAAGACGGCCGGCAGGGTGACGCGCGCCTTGGCATCCACGGACATCGGATACGACCCGGCAAGCATGTCACCCTCCCTCCGAGACGAGAACCCTGCCCCGAACGGAGCGTGAGAACACTATACGCGAATCGCCACACTTTTTGACACGAGACCACACCTTCCCACACCCCGTGGTTGAAATCTGGGCGTGAGCGGTCTTTGGCGGCGCGCCGCGACCCAAGATGTGGGGTCCTCAGACGCGCGCGGCCACAAGCGGGGCGCCCGTCTGTTCGCCTTTCCGGGAACAGATTGTGTGGGTGCGATGAATCCGCAGCTCACGACGGCTTTTTCTGTTCTTCTCGGCCTTTTCCCAGCTCAGGGGGCCAGCGGGGGACATCCGATCCGGTGGGGCGCCGTCCCACGCTCGCGCGCCCCGCCCTCCCCCGCTCGCGGAAGCCCTGCAGGGCGGGCGGCGCGGCGCCCTATACTTGCGCCAGGAACCGCTCAGAAGGCGCGGCCGCACGGCGCGCTCCGAGAGATTGGCCGCCCATGCTCACCCGTCGTGCCCTTCTCGCCCTGTCCGCAGGGCTGCTCGCCGCGCTTCCCGGATGCGCCGCGGGCGGCCCCGACCCCGCGCCGGAGCCGGACGGCGGCGCGCGGACGCAGCCGGTGCAGATGCGCCTCACCGTCCCGGCCTCCTACCTCGCGTTCACCGGGAACACGGCCGAGGGGACGGCGGAGGGCTACGAGAGCTACTCAGACGGGGAAATCGACACGAGCGTCCTCGAGGACGGCTCGCTCGAGCTCTACCTCACCGACCACTGGTACGGGCAGCTGCGCGCCCAGTGGGAGGACGAGCTCGCTGACGGGACGGACGCGCTACGCGGGCGGGACGACGTCACCAGCGTCGAGGTGACGGAGGGCCGCGACGACGTGAGCGTCACGGCGCGCGCCACCTTTGCCGAGCGCGCCGACGCCGACCTCTACCGGGTCGTCGCCGCCTGCGGCTTCCTGCAGCTCCTCGACCCGGAATCCGACGGGCAGGGGGACTGGGCGGTCGAGGTCAGCCTCGTGGACGCCGAGACGGGCACGGAGGTCGTGCGGGGCACGGTGCCGGCCGACGAGCTCTCCTACAGTCGCGAGAGCTGGGACGCGGCCGTCTCTGCGGGGCCCTAGGCGCCGAGCGAGGCGAGCACGTCGGCGAGTGCGTCGTCGCGCCGGTCGGCCGCCTGCAGGTACGCCCGGAGCAGCGGCTGGGCCGCCGAGAAGAGCCCGGCCTCCGTGCAGGCGACGGCCGCCGCACGGAGGCGCTCGGAGAGCCGCCCCGTGTCTCCCGTGGGCAGGCCCGCCCTCTCCAGCACGCGGGCGAGGCGCTCCCCCGTGAGCGCGGCCGGGTCGAGGCGACTCGCGGCCAGGGCCTCGCGCTCGCGCTCCGCGAGCAGGCCGAGCTCGCGGCGGGCGGGCCCCGCCTGGGCGCGGCCCAGCTCGACGCAGCGCCGGTAGCAGGCGACGGCGGCCTCCACCATGCCGAGGTCGTAGGTCAGCGCGGCAAGACGGTAGAGGCAGAGGGAGAGGCCGTCGACGGTCGGGCAGCGCGTCGCGGCCTCGCTCACCGCGCGCACCGCCTCGTCGGTCCGTCCCAGATCGCGCAGGCAGTCCGCGCGGGTGATCGTCGCCTCGACCGTGCACGGGGCGAGCGCCACGGCGCGCTCCGCATGGGCGAGCGCGCGGTCGAGGTCGCCGGGAAGGCCGCGCCGGCGCTCGAGGACCGCCGCGTACTGGTGCGCGAGGAAGTACGCGTCCGGGACGAGCCGCACGGCGCGGCCGTCGGCGCAGTCGAGGTTGTAGGCCACGCGCTCGGGGATCGAGCGGAAGTAGCGATGGGCCGTCCGCTCGTCGTCGCGATAGGCGCCGGCTGCCTCGATGGGCGCGAGGGCGTCCTCGAGCAGGTTCGCGACCCTCGAGAGCTCCTCCTGGTCCTGCTCGTCCGTCGCAGGGACGAGGGGCCCCGCCTGGCGCACGGCGCGCTCGAGCGCCGAGCCGCCGACAAAGCACTCGATGAGGCCGTTGGTGTCCTCTACGTCGAGCTCGCCGGCGACCAGGGCGCACGTCGTGCGCTCGCAGGCCTCGACGACCGAGGCGTCCGTGGCGGACGCGCGCAGCTCGGAGAGGGCCGCCACCGCGTCCTCCGTCGTGTCGCCGAGCCCGCCGAAGTCGTCCGCGACGCGCTCCCACGCGTCAAGGCGCACCACGCTCTCCGCGATGCCGAGCTCGGAGCGCCGGTGCGCCCCGCAGGCGCGCACGACCGCCTCGGGGCAGGGCTCGTCGGAGAGCTCCACCGGGCGATAGCGCTCGGCCGGGCGCAGCTGGGCGTCGACGAACGACAGCAGCGGCGCGACGGGAGCGAGCCAGCCGTCCGCAGCGGGGCGATAGCGCAGCTCGGCGGAGGGCTCGGGCAGGCCGCCCTCGCGCGAGGCGGCCACCATGCGCTCGAGCGAGGAGCGCGTGATCTCTGCGGAGAGGACGCAGTCCACGCTCCCGTCCTCGTGGCAGCTGACGACCACGCGGCGAATCGCCGGCGAGGCGGCGAGCGCCGTACGGGCGACGAGCAGCGCCAGGTCATACGCGTAGGCCCGGGCGAGCGCGACGCGCTCCGCCCCCGGCGCGAAGGAGAAGGCCGCCGGCCGGGGCACGGCCACCCGCACCCCGAGCAGCCCCTCGGAGACGTTGAGCCGGAAGTCCGCGACCATGCGGAAGGGCACCGGCAGGTTCTCCAGGGCGTCGGCGAAGGCCGCGCGCACGGCCCACTCTCCCCCGGGGGCGGCGCCCTCGGTGACGGAGGCGAGAAAGCGGCTGCCCGGATGGCGCACGGGCTCCAGGCGGGAGACGCCGGCGAGAAGGACGCGCAGCCGCTCGTCCAGCGTGGCGGGCGACCGGGCCATCTTGGCCGCGTCCTGCCCGAGGTTGAGGGCCGCCTCGACGGCCCAGACGCGGTCCACGTCCTCCCGGGACGGCCACGCGTCCTCGGGCACGAGCCACCAGCGGCCGCTGCGCGCGAGCCTGCGGGCGCGGCAGCGCGGCTCGCCCGTCCAGTCCGCAATCCCCGTGCGCCGCACGAGCTCGCGCTGGTCGGCGGGCAGCTGGTCGGGGGCGTCCGCGACGAAGTAGCGCAGCGTCGCGAGCGCGTCGTCCGAGCGCGGGAGCACCTGGTCGAGCGGCGCGATGCCGCCGTCCGCACGCGCGGGCGCGGGCCTCGGCGCAGGTGTGGGCGCGGGCGCCGCGTCCTTCTCGGCCTCCCGGGGCGCCGGGGCCGCCCGCAGGCGGTCGCGCAGCCGCAGCGCCACGACCAGAATCCCCAGCACGACGAGCGTGACCCCCAGGAGCATCCCCCGGGCGACGTCGCGCATCTCGGAGGCGTCGCGCCAGCCGGTCCCGGTGTAGGACGGGTCGTTGCCGATGGAGGCGTACTGAGAGAAGGCGTAGACGAGGACGAGCGCCCCCGCCACGACCATGCCCGCGCCGAACCACGCGGGAATCGGACGATCTCCGGACCGACTCATGGGCACCCCTCACGTCGAAGAATCCGCCCCCAGTATACGTGGAAAAGGGACAGTCCCTTTTCCACGTCAGCTGCGGGCGCGCGGGTGGGCGGAGAGGTACACGCGGCGGATGTGGGTGCGGTCGAGGTGCGTGTAGAGCTGGGTCGTGGCCACGTTGGCGTGCCCGAGCAGCTCCTGGACCACGCGCAGGTCCGCCCCGCCCTCCAGGAGGTGCGTGGCGAAACTGTGGCGCAGCGTGTGCGGGTGCAGGCCGGAGATCCCCACGACGCGGCCGTACTTCTCGACGATCGCATGGACGGACTGCCGAGAAAGACGTCCGCCCCGGGCGTTGAGGAACACGGCGGGGCAGGGCACCCGCCCCGCGAGCGCGCCGCGCCCCTCGTCGAGGTAGCGGCCGAGCGCGTCGGCCGCCGCGCCCAGGACGGGCACCACGCGCTCCTTGGAGCCCTTGCCCAGGACGCGCAGGAGCCCCTCGTCCAGGAGCACCGCGCGCTCGTCGAGCCCCACGAGCTCGCTCGCGCGCAGGCCGCAGCCGTAGAGCACCTCCAGCACGGCATGGTCGCGCAGGCCCGCGGGCGTGCGCGGGAACGGCTGGTCGAGCAGGCGCGCCGCGTCCTCGCGCGAGATGACGTCGGGCAGGCGGCGGGGCTTGGCCGGCAGGGGCAGGTCGGCGGTCGGCAGCGTGCGCGCGATCTCGTCGGTCAGCATGAAGCGGTGGAAGCCCTTGACGGCCGAGGCGGCGCGCTCCACCGACGAGGCGGCCAGGCCGGCCTCCGTGAGCGCGGCGACGTGCGCCTCCACGAGCTCGAGCGTCACCTCGTCGGGCCGCGTGACCCCGCGCTCGGCGAGCCACGCCACGTAGCGCGCGAGGTCGCGCCCGTACGAGGCGACGGTGTTCTCCGAGCAGCCCCGCTCGACGGCGAGGTAGCTCAGATACTCCTCCCGGGCTCGCGCGAGGTCCACGGCGCTCCCTACTCCGAGGCGACCACGTCGTGGCGGTCGCAGCCCTCGTGGTGCGCGATCGCGGCGCGCACGAACTCGCGGAAGAGCGGCGCCGGGCGGTCCGGGCGGCTCTTGAACTCGGGATGGGCCTGGCTCGCCACGAACCACGGGTGCGTCTCCTCCGGCAGCTCGACCATCTCAACCAGGCGCTCGTCGGGCGAGAGGCCGGAGATCTTGAGCCCGGCCTCGGTCAGGCGGTCGCGGTAGGCGTTGTTGACCTCGTAGCGGTGACGGTGGCGCTCGTAGACGAGCGGCTCGCCGTAGGCCTCCTCGGCGAGCGTGCCGGGCACGACCTTGCACGGGTAGGCGCCGAGGCGCATCGTGCCGCCCTTGTCGGTGATCTCAGCCTGGTCGGGCATGATGTCGATCACTGGGTGCGGCGTCTCGGGGTCGAACTCGGCCGAGCTCGCGCCGACAAGCCCGCACACGTCGCGCGCGAACTCGCAGACCGCGACCTGCAGGCCCAGGCAGACGCCCAGGTAGGGCACGCGCTCGGTGCGCGCCCGGTGCGCGGCGCAGATCTTGCCCTCGATGCCGCGCAGGCCGAAGCCGCCGGGCACGAGGATGCCGTCCGCGTCGCCGAGCACCTCCTCGACGTTCTTCTCGCTCAGCGCCTCGCCGTCCACCAGCTGGATGTCCACGTGCCGGCCGAAGAGCACGCCGGAGTGGTGCAGCGCCTCGATGATCGAGAGGTAGGCGTCGGGCAGCTGCGTGTACTTGCCCACCACGCGGATGCGCGTCGCGTCCTCGCGCGCGTTGGCCGCGTGCATGGCGTTCGTGAAGGCGTACCAGCCCTCCATGTGGCTCTCGCGCGCCTCGAGGCCCAGCCGCTCGCAGACCTTGAGGTCGAAGCCCTGGTCGGCGAGGTGCGCCGGCACGTCGTAGATCGAGGGGCAGTCGGAGTTCTCAAAGACGTGGTCGGCGGGCACGTCGCAGAAGCTCGCGATCTTGGCGCGGATGCCCGCGTCCACCTCGTGGTCGGAGCGGCAGACGATGAAGTCGGGCTGGACGCCCATTGAGCGCAGCTCACGCACGGAGTGCTGCGTGGGCTTGGTCTTGACCTCGTGCGCGGCGGCGATGTAGGGCACGAGGCTCACGTGAATGAGGCAGGTGTCCTCGGCGGGCTGCTCGCGGCGGAACTGGCGGATGGCCTCGACGAAGGCCTGGCCCTCGATGTCGCCGATCGTGCCGCCGAGCTCGGTGATCACCACGTCGGCGCCGGTCTGCTCCTCGATGCGGCGGAAGCGTCCCTTGATGGCGTCCGTGACGTGCGGGATGACCTGCACGGTGCCGCCGAGGAAGTCGCCGGCGCGCTCGCGGGAGATGAGGCTCTGGTAGATGGCGCCGGTCGTGAAGTTGGACTCGCGCGTGAGGTTCTCGTCGATGAAGCGCTCGTAGTGGCCGAGGTCGAGGTCGGACTCGTAGCCGTCCTCGGTGACGAAGACCTCGCCGTGCTGGAACGGGCTCATCGTGCCCGGGTCCACGTTGAGGTAGGGGTCCGCCTTCTGCATCACGACCTTGTAGCCGCGCGCCTTGAGCAGCCTGCCCAGCGAGGCGGCGGTGATGCCCTTGCCGAGCGATGAGACGACGCCGCCGGTCACGAAGATGTGCTTTGCCATGGGGACCTCCCGCAGAATCCGGTTTCGTTTCCACGGGTCTCCATGGTAGCGCGCGCCGGGGCCGGCGGCGGGTCCGTTCGCCGATTCCGTCGCACGCGCGAAACATTGCGACACGCGCCGGACACGCGGGACCGGCGGACGCCGGGCGGGACGCTACAGGTACCGGCGCCAGTCGTCGTCCTCGTCGTCGGCGGCGGAGGCGCTCGCGGCGGCCTCGGCGGCGGCCCGCTCGGCACGGCTCACGTACGGCGCGGCGTTTGCCTCCGGGAACGTGGCGAGCGCGTGCTCGAAGACCTCGAGATGCTCGTCCGCGCGCCCGCGCGGCACGGCGAAGGTCACCTCGCGCGCGGCGTGGGTGCCGCCCGCGAGCTCCGCGCGGAACGTCTCGGCGACCACGGCCGCGTCCCAACCAAAGACGCCGCAGCCAAAGGCCCCGAGCACGAGCTTCTCGTGGCCGAGCTCGTCGGCGAGCGCCATGAACAGCCGCACGCGGTCGCGCAGGGCGGCGAGCAGCGCGTCCTCCCCCACGTGGTAGTCCGCGCGGGCGCGGCGCGCGTCGGGGGCGGCGGCCACGATCACGTCGGCATAGGAGTGGTAGCCGTCCCGCTCGAAGCGCACGCGCGGCACCACGAGCGCGCGGTTGCGGTAGAGGTGGCAGTTGACGTAGCGCCGGCGGTTCTCGGCGTACCAGGGGCCCTTCTCGCGCAGGACGTTGTAGAGGAAGCTCGCCGAGCAGAGCGCCTGCTCCTGACCCCACGAGCCGCGCTCGTAGCCGCCGCCGGGGTACAGGAACGAGGCGAAGTCGAGCACGGCCAGGTCGCACGCCGAGGCAAGCCCGCGCCCGCGCGCGAGCACTGCGGAGACCGTGTCCTCGTCCACGACGGTGACGGTCGGCACGCACGGCTCCGCCACCGGGACGGCCGGGGCGCCGTCGTAGGTGCGCACGTCCCTGACGCAGGAGGCGATCTCGCCCGGGAAGCGGCGCGCCATCTCCTCGACGTGACGCCGCGCCTGCTCCGCCCGACCGGGCCCGCGCCCCTCGCGTCGCGCGTTCTTCTCAGCCATGCGTGCCCCCTTCCTCGTGGTTGGTGCCATTCTCGCACAGCGGCAGAACGCGGGCGAGAAGAACCTCGACGCGCGGCGATCCGAGAATCACCGGGGTTGTCCCAGCGCCGTCCGGGAATTGGCGCCCTTGTCCCAAGCGATTCCGAGAATTGCCGCCCTTGTCGCAAATCGATCCGTTTTTCCGGGCCAGTGCGCAGATCGGGCGCGCGCATCCTGGGGTTTTGTGACCGGGGGTGCGACAAGAACGGCGATTTCCGGACGCACACGTGACAAGGGCGCCAATTCCCGGAACCCGCCAGGCCAAGGGCCGCGATTCCGGGAACCCACCGGGACAAGGGCACCGTTTCTCGGAAGCCCACCGCCGCCCGCGGCTTTGGGATTGCAACACACGTATGGTGGCCCAGCCCACCGCTTGGTCCGATATTCGTCCTATGGAACTCAGATCGGACAACGTCCCCGACTTCAGGGACCATGCGACGCGCCTCGGCTACCGCCTTCGCGACCTGCGCCGCGAGCGGGGCCTGAGCCAGGAGACCGTCGCCCATCGGGCCGGCCTCGCCCTCTACACCTATCAGAAGTTCGAGAAGGGCGAGTCCAAGCCCGGCACGCCGATGAACCCCACCTATCACACGCTGCTCTCACTCGCCTGGGTCTTTGACCTGGACGTCAGCGAGCTCCTCGACCTGGACGGGTCGGGCCGGCGGACCCCGGGGCGCCCGGGCCCGCAGGGCTAGCGGGCCGTCTCGGCACGGGCGGCGAGCATCTCGCGCGCGAGGTCGCGGCTCGCCTCGCCCGTGTCGCCGGAGAGCATGCGCGCGACCTCGGCGACCCGGCGCTCCCCGGAGATCTGGGTGAGCGTGGTCTCGGGCACGCCGGCGTCGCCCGCGCGCTTCTCGACGAGATAGTGTCGCTCCGCCGCGACCGCCACCTGGGCGAGGTGCGTGACCACGATCACCTGGTGCGTGGCCGCGAGCCGTGCGAGCACGCTCGCGAGCGCGACCGCCGTCGCGCCGCCCACGCCGGCGTCCACCTCGTCGAAGACCAGCGTCTCGCAGGCGTCCGCCTCGCCGAGCACCACCTTGAGCGC
The DNA here is from genome assembly GCF_016899935.1 of Olsenella uli. Classification (GTDB taxonomy): domain Bacteria; phylum Actinomycetota; class Coriobacteriia; order Coriobacteriales; family Atopobiaceae; genus Thermophilibacter; species Thermophilibacter uli_B. Next base: position 35,499 of record NZ_JACJJK010000010.1, read on the forward strand.
CAGCATCACGCGGCTGACCTCGCCGCCCGAGGCGATCTTGCGCAGCGGGCGCGCCGTGAGGCCGGCCCCCGGCCGGTAGAGGAACTCCACGCGCGAGGGGCCGCGCCGCGTCCACTCCGCGCGCGGGAGCCGCTCGAGCTCGACCTCGAGGCCGGCGGTGCCCATCTCGAGAAACGCCATCTGCTCGGAGACGGCGGCGGAGAGGCGCGGGGCGGCCTCGGAGCGCGCGGCGTCGAGGGCGTCGGCGGCCCCCGCCAGCGCGGCCTCGCGCCGCTCGAGCTCCTGCGCCGCACGCCGCTCGAGCTCGCCGCCGTCGCTCGCGGCCGCGACGACCTCGCGCGCCTCGTCGCGGCGGCGGAGCACGTCGGACATGGCCGGCCCGTAGGCGCGGCGCAGCCCCTCGAGCGCGGCCAGGCGCGTCTGGAGCCGGTCGAGCTCCTCGGGGTCGAAGTCCACCTCGTCCGCGTAGTCGCGCAGCTCGGAGGAGACGTCCTCTATGTCGATCAGCGCGCTCTCGAGCGCGGAGGCCCACCCGGAGAGCCGCTCGTCGTAGCGCGCGGCCTCCTCGAGCGCCCGCACGGCGTCGCCGAGCGCGTCGCAGGCGCCGTCGTCGCCGGAGAGCCGCTCGCGCGCGCCGGCGGCCGCAGACATGAGCGCCTCGCCGTGCTCGACGCGCGGCAGCTGGGCCTCGAGCTCCTCGAGCTCCCCCTCGCGCGGGTCCACCTCGTCGATGCGCCGCAGCACGAAGGCCGCCTCGTCGAGCCGCTCGCCGGTCGCGCGGCCCATCTCCCGCACGCGCTCGAGCTCGGCCGCCGCCTCCTCGGCCGCCGCGAGCGCGACGCGGTACGCCTCGAGCGCGTCGGCCGCCGGCGCGCCGGCCCACGCGTCGAGCAGGTCGACGTGGACCGCCGTGGAGAGCAGGCGCTGGTGCTCGTGCTGCCCGCAGAGGTCCACGGTCGCGCCCACGCGCGCCGCGAGCTCGCGGACGCTCGCCATGTGGCCGTCCAGCTCCACGCGGCCGCGGCCGTCGGCGCCCACGCGGCGGCGCACCACGGTGCCGTCCTCGTCGTCGCCGGGCAGGAAGAGGCGCCCTTCGACCTCGAGCGACGGCGCGCCCTCGCGGACCATCCCGGCGTCGGCGCGCTCCCCCACCAGGAGCTTGATCGAGGAGAGCAGGGCCGTCTTGCCGGCGCCCGTCTCGCCCGTCAGCACCGTGAGCCCGGGCGCGGGCTCGATCGTGGCGTCGCGGATGAGCGCGACGTCGCGCACGTGCAGCTCGTCGATCATCGCGCACCCCGCCCGTTCTTCTCGCCCGACGCGATCACTTGCCCACCTGCCCGTAGAAGACGCGGGACACGGAGTCGTAGAAGCTCTGCGAGCTGCGGTCCAGAAGCACGAGATCGCCGGGGCCGCGCCGCACGACGGCGCGCACGCCCGTGCCGCCCTCGTGGCGCACCGGCTGGCCGTCGGCGAAGAAGTGGCGCATGGCCGGGCGCTCGGGGCTCATCTCGATCTCCACGACGTCCGCCGGCGAGGTGAGGAAGGCGCGCGCCATGATCGTGTGCGGCGCGATGGGCACGCAGACCATGCCCGTGAACTCGGGCGTCACGATGGGGCCGCCCGCGGCGAGCGCGTAGCCGGTGGAGCCGGTGGCCGTGGAGACCACGAAGCCGTCGCCACGCAGGCGGTCGATGTGCTTGCCGGAGACCGAGACGTCGAACTCCACCATGTCGCCGGCGCCGCCGCGCGAGAGCGCGAAGTCGTTGAGAGCAAAGCTGTGCGTGACGTGGCTCGTACCGTCCTCGGCAGCGAACTCGCACTCGATGTCGAGCGTGGCGCGCCGGGAGACGTGCAGCTCGCCGGCCAGCGCGTCGCGCACGGTCTCGAGCAGGTCGTCGGGGCCGGCGGCGGTGAGAAAGCCCAGGTGGCCGTAGGAGATGCCGAGCACGGGCGTGCCCGAGTACCCCACGATGCGCGCCGCGCGCAGCAGCGTCCCGTCGCCGCCGAGCGAGACCACGAGGTCGCAGTCGTCCGCCGAAGCGACGACGTCGGGCATAAGGCGCTTGTCGTGGGCCCACGCGACGTCGACGCCCTCGTCGTCGAGCCACCGCTCGAGTCGACGGGCGCTCTCGACGGCGTCCTCGCGCACGTAGTTGGGGACGATCAGCACCTTCACGGTCGCAGGCCTTTCTCTCGCTGCTCACTTGGGTCAGTATACCCCGCCGCACCCGGACGGGACGCGCCGGAGGGGCGCGGGGGGACGGGGCGAGAAGGACGGGCGCTAGGCGGGCAGGTCGCCGCAGAGCAGGTACTCGACATTGCCCTTGTGGCCGGTGATCGGGCTCTCGCAGCTGCCGCGCACCGCAAGGCCGGCCTCCTCGAAGGCGGTCCGCACGCGCTCCAGCGCCGCCACGCGCACGGACGCGTCGCGCACCACGCCGCCCGCGCCCACGTCCTCGCGCGGGGCCTCGAACTGCGGCTTCACCAGCGTGAGGAAGGTCCCGCCCGGCCGCAGCAGCGCGAGCACCGCCGGCAGCACCGCGGTCACCGACGTGAACGAGACGTCGCACACCGCGAGGTCGACGACGCCCGGGCCCAGAAGCGCCGGCACGTCCACGACGTTGGTGCGCTCGAGCAGGCGGACGCGCGGGTCGCCGCGCAGCTCCCAGGAGAACTGCGCGTAGCCCACGTCCACGGCCACCACGGAGGCGGCGCCGCGCTTGAGCAGGCAGTCGGTGAAGCCGCCGGTGGAGCAGCCCACGTCCAGGCAGGCGAGCCCGGCCGGGTCCACGCCAAAGGCGTCCAGGCCGCGCTCCAGCTTGAGGCCGCCGCGGCTCACGTAGGCCGCGCGGCCACGCACGCGCAGGGGGATGCCGGGGCGCACCTGCTCCCCGGGGGCGGTGAGGCGACGGTCGGTCGTGGAGACGTCACCGGCCATGACGGCGCGCAGGGCCTCGTCAACGGACGAGAAGAACCCCTGCTCGACGAGCTCCGCGTCGAGCCGGCGGCGGCGCGGCACGGCCCTACTGCCCGTCGGGGGCGCCCGCGTCGCCGGCGGCGTCCGCGGCGGCGCCGTCCTTCTCGCCTGCGGGCTGCGCGTCCGCGTCGGCGAGGCGGGACTCCTCCTCGGGCGAGAAGTCCGTGGCGTCCACGAGGCTCACGGCCTTGGAGCCGAGCGCGATCGCCTCGTCGAAGAGGTCGAGCGAGCGCTCGAGGGAGACGTCCTTGTCGCGGACCTGGCCGACGAGCTCGTCCAGGCGCTCGTTGATCTGGCCGAAGGTCTGGTAACGGGAGACGTCGACGCGCGCCATCAGGCGTCCTCCCCCGCAGCGGGATCGGGGTCGGCCTCGGCCTGCGCCGCGGCCTCGGCGGCGTCGGCGGCCTTCTCCGCAGCGCGCTCGCGTGCCGCCGCGACCACGTCGACGCCGGCCTCGAGGTCGTCCGTCACGCGGCCGAGGATGCCGTTCACGAAGCGCGAGGACTCGTCGGTGCCGTAGGCCTTGGCGAGCTCGACGCACTCGTCAATCGTCACGGCGAGGTCGACCTCGTCCACGTAGAGCATCTCGTAGAGCGCGAGGCGCAGGAGGTTGCGGTCCACGGCGTTCATGCGCGAGAGCGACCAGCCGGTGGAGCGCGCCGCAATCACGGCGTCGAGGTCCGGCCGACGCTCGTCGGCGCCGAGCGCGAGGCGGCGGGCGTAGTCCTCGAGCGGGCCCTGCGAGAGGGCGTACTCGCCGTCGAGGACGTCGATCACGGCACGGGAGTTGGCCTCCGCCTGGAACAGCAGCTGGAGGGCCTGGCTGCGGGCGAGGGTGCGCCCGCCGAAGTGAGTGCTCAAGGTGCGGTTACTCCTTGGGGAAGACGAGGCTGTCGATGCAGACGTCCACGGCGGAGACGGCGACGCCGATCTGCTCGGTCACGGCGCGGGCGACCTCGGCGCGGACGTCGTCGGCGAGCCGGGTGAACGGGTAGCCGTAGAAGACGGCGAGGTGGACCGTCACGTGCAGGGCGTCGTTCTCGACGAACGACTCGACGGCCCGCTCCGGCGCGACGCTGCGGCTCGTGAAGACGCTGATCAGGCTGGACGCGATGTCGTTGCCCCCGACGGAGGCCACGCCCTCGACGCGGCGGGCCGCGATGGAGACGATCGTGGAGACGACACCCTTGGAGATGCCGATGCCAGAGACGAAGAGCTCGCTATCTGCCATGAAGGACCCCCTTGCTCGGTTCGTGCGGTCATTCTGACAGTATAGCCGTTGTCCGCCCGCGCTGCGCCCGCGCCCTCCCGCCCGCGCGGCGACGCGTCTCTCGTAACAATCGGGCCCGCTCTCGTAACATCCGGCACCCGCCCGCTGAAATCATGAAGGGGTTCGGGGGCAGACGCCGCCCGGACGCCAGAACGGCATCGACTCCCGTCATGTGTCATGCGAGAAAGGGGACGGACATGATCACAATCCCTCAGGGCCCGCTCGCGGCGCCCGCCACCGACGACGACGCGGCGGCCGCCCGCCGGCGCAGGATCGCCGAGATGCTCCGCGACGGGGACGACGTGATGGTCACCCCGAGCGGCACCCTGCACGAGCCCGGCCAGGCCGCGCCCGACGGCTCCGCCGCACCCGCCGCCTCGGGGGCCGAGGCCCCCGTCGAGCTCGTCGTGCCCACCGGCAAGCTGGCGGCCTGACATGGCGTCCTTCTACTGGTACGAGCGCAACCCGCAGCTGCTGGAGGCCGAGAAGGGCGCGATGGCCCAGTTCTTCCCCGGCTTCCGCCTCGAGAAGCTCGACGACGGCCGGCTCTACTGGGTCGGCAACGTGAACCCGCGCGGCAAGGCGGGCGGCACCTGGACGCTCATGGCCATCTACGAGCACGACCATCCCAACAACCACGCCCGCTACGGGTCGTCCGTGCGCGTCTACACCGTCAAGCCCGACCTCAACGAGCTCTGCCGCGCCGCCGGGACCCTCCCCCACGTCCTGCGCGACGGCCGGGGCGACCTCTACCTCTGCACCGCCCGCCAGCAGGACGTAGACAGCGGCGAGCGCGACGTCACCTCCGCCGCCAAGTCGCTCGGCTGGGCCGTCAAGTGGATCTTCCTCGTCGAGAGCTGGCTCGCCGGAGAGATCTCGGACGAGGTGTTCAACCATGGCACCTATTAGCCTGCGGGCCCTCCTGCGCCGCCTGGGGCTCGGCGGCCGGCAGGCCCCGCCGCCACGCCCCGGGGCGGGCGTCCGCGCGCCCCGGCCCGTGCCCCACGCCGCCGAAGACGCGGCGCGGCGCTCGCCGGCGGCCGCGACGGGCCACGCCGGGCCCTTCTCGCCCGCGGGCCTGCGCGTCCGCTTCACGCGGCGCGCCTGGGCCTCCGTCCTCTCGGAGACCCTCACCGAGGTCGGGACCGAGACCGGCGGCATCCTGCTGGGATACCGCGACGGGAGCGACTGGCTGGTGGTCGAGTCCATCGACCCGGGCCCCAACTCGGTCTTCCAGATGGCGTACTTCGAGTACGACCAGCCCTACGTCACGCACCTCGCCAACCGCATCTCGCGCCTCTACGAGCGGCAGCTCGACGTCGTGGGCCTGTGGCACCGCCACCCCGGCTCCTTCGACCGCTTCTCGGGCACCGACGACGGCACCAACGCCACCTACGCGCAGCTGAACCCCCGGGGCGCGCTCAGCGGCCTCATCAACGTGGACCCGGAGCCGCGCCTCACGCTCTTCCACGTGGCGGCGCCGCTCTCCTACACGCGCGTGCCCTTCGAGGTGCTCGACTGGCGGGAGAGCCTCGACGCGGCGCCGCTGCGCGACCCCCGCGAGCTCGCCGCGACCGTCGCCCGCGAGAACGCCCGGGCGCTCTCCGGCGAGGAGACGGCCACAGGGACGATCGAGGTCGCCGCGCCCGAGCTCTCCCTCGAGACGCTCGCCGCGCGCTGGGCCGCGCTCGTGGCCTCCGATGCCGTGCCCGCCGCCCCCGGGCTCGTCCGCGACCTCGCGGTCTGGACCGACGACGAGCTCGCCGCCGCGAGCGACGAGCTGCAGGGGGACGCGGCCTTCCTCGCCGAGCGAGGCGTCTCCCTGAGCATGCGCGCCGGCGCGGACGACTCCGTCGCGCTCTCGGCCACCCGCGGGGGCGAGCGGCTGGGCCTCGGCGCGCTCGCGCTCGACCGCGCCTCGGGGCGCCTCCTCCTGCTCGTCCCCGACGACGCCTCCCGCGCGCTGCCCTACTCGTCCGGCCGCATCGAGCGGGCGCTGCGGGAGCGCCCGTAGGCCGTCCCCGGAAGGAGAGCCCATGCAGACGGCAACCCAGAGAAGACACCTCCGCGCGCTCGTACCGGGCACCCTTCTGGACGCGCGCGCGACCGGCCCCGTGCGCGGCGTCTACCACGCCGACTCGGGCGTGCTCAACCTCTTTGCCCCGGACACCCCGCAGTGGGAGGCCGCCGGGGAGGTCGGGGCCATCCTCGGGAGCCGCGACGAGCTCCCCGCCTGGGCGCGCGCCGTGGCGGACCGGGAGCTCCGCGCGCCCCTCGCCAAGGCGGACCTGCTCGCCCTCATACGCGGCGAGCAGGACGCGGCCGCCGAGAAGGACCGCGCGCCCGAGGAGAACGCGCCCGAGGGCGCGGCCTTCTACCTCTTCTGGGAGGCGGAGGACGGCACCGAGCCGGCCCTGCGCTGCGTGGGCCCCGAGGGCGCCCACGAGGTCGAGCGCTACGACCTGCACCGCGAGCTCTTCTCGCGCAACACCGGCATCCTGGAGACGAGCCTCATGGCGCGCAAGCGCGTCGTCATCCTGGGCTGCGGCTCGGTGGGCAGCCTCGTGGCGCTCGAGCTCGCCCGCGCCGGAGTGGGGGGCTTCCTGCTCGTGGACACCGACGTCCTCGAGTACCACAACCTCTGCCGCCACCAGTGCGGCGTCTCGGACGTGGGCCGCTACAAGGTCGACGCCGTGCGCGACCGCATCCTGGACATAAACCCCGCTGCCCGCGTGCGCGCCGAGCGCGGCCGCGCGGAGGACCTGCCGCGCGAGGTCTGGGAGCGGTGGGCGGTCCCGGGCGAGACGCTCGTCGTCGGCTGCGCGGACAACCGCGAGGCGGACGTCTACGCCAACGGGCTCGCCGTGCTCTACGGGGTCCCCTTCCTCTCCGTCGGCTTCTGGGAGCGCGCCTTCGCCGGCGAGCTCTTCTACTGGCTGCCGGGGCGCGACCAGCCCTGCTACCGCTGCGCGCTCGGCGAGGGCGGCGGCCTCTCGCAGCGCGTGAGCGCCAACCACCACATCTACACCAACCAGAGCGACCTCGCGGCCGTGAGCTTTGAGCCCGGCATCTCGGCGGACATCGACTTCGTCACGGTCGTGGGCGTCAAGCTCGCGCTCGACATCCTGAACGAGGGCGAGGGCGGCTTCACGCAGCGGCTGCTGCCCACGCTCAGCCAGTACACGCTCGTCTGCAACACCAACGACCCCGCCGTCGGCGGCCCGATGGCGGAGATCTTCAGCTACCCGCTCCAGGTGACGACCTCGCTCAAGGTGGGCTTCCGCGACGGCTGCCCGCCGTGCCGCTGCGTCGGAGAGGGCGAGCGGTGAGCGACGACACCCGAATCGAGGCGGAGCTGCAGAGCAGCATGCGCGCGCTGGGCGAGACGAGCTCGACCTTCGGCCGCAGCTGGGGCGCCTTCAAGAGCGACCTCGCCGGGGACCCGCACGTCCCCGAGCTCGAGGGCGCCTACGTGGCCCCGATGCTGCGCTCCCAGACCGAGCTCGTGGAGGCGCTCGACGCCCTCAGGCGGGCGGCGCGGCGCTTCGAGGAGACGAGCGAGGCGGCCGAGAAGGACGCCCGCGCGCACGACGGGAGGAGATGAACCCGTGGCCATCCCCCACCTGCAACGAGTCGACGCGGTCCTCCACGACCTGGCCGGCTACGCGCTCGACAGCGCCAAGGAGGTCCTGCACGTCGGGGCCGACGTCGCCGAGACCGTGGTCGAGCTCGAGGAGGAGGACCTCCACGCCATAGAGGCCGCGACCACCCAGTTCAGCGAGCGCCTGGGCGCCGAGTGGGACGCGACCGTGGTGCCCCTGTTCGGCCGGATGGACGACGCCGCCATCCGAGTCGACGCCGCGGACGCCTACGCGCGCTCCGTCTCGCCGACCTACGCGCAGGCCCGCGCCGGCGCGCCCGGCCTCGGCGAGGCGCGCGCGAGCGGCGAGCGGCGCGGGACCGACGCCCCGCTCGAGGATCTGGTGAGCCAGATGGAGGCACTCGCTGCGCAGGCGGAGCGCCTGCGCGACCAGGTGACGCAGAACGCGCGCCTGCCGCGCCTGCTCCAGGACCGTTCGCTCGCGACGGCGCTCGCGGACGTCGTGGAGCAGGCGAAGGACTGCTACCTCTGCACCGGCGACGACCTCATCCGCCGGGAGCGCGAGCGCCTCGTCGCGCGGCTGGAGCGCGCGTGCGCACCTCGCTCCAACGCGCAGGAGGTCGAGCGCATCCAGGCCGCCGGCGCGCGCAAGCAGCACCGCATCGCCGACGGCGCACGCGAGGGCTTCGCGCGCATCCTCTCCCCGCGCGACGTGGACCTGCTCGACGAGCTCGCCAACCTCTCGGTCGAGGGCGTGGCCGACCCCGGCGCGCGCACGAGCGACTTCCTGCTGCTCGGCTGGCTCGTCCACGAGCTGCCGGAGGGGCCGTTCACCCCCGAGTTCACCGACGTCACGCCCGTCCTTCTCGACATCCCGCGCGCCTTCCGCGCCTGCTACGGGGACCGTCTGGACGACGGCCGCCTGATCGTCCCCCAGCTCGTCGACCGCAGCGACAACTGCTCGGTCGCCGTGGCGGGCAACCGCGCGGACGCCCTCCCCGCCATCTCCGCCCTGGCCGCCCTCGAGCTCGCCGGGACGCGGGCGGGGTGCCAGCGCTTCGTCGTCATCGACTGCTCGCCCGGGCACCTCGGCCTCGCGCAGTGGCTGCCCTTCGTCGAGTCCTGTCCCCAGCTGCTCGACGAGCCGCTGCTCTCCTCGCTCGACGAGGCGGCGCCCGTCCTGCAGCGTCTCGCCGAGCGGGCCGTGAGCGCCACCTACGACTCGGCGCTCGACCTGGCGGAGCGGACCGCCGCAGAGGACGGCTCCCACGCCCCGCTCACCACCGTCATCGCGATCAACGTGCCGTGCCTTCTGGACGAGGCCCACATCGCGCCGCTCGTGAACATCGCCCAGCATGGCATGCACGCCGGCGTGAACCTGATCGTGAGCACGCTGCCGGCCGACGACCGGGACCGCCGTCGCGGCCTCTACGACCTCCTGCAGAGCATGCCCGAGGAGAGCCTCGTCATAGACTGCCCCGATGGGGACAGCTACGCCGTCTGGGGCAACCGCCTCGTGCTCGAGCCCACGGACTGGTCCGTCCTCGGCCGCGTGCGGGAGGGCCTCGAGCGGGCCGAGCGGGCGGCCGAGCTGCGCTACCGGGGCATCGCGGGGCTCGTCCCCGCCGGGGAGGTCGGGCGCGGCGACGCCTCGGAGGCGCTCCGCGTGCCCTTCGGCCTCGCGCCGGACGGCTCGGCCGTGGCGCTCGAGCTCGGCGACGCCGTCGCCGCCGGCCTCTCCCACTTCGCGCTCGCCACGGGCACCACCGGCACCGGCAAGTCCTCGCTGCTGCACACGCTCATCCTCTCCGCCCTCTCCCGCTACGCGCCGAGCGAGCTCGAGCTCTACCTGCTCGACTTCAAGCAGGGCGTGGAGTTCGAGGTCTACCGCAGCTACCGCCTGCCGCAGGTCCGCGTGGTCGCGCTTGACGCCGACCAGGCCTTCGGCGTGAGCGTGCTCGAGGCGCTCGACGCCGAGCTTCGCCGGCGCGCCCAGCTCTACCAGGACCTCGGCGTCACGAGCTACGCCGCCGCGCGCCGCGCGACCGCAGAGCCCCTCCCCCGCGTCCTCGTGATCCTGGACGAGTTCCAGGTCCTGCTGAACGAGGCCACCGACCGGCGCGCGGCCAACCGCGCCGCCCAGATCATGCGCACCTTCTTCCAGACGGCGCGCGCCTTTGGCATGCACTTCGTCATGGCGACCCAGGCGCTCTCGTCGCTTGGCGCCGGCTGCAGCATGGGGCTCTCCGACCTCTCGCAGGTGAACGTCCGCATCGGCCTCAACAACTCCGAGGCGGAGCACGCGCGCCTGTTCGGCGAGCGGGCGGCGCGGGACGCGCGCCGGCTCATCGGGGACGCCAAGGGCTCGGGCGCCTACCTCGTGGACAAGGACGCCGCCGAGCCCGACGTGCGCGCCTTCCGCGTCTGCTACTGCGACGACGCCGAGAAGGACCGCGTGCTCTCCGAGGTCCAGGCGCGCTGCGCGGATGTGACGGCCGAGCCGACCTTCGTCTATCGCGGCACGGACATCCCGCGTCTGAGCGCCTCGCCCGCCTTCTCCGCGCCCGGCGGCGCGCCGGCGGAGCGCGGGCGGGCACGCCTGATCCACCTCGGCGAGTCGGCGCGCATGGGACGGCAGGCCGCCCTGGAGCTCTCGCGCATGCGCCGCTCCACCCTGTTCGCGCTGACCTCGGACGTCGAGACGTGCGACCGGCTCGCGGCGACCTACGTCGCCGGCGCCGCCTGGGACGCGCCCGCAGCGGACGCCCCGAGCGTCTACGTGCTCGACGCCCACGTCATCGGGGGCGACGGCGCCGCGCCGGCCGTCGAGGCCGTCTGCCGTTGGGCGGGCGGTCGCGCGTGGGTGGCGCGGAGCGCCGCCGAGGCGGTGGCGCTCCTCGACGAGCTGGCCGGCCTCCTCGAGGGACGCGGGCAGGACGGCGCGGGCGAGGGCCGCACGGCCCACCTCGTCCTCGTGGACCACCAGCTCTCGGAGCCCCTTGCCGCCCTCGTGGAGGGCCGCGAGCTCTCCCCCTGGCGCGCCGACGACGAGCCGGCGCCCGCAGGCGCGCCCGCGCCCGAGCCGGCGCGGCCCGCTGCAGGCGCGGTCCCCGGTGTCGAGGGCCTCGACGCCCTTCTCGCCCGCCTGGACGCCCTCTCCGCCGGCGCCGACGCCCCGGCCGAGCCGGCCGCCCCCGCAGCCGCGCAGGACGCCCCCGCGCGCCCGCGCGCCGGCCGCGACCTGCTGGCGCGCCTGCTCGACGCCGGCCACGCGCGCGGCGTCAACGTGGCGCTCTTCTCGTCCGACTACCTCGTCGTGCGGGACCTGCGCTACGAGGTGCTGCCCAAGATGGCGTGGCGCGTGGTGAGCGGCCTCTCGGACGACCAGTGCCACGCGGTCGTCCCCGACGTGAACCCCGCCGCGCTGCGGTCCAACACCGCCGTGCTCTGGGACGGGGCGCACCCGGCCCTCGCCTTCAAGCCCTATCGGATCGACGCGGAGAGCCTGCCCGCGCTCCCCTAGCGCGGGCGTCGCAGAAAGGAGCGCCGCATGGCACGCGGACAGCAGGCCGTCGAGGCGATGAACGACATGGTCAAAAGCCTCACCCGGACCCTCGAGCAGCAGAACGAGCTCTGCGAGGGGCTCGTGAGCAACTACGAGGTGGTGCTCGGCCAGTGGAACGACGAGAAGTGCGAGGAGCTCGGCAACGTCATCCGCGACATCGTCGTGAAGATGCGCGCCCCCTACGCCGACATCCACGAGTGCGTCACGCGCATCCAGCTCCTGCGCGGCGCCCTCGAGGACTATCTGAACACCCACGTGTCCGCCTAGCGACCGGGGGCGGAGGCAGCATGAGCTACGACCTGGAGAGACTCGCGGCGTTCCGCGAGAGCGCCCGACGCCTCGACGAGGTGACGCGCGAGCAGGACCGCACCGTCGAGCGCATCATCGACGACGCCGAGCGCGCGATCGACGAGCGCGTGCGCGCGCAGCGGGAGCGCCGCGAGGAGGCCGAGCGCACCGCGCGAACCGCCCGCGACGAGCTCTGGCGCATCGACCGCGACGAGCGCTACGCGCGCTCGGACGACGAGAAGCTCGAGTACGTGGAGCGGACGCGGCGTCAGTCCGTCCTTCTCGCCGAGGCGGAGGCGGAGGCGACCGAGCGCGCCCGCCGCGCCGCCGCGTGGGAGGACGAGCTCGACGACTGCCGGCGCGAGTTCGAGGAGGCGGCCTTCCGCGTGCGCCAGCTCCTGAACGGTCCGGGCAACCGCTACGCAGAGTCGCTCGGGATGGCCGTCATGCGCCTCGAGGAGGCGCTCCAGGCCTACTACGACACCGACGTGCACGTCAGCGGCATGCAGCGATAGAGAAGAGGATGACGATGATCAAGCTTCCCAACGCCCCCGACGAGCGCCTCCAGACCGGCACGACCGTGCCCCTGCCCGCGCTCAAGACCGCGCTCGAGCGCGTGATTGGCCAGACCGGCTTTCCCGCGACGGTCGAGCTCACCCAGGCCAAGCCGGCGGGCTTTCTCAAGGACCCGATCGAGTGCCTCGTGATCGCGCACGCCACGGACCGCAAGAACTACCAGCAGGTGGTCCTCACGCAGGCGCAGGCCGCCGTGTCGGCCCGACTCATGGTCTACTACGTGGGCAACAACAAGTACACGCGGGCCATGCGCGCCGGAGAGATGGTGCAGCACCCCTCGCTCACGACCGACCTGATCTCCGGCGTGACCCGCATGCTCAACGCCGACAAGGCCCAGCAGCAGGAGATGTACTTCGAGGACCTGGGGGGCGTGGTCGTGCAGGCCATCGAGCTCGTACGCAGCGGCGAGGTGCGCGCCGAGGCCCCGCGCCCCGCGGCCGCGCCGGCACCGGCCCCACGTCCCGCTCCGGCCCCGCAGCCCGCACCCGCGCGGCCTGCCCCGCAGCCCGCCGCCGCGTCGCGGCCCGAGCCACGGCCGGCGCCCGCGCCCCAGCCTACCTACCGGACCGTCCCCATGGACCAGGTCGCCGGCGAGAAGGTCCGCGCCACGTGCGCGTGCCCCGACTGCGGAGCCGCGCTCACCGTGACGGTCCCCAACGCAAACTGCCTCGTCAACATCACCTGCACCGAGTGCGGGCGCACGTTCCCCATGGAGGTCCGTCGCCACAGCTAGCGACGGGCCGCACGCACGAAGGAGTCACATGGTCGACCACAGCCACCCCCGCATCCGGATCGGTTCCGACGGGACCATCCGGATGGACGACAAGGACAAGAAGAAGACGAACGTCCAGGTGCGCGCCGACGGCACCATCCACGTCGGTGACGCACATGGCCCGCAGACGGCGACGTCACAGGGCGTCACCCAGGGCGACTTCCGCGTCCTCACCTGCCCCAACTGCGGCGAGCGCCTCCGCGCGATCGAGCCCAACCGCGACGTCACCGTGGAGATCGACTGTCCAAGGTGCCACAAGACATCCTTCTTCCACCTCACGGCCGTCCCGGGCGCCGCGCCGACACCGGCGCCGGCACCGGAGAAGAAGCAGGTCGAGAAGGGCAACGGCTGCCTCGTGAGCCTCCTTGGTGCCGCCTTTCTGGGCGTCTTCTGGGGCTTCGTCTGCGGCGTGCTCGGCATCCCCCTGCCCCCTGACATCGTCGGCTGGGTCGTGGCCATCATCTCGTTCTTCTACCTCTGGCTCGCGGCCGACCCGCTCTAACCTCGACACGCCCTCAGGAGACCCATGACACGTCACGACCACCCACGTATCCGCATAGACGCCGATGGCACCATCCACCGAGACGACGAGCCGACCGAGCCCAACACGAGCGCCGACGCCCCTGTCCGCGACGCCGCGCAGGTCGCCGCCGAGCGCGTTGCCTGCGCCACGGCCCAGTCCCAGCGCACGGCCCCAGACGACGTTGGCTATCTCCTCCTCACCTGCCCGAGCTGTGGGACAAAGATCCGCATCGCCCGGCCCGCCGACGCGCACACCACCATCCGGCTCACCTGCCCGAAGTGCCGCCGGGAGCACGTCTTCCGCCTCGGCGACGACCCAAAGCCCGCCTCCGCGCAGAAGAGCCCGTCCTCCCTCAGCCTCAAGGGCTGTCTCCTGGCATTTCTCGCCTTTGAGGGTTCCGCCGTCGCCCTCGTGGCCCTCCTCATGGGCCTCGGACACCTCGGCATCTTTCTTGCCATGGTGATCGGAGCATTCATCGCCCTTCTCGTCTACTCCGCCTACGTCAAAAGGAAGTCATCGTGAGCGACACCAAGCCCAAGACCGCAGCCCCCAAGACCGCCGGACGCAAGGTCTCCGTGGGCTCCGACGGCACCATCCACGTGAAGAACGCCCCCAAGACCGCAGCCTCTTCCCAGCAAACGCCGCAGCCCCAGCCCGCCCAGGAGGACAACGGCGGATGCGCCGGCTGCCTCGGTCAGCTCCTCGGCCTGTTCCTCTGGGCCATGATCATCATGTTCGTGCTCCACCTGCTCGGGCTCGCGTAGGAGCATCGTGCCGTGCGCCCGAACTTGCCTAAAAGGGGTCTGACCCCTTTTAGGCATCTCGTCGTCGCCGTCTTTGGATGACAGTCACTTCGAGACACCACGCACGACCAACTGAAGACGCCTTCGTACCAGAGAAAACTCACCTCATCCCAAGATTGTGCACTCGCAGGTCAGACACTCCCGTTCGCCGATGCGTTTTCAAATCTCTTTTCCATCACGAGCAATTGACCTGCCCCGTCAGGTTCGCGCCAGCTCCCTGGCAGACAGGGATTTCTCCAAACGTATAGGCTCTCCCCACAGCTTGAGAGCCAGGGGGGCAAACATGAGCCAAAGGCAGCGGCAGCTTCGGCGAAGGTTGCGATATCCTTCTGGTAAGGAATTCCTTACCAGAAGGAGCGGAGCCGTGGCAGATGTGATTGACGTTGTAAAGATAACCTCCAAGGGGCAGATAACACTGCCCGCCAGCGTGAGGTCGGTCCTTTCCGTCGGGGAGGGGGATCGGGTCATCTTCATCCGAGCCAACGACGGAAGCATCCTGTTGCGAAACAGCAATCTCGAGGCGCTCCTCGAGGCGCGGGACGCGTTCGAGGGCGCTGCGGAGGAGGCCGGACTCTCCACAATGGAGGATGTAACCCAACTCGTCAAATCCGTGCGCTCGACACGTCGAGATGATGCGTCATGCGGGTGATGCTTGACACGAACGTCCTCATCTCCGCCATCATCTTTCGTTCACCCACACTGTCCGGCGTTGTCGAAATCGCCTCAAGACCGGGAAACCGTCTGCTGCTGCCCACGTTCGTCCTCGACGAGTCACGGGAGGTCGTCAGCAGGAAGTGGCCAGGGCGACGTGCGGCATTCGAGAGGTTCGTCTCAGCCCTCTCGTTTGATGTCGTGACCACCCCGCAGGGCAGCTCCGAGGACCTCCCCTACATCCAGGACCCAGATGACTACCCCGTCCTTCTCTCGGCACTCACAGGATGTGCCAATGTGCTCGTTACCGGCGACAAGGACTTCGGGGGCGTGGAGGTCCCCGATCTGGCAATCATGACGCCAGCCGAGTTCGTCAAGCGCTTTGGATGCGACAGCTAAGCGGTACGCAAGATGAGCTGCTGAACTTGCCTAAAAGGGGTCTGACCCCTTTTAGGCAAAAAGGGGCCGCCCCGGTCTTTCGGAGCGGCTCGAAGTCGCGCGTTCTTCTCGCCCGGCGCTAGACGCGGCCGACGAACTTGCCGCCGTCGCGGGTGTCGACCTTGATCTTCTCGCCCACGTTGAGGTAGAGCGGGACCTGGATCACGGCACCAGTCTCCACCGTGGCCGGCTTGGTGCCGCCCTGGACGGTGTCGCCCTTGAAGCCGGGGTCGGTCTCGGTAATCTCGACCTCGATGAACATCGGGGGCTGCACGCCCAGGAGCTCGGTGTCGGCGTAGAGGAGCTGGGCGTTGTCGTTCTCCTTGAACCACTTGGCGTTGTCGCCGATGAAGTCCGCGGAGAGCTCGACCTGCTCGTAGGTCTCGTTGTCCATGAAGTAGTAGGTGGCGCCGTCGTTGTAGAGGTACTGCATCTCCTTGGTGATGAGCTGCACGTTCTCGAACTTGGTGCCGGCGTTGCAGGTCTGGTCGATCACGCGACCGGTCTTGAGATCGCGGATCTTGTAACGGACGAAGGCACCGCCCTTGCCGGGCTTGACGTGCTGGAACTCGACGATCGTGTAGTACTTGTCGTTGATCTTGAGGCCCATGCCGTTCTTGAAGTCTGCGGTGCTGATGGTTGCCATGTTGCGCCTTTCCGTCGTGCTCACATACGTGCGATATTCTAGCACCCCGGGCGCCCTGCGCGCAGATTCCATGATGGCGGCGTTACCAGAAATCCCGAGTTACGCACACTCGTCGCAGCGAAGGAGCGCGCGCTACTCGGGATTATTGTCCGAATTGCCATGAATCCCGAGTTACGCATGACGAGAAGCGCGCGCAACTCGGGATTTCTGGAAACGCCGGCCAGGCAAGAAGAGCGCGGCGCCTACCCGCGCCGGAAGAGGCGGCGGAACAGCCCCGCAAACCCCGCGCGCATGACGCCGAAGAAGGTGGCCGAGCGCACGATCTTCTCGCCGCCGATGTGGTCGCGCACGGCGCGCAGCAGCCGGTGGTTGTTGCGCCCGGAGAACGAGAAGTGCCCGTTCTCCCTGGTGAAGACCGCAAAGCGCGGGATCACGCGGCCGCCGAACATCACCGAGGCGTCGATGTGGTCGATCTGGTCCCAGGGGATCTGGATGTAGTCCTCGACGTTGCGCTCGTTGTAGAACTCGAGCGCCTTGTCCCCCACCATCATGGAGCCGGTGACGGAGAGGCCCGTGAACATGGTCGCAGGCATGGTGAGGTCAACCTTGGTGTTCTGAGACTGGGCCATGGGCCCTCCTCCCTGGGAAGAGCGATCGAGCGAGAAACGCGAGGGGCCGCGCCCCGCACGACGTCATTGTGACACGTCTTGCGAGGGCGCGGCCGCCTGGGACGAGCCGGTCGGGCCTTAGAGCAGGCCGACGAGATGACCCACGATGCCCACGGCGAACATGCCGATGATGATGACGATCGGGGAGACCTTCTTCTTGAGCAGCCAGCAGCACAGCAGCGTCACGCACACGGCGGCAAGACCCGGGATGAGGCTGTCGAGGTTCTGCTGGAGCGTGGTGACTTTGACCTGCTCGAGACCAGTAGAGCCGAGGGAGGCGTACTGCGAGAGCGCGCTGTGAATCGCGTCCGCGACGCCCTGGCCACCCTGGCCGGCGGTGTCGGCGATGGCGGTCCAGTCAATGAAGGCGCCGTCGGACTGCTCGACGCGGGAGACCACCGGCGCGAAGGAGATGGACACCCAGCGCTGGACCAGGCCACCGATGACGAACATGCCGAGGATGGAGGCGCCCTCGGTGATCTTGCCCATCAGGCCACCGGAGAGGTCCTTGGTGATGGAGGTGCCGAGCTTGTAGCCAAACTCCTGCGTGTACCAGATGAACGCCATGCGGATGAGGTTCCAGAGCACGAAGAACAGGATCGGGCCGACGATGTTGCCCTCCATGGCGAGCGACGCGCCGAGCGCGCCGAGCAGCGGGCGGAGGGTGAACCAGAACGCCGGGTCACCGACGCCGGCGAGCGGGCCCATCATGCCGACCTTGACGCCCTGGATGGCGGCGTCGTCGACGGGCGCGCCGTTGGCGCGGTCCTCCTCGAGGGCGAGCGTGACGCCCATGACGGGGGCCGAGACGTACGGGTGCGTGTTGTAGAACTCCATGTGACGCTTGAGCGCCGCGATCTGGTCATCCTTGTTGGGGTAGAGCTTCTTGATGGCCGGGATGATGGAGTAGCACCAGCCGCCGTTCTGCATGCGCTCGTAGTTCCAGGAGCCCTGGAGGAACTGGTGGCGCCAGGCGACGGACATGCGGTCCTTCTTGGACAGGGTTACCTTGTTCTCTGCCATGTGTTCTCTCCTCCCTTCCTACTCGTAGTCGTCCAGGATGTCGCCGAGCGGGTCGCCCGAGCCGGCGGCGCCGGCACCGGCCTTGGCGGCCTCCTTGAGGCCCAGGTAGATGAGGGCCAGGGAGATGCCGATGACGCCGAGGGCGATGAGGGTCAGCTCGGAGATGGCGGCAACGCAGAAGCCGAGCGCGAAGAACGGCCAGACCTCGTTGGTGGCCATCATGTTGATGACCATGGCGTAGCCGACGGCCGCGACCATGCCGCCGCCAATCGTCATGCCCTCGTTGAGCCACGCGGGCATCATGTTGAGGGCGCCCATGACGGCCTCGTCGGGGATGAAGCAGAGCGCGGCGGCCGGGATGGCGATGCGGATGCCCTGCATGCAGATGGCCGCGATCTGCCAGGCCTCGATGGCCGCGAAGTTGCCCTTGGCCGCAGCGGCGTCCTGGGCGTGGACCACGGGGATGGCGAGCGTGCGGACGATCATCGTCAGGAAGAGGCCCGCCACGGACAGCGGCACGGCGACGGCGATGGCCGTGGTGATGGCCTCGCCCTGGTCGGCCCCACCGTTGAGGGCGATGACCATGAGGATGGCCGAGGCCACCGAGGCGAGCGCCGCGTCGGGCGCGACGGCGGCGCCGATGTTGGCCCAGCCGAGGGCCATCATCTGGAGCGTGCCGCCGAGGATGATGCCCGCCTCGAGGTGACCGGTCACCAGACCGATCAGCGTGCAGGCCACCAGCGGCTGGTGGAACTGGAACTCGTCAAGGATGCCCTCCATGCCGGCAAAGAAGGCGACAATGACGATAAGGACGATTGCGAAAACCGACATGCTTCCCTCCTTCTTATGCCTGTGCGGCCTGTGCGGCGAGCTCGGACTTGGCCTTGCTCATCATGGCCTCAAAGTTCTCGGGCGAGTCGGCCGGAACCTTGCGGATGTCAAACGTGACGCCCTTGGCCTGGAGCGCCTCGAGGCACTCGACGTCGGCCTGGTCCATGGCGATCGCGTTGGTGACGACGACCTTGCCCACGGAGTGGGCCATGGAGCCGATGTTCACGTTCTTGATGTCGACGCCGCCCTCGATCGCCTTCAGGACGTCCTGCGGGGTCTCGAAGAGCAGGAAGGCCTTGGTGGCGCCGAAGCGCGGGTCCTTGGAGACCTCGATCATCTTGGAGATGGGGATGACGTGGGCCTTGACTCCCGGGGGCGCGGCCTGGACGATCATCGTCTTGCGGAGCTCGTCGTGAGCCACGCCGTCGGAGACGACGATGATGCGGTCGGGGTTGATGGCCTTGGTCCAGGCCGTGGCCACCTGGCCGTGCAGCAGGCGCGTGTCGACGCGGCAGTGCGCGATCTTGATGTGGCCGTCGCCGAGGACGGTTCCCGGCGGGATGGCGCCGACCGGGGCGGCAGCGGGGGCCGCCGGAGCCGCGGGCGCGGCCTCGGCCGGGGCGAGCTCCTCCGGCTTGATGCAGACGCCGGCCTTGGCCTCGGGGTAGATGGCCTTGGCGACCTCGGCCGCGGTCTCGGCGCCCATGCGCTCGCCGTACGCGGAGACGAGCATCGGCAGGTTGAGACCGCCGACGGCGACCCAGTTCTCGTGGCCCTCCTCCCCGAGCAGCAGCGACACCTGGTTCCAGGGGGTGCCCCCCTGGAGGTCGACGAGGAACAGGACCTGGTCCTGGTCCTCGAAGCCGGCGACGGCCTCGAGCAGCTTGGCGCGAAGGTCGTCCGGCCCCATCTCGGGCATGAGCGTCACGGCAGCGACGTTCTCCTGCGGGCCAAAGATCATCTGGCCGGACATCTTTATGCCCTCGGCGAACGTGCCATGACTGGCTAGGACAATGCTAACCACCGCTTACCTCCTTCTCTGTTTCGCGGACCCTTACCTTTGCTATGCCTGCGCGGCGCGACGGGCCTTCACAGTTTCTCCCCCGCCGCTCCATGCGCCCTTCACATTCTAGCTCAGCGGGGCCCTCGCGGCATCTGAGAACGGGGTCGGGCCGTCGTTTTTCTCGCCAGCCGGTGGGTCCGGGAATCCGGGGGCTTGTCACGGGGACGTCTAGAAAACGGCTCCCGTGCGCGGTCCGGAGCGGGTCCGAGTGCGCACGGGAGCCTCTTTCTGGAATCTGGCGTGTCAAGGGCGGCGTTTCTCGGAAGAACGGGCGAGAAGAACGCCGATTCGCGGCCACACGCGGGACAAGCCCGCGCATTCACGGACGCCGCCGGAACAGGGTCGGCGATTCCCGGAGCCGCCGCGCGCCCGCTACCTCCCTACGACGACGAGGTCATGCGTGGAGCGGGTGAACGGCTCGAAGCCGCCCTCGGTCACGAGGCCGAAGTCCTCCAGGCGGATGCCGAAGCGCCCGGGCAGGTAGATGCCCGGCTCGATGGTCACGACCGAGCCCTCGGGCACCGGGCGGTCCCAGCGGCGGTTGAAGTTGGGGTTCTCGTGGATCTGGATGCCCACGCCGTGGCCCAGGCCGTGGCCGAAGTAGTCGCCGTAGCCCGCCTCCGAGATCACGTCGACCGCGATCTGGTGGATGTCGCGCCCGATCACGCCGGCGTGGACGGCCTCGGCGCAGGCCTCGTGGGCGCGGCGAACCACGTCGTAGACCGCACGCTGCTCGGCGCCCGGCTCGCCCACGGCCACGGTGCGGGTCATGTCCGCGTGGTAGTCGTGGTAGCCCGCACCGTAGTCCATGACGATGAGGTCGCCCTCCTGGACCCGGCGCTCGCCGGGCTGGGCGTGGGGGTTCGCGCCGTTGGGGCCCGAGGCGATGATCGTGCCGAAGGAGAGCGCGTCGGCGCCGTGGGAGAGCATGTAGTTCTCCAGCTCGACGCGAATCTCCTGCTCGCTCACGCCGGGGCGAATGAACTCGCAGATGTGCGCGAAGGCCTCGTCGGTCACCTCCTGGGCGCGCCGCATGAGCGCGACCTCCTCGGCGTCCTTGACCATGCGCAGGTCGCAGATGTCGCCGTGCAGGCGCGGCGTGAGGCAGGCCACGCCGGCGCGGGAGAGCTCCACGAGCAGCTCGTCGTAGAACGCGAGGTCGCAGGTGTCCTCCACGGCCGCCACGCGCACGCGCTCGGCGGCGAGCCGGCGCGCCGCCCACGCGGCGGGGTCGACGACGTCCATGTCCAGGGCCCAGGCGGTGTCGGCGCCCAGGCGCTCGACGAAGGTGTTGTAGTAGCGGGAGTCCGTGTGGAGCCACTGGCCCGTGGCCGTGATCACGGCCGTGTGGGCCACCTCGTCGTCGAAGGTGCGCTCCGCGCCGGTGAGCCAGCGCAGGTCGGGGTTGTTGCGCAGGATCACGGCGTCGTAGCCGCGCTCCGCCATGAGCTCGCGCAGGCGCTCCACGCGCCCGGCGCATGCCTGTGCATCTGCCATTTCGTGTCCTTTCTCCTGAGAGGGTCTGTTGGTCGGGTCGGGCCGGTCGCCGCGCGTCACGCGGGGCGCGAGGCGCACCAGGCGGCCGCGTGCTCGGCGAGCAGCTCGTCGGTCATGACCGCGAGGCGCACGCGCCCGAGGCCGCGCGGCACGGCGAGCATGAAGCGGTTGGTCCGCAGGAAGCGCTCGTCCCGGATGCGCCCGACGAGCGCCTCCGGGTCCACGTGCGCCCGGGACGTGGGGACGCCCAGGCGCTCGAGCACCTCGTCCACCGCGAGCATGTCGTCGATCGAGAAGGTCCCCTGCGCCACGCCGAGGCGCGAGGCGAAGCGCATGCCGTCGGCGAGCGCGGTCGCGGGGCTCGTCTCGCCCGGCGCGAGCGAGCGGAGCGCCTCGGCGAAGGTGGTCCCGAACTCGAGGGACTGCCGCAGCGCCGCCGAGGTCGCCGAGGAGACCTTGCCGCGGCTCTTGAGGGTGTCCTGCAGCTGGGTGACCAGCGCGTCGCGGTCGTCGGCGGCGAGGGCGTCGGCGGCGTCCCAGAGGCGCCCGAACGAGCGGTCGGACTCGCACATCGCCGTCTGCACCATGAGCGAGAAGGCGAGAAGGGCCGGCTCGCTCGTCGGGTCCTCGCCGACGAGGTCGAGGTCGACGCACGTGAAGCGCGCGGTCGCGTCCTGCGCGAGCATGCGCGGGCTGCCCGCCGCGTCGAGGGCGCGCGGCGTGGTCGCCGCCGCGACGGCGCACGGCAGGTCGAGCGGGACCTCGGCGAGCTGCACGCCGCCGCACCAGCCCGCGCAGACATAGGACGCCACGGAGAGCGTCTCGTAGCCGCCCACGACGAGCACCAGGTCGTCGGCCGTGACGCGCGCCTCGGCGAGCAGCTCGCAGAGGCGGCTCGCGGCGGCGAGGTCGCAGGCGCCGCGCGCTATCTGGCCGGAGCGGACCTCAAAGCCCTGGGCGCGGAGGTTGTCGCGCAGGGTGCGGACCACGTCCTCGCTCACGCCCTCCTCGACGAGCAGCGCGCAGAGGTGCGGGCGGCCCGCCGCCGAGCGCAGCACGTCCGGGAACTCGGGCAGGATGCCCGCGCCCGCGCGCAGGTCCATGGAGGCCCCGCGCATGACCACCCACTGGCGCGCGGCGCGCGGCGCGGGCGGCGCCGCGGGGGCGTCCTTCTCGTCCCGGTCCTTCTCGTCCTGGTCAAGCGCTTCGCTCACAGGAGCCCCCTCTCCCAGAGCAGCTCCCCCGACTCGGAGGCGACCTGCTCGAACGTCTTGTTGCGGATGTCGATCGTGATGTCGGCGGCGCGCTCGTAGAGCGGCCGGCGCCGGCGGTAGACCTCGGCGGCGTGCTCGTCCGAGCCGAGGTCGGGCCTGAGCTCGGGGCGCTGAATCTGCCGCAGCGAGTCGGCGAGGTCGCCGTCGAGGTAGACGACGACGCCCATCTCGTGCATGAGCTCGAGGTTCTCGGGGCGCTCGACGATGCCCCCGCCGCAGCTCACGAGCAGCGACTTGCGGGCGGCGAGCTTTCTCAGCTGCGCGGTCTCGGCGTCGCGGAAGCGGGCCTCCCCCGCCGTGGCAAAGATCTGCGCCACCGAGGCCCCGAGCGCGCGCTCGACGAGCCGGTCGGTGTCCACGTGCGGGCGGTGGAAGAGCCCGCCGAGGTTGCGCGCGAGCGTGGACTTGCCGGCGCCGAGAAAGCCCACGAAGAAGAGGTGGTCGCACCCCTCGTGAACGACGTATCTCGGATCCTGCGGCACGGCACTCCCCCTTCGCGTATACCGAGAAGAGATTCTACTCGATAACCCTCGGGGGCGCGGCGCGCGTCGTCAACAGGGCCGCCCGGCGGGTACGTAGCTAGGCTACTCCCCCTCGAACTCGACGCCGCGCAGGGCGAGGCGCTCGAAGACGCGGAAGACGTGGGTGTACCAGAGGTCGCGGCGCGACTGCGGGCGCACGAGGACCGTGCGCACGCCGGCGAGGTTGCCGGCCGCGACGTCGGTGAAGACCTGGTCGCCGATCATGACGGTCTCCCCGGGGACGGCGCCCATGAGCCGCATCGCCCGCACGAGCGCGAACGGCAGCGGCTTCATCGCGTGGTCCACCACGTCCATGCCCATCCGCTCGGCGCTGCCGCGCACCTGCGCGGAGTGGAAGTTGTTGGACACGAGGCAGAGCCCGAGGCCCGCCTCGCGGGCGCGGGCGAGCCACGCCATGACCTCGGCGGGAGGCTCGGCGGCGTCGCGCGGGACGCAGGTGTTGTCACGGTCGAGAAGGACCAGGCGCACGCCGTCCGCCACCAGGTCCTCGACGCTCACCTTCGGCAGGCTCGCCACGTAGCGTGTGGCACGGAACAGTCCCATCCGAGGCCCCCTACGAGTACGCCTGCATGTGCTCGTCGTAGGACTCGGAGAACTGCTCGGTGTCCTGCGTGATGTAGAAGTAGTAGTAGTTGGTGTCCGCAGGCTCGCAGGCGGCCTCGATCGAGGCCAGGCTCGGCGAGCAGACCGGCGTGGGCGTGAGGCCCTCGTGCAGGTTGGTGTTGTAGGGGTCGTCGAGGGAGTTGATCTCCTCGGCGGTGGCGGCGCGGCCGAGCGAGTAGGTGAGCGTGGCGTCGCTCTGCAGGCGCATGCCGTCGGCGAGGCGGTTGTAGAAGACCGAGGCCACCTTCGGGCGCTGCTCGTCGGTCACGGCCTCGCGCTCCACGATCGACGCCATCGTGAGGACGTCGTTCTCGTCCAGCTCGAGCCCGTAGCGCTCGGAGAGCGCCTGCGCGGCGCCGGCGAGGTCGAGCGAGCCGACCTCGGCCTGGTACTGGTCGAGCATCGCGCGGATCACGGTGTCGGCGGTGACGCTCTCCTCGCCGGAGAAGTCGTAGGTCTTGGGGAAGAGGTAGCCCTCGAGGGAGTCCTCGTGGGCGTCCGCGAGAAACGCGTAGTCGGCCGCGTAGTTGGACGCCTTGGCCTGGGCGAGGAAGTCGTCGGCGGAGATGCCGAGCGACTCCTGGGCCGCGTCGGCGATCTGGCTCACGGTGAAGCCCTCCGGGACCACGAGCTGGGCCGTCGAGGCGTTGGGGCCGGTGGTGAGCAGCTCGATGATCGTGGTGGCGTCGCTGCCGGCGACGATCCGGTACGAGCCGCTCTTGATCGCGGACTCCGCCTCGGTGCGGCGGACCTCGGAGAGGAACTCACTCTGGTCCGCGATGAGGCCGTTGTCGTAGAGGACCTGCGCGACGGCCGCCGCGCCCGAGCCGTCGGGGATGGTGATCGTGACCTCGGTGCCCTCGGGGGCGAGCTGGGCGTCGTCGGCCCCGCCGCCGGACATGAGGGACGGGACGAGCACGAAGGCCGCCACGGCTGCCACGACGATCGCGCCGACCACGGCGAGCGCGGCGAGCGGGATGCGGCGACGGCGCGGACCGCCCTTCGGGCTGCGGGGGTTGCGCGCGCCAGCGCGCCGGGTGGCGGCGGCGGTGCGGCTGGAGACGCCGGTGCTGCCGAGCACGGAGCGCGGGGCGCTCGCACCGGTCGCGGGGGCGGACGGTCGGGAGGCGCGGGTCGCGGAGGGGCGCGTGCCGCCGCCGGCCGAGAAGTGCGAGCCCCCGCGGCGCGGGGACCTGTTGGATGCTGCCATCGTGCCCTTTCAGGTCTGCCTGGCGTCCAGCCAGGACTGGAGAAACAGCCCTGCCGCCACCGAGTCGACCTTGCCACGCATGGCGCGCTCGGAGAGGCCCTGTTCTTTCAGGATACGCTTCGCCTCGGCCGACGACAGGCGCTCGTCGGCAAACTCCAAGGGAAGTCCGCAGGCCTCGGCGATCTTCTCGGCCTGGGCGCGGATGCGCGCGGCCTGCGGGCCCTCCTCCCCCGCCATCGTGCGGGGCAGGCCGCAGACGAGCAGCTCCGGCTCCCAGTCCTCCAGCACGCGGCGGAAGGTCCGCGCGTGCGCGAGCACCTCGGCGGCAGGCAGCACGCAGACCGGCGAGGCCACGCGCCCGCTCGGGTCGCTCACGGCCACGCCGACGCGGACCTCGCCGATATCGAGCGCGAGGACGCGCACGGCCGCTAGATCCCGAGCGCGGCGCGGGCGGCGTCGAGCGCGGCGTCGATGCCGGAGACGTCCGAGCCGCCGGCCTGCGCCATGTTGGGGCGCCCGCCGCCCCGGCCGCCCACGAGCGCGGCGACGTCCTTGATGATCGCGCCCGCCGCAAAGCCGTGCTCCACGGCGCCGTCCGAGCCGCCGGCGAGAAGGGCGACCTTGCCGTCGGGCGTGGCGGAGGCGATCACGCAGGCCACGGGCTCGCCGTTCGCGGCGTCGCGGATGCCGTCCCAGGCGGAGCGCATCTCCTTGCCGGTCAGGCCGTCCAGGCGTGCGACCACGGCCTTGTAGCCGTCGAGCTGGACGGCGGAGGCAAAGGCGTCGGCCACCTTGCTCGCGCCGGCGCCGGTCGTGGCGGCATCGAGGGCCTTGCGCGTCTCGCGGAGCTCCGCCTGCAGCGCCGCCACGCGCTCGGCGACGTCGTCCGGGCGGCACTTGAGCTCGTGGGCCACGTCCGTGAGGGCGAGCAGGCGCTCGTCCACGTACTCGATCGCGCCCATCGAGGTCACGGCCTCGATGCGCCGCGCGCTCGCGCCCACCGAGCCCTCGGAGACGATCTTGAAGAGGCCGAGGTCGGCGGTGTTGCGCGCGTGCGTGCCGCCGCAGAGCTCGCGGGAGAACGGCTCGTCGCCCTCGCCGGTGGAGACCACGCGCACGACGTCGCCGTACTTCTCGCCAAAGAGGGCGACGGCTCCGGAGGCCTTGGCCTCCTCGAGGCCCATGACGCGGGTCACGATGGGCTCGGCGGCAAAGATCTCCGCGTTGACCATGCCCTCGATGCGGGCGATCTCGTCGGCGGAGACGGCCTCGAAGTGCGTGAAGTCAAAGCGCAGGCGGTCGGGGGCCACGAGCGAGCCGGCCTGGGAGACGTGAGGTCCGAGCACGCGCTTGAGCGCGGCGTCGAGCAGGTGCGTGGCGGTGTGGTTGCGGCGGATGAGCTCGCGCCGTCCCGCGTCGATCGTAGCGGTGACCTCGTCGCCCACGGCGAGCGCGCCCTCCTCGACGACGCCCGCGTGCGCATAGAGCCCGCCCTTAGCCCTGGTGTCCGTCACGTGGAAAAGGGACTGCCCCTTCTCCACATGGCCGGTGTCGCCGACCTGGCCGCCCATCTCGGCGTAGAACGGCGTGACGTCGAGAACCACCTCGACCTCGGCGCCCTTCTCGGCACGCTCCACCTGCTCGCCGTCCGCCACGATCGCGAGCACGCGCGCGGCGGCGCTGTCGTGGTCGTAGCCGACGAACTCGGTGGCCGGGAGCTGGTCGGCCAGCGCGGTCCAGACGTCGTTGAAGGTGCCCCAGGCGTCGCGGTTGGCGGAGGCGCGGGCGCGCTCGCGCTGCTCGGTCATGCAGGCGTCGAAGCCGTCCATGTCCACGGCGCGGCCGGCCGCCTCGCAGATCTCGCGCGTGAGGTCGATCGGGAAGCCGTAGGTGTCATGCAGCTTGAAGGCCACCTCGCCGGGCAGCGTCGCGCCCGGCTCGAGCGCCTCGAGCTCGGCGGCGAGCAGCGACTCGCCGGCGTCGAGCGTGGCGCCGAAGCGCTCCTCCTCGGCGACCACGATGCCGTCGATGAGCGCGCGGCTCTCGCGGACGGCCGGGTAGACGTCGCCCATGAGCTCGCAGATCTTCTCGACGTAGGCGGAGAGGAACGTGCCCTCGACGCCGAGCAGGCGGCCGTGGTAGACCGCGCGGCGCAGCAGGCGGCGCAGGACGTAGCCGCGACCCTCGTTGCCGGGGAGGATCCCGTCGCCGATCATGAACGTGACCGCGCGGGCGTGGTCGGCCACGATGCGCAGGGAGCGGTCGCGGGCGGGGTCGTCGCCGTAGGTCTTGCCGGACAGGCGCTCGCCGACGCCGATCAGCCCCTGCAGCAGGTCGCCGTCGTAGTTGGTGGACTTGTGCTGCATGATGGCCGCGATGCGCTCGAGGCCCATGCCGGTGTCGATGTTGCGGTGCGGCAGCTCCGGGAGGGAGCCGTCCTCCTGGCGGTCGTACTGCGTGAAGACGAGGTTCCAGAACTCGAGGTAGCGGTCGCAGTCGTCGCAGCCGGGGCCGCAGTCGGGGCCGCCGCAGCCGAACTCCTCGCCCTGGTCGAAGTAGATCTCCGAGCACGGGCCGCAGGGGCCGGTGGGGCCGGCGGCCCAGAAGTTGTCCTTCTCGCCCAGGCGGGAGATGTGGTCGTAGGGGACGCCCTGCGCATGCCAGAGCTCGATGGCCTCGTCGTCGTCCTCGAAGACGGTCATGTAGAGGCGCTCGGCCGGCAGGCCCAGGTGCTCCGGCGCGGTGATGAACTCGTAGGCCCAGGCGATGACGTCGGCCTTGGTATAGCCGCCGAAGGAGAAGTTGCCCAGCATCTCAAAGAAGGAGAGGTGCGTGGCGTCACCAATGTTGTCGATGTCGTTGGTGCGCAGGCACTTCTGGCAGGAGCAGGCGCCGATCTCCGGCATCGTGCGCTTGCCCTGGTAGTACTCCTTGAACTGGTTCATGCCGGCGTTGGTGAGCAGCAGCGACGGGTCGTCCGGGACGAGCGACGAGGACGGGTACAGCTTGCAGCCCTTCGCCTCGAAGAACCGGAGGAAGTCCTCGCGGATCTCGGCGGTGGTCATGGTCTTGTAGTCGGCGGTGCTCATGTGTCTCCCTCAGTCGGGCGGTTCTTCTCGCGTAATCAACCGTCCCAGTATAGCGCGGCGCGCCCGTCAGGCCCCGCCACATAATTCCTGCCGACAATCCCGAGTTGCGCGCGCCGCACACCACGGGGCAGATCGCGCAAGGCGGGATTGCTGTCCCCTGCGGACGGAAATCCCGACCTGCGCACGATGCGCCACGGTCTGCGGCGCGCGCGAGTCGGGATTTCTGGTCGGATCGCGCGGAGGTCGCCCGTCACGCGGACGGCGCGTCGTCCCTCTCGGCCGTGCCGTCCTTCTCCGCCGGTGCCGGGGCCGGGGCGTCCGGCGCGGCCTCGCGGGAGGCGTGCAGGCGCGAGAGGCCCGCGAGCAGGCGGGAGCGCTCGATGAAGGTGTCGTCGTCGAGGGCGTCGAAGGTGGGGCGGGGCCGGCCCTGCTCGTCGCTGAACGGGGTGCTGCCGAAGAGCGCCCCCTCGGCCGAGACCAGCTGGCGGCCGGTGCGCGTCTCGAAGTAGTAGACGAAGAGGCCGCGGATCGCCGCCGTGAGGGGCACGGCGAGCACCATGCCGACCGCGCCGCCCAGGCACCCGCCGATGATGATGCCCACGAGCGAGAGCGCCGGGTGGATCTTCACCGCCGAGCGCATGACGAGCGGCGAGAGCACGTTGTCGGTGACGTTTTGCGCCACCACGGTGACCACGAGCGTCCAGAACGCGCACGCCGGGCTCACGAAGAGGCCGAGCAGCACCGCAGAGACCGACGAGAGCATCGGGCCCACCACGGGGACGAAGTGCAGCACGAAGGTGGCGATGCCCAGAAGCCCCGCGTAGGGGTGGCCGAGAAGCGCGAGGCCGGCCGCCACCATGAGGCCGTTGGCGAGCGAGGTGATGAGCGTCCCGCGCATGTAGCCGCCCGTGGAGCGCGAGAGCACGGCGAGGGTGAGGATCATCTCCTCGTCGTAGTCGGGGCCGGCGATGACGGCGAGCTCGCGCATGATCTTGGGGTAGTCGAGCGCGAGCCAGTACGCGAGGACCAGGCCGAGAAACACGGTCACGAGGTGGCCGGCCATGTCGGCGAGCCCGCCCGCGAGCCCCGTGGAGAGGCTGCGCGCGAGCTCGGAGGCGACGTCGGTGCCCGCCGTGGTCAGCATGCCCACCACGGTGTTGACGGCGTTCTGCACGTTGGCGTTGTGCGAGTTGCCGAAGGTGTCCCAGAACGTGGCGAGCGCGTCCTGGAGCTGCGTCACGTAGGTGGGGACGTTGCGCAGAAGCACCGTCAGCTCGCGCAGGAACGGGCCCACGAACAGGGCGACGACCGCGATGACCGCAGCGACCACCACGAGCAGGGCGAGAAGCGCCGCGAGGCCGCGCGGGACGCGGCGGTCCTCGAGGAAGTTGGTGATCGGGCTGCACACGAAGCCGACGATCGTGCCCACGAGCAGGAGCTCGACGGCCTGGCCGACGAGCGAGAGCCCGCGCACGGCGAGCACGAGCAGCGCGATGGCGCCCACAACGGCCCAGACGACCACCATGCGCAGACGCCACTTCTCGTATCGGCCCATGCCGCCTCCCTCTCGAAAACTTGCTAAAAGGGGGTCAGACCCCTTTTGGGCGACTCAGGCGATCCCGAGGCCCTCGGGGTCGATCTTGTCCTGGATGCGCCGGAGCGTCCGGCGGAGCAGACGCGAGACCTGGACCTGCGAGATGCCCATGCGCTCGGCGATCTCCACCTGCGTGAGGCCGTCGACGAAGCGCATGCGGATGACGTCGCGCTCGCGCGGCGAGAAGTCCGCGATGGCGTCCTCGAGCACGATCCGGTCGTCGGACGCGGCGAGGTCGGCGTCCTCGGTGGCGTAGTGGTCGATGACCGAGGGGGCCTCGTCGTCGTCGGACGAGCCGCCGCCCTCGAGCGGCACCGAGCTGTAGGCGCTCGACGACTCCATCGCCTCGAGCACCTCGTCCACGGAGGCGCCCAGGTGCTCGGCGATCTCGGCGACCGAGGGGCTGCGCTGCAGCTGGTTGGTGAGCTCGTCGGTCGCCTGGTTGACCTTGGCGGAGAGCTCCTGCAGGCGGCGCGGCACGCGCACCGACCAGCCCTTGTCGCGGAAGTGGCGCTTGATCTCGCCCATGATCGTGGGCGTGGCGTAGGTGGTGAACTCGAGGCCGCGCTCCGGGTCAAAGCGGTCGATCGCCTTGATCAGGCCGATCGTGCCCACCTGCACGAGGTCCTCCAGGGACTCGCCGCGGTTCTTGAACTTGGAGGCGAGGAAGCGCACGAGGTTGAGGTGGCTCACGATCAGCTGGTCGCGCGCCTCGGCATCGCCGCCCTCCTTGTAGCGCCGGAAGAGCTCGCGCGTGCGGTCCTTGTCCCACGCGACGCGCCCCTTGCCGGAGCGGCGCGCGGGCTGCGGAGAGCCCTGGTCCGCGCGGCCCCTACTCGTCATCGGAGCCGCCGGTCGCCCGCACGAGGTGCAGCGTGGCGCCGTCCTCGGACAGGTCGAACTCGTCGCAGAGGGCAAGCAGCAGCACGCGGACGAGCTCCACGGAGTCGTCGGTGGGACGCGCGCCGCCGAGCGAGAAGTCCATGCCCATGCGGCCCGCGCCGAGCGTGAAGGCCACCTCGACGTCCTCCGGGCCCGTCGCGCAGGCGTAGACGAACCCCTCGTCGGCGATCATCTTGACGTCCTCGACGTCCTCGATGCTCTCGATCCCGGCCGCCACCGCGAGCGCGGAGGCGGTCATGCGGACCGAGCGGGCAAACGACGCCTGCGCGGGGACGCGCAGGAGCACGTGCTTCTCGTCCATCAGCTCTCCTTCTGGTCGGCGGCGTCGCTCGGGGACGCCACCTCGGCGTAGTCGACGTAGCGGGTGGGCGTCTCCCGGGGCGCCTCCCGCCTCTGCGCAGCGGCCTCGGAGGCGGCGCGCGTCTCCGGGAGCGCCGCAGGGTCGGGGCTCGTCTCGCCGCGCAGGCGCGACACGACGCCCGCGACGCCGCTCGCCGCACTCTCGGCGACGCCCCTCACGGCCCCCGTGACGCTCGACGCCGCGCCGGAGACCGAGGAGACGTCCTCCAGGATGCCGTTCAGCCGGTCGAGCGAGACCGTGGCCTCGTCGACGGCGGTCTCCGTCTTCTCC
This sequence comes from Olsenella uli, assembly GCF_016899935.1. GTDB lineage: Bacteria > Actinomycetota > Coriobacteriia > Coriobacteriales > Atopobiaceae > Thermophilibacter > Thermophilibacter uli_B. Next base: position 66,537 of record NZ_JACJJK010000010.1, read on the forward strand.
AGCAGCGGCACCGCGCGCTTGGCGGCGGGCTCCAGCTCGTCCATGATGCCGTCGAGCTTGGCCACGACGGGCTGCGCCTGCTCCACCACCTCGCGGGCCGAGGTCGTGAGCGCGTTGACGTCGCGGCGGGCGGAGCGCATCGTGAGCGCGATCTCCACGGCGGCCCAGACGCCGACCAGCACCAGGACGACAAGGGCGATGGAAAGTATCAGGTCCGCGGTCATAGCGCCCTCCTCGGGACGAAACTCTGGGACGGGACTGGGGTCGTGCCTCAGAGCTACATTCTACCCAAACCCCGGCCGGGCTAGCGCGGCCGGGGGCGCGGCCGCCATTTCCGGCCGCCCGGAGGCCCCGGGATCGCACGGGCGCGGGCGCGCGGGCGCGGCCGGCTACTCCCCCGCCTCGGCGCGCTCGCGGCCGATGGCCTCCTCGCGCCAGGCCTCCCAGCCCCGGCCGCTCGCGTGGTAGAAGCAGCCGCGCTCGAGGCCCTCGGGCAGGTAGCGCTGCTCCACCCAGCCCGCGGGGTAGTTGTGCGGGTAGAGGTAGGGGCCGTACTCGTCCGAGCCGGGGCGGTGGCGGTCGCGCAGGTGGTTGGGCACCTCGCGGCGGGGGCCGCGTCGGACTTCCTCGAGCGCGGCGTCGATCCCGGCCTCGGCGGCGTTGGACTTGGGCGCGAGCGCCAGGTAGGTTGCGGCCTGCGCCAGGTTGATGCGGCACTCCGGCATGCCGATGACCTCCGTGGCCCGGAAGGCCGCGTGCGCCACGAGCAGCGCCTGCGGGTCCGCGTTGCCGATGTCCTCGGAGGCGCAGATCATGATGCGGCGCGCGATGAACTTGGGGTCCTCGCCGGCGTCGAGCATCCGCGCGAGCCAGTAGAGGACGGCGTCGGGATCGCTGCCGCGCATGGACTTGATGAACGCCGAGATGACGTCGTAGTGCATGTCGCCGGCCTTGTCGTAGGCGAGGCCGCGGCGCGGGTTGGCCTCGAGCACGTGCTCGCGCGTGATCGTGGCCGGCGAGCCGTCGTCCTTCTCGTCCACCATCTGGGAGGCCAGCTCGAGCGAGGTGAGCGCCGCCCGGCCGTCGCCGCCGGCGAGCGTCACGATCTCGTCCTCCGCCTCGGGCGCGAGCACGAAGCGGCCCGCGAGGCCCCGCTCGTCCGTCACGGCACGACGCAGCAGCTCGCGGATCGAGTCGTCGTCGAGGGCGGTCAGCTCCACGACGCGGCTGCGACTGATGAGGGCGGAGTTGACCTCGAAGTAGGGGTTCTCCGTCGTGGCGCCAATCAGCACCACCGTGCGGTCCTCGACGGCGTGGAGCAGCGCGTCCTGCTGGCCGCGGTTGAAGCGGTGGATCTCGTCTACGAAGAGGATCGTGCGCCGCCCGAGCGAGAGCAGGCGGGAGCGGGCGGCCTCGATCTCCCGGCGCAGGTCCTTGACCGTGCCCGTGACGGCGCTGACCTCGACGAACTCCGCATGCGTGGTGTGCGCGATGATACGCGCGAGCGTGGTCTTGCCCGTGCCGGCCGGGCCGTAGAGGATGACCGAGGAGAGCGTGTCGTGCTCGATCGCGCGGCGCAGCCAGCTGCCGGGGCCCACGGCCTTGGTCTGGCCGACGAAGCCCTCGAGCGTGGTGGGGCGCATGCGAGCCGCGAGCGGCGCGTTCTCGTCGCGGCGGGCGTTCTCGATGTGGGTGAAGAGCGTGTCCATGGGGGCGATTGTACGCCAGCGCGCCGCGATGCCACCAGCCGTCCAGAAAAACCCGCCCTTGTTCCGGGCGGCTCCAGATAATGGCGACCTCGTCCCGGCCGGTTCTAAATAATGGCGGCCTTGTCCCGGCCGCTGCGAGCCCGGGCGCGCACGGTCCCGGATTCTTAGAAAAACAAGCGACAAGAACGCCGATTCCCGGACGCGCGTGCGACAAGGCCGCCGATTCCTGGAGCCGCGCGCAACAAGGCCGCCGATTCCCGGACGCGCGCGGAACAAGGCCGCGACTTCCTAGACGCCCCCGTGCCAAGCCCGCCAAATCCTGGGACCGGCCGAGAAACGCCCCGGGCGCGCGGCTACGACAGGTGCTTCGCCACGAAGGTGTCGACGGTCCCCCAGTAGAGCTCCGGGTCGGTGCTGGCGGACAGGCCGTGGCCGGCCCCCGGCACGACGAGCTTCTCCTTGTCCGCGCTCGCGCAGGCGTCGTAGCATTCGTCCAGCATCGAGAAAGGCACGAACTCGTCCGCGTCGCCGTGGATGAAGAGCATCGGCACGCTCGCGCGCGCGAGGCTGTCCGTCGCGCAGACGTCCTCGAACGCATAGCCCGCGCGCAGCCGGCACGCGAGGTCGGCGGCGTTCAGGATCGGGAAGCTCGGCAGGCCGAAGACGTTTTGCAGCTGCAGCTCGAACTCGCCCCACAGGCTCGCGTAGCCGCAGTCCTCCACGATCAGGCGCACGTTCTCGGGAAGGTCGTCCAGCCCGGAGGCCTGCATGACCTCGGCGCCGCCCATCGAGACGCCAAAGAGCAGGACGCGCGCCTCGGGGTCGGCCGCCACGATCTGGTCCACCCAGCCGACGAGGTCCTCGGCGTCCGTGCCGCCCATCTGAATGAGGCCGGTGTCCGCGTTGCGCTCGTGCCCGCGCGCGGCGGGCGCGAGCACGTTCATGCCCAGCTGAGAGAAGTGGTAGGCATACTTGGCCATGTCGGCGGGCTCGCCCACGTAGCCGTGGCAGACCACGGCCCAGGTGTGCCCGTCGGCGTAGGGGCCGCCCTCGGCGCCGGGAAGCTCCCAGCCCAGAAGCTCCGTGCCGTCCGCAGCGACGAGGCTCACGCTCTCCTTCTGCGCGTCGAACCACGCGGCCGCCTCCTCGGCGTAGGCCTCGTCGAGCTTGGGCGCCTCGCCGTAGTCGAGCCCGTCCACGTCCTCGGAGCCCATCATCGACGCCATCGAGACCTCGGCGTGCGGGTTGAGCGCAAAGTCCACGAGGAAGTTGCCCGCCACGGCCAGCGCCGCGGCCGCCAGCACAACGACCGCCACCGCGACCGCGATGACGACCCGCCTCGTTCTTCTCGCCAGCGCCATGTGCTCCCCTTCCCCGAACGTGTGAGGGGCCATTCTACGTCGCCACGACGTCCCCCCGCGCCGAGTGTACGAAATACGTCAGAGGATGATACGATAGTTAAGCTACGACTATATGTATGCAACCTAGCGAGAAGGCAGGCCGAGGGAATTTCGTACACTCGGCGAGGGGCCGATGCAGCGGCGACCCCGGCGGGCGAGAAGGACCTCGGGCCGCAACCGCAGCCCGCGCGGCCGCTAGGCGCGCACGCCCTCCGGGAAGTACCCGCGGCTCGGGAAGAGCTCCGCCGCACGCGGGAACGCCGCCGCGCAGGTGGCCATGAAGTAGTCGTCGGTCATCGAGGAGATGAAGTCGACCACGGTGCGGTCCGGGTCGGACTCCCAGTCGTAGCTGCGGCCGTAGAAGGCCAGGCGCCGCTCGAGCGGGGCCACGTGGTGCGCGAAGATCGCCGCGGACTCGTCGCCGGCCGCCAGCGCCGCCAGCTCGTGGTCGTAGAGCGCCGAGAAGAGCTCGGCGATCCGGGCGGAGAAGTCGCCGTTGACCTCGCCCGCGCCGTAGATCTTCTCGTAGTTCTCGCGCTTGGCGCGGCGCATCTCGGCGAAGCCCTCCTCGCTCATCGCGATCGTCTCCTCGCCCACGCTGTTCTCCACCACGTCCGCGACGAAGGCCGCGAGCGCCCAGGCGTTGTAGCCGCCGCCGAGGCCGTCGTCGAAGCTGGACTCGTCGCACAGGCCCGCGCAGATGGCGTCCTGGCGGTCCTTGCCCACGTAGGCGATGATGTCGGAGACGCGCACCACGCAGCCCTCGAGCGTCATCGGGCGCAGGTGGGAGATGGCCTCGTCGCCGCGCTCCCAGCACGACGCCACCACGCGCTCGAACGTGCCGAACTCGGCCAGGCCGCTCGTCTCGAAGCGCTGGAGCTCGAACTCGCCGTTGTGGCAGAGCGCGCCGTCGAGCGTCTGCAGGCTCACGTTGCGGCCGGCCAGCTCGTCCAGGACGCGCACGCTCTGGACGTTGTGGAAGAACCAGCGGCCCGTGCGCTCGTGGTAGACGTCGGAGAGGAAGCGCTCGCCGGCGTGCCCGAACGGCGTGTGGCCGAGGTCGTGGCCCAGCGCGATGGCCTCGATGAGGTCCAGGTTGAGCCCCAGCGCGCGGCCGATGTCGCGCGCCACGCGAGCCACGAGCTGCACGTGCAGCCCACGCCGGCAGAGGTCGTCGTTCGCGCGGAACGAGAAGACCTGCGTCTTGCCCGCCAGGCGGTTGTAGGCCGGCAGGTGCACGATCTTCTCGGCGTCCCGCACGAAGGCCGGGCGCAGCGCCGTGTCGCGGTCGCGCTCGGCGGGGTCGCGGCGCAGGGCGGAGGCGTCGCGGCACGCGAACGGCGAGAGCCGCCCGCTCGCCAGGCGCTCCCCCACGAGCGCGGCCGCGCGCTCGGAGAGCCGCCCGGTCAGGCCGGGGGCAAGCGGGTTTGTCAGCGGGGCGCCCATCGCCGGCTAGTCGCGCACCACGAGGCAGCCCATGGTCACGCGGTTGGTCCAGGGGCCGAGCTCGCCGTCGTAGCCGCCGCGCGCGTACACGCCGCCGAACTCGCCGCGGAAGAGGTGCAGCCCGATGAGGTTCTCGACCTCGACCGGCTCGGAGCCCCGGTCCGCCTCCTCGCCGACGGCGGGGGCGCCCAGCACGACGGGCGAGCGGTAGGTCCGGCCAATCGCCTGGACCACGCCGCCCTCCTCGGCGCAGCCGAGAAGGACGCGCCACCAGTCGTCGCGGTCGGCGCAGGACGCGCCGGCGACGGCCTCGTTGGCGCGGTAGGCGCCCGCCGGGCGCGCGAGCCAGCGCTCGGGCTCGGCGAGGTAGGGCGCGAGGTCGCAGCCGCGCTCGAGCAGGTGGGTCTCGGGGACGTGGGCGCGCACGAAGGCGAGCTCCTCGTGGTCGAGCACGCCCTCCACGGCGTCGGAGGTGAGCACCGCGAAGAGGGCGTTGGTGGAGACGGGCCACGTGCCGAAGCCGCCGATCACGCAGGCGAGGCCCCGGCGGGCCGCCTCGGCGAGCGCGTCCACGCCGTCGCCGGGCTTCTCGACCATCTCGGAGAGCAGGGCGCGGCGGTAGACGCAGGCGATCGGGCCCTGCGAGTCCACGAGGCGCCGGACGCCGCCGGCCTCCTCGATGCGCAGGTCGCGGATGTCCACGAGCCGCGCGAAGACGCCCTCGTCGGCCAGGCGCTCCACGATGTCGGCGAACTCGCTCGCCGTGGCGCTCTCGGGGAAGTCCACGATGCCGACCGTGGGACGGTCGGGGTGCTTGGTCCCGGAGTCGGCGTTGGCCCAGGAGCGGTAGGTCTCGCGCAGCGCGTCGATCACGCCGCCCGTGACGTCGAAGGTCTCGATGTCGGGGTGGCGCTCGGCGAAGCGGCGGTAGGCCTCGGTGAGCTGGGTCGCGCGCGTGACCTCCACGGAGGCGGTCATCCCGAGCGAGCTGTCGGTGGCGACGCCGGCCAGCGTGAAGTCGCCGGTCTCCTCGTCAAAGAGGACGTCGACGCGGGCGAAGGGGATCAGGCGGTCGTAGCCGGTGGGGATGCGGGTCAGCGCCTCCTGCTCGGCCGGCAGGCGGAAGCGGGCGCGGAAGTCGGCGTCGTCGAGGTAGCGGGCCGTGACCTTCTCGATGATGCGGCCCATGGTCTCGGCCGCCTCGCGCAGGATCCCCAGCTCGGCGCTCGAGAGGACCTTGGGCGTGAGGGCCCAGGTCGGGCTGCCCTCGCGGTTGGCGACGGGGTGGGCGGAGGCGAGGTAGGAGGCCGCGAGTCGGCGGCCCTCGGCGTCGCCGTCAAGGTCCCGGAGGATGCCGAGGTACTCGTCCTCGAGCTGACGGCAGCGAAGGTTGCTCATGATGTCCCTCGTTTCTGTCTTGTCATGGCACGCGCATTGTAGGTGTATGCGCGGACAAAAACAAAGGTTTTCACCAGATGCGGGCAGGTATGTGGACCTTCGGTGGAGCAGGGGGGGCAGCGAGAGGGACGCAGGCGAGAAGGACGGCCGGCGCGCGGCGCTACGACACGTACCAGAGCCGCTCGCCCTCCCGCACCTCGAAGCCCATGGCGCGCGCGAGCGCGAGCGAGGCGTCGTTGTCCGGCCAGACCTCGGCCCACGGGAGGCGCCCCTCGTCGAGCAGCTGGCGGACCTTGGCCGCCGCGAGGGCGCGCCCCCAGCCGCGCCGGCGCGCCTCGGGCACGACCTCGAGCAGGCCCATCGCGCCGTGCGGGTGCTCGCCCACAAAGCCCACGAGCCGCCCGTCCTCAAAGCCCCCGATCACGCGCCCGCCGGCGAGAAGCACCTCGAGCGCGCCGGCGCGCAGGTACTCCGGGTGGCTGTAGCGCTCGAGGATCGCCCCGGCGTAGGCCGGCGTGAGCACGCGCAGGTCACGGGCCGCCCCGAGCTCGGGCGTGCCCGCGCGCCACACGATAAGGTCGCAGGCCCGGGAGCGGCCGTGGGCGGCGCGGGCCACCTCGCGCGCGACGGAACGGGGCGCGCAGACGCAGGTCACGGGCGCGGGGCCCAGGCACGTGAGCGCGCGGCGCACGAGCTTGCGGTCGCTCGCCCAGACGAGGCGCGCGCCGGCCGGCACGTCCGCGACCACCGCCCCCTCGGCGGCGAGGCGCACCTCGCCCACGCCGCGCCCGAGCGCGTCGGCGAGCGGCAGCGCGTCGTCGCCGGCCTCCCCCACCAGCCGGAGCGCCCGCTCGCGGCGCTCGCCCGGGTCGTCGCGGGTCGCGTCCACCACGAAGGAGAGCCGGTCGAAGAACATGAGCTGCCCCTCCGGGCCCGGGTGGTCGGATCCGTCCGTCAGAAGCCTGGGCAGGAGGCTGCGGTCGAGCAGGGCGGAGCCGTCCACGAGCCGCATCTGCGCGTGGCGCGCCGCGGCGGCCGCGACGATGCCGTCGACCTCCGCGTAGCAGCTGCGCGGGTGCGTGGGGTAGGCGACCTCGAGGTGCGGCGGGGTCGTGAGGACCCAAGTGGGCGCCTCGGGCCAGGCGGCGGCGACCTCGCCCAGGAGGGCGCGCACGTCGCGCGCGACCGCCGCCGCGCCGCACGGCTCGAAGCGGTAGTTCTCGCCGAGCTCCACGACCACGGCCGCCGCGTCGCGCACCTCCGCCGCCGGGACCGTCCCCGGCTGGAACACCTGCCCGCCCACGCCCTGGTTCACGAGGTCGAGCCCCAGGTGGTCGGCGAGGAGCGCCGGCCAGGTGCGGGCCGGGTCGTCCGCGCAGAAGCCCTGGGCGATCGAGTCCCCCAGCACGAGCAGCCGGGGGCGCGCCGGGACGGGCTCGACGAACGAGCCGTCCGCATGGACGCAGCGCAGCTCGCAGGGCACGAGGCAGGGCAGCCACACGCGCACGTGGCGCGGCTCGCCGAGGCCCGGCAGGGGCAGCTCCAGCGCGTCCGGGTCCGCGAGGTCGATCGAGAGGAGGTCCTTCTCGCCCGGGGAGAGCGGGCCGAGGTGGCGGCCGTCCACGTCGACGGACACGACGTCCACGCGCGGCGGCTCGACGCCCGTGTGGCGCCGGACGTCGTCGAGGGCGCCGAGGGTCCCGCGCGGGACCTCGCCCATGCGCAGCTCGAGCGTCGCGGTGCAGGCGTCGGTCGTGAACTCCACGGTCACGCCCGCCGTGCAGGCCGCCATCTGCCGGTAGAGCCCCGGGTGCCAGGCGCGCACGCTCCCGAGCGCGCGCAGCTGCGCGGCCGAGAAGCGCGACGGGCGCACCCAGCCGTCGCCGGCGTCCGCGACGTCGAGCGCGCCGTGCAAAAGGTCGGCGGCGCGTGCGGTGACCTCGGTCGGCATGGGCGCCCTACTCCCCCTCGCGGACGGGCTCGTAGAACTGCTCGCCGTCGTCCAGGCGCAGCACGAGCACCTGGCCGAAGCCCGCGCCGCCCGCCGCGCCGCTGTCCACGTCCCAGCGGTCGCGCTCGGCGCCCACACGGACCATGCGGGCGAGGCCGTCCTCGCCGAACGCGGGGCGGTCCAGCTCGCCGGCCATGCGCTCGAGATAGGGCGTCGGCGTGTGGCCGGCCACGACCACGGGCCCCGAGCCGTCCTCGCCCGCAAGGCCGCGCGGCGCACCCCAGAACTCCTCGCGGATCCACGTGAGGTCCTCGTCGCTCTGGGCGGCGAGGTAGGAGGCGGCCGCCTCGTCGTCCCAGGTCTGCGGGACGGCTGCGGACAGGTTCACGCCGGCGTGCGCAAGCAGGTAGAGGCGCCCGCCCACGCGGACGTGCGCGCTGCGCGGGCAGGAGCGCACCCAGCCGACGAGCTCGTCGAACTCGTCGGGGCCGAGCGCCTCGAGCCCGTCCAGCGTGACGCCGCCGCCGTTGATCGACCAATTCATGGCCGCGATGGGGTCGTGGCGGTCGCGCAGGAAGTCCAGCATCAGGTCCTCGTGGTTGCCGACGAGCGCGACCGCGCCCGGGAGTCCCCGCACGAGGCGCAGCACGCCAACGGGGTCGGGCCCGCGGTCGATCATGTCGCCCAGGCAGAAGATGCGGTCGCCCTCGGCCGGCGAGACGCGAATGAGAGCGCGCTCGAGCGTGGCCCGGTGGCCGTGGACATCCGAGAAGACGTAGGTGGACATGCGCTTGACCCCTCCCTCGTGCCTCTCGCGCCGCCGCGCCCGTTCGACCTAGCCTAGCACCTCACGCGTCCCGCGCCCACCCGAGCGCGGGCGAGCGGTCGCGCCGCCTCTAGGAGCGCCGGCCCCGACGCCGCGCCCGCGCCGCGCGCAGCCGCCAGACGGGCGGGGCGCCGACGTCGACCACGTGGGCCGGGAGCCGACCCGCCCCCGCCGCGCGCACCTCCGCCACGACGCGCGCCATCGTTGCCTCCGCGCGGCCGCGCTTGAGCTGGCACTCCCAGATCACGAGCACCGTCCAGCCCGCGTCCAGAAGCAGCGTCACGTCCCGCTCGTCGCGGGCGCGGTTGCGCGCGAACTTCTCCTCCCAGAACGCCGCGTGGGTCTTGGGCCGCGACGGCTCGCAGAACGGGCAGCGGTGCCAGTAGCACCCATGGACGAAGATCGCCACGCGCCGCCCGGGGAAGCACACGTCCGGACTGCCGGGCGCCTTCTTCCAGTGCAGGCGGTAGCCGGTGAGCCCGGCCGCGCGCAGCGCGGAGCGGACGCGCAGCTCGGGGCCCGTGTTCTTGGAGCGGTTGGCCTGCATGACGTGGCGCGTGGCCTCAGACGACGCCTCGGGGACGCGGGTGCGCGCTACCACGCGGGGCGCTCCCCCGGGGGCGTCGGCGCGCCCTCGAAGTTGAGGTCGGCCGTGAGCGCGCGGGCGCCCGCGAGGTCGAGCCCCGGGGAGAGCAGCTCGTCGAGGACGGGGAGCACGCGCGCGTGGGCCGCGTCGAAGAGGTCCCAGAAGCTCGCGGTGCTCGTCTCGTGCGTGAAGGGGTTCTCCCACGCGCGGTGGTCGCGGTTGTCAAAGTCGGAGGTGTCCTCCGGCCGCGCCCGGTGCGACATCGCCGCCACGAGCGAGAAGGGCGCGCGCGTGACCAGGCGCTCGACGGCCGCGAGTGCCGTGCGCTTCCGGCCCGAGGGCGAGTCGAAGACGCGCTGGACCAGCCGGAACTCGCGCACGGCGGTGGAGAAGGTGCGCGGGTCGACGGCGCGCTCGAAGACCCAGAGCGCCGCGTAGAAGTAGAGCTTGTCGACCGCGGCGAGCACCGCGCGCGAGGCCGCGAGCGCCCGCTCGTGCGGGCGCCAGCGCTCGACCGTCCGGCCCGTGGTCGCAAAGAGGACCATCTCGTCCAGGTCGCGCTCGATCTCCGCATGGACGCGCGAGCCGGCGCGCTCGTCGAGGCCCGGGACGCCCGCCGCGCAGAGGCCGTTCTGCCAGCAGTAGACGAAGGGGTGCACCGTGGAGTCCAGCAGCCAGTGGCACGCGAAGCCGGCCACGTAGGCGCGCCCGATGCTGCGCTCGCGCCCCTCCAGGCGCAGCGCCGCCTCCCGCATGGCGAGAAGCACCTCGGCGCTCGAGACGCCGTGCAGGGCGTTGCCGAGCGGCGACCACTTGTGCATCAGGGGGTCGACGACGAGGTAGAAGAGCGGGTCGGGGCCCTGGTTGCCCAGCAGGAACGCGTCGCGCTCGTCGATGGAGCGCGCCTTGAGCAGGCTGGTCGCGTCCTCGAGGACGCCCCGCCCGAAGAGGTCGTGCGTGAGGATGGCAGGCATCGCGGGCCCTTTCGTCGTGTCCTGACCCGATTATGCCACGAAGCGCGCACCGCCGGGCGCGCTTACCCACTTCTTACGAGCCGCGCGCGGCCCGCTCGCGTACCATGGGAGTGTTGCGGCGTCACAGGAAAGGAAGCACATGGCGCATCAGAAAATGACCAAGGCCGAGAAGAGCTGGATTGTCTACGACGTGGGCAACTCCGCCCTCGTTCTTCTCGCCACGAGCGTGATCCCGATCTACTTCTCCTCCCTCTCCCCCGACGGCGGCGTCGTGGTGGCGTGGAGCTATGCCGAGACGGTGGCCTCCCTCATCATCGCCCTCCTCATGCCGATCCTGGGCTCGATCGCGGACATGCAGGGCATGAAGAAGAAGTTCATCGTGGGCTGCGTGGGCACGGGCGTGGTGGCCACGGTGGCGCTGGGCTTCGTGACGACGGCGCTCGCGTTCCTGGTCATCTACGTGATCTCCTCGGTGGCGCTCAACTCCTCGATGGTCTTCTACGACGCGCTGCTCGTGGACACCACGACCGACGACCGCATGGACGAGATCTCGTCGGCGGGCTACGCCTGGGGCTACATCGGCAGCTGCGTGCCGTTCATCGCATGCCTGGGCGTGGTCCTGGGCTACGAGGCGCTCGGCATCACGCTGCAGACCGCCATGCAGATCGCCTTCATCATCACCGCCGCCTGGTGGGCCGTCTTCACGGTGCCCCTGCTCAAGAACGTGCAGCAGCTCCACTACAAGCCGCGCGAGCCGCACGCCGTGAGCCGCGCCGTCCGGGGCCTCACCGCGACGCTGCGCGAGATCTGGGCCAACCGCGCCATCCGCTACTACATGATCGCGTATTTCTTCTACATCGACGGCGTGCACACGATCATCAAGCTCTCCACGAGCTACGGCACCGAGCTGGGGATCGACTCCACGCAGCTCGTGCTGGCGCTGCTGGTGACGCAGTTTGTGGCGTTTCCGAGCGCGATCATCTACGGGCGCCTCTCGAGCCGCTACGGCACGCGCCGGATGCTGCTGATCGCGATCGCCGCGTACTTTGGCATCACGCTCTTTGCCGCGTTCTTCCTGCGCTCGGCCGCCGAGTTCTGGTTCCTGGCCATCCTCGTGGGCATGTTCCAGGGCGGCATCCAGGCGCTCTCGCGCAGCGAGTTTGGCAAGCTCTGCCCCAAGGAGCGCGCCAACGAGTACTTCGGCTTCTTCGACATCTTCGGCAAGTACGCCGCCATCCTGGGCACCTTCCTCGTGGGCACGTTCACCGCACTCACCGGCAACTCCAGCCTCGGCGTGCTCTCGATCGCGGTCCTCTTCGTCGTGGGCTTCCTCGTGATGCTCCGCGTCCCGGAGCGCGCCGGCGCGTAGGGGTCCTTCTCGCCCGCCCGCGCCCTTGTCCCGGCCTGCGCCGATCGCGCAGGCCGGGATTTTTGTCCGCAGCCACAATTCCCGAGTTGCGCGATCGGGCCGGTGGTCGTCAGCACACGTAAATCGGGAAACGTGACCATACGGACAA
>NZ_JACJJK010000103.1 GCF_016899935.1 Olsenella uli
CTCATAGATGGAGTGTTGAACAAGTAGGGCAAGTTATCACATTTTTGAGTTCCCAAGTCGGTAATACGCTTGAAGCCCTCATTGTAAAACACCCTTGGTTTGCGTTCGCCTTTCTTGTCCGTATACCACACCACAAATTTATCATCTTCACGATACTTGTCTGTTATGGTTCTGACGGAACTGTTAAGTTTTTGCGCAAATGTCTTTAGCATACTGAACCTCATGATACATCCAAATGAA
>NZ_JACJJK010000104.1 GCF_016899935.1 Olsenella uli
GTATTACGATATTCTTTTTTAAATAATCAATTCGCCAAGCAATAGCTTCAGAATCTTGAAACTTTTCAATCATTATGGCATTACACTGCATTTTTATACTTGTAATACTATCATCTTTAAGTAAACTAAACAATTTTTTATATCTGCCTATATCCCAACCATAATCACCATTTGATATGATATCTAATGCCTTAGCTGCAGCTATACTATGATCAAGGTCTGTATGTTCAATATATTG
>NZ_JACJJK010000105.1 GCF_016899935.1 Olsenella uli
CACAATACTTGTTGAACTTCTTGCTGTCCAAAATCCTGTTAACAATCCTTTTCATAATCTTTTTACCTTTCTCTTTTTAGTTCTACATGTAGGATGCATCTTCACATCCTGTTATCCTGTTTTCGTCTTTATCTGGTGCAAAGGTAATACCATTTCAGGCTACCTTGAACGCTTTTGAGCCGAAAATTCAGTTTTAGCGCATGTATTTTGATATTCGTCAAACCAGTTGATTTAAGTC
>NZ_JACJJK010000106.1 GCF_016899935.1 Olsenella uli
GTATTAATCAAATCATTTTTAAGTAGTATGAATCAATACGAAACCGTTTTCATTTTAACTCCCGTTTTGTCTGATGAACAGATGAAGGAAACGGTCGCAAAGTTCAGAAACCTGCTTACCGATAAAGGAGCGGAAATCCTGAACGAGGAGACCTGGGGATTGAAGAAGATGGCTTATGCTATTCAGAAGAAGTCAACAGGTTTTTATTGCCTGATTGAGTTCAAGGCAGAGCCCGAAG
>NZ_JACJJK010000107.1 GCF_016899935.1 Olsenella uli
CCATAACCGCCTTTGACAAAATTTATGATGTAGCGGTGGTGGATTTCCCAGCGTATGACGGAACTTCCATACAGGCACGAAGTCGAGAATATTTTGTCGATTTGGAAAAGGATATGCAGGGCAGACAAAAACGTAAGAAGTTAATTTTAATGACATATTTATAACGAAAGGACCATGATGATGAACAGATTAAAAGAAATTGCAGAAAGAAAACAGGAAATCCGCTCTCTTTTAGAAA
>NZ_JACJJK010000108.1 GCF_016899935.1 Olsenella uli
GCTGGTGTGCATCTGCATCGTCTGTATCGGCACCAAGGCGAAGAAGGCGTTGAAGTTCAATGTGCGCACGATGGTGGTCTATCCCGTGCTGGCCGGGTTGACCCTTGTCGGGCTGTGCTTCGTGTTCCACGGGATGTATTTCGGCGTCAGCTGGTTCGGTTTCCCTGCCAACCGCATCCTCTACGCCATCTGCTCGGTTGTCGGCACCATGCTGGTGCATCAGGGGCTGGACGGCAT
>NZ_JACJJK010000109.1 GCF_016899935.1 Olsenella uli
CCTCTCATACTCCTAACAAACGGCTTTTTATTTTTTGAATGATTAGTTTTATCAAAAATATCTCCCTTTAAGCTAAAAATATGATAAATTAAATCTATATTTCCATCATTTTGTTTTGTTGATAATTCTTTTATTAATTGACATCTATAAGTCAAAAAAATACAAAAAAAACAAGAAGAGAGAAGCAGAATGCAATCATCTTCTAATGAGAAATCGTCCCAGGAGTTACGTTTGAGC
>NZ_JACJJK010000110.1 GCF_016899935.1 Olsenella uli
GAATAATAATATTTATGGTACAATGCCCACATTAGCTTCGTTGAGTGATGTCAATGCATTGTTGGAAGGAGTTTGGGAACGTGGCGTTATGACTCATAACGGTCCGCTGGTACAACGCTTTGAGAAAGAAGTTGCAGAATTTCTGAATCTTAAAAATGTAGTGACAGTCACGAATGGCACTATAGCTATACAGATGGCAATTAAAGCGTTAGGGCTGAAGGGGGAAGTTATCACTAC
>NZ_JACJJK010000111.1 GCF_016899935.1 Olsenella uli
GTATGATGGATTGTATAATGAAGTGCGACACCTAAAAAAATAAAAAACTCATTATGAATTTTCGTGTAAAATAAAGTTGCTACACAAAACCTACACGAAAGGAAAATTCATAATGAGCTATCATCATCTTACCATATCTGAACGTATTCGTATAGAGGTTCTTTCTATTTTAGGTTATTCTACTCGTTTTATTGCTAAATTTTTACATCGTCATCATTCTACTATTGCTCGAGAAC
>NZ_JACJJK010000112.1 GCF_016899935.1 Olsenella uli
AACATATCTAAAACGATTCATCTCGAAGTGATTGGTAACCGTAAACCCTTTCGGGAACCACGTCCATCGTTGTGAAACCAGCACATTGCGATGACTTTATTTTTAATCAATTGCACGGATATTATCAATCCACATTCTATAACCTATTATTCAGCGGTCAGTTATAGTAAAACCTATACTCTTAGAGGAAGTATGTAAACCTTATCGGATATTATATCATATTGAAACTTATATGT
>NZ_JACJJK010000011.1 GCF_016899935.1 Olsenella uli
TGGAGACGTAGGACTCGATGGCGTGGGTCAGCGCGTCCATGCCGGTGTGCGCGCAGAGCTTGGCGGGCATGGTGTAGGTGAGCTCGGGGTCGACGATGGCCACGTCAGGGGTGATCTGGAAGTCGGCGATCGGGAACTTGATGCCCTTGGAGTAGTCCGTGATGATCGAGAAGGCCGTGACCTCGGTGGCCGTGCCGGAGGTGGAGGAGATGGCGCAGAAGTGGGCCTTGGTGCGCAGCTCGGGCAGGCCGAAGACCTTGCACATGTCCTCGAAGGTGGTCTCAGGGTACTCGTACTTGATCCACATGGCCTTGGCCGCGTCGATGGGGCTGCCGCCGCCGATGGCGACGATCCAGTCGGGCTTGAACTCGGCCATGACCGCGGCGCCGTTCATGACGGTCTCGACGGAGGGGTCGGACTCGACGCCCTCGATCAGCTTGACCTCGAAGCCGGCCTCCTTGAGGTCGTTCTCGACGTCCTGCAGGAAGCCGCCGCGACGCATGGAGCCGCCGCCGGTGACGATGACCGCACGCTCGCCCTTGAGGTTCTTCACCTCGTGGCGGGCGCCCTCGCCGAAGTACAGGTCACGCGGATTGGTGAAACGTCCCATAACACTCCTCCAATTCCTTTGCCGTCGCCCCCGCGACGGATCGTGGATGCGGTCGGGAAGACGTTCTTCTCGGCCGCCCTCAGTATAGCGAAACGGGGTGGCAACAATCCGTTTTTTCGTGCCCGGCGGCGAGCGGGCGAGAAGGACGCGCGACCCGCATCCCAGCTCTTGCCTAAAAGGGGTCTGACCCCTTTTAGGCAACTCGGCTAGGATGGTGAGAGAGGGGAGGCGCGATGGCACACGATTCGAGACGCGAGGACTACCTGCGCATGAGCCTGCGCTTTGCGCTCTCGCTCGACGGCGGCGAGCCGGGCCGTGCGGCGCGCGAGTTCGCCTCGTTCGGGCGGCGCCTCGCGCGCGACCGCGACTCCCTGCCGCAGTCCGACGCCGACCGCGCCTTCCACCTGGTCTCCCTTGCGACCGAGCTCGTGGACTACCGGCTGCCCTTCGCCGACGACGAGCTCGCCGGGACCCTCGTCGCGCGCGGGCGCGCCCTGCTCGACGAGGCCCTCTCGCTCGACCCCGCCTGCCACGACGCCGCACGCATGCGCGTCTCGCTGGAGACGACCTCCCCCGAGGAGCGCTCCCGGTTCCTGCGCGAGGGGGCCGAGGAGGTCCGCGCGTCGTGCGAGCTCGCGCGCGACCGGCTCTGCGACGCCCTCGACGAGGCACGCCGCCCGCTCGGCGCGAGCGTGGCGATGCGCCCGTGGTGGCGCTGGCTCGCGGACGCGGCCGAGTGCGCGCTAATCTGCGGCCGCAACCGCGAGGCGGCCGAGGCGGCGGAGCGCCTGCTCGCCGCCGACCCGCACGACCTCTCCGACGCGCGCTTCACGCTCGCCTACGCCCTCGCCAAGCTCGAGGACGAGCCAGGGCTCGAGCGCCTCGCCGCGCGCTACCCCGCCCTCGCCGCGCCGCGCGCCGCCGACGACGCCTGGATCCAGCTCGCCCGCATCGCGCTCGCGCACAAGTCCTACCGGCTCGCCGAGGCGCGCCGCCTGACCGAGCGCCTGCTCGAGACCTACCCCGACTGCGCCGCCACGCTGATCCGCCAGACGGAGATCCCCGACGGGCGCTTCGCGCGCATCCGCGTGCCGTCCTACGGCGAGGACGAGCTGGTCGTGGCCCTGAGCGAGGGCGTCGTGCTGCTGCAGGAGGGCATGGAGCGCTCGGGCCGGGGCGTCCTGGGGTCGTGGCTCGCCCACGCGGCCGCCGACCTGTCGGGCGAGAAGGACGACGAGAGGGCGGTGCGGCCGTGAACGCCTGGGACGAGCTGGTGGAGCGCTGCGCGCGCCGCCGCAACGAGAAGATCGGCCCGCTCTCCGACGAGGCCTACGCCGAGCTGCTGCTCGCGGTGCGCCAGAATCCCGCCGACTTTGCCGACGAGGCGCCCGAGCGGGCGCTGCTCGTGCTCGCAGGCGCGCTCGACGCGTGGCGCGCCAGCCTCTCGCGCGACGACCTGCTCGACGACGAGGCCTTCGAGACGGAGCGCTCCCGGCGCCTCGCCGCCCTGCGCGCGGAGTGCGGGCGCGCCGTCGCGATCGACCCCGACTGCCTCGACGCGCGCCTCGTGGCCCTGAGCGCCGCCGAGCTTGACCCGGACCGGCTGGGGGCCGCCCTGCTCGACCTGGGCCACGCCCTCCCCGAGGTCGCGCCACCCGACGGCGACGCCTGGGACGACGTCTTCTTCCGCCCGCGCGTGCGGCTCGGCGCCGCCGTCGCGCGCGCCTGCCTCGACGGGGCGCGCTACCGCATGGCCTCCGCAGCGGCCGAGTGGGTCACGGGCGTCGCGCCCTCCGACCCGGTCGGGGCGCGCCACACGCACATGCTCGCGTGCGCGCGGCTCGAGGACGAGGCCGGGCTCGGCGCGCTCGAGGCGCGCTGGGCAGGCCGCGAGAGCGCCTGGTCGCACCTCGCCCGCGTGCTGCTGCTCTACAAGCTGAACCGTCTGACCGCCGCCCAGCGCGCCCTGCGCGGGTTCGACCGCCTCTGCGACGGCGGCGCCTACGCGCTGCTGCGGCCCGTCTTCGTGGAGCCCTACCTGCCGGACCGCCCGGAGGCGGCCCCGTGCGGCTTCGAGGAGGCGGTCATGGCCGTGCGCGAGGCGGAGCCGATCATCGCCGACGTCCCCGAGTTCATACCCTGGTGCCAGGAGCGCGACTGGCTGGTCGAGTCGGCGCGCGCCTTCGCGGAGCGCAGCGACCTGGACTGGTAGCGAGCCGGCGTCCTTCTCGCCCGCGCCTTGGCTTCGCTTCCCGTCTTGGGGCGTTTTCGGAAGTGAAACCCGATTCGCTTCCGCTATTCTGAATCAAGGGAAGCGAACCGCGTCGCGCGCACCAAGACAGAGGAGGCTCGATATGTGGCCAAGCGTCACCTTCGAGGAGGTCAGCTGGCACATGGACCCCGACGAGCGCGAGCTCATCCCCAAGAGCGCCCGCCGTCGAATCGCGCCCACGTATCGCGCGGCCGTCCCCGCATCTATCGCCGGACTCTCCCCCGACGTCCCCGCCGACCTCTCGACCCGTATTCGCAAGCTGCTGGTCAGGCTCGCGCGCTTCGACGAGGCCCAGGCGGCGCGCGGCTACGACCTTCCGGCGCTCCTGCTGCGCAGCGAGTCTGCGGCGAGCTCGCAGATAGAGCGCCTCACGTCGAGCGTGCGCAACGTCGCGCTGGCGGAAATCTCAAAGGACGCCCCGGCCAACGCCCGCATCGTGCAGGGCAACGTTGCCGCAATGCGCACGGCGCTCTCACTCGCGCCGGATGCGTTGGTCGAGCAGATTCGCGCCATCCACCGGGCGCTCATCTCCCCCACCGGGGAGTCCTTTGGCGGGCAGATTCGAGACGAGCAGGTCTGGGTCGGCGGCAGCGCGTACAGCCCGCACGGCGCCCTCTTCGTCCCGCCCGTGCCGGAACGGGTCGAGGCATACCTGGACGACCTCGTCGCCTTTGCCCGACAGGAGGACGTCGACACCGTCGTCAAGGCCGCCGTCGTTCACGCGCAGTTCGAGACGATCCACCCGTTCATCGACGGCAACGGTCGCACGGGCAGGGTCCTTCTCCACCGTGCCCTGAGACGCGACGGCGTCCTCTCCCATGCGACGCTGCCCATCTCCGCCGGGCTGCTCCACGACGTGAAAGACTACATGGCGGCCGTCACGGCATATCAGGACGGCGATCTCACCCCCATCGTCGAGTGCGTCGTCGGGGCGCTGGAGCTTGCTCTCGTCGTCGGTCAGAGGGTTGCCGACCGAATCGACGCGACCATGTCGAGCTGGGGGCAGGCCATCACGGAGCGCGCGGGCTCCGCGATCTGGAGGCTCCCCGCCCTGCTGGCGGAGCAGCCCGTGGTCACCGTCTCGTACGTGGCGCGGGGGCTCGGCATCACGCCGCGCGCGGCGTCCACGCTGGTCGCGCGCGCATGCGAATACGGCATGCTGCGACCCCTCGGCTCGCGACGGCGCGGGGACTACTATCAGAGCGACGAGCTCATCGGCGTGCTCGAGGAGATAACGAGCGTGCCCGGCATCCGGCGCACGCTCGCCGGGTAGGACGGAACGGTCCTCGCGCGGCCGCGAGCGCAAAAACGGGCCCGTCCGGGGGTTCCGGGCGGGCCCGCGCTTCTGCGTGGTGCCCCCAACGGGAGTCGAACCCGTGTCGTCGCCTTGAAAGGGCGATGTCCTAGGCCACTAGACGATGGGGACGCGCGCCCAGTATACCAAAGGCCGAGAAGGACGCGGGCTTGCGGCGATGTCGCGGCCATGCCGTACAATTGCCATGGCACACGTTTGCCGCGCTTACGTCACCCGGTCCAGACAGGAGGCCACCCATGTTCTGTCCCAACTGCGGGAGCCAGGTTCCCGACGACTCGAGGTTCTGCCCGAGCTGTGGTTCCTCCTTCGGCGGGGCCACGCCGACCCCCGGCGCGTCCGCGCCCCAGGGCGCGCCCGTCACGCCGCCCGTTCCCGGGCAGGTCCCGGTGCCCTACGCCGCCCCGGCCCCCGAGATGAAGTGGTACAAGTTCCTGATCTACTTCTCCCTCTTCGCGGGCGCCCTTCTCAGCCTCGGCAACGGCCTCATGGCCTTCATGGGCATGCAGTACCAGGGCGACGCCGAGTTCGTCTATGCGATGTTCTCCCAGGTCAGAATCATCGACATCGTCTACGGCATCGTCCTTATCGCCTTCGCCGCCGCAATGATCTACGTGCGGCAGCAGCTCGCCGGCTTCAAGAAGGGCGCGCCGCGGCTCTTCCTGCTCCTCTGTGGAGCCGAGCTCGCCGCAAGCGTCATCTATAACGGCGCGCTCGTCATCATCGTGATGGCCCGCGTCTCTCCCCTGCTGCCCTCCTACATCAGCCCCCTCGACTTTGCGTCTGAGTTCATCTCCTTCTATGAAATCCTCGGGTACGTCATAGGGGTCATCATCTACATCGTCCTCAACAAGGTCTACTTCGACAAGCGCGCGTCTCTGTTCACCAACTAGCCCTCGGGCGAGAAGCCCTGCCTAGAAACGCGTCGAGGCCGCGAGCCCATGGGCCCGCGGCCTCGTCTGTGTCTGGTAGGGGCGGTGGGACTCGAACCCACAATCCTTGCGGCCGAAGATTTTAAGTCTCCTGCGTATGCCAGTTCCGCCACGCCCCCGCGCGTGCCGCCGCGCGCCGCAGCGCCGCCGGCACCACCATCCTAGCGCAGCACGCGCATCGTGGGGCCCCAGCCGACGGGCGACTCCACGCGGCGCAGCGTGGTCTCGGCCGCGATCGCCAGGCCGAAGAGCAGGTCGGACTCGCTGACGGTGAGCCGCTCGAAGCCCGTCTGCCGCATGAGCTCCAGCACCGCGACCACGCCGCCCAGGATCACGGGCGCGCGCTTGGCGACCAGTCCCGGCAGCTCCGCGCGCTCGGCCACCGTGAGGGCCGCGAGACGCCCCTCGAGCTCCTCGAGGTCGGCCCGGGTGAGCTCGGCGAGGTGGACCTGCGCGGGGTCGTAGGGGTCGAGCTCCTTCTTCACGGCGACGAGGCTCGTCACCGTGCCGCCGGTCACCACGAGCGTGGCGGGGGCGCCGTCGGTCGCGCCCTCGGAACCTGCGGCGCGCAGGCCGTCCTCGCGCACCGTCGGCCCAAACGCGGCGGCCGCGAACTCGTGCGCGCGGGCGACGGCGCCGGGGTCGTCGGGCCCCTCCGGCGAGAGGAACTTCTCGGTCACGCGACGGCAGCCCACGTCAATGGAGCGAACGAAGCGCAGGTCAAGAGGTCCGTCCTCGGGCGCGCACCCGCAGGCGAGCTCCGTGGAGCCGCCCCCGTTGTCCGCCACGAGCACGCGCCGCCCGGGGAAGTCCCGGGTCACGCCGAGGAAGGTGAGGGCGCCCTCGACCTGCCCGGGGATGATCAGCGGGTCCAGGCCGAGCGCGTCGAGCTCCGCGCCCAGCACGGCGGCGTTCTCCGCGTCGCGCGCCGCACTCGTGAGCGTGCAGCACGCCGCCACGGCACCGGCCTCGCGGGCGGACGCCACGTAACCGCGCACGCACGCGACCACGCGCGCCATGGCCTCCTCGTCAAGGCGCCCGGTGGCGTCCACGTCCTGGCCGAGGTTGCAGATCTCGGAGTGCTTGACCAGGCGCAGGACGCGCCCGCCCTCCACGTCCGCCACGGCCAGCCGCGCGGTCACGGTCCCGATGTCGATGCAGGCCAGACGCGTCATCGCTCCCCCTCGTCGCTCGGATGGTACTGGAATATGAAGTCGGTGACGCCCAGGTACCAGGGCGTGTCATCCCCCTGCGCGTCGTCGGCCGGCTCGCCCTCCGCCGAGCCGCCGTCATCGACGATGATGCGCGTCTCGCCCTCGTCGACGTAGCCGCGGCGGCGCGCCTCGTCCTTGATGCCGTCCTCGGTCATGAGGGTGTCGATGTCGCCCTCCAGCTCGGCGCTCTCGGCGCTCGCGCGCGCCTCCTCCGCCTGGAGCACGCCGTTCTCGCGCCATGCCTGGTAGAGGCCGCAGGCCGGACCGTAGAGCGCCACTATGAGGATCAGCACGACGCCGGCGACGAGCACCGGGACGCGGTGGGCGGCCAGCGTCGCGCGCGGGTCGGAAACCCCACCTTTCACCGCGCCCGCGATCTTCTCGGCTACGCCCTCGGACGGGCCCGTCTGGCGAGAAGAACGCCCGCTCGCGGCGCGCGGCGCGCGGGCGGCGGGTCGTCGCGCCGTGCTCGGGCGCGAGCCGGCGGCGCGTCTGGCGGGACGGCCGGCGGCCCGCTCGCGTGTGGTCTTGTCTGTGCTCATGCCGTCGCTTCGATTCTGGTCCGTTGTGGCAGGGCGGTGCCGGGCGCGACCGCCTCGGCATCCCCTTTATAGCAGAGGCCGCGACGGGCGGGCGGCGCGTCAGCGTTTCTCCTCCGCCTTCGCACGGTCCCAGAGCTCGTTCAGACGGGCGGTGCCGAGCTCGTCCGGGGACGTGCCCTCGGCGCGGGCGAGCTCCTCCATGCGTGACCAGCGCGCCCTGAACTTGCGGTTGGAGGCCGCGAGCGCCTCCTCGGCGTCGATCCCCTCGCGGCGGGCGACGTTGACCAGCGCGAAGAGCAGGTCGCCGAACTCCAGGGCCCGCGCGTCGCTGCCCGGAGCCTCCCGCTCGAACTCGGCGCGCTCCTCGGCCACCTTGTCCCAGACGTCCGCGACGGTCTCCCACTCAAAGCCCGCCTTGGCCGCGCGCTTGGAGATCTTCTGGGCCTGCATGAGGGCCGGCAGGCTGCGCGGCACGGAGTCGAGGAGCCCGGGCTCCGCGTCCTTCTCGCCCGCCGCCGCGCGCTCCGCGGCCTTGACCTCGTCCCAGATGTCCTGGACCTCGCCGCCGTCGCCGGCCGCCGCGTGCTCGCCGAAGACGTGCGGGTGACGGCGCACGAGCTTCTCGTTCAGGCCGTGGATCACGTCGTCGATCGTGAAGGCGCCCTCGTCGGCCGCGATCTGCGCGTGCAGGACCACCTGCTCCAGGACGTCGCCGAGCTCCTCCACGAGGTGCGCCGCGTCGTCGGCCTCGATGGCGTCCACCGCCTCGTAGGCCTCCTCGACCATGTTGCGCGTGATCGAGCGGTGCGTCTGCTCGCGGTCCCACGGGCAGCCGTCCGGCTGGCGCAGGCGCCACATCGTCCGGACCAGGCGGTCGAACTCGGGATGCGTGGCCGGGGCGCCCGGGCGCGCGGCGGTCTCGGCGTCCACGCGGTCAGCGGCTTGGGACATGGCGGCTCCTCTCGTCGCGTTTCTCGCGCCCGATTCTACCGCGCCGGGACCTGGTGCGCGCCTCCCGGAATCGCCGGGGTTGTTCCGGGGACGTCCGGGAAACGCCGCCCTTATCGCAACGGGCCCTAAGAAACGTCGCCCTTGTCACGTCCAACTCTAGAAATCCCGGAGGTTGCGCGCCCGCGAGACCTCCCAGCCGCGCAACCCCGCCAATTTCTAGACACCCCTGGAACAAGGTCCGCTTTTCTCGGAGCGGGAGGCTGCGGACGACGCGGCCGTCCGGGAATCGCCGGGGTTGTTCCAAAGGCGTCTAAGAAATGCCGCCCTTGTCGCGGCGGGTTCTAAGAAAGGTCGTCCTTGTCGCGGCGGGCTCTAGGAAACAGCGACCTTGTCGCGGTTTATCCCGGAATCCCGGAGGTTGCGCGGCTGGACGGCGCTCCGGGTGCGCAAGGCTGGCGATTCCTAGAAGCCCCTGGGACAAGGCCCGCTTTTCTCGGAGTGGGAGGCTGCGGACGACGCGGCCGTCCGGGAATTGCCGGGGTTGTTGCAGTGACGTCCGGGAAATGCCGCCCTTGTCGCAAGGGGCTCTAAGAAACGTCGCCCCTGTCACAGCGGACTCTAGGAAACGTTGGCCTTGTCGCAATTATTTCCGGGAATCCCGGAGGTTGCGCGGCCGCGCAGCGCTCCGGGTGCGCAAGGTCAACGATTCTTAGAAGGCTCCGGGACAAGGGCGCTCTTTCTTGGATCAAAGGGCGGCGCTCCGGGTGCGCAACCCCGCCGGTTCCTGGAAACGGCGGCGGGGAGGGCAGAAGCGCCCTCCCCGCCGGTCGCGCATCGTGTCCGCAGAGCTACTCGGGAAGCACCGTCCTGATGCAGAGCGCCATGGAGATGGCGCCGGCGTCCGGGGTGCCGAGGCTGCGCTCGGCGGCCGGGCGGGCGCGGCCGACCTTGGGCACCATGGTGGCGGTGTCTTCGGCGGCCTTCTGCGCGACCTCGGCCGCGGCGGCCCAGGCCTCCTCGAGCGACTTGCCCTCGCCGGCGGCGGCCTCGAGCGCCTCGCCGAACGGGATCAGCGCGTCGAGCATGGTCTTGTCGCCCCGGTGGGCGCCGCCGAGCGAGAGCATCTTCTCGTAGGCGGCCCGCACGGCCTCGGCGGCGACGGTGGCGTCGTAGCCCTCGGCCTGGTCGCCCACCACGGCGCCGGCGGCCTCGAGCGCGGAGCCCCAGAGCACGCCGGAGGTGCCGCCGGCCTTGGCGGCCCAGGCGCGACCGGCCTCGCGCAGCACGGAGCCGGCGGCCGCGCCGCGCTCGCGGGCGTCGCGCGCGGCCTCGGCGGCGAACGTGGAGCCCTTCACCATGCCGCGGCCGTGGTCGCCGTCACCGGCCACGCCGTCGATCTTGGCGAGCTCCTCCTCGGCGTCGGCGATCGCAGCCTGCATGCGGGCGAACGCGTCGACGATGTAGTCGGCCGCCTTCTCGGAGGCCTCGGAGCCCTGCTCGAAGGTGTCGACCTGTTCGGTGAGCTCGGCGTAGACCTTGCGCTCGCCGGCGGCCATGGAGCTCGCCCCCTTGCGGAACGAGGCCGTGTCGCAAGGCGCGCTCCAGTAGGCCTCCAGCTCGTCGTCGAGGTACTCCACGGCCAGCGCGATGCCCTCCATGTCGAGCGAGGTCACGTACTCGCCCACGAGCGGCTCGACCAGCGTGTAGCCGCGCTCCTCGAGCAGCGCGCGCACGGTGCCCCACACCACGAAGAGCTCCTCGTACTTGGTGGAGCCCAGGCCGTCGAGAATGACGGCGATGCGCTTGGAGTCGTCCGCCGGCGCCTCGGCGAGCACGCGCTCCACGAGGAGCTCGGCCACCTCGGACGCGCTGGCGAGGTCGGTCTCGCCCACGCCCGGCTCGCCGTGGATGCCCTGGCCGACCTCCATCTTGCCCTGGGGCACATGGAAGAGCGGCGCGTCGCCGCCCGGCAGGGTGCAGCCGCGGAAGCCCATCGACATGGTGCGGGTGCGCGCGTTGGCCTTCTCGGTAATGCGCACCAGCTCGTCAAAGGAGACGCCGGCGGCAGCGGCCGCGCCGGCGGCCTTGAAGACCATGAAGGTGCCCACGTTGCCGCGGCGCTTCTCGGCCTCCTCGGGCTTGGCGGAGGCCACGTCGTCGGTGATGTAGAACGTGCGGGCGTCCACGCCCTCCTCGACGAGGCGGTCGCGCGCCATGTTGAAGTTCATCTTGTCGCCGGCGTAGTTGCCGCCCACGATGAAGATGCCCGTGCCCTGGTCCACGGAACGGGCCACGCCGAGCACGTCCTCGGTCGAGGGCGAGGTGAAGACGTTGCCCACCACGGTGGCGTCCATGAAGCCGTCGCCGATAATGCCGCAGAACGCAGGGTAGTGGCCCGAGCCGCCGCCGTTGATGACGGCGATCTTGCCCTCGGCCATCTTGGTCGCGCGCGCGACGCCGCCGGGGACCTCGACCACGTAGTCGGGGTAGGCCGCGACGTAGCCCCTGAGCATGTCCTCGCGGAACGTCTTGGGATCGTTGTAGAGCATCGGGCCTCCTTAGGCGACGAAGTAGTTCTTCAGGCCGAGCAGCATGTAGTAGCCGGCGAGCGCGCCCTGGTCCACGACGCCCTTGGCCTTGGCCGCGTGCACGGCGGCCTTGCCGAACTTGGGCATCATGTCCTTGGTGGCCTCGCAGCCCTCGTTCGCGCCGTCCACGGCGGCGGTGATGACCTCGGCGAAGGTCGCGCCGGGGTTGCCCTCCACGAGCGCGGCGGCCTTCTTGGCGCCGGCGTCCACGGAGTCCAGGATCGTGCGGTCGCCGAGCTCGCACTTGCCGCGCTTCTTGATGCCCTCGGCGAAGGCGGTGACGTAGGTGGCCAGGTCGGCGGCCACGAGCTCGGTCTTGCCCTTGAACGCCTTGCCGGCCTGCATGATGCCGGAGCTCATGAGGGTGCCCATCGTCGAGGGGACCTCGTTCTGCATCTTCATGCCGGCCTTCATCATCTGCTTGCCGATCTCGCCCTCGGCGGCCGTCTCGCGCAGGAAGCCCGGCAGCGCGCCGTAACCCTTGCTCATCGTGAGGCCGAGGTCGCCGTCGCCCATGGCGGCGTCCATCGCGCACAGCTCGTCCTTCTTCTCGGCGAAGACCTCGGCGACCTTCTCGAACATCTCCGGGATCTCGGCAACGGTCAGCTTGTCCATGCGTTCCTCCAATCGGTGGGTCAGCGCGCCGCGCTAGCGCTGGCAGATGAACGGCGTGTTGACGGGGTAGTCGAAGTAGCCCTTGAGCTCGTCGTCGACCTTGCAGATGGAGATCGAGGCGCCCATCATCTCCATCGAGGTGGCGTACTCGCCCGTCCAGGAGCGGTAGACCGTGACGCCCTTGGCGGCGAGCTGCTTGCGGACGGCGTTGTTGAGGATGTAGAGCTCCTCGAGCGAGGTGGCGCCCAGGCCGTTGATCAGCAGCGCAACCTCGTCGCCCTCGGCGAGCGGCATGTCCTTCAGGATCTCGCCCACGGACTCCTCGGCGAGCTCATCGGCGGTCTTGATCGGGCCGTTCCAGACGCCCGGCTCGCCGTGGATGCCCATGCCGAAGGCCATCTCGTCGTCGGCGAGCTCGAAGTTGGCGTGGCCGACCTCGGGCACGATGCAGGGCGTGAGGGCAAAGCCGACGGTGCGCACGTTGTCGCCGGCCTTCTTGGCGGCGGCGGCGACCTCCTCGAGGGTGCCCATCTGGTCGGCCTTGGCGCCGGCGGCCTTGTACATGAAGAAGATGCCGGCCACGCCGCGGCGGGCCTCCACGTTGGCGTTGGAGAGCACGTCGTCGGCGCCCACGAGGGAGACGGCCTCGATGTCGTCCATCTCGAGCAGCTCGGTCGCCATGTCGAAGTTCATGATGTCGCCGGTGTAGTTGCCGTAGAGGAACAGCACGCCGGCGCCGGCCTCGACCTCCTTGGCGATGTTGTAGATCTGCTCGGCGGACGGGGACTGGAACACGCCGCCCACGCCGCAGCCGTCGATCAGGCCCTCGCCCACGTAGCCCAAAAACAGCGGCACGTGGCCCGAGCCGCCCCCGGTGATGATGGCGACCTTGCCCGGCTTCTTGTTGGCGATGCAGTAGCAGCGCAGGTCGCCCTCCGCGCACTTGACCTTGTCCGGGAAGGACGCGTAGATGCCCTCGAGCATCTCGTCGACATAGCTCTCGGGCGCGTTGATGATCTTCTTCATGGGAGCTTCCCTTCGTTAGCGAGAGACGTTAGAGAAAGAAGACGATGTAGTTGCTGATGACGGTGAGGAACAGGAAGACCGTCTCCATGTACTGGAACGGGATCCGCTCCTCCTCCTTGTAGGCGCTCGTCCAAATGAAGCCCAGGTAGAAGCTGGACGCGATGTTCACGCACGTCATGTCCAGGTTGGGCGAGGGGAACAGCCACCCCAGCACCGTGAACACGGCGAAGAACGACAGGCCGATCCACAGGGACCACTTCTGGTCGCTCTTGAGCATCTGGCTGTAGTAGAAGACCGCCTCGGAGTCGTGCCGGCCGTAGCGCCGCATGCTCTCGAGCACCGCGCGCGTGAAGTACATCGCGAGCGCGCAGAGGAAGTACACCGCGCAGAGCAGGGCCATCGACAGGAGGTCGGTCTTGTCGAACAGCGCGAAGGCGGCCATGAGCCAGATCGCGCACACGAGCAGCATCTCGACGACCGTGATCACGCGGGCGCCCACGGAGATCGCGGGCGGGTTCTTGCGCTCGGAGACCTTCTTGAGCTTGAAGCCCTGCCTCTTCTTGTTCTTGCCGCTCTTGTCCTTCTTCTTCGTTGCCATGGCTTCCCTTCGGGGCGCGCCGGCCGAGAAGGACCGCGCGCCAGAAAAACACCTCGGTACAAGAGACGGGTCGCACGACATGGCGCCATGCGACCCGCCTCGAGAGAACCGCGACTTACTTGGTCGGGAACTTGATCTCCTTGGGGTACTCCCACTTCTGGAGCTCCTCGGGCGGGAAGGAGTAGGGCTCCTGGCCGCCGGCGCCCGTCAGAGCGTGGTGGTACAGCTCGGCAAGCTCCTCGATGTAGCAGACCTTGAGGTAGGCCTCCTCGATGTTGGTCTCGTCGACGGCGACGGCGCCGTGGCCCTGGAGCAGGAAGACGTCGGCCTCCTGGACCGGCTCGACGACGGACTCGGCGAGGGCGGGCGTGCCGGGACGGCCGTACGGCGCGACCGGGATGCGGGCCTTCGAGCAGTTGAGGTTGGCGACCTCGTAGACCACGGCCGGGATCGGCTTGTTGAGCACGGCGAAGACGGTCGCGTACATGGAGTGCGTGTGGGCGATGGCCTTCACGTCCGGACGGGTCTGGTAGATCTTGAGGTGCATGAGCGACTCGCTCGTCGGGCGCAGGCCCGTCTGGTTCTCGATGACGTTGGCGTCGAGGTCCATGACGATCATGTCGGGGACGACGAGGTCCTCGCGGTCCACGCTCGTCGGGGTGATGACCACCAGGCCGGTCTCCTCGTCACGCGCGGAGAAGTTGCCGGACTTGTGCTTGCACATCCCCTCGCGCTGGGCCTGCTTGGCGATGTTCATGACCTTGAGCTTAAGATCCTCAAGCATTGAGGGCGCTCCAATCTGTGGTGGGTTCGGTCAGAGACGATACCTGGGCGCTACTCGAGCTCGGCGGCAGCCTCGGCCTTGCGAGCCTTGGACTGCTTCCTGAGGTCGTGGTAGGTGTAGAAGTAGCCGGCGATCCAGATCACCAGGACGCCGAGCGGCAGGAAGTTGCCGTTCAGGAAGTCCAGGAACGTCGCGAAGGCGTAGGTCTGGACCGGGCCGTCGATGGAGGAGCAGGAGATGAGGGCGCCCTCGGCGAGCTCCACCGCACCGGTGCTGTGGGCCAGGTCGGAGACGAACGGCGCGAAGACGGTGCCGACGTACAGGAAGATGGGCACGCCGATCGTGGCGAGGATGAGCATGCGGGGCAGGTTGCCGCGGGTCACGAGGTACGCGGGCACGGCCACGGCGATGTTCACGATGCCGGCGAAGGGCAGGATGCCGTTGCCGGGGAGGATGAACGAGAAGAGAACCGTGATGGGGATGGCGTAGATGACGGTGAGCCAGATCTCGTTCGAGCCGCCCATGAACGGCCAGTCGAGGCCGACGACCAGGTCGCGGTCGGCGAACTTCTTGTGCATGAAGTCGGACACGGCCTCGGAGATCGGGGACAGGGCCTCCATGAAGTACTTGGAGATGACCGGGAAGAGCGTGAGGCACATGGCGGCCTGGACGCCGAGGGTCAGCATAGCGGGCACGTCGTAGCCGCCGAGCAGGCCGAAGAGCACGCCGATGATGAAGCCCAGGACGTGGTTCTCGGCGAAGATGCCGACCTTCTCCTTGAGGGCGGCGGCGTCGGCCTTGGTGTTGAGGGCCGGGATCTTGCGCAGGACCTTGTCGATGGGATAGAAGATCGCGGACAGGAAGATCATCTTGTGGGTGCAGGTGACACCCGGGATGCCGGTGAGCTCGTTGATCTCGTCCTTGAAGAGGTCGGCGGTCTTGAGCTCGAAGACGATCTGGATGGCGGCGATCACGAAGGCCAGCGGCACGGAGCCGGTGATGCCCACGACGCCGATGGCGGTGAAGATCTTGCCCCAGACGTTCCAGAGGTCGGCGTTGAAGGTCTCGGTCTTGTTGGCGATCAGCATGATGACGTTGATGCCGATGAGCAGCGGGAAGACCAGGATGGCGAAGGGCCACGACCAGGCGATGGCCGCCATGGTGGTCCAGCCGCCGTCCATGATTGGCAGGTCGATGCCCAGACGGGTGAGCATGGCCTCGCCGACGGGCTGGACGAGACCGGACATGTAGTTGATGAGCATGGACATGCCGGAGAAGGCGACGCCGAGCAGGATGCCGGAGCTGATCGCGTCCTTGACCTTCATGCGGACGACGAGGCCCATGACGATCATGATGATGGGCACGAAGACGGCGGCGCCCACGCTGTTCAGGAATTCCTGAATCCAAGCAGTTGCTTGTGCGAGGTCCATAGGTTGGACACCCCTTTCAGTCTAGCTTACAGGCCTTGCGAGAAGAACGTCTAGACGGCCTTGTAGTTCTTGATCGCCTCGACGAGCTTGTCGAACTGCTGCTTCTGACCAACGCCGGTGAGGAAGGCGATGCCGTCGATGACGGGGACGTCGTACTCCTTCTTGTCACGGATGATGGTGATGTAGGCAGCGGCGTCCTTGAGGTGGCGGTCGACGCTCTTGAGGTCGACGGCCTCGACCGAGGCGTCGATCTTCTCCTCCTTGAGCATGCGGTTGACCTTCGAGGCGACGGTCTGGGACGTGGCGACGCCACTGCCGCATGCGACGACAACCTTAACGGGCATTTCTGTTACCTCCTGTTTCTCGTCCTACAGTTCCAACGCTATGTGCAAAAGGCCCCTGTCCAGGCCTGTGTTGCCGTGAGGCGCCTAGTCGTGCCACCACTCCATGTCCATGACCGCGTCGTAGAACTGGTCCTCGGTCTCGGCGGCGAAGAGCGTGTCCACCCAGTCCTTGCGCTGGAAGTTGTGCATGAGGATCTGGAGCAGCTCGATGTGCGCGCCGGGCTCGTAGAAGCCGAGCATGAAGGCCAGCTTGACGTCGAGCTTGTTGTCCGGGTCGGACATGTCGCCCCAGGCGATCGTGTTCTTGAGGCGCACGGGGGCGATGAAGGGCTTGACGATGGCGTCGGCCTCGGTGTGCGGGATGGCGATCGGGTAGGGCTCGGTGGGGAGCGCCGTGGGGTACATCGACTCGCGCTTCTTGATCGAGGCGATGTAGGTGTCGTTGACGTAGCCGAGCTCCTCGAAGCGCTTGCCCATGATGTCGAAGATCTGCTCCGGCGTCTGCGCGTCGAGGTCCAGCACCGTCAGCTCACGCATGATCACTTCTTTTCCGAGCATGGGGCTTCCCTTCTCCCGTGGCCTGTTGATGCCTTGACGGCCCCGCCCGTCCGACGGGGCCGAAACTTTTCCCGTGCGCAGGCGCCGCCATCGGCGCTGCTTTCTGATACCAGTTTCCGGCACCCGTTCTTCACAAAACAGCCAAAGGTTGTTCACTGCACGTGCAGAATTACCAACTGAAACAGCTTTCTTCACGGCTCCGTGAAGAAAGCTGTCCTATCTGAGGGTGCCAACTGGGCTTTGTTTGCGCCGCTTGAGGCAAAACGGGGCGTTCCTACCAGTTTCAGGGACGCCCCGCAAGCTCGAATCGGCGAGCAGATTTATGCGTTATTGAATTATCTGGTACTCCGCCGTCTCGATCGCGGCGGCCGCCTCCTCGGGCGTGCGGGCGTCCCGCAGCTCCTGGAAGATGCTGAGCTCCGGCTTGGTCAGCATGCTGAGGAGGTTGAAGAACGCCTTGAGGTGGGACTTGTGGTCCGTCGGCGCGAGGGTGCAGACGAACTCGACCGGGTCGTGGTCGTCGGCGTCAAACTTGACCGGCGTCCTGAGGCGGATGAGGTTCATCCCCATCTTGTACGTGCCCTTCTCGGGCGCCTCGTGCGGGATGGCGAAGTGCGGGACCAGGACCACGTAGGGGCCGTGGTCGACGACGTTCTGGATCATCGCGTCGATGTAGCGCGGCTCGATGTAGCCCATCTCCACGAGCGGGCGCGCCGACTTGGCGATCGCGTCGCGCCAGTCGCTCGCCTCCACGTCAAGCTGGATGTGGCTCGGGGGGAGCAGCTGGTGGAGGTAGGGCGTGAGGATCTCCTCCTCCATGTGCTGCGCCTCGTGGAAGTAGCGGCGCACCTCGGTGCGGATCTCCCGGATGACGCGCTCGCCCCCGCCGGTCAGCTCGCGCCGCAGGATCGGCTCGATCTTGT
The DNA here is from genome assembly GCF_016899935.1 of Olsenella uli. GTDB lineage: Bacteria > Actinomycetota > Coriobacteriia > Coriobacteriales > Atopobiaceae > Thermophilibacter > Thermophilibacter uli_B. The sequence goes on from NZ_JACJJK010000011.1 coordinate 16,700, forward strand.
CGAGAAGCCCCTGGGCCCCCAGCTCGTCGTAGCCGTCCTGGAAGCCGTCCGAGAGGGAGCGGACCTCGTCGATCTTCTCGCGCATCCGCTCGTAGTCGCGGTCCGAGAAGGGCAGCAGCGCCACGACGTTGTCCACCGGGCACTCGTTGAGCGCGACCGTGGAGATGACGAGGTCGGCGCGATAGGACTCGAGGTAGGGGGCCTCGTGGGCCGGGATCACCTTGATGACGCGGATGTCAAAGCGCCCCCGCAGGTCCTCCACGACGAGCCGCGAGGTGCCCACGCCCTCGTCGCAGACCACGACCACGCGCAGGCGGCGCTCCCGGTTCTTGCGCCGCTCGAGCGCCGCGCAGATGTGCAGCGCCACGTAGATGGTCTCCACCTCGGTGATGCGCCGGCGGCTGTAGGCCTCGAGGATGGGGAGGTTGTCCTTGACGGCGTCGAGGACCTGGGGCTGGTCGGTCACGACCTCGCGCAGGACGGGGTTCACCGGGAAGCGCGAGGCGTCCGAGGAGAACATCGTCTCCAGGTGGTTGGAGAGGCACTCGAAGAGGCTGTAGTCCCCGTTGAGGTCCACCCCGCAGGCGAGCGAGACGTTCTGGACGAAGCGGCGCGTCACGGTCTGGACCTGCACGTCCTCGATCGTGAACTCGGCGTCGCTGCGAAAGCCGCTCGTCTCGAGGACGAGGGAGAGGTTCTCCGCCTCGCCCTCGCCCATCCCCACGCCGCAGTACTGGGCGAGCAGCGAGATGACGTCGCGCGCGAAGGAGAGGGCCTCCTGGCGCTCGGAGGGGACCACCCAGTCCCCCTTCATCCGCATGCCGTCGCGGCAGCGCTGCACCGCGATCTGAAGGTAGCGCCGCACGATGCCGAAGGAGCGGTCGTCGAGAACCGCCTTATGCAGGCGGCACTGCTCGTTGAGAATCTTGTCGATGGTCACCTCGTCCGCCTGGCCGACCTTGCCCGCCGAGACGGCGGCCCACTGCTCGGCGAGGGCGGGCTTGGTGAGCACGAAGTTCAGCAGGAAGCCGCGCAGCGCGGTCTCGTCGCCCACGACCTTGAGGCCGCGGTTGGGGCGCGAGATCACCTCGAGCCCGGCGTCGCGCGCCACGGCCTTGATGCCGTCCAGGTCGTTCAGGACGGTGGCGCGGCTCACCGAGAAGCGGTCGGCGATGGCGGCGAGCGTCACGTAACCGGGCTCGAGGGCCATGATGACCACGGCGAGCGTCTTGCGCTCCTCGCTGGAGAGCTTGTAGGAGTAGAACCCCTGGACCGGCAGCGACGCCAGGACGCGCGAGAAGTCCGGCGGGACCACGATGGCGCCGCCGGGGCCGTACTCGAGCTGCTCCATGCCCTTCTCGGCGAGGAAGAGGTTGATCGACTTGACGTCGTTTCTGATGGTGCGCGAGCTCACCTCGTACTCGCCGGCGAGGCCGTCGAGCGTGAGCGTCCGGTCGGAGCGCGCGAGCTCCTGCGCTATGGCGACGATTCGCTCGTTCATGCGACCCCTCCCCCGGTCATGAAGCTCGGCAGGCGGCCCTCGCGCCAGGCGGCGGCGATCTCCAGGAGCGCGTCGTCGACGGCGCCGTCCGCGCACGCCCCGATGTGCCAGCGCGCGGCGCGGGCCACGGCCTCCGTCGCGTTGGCCACGGCGACGGAGTTCTCCACGGCCTCGATCATCGCGAGGTCGTTCTCCGAGTCGCCGAAGGCCGCGTACTCGTCCGGCGCGAGGCCGAGCGCCTCCGCCAGCACGCGCACGCCGTCGCCCTTGGTCCAGCCGCCGGGCATGACGTCGATCACCGGCGCCACCGCGCTCGGGAACACGAAGTCCAGCTCGGGCACCTCCGCGCGCAGCAGGTCGCGCAACTCGGCCATGCGCTCGCGGGGGCAGGCGCACTGGATGTTGGCCTTCACGTAGGCGGGCTCGCCGCCGGGCACGCCCTGGGAGGGGAAGTCCGTCACGCGCGCCACGATCTTCTCAATCGAGCGCTTGTAGGTCTCCGGGGGGTTGGCGAGCAGGCGGGCTTCGCGCTCGGTGACGTAGGCGGTCATGCCCGCCGTCCAGGGGTGGTAGAGCGCGAGGTAGGCGTCCGCGTCATGCTCGTCCAGCACGCGGACGACCCGCTCGAGCGCGGCGGCCGGAATCGTCACGGTGCGCACGACCTCGCCGTCCACGCGCACGATCTGCCCGTTGCAGAACGCGCCGGTGGCGTAGCAGGCCTCGTCTCCGTCGAACATCCAGCCCATGTCCACGGGCAGCCGACCCGTCACCGGGCCGAAGTGCAGCCCCTCGGCGAGCAGGGCGTGGATCGCGTCGCGCGAGCGCCTCGTCGCGGACGGCGTCCCGAAGGCGATGAGCGTGTCGTCGAGGTCCGTCAGGGCAAGCTTGATCAAGGTAGCACCCTCCCCCCAGAGGCAACTGTCCCTCCGCCCATCATAACCCGAGACGTGCCTAAAAGGGGTCTGACCCCTTTTGGGCGCGGAAGGCCGGGGGCTCCGGGAATCGCCGGGGTTGTCACGGGGGCGTCTAGAAAATGGGGCCCTTGGTGCGCCGGGTTCTAAAAAATCCCATCTTTGTCGCAGCGGCGTCTAGAAAACGCCGCCCTTGTCGCCCTGCGCCTAGAAATCCGAGGGGTTGCACGCTTGCACGGCGCTCCGAGCGCGCAAGGCCGGCGATTCCTAGAGCCGACCGCGCCAAGGTCCGGGATTCTTAGACGGGCGAGAAGGACGCGCGCCCGCAGATCAGGCGAGCAGGTCCACGAGCTCGCGGAGGTCGTCAATCGCGCGGTCCGCCTCGCTCTGGTCGAGAAGGACGCCCTCCCCCTGCCGCACCGCGCACACGTGGGCGCCCGCCGCCTTGCCGGCCCGGATCCCGATCGGCGAGTCCTCCACCACGACCGCCTCCTCCGGCACGACGCCGAGCAGGCCCATCGCGCGGCGGTAGGGCTCCGGGTCCGGCTTGAGCGCGGCGCAGTCGTCGCCCGTCACCAGGGCATCGAGCAGCCCGCCGATGCCGACCGTCTCCACGAAGTCCTCCACGAAGGCGCGCCTGGACGAGGAGCAGATCGCGGTCGCCGCGCCGCGCCCCCTGAGCCCGGAGAGCGTCTCGCGCACGCCGGGGGCGAGCAGCTCGCGCCAGGGCGGGCGATGCTCCCGCGCGTAGGCCAGGTACTGGAGCCTGAGCCGCTCGCGCAGCGCCTCGTCGTCGGGCACGAGCGTCCGCCACACGGCGCGGTCGTTGGAGCCCGTGGCGTCAAAGCCCGCCGGCAGCTCCCGGCCGTGCAGCGCCAGGAAGTCGGAGCGGCGCTGGTTGTAGAACTGCTCGGAGCGCACGAGCACCCCGTCCATGTCAAATATGACGGCCCTGATCATGGGTCCTCCCGTCGGCGCGGAACGAGCGGTGAGAAGGGGCCGCAGCCGCGCTACACGTCGAAGGCGTAGCGGCTGCCCACGTAGTACTGGCGCCCGATGGCCACCGGCCGGCCGTCCCGGTCCTCGAAGTATCCGTTCATGTAGAGCAGCGGCGCGTTCGTGGGCACGCGGAGGCGCCCCGCCTGCTCGGGGGTGGCGGCCACCGCCTCGATCGTGAGGCGGGCGTTGCGCACCGGCCGGCGGCCGGAGACCGCCTCGATGGTGTCGAACAGCGAGACGTCGTCCAGCGAGGCGCCCATGAGCCCGGCGAACTCCTCGTAGGGCAGGAAGACGTTCTCCTCGTACACGGGCACGTCGTCGGCGGTCCGGAGGCGCTGGACGTACAGCAGGAGGTCGTTCTCGCCCAGCCCAAAGAACGCGCGCTCGTCCTCGCGCGACGGCACGATGCGGCGCTCGAGCAGCCGAGCGCCCGCGCGGGCCCCGTTGTCGCGGCAGATGTCCGTGAAGGTCCTGATGGTGTGGCCGCTGCGCCGCAGCTCGCGGAAGATGCGCGGCCGGCTCACGAAGGTGCCCACACCCTGCCGCTTCACGAGGTAGCCGTTGGTGCAGAGGTCGCTGATCGCCCGACGGACCGTGATGCGGCTCGCCCCGTACGTCGCACAGAGCTCCTGCTCGGAGGGGATGCGGTCCCCCTCGGCGTAGGCGCCGTCCTCGATCTTGCCCTTGATGTCCTCGTATATCTGCTGGTAGAGGGGTGCTAGGTCGTTCATGCTGGCACCGCGTCCTTCTCTTCGAGCCCTCCCGCGTATTCGGGAGCCGGTAACCTGCATAATCGTAACACCTCCCTTTAACAGAGCGTCCATCGCCTCCGCAAACGGCCGTGGCCGCGCAGCCAACACGTCGCGCGACCACGGCCATAGACCTGCGGTTGAGGCGAGAAGAACGTCTAGTCCTTCTCGACGTAGTTGTCGCGCACGCCGTCGAGCTTCTTGCTGCCGATCCGCTCGTGGAAGAGCGGGTCCTTGGGGATGGACGGGTCGATGCCGCGCGCCTCGGCGCCAAAGCACGCCACGACCTGCATTGGGATGATGAACTCCCAGCACGAGAAGAGCGGGTCCTCGGTGAAGGGCACGATGCAGTCAAAGTCGGTGGGCGCGGGGACGCCGGAGGGCGACGCGATGAGGTAGTTGTGGCTCGTCCACTCGCTCAGAATCTCGATCAGACGCAGCGTGCGGGGCTTGTAGTCCCCCTCGGAGGCCAGGTAGAACAGGTAGCTGTCCTCGGAGATCGAGTTGTAGATCCCGTGGAAGAACTCCTCGATGTCGTAGCCCGCGATGCCCACGCGCAGCGTCTCGAGCGTCTTGAGGGCACCCTCGAGGACGTCGCCGTACATGCCGTCGTAGCCGACCACGATCACGCGGCGCGCGGGGAGCAGGTCGTCCGCGATGCGGCCGTACCAGTCCACCGCGGCGTCGGTCACGGCGGGCAGGTTGGCGATCACCGTGCGCATGCGCGCGAGGTAGCCGTCCACGGTGGCCTGGTCCGTGACGCCCTTGGCGAGGGCGAGCTCGCCCACCATGAGCATCAGCGTGGCGATGGAGCCGGCGTAGCCCTTGGTCTTGGCGCCGCACTTCTCGTTGCCGACCTCGAGCAGCGTCTTGGTCTGCGCGTGCTCGAAGACGAGCGCCGTGGGGTTCTCGCTCACGGCCGCAGTGAGCAGGCCGCGCTCGGCGGCGGCGTCGAGGCCCTCCACGGTGGAGAGGCTCTGGCCTCCCTGCGAGATGCCGATGACCAGCGACTTCTTGTCATAGACCCTCTCGTCCCGCGCAAAGCGCGTGGGGTACATCGGGATGACCTTCCAGCCGGTGAGCTCCTCCAGGTAGAGCTTGGCGGAGACGCCCGCGTGGTAGCTCGTGCCGGAGCCGATGACGTAGACGGTCTCGATGTCCTCGCCCTTGAAGCGCTCCACGAACTCGGCGCAGATGCGAGCGCGCTCGTCGATGATGTGGGTCAGGACCTCCGGGGTCTCGCGGATGTAGTCGTACATGATGCTTGCCATTAGAGCACTCCAAAGAACGCGCCGATGATGCCGACGATGATGAGGGCGAACATGAGGGTCGTGGTCTTCACGCCCTTCTTGAGCAGACCGAAGCAGCCAAAGGTGAGCGCGAGCGGAAGCAGGCACGGCAGCACCTGGTCAAAGATGGCCTGGAGCTCGACCGACGCGTCGCCGATGGTGATGACGAGCGGCGTGGCAAAGGTGACCATGCTGGAGACCATCGCGCCGACCACGCACATGCCCAGCACCTTGGCGCACTCGGTGAGCAGGCCGATCGTGCCGGAGCCCTGCATGGAGTCGATGAAGCTGACGCCGCCCTTGTAGCTGAGCTTGAGGCCGTAGGCGCGGGCGAGAAGCGCCGGCACGTTGAAGATCAGCAGGAACAGAATCGCGCCGAGGATGGAGCCCTGCGCGGCGAGGCCGCAGCCCACGCCGGCGGCGATGACGCGGAAGGTGCCCCAGAAGAAGGAGTCGCCGATGCCCGCGACCGGGCCCATGAGGGCCGCCTTGAGCGCCGCGATGGACTCCATGTCAAAGCTGCCGCCCGCGCGCTCGGCCTGGGCGTTCTCCTCCTCCATGGCCACGCACGCGCCGGTGATGAGCGTCACGACCTGCGGCGTGGTGTTGAAGAACGAGAGGTGGCGCTTCAGCGCGGCGGCCATGTCATCCTTGTTGGGATAGAGCTTCTTCAGGACCGGCAGCAGCGAGTAGCAGAAGCCCACGTTCTGCATGCGCTCGTAGTTGAAGGATGCCTGGAGGGGGAACGAGCGCCAGAAGACCTTGCGCAGGTCGCCCTCGGTGATGATGCCGCCCTCCTTCAGGGGCTCGTCAGTCTTTGCCATTACAGCTCACCGTCCAAGTCGTCGGATTCGTGGGTGGGGGCAACGGTCACGGAGGCCAGCTCCGCCTGGTGGCGCTTCGTGGTCTGGTAGATCACGTAGGCAATCACGGCGCCGACGATGGCCACGCCGGTGGTGCTCATGCCGAGAAGGGCCGTGAGCACGAAGCCCACGAAGAAGTACGCGGCGTTGGTCTTGTCGAAGATCAGGTTCATGAGGATGGCGATGCCAAGGGCGGGCAGCATGCCGGAGGCGACCTCAAAGCCGTGCAGGATGAAGTCAGGCAGCCAGTTGACGAAGTCCTCGATGACGGCGGAGCCGAGCAGCACGCCCAGGAACACGACGAGGAACGAGGTGATCCAGAAGACCGCGGCGCCGCCCCACAGGGCAAAGGTGACCTTCGACGGGTCGCCCTCCTCGGCGCCCTTGTCGGCGATGCGCGCAAAGGCGAGGTTGACGGTGCGGTCGAAGATGCCGAGCAGCTGGCCGAGGGTGGCCACGGGCAGCGCGAGCGCGACGGCGGTGCCGGTGTCCAGGCCGGAGAGGATCGCGAAGGCCGTGGAGAGGATGCCGCCGCTCACGACGTCGGGCGGGGTGCTGGCGCCGATACCGGCGATGCCCATCATGACGAGCTCCACGGAGGCGCCCATGATGATGCCGGTCTGCAGGTCGCCGAGGATGAGGCCCACGATCGGGCCGGTCACGAGCGGGCGCTCGAACATGGTCTGGCCGGCGACGCGGCCGTCCCACATGGCAAAGCCCGCGAGTATGCCCAGGAGCAGGGCTTGAACAACCATTTCTACCTCCTAAGTTCCGTACGTCTCTTCCAACGTGAGCCGGGTGCGGTTCCGGATCCGCGGGCTCTTCCGAGGCGGCGCGCGCCGGCCGTGCGCGCGCCCCTGATTCGGCGGGTGGGCTAGGCGCCGTAGGCGCGGTGCACGGCGGCGACGTCCATCGGGGACTGGTCGGGCAGGGACTGCAGGCTCACCTGCGCGCCGAGCGCCACCATGCCGTCGACGGCCTCCAGGTCCTTCTCGTCCAGGTAGACCTGCTGGGTGACGCGCCGGCGCTCGCCGGCCTGGCGGATGCCGCCGAGGCAGACCTTGCGGACGGAGGGGCACTCGCGCACGATCTGGAGCGCGTCGGCGGGGCTGGCGCAGACCACGAAGATCTTGCGGGCCTCGTGCTTGGGATTGTTGATCACGAGGATCGCGCCCTTGACGGACTTGATGGAGAGCGTGGCCTGGGGCGGCGCGGCGATGCGGAACGCCGACTGCATGAGCTTGTCCGTGGCGGCGCGGTCGTTGGCGACGACGATGGTGTCGGCGCCCAGCTGAGAGGTCCACGTGACGGCGACCTGCCCGTGGATGAGGCGGTCGTCAACGCGAAGCAGCTCGATCATGGTTTCCTCCTTTGGTCTGGGCGGGCCCTACAGCTCGCCGGATTCCGAGTCGATGTCTGCCGTGGGCACGGCGCCGGCGAGGTCGGCCACGAGGCCGATGCCCGCGCGGGACGCCTCGACCGTCTGGCGGAGCAGGGCGAGGTTGGCCTCGCGCGCGGCGGGGTCGGGGTCGAGCGGGAGCAGCGCGACCTCGAGCAGCAGGCCGAGGTTGAGGCCCGCCACGTAGTAGGCATCGGGCCGCTCGGCGGAGACCAGGATCGCGCCCTGCGTGGTGCTTCCGCCCGGGATGTCCGTGAGGACGACGGTGGGGTTGGCGGGGTCCATGGCATCGATGGCGCCCTCAATCATGGCGGCGACCGTGGGGATGGTCTCGGCCGCCGTGACGCTCACGACCTTGGTGGGGCAGGGGCTGCCCAGGATGAGCTCGAGGGACGTGAGAATGCCCTTCGCAAAGTCGGCGTGCGTTACGAGGACAAGGTTGTTGGGCATCTGCGCCCCTCTCTCTTGGCGGTCTGGGCTGTTTGTATGTATAGACGTTATAGACGTCTTGCGTTTAGATTCCACTTCCGGTTTGTATCTGTCAAATTGCAGCTTCTGAACGCATTGATTTCTACGGTAAACGGCAGTTTCTGGTCCGTGCTTGACAACTCAATCTAGACGTTATAGACGTCTTATCACTTTTACGAAGGAGGCGGCATGCTCAAGAGGATTCGCAGGACGAGAAGCACGTGCGCCCGCACGCGCACGGCCGACGAGGAGGAGCTCGACCGGGCGCGCGTCGACCCGGAGCGCGCGAGGCCGGCCTACGAGGGCTCGGCGGTCATCCAGGCGGCGGACCTCCAGACACCCGAGGAGGCGCGCGAGAGCGAGCGGGCCATCAGCCGGCGCGACGCCCCGGGGACGCTGCGCCTCGTGGCCGCCCTCAACGCGGGCGTCATTCTCTGCGCCCTGGCCTACGTGCTCTTCCAGGGGCCCAACCATCTCGCCATCGGCGGCGCGTCGGGCCTCTCGATCGTTCTCTCCTCGGCGATTCCGGGGCTGCCCAACGACGTCGCGCTCTGGGTCGTGAACGCCGCCCTCGTGGTCGCGGGCCTCGTCTTCGTGGAGCGCCGGGCGGTGGTCTGGAGCGTCGTGGCGTCGGTCGCGCTCTCGGCGTACGTGTCGCTCTTCCAGTGGCTGATCCCGGTCACGGCGTCGATCACGGGCGACCTCTGGCTGGACCTCTGCTGCACGGTCCTTCTCGTCGCGCTCGGAAACGCGATCGCCTACAACGCCGGGGCCTCCACGGGCGGCATGGAGATCGTGGTCATGGCGCTCGCGCGTCGCACGAGCCTGCCGGTCGGGCACGCCGTGACGGTGGCGAACGGCGGGATCGTGTGCGCGGGCGTGGCGCTCTACGGGCCGCGCGTGGGCCTCTACTGCGTGCTCGGCCTGCTCGTGCAGACCGTCGTGGTGAGCGGCGTGCTCGACGACCTCAAGCAGCACAAGGTCTGCACGGTGATATGTCGCTGGCCGGCGCGCGTGGAGGAGTTCCTGGTCCGCGAGCTCAGCCGGACCGCCACGATAACCCGCAGTTACGGGGCCTACTCCGGGCGCGAGGTCTCCGTCATCATGACCGTGCTCACGCGCGCCGAGGCCACCCGCCTCGAGCGGTTCCTGCGCGAGGTGGACCCGGACGCCTTCGTGACCTACGTGAACACGTCGCAGATCACCGGCCACGGCTTCCGCTGGGTGTAGGGGGCGTGGGCGGGCAGGTTATGCGCACACGCAGAGGTTATGCGCACGCCGCGACGCGAGGTTCTTCTCGCCCGGCGCATCTGCCTGCGGATATGAATACCTCAACTGTGCGCACACCCTTCGGCGGTGCGCACAACCTACGGGATCGCGCATAACCTGCGAGCGGCGCGTCCCCAACCGCCAGCGGGCGAGAAGGACGTCCGCTCGCTACTCCACGTCGTCCGTCTCGTCGTCGCCGCCGATCTCCTCGAGCACGCCGAGCGCGGCCGGCATGACCTCCTCCTGCGTGCGGTGGAACGGGTAGGCCACCTTCTTGGTCTTGGGGTAGACCACGCCGCCGCGCTCCTTGAGGCGAAGCGCCGTCTGGCGCGAGACCTCCACGCCCTGGTAAACCAGGCGCCCGTTGGCCAGGCTCACGCTTGCGCACCCCAGCCGCTGCGCGCGGATCCGCACGCGGGCGCGGTCGAAGAGGTTGCGCCCGGCGAGCGGCAGCGCGCCGAAGTCCTTCTCGCACTCCTGCTGGAGGTCGTCCACCTCGGAAAGGTCCACGGCCGCCGCCAGGCGCCGGTACACGAGCACGCGCTTGTCCACGTCGGGCAGGTACTCCTCCGCCAGGAAGAAGTCCGCCGGCAGGTTGATCGTGACCTCGGCCTGCTCCACGTCGCGCGTCTCGCCGCGTGCCTCGGCCACGGCCTCGCCGAGCATCTGCGTGAAGAGGTCAAAGCCCACGCTGGAGAGGTTGCCGTGCTGCTCGGCTCCCATGAGCGAGCCCGCGCCGCGGATCTCCAGGTCGCGCATCGCGATCTTCATGCCGCTGCCCAGGTCCTGGTACTCGTTGATTGCCGTGAGACGGTCAGTGGCCTCGGGCGTGAGCGGGCGGTCGGCCGGGAACATGAAGTAGGCGTAGGCCTGCGTGCGCCCGCGGCCCACGCGGCCCTTGAGCTGGTAGAGCTGCGCCAGGCCCAGGCGCTGCGAGTCCTCGATGATCAGCGTGTTGGTGTGCGGGTTGTCGATGCCGCTCTCGATGATCGTGGTCGCCACCAGGACGTCGATCTCGTGCTCCTGGAACTGCAGCATCACGTCCTCGACCTCGCGCGCGCTCATCTTGCCGTGTGCCACGCCCACGCGGGCCTCGGGCGCCGCCTCGCGCACGCGCTCCACGGCGTCGTCGATCGTGTGGACGCGGTTGCTCACGTAGTAGACCTGTCCGCGCCGCGCGAGCTCCTCGCGGATGGCGGCGGAGACCACGTCCGGGTCCCACTCCCCCACCGTCACCTTGACCGGCAGGCGCCCGGGCGGCGGCGTCATGATGAGGCTCATGTCGCGCACCCCGCTCATGGCCATCTGCATCGTGCGCGGGATGGGCGTGGCGGAGAGGGTGAGCACGTCCACCTGCTCGCGCATGTTCTTGAGCTGCTCCTTGTGCTGCACGCCAAAGCGCTGCTCCTCGTCGATGATAACGAGCCCCAGGTCGTAGGGGTTGACGTCTGCGGAGAGCAGCCGGTGCGTGCCGATGAGCACGTCCACCGAGCCGTCCGCGAACCCCTCGAGCGCCTTGCGCTGCCGGGCCGGCGTCACAAAGCGGCTGAGCACCGCCACCTTGAGGTCAAAGGGCGCAAACCGCGAGAAGAACGTCTCGAAGTGCTGCTGCGCCAGGATCGTGGTGGGGCAGAGCACCATGACCTGCTTGGCGTCCTGGCAGCACTTGAACGCCGCGCGCAGGGCCACCTCCGTCTTGCCGAAGCCCACGTCGCCACAGAGCAGCCGGTCCATGGGGCGGCGGGCCTCCATGTCCGCCTTGATGTCCGCGATCGAGGCGCGCTGGTCGTGCGTGAGCTCGTAGGGGAAGCTCGCCTCCATCTCCTCCTGGACGGGCGTGTCCGCCGAGAACGCGTGCCCGGGCACGGAGCTGCGGCGCGTGTAGAGGTCCACCAGGTCGAAGGCCAGCTTCTTGGCGGAGCGGCGCGCCTTGCCGGTGGCGCGGGACCAGTCGGCGGTGTTGAGGCGGGTGAGGCGCGGGCTGGAGCCGTCCGGGCCCACGTAGCGCGTGATGCGGTCCACCTGCTCGAGCGGCACGAAGAGCTTGTCCTCGCCCGCGTACTCCAGCAGGAAGTAGTCGCGCTCGCGCCCGGCCACCTCCTGGCGCACGATGTCGGCGAAGAGCGCGATGCCGTGGGTGGCGTGGACCACGTAGTCGCCGGGCTTGAACGGGAAGGTCACGCTCGTGGGGTCCACGCGGCGGACGCGGCGGCGCGCCTTGGCCGTGCGGGCGGCGAGGTCGGAGACCGAGAGCACGGCCAGGTGCGCGCCCGGGATCACGATGCCGGCCGGCACGGGCGCGTCGGTGAAGGTGACGCGGCCGCGCTCCAGGGGCGGCACCTGCGGGTCGTTGTTCTCGGCCGCCGTTCCCAGGGACTCGACGAAGGGGACGTTCTCGTCAGAGAGGCGCAGCTCCAGGGACTCGCGCGCGCCCCGGTCCGGCACGGCAAAGATGACGGCGCAGCGGTCCGCCACGAGCTGGCGCACGCGCCCCATGAGCTTGGCGTCCGAGCCGGCGATGCCGGGCTGGCGCACCTCCAGGTCCGCCGTGGACGCGCCGGAGCCCGCGCGCATCATGGACGAGAAGGACAGGCGCTGCTGCTTGCCAAAGTCCATGTCGCGCGGGGAGGTGTAGAGGCCGTCGAGGCTCGCGCGGGCGGCCGAGGCGGCGGCGGAGAGCTCGTCGGTGGCGCGCATGCAGTCGTCGAAGAGGGCGCGCGGCTCGGCGAGCACGACGAGGGCGTCAGCGGAGATGTGCTCGAGCGGGGACGCCGTGCCGCCGTAGAGCTGCGGGAGGTAGCGCTCGAGCGCGGGCGCGGCGGCGCGCTGGCGAATGAGCTCCAGGTCGGCGGCCACCTTGGTGCTGTCCTGCGCCGCCTTGTAGAGGGCGCGCTCGGCGCGGGCGACCGTCTCGTCCGTGAGCGCGAGCTCGCGGCAGGGCGAGACCGTGACCTCGGTCAGCTCGCCGATCGTCTGGCCCGTGGAGGGGACCATGCGGCGAACGCGGTCGATCTCGTCGCCAAAGAACTCGATGCGCACCGGGCTCGTGGCCTGCGCGGGGAAGACGTCCACGGCGTCGCCGTGCACGTGGAAGGTGCCGGGGGCGTCCACGTCGCCGGCGTCGTTGTAGCCCATGCCCACGAGCAGCGCCGGCACCTCCTCGAAGGGGACCTCGTCCCCCACCGCGAAGGTGCTCGAGGCGAAGTAGCCGCTGCCGACCGGCGGCACGCGGCGCAGCAGCGCGTGCGCGGAGGCCACGATCACGCAGCGCTCGCCGGCGGCGAGGCGCGCCACGGAGCGGCAGCGCGCACCGATGACGGCGTCGTCGGGGGCGGCGTCCGCCCAGGGGCGGTCGCGGCGCTCGGGGTAGCGGCCGACGACGTCCTGGCCGAGCCACGCCGCGAGCGAGCGGGCCGTGCGGTCGGCGGCCTCCTCGCCGGAGACGACGAGCAGGCAGGGGCGCGGGTTTCTCGCCCAGAGCGCGGCGAGCACGAGCGGGCGCGCGGACTGGGCGACGGAGAGGCTGGCGTCATGGCCGGCGTCGAGCTCGCGCACGAGCGGGGCGAGCTCCGGGGCGGCGGCCAGCTGACGGGAAACGCGGTCGATGAGCATGGGGTCCCTCTACAGGAAGACGCGCCGGCCCCGGCGTGCGGGGTCGGTCGCGGCGGGCGGTTCTTCTCGCCCATTGTAGCGGGCCGGGCGGCCGCAGGCTAACGCGCGCCCGGGCCCGCGTTCTTCTCGCCCGTGCGCAATACGCGTCTTCCAACGTTTCTGGCCCCGATTCTGTTGGTAATCGCGTATCGCCAACTGGCAGTACGCGACTTCCAACGTTTCCGGGCCCGATTTCGTCGGAAACCGCGTATTGGGCCAGTCCGTCAGGCGAGAAGAACGCCCGCCCGCAGCGCTACCCCAGGATCCTCCCGCTCCGCTCGGCGAGGTCGGCCAGGCGCGGGCCCGCGGCGGCGACCGCGTCATCGTCCGCGCGCCAGCTCCAGTTGCCGCTCGCGACGCCGGGCACGTTCATGCGCGCCTCGTCGCCGAGGCCGAGCACGTCCTGCAGCGGCACGATCGCCACGTCGGCGTCGCTCGCGAGCACGCGGCGCAGGATGCCGTCCGCGACCTCGACGGCCTCCTCGCGCTCCAGGCCGTAGCGCTCCTCGCAGAAGCCGACCAGCGTCTGGTTGTCATGCGTTCCCGTGTAGGCCACGGTCTCGGGGCGCGGCACGTAGCCCTCGCGCACGTCGGAGTCGGAGAACTGCGCCACGTCCATGCCGGGAAAGCCCGTCGCGGCCACGAGCGCGCGCACGGCCGGCGTGATCGCGCCCAGGTCCTCGGCGATGAACGGCAGCGGCCCAAACTGGCGGTGCGCCGCCTCGAAGAGCTCGAGCCCCGGCCCGAAGGCGTAGGCGCCGTCGCGCGCGGTCTTACCCGCCGGGATGCCGAAGTACGACATGAACCCGATGAAGTGGTCGAGCCGCACCACGTCGTAGAGCGCCAGCATCCGGCTGAAGCGACGCAGCCACCAGCCGAAGTTCTGCTCGCGCAGGATGTCCCAGCGGAAGGCCGGGTTGCCCCAGTTCTGGCCGTCGGGCGCGAAGGCGTCTCCGGGCGCGCCGGCCTCACGGCGGGCATAGCCCCGCTCGTCAAGGTCAAAGATGTCGGGCTCGCTCCAGACGTCGGCGGAGTCGGCCGAGACGAACATCGGCATGTCGCCGATGATCCTCACGCCGCGCGCGTGTGCGTACTCGAGCAGGTCGTCCCACTCTCGCTGGAACTCGAACTGCAGGCGGCGGTGCGCCTCGATCGCATGGCGCAGCTTGCGGTCGGAGGCCAGGCGCGGCGAGTAGGTGCGGTAGGGCTCCGGCCACTCCTGCCAGGGCTTCTCGCCCAGCAGCTCCTTGCACGCGCGGAAGATCGCGTACGGCGTGAGCCAGTAGTCGTTCTCGTCGCAGAATCGCAGGTACTCCGGGTCGTTGCCGATGCGCTCCAGCCGTGCGAGCGCCGCCGGAGCCGGCAGCTCCAGCAGGCCGATGTTGCCCGCGAAGGCGCCGAGGCCCGCATACGGCGAGCCGAACCTGTCCGTGGGGTTGACCGGCAGGACCTGCCAGTACTTCTGCCCCGCCGCGGCGAGCCAGTCCACGAAGCGGCGCGCCGGGGCGCCGAGCGTGCCGGGCCAGCCGCCGTTGGGCACGGAGGTGACGTGGCAGAGCACGCCCATGCCACGCTCGAGCGGGGCCTGCAGGCGCGCGGACTCGTGGAAGTGCAGCACGGCGGTGCCGAGCGGCCAGAGGAAGACCTCCGCCTGGCCGTGGCTCACGCGCGGCGCCGTGCCGGAGACCACGTCGCTCACCTGGCGGCCGCCCACCGGGACCTTCACCGTGCGCGCGTCGGAGAGGCTCGCGTTGACGAGCACGCAGACGCGCTCGTCCCCCGCGCCGGTGCGCCAGAAGCCAAAGACGTCCTCGCCGGACGAGAAGGGCTCGAACTCGCCGTCCACCAGCAGGTCCGGCAGCATCCGCCGCAGGGCGATCGCGTTGCGGTAGATGTCGGTGCAGTCGCGCCGGCCGTCGTCCCACGGGAAGCTCGCGCGGTTGTACGGGTCGCGGAAGCCCTCGGCGCCGCGCTCGTCGCCGTAGTAGACGCACGGGACGCCGGGCAGCGTCATCTGCAGCAGCGCCATCACCCACAGGCGCGACTTCGCGAGGCTCGCCTGCTCCTCGGAGAGGCGCCAGGTCGCGCGCTCCTCCTCGGGCACCGAGTCCGGGTCGGGCGCGCCGCCGAGGACCGTGAACAGGCGCTCGCGGTCGTGGCTGCCCACCAGGTTGAGCGCCGAGTAGAAGTTGTCACGCGGGTAGTTCTCGCGCAGCTCCTCCAGGCGCATGGCCAGCTCGCCGGCGGTGATGTCGCGCCGGATGTAGGAGAGGAGCGCCGTGCGCACAGGGTAGTTCATCGTGGCGTCCAGCTCGGCGCCCTCGAAGTACTGGCGCAGCTTGCCGTAGGCCATCTTGTGGGACGCGTCCTCCCACACCTCGCCGATCAGCACGCCGTCGGGCTTCTCGGCGAGCAGGGCGCGCTTGATCTGCACGATGAACTCGTCGGTGAGCTCGTCGGCCACGTCGAGGCGCCAGCCGCGCGCGCCCTGGCGCAGCCAGTGGCGAATCACGCCGGCGCGCCCGCACACCAGCTCGTGGAAGGCGTCACAGTCGGGACGTATCGAGGGGAGGTTCTGGTCGCCCCACCAGCCGGCGTAGGTGCCGTCGTCGTTGAAGGTGAACCAGTCTCGGTAGGGCGAGGCGTCGCCCTGCCAGGCGCCCGGCTCGCGGTAGGTGCCAAAGCGGTTGAGGTAGCGCGAGTCGGCGCCCACGTGGTTGAAGACGCCGTCCAGGATGATCGAGATCCCGTGCTCCTCGGCGTCCACGCAGAGGGCCCGGAAGCTCTCCTCGTCGCCGAGCATCGGGTCGATGCTGAGGTAGTCCGCCGTGTCGTAGCGGTGGTTGCTTGCCGCCTCGAAGATCGGGTTGAGGTAGAGCGCCGTCACGCCCAGGTCCTCCAGATAGCCGAGCTTCTCGCGGATACCCTCGAGCGTGCCGCCGTAGAAGTCCCAGCGGGCGATGCCGCCCTCGGGCGTACGGGCGTAGGTGGGCGGCGTGTCCCAGTCCTCGACCAGGGCGCGCTCCGGCCCGCCGCCGCGGCGCTGCGCGAGGGCGGCCTCCGCCCGCTCGCGCCAGTCCTCCCCGCGCGCAAAGCGGTCCGGGAAGATCTGGTAGACGATGCCCTCTCGGTACCATCGGGGCTGGCGGGCGCGGGGCGTGAACACCGTGATCTGGAACGACGGCGGGTCCCCGTAGGCAAAGGCCCCCTCGCCGGTGACCCAGCCCGGGCGGGCGCCGTAGCGCCACACAGCGCCGTCGCTCGCCTCGATGTCGAAGCTGTACCAGACGACGCCGGTCTCGGCCGGCTTGTACGTGGCGGTGAAGCGCAGGCCCCCGGCGTGCTCGGCGCCGCGCATCTCGATGAGCTCCTCGCCGTGAGCGTCGGTCCACACGCGCAGCGTGCAGAAGGTGACGTCGTCCTCCCACACGTCTATGCTCAGCGAAACGGTGCCGCCCAGCTGGACGGCACCGAATGGGGACCGGTACTCACGCTCTGAGGTGACGTGACGTGCTTTCAAGCGCTACCTGTCTCTCCTCTTGTTGTACCGAATGATCTCCGGGTGGAGGTCATGGTAGATGTCCATGTAGTCGTTCGCGGCGCGGCGCCAGCTGAAGTCCGTGTCCATGGCCTGGAGCTGGAGCTGGTGCCAGGCCTCGGGCTCGGTCCAGAAGATCTCGCAGGCGCCGAGCAGGGTGTCGGCCATCTCGTCGGCGTTCATGTTGGCGAACGAGAAGCCCGTGCCCTCGCCGGTGTACTTGTTGTACGGCGTGACGGAGTCGCGCAGGCCGCCGGTCTCGCGCACCACGGGCAGGGTGCCGTAGCGCATGGCGATCATCTGCGACAGGCCGCACGGCTCGAACTCGGACGGCATGAGCAGCAGGTCGCCGCCCGCGTACATCCGGTGCGAGAGCGCGTTGTCAAAGGCGATGCGCGCGCACATCTGGTCGCCGTACTTGGCATCGAAGTAGCGGAACGCGTCCTCGTGGTCCTTGTCGCCCGTGCCGAGAATCGCCACCTGGACGCCGCGCTGCATGAGGTGGTCCATCGCGTAGCGCACGAGGCCCAGGCCCTTCTGGTCCGTGAGGCGGCCGATGGAGACGACGAGCGGGCGCGTGGGGTCCTGGGCCAGGCCCAGCTCCTCCTGGAGAGCGCGCTTGCACTCCGCCTTGTTCTCCAGCTCCTTGGCCGTGTAGTTGGCCGGGATCATGGGGTCGGTCGCGGGGTCCCAGATGGTCTGGTCGATGCCGTTCAGGATGCCGCGCAGCACGTTCTGGCGACGGCGGAAGATGTCGTCGAGGCCCTCGCCGTAGAAGGGCATCTGCAGCTCGTAGGCGTAGCTCGGGCTCACCGTGGTGAGGAAGTCCGTGTAGCAGAGGGCGCCCTTCATGTAGTTGATGGAGTCGCGGTCGCAGTAGAGCTGGTCGCGCGCGGCGGGGATGTGGGCGAGGCCCAGCACCTCCTCGAGGACCTTGTCGCTGTACTGGCCCTGGAACTTCACGTTGTGGATCGTGAAGACGGTCTTGACGCCCGCGCACTGCGGGACCTGCTGGTAGAACTCGCGCAGGAAGACGCAGCAGAGCGCCGTCTGCCAGTCGTTGCAGTGCAGGACGTCGCACTCGAGCTCCGGCACCTTGGCGATGGCCTCGCAGATGGCCTTGGAGAAGAACGCGAAGCGCTCGCCGTCGTCGAAGTAGCCGTAGAGGCCGTCACGCTTGAAGTAGGCCTCGTTGTCCACGAAGTAGAAGTCCAGGTCCTGCAGGGTGAGCTTCTCGATGCCGCAGTACTCGTTGCGCCAGGCGAGCGGCACGTAGAAGTCCGCCACGTGCTTCATCTGGTCCTTGTACTCCTGCGGGATGCTGGCGTACTTGGGCAGGATCACGGCGACGCGGGCGCCGGCGTGCTTGAGGGCGCGGGGCAGCGATCCCGCCACGTCACCCAGGCCGCCCGTCTTGGCAAAGGGAACGGCCTCGGAGGACGCGAAGAGCACGCGGATCTTCCTGCGCTTGGCTGTGGTTGCCATACGTCCCTCCCCGCCTACTCGTGGGCCTTCTCGGTGATGAGGACCTCCTCGGGCGTGCCGCGCAGCTCGGTGCCTGCGGGGACCACGTTGCCGCGGTCCACGATGGCGTTCTCGACGCGCGCGCCGCTCTTGACGACGCAGCCCTGCATCACGATGGAGTTGCGGATCGTGGCGCCCGCCTCGACGATGACGTTGCGGCCGAGGATGGAGTCGCTCACGCTGCCGTAGATGCGGTCGCCCGAGGCCACGGCGGAGTTGAGCACGCGGGAGCCCACCTCGAACTTGGCGGGAGGCGTGTCGTGCGTCTTGGTCTTGATCGAGCGGTCGGCGGGGAAGAGCTCGGCGGTGATGCGCGGGTCGAGCAGGTCCATGTTGGCGCGGAAGTAGGCGCGCTTGTTGAAGATCGGCGCGACGTAGCCGTTGAAGTCGTAGGTGCGCACGTCCACGCGGCCGAAGTCGCCCGTCATGGCCTCGAAGATGTCGAGGTAGTCCGTCGGCGCGTACCAGTCGAACATGTCGAGCAGGAGCTGACGGTTAATGACGAAGCAGTCGAGGAACATCGTGTCGCCGAAGTTGACGCCCTGGCGCACGCCCTGGACGCGGCCGTCGATGACGTCGAAGGCCGTCACGTCGGCGTCCTTCTCGGAGGCCGTCTTGGTGAGGACGGTGATGTCCGCGCCGGAGGCCTTGTGGGCCGCGTAGACCTCGTCGAGGTCGATGTTGAAGACGAAGTTGGCCGTCGAGCAGATCACGGCGTCGGCGCTGCTGCGCGTGAAGTAGGCCTTGTTGTGGATGAGGTCGCGCAGCAGGAAGCGGGCGCCGGTGCGCGAGGTGCCGAACGCGGAGCCGGGCAGGATGAACAGGCCGCCGTTCTTGCGGTCGAGGTCCCAGTCCTTGCCGGAGCCCACGTGGTCGATGATCGAGCGGTAGTTGTACGGCATGACCATGCCCACGGTGCGGATCCCGCAGTTCACGAGGTTCGACAGGGCAAAGTCGACGAGGCGATAGCGGCTGAAGTACGGCAGCGACGCCACGGGGCGGCTCTCGGTGAGCGCGCTGGACTCCTTGGCGGAGTAGTTGCAGGTGATGAGGCCGATGACCTTCTCCATGACTAGTTCTCCCCCTTCCCGACCACGACGTCGTTGCCGATGACGGCGGTGTCCTTGGTCTGGTCGACGCTTCCGACGCTGACGTTCTCCTCCACCACGGAGTTCTCGCCGAGGATCGCGCGCACGACGTTGGCGCCGTCCTTGACCACGGCGCCGGGCAGCAGCACCGAGTCGATGACGGTGGCCCGCTCGCCGACGTAGGCGTCGGTCGAGAGGATCGAGTGTTTGACGGTGCCGTAGACCTGGCAGCCGTTGGCGATCAGGGCGTCGTCGATCGTGCCGTCCTTGCCCACGAACGCGGGCGGGCGCGTGGAGGAGTTGCTCATGATCGGGAAGTCGGTGCTGAAGATGTCGAAGGCGGGGTTGGGCCCGAGGAGGTCCATGCTCGTCTCGTGGTAGCTGGAGATGGTGCCGACGTCACGCCAGAAGCCCTCGAACTTGTAGGTGAAGAGTCGCTTGCCGGCGTCCAGGAGCTTGGGGATGATGTCGCCGCCGAAGTCGTGGGACGAGTTCTGGTCGTTGGCGTCCTCCTTGAGGGTGCTGACGAGAAGGTCGGCATTGAAGATGTAGATGCCCATGGAGGCGAGGTTTGAGTCGGGCTTCTTGGGCTTCTCGGAGAACTTGGTGATGCGGCCGTCCGGGTCGGCGGTCAGGATGCCGAAGCGGGAGGCCTCCTCCCACGGCACCGGCATGACGGCGATCGTGAGGTCGGCGTTGTTGGCCTTGTGGGTGGCCAGCATGTCGGCGTAGTCCATGCGGTAGAGCTGGTCGCCGGAGAGGATGAGCACGTACTCCGGGTCGTTGGTCTCGATGTAGCCGAGGTTCTGCGTCACGGCGTCAGCGGTGCCCTCGTACCAGGCGCCGCCGGTCTGCGTGGCAAACGGCGGCAGGATGGCGACGCCACCGCCGCGCTCGTCGAGGTTCCAGGCCTCACCGGTTCCGATGTAGCTGTGCAGCAGGTACGGACGGTACTGCGTGAGCACGCCGACCGTGTTGATGCCCGAGTTCGCGCAGTTCGACAGAGCAAAGTCGATAATGCGGAACTTGCCACCGAACGAAACGGCGGGCTTTGCCACGTTGCTCGTCAGCGCACCGAGGCGACTGCCCTGCCCTCCGGCGAGGAGCATTGCGATGCACTCTTTCTTGCTCATACCCCCACTCCTTTCGACAACCAAATGCACGGGGGCGCGGCCCCCGGGACGTACCGCCTAAATGTGCCAGATGTCCGCCATGTACTCGCGGATAGTTCGGTCTGAGGAGAAATATCCGGCCTTGGCGGTATTGTGGAGCGCCGAGCGGTTCCACGCGCGGCGGTCTCCGTAGGCTCCGGTGAGCTCGTCGAAGGCCTGGACGTACGAGTGGAAGTCGCGCAGGACCAGGTCCGGGTCGTTGTCCACCATGAGGTAGTCGTGGATGCTCTCGAAGTTGCCCGAGAGGCGCGCGAGCGAGCCGTCGGTGAGCATGTCCACGATGCGGCCGAGACGGTCGCGGTCGCCGTTGTACATGTCCCACGCGTAGTAGCGGCCCGAGGCGCGCAGGTCCTCGACCTCGTTGGCGCGCAGGCCGAAGATCTTGATGTTCTCGGGGCCCACGAGGTCGGAGATCTCGATGTTGGCGCCGTCGAGGGTGCCGAGCGTGATCGCCGCGTTCATCATGAGCTTCATGTTGGAGGTGCCGGAGGCCTCGGCGCCGGCCACGCTGATCTGCTCGGAGATCTCCGCAGCGGAGTAGATGAGCTGCGCGTTGGAGACCGCGAAGTTGGGCACGAAGGCCACCTTGATCTTGTCGTTCACGCGCTCGTCGTTGTTGATGACGTCCGCGACGGAGTTGATGAGGCGGATGACCTCCTTGGCGAAGGTGTAGCTCTGGGCCGCCTTGCCGGAGAAGATGAACGCCGTCGGGCGCGGGCTGTAGCTCGGGTCCGCGAGGATGCGGTTGTAGACGTCGAGCACCTTGAAGACGTTCAGGAGCTGGCGCTTGTAGGCGTGGAAGCGCTTGACCTGCACGTCAAAGACCATGTTGGTGTCGAGCTCGACGCCCGAGGTCTCCTTGATGTAGGCGGCCAGGCGCTCCTTGTCGGCCTTCTTGGCGAGCTCCATGCCGTCGAGGAAGCTCGCGTCCTGCTCGAACGGGACGAGCTTCTCGAGCTCCATCGCGTCGCCCATCCAGCCGTCGCCGATGGCCTCGGTGATGAGCTTGGAGTAGGCCGGGTTGGCCTCGGCGAGGAAGCGACGGTGCGTGACGCCGTTGGTCTTGTTGTTGAAGCGGTGCGGCATCATCTCGTAGAACTCGTGGAAGACGCTGTCCCTGAGGATCTGCGTGTGCAGCGCGGAGACGCCGTTGATCGAGTGCGAGAAGATGATCGAGAGGTTGGCCATGCGGACCTGGCCGTCCCAGAGGATGGCGGTGTTCTGCAGGACGTTGGTCCAGTTGCCCTCGTTGGGCGAGAGGTGGTTGGCCAGGTTCTCGCGGTAGCGGCGGTCGACCTCCTCGATGAACATGTAGAGGCGCGGCAGCAGGTTGCGGAAGGTGTTGATCGGCCACTTCTCGAGCGCCTCGGGCATGACCGTGTGGTTGGTGAAGGAGATGGTCTCCTTGGCCACCTTGTAGGCGAGGTCAAAGTCCACGCCCTTCTCGTCCACGAGCAGGCGCATGAGCTCGGGGCCGCACATGGCGGGGTGCGTGTCGTTGGTGTGGATGCAGACGTGCTCGCCGAGGTGCTCCCAGTCGGGGCCGAACTCGCGCTCGTAGGTGCGCAGGATGGTCTGCAGGCCGGCGGAGACGAACAGGTACTCCTGCTTGAGGCGGAGCATCCGGCCGTGCTCGCCGGCGTCGTTGGGGTAGAGGATCGTGGAGATGGCCTCCACGTCCGAGCGGAACTTGTTGGCGCGCGCGTAGTCGCCGGCGTTGAAGGCGTCGAGGTCGAAGTCCTCGGTGTAGGGCTCGGCCGACCACAGGCGCAGCTTGTTCACGACCTTGCCGCCGTAGCCGATGATGGGCACGTCGTACGGCACGGCGCGGACGATCTCGCCGCCCTCCTGGGTGAACCAGAAGTGGCCGTTCTCCTCGTGGCGCACCACCTGGCCGCCAAAGCGCACGAGCACGGCGCTGCCGTCCTTGCGGGTCTCCCACGGGAAGCCGTTGGCGAGCCAGTTGTCCGTGCGCTCGACCTGACGGCCGCCCTCGATGTACTGGCGGAAGAGGCCGTAGCGGTAGCGCATGCCGTTGCCGTAGCCGGCCATGCCCTCGTGGGCCATGGAGTCCAGGAAGCACGCGGCCAGGCGGCCCAGGCCGCCGTTGCCGAGGCCCGGGTCGACCTCCTGGCGGCAGAGGTCCTCCAGGGTCGAGCCCATGGACTTGACGCCCGCCGCGACCACGTCACGCACGCCGAAGTTGATCAGGTAGTTGTCGAGCAGGGGACCGAGAAGGAACTCGAGGGAGAAGTAGTAGACCTTCTTGGCGCCCTTGGGGTGGGACTCGGGGAAGATGGCGCGGCCCTTGTTGGCGATGAGCTCGGCGAGGGCGTAGTAGCGCTCGTGGTCGGCAAGCTCCTCGAAGGGGGTGCCGTAGCGCGTGAGGCACGCCTCGCGGTACTGCTCGACGAAGTCCTGCTCGTTCTCGAAGATCTTGGTGTTGTCAGTCAAGATAACTCCTTGCATCAGGGCGACGCGTACTCGGGGGCGCGCGGCTGCGGCCGCGCAGGGAGGCGTCGCGGGTCCTCCCGGTTGGGGCCGCCCGAGGGCGGCCCCTGTAAGCTTACTCCGTCGAAGGCTTCTTCTTCGCGGCGGGCTTCTTTTCTGACGCGCCCTTTGCAGAGGCGCCCTTCTTGGGGGCGGCCTTCTTGGCCGCCGGCTTGGCGTTCTTCTCGCCCTTCTCGCCCGCCTTCTTGGTCGCGGGCTTCTTGGCGGCGGTCTTCTTGGCCGGACGGCGCAGCGTGCCGGTCTTCTTGAGGATCATGCCGCCCAGCGGCGGGACGCGCACGACGATGGACTGCTCGCGGCCGTTCCAGGGCTCGTCCTGGCACTTGATCTTGCCGGTGTTGACGACGCCCGAGCCGCCGAAGCGCTCGTTGTCGGTGTTGAAGAGCTCCTCGTAGACGCCCCACTCGGGCACGCCCATGCGGAAGTCCTCGCGCGCGTTGACGTCGAAGTTGATGAGGATGACCAGGTCCTCCTTGGGGTCGTCGCCCCGACGGACGAAGCTGATGATGGACTGGTCCGCGTTGTCCGCGTCGATCCACTCGAAGCCCTCG
This sequence comes from Olsenella uli, assembly GCF_016899935.1. Lineage (GTDB taxonomy): Bacteria > Actinomycetota > Coriobacteriia > Coriobacteriales > Atopobiaceae > Thermophilibacter > Thermophilibacter uli_B. Next base: position 40,183 of record NZ_JACJJK010000011.1, read on the forward strand.
GGGGAGAAGGCGCGCTGCCACAGCGTGGGGTGCTCGTTGTAGAAGCGGTTGAGGTGCCGGACGAAGCGCTGCTGGTGGCGGTGGGTGTCGTACTGCTCGGCGAGGAAGTACTGGATGGCCTCGTAGTAGCGCCACTCGATGAACTGGGCGATCTCGTTGCCCATGAAGTTGAGCTTGCCGCCGGGGTGCGTCATCTGGTAGAAGGCGAGCGCCCTCATGCCGGCGAACTGGCGCCAGTAGTCGCCGGGCATGCGCGTGATCAGCGAGCACTTGCCGTTGACGACCTCGTCATGGGAGAGCGGCAGGATGAAGTTCTCGTTGAACTGGTACATGGACGAGAACGTGAGCATCCGGTAGTTGCCGGGGCGCCACGGGAAGTCGGTCTGCATGAAGTGCAGGGTGTCGTTCATCCAGCCCATGTCCCACTTGAAGTGGAAGCCGAGGCCGCCGTCCTCGGGCGGGTAGGTCACGAGCGGCCAGGCGGTGGACTCCTCGGCGATCATCATGACGTCGGGGTGCTCCTTGCCCATGACCGTGTTGGTCTGGCGGATGAACGCGGAGGCGTCCAGGTCCTCCTCGGTGCCCTTCTCGTTGAAGCGCTTCTGGCCCGGGTCGTCGATGCCGAAGTTCATGTAGAGCATCGAGGAGACGCCGTCCATGCGGATGCCGTCCGCGTGGAAGAGGTTGGCCCAGAACAGGGCGTTGGAGACGAGGAAGCTGCGGACCTCGCCGCGACCGTAGTGGAACTGGTGGGTGTTCCAGTTGGGGTGGATCTTGTGCTCGTAGAGCATCTCGCCGTTGAAGTTGGCGAGGCCCTCGGCGTTGGCGCAGAAGCCGCCGCACACCCAGTCAAAGATCACGCCGATGCCGGCCTCGTGGCAGGCGTCGATGAAGTGCATGAACTGCTTGGGGTTGCCGTAGCGGGACGTGGCGGCGTAGTAGCCGGTGGGCTGGTAGCCCCAGGAGCCGTCGAAGGGGTGCTCGTTGACGGGCATGATCTCTATGTGGGAGTAGCCCATCTCCTTGACGTAGGCCACGAGCTCGTCGGCGAGGTCGTCGTAGCTGTAGACCACGCCACGCTGCGCGGGGAACGGGTCGCCGGGGCCGGGGTAGGTGCCGTCCGGGCGCGGCTCGCCCTGCGGCTCGTCGCCATGGCGGCGCCAGCTGCCCAGGTGCACCTCGAAGATGTTGAGCGGCTCGGCGAACATGTCGCGCTTGGCGCGGCGCTTCATATAGTCGCCGTCGCCCCAGTCATAGCCCGCGAGGTCGAAGGTGCGCGACGCGGTGCCGGGGACCTTCTCGGCGTAGAAGCCGTAGGGGTCGGCCTTGTAGAGCTTGCGGCCGTCCTTGCACTCGATGAGGTACTTGTAGAGCGCGCCCTCCCCGAGGCCGGGAACGAAGCCCTGCCAGATGCCGCCGGTCTCGGTCTCGGCGAGCGGCGAGGCCGTCTCGTCCCAGCCGTTGAAGTCGCCGATGACGTGGACGCTCCGCACGCCCGGCGCCCAGACCGCGAAGTGGTAGCCGTTGGTGCCGTCGTCCGCGACGGCGGGGTGCGCTCCCATCTTCTCGTAGCTGCGGTACCACTCGCCGCGGGCAAAGAGGAACAGGTCGTCATTGCTCAGGTAGAGGGTGCTGTCAGGGGATTCCATGTCTCACTCCTCGATGGACTGTGCACAGGACAACACTCATTGTGAACGTTCCGTCAACGCCCTGTCCACGAAAACACGGCGAGCGAGGGGAGCGCGGCGGCGAGAAGGGCCGTCGGGTGGGAACCATCCCGCCCCGCCGGCTCTCCGGCACGGGGCGCCTCAAACCCCCAGCGTTCCGATCGGCACGACGAGAACGCCGTCCTCGCGCGGGTAGCTGTACTCCCCCACGCCCGTGAGCACCATGAGAAATGCCGGCTCGCCCATCCTGCTCGTGTCGATAGTCTTTCTGAGCTTGAGCAGCGACCGAGCCCCCTCGGCAACGAGCCCGTCTCCGCCCAGCTTGATCTCTATCAGCCCGTACGACCCGTCGCGCAGGTGCGCCACGGCATCGCACTCAAGTCCCGAGCTGTCGCGATAATGGGACACAAAGCCGCCGAGGCCGTCCATGTACGTCCGCAGATCACGGACGCACATGCTTTCGAACAGCAGGCCGAAGGTCTCCAGGTCCCTCAGCAACCCGTCGGGACTCGTCCCCAGCGCGGCCACCGCAATGGACGGGTCCGTGAAGTGACGGGTCTCGGTCGTTCGGATGGCCGCCTTCGAGCGGAGGTTGGGGTTCCACGCCGGAAGCTCCTCTATGACGAACAGGTTCCTGAGCGCCGTGAGATAGGACCGCACGGTCATGTCGGCAGAGGGATCATCGGACTGAGCCACGTCGGCGACCATCTGGGAGATCTTGCCCTGCGACGCGGTGAAGCGGGCGTAGGACCGCATGATACGGCGGGCTCGCGACGGGTCGCGCGCGACCCCGTCAACCTCGGAGATATCGTCCTCGACCACGGCGTCCAGGTAGTCGTATGCCTGCTGGAGGGCCTCGGCTTCCCCCTGGCCTATCGCGCGTGGCCAGCCCCCGCGCGCCACGAGGAAGGCGAGGCGGTCGATCGTGATGTCTGCAGGCGCAATCGGAAGTGACTTACCCGCAAAGAGGTCGCCGAGAGAGACCGCGCCTGTGGATTCGCCCGACTCCATAAGCGCCATGGGGCGCATCCGCATCCGTCCGATGCGCCCGATGCCCGTGTGACGACGCTCCCCCTTCTTGGGCGGCACCGTCGATCCGGTAAGGATGAACTGACCGAATTCCTGGCGCCTATCCGCTTCGAAGCGCACGGCGTCCCACAGCTTCGGGGCGAGCTGCCATTCATCGATAAGACGCGGAGCGTCTCCTTGCAGCAGCAGCGAGGGCGAAATCTCCGCGAGGCGAATGTTCTGCTCGCGCGTCTCGGGCCGCTGCATGTAGAGCACGCTCGCGGCCTGTCGCTCTGCCGTCGAAGTCTTGCCGCACCATTTCGCGCCCTCAATCAGAACCGCGTCTTTGCTGGCGAGCCGTCGCTCGAGCACGCGGTCGAAGACGCGAGGAAGGTATCGCTCCATGTCCCGGGGACCCCTCTCCGCCTCTGACAATCACCATGTTACTAAGAACGGTGGTTTTACATTAGTAGGAATATCGAATTTTTGTTAGTAGAAATATTGGATTTTCGTTAGTAGATTCCGAACACGCCGGGTTCCGTACGTACGCAAAGGGCCCGCCGGCCCCGGGAGGGGGGGCCGACGGGCCGCTAGCGCCGCGCGAGCCGTGCCTAGTAGTTGATCTTCTGCTCCTCGAAGTAGGCGCGCGGGTGGTTGCACACCGGGCAGACCTCGGGGGCCTCGGCGCCCACGTGCAGGTGGCCGCAGTTGAGGCACTTCCAGACCTTGACGCCCTCGCGGGCAAAGACCTCGCCCTTCTCCACGCGCTCAGCGAGCTTGTTGTAGCGCTCCTCGTGGTGCTTCTCGATGTCGCCGACCATGCGGAACTTGGCGGCGATCTCCGTGAAGCCCTCGGCCTCGGCGGTCTCGGCGAAGCCCTTGTACATGTCGGTCCACTCGTAGTTCTCGCCGGCGGCGGCGTCCTTGATGTTAGTCAGGGTGTCGGGTACCTCGCCGCCGTGGAGGTACTTGAACCAGAGCTTGGCGTGCTCCCTCTCGTTGCCGGAGGTCTCCGTGAAGATGTCGGAGATCTGGACGTAGCCCTCCTTCTTGGCCTTGCTCGCGTAGTAGGCGTACTTGTTGGTGGCCTGGGACTCGCCGGCGAAGGCGGCCTCGAGGTTCTTCTTCGTCTGCGAGTTCTCAAAGTCGACGGCCATCGGAGCTCCTTTCCCGTCCCCGCAGGGACATCTCTGGCCGGGCCCGTGCCCGGCCGCTGAACCGTGCGTCAGACGTGCCACGCGCCGTCGCCCGCCCGGCAGAAGCCCTCGCGCGAGAGCTCCTCCAGCAGGGCGCCGACCTCGCGGGCGCCTATCGGGCTTCTACCCGCTTTCTCCTCCACGCTTGCAAGCTCCGCGACGATTGCGTCGAGGCTCACGCCGGACGGCTCGCCGCGATGGGCGAGAAGGACGCGCAGCAGCTCGGCGCGCTTCTGGCGGTGCGATCCCTCGAAGCGCGACTGGCGCGCGTGCCCGCTCGAGCGCCGCGATGGGTTGGGCACGGTGCGCTTGAGGTAGGCGCCGTAGTCAAGCAGCGCGTAGTACCAGGTGCGCGGGTCGTCCTCCGGGTCGCGCGCGTCCGCAGGGCAGGTCGCGCGCAGGATTGGCGCGAGCGCGCGGTCGCTCACGCGCTCCTCGTCCGGGAAGAGCTCGTGGAGCAGGACCGCGCGCACGTTGGTCTCCAGGTAGACGGCCGGCAGGTCGAAGGCGAAGGCGCGGATGCCGGCCGCCGTGGCGGGCCCCACGCCGGGCAGCGCCTCGAGCGCGGCGGCCTCCGACGGGAGCTCCCCGCCGAGCGCCGCCACCGCCTGCGCCGCGCGGTGCAGCGCGAGGGCGCGTCGGTTGTAGCCGAGGCCCTGCCACTCCTCCAGGACGTCCGCCGGCTCCGCCGTCGCGAGCGCGGCGGGCGTGGGGAAGCGCTCGAGCCAGCGCTGCCAGCGGCCGTCCACGCGGGAGGTCTGCGTCTGCTGGAGCATGACCTCGGAGATCCAGATCTGGTACGGGTCGCGCGTGCGGCGCCACGGCAGGTCGCGGTAGAGCTCGCGGCCGCGCCCCAGCACGAGGGAACGAAAGGCCTCGAGGTCCTTCTCGCCCGTCATGCGGACGCTTCCCCGGCGGCGCGACGGGCCTCCTCCTCGGGCACGAGCTCGAAGGTGGCGTGCGGCAGCGGGGAGCGGCGCTCGACCACGAGCTGGTGCAGGGTCACGCTCGAGAAGAACGCGCGCAGCAGGCGCTCGGCGTTGCACCAGACCGACGTGTAGTGGCAGCGCTCGCGGTTGGGGCACACGGCGCCGTCGCCGTCCGCGTCCAGGCAGCACGCGAGCGCGATGGGGCCCTGCACCGCCTCCACGACCTGCAGCAGCGTGGTCGTGCGCGGGTCCACGGCCAGCCGCATGCCGCCGCTCGCCCCGCGCGCGTTGGTGACGATGCCCGCCGAGGCGAGGTCGCGCTGGATCGAGCGCGCGAAGGAGTACGGCACGCCGCCCTCGCGCGCGGCGGTCCGCACCGAGAGCGTGCCGCCGGGGTTCTCCACCAGCTCGGCGACCATGCGCAGCGCGTAGTCGGTCTTTCTGGATACGTCCATGCGATGTCCCTTCCTCGCGGCGGCGTCCCGCTAGAGCCCCCAGTCGAGCACGGGCCACCCGTGGCGACGGGCGCTCATCGCGAGCGTCTTGCCGGGGCAGACGGCGCGCGCCTCGCGGGCGGCCTCGAGCAGCGGGGCGTCGGTGTGGTGGTCGGCGTAGGCCCGCTCGAGCACCCAGGTCCCGGCGCCGAGGTGGGCGTCGCACCAGGTCTCGACCGCGCGGCACTTCTCGGCGCCCGCCACCACCGGGCCGTCGACCCGGCCCGTGTAGCGGCCGCGCTCGTCGCGCTCCATGCGCGTGGCCACGAAGCCGTCCACGCCCATCCGGCGCGCGGCGACCTCGGCGATCGGCTCGAAGGTCGCCGAGACGAGCAGCACGACCATGCCCCGCTCGTGGCACCAGGCCACCTCCGCGAGCGCCTGCGGGCGGTAGAGCGGCGCAAGGACCTCGTCGTGGAAGCCGGCCATGATGGCGTCGACCTCCTCGGAGGTGCGCCCGCCGAGGCAGCCGAAGACCAGCTCGCGCGCCTCGTCCTGCCGGAACGGCAGATGGAGCTTGTAGCGGATTCCCCACCATGCGAGCTTTGCCAGGCGCAGCGGCGACATCATGCCGTGCGAGAAGAGGTAGCGCGTGAACAGCGAGCCGGACTGGCCGTCGATCGACGTGCCGTCGAAGTCGAAGACCGCGACCTGGCGCGGCCGTCTGTCCGAGCTGTCTGCGCTGGCTGCCATGGCGCCCCCGCTCCCGCGTGTGTGACAGGGATATGATAGCGCGCCGCGTGCATTCGCGCGACGGCGGCGGGACGAGCGGGCGCCGTTCGGCATGAAAAAGGGCTCCCGAAGGAGCCCTCGCGTTGCAATGGCGGGATGTAAGGGACTCGAACCCTCGACCTCCGACGTGACAGGCCGGCGCTCTAACCAGCTGAGCTAACACCCCGTGCGCCTTGCGCGGGAGCTATTCTCTCATAGACTCCGGGGCGTGGCAAGGCCCAATCTCAAAAAATTTTAGGGCCGCCCCGAGGCCCCGGACGGGCGCCCGGAGCTAGGCGAGCGCGACGTCGGTCGTGGCGCCGCCCGCCGTCACGCGCAGCGTGGTCCCGTCGAGCTCCACCGCCGTGATGTCGCCGGAGCCGCCGACGGGGTTGCCGTCCGGCCCCATGACGTAGGTGATGCCGTCCAGGTGCCCGCCGACCACGTAGCTGACCACGTCCCAGCCGCCGTCACGGCTCTCGGGGACGAGCAGGGTGTCGGCGGAGCGCACCAGGCCGAAGGGCGTGCCCTCGAGCTGGAGCAGCACGTCGCCCGCCGCGTTCACGAGGCCCCAGGAGCCGTCGTCGGCCTGGCGCAGCGCGTAGGTCTCCCCGCCGTAGCTCACCGAGCCGTCGGTCCCGACCTGCTCCTGGCCCGCGTCGTGCTCCTCCTGCTGCTGTTGGACCTGGAGCTCCTCCTCGGTGGGGCGCAGGGTCTGCTCCTGGGCGGCCGGCTCCTCCTGCGGCGTCGGGAAGAGCCACGAGGTGACGAGCGTGCCCAGGACAAAGATCACCGCCAGCGCCAGAATGGCCGCGACGACGAGAAGGACCACGTTGAGCGCGCTGCGCCGGGGGCCCGCCTGCGGGGCGCGCGCCTCGGGGTGGCGCTCGGCGTAGCGGCGCTCGGCGCTCTTGCGGGCGCGGCCGGCGGCCTCGGCGGCGTTGGCGCGCGTGGTGACGCGGGCGCCCTGGCCGGCGCGGATGGTGGAGATCTGCTCGGAGTCGCTCGCAAGGCCCGGGCCCTGGCCCTGCCGCCGCGCGCGGCGCGCCGTCGGGCGGCCGGCGGGCGCGGCGTGGCTCGCGTGATGTGCGGGGCGCGCGTTCTTCTCGTCCCTGAAAGGCATGAAAGTCCCCCGATCCCTCGTGCTAGACCTCGCGGCGCTCCTCGATGGCGCGCCCGAGGGTCACCTCGTCAGCGTACTCCAAGTCGCCGCCCACGGGCAGCCCGCTCGCCAGGCGCGAGACGCGCACGCCGAGCGGCCGGATCGTGCGCGCGAGGTAGGTGGCCGTGGTCTCCCCCTCCACGTCCGGGTTGGTGGCGAGAATGACCTCGCCCACCTCGCCGCTCGCCAGGCGCGAGAGCAGCTCGCGCACGTGGAGCTGCTCCGGGCCGATCTTGTCCATCGGGCTGATGACGCCGCCGAGGACGTGGTAGAGCCCGTGGTAGCTGCCGGTGCGCTCGATCGCGCTCACGTCGCGCGGCTCGGAGACCACGCAGATGGAGGCGCGGTCGCGCGAGGCGTCGGCGCAGACGTCGCAGGTCTCGCGCGTGGCGTACGAGAAGCACACCGGGCAGAAGTGCACCTGCTGCTTGACCTCCATGATCGCCCGCGCGAGGCGCCGGGCCTCGTCGACGTCGGCCTCGAGCAGGTGGTAGGCGATGCGCTGGGCCGACTTGGGGCCGATCCCCGGCAGGCGGCCCAGCTCGTCCAGCAGGCGCTGGAGCGCCCGGCCGTCGTTGATGGCTGCGTCCATGCGGTCGGTCACCGCGTCCTAGAAGAGGCCCGGGATGTTGAGGCCGCCGGTCACGGCGCCGAGCTGCTGGCTGGCCATCTGCTCGGCGGACTCCAGGACGTCGTTGACCGCGGCGAGGATCATGTCCTGCAGCATCTCCACGTCCTCCGGGTCCACCGCGTCCGGGTCGATCGTGAGCGAGGTCAGGCGCAGGCCGCCGTTGGCCGTGACCTTGACGGCGCCGCCGCCCGCGCTCGCGGACACCTCGGTCTCGGCCGCCTTCTGCTGGGCGGCCATGAGCTGCTCCTGCATCTTGCGGGCCTGCGCCATCATCTGGTTGCGGTTCATGCCGCCCATGTTGAATCCCTTTGCCATCTGTGTTTCCTTTCGTCGTCGTTGTCTGGCGGGCGAGAAGGGCTAGTCGTCGTCCCCGTCCTCGCTGTCGTCGGTCGGCTCGTCGATGAAGCCGGGGTCCTCGGCGGGAGCCTCCTCGTAGGAGAGCTCCTCAGCAGCCTCCTCGTCCGAGGTGGAGGCCGCGGACTCCACGCTCACCGAGAGGGGCTGGCCGAACGCGGCGCTGAGCTGGGCCGCGATGTCGGCGAACTCCGGCGAGAGGTCCTGCGGGGCGCCGACCCCGCCGGGGCCTCCCCCGATCGCTCGGCGCTCCTCGCTACGCTCGTCGCTCACTTCGTGACTCGCATCGGGGGAGGCCCCGGCGGGGTCGGCGACCGGAGACGTTGTCGGAGAGTTCGCCGACACGGGAGGCTCCGCGGGCGCCGCGTTGGCCGGCTCGGGCTCGGCGGATTCCGCGCACGGAGAGAGGTCGGCGTCGGTGTAGGGGACGGGGTCGGGGGC
>NZ_JACJJK010000113.1 GCF_016899935.1 Olsenella uli
AGCTCAGCCTGTTTTTCGGAATAATACCATCTTACAGACTTACCTATAGCACATCTTACAGCATCTAATTTTCCTTGAACAGCCAATTTTTTTAATCTAACGGCATCTAATCCACTAACGGATAAATAACTTGCGGAGATGAAGCCTCCTCTCTTTAAATAGTTGCGGTATAATTGACAATCTCGACGGTCTACTTCAACTCTTTTTATAGCCATTTACTATCACCTCATATATTT
>NZ_JACJJK010000114.1 GCF_016899935.1 Olsenella uli
GGGACTTGTTTCAAAAAATATCATTACATGGCTGATGTCTCTAAAAAATTAGGGCAATCCTTTGATTTGATAGAAAAATGGAAGTATTTTATCATCAACCGACCCCGCCAGTACGGTAAGACCACAACTATGAATATTTTAGTGCATAAACTGCGCGAAATTGTCTTCTCTGTTTCAAAAGCCGAATCACCCACACGTTCAAAACTGATACTGAAAACAAGATAGTCGCTCATTT
>NZ_JACJJK010000115.1 GCF_016899935.1 Olsenella uli
CATATAAATTCACTCCTAAAATTAATCTTCCATTATCCAATACTTATAAGTAAAAGATAAATCAAAACTTTCCATATCGTCCACACTAGGTTGTCTCCACCATATCTGCTTATATGTCATTGAACCTAAATGTGCATTAAGATATTGTACCCAGCCTCTTGTTACTTTATCCGGTAATTCCACATAAAGCCATATATCGGAATTGCATCTAAACTCATTTCCTTCTACAAATGAC
>NZ_JACJJK010000116.1 GCF_016899935.1 Olsenella uli
TTGTTTATCCGTAATTTGCAGTTCCTCTTTGTAATCTAGCTCCTCATTAAGTCGGGCACTGATAAAGAAATTTGGGATAATGTTATATCCTTCGGTTAGATCATCCCGTAATTTAGAGACTCCTTTTGCCTTGGATAGGCAGAATTTCTCGTCTTCGCCATTCATGAACAGGTTCAAGTTCCATTGAATCACGTTACGGGCATAGGTAAACTGTTTGTAAACAGAATGCCGTCC
>NZ_JACJJK010000117.1 GCF_016899935.1 Olsenella uli
CCATCCGACAGGACATACGGATAATTGGCATTTCCGGAGGCGTTGATACTTCCCGGAAGTGGTTTTCCCTGGCTCCACTCGTCCAGCATCTTGGTTTTAGACAGAATATTCAGACTCTCTTCTCCCTGCTCGCTGTAGTAAATACGGTTTCCGATTTCTGTTTCGTAAACTGTTCCCGGATGATAGCCTTTCGTCTTGAAATAGTCATTGTAAGTGAAGAGCTTTCCGGATTCT
>NZ_JACJJK010000118.1 GCF_016899935.1 Olsenella uli
GCCTTAATTTAGCCATGAAACGCCACTTGGCTCTGGCTGAATCTTTTCTGCTTTCTATGTTAGAGGGGAGTTTCTCCGTATGGCAGAGATTGCAATTGAAATCTCCAGGAGGGACATGGATGCTTTAGGATGAGTCTGAGAAGAGTTTTTAGTCCTGTATGTGGGTTCATTTGAAGGCCCTATGCAGCATCCCACTGTGCCTCCTCCTTGGCATGGCCCCAAAGGCACTACGC
>NZ_JACJJK010000119.1 GCF_016899935.1 Olsenella uli
AACATTATGGCTTTATTTATGTGTGATTCATACGTTTAATTCCTTATGAATTTCTTTATTCGCTTGAGGGATTCTTTGAGATATGAAAATTTTTCTTTTTGTCTTTCCGCTATTTGCGCATTCTTCTTAATGCCCATCCCATAATCCAGCACGACAAGATAATAACGAACGGGAATACGGCATAGAACAATACATTCAGTTCGGCATAAGAGAATCCTGTTTTCGTAGAAAG
>NZ_JACJJK010000120.1 GCF_016899935.1 Olsenella uli
CAGCCATGTGAACGCGAGGACGGCGGTGTTCCACGACGGCATTACCGCATATCCCGATTCCTTGCCCTATACCTCCGAAAGCCTTACGCTGGGCGCGGGCGCACCTTTGGTGCCTTACGAGGGCGCCACATGGTCGCAACTTATCAGCCACAATTTCGGCTTCAATGACGCCGTGAAAACGATGACTCTGTATGTGTCGGAAGACAATCCGTATATGTATGCGGACGAATAC
>NZ_JACJJK010000121.1 GCF_016899935.1 Olsenella uli
CGTTTACGGAGTAAGAACAGCTGAACATATACCCTTGTAGTGATGAGAACCATTCTGCTTATCGCCTTTTTCACGCTCGTATCACTCGGCGCAAAAGCCCAGGATGATTATGAGTATAAGATGGAAATAGGCGTTGGCGCGGGTATGGTGAGCTATGAGGGCGACTTCAACGGTAGCATTGTAAAGAATATGCAGCCGTCAGCCTCATTGATATTGAGGCGCATCTTCAATC
>NZ_JACJJK010000122.1 GCF_016899935.1 Olsenella uli
AATCATAAGTGATCAAACTCCCTGGAGAAACCTGGAGGAAAAAAAAGCCGGGTGGGATATCCCTCTTGATCAACCGAAAAAATTTGAAGAAGCATTTCATCAAGCAATTCACTGGAACCAGGACGAATACGATGTATGGTCAAAGGCAGCATTAGCCGTTGCTAAAAATTTAATGGAGCAAACCGATTTGAAATCAAACTATTTTAAACTATTCAGTTAATATGTATATTCT
>NZ_JACJJK010000012.1 GCF_016899935.1 Olsenella uli
AGCAGATCACGCCCGCCTTCCACGACGACGAGGCCCTCGCTGCGCAGGACGCCTCCACGCAGGCGCTCATCCAGTACTACCGCGCTCACCGCAAGTAGGTGGAAAAGGGACAGTCCCTTTTCCACGTTCCGGCCGCCGGGTCCTTCTCGCCCGGCGGCCCCTTTTGTGCCGCGCCACGCCGTCTACCTGCGGCTCGCAACCGCAGGGCGCCTGCCCGTCGTCCAAAATGCAGCCCGCCGGTTGGTGGCGTGCGCCCGTCTGGTACCGTAGCGTACGAGGTGCCGGCAGACCGCGCGCCAACGCGCCCCACCCCAGACGAAGGGCCAGCCATGAGCTTCCGTGACAACCTCCAGCACCTGCGCGCCACGCGCAACATGACTCAGGAGCAGCTTGCCATGCTGCTCGGCGTCTCCCGCCAGTCCGTGACCAAGTGGGAGGCCGAGAAGAGCCAGCCAGAGATGGACAAGCTGCTCAAGCTCTGCCAGATCTTTGAGTGCAGCCTGGACGACCTCGTGACCGGCGACCTCACGGGCCGCGCGCCCGAGCCCGCCGCCGCGTCCGTCCCCGCCGGGCCGCCCACCGACGTCTGCGGCTACGACGAGCACTGGCGCGTGCTGGCGGACAAGGTGCCCACGGGCATCGCGCTGATTCTGTTGGGCATCGCGGTGGGCCTGCTCCTCGAGGGCGCCGTCGACCTCGCGCCGGTTGGCGCGCGCGACGGCCTGCTCGTCATCTGCGTGTTCGTGGGCATCCTGGCCGGCCTCGCGTTTCTCGTCCCCGCCGGCATGGAGCACACCGCGTTCCAGCGCGCCCATCCCTACGTGGAGGACTTCTACACGGAGGAGGACCGCGCCGCCGCGCGCAAGCAGTTCTCGGGCGGGCTCATCGCCGGGCTGGCGTTCATCTTTGCGGGCATCGGCTGCCTCATCGTGATCGAGCCGATGGCCGAGAACTGGGCGCTCTTCCTCCTGCTCACCTTCATCGCCCTGGGCGTGTGGTGGATCGTGCGCTCCGGGATGCTCCTTGGCCGCACCAACGTGGCCGAGTACAACCGCTCCGTGGGCGAGGACCTCGAGGTGGAGGAACTCGTGAACGCCCAGCTGGACGAGGCGCGGCGCGAGGCGCTTCTCGCCTCCAAGCGGCAGGAGCAGAAGATCGGCGCGATCTGCGGCGCCATCATGATCGTGGCCACGATCGTGGCGTTTGCCCTGCTGTTCGCGCCGGTCTTCTCGGCCCCGGACCTGGACGCCTGGCAGCCCGAGGGCACCTCCGCCATGTGGTTCTGGGTGGCCTGGCCCGTGGGCGGCCTGCTCTGCGGCGTCGTGTCCGTGCTGATGAAGGCCTTTGGCGGCCACGAGTAGCGGTCACGAGTGACGGCCTTGAGGTTCTTCTCGCCCCTCCCCGGCTGGCGTAGAATCCAAGGGGAACGCCAGCCAAGGAGAGGGGGCCGCATGGACACCGCCGCCAACACCGCCACCGCAAAGGTCTACTTCACCAACCTGCGCACTTACGCCAAGGAGAGCCAGCTCGACAAGCTCAAGCGCCTCATCCGCCGCGCCGGGATCGACCAGATCGACTTCGAGAACAAGTTCGTGGCTATCAAGATCCACTTCGGCGAGCTGGGTAACCTCAGCTTCCTGCGCCCCAACTACGCGCGCGCCGTCGCCGACGTGATCAAGGAGCTGGGCGGCAAGCCCTTCCTCACGGACTGCAACACGCTCTACGTGGGCAGCCGCAAGAACGCGCTCGAGCACATCGACTGCGCGTACCAGAACGGCTTCACCCCGTACGCCACCGGCTGCCAGGTGATCATCGCCGACGGCCTCAAGGGCACCGACGAGACCCTCGTGCCCGTGAAGAACGGCGAGTACGTGAAGGAGGCCAAGATCGGCCACGCCCTCATGGATGCGGACATCGTGATCAGCCTCACGCACTTCAAGGGCCACGAGCAGGCCGGCTTTGGCGGCTGCATGAAGAACCTGGGCATGGGCGGCGGCTCGCGCGCGGGCAAGATGGAGCAGCACGCCTCCGGCAAGCCGGGCGTCGACCACGAGAAGTGCATCGGCTGCCACGCGTGCGAGCGCATCTGCGCGCACGGGGCCATCTCCTTTGACGCCACGCGCGAGCGCGAGCTGCCGAGCGGCAAGGTCGTGACCGTTCCCGTGGCCACGATCGACCACGACCGCTGCGTGGGCTGCGGCCGCTGCATCGGCGCCTGCAACCAGGACGCGGTCAAGCCGGGCTCCAACTCGGCCGTCGACGAGCTCAACTGCAAGATCGCCGAGTACACGCAGGCCGTGGTGCAGGACCGCCCGAGCTTCCACATCTCCATCGCGATGGACATCAGCCCCAACTGCGACTGCCACGCCGAGAACGACACGCCCATCGTGCCCGACCTGGGGATGTTCGCGAGCTTTGACCCCGTGGCCATCGACCAGGCCTGCATCGACATGGCGCTGGCCGCGCCGACGCTGCCCAACTCCGAGCTCACGGACATGCGGGCGCGCCTGGAGGCCGAGGGCGGCGTCCCCGAGCGCTGCCAGCACGACCACTTCAACCTCACCCACCCGGACACCAACTGGCGCTCCATGATCGAGCACGCCGAGAAGATCGGCCTGGGCACGAGCCGCTACGAGCTCATCGAGGTGGAGTAGCCGACCGTTGCGGTCGCGTGCGGAGGCTGTGCGCAGGAGGCGAGGTTATGCGCAGCCGCAAAGGTTATGCGCACGGCACGCCTTCACAAATACGCAGGTAAAGAGCCTGCTGAGAAGAACCTCCCTTCGGTTGGTTGCGCATAACCTACGAAGCTGCGCATAACCTTGCGAGAAAAGAAGAGGGCCCCGGAATCACCCGGGGCCCTCGTGCAAAAGCAGGTTGTTCGTGCGGCTACGCCACCCTGCTGCGGACTTCTCAAGTCTAGCGCCGCGCCGCCTCGACGGCCGACCGTTCGGGCGTCACGGGGCGCCGTTCGGTCGTCGGGCGCGCGTCCTTCCCGCCAGACAATCCAGAATCACAACTAAAGATGTGCGATGGTGCGCGTTGGTGCAAAAGGGTGGAAAATGGTGCAAAAGCCGTCGGCACTAGGAGGTCGCCATGCCCAAGGTCATCGTCTTCGGAAGCATGAACATGGACCTGTCCATCGACGCGCCGCGCATGCCGGAGGCGGGCGAGACGCTGTCTGGCTCCGGCTTCATCACGGCGGCGGGCGGCAAGGGGGCCAACCAGGCCGTCGCCGCGGCGCGCCTGGGCGCCGACGTGCGCATGATCGCCGCCGTGGGCGCGGACGGCTTTGGCGAGGAGCTCACGCGCGGCCTGGCCGACGCGGGCGCGGACGTGTCGCTCGTGCGGCGGCTCGCGGACGTCACCACGGGCGTCGCCGTGATCCTGCGCACGGCGGGCGAGAACCGCATCGTGCTCCACGCGGGCGCCAACCACGCGCTCGCGGCCGACGACGTGGTCTCCGACCTGCGGCGCATTGGCGAGCCCGGCGACATCCTCGTCACGCAGGGGGAGTGCGACCCCGCCGCCACGGAGGCCGCCCTGCGCGCGGCGCACGAGCTGGGCCTCTACACGGTCTTCAACCCGGCGCCGGCGCGCCCCGCGCCCGACGACCTCTGGCCGTGCGTGGACCTCGTCTGCCTCAACGAGACCGAGTGCCAGATCATGTGCGGCGTCCTGACCGTCGACGACGCCACGTGCCTCGCCGCCGCGCGCCGCCTGCGCGAGCTGGGCGCCGGGACCGTCGTGATCACGCTCGGCGCGGCGGGCTCGTTCGGCCTGGGCCCGGACGACGTGCCCGTTCGCGTGCCGGCCGCGCCCGCGAGCGTCGTGGACACCACGGCCGCCGGCGACACCTTCATCGGCGCGCTCGCGGCCGGGCGCGCGCGGTCCTTCTCGCTTGCCGAGTCCATGAGCTGGGGCGCGTTGGCGTCGGCCCTCACCGTGAGCCGCCTGGGCGCCCAGCCGTCCATACCCACCGCCGCCGAGGTGGAGGCCGCGCGATGAGCGGGGAGGCCGGCCGCCGCAGGCTGATCCTCGACCTGGACACGGGCATCGATGACGCGCTGGCCCTCGCCTACGCGCTCGGCAGCCCCGAGGTGGAGCTCGTCGGCGTCATCTGCAGCTACGGCAACGTGACCATGCGCACGGCGGTCCGCAACACCGTGGCGCTCCTGGAGCTGCTGGGCCACCCGGAGGTGCCCGTGCTCGCCGGGGCGGACCGCGCGCTCGCCGCGACGGCGCCCTTTGAGCCGCCGGCGGGCGTCACGCTCATCCATGGGGCCAACGGCCTCGGAAACCAGCGCGTGAGCGGCCTCTGCCGCTGCGCCCCCGGAGACGGCATCGCGTTCCTGCGCGACGAGGCGCTCCGCGCGGCCGAGAAGAACCTCGAGCTCCTCTACGTCCCCACGGGGCCGCTGACCAACCTCGCCCACGCGCTCGGCAGCATCCCCGGGCTCGCCGACGCGCTCGGCCGCGTGACCTTCATGGGCGGCGCGCTCGCCGTGCCGGGCAACGTGACGCCCTGCGCCGAGGCCAACGTCGCCAACGACCCGGCCGCCGCCGACGCCGTGCTGCGCGGCGGCCTGCGCACCCGGATGGTCGGCCTTGACGTGACGCACCAGGTGGTGCTCACGCGCGAGGACACCGCCGCCTGGCGCGAGCTGGGCACGCCGGCCGGTCGCCTCTTCGCGGACATGACGGACTTCTACATCGCCATCTACGAGAAGAACAACCCGCACCTGGGCGGCTGCGCGCTGCATGACCCGCTCGCCGTGGCGGTCGCGCTCGACCCCACGCTCGTGGGGTGCCTGCCGGCCAACCTGCGCGTGGACCTCGAGGGCGTCACGCGCGGCCGCACCGTCTGCGACCCCGAGCGCCTGCGCGACCCCCAGAAGACCTGCGAGGTCGCGCTCACCGTGGACGCGCCGCGCTTCCTGGACGAGTTCCGCGCCCGCGTGACCCGCGCCCTGGCGTAGGGCGTCGGGGCACGACCGGCGCCTCGATCGCTCAAGTGGAGCGAACGGACGTTTTTCTCGCCATATGGGCCCAAAAAACGTCCGTTTGCTCCACCTGAGCCGCCGGCGAGCCAGAAAGCAGCCGAGAAGAGCCGCGCTGCCGCTAGCCCTGCTGCTGCTCGGGCGGCCGCAGCTTGGTCAGCGCCGTGTAGTCCACGTCCGCCGTGGACGGCTTCATCGGGCCGGGCGCGTACCAGTCTAGCGCGCAGTCGATCCACGCGTTCCAGAACGGCCACTCGTGCGCGCCGATGTCCGGCTCCCAGTACGTGACGTCAAAGTCCGCGTCGCGCAGCAGCTTGACCAGGTCGCGGTTGTTCTGGCAGAGGCTGTCGTGCAGGCCGCACGCGGAGTAGAAGCGCGGCTTGGGCAGCTCCGGGTCCTCGCGGAACTTGTCGATCAGCGCCACGTAGTCCTTGTCGGAGCCGATGACCGTGTCGATGTCCCCGAAGAAGCGTTCGTAGTACTTGCGCTTGCGCGGCGAGCGGCTCTCCACCGCCTCCAGCACGCGGTCGCGCATGAACGCGCCCGAGAGGATGATGATCGACCCAAAGCGGTCCGGCCGCAGCAGGCCGTTGATCAGCGCCGTGTACGCGCCGATGGAGATGCCTGCGAGCGCCGTGTCCTCGCGCTTGGCGGAGAGCGGGAAGAGGCGCCGCGTGAAGTCCACGAGCTCCTCGCTGATGAACTTGCCGTGCCACTCGTTTATCTCGGGCTTGTTGAGGTAGAGGCCGTCCTCGCCGGAGGGCATCACGAGCGCGATGTCGCGCGCCTCGGCCGTCTCCACCACGTGCGTGCGGTCGATCCAGTCCACGTCCTGGCCAAAGAGGCCGTGCAGCAGGTAGACCGTGCGGTACGGGCCGCGCCGCCTCTTGGCCAGCTTGCCGCCGTCCATCTTGTCGGCGGGTATGACGACCGTGAGCACCACGTTGCGCTCGAGGTAGTGGGAGTAGAAGTCGACTCTGAGCAGTGCCATTCTCGCGTCCCTCCCAAAGGGCGTGGGACCCGGTCCCGACGCGCTAGAGAAGCCAGTTCAGCGCCTCCGGCAGCGCGGCGTTCCAGAAGTCCCAGTCGTGTCCACCGTTCATCTCATGATAGGTGACGTCGAGGCCCGTGTCGCGCATCCGGCCCGCAAGCATCCGGTTAGCCTCGGCGAGCGGGTCCTGGTTGCCACAGGTCATGAAGATGCGCGGGCGCGGGCGGTCGCAGTAGACGAGGTCGGCCGCCAGGCGCGCGGGGTCCTTGTCGGAGTCGCGCACGTGGGAGAGGTCGCCGAAGGTGTGCTCCAGGAAGTCGCGCGAGAGGAAGAACAGGCCGTCGGAGGAGATGACCTGGTCAAAGCTGTCGATGATCATGGCCGAGGAGAGCGCCACGATCGAGCCGAACGTCTCGCAGTACTTGAGGCCGTTGCGCAGCGCCCCGTACGCGCCCATCGAGATGCCGCCGATGAAGGTGTCCTCGCGGCGGCAGGAGAGCGGGAACATCCGGCGCGCCACCTCCACGAGCTCCTGGCCCACGAAGCGCCCGTAATAGTTGTGGACCTCGGGCTGGTCCAGGTAGAAGGCGTTGTAGCCGGACGGCATGACCACGGCGATCCCGTGGCTCTCGGCCCAGTTGCGGATGCGGGTCTCGCTGATCCAGTCCGCGTGGTTGCCCGAGATGCCGTGCAGCAGGAAGAGCGTCTTGAACGGCGCCTTGCGCGGCGGGTAGGGGTTCTGCTCCCAGGCGCGCATCTCGGCCTCGAGCGTGCCGCCGGCGTGGCGCAGCGCGGAGTCGGTGGCGTAGGCGGCGCCCTGGTCGTCCACGGGCAGGATGACCTCGAGCGTGGTGGTGCGCATGAGGGAGGAGGAGAAGTAGTCGACGCTGACGAGAGCCATGGGGGCCTCCTTTGGTCGGGCGAGAAGAACGGGCGAGAAGAACGCCGACCAGTATAGCGTTATGGAGACTCTGTGGCGGCGGGCGCCCGGGGCGGCGTCAGAGGCGGTGGCGCACGGCGGTGTCGCGGAAGCAGAAGTGGTCCGGACGGTGGCGCGACTGCGTGCACTCGATCAGGATGCCCTGCGCGTCGAAGGTCTGGCTCGTGATGACGGCCAGGTAGTCGATGTCGCCGAGGTCCAGCAGCTCGCGATCGCGCTCCACGGCGCGCTCCACGGTGATCGCGCGCTTGCTCGTGGCGATGGTGACGCCCAGCTCGCGCTCCGCGTAGTCGTAGATGGAGGTCCGGGCGACCTCCTCGGTGATGCCGGGCACGGCGGAGGTGCGGAAGAGGTTGCGGTCCAGGATGAGGCCCTCGCCGTTCACGCGGCGCACGCGCTCGATGTGCGTGAGCTCCGTGCCCTCCTCAAAGCCCGTGTTGAAGGCGATTTCCGGCGTGGTCACGACCTGTTCCAGCGTGACGACCTCGGTCTGCGCGCCCAGGTGGGTGCGCTCGTCCGCCTCGCGGAAGGACTCGATGCCGCCCACGGTGAACGTGGTGCGCTCGGGTTCGCGGTAGATCACGCGCACGCCCTTGCCGTGGACCGGCTGCACGTAGCCCTGGTCGCGCAGGAGCCCCAGCGCGCGGCGCAGCGTGTTGTGCGAGCAGCCAAAGGCGGCGGTGAGCTCGGCCTCCGAGGGAAGGAAGGCCTGGTACGGGTAGGCGCCCGTCTCGATGCTCTCCCGGATGTCGCGATATATGACGTCGTAGCGCGCCTTCATGTCCCTCCCATGGTCGTGGCTACAGCTTATTCAAATAACCTCACGGCGAGAAGAACGCGCCGCTGGCGGGTGAAATTCTACCGCTGGCGGATTCACTCAACTTATTCAAATAAGTAGTGCGACACTACTCACTAACTTATTCAAATAAGTTCGCCATGCCAGGGCGAGAAGAAGGAGGACGAGACATGGCAAAGTACACGGAGGACGCGACAAAGCTCCTCGACCTCGTGGGAGGGAAGGGGAACATCTCCGCGGTCACCCACTGCATGACGCGCATGCGCTTCGTGCTGGTGGACCCGGACAAGGCCGACGTCGCGGCGATCGAGGAGCTGCCCAGCGCCAAGGGCACCTTCACGCAGGCCGGCCAGTTCCAGGTGATCATCGGCAACGACGTCGCGGACTTCTACCAGGAGTTCACGGCCGTCTCCGGCATCGAGGGCGTCTCCAAGGAGGCCGCCAAGGCGGCGGCCGGCGCCAACCAGAACCCGCTGCAGCGCGCCATGGGCGTGCTTGGCGAGATCTTTGCCCCGCTCATCCCGGCCCTCATCTGCGGCGGCCTGATCCTCGGCTTCCGCAACATCATCGGCGAGGTCAACTTCTTCACCGACTCCGGCGCCTTCGACCTCCAGCACGGCACCAAGTCCATCGCGGACATGTGGACGTTCTGGAACGGCATGTACAACTTCCTGTGGGTCATCGGCGAGGCCGTCTTCCACATGCTGCCGGTCGGCATCTGCTGGTCGGTCACCCGCAAGATGGGCACCACCCCCATCCTGGGCATCATCCTCGGCCTCACCCTCGTGAGCCCGCAGCTGCTCAACGGCTTCTCCGTGGCCACCGCCACGCCCGAGGACATCGCCGCGCACACCTACGACTTCGGGTTCTACTCGTTCGTGGGCACCGGCTACCAGGGCCAGGTCATCGCCGCCCTCATGGCCGCCTTCGTGCTCGTGGGCCTGGAGAAGTTCTTCACCAAGGTCACGCCCGAGGTCGTGCGCATGATCGTCGTGCCGTTCATGTCGCTCGTGCCGGCCGTGTTCATCGCGCACCTGGTCGTGGGCCCGATCGGCTGGGCCATCGGCGACGCCATCGCCGAGGCCGTGAACTGGGGCCTCAGCTCCGACGTCCGCGTGCTCTTCGCCGCCGTCTTCGGTGCCCTCTACGCGCCGCTCGTGATGACCGGCCTGCACCACATGACCAACGCCATCGACTCCCAGCTCGTCAACCAGCTCGGCTACACCACCCTCTGGCCCATGATCGCGCTCTCCAACATCGCGCAGGGCTCCGCCGTCGTGGCCATGTCCGTGCTCCAGAAGAAGAACGAGCGCGCCCAGCAGGTCAACATTCCCGCGTTCATCTCCTGCTACCTCGGCGTCACCGAGCCCGCGCTCTTCGGCGTCAACCTCAAGTACAAGTTCCCGCTGGTCTGCGGCATGATTGGCTCCGCCTGCGCGGCCATGGTCTGCACCGGCTTCGGCGTCCAGGCGCTCTCCATCGGCGTCGGCGGCCTGCCCGGCATCCTCTCGATCGTCTTCAGCTTCTGGGGCATCTTCGCGGTGTGCATGCTGATCGCCATCGTGGTCCCGTTCGTGCTCACCTACTTCGTGGGCCTGAAGAAGCTCAGCGAGAAGGACCGTGGCCTCGAGGCCGCCGCCGCTGCGCCCGCCGTCGCCGCTCCCGCCGAGCCGGCGACCCCCGCCGCCCCTGCGGCCGAGCCGAGCGACCGCGTTCTTCTCGCTCCGCTCTCCGGCGCGGTGCACCCCATCACCGACATGCCGGACCAGGTCTTTGCCAGCAAGGCCATGGGCGACGGCCTGGCCATCGAGCCCGCGCCCGGCGCGGACACCGTCGTGGCCCCCGCTGACGGCGTCGTGGCCGCCACCATGCCCGGTTCCTGGCACGCGATCGGCCTGACGCTCGACAACGGCCCCGAGGTGCTCATCCACGTGGGCATCGACACCGTGGACATGGGCGGCGACGGCTTTGCCTGCCTCGTCGAGCAGGGCCAGCGCGTGACGGCGGGCCAGCCCCTCATGACCTTCTCGGCCGAGAAGATCCGCGCCGCCGGCCACCCCACGATCACCGCGTTCATCGTGACCGACGAGGGCGCCGCGACCGACCTCGCGCTGATTGACGGCATGGACGCCGAGGCCGGTGCCACCACCGTCGCCACCTACCGCGCCTAGACCACAGCGCCGGGCGCCCGCGCGACGCCCGGCCGCGACGGCCGGAGGGCCTGTCCCCCCGGCCACCCGTAAGGAGGCTGCCTCATGGCAGAGATCGAGAAGGACTTCCGCAGGAGCGTGGTCTACCAGATCTACGTCAAGAGCTTCTGCGACAGCAACGGTGACGGCCTGGGCGACCTGCCCGGCATCACGAGCAAGCTGGACTACCTCGCCACACTGGGCGTGGACTACCTCTGGCTCACCCCGTTCTACCCCTCGCCGCAGCGCGACAACGGCTACGACGTGGCCGACTACTGCGCCGTGGACCCGCGCTACGGCACGATGGGCGACTTCGACGCGCTGGTCGCCGCGGCGCGCGAGCGCGGCATCGGCATCATGCTGGACATGGTGCTCTGCCACACCTCGGTCGACCACGAGTGGTTCCGGCGCGCCTGCGCGGGCGAGAAGCGCTACCAGGCGTACTACATCCTGCGCGACGGCTGCGGCTCCACCGGCGCGGGCGATCCCGGCGAGCCCCCCACCAACTGGCAGTGCGCCTTCGGCGGCAGCGCCTGGGAGTGGGAGCCGCGCCTGGGCAAGTGGTACCTGCACATGCACGACCCGAGCCAGCCGGACCTGGACTGGACCAACCCCGAGGTGCGCGCCGCCTGCGCCGACGTGGTGCGCTTCTGGCGCGAGCGCGGCGTGACCGGCTTCCGCTTTGACGTGATCAACCTGATCTCCAAGCCGGAGGTCATCGAGGACGTGCCCGGCTCCGGCAGCGCCTGCCGCGCGCTGGTGGCCGACGGCCCGCACGTCCACGAGTACCTGCAGGAGCTCGTGGAGCGCGCCGGCATCGACGGCATGGTCACGGTGGGCGAGATGGCCTCGACCAACCTGGAGAACTGCATCCGCTACACGCGCCCCGAGGACCACGAGCTCTCGATGAGCTTCAGCTTCCACCACCTCAAGGTGGACTACGCCGGCGGCGACAAGTGGGCGCTCGCCGATCCCGACATCGCCAGCCTGCGCGACATCCTGCGCACGTGGCAGGAGGGCATGCAGGCCGGCGGCGGCTGGAACGCGCTCTTCTGGGACAACCACGACCAGCCGCGCGCCATCACGCGCTTCGGCGGGCGCGCGGGCGTGGGCGAGCGCGGCGGCAGCTGGGAGCACGTGGGCAAGATGCTCGCCACGATGAGCTTCCTCATGAAGGGCACGCTGTACGTCTTCGAGGGCGACGAGCTGGGCATGACCAACGCCGGCTACGACTCCATCGAGCAGTTCGACGACGTGGAGAGCAAGAACGCCTACCGCATGCTGCTCGAGCGCGGCGCCACGCCCGAGGAGGCGCTCCACGTGGTGAACGAGCGCTCGCGCGACAACGGCCGCACGCCCATGCAGTGGACGGCCGCGCCGGACGCCGGCTTCACCACGGGCACGCCGTGGCTTTCCATCCCGGCCAACCACGAGCAGGTCAACGCCGAGGCGGAGGTGGGCGTCGAGGGGTCGATCTTCGAGTTCTACCGCACGCTCGTGGCGCTGCGGCACGGCTCCGACGTGGTGGCCGAGGGCGCCGTGCGCTTCCTCGACGCCGGCGCGGCGGCGCCCAAGGTCATCGCCTTCGAGCGCACGCTGGGGGAGAAGCGCCTCGTGGTCGCGTGCTCCTTCGACGACGCGCCCTGTGAGCTCGCGGACCTGGGCGTCGACGGGCTGCCGGTTCTTCTCGGCACCTATGACGACGTGCCTGCTGCGGGCACGCTGCGGCCCTTCGAGGCGGTCGTCTGGGGCGAGGCCTAGGGCGACAAAAGCTAGCAGGCCGACAAGAACCTCGGGGCGCCGGTCGCCCCAAATGGACGGAGGCCCCCGGGACCAGTCCCGGCGGGCCTCCACTTCGGCAGCTGCCAAGCTTGAAAGCTCTACAGTGCGCACGCACGCGATCGGTTCTCGTCGGGCGCGCGCCCCCTGCGCACGAGTATCATTCCCCATCGCGGCGTCCCCAACGGCACGGCTCCGGCGAACGGTCGCTTTCACCGCCCGAGCACATCTCGCCGACAAGTCCTCCACATGCGCTAGGATGTGTCGGACGGATACGACGAAGGAGCAACATGGCCAAGAGGAACACCCGCGCCGCCGCGCGCAAGGACGCCGCGCAGCCGCGCTTTGACGACAAGAAGTACGAGGGCGTGCTCTTCTCGGCGACCTACGAGTGCAACGAGCTCGCGCTCGCCCGCGCCTCCGAGACGCTCGGGCAGCGCCTCAAGACCGGGCTCACGGCGGCGTCCTTCGTCTCGCTGCTCCTCATGCTCGTGTCGCTGCTCGTCGACAACGAGGCCACGCCGTTCGTGATCGTGCTCTTCCTGGTCTCGCTCGTCCTGGTCTACGGCACCACCCGCTGGGACCGCCTGCAGCTCGCCTACGCGCGCCGGACCGTGCTCGCGCCCGTCGCGTCCGGCGAGCAGCGCCACGTCGCGGTGTGCGAGGGCGGCGTGCACGTGGAGAACGAGGCGGGCCCCCTGCTCGACCTCGACTACTCCGACCTGCGCTTCGTTCGCCAGAACGGCGACTGCGTGGTGGCGGGCTTCGGTCAGCGGCGCTACGTCTACGTGCCCCGCTCGGCCATGAGCGAGAACCGCTTCCGCGACCTCGGCCGCTTCCTCACCTCAAAACTTGCCTAAAAGGGGTCAGACCCC
Source organism: Olsenella uli (assembly GCF_016899935.1). Taxonomy (GTDB): domain Bacteria; phylum Actinomycetota; class Coriobacteriia; order Coriobacteriales; family Atopobiaceae; genus Thermophilibacter; species Thermophilibacter uli_B. The sequence goes on from NZ_JACJJK010000012.1 coordinate 12,568, forward strand.
TTTTAGGCGAGGAGCGGCTCCATCTCGAAGGTGAGGCAGTTCACGTAGCCGCGGTTGGTGAGGCGCAGCTCCGGCACGCACGCGAGCGACATCACGCCCATCGTCATGAACGGCGAGGGCATCGTGCAGCCCATCCGCTCCCAGGCGCTTCTCGCCCGCGCGACCTTCTCCGCCACGACCTCCACGCGCTCCGTGCTCATGAGGCCGCAGACGGGCAGCTCCACGAGCGCGAGCACCTCGCCGTCGGCCACGGCCACCTCGCCGCCGCCGCACTCGGCGAGCGTGCGCGCCGCCAGCGCCATGTCCTCGTCGTTGTCGCCCATCACGAGCAGGTTGTGCGCGTCGTGGGAGACGGTCTGCGCGAGCGCGCCGTGGATCCCGAAGCCGGTCACGAAGCCAAAGGCATGCGTGCCCACCGCGCCGTGATGCCGGTCAAAGACGGCCACCTTGAGCACGTCGTGCGCCGGATCGGCCTGGAGCGTGCCGCCCGCAACCGGCACCTCAACCACCACGTCGTGCGTGATCGTGTCGCCGGGCTCGATGGCCATCGCGCGCACGCGGGCCGTGCCGTCCGGCAGGTCAACGGGGATGCGGAAGGTCTCCGCCGTGGGCGTGAGCCCCAGGTTCATCGTGTGCGTCATCCAGTCCGGCCACGCGTAGGGCTCAACGTCAAAGAGCGCGCGTCCGTCCTCGGCCACGAGCGCGCCGTCGATGAAGACCTTGCGCGCGAAGAAGCCCTCCAGGTCGTCCAGCAGCACGATGTCCGCGCACTTGCCCGGCGTGACGGAGCCCAGGTCGTGCCCAAGGCCAAAGTACTCCGCGCAGTTGATCGTGGCCATCTGGAGCGCGGTCACCGGGTCCAGCCCCAGCTCCACGCACGTGCGCAGGATGCGGTCCATGTGGCCCTCGTCCACGAGCGTGTGCGGGTGGTTGTCGTCCGAGCAGAGCAGGCAGTGCCGCAGGTCCACGCCGCTCGCCACGAGCTGCGGCAGGTAGCCGGGGAGGTTCAGCCACGCCGAGCCCTGGCGCAGCTGGACCCACATGCCCAGGCGGAGCTTCGCCAGCACCTCGTCGAAGCTGCCGGACTCGTGGCAGGACGAGACCCCGGCCGCCACGTAGGCGTTGAGCGCGCGGTCGCGGTCCGGCGAGGGGAAGTGGCCCGTCACCACGCGGTCGGCGCGCAGCGTCTCGCGCACCTCGTCCAGGGCGTTTTTCTCGCCGCCCAAGATGCCCGGGAAGTTCATCATCTCGCCGAGCGCCACCACGTCGTCCCAGGTCATGCTGTCCGCGATGTCCGCCGCCGTGACCTCGGCGCCGGTGTCCTCCACGTCGCGCACGGCCGGCACGCAGGAGGGCGGCGTCATCATGGCCTTGAGCGGCACGCGCCGCGCGTCCTCGAACATCGCGCGCACGCCGGGCATGCCGGCCACGTTGCCCACCTCGTGCGGATCGCAGAAGATGCCCGTGGTGCCGTGCGGGACCACGGCGCGCGCGTACTCGGCCACGCCGACCATCGCGCTCTCCACGTGGATGTGGCTGTCCATGAGGCCGGGGACAGCGTAGAGCCCGGTCGCGTCCACCACGAGCGTGTCCGGCCCGACGCAGTGCTCGGCCGTGTGCTCGCCCAGGCCCAGGTAGGCCACGCGGCCGCAGGCCACGGCGATGTCGGTGTCCGGCAGGACCTCGTGGGTGGTCACGCTCACGAGGTTGGCGTGGCGGATCACGAGGTCGGCGGGCCGGGCGCCCTGCGCCACGCGCACGAGCTCGTCGTTGCATTCCCAGAGCGGCTGCCTGCAGAACCGGTTGATCATGACGACCTCCTTGTGAGCGACGTTTGGACAAGGGTAGCGCGTGCGTGGCGCGCGGACGGCGACTTTGCTAGAGTGTTCCGCGAGCGCGTTCGGTGGGTTCGGGTGACGTGACACCTCGAACCTGGTCAGGGCCGGGAGGCAGCAGCCATAAGGGGCCTCTCGCGGGCACCCGTTCCCACCGAGCGCGCTTTTTGTGTGCCGCGCCCGCCGGTCTTGCGCGGGGTCTCGCCATTGGCCCAGATGGAGCGGGCGGACGTTTTTCTCGCTTGGCGGCAAATAGCATACATTGGCTACCTGAAAGAATTTCACCAACTGGTGTTTTGCCGTGTTCAGGCCCGTATGTGGCTGTCTAGTGCATGCTATCGTCGTGCACGGCGAGAAGAACGCGAACCCGGCGAGAAGAGCCACGTCGCCCGCGCTTGCGCTCGGGGGGGGGCGTCCGTGCGATAATGGCGCGGACCCGCGACCGAAGGAGCCGCCGTGAGCGACCTGCCCTCGCACCGCCTCGACCCGCGCATGCTGCGCGTGTGGTACGTCTCCGACGCGATCGGCATCGTCTGCGTGGCGGTCGCCGCCGTCGTGGCCTGGGCGATCGTGCGCCATCTGGGCGGCGACGTCTTCTGGGTCTGGCTCGTGGCCGGCGTCGTGGAGGCCGTTTGCGTGGGCGACCTGCTGGTCTCGCCGCGCGTGGAGATGGCCACCTGGCGCTACGACGTCACGCCGACCGACGTGGACCTCTATCATGGCGTCTTTGTGAAGAAGCGCGTGCTGGTGCCGCTCGTGCGCGTCCAGCACGTCCAGACCAAGCAGGGCCCGATCCTGCGCGCGCACGGCCTGGCCAGCGTGACCGTCTCCACGGCGGGGGAGAGCTTCGACATCCCGGGCCTCGCCGAGAACGAGGCCGCCGCGCTGCGCGACCGCGTGGCCGAGCTCGCGCGCCTCGCCAAGGAGGACGTGTGAGCGGCGCGCCGGGCGAGAAGGACGGTCGGCCCCCGGCCCCGTCCGGCGGCGGCGCGGACCTCGCCGACCTCGAGCGCGACCTCGAGCGCCTGACCGTCCCGGGGCGTTCGCTCTTCGAGCGCGCCGACGACGCGACGCCCGCCGCGCTGGCCGGCCCGCGCCGCGCGAACCCCCTCTCCGTGCTCGCCGAGGCACTCAAGATGGCCTCCGGCCTGGTGGCGCTCGTGGCGTTCGGCCTGGCCGGGGACTTCTTCGCGGGGGACCTCGGCACGCTGCCCACGCTCGCCGTCTCCGCCGTCGTGATCTTTGCGGCGTGCCTGCTCGCCAGCTATCTCTCCTGGCGGGCCCGCACGTGGGAGCTCACGGCCGACGGCCTCGTCCTGCGCCGGGGCCTGATCAACCGCCGTCGCCTCACGATCCCCTACGAGCACGTCCACACCGTCTCGATGAACTCCGCCCTGCTCGAGCGCCTCGTCGGGCTCGTGACGCTGGACCTGGACACCGGCGCGGCCACCTCCGAGGGCGATGCCTCCAAGGTGCGGGGCCTGCGCGCCGGCGAGGCCGAGGCCCTGCGCGCGGAGCTCTTCCGCCGCAAGCGCGCGGCCGAGGCGCCGGCGGGCGAGAAGGACGGCGCGTCCGCAGACGCCGTCGCCGAGCCCGCCGCTCAAGATCGCCCACTCGCCACGTTCACGCTCACGGGGCGCCGGCTCGCGCTCGCGGCCGCCTCCAGGATGAGCGTGGCGAGCCAGGCCGTCGCCCTCGTGATCCTGCTCGTGAACGGCCTGAACCAGCTCATCGAGTGGGGCCTGCTCGACCTCGCGGGCACGGGCGGTCAGCTCATGGCCGCGCTGACGCCCGCGCTCGTCCCGGCGGTCGCGGCCTTCGTGCTGGCCGTCGTCGTGCTGGGCGCGGCCGTCTCGTTCGCGACCAACCTCGTGCGCTACGCCGGCTACCGCGTGGAGCGCTACGCCGACCGCGTGGTCGTGGAGCACGGCCTGCTCTCCCGCTCGTCGCGAACGCTCGCGGCCGGACGCGTCCAGTACCTGACCGTGACGCAGGGCGTCGTGCGCCGGGCCATCGGCTACGCGGAGGTGAGCGCGTGGGTGGTCGCCGAGCCGGGCGAGGCGGGCGGTGAGCCCTCCGGCAGCGTGCTGCTCCACCCCTTCGTGCGCCTGGACGAGCTTGACGCGTTTCTCGCCGAGGTCCTGCCGACCTACGCCGGCGTGCTGGGCGGCGCGGAGCTGCGACGCCTGGGGCCGGTCGCGCTCCGGCGCGCCGTGGTGCGCGCCGCGCTCTGGTGGCCGTTCGCGACGGCGATCTTTCTTGGGGCGCAGTGGCTGGCGGGCTTCTCCGGTCTGCTCGCGGGCGCGGGCTGGCTGCTGGAGCCGCTGCTTGCCGCCGCCGTCGCGCTGAGCGTGGCGCTCCTGGCGGGCCTCGTGGCGGACGCGATTCTGGCCTGGCGCGGGGCGCGCTACGGCCACACGGCCCGCGAGCTGGTGCTGGTCTCCGGTGGCCTCACGCGCCGGACTGCGATCGCGCCGCGCGCCCGCCTGCAGCGGATGCGGGTCTCGCAGAGCCCCTTCCAGCGCCGCGCGGGCGTGGCGAGCCTCTCCGTGCGCACGGCCTCGGGCGGGACGGACGGTCTCGACCTGCGCGACCTCCCGGCCGCCGAGGCGGACGCCCTTCTCGCCTGGTTCCGTCCCCGCAGCTGACGTGGAAAAGGGACAGTCCCTTTTCCACATCCATTACCATACACTGAGCGCCGAGAAAATCGCATAAACCGAGAAGAACTTTCAGGTTGAGAGCGCCAGTGTATGCTATTTGTTCTCCCCGCCTCACGCCGAGAAGAACCAGCGGACCGAGCCCTCCCGACACCGCCGCGGGTATACTGGAACCTCGGAAGCAACGTGCCCGGAGGCCGCATGGAATCGCTCTACACCAAGTATCGCCCGCAGACCTTTGAGCAGGTCGTGGGTCAGTCGCACGTGGTCGAGACCCTCAAGCGCGCCGTGCTCGAGGGGCGCACCAGCCACGCCTACCTCTTCTGCGGCCCGCGCGGCACGGGCAAGACCACCATGGCGCGCATCCTGGCCAAGGCGCTCATGTGCGAGAGGGGCCCGGCCGCGCTGCCCGACGGCAGCTGTGAGCAGTGCCGCCTGATTGCGGCCGGCGAGCACCCGGACGTGATCGAGCTGGACGCGGCCTCGCGCACCGGCGTCGACAACGTCCGCGAGGAGATCATCGGACGCGTGGGCTACGCGCCGGTCATGGGCCGCGCCAAGGTCTACATCATCGACGAGGTCCACATGCTCACGCCGGCGGCGTTTAACGCGCTGCTCAAGACGCTCGAGGAGCCGCCCGAGCACGTCGTCTTTGTGATGTGCACCACGGACCCGCAGAAGATCCTGGCCACGATCCTCTCCCGCGTGCAGCGCTTCGACTTCCACGCGATCGGCAACGACGAGATGCAGGCGCACCTCGCCTACGTGTGCGCGCAGGAGGGCTTCACCTACGACGAGGCGGCGCTCGAGCTCGTGGTGCGCCACGCGCGCGGCGGCATGCGCGACGCGCTGACCTCGCTCGAGCAGCTCTCCGTCTTCGGCGCGGGGCACGTGAGCCTGGAGGCCGCGCAGGACCTGCTCGGCGAGGTCTCGGGCTCGGTGCTGGGCAAGGTCGCCCGCGCGATGGCGCGCCGCGACGTCCCCCAGCTCTTCGGCGAGGTCGCCACGCTGGCCGACGCGGGCCGCGACCTGCTGCGCTTCACGCGCGAGCTGGCCGCGCACCTGCGCGACGTCTACGTCGTCGCCACCGTCCCGAGCGCGGTCGACGTGGTCTCCGCGAGTGGGGAGGAGCTCGAGGCCCTGCGCGTGGAGGCCGCCGCCTTTGGCTCGGCGGACCGCGTGGCGCGCGTGCTCACCATCCTCGGGGACGCCTCGAGCGAGATGCGCACGGCCACCAACCAGCGCCTCGTTCTGGAGATCGCCCTCACGCGCGTCGCCCGGCCGGAGGCCGACCTCACCCTCGAGGCGCTCGCCGAGCGCGTCGCGGACCTCGAGCGGCAGGTCGCGATCCTGTCCGCCCCCGGCGCCCGGCCGGCTGCGACGGCGCCGGCGCCCCAGCCCGCGACGCCCGCGCCCGATGCGGAACCCCCGGCGGCTCAGAGCGTGGTCGCGCAAAGCGTGCCCGCGCCGGCGCCGGCCCCGGAGCCAAGGCGCGAGCCCAAACCGGAGATGCCTGCCGAGAAACCCGTGGAGCCCGCGCGCGCCACGACCCCGGGCCGCACCAACGGCGACCTGCAGCGCACCTGGAAGCAGGTCGTCGACCAGCTCGTGAAGCAGGTGCCGGCAAAGGGCTCGCTGCTGCTCTCCTCGACGGCGGTCTCCGACGACGGCACGCGGCTCACGGTGTCGCTGCCCAAGGGCTCGCACTTCGCGGCCAAGATGCTCGAGCGTGCCGACGTGCGGTCGAGCGTGGACCCGGTCGTGGCCATGGCGTTCGGCCCACGTCAGGTCGTCTACGTCGAGTCGAGCCTCGCCAACCAGGCGATCTCGCGCGCGGCGGCCCCGGCCCCGGCACCTGTCTCTTATACACATCT
>NZ_JACJJK010000123.1 GCF_016899935.1 Olsenella uli
GATATTGGCTGTACTGCACTGGCAATAAAAACAAAACGCTTTTTTCGTCAAATTCCTGAAGCTATGATTGATGAAGCCAAGAAACTTGACTTTCCAATCATTGAACTACCGTATTTCTATTCATTTTCAGAAATATCACAGCTGATATTTCAACAGATTTATAAAGAAAAAAATACTCAAGCAGAACATGAACAACGTTTTTTATCCAATTTTATGCAGCAAATATTAAAT
>NZ_JACJJK010000124.1 GCF_016899935.1 Olsenella uli
ATGAAACAGGACAACAGCGCAGAGTAGTTCCACAAGATATAATGACAAAATTAGATGGTACTCCATTGATGGGTGCTATTGATGCACAAACAAAAGAAATTTTAAATCAACATGGCAAAGGTGTAACAATAGATTCACCCGAAGGACAATTAGTTAAAAGTGCTATTGCTTACCATATGTTAGATAAGGCAAATTCTTATACAAAAGGTAAATCAAGAGAAGTAATAGAT
>NZ_JACJJK010000125.1 GCF_016899935.1 Olsenella uli
GGTATCGGGATATTACCTCGCTTAGCTTGTCAAACTGTTCAATCATTGGCGGCACAATTAGGTAAAAGATACCACCTATTACGGCAACGATAAAGACAATTGAGATTATGATCGACAGCACCCTTGTGGGTACGTGCATCTTGTATTGCACAAATTTCACGATTGGGTATATCATGTAAGCCAGTAGCCATGCCACGAAAAACGGCAGCAGCACACTGCTGAGGTAATTC
>NZ_JACJJK010000126.1 GCF_016899935.1 Olsenella uli
ATTAATCAGCCACACAGAAAGTATGAGGACTACAGCAGCTAGCGGAGCAACGGCAGTAAGAAGCGTTGTCTCTCCTACTTCCGGCATCTTTTCCAAGGCTTTACTCTCACGCATTGAGACCGTGTGCGCCATAGCGAGGATTGCAGCGAGCGGAATATACGTGAAAAGGTTATCAAAGACGGCTAACCCTTCAATAGCGTATGCAGCTAGTGCGGACAATAGGATTACTC
>NZ_JACJJK010000127.1 GCF_016899935.1 Olsenella uli
TTGGTCGAGTGTCTGCTTAGATTTGACAAGTTCTGTACGAAGTTGATCTTCACTAAGTCCTGTCATTGATTGATGAGTTGCTGTATGTGACTGAAAATCCATGCCATGAGCTTTCATTTCTTTAATCTGGTCCCAAGTCAAATAATTTGGCTGTGCACTTACAAAATCCGTTATGACAAAAATCGTGCCAGTAAAACCATATTTTTGTAAAATTGGATAAGCATTGACAT
>NZ_JACJJK010000128.1 GCF_016899935.1 Olsenella uli
GGTCGAGAGGCCTTGCGCCGAAGATGTCCGGGGCTCAAGTACAGAACCGAAGTCGTGGCAGGATGAATAATTCTGGGTAGGGGAGCGTTGTGTATTCGACTGAAGGTGTACCGTAAGGAGCGCTGGAGGATACACAAGAGAGAATGCCGGTATGAGTAGCGAAAAGAACAGTGAGAATCTGTTCCACCGAAAGCCTAAGGTTTCCTGAGCAACGCTCGTCGACTCAGGGT
>NZ_JACJJK010000129.1 GCF_016899935.1 Olsenella uli
CTGTACGTCCTGCCAGTAAGGTTTCGTCGGTTTGTTGCCGGCCGAAGCAAAGGTGGATGCCATCAGGAGGCCACCCAACATAAGGCTATTTAAGGTGTCAGATAGTCTTAACTTCATGTTTTGAGGGTATTAGAATGATAATTTATTTAACTTTTATATGATCAAAGCCTTCTCCGTATACGCCAATTACTGCACTTTGCGAGACAAAAGCAGTCGGGTCACAGTCTTTT
>NZ_JACJJK010000130.1 GCF_016899935.1 Olsenella uli
GAGATACATTTTTTAATGTTATCATCGCGTCTTTTTCTGCTTGATATAGGTTGGAGGATTTTATGTATAAAATAATGTTTTCCGCTGGAGAAACATCGGGTGATATGCACGGTGCTAACTTAGCGAAGGCAATAAAGGAAATAGCACCGAATACATATTTATTCGGTTTTGGTGGACCACAAATGGAAGCTGCTGGTGTAACACTTTGTAAAAATATGTTAGATTATAG
>NZ_JACJJK010000131.1 GCF_016899935.1 Olsenella uli
ATCTACAATAAGACCTTGGTAGATAAAGTGGAAAATGTCGATCCGCTTAAAAATGCAGACAGGCGGGTGTTGTACGATCGTTGGAAAAATGTCGGTGATATAGCCAAATATAAAGCAATTACGAATACTACTGCGACGATGCCCACTTCCCGTTTTATCGAACAACAGAATTATATTACGTTATCTTCACTGAATCTGTCGTATGAATTCAATTGGAAAGGGTTGGAAC
>NZ_JACJJK010000013.1 GCF_016899935.1 Olsenella uli
TCCGGCGCCATCGCCTCCACCGCGTGGACCGAGGACACCTACTTCGTGGCGCAGTTCGTCGCCGAGCCCGAGGCCGCGACCCACAAGGTGACCTTCGTTGATGGTCTCGACGGAACCACCGATGCGGTTGTCGAGGTCAAGGACGGAGAGTCCGTCGCCCGTCCGGACGAACCGACCTATGATGGCTGGACCTTCGTCGACTGGTTCACCGACAGCGAGTTCACCACCAAGTACGACTTCTCCACTCCGGTGACCGAGGACATCACCCTCTATGGTGGTTGGGTCAAGAACGGCTCCGACGACTCGGGTGTCACTGACGGCACCGAGACGCCGACCACGCCGGCCGGCGGCGCCGCGACCTCCGGCACCAACGCCGACGAGCCCGCCATGCCCCAGACCTCCGACCCGACCGTCGCGGTCTCCGGCATCGCCGGCCTCGGCGCCGCGATCGCCGGCCTCGGCGCGTTCCTGAAGCGTCGTCACTAGTCGACGAGCTTGAAAGTTCGCCCTTCTCGCCAAACGGCGTGAGCGCTCCCGGTTCCTCACGGAGCCGGGGGCGTTTCGTTGCCTGACAAATCGGTTGCACGCGGTGACGTCTCGCCGGTCCGGCGATGCTCTCCCCGACGATGCGAGCGGCGTCAAAGGAGTCGAGACCCCCCCCGCGCGCCCGGCCACATGCGCGTCGTGGGATGGGCCGGACTACAATTGTTCGGCACTACAGGATGAAGGGAACACCCATGGGTCAGCTCACGCCCGCGCAGCGCCGCGTGGTCTACACGCTGGGCTTCTGCGGACTCGTGTCCGCCGCCGACAACTGGTTCGTCTCGCCGGCGCTGCCCGCCATCGCGAGCGTGCTCGGCGTGGCGGCCTCGGCGGCGACGATCGTGCTCACCGCCTACCTCGTGCCGTACGGCCTGCTCCAGCCGGTCTGCGGTACGCTCGGCGACCGCTTCGGGCGGCTGCGCGTCCTCCACGTAATCGTGGCCGGGCTCGCGGCGGGGACGTTCCTCTGTGCCGTGGCGCCCACGCTGCCGCTGCTCGTGGCCGCGCGCGTGGTGACGGGCTGCTTCGCGGCGGGCATCATCGCCGTGTCGCAGGCGCACGTCGGCGACGTGGTGGGCCCGGAGCGCCGGGGCGCGGCGGTGGGTGTCCTCATGGGCATCACCTTCACGGGGCAGGGGCTCTCCTCGGGCCTCGGCGGCATCATCACCGACCTCATGAGCTGGCGTGCGGCGTTTGCCTGTTTCGGCGTGCTCGCGCTGGTGGCGCTGGCGCTGCTCTGGCGGCTTCCGCGCGCGGATGCTCAGGCGGCTCAGCCGGACGCCACGCCTGCGCCCGCTCCCCGGGGCAACTTCTTTGTCCGGGCCGCGCGCATCTTCTTTGGCAGCCATCGGGTGATCTTCTTCGTGGCGTGCACGACCGGCCTCGTCTTCCTGGGCGTCTACGGCTTCATGGGGACGTTCCTCTCCGAGCGCTGCGGCCTGGGCTCCACGCAGGCCGGGCTCATCATGATGCTCTACGGCGTGATGTGCCTCGTGGGCGGCACGGTCTCCGGTCGTATCGGCGCGGCGCGCGGCCCGCGCGGTGTGATCTACGTGGGCGAGGCGTCCGGGCTCGTCGCCATCGCGTCGCTCGTGGCGGTCACGGCGACGGGCGCCTGGCAGCCGGCCCTGCTCGCCGCCGGGGCGCTCGGCTTTGGCTACATCCTCACGCAGCCCACCCTCGTCTCGCTCTCCATGGACGCCGACCCCGAGCAGACCGGGCTCTGCACCGGCCTCATCGGCCTCGGCGTCTTCGCCGGCGGCGGCGTGGGCTCCGCGATCGGCGGCCAGCTCGTCGCGCTCGGCGGCTACGACGCGCTCTGGCTCGCGGCTGCCGTGCTGCTCCTGTTCCAGCTCGTGCTCGGAGGCCGCTCCCTCGCCAGGCTCGCACGTCGCGCGGGCTGAGGCACCACAGCCGCGTCGCCGCCGCAAGGCGCTGCAAAACGGGCTCTCGTGTGATGAAACGGGACCTTGAGATGCAAAACGGTCGTTCGTGTGATGACTTTTTCGTCCCAATCCGGGATATGGTTTTACTTCTGATTTTCTTACCTGCGCTTTTGCGAAACGAGCGCTCAGAAACGGCCGTCAAGGCAAGAAAAGGCATCACACGAGAGGCCGTTTTGCGCGCCGAAGCGCCGCTTCATCACACGAGAGCCCGTTTTGCATCTCCGCTGTCATCGTCGGCGCCTGCAGGCGATCTTCGTGACGGCCCCATGCGCTACCATTGAGGGCCGAGAAATCCGCGACCCGCAAGGAGCGCCCATGTCAGACAAGCAGAACGCGCAGGCCCAGATGTCGCTCTTTGGCGAGGCGCCCGCGACCGCGCCCGCCGTGCAGTCCCCGCGCGCCCGCCACGCGGAGCTCAACCGCATCCTCGCGCACGCCGCCTATGCCTACTACGCGCTCGACGACCCTGAGATGACGGACGCCGCGTTCGATCGCCTGCTGCAGGAGCTGCTCGCCCTGGAGGCGGCGCACCCCGAGCTCGTCACGCCTGAGTCCTACACCCAGCGCGTGGGTGGCTACGTGTCCGAGCAGTTCGAGCCCGTGACGCACGCCGCGCGCATGTACTCGATGGACGACGCGATGGACCTCGCCGAGCTGGACGAGTGGCTCGCCCGCACGGACGAGGCCCTCGGCGCCACGCCGGAGCACCCGGTTGCCTACACCTGCGAGCTCAAGATCGACGGCCTGGGCGTCGCGCTCACGTACACGGATGCGCAGTTCGTGCGTGCCGCAACGCGCGGTGACGGCACGACCGGGGAGAACGTGACCGCCAACGTTCTCACAGTGCGCGACGTCCCCCGTGCCCTCGCGCCGGCGGGTCTCGCGCGCCTCGCCGACGGCGGCCTCGGTCGTTCCGTGGAGGTCCGCGGCGAGGTCTATATGCCGCGCCACTCCTTCCAGCGCCTGAACGAGGACGCCGACGCCGCCGGTACCGCGCCCTTCGCCAACCCGAGAAACGCCGCCGCCGGCAGTCTCCGGCAGAAGGATCCCAAGGTCACGGCCCATCGCGACCTGGAGACCTTCATCTATGCCGTGGCCGATGAGGCCCCGATCGACGTCCACACCCAGTGGGACTTCCTCCAGTGGCTGCGCGACTGCGGCTTCTCCGTGAACGACCACGCCGCCCGTTGCACCTCTGCCGCCGAGGTCCACGCCTACTGCGAGCGCGCCCTCGCGCACCGCGATGACCTGGACTACGACATCGACGGCGTGGTCGTGAAGGTGGACTCCTTCGCATCCCAGGAGGCGCTCGGCTTCACGGCGCGCGCCCCGCGCTGGGCCATCGCGTTCAAGTTCCCGCCGGAGGAGAAGCGCACCGTCCTGCGAGAGATTCGCGTGCAGGTGGGCCGAACGGGTGTGCTCACGCCGGTGGCCGAGTTTGACCCCGTGACCGTCGCCGGTTCCACGATCGCGCGCGCGACCCTGCACAACGTGGACGAGATCGCCCGCAAGAACGTCCGCGTGGGGGACACGATCGTGGTCCACAAGGCCGGCGACGTCATCCCCGAGGTCGTGGGCCCCGTGCTGGAGCTCCGCCCGGCCGGTGCACCCGAGTTCCGCATGCCCGAGACCTGCCCCTCCTGCGGCAGCCCCGTCGTGCGCGAGGAGGGCGAGGTCGCCTACCGCTGCGTCTCCATCGACTGCCCGGCGCAGGCCACCGAGCGCCTCATCCACTGGGGCAGCCGCGGCGCCATGGACATCGACGGCCTCGGCGACGAGCTCGTGGCCCGCATGGTCGCCCAGGGCCTGCTCGCGGACGTGGCGGACTTCTACGACCGCCTCACCGAGGCGGACCTCGCGGAGGTGCTCACCGGCCGTCAGACCGTGGACGGCGAGGACATCGTCGTCGGCCCTGTCATCGCGGCCAAGATCATGGCGCAGGTTGTGGAGTCCAAGGGTCGCGGCCTCGCGCGTGTCCTCTTTGGCCTGGGCATCCGCCACGTGGGCGCCACGGTGGCCCGCCAGCTCGCCGCGCACTTCGGCAGCATGCAGGCCCTCGCCGCCGCCACCGAGGAGGACATCGCCCAGGTGGACGGCATCGGCCCCAAGATCGCGGCCAGCGTGCGCGGGTTCTTCGCGGTCGAGAAGAACGTGGCGGTCGTGGAGCGCCTGCGCGAGGCGGGCGTCGTGCTCGAGGAGGAGCGTGCGGAGCCCGAACGCCCGCAGACGCTCGCCGGGCTCACCTTCGTGCTCACGGGCACGCTCGAGCGCCGCACGCGCGACGAGGCCAAGGCGGCCCTTCAGGCCCTCGGCGCCAAGGTCACGGGCTCGGTCTCCAAGAAGACGAGCTACGTCGTCGCGGGCGCGGCGGCGGGCTCCAAGCTCACTAAGGCCCAGAGCCTCGGCGTCCCCGTCCTCGACGAGTCCGCCCTCGACCACATCCTCGAGACCGGCCAGCTTCCGGCGGAGTAGGCCGTTGCGAAAGGAAGACATGCAGCTCACCGACACGCGCGCCGAGCACGGGCGCATCAGCTTCGAGGGCCTGGCCAACACGCGCGACCTGGGCGGTCTTCCCACCGCGGACGGCCGTCGCGTCCGCACGGGCCTGCTTTTGCGCTCGGGCACGCTCTACTTTGCCACCGCCTCCGACCTGCGGTGCCTGGCCGAGGACTACCACCTGCGCGCCGTCGTGGACCTGCGCGGGGAGGACGAGCTCGCGGAGTACCCTGACCCGATGGACCGTCTGCCGGGCACGCGCTACCTGCACGCGGACGTGCTCAAGGGCACGGTCGAGGGCATCTCGCAGAACGCCGAGGCCCGCGCGCGGCTCATGGAGGCGCGCGAGAGCGACGAGGACCCGGCCCGCTTCATGGAGCTCGTCTACCCGCACATCCTGCTCGGCGTCTCGGGCGTCGCGGCCTACCGCGCCCTCTTTGAGACGATTCTCGCCACCGAGAGCGGCTCCGTCCTCTGGCACTGCCACTTCGGGCGCGACCGCTGCGGCATGGCGAGCATGCTCGTCGAGTCCGTCCTCGGCGTGCCGATGGATCTCATGGAGCAGGACTACCTGGCCACCAACCGCTACACGGACGACCCGTTCAGCGAGCGCACGGCCGCCAATCTGCGCTTCATCCGCGCGGCGGTAGCCGCCGTCACGCGCGAGTACGGCGGCGTCGAGGACTATGTGCGCGGGGCGCTCGGCCTCACGGACGCCGACCTCGCCACCCTGCGCGCCCGCTACCTGGAGTAGCGCCGGCACTCGCAGCACTACTCGCAGCCACCCCCCTCACACGGCGGCGTTCTCGCGGCGCCACTCGCGCGGCGAGACCCCGTAGGTTCCCTTGAAGGCGCGCGAGAAGTGCAGCTGGTTGGGGTAGCCCACGGCACGCCCCACCTCGGCGACGGGCAGGCCGGTGAGCTTGAGCAGCTCGGCGGCCTTGCCCATGCGGTAGCCGATCAGATACTGCTGCGGGGACTTGCCCGTGGCGGACTTGAAGACCTTGCCGAAGTAGCTCCGGTTGAGCCCGGTCCGCCTGGCGATGTCCTCCACCGTGATGTCCGCCTGGTAGTTCTCCTTCACGAAGTCGATCGCCTCGCTGATGTAGAAGCTCTGCAGGCGGCTCGTCGGCTGCTCGTCGGGGTGCGCCACGGAGCGCAGCAGGTAGTCGAGGAAGAGGTAGGTGTGGCCGATGAGGTGCAGGGCGGACGCGTTGCGGTTGGACACCAGGTAGCGCATCTCCTCGACCATGAGGGCCCGCAGCTCGCTCGACTGCGAGCGGTAGACGGGCGAGAAGGTCGTGAGCCCGGCGCCCTCGAGGTCGTCCGCCACGCGTATGCCGTCGAACTCGACCCAGATGTACTCCCACGGGTCGTCGAGGTCGGCCACGTAGGTGTTCACCTGGCCCGGGAAGATGAGGAACCCCTCGCCGCCGGAGAGCCGGTAGTCGGTCTTGACGCCCTTCGCGTCCGTGGTCATGAGCAGGCCGCGCCCCGAGATGATGTAGTGGAACAGGAAGTGGCTGCGCGTCGCCGGGCCAAAGGCGTGCCCGGCCTCGCAGGCCTCGCGTCCGTACTGGTAGGGCATGAGGTCTACGTAGTGGCCGTGGGAGAACGTCGAGAACTCGAGCTCGTGTGAGGGCATGGCCGCGCCTTCCGTCGTCGGGCGCCCGGAGTGCGGAGCCCGTGTCGCATTTCGTATAGTTTATCGCGTTGGCGATATATAGAAAAAGTCATTATCAAGCATAAAGAGATATTTGGGGACGAGCCATGTGAAATCGATTCCCGTCTCGCCGAAACCCAAGTAAGCAATCTACCTGCGTATTTATAAACGACAAAAACCATTCGCCCCCAAATGGCCTCCGTTCAGCGAATGTGCAAATCCGGTGAAACGCACAACTCGGGCAGTCTACCAGCCATAACGCGCATAGCGATATATGATATGTCCTCAGAGAGAGAATATCGCGCAAAAGTGACAACCTAATATTAAGGACAACGTAAGGTGGGGCCTCGGCCGACGGGCGCACGTCGGTCGGGCAGGGAGAAAGGTTGCGCATATGGCAAGCCTCACGCTCGAACACGTAGGAAAGAAGTACCCCAACGGCTATGAGGGAGTGAAGGACTTCAACCTTGAGATTGCCGACAAGGAGTTCATCATCTTCGTCGGCCCGTCCGGCTGCGGCAAGTCCACGACGCTGCGCATGATCGCCGGCCTCGAGGACATCACCTCCGGCACCCTCAAGATCGACGGCCGCGTGGTCAACGACGTCGAGCCCAAGGACCGCGACATCGCGATGGTCTTCCAGACCTACGCCCTCTACCCGCACATGACGGTCTACGAGAACATGGCGTTCCCGCTCAAGCTCCGCAAGGTCGACGCCAACGAGATCGACAAGGCCGTCCGCGAGGCCGCCCGCATCCTCGACCTGGAGAAGCTCCTCGACCGCAAGCCGTCCGCCCTCTCCGGCGGCCAGCGCCAGCGCGTCGCCATGGGCCGCGCCATCGTCCGCAACCCCAAGGTCTACCTGATGGACGAGCCCCTCTCCAACCTCGACGCCAAGCTCCGCGTCCAGATGCGCGCGGAGATCTCCAAGCTCCACGACCGCCTCGGCGCCACGATCATCTACGTCACGCACGACCAGACCGAGGCCATGACGCTCGGCACCCGCATCGTCGTCATGAAGGACGGCGTCATGCAGCAGGTGGACACCCCCACCAAGCTCTACAACGAGCCCTGCAACCTCTTCGTCGCCGGCTTCATCGGCTCCCCGCAGATGAACTTCATCGACGTCGCGGTGGCCGAGAAGGGCGACGGCGTGACGCTCACCTTCGGCAAGAACGTCATCACCCTCACCGGTCCCAAGGCCGAGGCCCTCAAGAAGGGCGGCTACGTGGGCAAGGTCGTCATCATGGGCATCCGCCCGGAGGACGTCGTGGAGGAGCACGAGTACGCCGAGGGCCGCACCCTCTCCGAGACCTTCCCGGCCACGGTCACGGTCTACGAGCTGCTGGGCTCCGAGGCCATGATCTACGCCGACGTCGAGGGCGGCCAGATCTCCGCGCACCTCTCCGCCTCCAGCTCCGTCCGCACCGGCGACAAGATCAACTGCTCCGTTGACGTGGACAAGATCCACCTCTTCGACAAGCAGACCGAGCTCGCCATCGCCCACTAGGGAAGGAGGGCACACCTTATGCAGAGAAGAGCACTGACGCGTCGCTCCTTCCTCGGGCTCTCCGCCGCCGCGGCCGCCGGCCTCGCGCTCACGGGCTGCGAGCAGGAGCGCGCCGACGGCAAGACCGAGGTGGAGTTCGTCTCCTACAAGCAGGAGGCCGTGACGATCTTCAACTCGCTCGCCGAGCAGTTCAACGCCCAGAGCGACGACGTCTACCTCAACTTCACGAGCCCCAACGACGCCGTCACGATCATGAAGACGCGCTTCGTCCGCGAGGACTACCCCGAGGTCGTCGCCATCGGTGGTGACGCCACCTATGCCGACTTCGTGGACTCCGAGATGCTCGCCGACGTCTCCGACTACCCCGGTATGGCCAACGTCAACGAGGCCTACAAGGAGATCATGAAGAGCATCACCTACATCCCGATGGACGGCATCTACGGCATCCCCTACATCGCCAACGCCGCCGGCATGCTCTACAACAAGGACATGTTCGCCGAGAAGGGCTGGCAGATCCCCACGACGTGGACCGAGTTCTGCGACCTGTGCGAGGAAATCAAGGCCGAGGGCGAGACGCTGCCGCTCTACCTGGGCTACCGTGACACCTGGACGATCCTCTCGCCGTGGAACTCCATGCTCGTGCAGCTCGTCCCGACCGATCACGTCCGCCAGGTCAACGCGGGCGAGACGACCTTCACCGAGCTCTACCGCGAGCCCGCCGAGAAGCTCCTCAAGCTCCTCGAATACGCCGAGTCCGGCCCGCTGGCCTACAGCTACAACGACGCCTGCACCGCCTTCGCGCGCGGCCAGTCCGCGATGTACCCCTGTGGCTCGTTCGCCGTCCCGCAGATCCTCTCGGTCAACCCCGACATGAACATCGGCCTCTTCGCGATGCCTGCCGCCGACGACCCCGCCGACCGCATCGTGGTCTCCGGCGTGGACCTCTGCTGGGACGTCTGCACGGCCAAGGCCGACAAGAAGGATGCCATCTACCAGGTGGTGGACTTCCTGAACACCCCCGAGAACCTGCAGGCCTACATCGACGACCAGAAGGCCATCCCCTGCACGACCGGCGACTTCAAGCTCGACCCGCTCTTCGACGACATCACGGAGTTCATCGACGAGGGCAAGCTGATCGACTACCCCGACCACTCCTACCCCTCGGCGATGGCGTGCGACACGGTCCTTCAGGGCCTGATCAACGATCAGGACATCGACGCGTTCCTCGCCAAGTGGGACTCCGACTGGCAGCGCTACAACAAGAGCGTCATCCGCAAGGTCCAGGAATACGAAGCGAATCAGGGATAAGGAGGGAAGCACATGGCAAGCCTTGCAACGTCCAAGGCGGGGTCTGACAGGAACCGCACCTTCCTCATGATTCTGATTCCTGTTCTGATCCTGTTCGTCGCGTTCAACACGATCCCGCTCATCACGGGCTTCTTCTACAGCTTCACCAACTCGAAGGGGTACGGCCCGTTCGAGATCATCGGGTTCCAGAACTACATCGACCTGTTCCAGGACGCCCGCGTGGGCAACTCGTACCTGTTCACGTTCAAGATCGCCGTCGTCTCCACGATCCTGGTGAACGTGGTCTCGCTCATCCTGGCCATCGGCCTCTCGAGCAAGATCAAGTTCAAGAGCGCCCTGCGTGGCCTGTACTTCGTGCCCCGCATCCTCGGCGCCCTGGTCGTCGGCTACGTGTTCACCTACTTCTTCACCTACATCGTGCCCGCGGTGACCGGCACCGACTCGATCCTCGCGAGCGCCGACTGGGCGTGGGTGGCCATCGTGATCGTGCTCGTGTGGCAGGCCTGTGCGCAGACCACGATCATCTACATCACCGGCCTCTCGTCGGTCCCCGAGGACGTCTACGAGGCGGGCGCGCTCGACGGCGCCACGGGCTGGGACAAGTTCCGCTACCTCACCTTCCCGCTCATCATGCCGTCCATCACCACGAACATGGTCCTGGTCATGAAGGACATGCTGATGGTCTTCGACCAGATCGTGGCCATGACCTCGGGCGGCCCCGCCAACTCCACCGAGTCCATCTCGTACCTCATCTACGAGAACGGCCTCAACAACGGTCAGTTCGGCTTCCAGTGCGCCAACGCGGTGATCTTCTTCATCCTCATCGCTGTCGTCTCCATCGCGCAGACGAAGTTCCTGAACAGTAAGGAGGAGCAGCTCTAATGGCTAACAACACTGTTCCTGGAAAGGTGAAGGAGCGCGTCAACTGGCCCGTCACCATCCTGCTCATCATCGGCACGCTCACGGTCCTCTTCCCGCTCTACATGGCCGTGGTCATCGCCTTCAAGGACCCCTCCGAGATGACCAACGACATCGCGGGCATCCTGTCGCTGCCGAGCACGTGGAAGCTCGACAACTTCATCCAGGCCATCCAGGTCACGGACTTCTTCCACACGTTCCTCAACTCGCTGATCATCACCGTGGTCGCCGTCGTGGTCTCCATCCTGGTGCACAGCCTCGCCGCCTACGCGATCGGGCGCAACATGGACTCCAAGAAGCTCTTCAAGGCGTCCTACTACTTCATCATCGCCGGCATGTACGTGCCCTTCGCCATCCTGATGATGCCGCTCGTCAAGCAGACGGCCATGCTCAACCTCGACAACATGGTCGGCGTCATGATCCTCTACGTGGTCTTCTACATGCCGATGAACATGATGCTCTACACCGGCTACCTGAGGAACATCCCCACCGCCCTCGAGGAGGCCGCGCGCGTCGATGGCGCCTCCACCTGGAAGACCTACTGGAAGGTCATCTTCCCGCTCATGAAGCCCATGCACGCTACCGTCGCCGTCATCACCGGCCTGGCCGTGTGGAACGACGTCATGACCCCGCTCGTCATCATGGGCGGCTCCGGCGTCAACACCCTGCCGCTGGCGCAGATGAGCTTCCAGACCGCGTTCTCCACGAACTACAACCTGGCGTTTGCCTCCTACCTGCTCGCCATGCTCCCGATGATCATCTTCTACATCATCGCGCAGAAGCAGATCATCGGCGGCGTCACCAACGGTGCTGTGAAGTAGACAGCTCGTTGGGAAATGTAGGGTATCTGTAAAGATTCCCCCTGGCGTCCGGAATCCGTCGCTTGATGGGTTCCGGGCGCCCCCAAATGCACTACATTCGCCATTGCATTTTTCGCAGACGAGAGAAAGCGAGGAGCTCGATGCCCCTTACGTACGATGCCTCCAGGCGCATCTTCACGCTCTCGACGGAGCGCACGACCTATCAGATGAAGGTCGACGAGTACGGCTACCTCCTGCACCTCTACTACGGCGCTCGAACGTCAGGGGACCTGTCCTACCTCATCACCTACGCCGACCGCAGCGGCATGTGCGGCTGCCCGCACGACGTGGCGGACCGCACCTACTCGCTCGACGTCCTGCCGCAGGAGTATCCCTTCCAGGGCGAGGGCGACATGCGCAGTCCGCTCCTCATGGTCCGCGGCGCGGACGGCACCTTCGGCTGCGACCTCCGCTTCCGCTCCTACGAGATCCGCGAGGGCAAGTACGGCCTGCCCGGCCTGCCCGCCGTCTACGACGAGAAGGGCGACGGTGCCCAGACCCTCTCGGTCACGCTCGCCGACGAGCGCCTGGGCCTCGAGGTCGAGCTCCTCTACGGCGTGCTGCCCCACTGCGACGTCATCACCCGCGCCGCCGTCATTCGCAACACGGGCATGGGGCGTCTCACCGTGGAGAAGGCTCAGACGGCCTGCCTCGACTTCGTGACCGGTGACTTTGATGTCATCACCTTTGACGGGCGCCACGCGATGGAGCGTCGTCCTTCTCGCCATGCGGTGGGCAACGGCTCGTTCAGCGTGGGCAGCCGCCGCGGCATGTCCTCCAACCAGTACAACCCCGTGATGATCCTCTGCGACGGCGACGCCACGGAGACCTCCGGCCGCGCCTGGTCCATGAGCTTCGTCTACAGCGGCAGCTTCCTCGCGGAGGTGGAGCGCGACCAGTTCGAACAGACGCGCATGCAGATGGGCCTGGCTCAGGACCTCTTCTCCTACCCGCTGGAGCCGGGCGAGCAGCTCGTGGCGCCCGAGGTCCTCTTGACCTTCTCGGCAGCCGGCCTGGAGAAGATCTCCCACAACCTGCACCGCTGCATCCGCGAGCGCGTGTGCCGCGGCCCCTGGCGCGACTCCCCGCGGCCGATCCTGATCAACTCCTGGGAGGCCTGCTACTTTGACTTCACGGGCGACAAGCTCGTGGAGCTCGCGAAGAAGGCTGCCGAGCTGGGCCTGGACATGCTCGTCATGGACGACGGCTGGTTCGGCGCGCGCAACGACGACCACCGCGGCCTCGGCGACTGGCAGCCCAACATGGAGAAGCTCGGCGGCTCCGTGGCGGACCTCGCGCGTCGCGTGAACGAGGTGGGCCTGGGCTTTGGCATCTGGGTCGAGCCCGAGATGGTGAACGAGGACTCCGACCTCTTCCGCGCGCACCCCGACTGGGCGCTCGCCGTCCCCGGCAAGGACCCGGTGCTCGGCCGCGACCAGCTGGTCCTGGACCTCTCACGCGCCGACGTCCGCGACAACCTCTTCGAGCAGCTCTGCGCGGTGCTCGACCAGGGCGGCATCGAGTACGTCAAGTGGGACTACAACCGCAGCATTGTGGACGTGCACTCCCGTGTGGCCACCGACCAGGGCAAGGTCCTCTACGACTACATGATCGGCCTCTACGACCTGCTCGAGCGCGTCCGCACGCGCTACCCGGACCTGCTGATCGAGGGCTGCTCGGCGGGCGGCGGCCGCTTTGACGCGGGCATGCTCTACTACACGCCGCAGATCTGGACGTCCGACAACACGGACGCCCGCAACCGCCTAGAGATCCAGTACGGCACCTCCTTTGGCTACCCCTGCTCGGCGGTGGGCGCGCACGTCTCCGCCTGCCCCAACGAGATCACGGGCCGCACCGTGCCGCTCGGCGCGCGCGGAACGGTGGCCATGGCGGGCGGCGCCTTTGGCTACGAGCTCGACCTCATGGAGCTCAACGACCGCGCCTGCGAGCTCATCAAGAGCCAGGTCAAGACCTACCGCGGCATCGAGCACCTGGTGCGCGAGGGCCTCTTCTACCGCCTCACCGCCCCCAAGTACTCCGACGTGGCCGCGTGGGAGTTCGTTGCCGAGGACGGCTCCGAGGCGCTCGTGTGCGCCGTGGTCACGCGCGTGGACGGCTACGCCAAGGCCAACTACGTGGTGCCGCGCGGCCTCACGCCGGGTGCCACGTACCGCATGGTGAGCAACGGCATCGAGTTCTCGGCCGACGCCCTCATGGACATGGGCCTGCCGCTCACGGTGCCCAACTCGCCGTACGAGAACTTCATGTACCGCTTCGAGCGCGTGGACTAGTCGCTCGGGCCAAGACTTTGCCGAGCCGGCCGGGGTTTCTCTCCGAGAAAGCCCCGGCCGGCCCCGTTCTTCTCCGCGCTGCGACGAATTAACGTACATAATCCGGTACCACTTCATATATCCGCAGGCGAGAATAACGCGCTTGTCGAATTATGTGCGTTATTGCGGGCTACCACGCTCTACTCGAACGGGAACGTGATGCCGAACTGGCTCCGGATCTGGTCCATCTGGCGCATGAGCTCGAGGGTCTCGGCGTGGGGCATCTCGGGGCACTCCACCGCGCCGGCCTCGATGGCACGCCTGCAAGCCGCAACCTCGTACTCGTAGCCCGTGATCTGCTCGGGCACGGGAATCTCGCGCGTGAGCTCGCGGGTGAGGCCGTCGGAGGTCCACACACGGATGACCTGCGGGTTGTTGATGTTCTCGACGGTGACGAAGCCCTTGGTCCCCAGGATCTGGCCCTCGCGGTCGGTCATTGCGTACATCGTGGAGAAGAGGCTCGCCATCTGGCCGGACGAGTACTCGAGCATGACGGAGTCCTGGCCGTCTACGCCGGTCGCGGCGGGCACCATCGAGGCGACGATGCGGCGGATGTCGTTGCCGAGCACCATGCTCGCGAAGTTCAGCGGGTACACCGTGAGGTCGAGCAGCGCCCCGCCGGCGAGCGCCGGGTCGGTCATGCGCGCGTTGCCGCAGACGCGGTAGCCGAGGTTGGCGGCGACGGTCGTGACCTCGCCGATCTCGCCGCTGGCAACGATCTTGTCGATGATCTGGCGCGACGGCATGTAGCGGGTCCAGATGGCCTCGGCGAGCAGGAGCCCCCGCTCGCGGGCGCACGTCACCATCTCGCGCGCCTGGCACTCGTTCGCCGCGAAGGCCTTCTCGCAGAGCACGTGATGGCCGGCCTCGAGCGCGGCGATGGTCCAGCGGTGGTGGTGCGAGTGGGGGAGCGCGATGTAGACGAGGTCCACGGCGGGGTCGGCCAGAAGCTCCTCGTAGGAGGCGTGCGCGCGCGAGAAGCCCCAGCGCTCGGCAAACGCGCGGGCGCGCTCGGGGTCGCGCGCGGCGACCGCGTAGTTCTCCGCCCCGTCCATCCGGGCGATCGTCGCGGCCATCTGCCCCGCGATGTTGCCGGCGCCGAGGTAGCCCACCCGCATCGTTCTCATGGTGCCCTCCGTCCTTCTCGTCCTGTGCCTACTGTAGCAACGACGGGCCGCCGTTGGACGCCTCGTCCGAGCGGGGCGTCCGCGAGCGGCCCGTCACGTGCGGGAGGGGCTACCGTACGACCCAGGCGGTGGCGTCGGTCGGGAGCCGGTCGGCGAGGAGATCGGCGCTGGCGAGAAGGACCTCGCCGGCAGGCAGCTCCACCGGCGCCGCGCCGAAGTTGGTCACGCTCGTGAGCGTGCGCCCGTCCGCGCACGGCCGCGAGTACGCGATGACCTGCTCGCCGTAGCCCGGCTCCCAGGTGAGCGACGTGTCGCCGGTCGCGGTGAGCCGCTCGGCGCGCGTGGCGAGCGCGCGGCGGTAGAACCAGAGCATCGAGTCCGCGTCCTTCTCCTCCACGTCCGCGGCGTGCCGCGCGAACCACTCGGGCTGCGGCAGGTGCGCCGGCGCGTGGTCGACCGGCGCGGAGAAGCCGAAGTCGCCGGACTCGTCCACGGCCTCCCAGGGCAGCGGCACGCGGCAGCCGTCGCGGCCCTTGATCGCGTTGCCGTGCGCGGTCATGGCCGCCTGCGGGTCCTCGAGCGCGTCCCAGGGGATGTCCGCCACCTCAAAGAGCCCCAGCTCCTCGCCCTGGTAGAGGTAGACCGAGCCGGGAAGTCCCAGCTCCATGAGCAGCGCCGCCCGCGCCCGCCGGGTGCCCAGCTCGCGGTCCTCGTAGTAGCTCTTCCCGTCGCGCAGCAGCCAGTCGGTCACCAGCTGGTGGTGCACCGTGGAGCGGACCTGCGGCAGGCCGTAGCGCGTGGGGTGGCGCGGCATGTCGTGGTTGGAGAGGACCCAGGTGGTGGTGGAGCCGGACTGCTCGGCCGCCGCGAGGCCCTTCTCGATGGCGCCGCGGAACTCGTCGGCGAACCACCCGGCGTTGGAGAGCTGGAAGTTGAAGACCTGCCCCAGCTCGTCGGGGGAAGCGTACCTCCACTGGTGCTCCGGTACGACCCACGCCTCGGCCACGGCAAAGCGCGCGGGCTCGTACTCGTTGAAGACCTGGCGCCACTCGCGGTAGATCTCGTGCACCTCGGGGCGGTCCCAGAGCGGGTTCTCGTCGCCGGGGTGGTCCTGGTCAGGGTCGTCCGGCCAGTCCGCGAGCGGGCGGCTGTCCAGGTCCTTGGCCAGCGCGTGCGCCACGTCTACGCGGAAGCCGTCCGCCCCGCGGTCGCTCCAGAAGCGCAGCGTGCGCTTGAAGTCCTCGCGCACCTCGGGGTTCTTCCAGTTGAGGTCCGCCTGCTCGACGGCAAAGAGGTGCAGGTACCACTCGCCGTCTCCCACCGGCTCCCAGCCGGGGCCGCCAAAGGTGGACTTCCAGCCGTTGGGGGGCAGCTCGCCATGCTCGCCGCGGCCGCGGCGGAAGACGTAGCGGTCGCGCTCGGGCGAGCCGGGGCCGGCGGCGAGCGCCTCCTTGAACCAGGGGTGCTCCGTGGAGGTGTGGTTGGGGACGATGTCCACGACCACCTTGATGCCCGCGTCGTGTGCGGCGGCGACCATCTCGTCGAAGTCCTCGAGCGTCCCCAGGCGCGGGTCGACGTTTCGGTAGTCGGCCACGTCGTAGCCGCCGTCGGCGAGCGGGGAGGGGTAGAACGGGCTGAGCCAGATGGCGTCCACGCCCAGGTCGCGCAGGTAGTCCATGCGCGCGGTCACGCCCTTGATGTCGCCGAGGCCGTCCCCGTTGGCGTCGTAGAAGCTGCGGGGATACACCTGGTATACCACGGCCTGCTTCCACCAGTCCGCGCTCGCGTTGTTGAGGGTCATTGCGTGCTCCCTTCCGTCGTTCTTGTTGGCTTGTCGTTCTTGTCGCCCGCGCGAATCGCCCGGGCTTGTCTGGGCAAAGGTTTTCAACTAACAGATCGGTCGGTGCTTGTCTGGGTCAACAAAACCGCAGGTCGTTCTTCTCGCTCGCGCCTGTCTGGGTCGAAGTGGTTCAAACTCTTTGCCCAGACAAGGAGGGGGCAGGGGGCTGTCTCTTATACACATCT
>NZ_JACJJK010000014.1 GCF_016899935.1 Olsenella uli
CTCCACGGAGATGCGGTGCTCGAGGGAGTTGGTCTCGGTGGTGCCCACGATGCTGAACGTAGACCGCTTGCCCTTCTCGTCCTCCAGCTCCACGGTGGTGCCGATGGAGACGGTCAGGGCGTGGCCGCTGTCGGCGACGACCGTGGCCACGGAGAGAATCTGGCGAATCTCGTTGATGCGGGACTCGTTCTTGGACTGCTCCTCCTTGGCGGCGTCGTACTCGGAGTTCTCCGAGAGGTCGCCGAAGCCGCGGGCCTCCTTGATGCGCTCGACGATCTCGTCGTGCTTCTCGCCCTCGCGGTAGGCCAGCTCGTCGATGAGCTTCTGGCGGCCCTCGGCGGTGAGCTCGATCTTCTTGGTGTTGTCCATGTGCGCTCCTTTATGCCTGACGTGCCGCTAGTTGAGCTTGGCGCCGCACTTGGAGCAGAAGTCGGCGTCGGCGGCGTTCTTGGTGCCGCACTTGGAGCAGAAGACGGGCTCGTCGGCGTCCTCGGGGGCGTCGGCGTCGTCCTCGTCCTCGACGACCTCAACGTCGTCGTGGGCCTCAACCGGGGAGTCGCTCTCGTCGGACTTGTCCTCGGAGCCCTCCTCCATGCCCTCGCGGACGTTCTTCACGGTCTTGCCGAGGGCGGAACCGATCTTGGGCAGGTTCTTGGGCCCAAAGATGACAAGGATGACGACGACGATCAGAACGAGCTCAAGGGGACCCATGCCGAAAATCATATGAAGTGTCCTTCCAGTGTGTAGACGTGCGAGCGGACCTTAGGCCCAATACAGCATCAGCTAGTATAGCCGAGGTTGAGCGCTACTCACAATCTCTAAACGCGAGAAGACCGGGTTTCTCGCACGTCGTTTGGGAGGGCCCTTGAGAGAGATCCTGATCGCCCTGGCCGTGCTGACCGTCGTGTGCACGGCGCTTCTGGCCGCGATGCCGTGGCTGCTGCGCCGGCGCGGCGTGGAGATGCGCCGGACCAAGTTTGGCCTGACGCTGGTCTTTGACACGGAGAACGCCGACGGGACGCCCGTGCGGCTGCTCAACGTCAACGGGACGTTCCAGAGCGGCTCCTACGTGCCCGAGGACCTGCGCTTCGAGCTGGCGTGCGAGTACCACCGCGAGATGGCCCGCGTGATCGAGGGCCTGGCGGCGTGCGGCCCCGTGCACGTGCTGGTGATGGGCGGGGGCGGCTACTCGCTGCCCAAGTACCTGGCCGCCTATGTGCCGGAGGCGCGCGTGGACGTGGTGGAGATCGACCCCGCGATCACGGCGCTGGCGCGCGAGCGCTTCTTCCTCGACGAGTGCCTAGAGAAGACCGGGGCCGAGAAGGACGGGCGGCTGCGCCTGGTGACGGGTGACGCGTGGGCCTTCGTGCGGGCCGCGACCGAGCCCTACGACGTGATCGTGAACGACGCATTCTCCGGCAACCGGCCGCTCGGGCCGCTCACGAGCTCCGAGGGCGCGCACGTGGTCCGCGAGCACCTCGCCGAGGGCGGCGTCTACCTCGCCAACGTGCGCTGCGCGTGCGAGGGGCGGCACGCCCGGGTGCTGCGGGAGGTCGCGGACGCCTTCGGGCGTGAGTTCGCGCACGTGGGCTACGTGCCCGAGTGGCCCAACGAGCCCGAGAAGCCCGGCAACAACGTGCTGGTGGCGACCGACGACGCGGGCCTCGTGCCGCGCGGCGCACGAACTTGCCTAAAAGGGGTCTGACCCCTTTTAGGCAAGTTTGGGGCTAGAAGAGGTTCTGCGACATGGTGATGCCGTCCGCGCCGTACCCCACGTAGCCGATGTTGACCCCGTCGGACGTGTAGAGGTCGAGGACCCACGTGACGCCCGACACCCCCGCCTGGTCCTCCAGCTCGGCGCAGACCTCGGAGAGCGCGGAGGCCATCCCGTCAGAGCAGTAGCCCTCCATGAGGGCGTCGGCCACGGCCTGCGCCGAGGCGTCGGTGGAGGCCACGTTGACGTTGATGCCGGTGTAGATGTCGTTGCCGGATATGGCGACGGTGGAGTCGGCGATGGCATCGCCGCCGGACGAGGCGAGGCTGCTGTTGAGCTCGTCGCAGACGGTGTCATAGGAACCCTCGTCGCGCAGCATGCTCTCGAGCGTGTCCTCCTCGACGACGGGCTCGTCCGGCTCGTCAGCAGGGTCGGGCTCGTCGGCGGGGTCCGCTGCGGGGTCGTCGGCGGACTCGTCCGAGGGCTCGTCGGCCGGCTCCTCGACGGTCGCCTTCTGCGCGGGGTCCGACGCCGCCGAGCTGCCGTTGACCTTCGGCGCGACCACGAGCACCATCACGAGCACGATCGCGGCCACGACCGCCACGACGCCCGCGACGATGGCCACGACCTTGCCGGTGCTGGGCCCGGTCGGCTGCGGCGCCGACGGCGCGGGCGGGGCGGGAACGGGCGCCGGCGCAGCCTCGAGAGCCGGGGCCGGCTGCGGGCGCGGAGCGACCCTCGTGGCGTCCGGCGCGGTGGCCTCGGGCGACGTGCCGCCGGCCTGGCCGCCGAGACGGGCGCCGCAGCCGGCGCAGAACGTGGAGCCGTCGGGAATCTGGGATCCGCAGTTGGGGCAGAACATCTTGGGCCGCCTTTCTGTGCGGGCGCGGGCCGCGCGGGGCCGCGCCGACGGGGTTTCGCTGACAGCTCTTTCAGAATACGCCCATCTGCGGCCCCGACGGGCCCGGACGGGCGAATGGCGGCTCAGCGCAGCGGCCCCTCGCGACGAACGGTGCGCAGGATGTGGCGCGGCACCGCGTGCAGCGCGCAGCTGCCGATGACGTTCCCGGCCGCCCGCTTGGCCTCGTCGCTCGCGTTGCTCGTGGCGTAGGCGTGCTCGAAGCGCCCGAGCATGGCCAGGTCGTTGCCACCGTCCCCGTAGACGGCGACCTCGTCCTCCCCCATCCCGAGCTCGCGCGCGAGCCACGCGACGGCCTCGCCCTTGTTGACGCCCCGGTCCGTGAGCTCGAAGAGGTCCCCGTCAAAGGATGCGTTGACCAGCACGTCCGCATGCTCGGCGACAAACGCGTCGAGCTCGCGGCGCAGCCCGTCGTCAAAGACGCGGAAGTTCATCTTGCAGATGTCCTTCTCGAGCACCTGCGCGTCGGTCTGGTCGAAGAGCTCGTCGTCCGCAGACGCGCGGCGGCGCATCTGGCGGCGCATGACGACGCCCGCCAGCCCGTGCGGCATCACGTAGCTCGCGGCGTTCTGCTCGCGCGTGCCGCGCACGTAGGTGCGGTCGCGGCCGACGCAGGTGACGCACACGCCCGGAAAGCTCCCGAGAAGCTCCTCGATGACGGCGGGGTCGATCGTCACGTGGCGCAGCACCTCGCCGTCGCGGCCCACGACGTGCGCCCCGTTGGCGCCGACCGACTCGATGGGCAGGTCGCAAAAGCCCAGGTCGGCGGGGTGCCTTACGCAGCGGCCGGAGGCCAGGGCCACGTGGCGCCCTGCGTCGAGCGCGCGGCGCAGCCGCCGCAGGATCGCGCCGTCGGTCTCGTGAAAGATGTTGAAGAGCGTGCCGTCGAGGTCGCTCGCAAAGAGCTTGATCAAGGGGCGTCCGTTTCTCTCGCCGTCTCACGGGGGACAGTATAGGCCCCCGGACCCGTACAATGGGGCAAACGGAACAGGGGAAGGGGTCACGATGGAGCGCGCGCCGAGGTTCGTCTTTGCGTCCGACTCGCTCAAGGGGACGCTCTCGTCGGCCGACGCGGCGCGCCTGCTGGGGGCGGCCGCCGAGCGGCACTTCCCCGGCTGCTCGTGGACCGCCGTCCCGATGGCGGACGGCGGCGAGGGCACGGCGGACGCGCTTCTCGCCGCCTGCGGGGGCGAGAAGGTCCGTGCGCTCGTGGCCGACCCGCTGGGCCGGCCGGTCGAGGCCGCCTACGCGCTGCTGCCCGACGGCCGCGCGGTGGTCGAAATGGCCGCCGCCTCGGGGCTGACCCTGCTCGCGCCCGACGAGCGCGACCCGCTCGCCACGAGCGCCTACGGCACGGGCCAGCTCGTGCTCGACGCGCTCCGGCGCGGCGCGCGCGACGTGACCGTCACCCTCGGCGGCAGCGCGACCAACGACGGCGGGATGGGCTTCGCCCGCGCGCTCGGGGCGCGGCTGCTGGACGGCGCCGGCCGCGAGCTCGCCGGACGCGGCGCGGACCTGGCGCGCGTCGCCGCCGTGGACCTCTCCGGGCTGAGCCCGCTCGTCGCCGGGGCGCGCTTCCACACGATGTGCGACGTGGACAGCCCGCTCGTGGGGCCCGAGGGGGCAAGCCTCGTCTTTGGCCCGCAGAAGGGCGCCTCGCCCGAGGTGGCGCGGCGGCTCGACGAGGGGATGGCGAACTGGGCGCGCGTGCTGGCGGAGACGTTCGGGCGCGACTTCGACGTGCCGGGCGCGGGCGCGGCCGGCGGGCTCGGCGCGGCGTGCCTCGCGTTTCTCGGCGCGGAACCGGCGGGCGGCGTGGCGCGCGTGCTCGAGCTCGTGGGCTTTGACGCGCTGCTCGACGGGGCGGACCTCTGCGTCACGGGCGAGGGCCACGCGGACGCGCAGACGGCGCGCGGCAAGGTGGTCTCCGGCGTCGCCGCCGCGTGCGCGCGGGCGGGCGTGCCGTGCGTGGCCGTTGTGGGCGGCATGGACGCGGGGGCGGCGCGCGTCCCGGGCCTGGCCGCGACGGTCCCCGCCGCGATCGACGCGATGTCGCTGGACGAGGCGCTCGACCGCGCGGAGGAGCTCTACGCGCTCGCGGCCGATCGGCTCTTCTCGCTGCTGTCCCTCGGCAAAAAACTTGCCTAAAAGAGGTCAGACCCCTTTTAGGCAACGAAAGAGGCCGCCGGCGTGCGTGCCGACGGCCCCGATTCTACGTGGTCGGGTTGACTGGATTCGAACCAGCGACCTCTCGGTCCCGAACCGAGCGCTCTACCAAGCTGAGCCACAACCCGTAGCGAGGGGATATTCTAGCAGACTTCCGGCGCAGCGCCAAGAGTTTTTGTCGACCAGGCTCGCCAGCCCCGATCGGCGGCGCGCGCGGCCACGGCATCGGCCGCCGCGACGCTCTCGCAGAGGGCAAACGAGCAGGTCCCCGAGCCCGTGACCTGCGCCCCGAGCACCCCGGAGCGCCCGCGCAGCCACGCCTCGACCTCGCCGGCCTCCGGGCAGAGAGCACGCGCCGCAGGCGCGAGGTTGTTGTGAAGCGTCGCCGCGACCGCCCGGACGTCCCCAGCCTCGAGGGCGGCGATCAGCGCCGACGGGTCGTCCGGCGCCTCGCCGGCACGGTCGAACTCGGCGTAGGCCTCCGGCGTGGAGCCCCCCTCGGCGCACGGCATGACAAGCGCGACCGGCGCCTCGAGAAACGCGAACGTGCGCCGGAGCACGTCCCCGGCGCCCCCGTAGAGGCCGGGCCTCGGGTCAAGGAAGAAGGCGACGTCCGCTCCGACCCGGCGCGCCACCG
The DNA here is from genome assembly GCF_016899935.1 of Olsenella uli. Taxonomy (GTDB): domain Bacteria; phylum Actinomycetota; class Coriobacteriia; order Coriobacteriales; family Atopobiaceae; genus Thermophilibacter; species Thermophilibacter uli_B. The sequence continues at coordinate 5,437 of NZ_JACJJK010000014.1, forward strand.
CCGTCACGCGCTCGTCGAGGGGGTCGACGCCCCAGAGCCGGGCGAGGACCGCCAGCGTGGCCCCGGCGTCGGCCGACGAGCTGCCGAGCCCCGCGCTGCCGGGGATGCGCCGCGTGACGTCCACGCGGACGCGGGGGCGCTCCCCCAGGGCCTCGGCGAGCAGCGTGGCGGCACGCCAGACGCCGCTGCGCTCCACGGGAATCGAGAGCGCGGGCGAGAAGGACACCGCGAGCTCGGGCGCCTCCTCCACGCGGACGGTGTCGAAGAGCGCCACGGGCACCATGAGCGAGTCCACGCGGTGATAGCCGCGCGCGTCTCGCTCGGCGTGGACGCCGAGGTGGAGGTTCACCTTGCAGGGAACCTCGATGGTCGCCGTGCGGGGCACCGCCGCCCCTACTCCGCGATGGTCTCGGCGAAGTCGAAGAGGCGCTCGCCGGACTCCAGGTCGTAGAGCTCGACGGTGCCGGTGAGGACGTCGACGTACTGGTAGGACTGACGCGCGGTGCGGCCGCGACGCTCCTCGACCTCCACGACGAAGAGCGAGGGGTGGGCGTGCACGAGCGTGCCGGTGCGCTCGACGATGCGCGAGCGCCCCATGTTGGCCTTGACCTTGAGGCGCTTGCCCTCGAGCGCGCTCAGCTCGTCGCGGATCTCGTCTACCCGGTTCACGGGAGGGATGTCGTTCTCCATGCGGTCCTCCGTATGACAGAGGCAAAAGCCCAAAATTCCGGAATTAATATCATACGGCGCACGGCGCGCACGTGCAAATCTTCCCGTCGACCCACACAAAAGGAGGGCGAGAAGAACGCTCTTCTCGCCCTCCAGGCGTACGTTTGGGCTGGGCGTCTACGCCTCCGGGCAGAGGGCGAGGGCGGCCTCGTCCGCCACCACGACGCAGTTGGTGTGGAGCTGCAGGATGGACGCGGGGCAGCTCGGGGTCACGGGGCCGTAGCACATATCGTGGACGGCCTGGGCCTTGGCCTCGCCGTTGGCCACCACGAGGATCATGCGTGCGTACATGATGGTCTGGACGCCCATGGTGTAAGCCTGGCGCGGGACGTCCTCCTCCTTCTCGAACAGGCGGCTGTTGGCCTTGATCGTGGACTCGGTGAGGTCCACGCAGTGGGTGCCCTTGGAGAAGTGGTCGGCCGGCTCGTTGAAGCCGATGTGGCCGTTGTTGCCGATGCCGAGGAGCTGCAGGTCGGGATAGCCGGCGGCCGCGACGATGCGGTCGTACTCGGAGCAGGCGGACTCGGCGTCGGGGTTGGCGCCGTCGGGCACGTGGGTGTTGGCCTGGTCGATGTTGATGTGGTCGAAGAAGTTGGTGCGCATGAAGTAGTGGTAGCTCTGCGGGTCGTCGTGGGAGAGGCCGCGGTACTCGTCCAGGTTGTAGGTGGAGACCTGCGAGAAGTCGCAGTCGCCCTTGTCGCACCACTTGGCGAGCTGCTGATAGGTGCCGATCGGCGTGGAGCCGGTGGCGAGGCCGAGCACGCAGTTGGGCTTGAGGATCACCTGGGCGGAGATGATGTTGGCGGCCTTGCGGCTCATGTCCTCATAGTCTTTGGCGCGGAGGATCTTCATGGCGTTTCCCTTCTAGTCCGGCAGGTGCCCCTGCCGTGCGGCCCCATCGGCCGCGGCCAATGTGACTGCGACCACCAGGGCGAGGTCGCCAAGAGCTATGAGAAGAGCGCCGCCGCGTCGGGGCCCCTGCCCGTCCATGACGGCCCGGGGCGCACCCCAGACGCCTCTATCATGCACCTAAACGGCCCGGCCGTCACGAGGATTCAGACGAGCGGGGCAAACGGGCCGGGAGCGGGGACGGGCAGTCGCGCCGCTCAGAGCTTGGCCGAGAGGTCCTCGAGGGCGTGGAAGCGGTGCGAGATGGCGTTCTTCTGCTCCGGGGTGAGCTCCGCCATCGTCTGGCCGGGGGTGTCGTCGGGCAGGAAGAGCGGGTCGTAGCCAAAGCCGCCGTCGCCCCGGGGGGCGTATCCCACGCGGCCCTCGCAGTCGCCGTCGCCGCGCAGGACCTCGTCGCCGCGCACGAGCACCACGCTGGAGTGGAAGCGCGCCGTGCGCGCCTCCTCCGGGACGTCCGCCATCTGAGCCATCAGCTTCTGGTTGTTGGCCGCGTCGTTGCCGTGCTCGCCGGCCCAGCGCGCCGAGTAGATTCCCGGGGCGCCGTCGAGCGCGTCCACGCAGAGGCCGGAGTCGTCGGCCACCGCCATGGGCAGGCCGGTCTCCCCCTGCGCGGCGCGCGCCTTGATGAGGGCGTTGTCGAAGAAGGTGTCCCCGTCCTCCACGGGGTCGGGGAAGTCCCCGAGCTCGCCGAGGGCCACGAAGCGCACGCCCGGCATGACCGGCGCGAGGATGGCCTCGATCTCCGTGACCTTGTGCGCGTTGCCCGTGGCCACGACCACGGTCTTGGCGGGATCGAGCGCGCTAATCTCGATGCTCTTCATGCGGACCTCCCATGGGCGTGCAAAACGCCCGCTCGTGTGATATTTGCGCGACTGCGGCTGCAAAACGGTCGCTCGTGTGATGCCAGTATGACCCTCCGACGCGGTCTGCGCCGAGGAAAACCCGCTCGGCACCAAAGAAATCCCAGGTCGCAGATTTTTAACCATTTCCGGGGCGCGGAAAGTTACCACACGAGCGGCCGTTTTGCCGGCGGCGCGCCCGATTTATCACACGAGCGATAGTTTTGCAGGACCGCCCGTGCACCTAGCCCCGAACCGCCCGCAGCTGCAGCTCCATCAGGCGCGCAATGCCGCCCTGACAGAGGTCAAGGAGCTCGTCGAGCTGGGCGCGGTCGAGCGTGGAGCGCTCGCCGGTACCCTGGACCTCCACGATGCGCCCGTCCTCGGTGCCCACGAGGTTGAGGTCCACCTCGGCGTGGGAGTCCTCCGGGTAGTCGAGGTCGAGCAGGGCGCGGCCGCCCACGATGCCCGCCGAGACCGCCGCGACCTGCCCCGTCAGCGGCAGGCGCGGGAGCCGGCCGGCGTCCACGAGGCCCATGAGCGCCTGGTGCAGCGCCACCCACGCTCCCGTGATCGAGGCCGTGCGCGTGCCGCCGTCCGCCTGGATGACGTCGCAGTCCAGCGTGATCGTGACCTCGCCGAGACGGTCGAGCCGCGTGACGGCGCGCAGGCTGCGCCCGATGAGCCGCTCGATCTCCATGCTGCGGCCCTTGCGCCCGCGATACTCGCGCGGCGTGCGCCGGTTGCCGGCCGCAGGCAGCATCGCGTACTCGGCGGTGACCCAGCCGGCGTGCGCGCCCTTGCGCCAGCCGGGCACGCCCTCCTCGACCGAGGCGGTGCAGAGCACGCGCGTGTCGCCGAACTCCGCGAGGCACGAGCCGGCGGCGTTCTTCATGACGCCCGGCGTAAGCGTGACGGGACGCAGCTCGTTGGCGGCACGGCCCTGCGAGCGGGCAGCCTCGGCGTCTGCCATGGGACCTCCCTGCAAAGAGGCCCCGCCGCAGTGCGACGGGGCCGCGAGTACCTGGTGGGCGATGACGGGTTCGAACCGCCGACCTTGTGCGTGTAAGGCACCTGCGCTAGCCGCTGCGCCAATCGCCCGGACAACGTGAAGTCTAGCATACGCGCCACTTGGCCCGCCGGCCTGGCGCCCGCCGGGGAAACCCCGCCGCTCGGACAGTCCTCGCCGCAAAGGGCGCGGCTGCGGAACTCGCGGCGGGGTTTCCCCGGCGGGCGCCAGGCCTACGTCTATACTGGGGCGTATGGAGAACGTGACGCTTTCGGACATAGCAGCGGCTGTGCAGGCTGGTGGAGTTGGGGTCTCTGCTGCGGGGGACCCGAGAGCCGTGGTGGTCACGGGGACGTCGTGCGACTCGAGGACGACCCGGGCCGGGGACCTCTTTGTGTGCAAGGGGGCCGCCTTCAGGCCGGCGTTTCTGACCGGCGCGCTCGAGCGGGGGGCCGTGGCCTACCTCTGCGACGAGGCGCATGCCGCCGAGCTCGCCGCCGTCGCGCCGGGCACGCCCGCGCTCGTCGTGGACAACCTGCGCCGCGCGATGGCGCTCGCGTCCGCCGAGGCCTTCGGCCATCCCGACCGTGACCTGCCCGTCATTGGCATCACGGGCACCAAGGGCAAGACCACGGCCGCCTACATGCTCCGCTCGATCGTGGAGGCCGCGCACGGCGAGGGCTCCTGCGGCATCATCGGCACCGTGGAGTCCTACGACGGCGCCGGCCGCGCCGCCTCCAACAACACCACGCCCGAGCCGCCCGACCTCTGGCGCCACCTCGCCAACGCGCGCAACGCGGGCCTCGCCGCCCTGGTCATGGAAGTCTCCAGCCAGGCGCTCAAGTACGACCGCACGCTCGGCGTGGGCCTCGCCGCCGGATGCTTCCTCAACATCGGGCTCGACCACATCTCCCCCGTCGAGCACGCGGACTTTGAGGACTACTTCTCCTCCAAGCTGCGGATCTTCTCGCAGGCGAACGTCGCCGTGGTCAACCTGGACTCCGACCACGCCGACCGCGTCCTCGCCGCCGCCGGCGCCGCGCCGCGCACGCTCACCTTCGGCGTGAACCGCGCGGACGCGGACGTCTTTGCGGACGAGCTCGCCCCCTCCGAGGACGGCATCGCCTTCACGCTGCACCTGCACGGCCAGACCCGTCGCGTCCGGCTTCCCTTCCCGGGCGAGTTCAGCGTCTCCGATGCCCTCTGCGCCGCCGCCTGCGCCGACCTGCTGGGCATTGACGCCGAGAAGATCGCGGCGGGTCTGGCCGCCACGCACGTGCCCGGGCGCATGGAGTTCCACCGCTCGGCCGACCGCAGGCTCACGGTGGTCGTGGACTACGCGCACAACGGCTTCGCCTTCGAGTCGCTGCTCTCCACGGTGGCCGGGACCTTCGCTGGGGCCCGCACGATCGCGGTCTTTGGCGCCGTGGGCGGCAAGGCGCGCGAGCGTCGCTACGAGCTGCCCGAGGTCGCGGCGCGCTACGTGGACTACGTCATCCTCACCGCCGACGACCCCTGGACCGAGGACCCGGCGGACATCTGCCGCGAGATGGAGCGCGCACTGCCCGACGGCTTCCCGCACGAGGTCGTGCTCGACCGCGAGGCGGCGGCGGAGCGGGCCTTCGAGCTCGCCGAGGAGTCAGGCGGGCGCGCCGTGGTGCTGCTGCTCGCCAAGGGCCACGAGGCCTACCAGCTCACGCGGGAGGGCTTCGTCCCGTGCGTCTCGGACCGGGAGCTCGCGCGACGCGGGATCGCCGCCCATGACCGGGAGCACCCGGCCGACGGCGCCCGCTGATGCCCTCCCCGCTCGTCATAGGCGTCGCCGGTGGCGCGCGCGACCGCGAGGTCGCCTCCGCGCTGCTGCGCACCGTGCTCGACGGGCAAGAACCCTACGGCCGCGCCGGCGTCATCGGCGCGCGCGAGCTCTACGACGGCGCGGCGTGGACCCGCCGTCCCGACGTCGCCGCCGAGCTGCTCCACCTCGACGAGCACCTGCGCGCCGCGCGCGAGCGGGGGCTCCGCTACCTGGTCCTCGAGCTCGACGAGGCCGCCGAGCGCGGGACGCGGCGCCTGGACCTCGTCTGCACCGTCGGGGCCGGCGGCGCGGGCACGGCGCGCACCGCCGAGCGCGGGCTCAGCTTCTCCGCGCGGGGGGCGCTCGCCGACGTCGGCGCCAGCAGGGCCGAGACCCACTACGGCTACCTGCAGTTCGTTGCCCACACACCCGCGTGGTCCGACCGCCTCGCGGTCCCCCTGACGGGCCTCTTCAACCTGGGCCCAGTGCTCGGCGCGGTGGCCTCGGCGGCCCTTCTGGGCTTTGACGCCGACCACGTCTTCCGCTGCCTGCTCGGGGCCAAGGCGCCCGGCCATGGCGAGCTGCTCGTCTCGCCGGACCACCGCGTCCTCGCCCTCGTCGAGGAGAGCCGCTCCCGCCGAGACGCGGAGCGCCTCGTCGCGGCCGCCCGCGCCGACTACGACGACATGACGGTCGAGGTGGTCCGGGGCTCGCGCGCGATCGCGGACGCCGTAAGCCGGGCCTACGCCACGGCGGACGGGAGCGCCCAGCGGCTGCTCGTTCTTCTCGACGACTCGTCCGACGCGCTCGAGGACGCCTTCCAGGCCGCCGTCCGCGCGCATGCCCGCCTGCCCCTCGCCTGAAAACCGCGCGACGCAAAAAGGCCGGGGCCCCGAAGGACCCCGGCCCGTGCGCGAACCGGAAAGCCGAGCGGCTTAGAAGTCCACGTCCACGTCGTTGTAGACGCACTCGAGGAGCTTCTCCATCTCCTCGGGCGTGGGCTGGCGCGGGTTGGAGCCGGTGCAGGCGTCGCCGATGGCGTCAACGGCGATGCGGGACTTCTTCTCCTCGAACTCGGCGTAGTCGATGATGGACTCGTCGGCCTTCACGCCGCCCTTGCCGTAGTTCTTGATGCCCTGCGGGATGTCCAGCTTGTCGTTGAGGTCGCGAATCTCCTGCACGAGCGCGGCCACGAGCTCGTCCTCGGTCTCGCCCGGAAGGTGCAGGATCTCATGCGCGATGTAGGCGTACTTGGTCTTGGCCTCGGGGACCTTGGAGTTGAACTGGATGACCTTGCCGAGGTACATGGCGTTGGCGCAGCCGTGGATGATGTGGTCGCCGGTGAAGGCGGCGCCGGTCTTGTGCGCCATGGAGTGCACGATGCCGAGCAGGCCCGAGGAGAAGGCGATGCCGGCGATGCACTGCGCGTCGTGCATGTGCTTGCGGGCCTCCTTGTCGCCCTTGTAGGACTTGGGCAGCCACTCCACGATCTCACGGATGGCGTGCAGCGAGTTGGCCTCGGTGTACATGGAGGCGGCGGTGGAGACGTAGGACTCGATGGCGTGGGTCAGCGCGTCCATGCCGGTGTGCGCGCAGAGCTTGGCGGGCATGGTGTAG
>NZ_JACJJK010000015.1 GCF_016899935.1 Olsenella uli
GTACTGGATGAGCGCCTGCGTGGAGGCGTCCTGCGCAGCGAGGGCCTCGTCGTCGTGGAAGGCGGGCGTGATCTGCTTGGCGAGCTGCTTGCCCAGCTCGACGCCCCACTGGTCGTAGGAGTCCAGGCCCCAGACCGTGCCCTCGACGAAGGTGATGTGCTCGTAGAGCGCGATGAGCTCACCGAGCGCGTGCGGCGTCAGGTCGATGCCAAAGATCGAGGTCGTGGGCCGGTTGCCGGTGAAGCAGCGCGCGGGCACCATCCACTCGGCCGTGCCCTCGGCGCGAACCTCGTCGGCCGTCTTGCCAAAGGCGAGCGCCTTGGTCTGAGCGAGGTAGTTGCCCAGGAAGAGCTCGTGGACGTCCTGGTCGCCGTCCTTGGTTGGGTTGGGCGTGTTCACGAAGGCGATGAAGTCCGCCGGGATCATGCGGGTGCCCTGGTGGATGAGCTGGTAGAACGCGTGCTGGCCGTTGGTGCCCGGCTCGCCCCAGAAGATCTCGCCGGTGGCGGAGGTCACGGGGCTCCCGTCCCAGCGCACGCTCTTGCCGTTGGACTCCATCGTCAGCTGCTGGAGGTAGGCGGCAAAGCGGTGCAGGTACTGGTTGTAGGGCAGCACCGCGTGGCTCTCGGCGCCCCAGAAGTTGACGTACCAGACGTTGAGCAGGCCGAGCAGCGCCACCACGTTCTTCTCGAGCGGGGTCTTCTGGAAGTACTCGTCGAGGTCGTGGAAGCCCTTGAGGAAGCACTCGAAGCGCTCCGGCCCAAACGCGATGATGAGCGACAGGCCCACGGCGGAGTCCACGGAGTAGCGCCCGCCGACCCAGCTCCAGAAGCCGAAGGCGTTCTCCGGGTCGATGCCGAAGTCCGCCACCAGGTCGAGCGCCGTGGAGACGGCCACGAAGTGCTTCTTGATGGCCTCGGCGTCCTGCTCGGCGGAGCCGTCGATCGCGCCCTGGGCGCGCAGGGTCTCGAGCAGCCAGGTCTTGGCCTCGCGCGCGTTGGTGAGGGTCTCCAGCGTGGTGAACGTCTTGGAGACGATGATCACGAGCGTGGTCTCCGGGTCGAGGCCCTTGACCTTCTCGGCCATGTCGTTGGGGTCGATGTTGGAGACGTAGCGGCAGTCGATGCCGGCGTCGGCGTAGGGCTTGAGGGCCTCGTAGACCATGACGGGACCGAGGTCGGAGCCGCCGATGCCGATGGACATCACGTGCTCGATGCGCTTGCCCGTGACGCCCTTCCACTCGCCGGAGCGCACGCGCTCAGCAAAGGCGTACATGCGGTCGAGCACCTCGCGGACGTCGGCGACGCAGTCCTGGCCGTCCACGACGAGCGTGCCCTTCTCGGACGCGGGGCGACGCAGCGCCGTGTGCAGGACGGCACGGTCCTCGGTGGTGTTGATGTGCGCGCCGGCGTACATAGCGTCGCGGCGCTCCTCAAGGCCCACGGCGCGGGCAAGGTCGCACAGCAGCGCGAGGGTCTTCTCGTCCACGAGGTTCTTGGAGAGGTCGAAGTGCAGGTCGTCCATGTCAAAGGAGAGCTTGGAGACGCGCTCGGGGTCGGTGGCGAAGGCCTCCTTGAGCGAGAAGCCCGACGAGACCATCTCGTCGTGGTGGGCCTGGAGCGCGGACCAGGCGGGCGTGGTCGTGGCGTCAACGGGTGCTGCGAAGTCGGACATGGACGTGCTCCTTCCCGGGGAAGCTGCAGATGGGTTAAGGATACCGCGGGGCGCGGGGCGGCGCGACGAGAAGAGCGCCCTCCCGCTAGAACGGCTCGCCGAGCGGCGGGATCTGCTTGAGGCGCGCCCACATGACCTGCTTCTCGTGGGCGTCGGCGAGGGCCGCGGCAAAGCCCCCGAGGTTGAGGACGCGCATCCCGCAGACGTGCGCGAGGGCGCCCGGGGCGAGCATCGCCTCCTCGAGGCGCTCCAGGACGGCGAGGTCGTCGGCGTAGGCCTCGCGCACGAGCGCGGCGGCAGCCTCGTCGCAGCAGACGAGGGTGGCCGGGTCGAGCGCGGTCACGGCCTCGCGCAGCAGCGCGGCGTCGAGCGGGGCGCCGGCCGCGTCCAGCGTGAGCAGCCACGCCCAGTCCTCGGGCGCGTAGCCCAGCCGCTCGAGGGAGGCCCTGAGCGCTGCGCCGTCCGCGCCGGAGAACGGGGGCTCGCCGTCCTTCTCGGCCTGCGTGAGCTCGCCCTTGACGAGAAGGACGGCGGAGAACGCGTTGCCCCCGGCGCGCACGCCGCGCGCGGCCAGGGAGTCGAGCTCCGCCGTCGTCTTGTCCACGCACGCGCGCCGTCGCGCGTCCCGCTCCGATGCCATGCACCCTCCTCCAAACTTGCCTAAAAGGGGTCAGACCCCTTTTAGGCAACAGTTGCGAGCGAATCGGGGTATAAGCCCCAACAAGCACAGTCTATCAGGGAGGTTACCCATGGCCCAGGCAATCACCGCCGCCGAGTTCGACTCCGTCATCGCCGGTTCCGACAAGCCCGTCCTCGTGGACTTCTGGGCGTCGTGGTGCGGCCCGTGCCGCGCGCTCGGCCCCGTCGTCGACCAGATCGCGCAGGAGATGGCCGACCGCGTCACGGTCTACAAGTGCAACGTGGACGAGCAGGCCGAGCTCGCCACGCGCTTCGGCATCGTCTCCATCCCCACGCTGATCCTGTTCAAGGACGGCCACCCCGCGCACACGATGGTCGGCAACATGCCCAAGCCCGTGCTCGTCGGCGAGCTCGAGGCCAACCTCTAGGCATGTCGCGCACGCACGACCTGGCCCGGGGAGCCCGCGACGTCGCGCGCGGCTCCCTGGGCCTTCTTCGCGACAACCTGCGCGCGGTGGTTCTTCTCGGCGCGGCGCTGGTCTTTGTCTGGCTGCTCGGCGAGGTCGCGAGCGGGGAGATCCTGCGGCTGGACACCCTCGCCTACCAGCTCTTTGTCGAGCATCTGCGCTCGGACGCGCTGACGCCGGTCATGCAGGCCTTCACGTCGCTCGCCTCGGTGGTGGTGCTCGCGGTCATGGCCGCCGTCATCGCCGCGCTTGCGCCGGGCAAGGCGCCGGGCTGGTGCGTGGCCGTGAACCTGGTCTGCGTGGTCGTGCTCAACCAGCTGCTCAAGTACCTCGTGCAGCGGCCGCGCCCCGACGGGTTCCGCCTCGTCGCCGAGTCCGGCTACAGCTTCCCCTCGGGCCACTCGATGGTCGCGATGGCGTTCTTTGGCCTGCTCGTCTGGATGGTCTGGCGCTACCACCGCCGCGACGTCATGCGCGTGGTGTGGTGCGCCGTGTTTGGCCTCGTGATCGTCATGGTGGGCGTGAGCCGCATCTACCTGGGCGTCCATTACGCGTCGGACGTGCTCGCGGGCTTCTGCGTCTCGCTCGTGTGGCTGATCTTCTACACGCGCGTGGTGGCGCCGAGCTTCGTGGCCGTGGACGCGCCGCGCGGGGACGTCTGAGGTCCGGGATTTGGCGACCTTGTCCCGGGACGTTCCGGAAATCCGGGTTCTTGTCGCGTGGCGATCTAAGAAGTGCGGACCTTGACCCAGACGTGCGCGCGCGCAGCCGGGGTTTCTTGGACGAGAAGAGCCTCCCGGCGGGACAACGTCGCCAATTCCCGGAAGCCCGCGCGCCAAGGTCGCCCGTTTCTAGAAGGCCCCGCGACAAGGGCCCGATTTCCTAGAAACCCCAGCCGAGAAGAACCGCGCGCCCGCTACCCCAGCGTGATGAGCTGCGCGTCCGCCACGTGCCCGTCCTCCACGAAGATCCGCCCCATGGACGGCCGCGAGCGGCGCGGGTAGGTGGGGCTGCCGGGGTTCATGACCAGCACGCCGGTCCACTCGTCGCGCTCGAGCACGGGCGTGTGCGTGTGCCCAAAGATGGCGATGTCGCACATCTGCAGGTTGAGGCGGCGTCGGTAGTGGGTCACCTGCCACCTGAGCCCGCCGCCCAGAAAGACCAGCCGGTCCTTGACCATGGGGCCGTAGTCGTAGGCCCAGTCGTTGTTGCCGAGCGCCATCTTCACCGGCGCGATCTGGGAGAGCGTGCGGTAGTCGGACGCGGAGCACAGGTCGCCCGCGTGCACGATGACGTCGGCGCCGGCAAGCTCCGAGAGCAGCTCCGGGGAGAGGAAGCCGTGCGTGTCCGAGATGATGTCGAAGCGACGCGTGACCACGCGCGACCCCGCCCTAGAGGCCGAGCGCGCGCTTGAGCGCGACGACGCGGCGGCGCGAGACCGAGATCTTCTTGCCCTCGATGCCGTTAACGCCCAGCTGCAGGATGCCCGAGGAGATGACCTCCACGTCCTCCACGTACTCGAGGTTCACGATGTAGCCGCGGTGCACGCGGAAGAAGCCGTGCGGGGCGAGCTTCTGCTCGAGCTTGGCGAGCGAGATCGTGGACAGGAAGCGGTCGGTGTCCGTGTAGATGCAGGAGTAGTCGTCCTTGGCCTCGATGTAGCGGATCTGGTCGATGGGCACGAGCACCTTGCGCCCGCTCTTGACCACGGGGATGCGCTCCACCGAGGAGTGGCTCTGCGGCTGCGGCTTGGCGCGGGCCTGCACCTTGTCCAGGGCCTGGTTGAGGCGCTCGGGGTCCACAGGCTTCATCAGGTAGTCGATCGCGTCCACCTCGAAGGCCTCGAGCGCGTACTCGCTGTAGGCCGTCACAAAGACCACGGCGGGCGGGTTCTTGAGCTTGTGGAGGGCCTCGGCGAGCTGCATGCCGGAGGTCTTGGGCATCTGGATGTCGAGGAACATGACGTCGGCCTTGGCCTCCATCAGCTTCTCCACGGCCTCGCGGGCGCTGGACGCCTCGGTGACCGACTCGACCCTCCCCGTCTCGTCGAGCAGGAAGTGCAGCTCGGAGCGAGCCGGGGCCTCGTCGTCAACAATCATCGCACGCATGTGTCGATCCCTTCGTGTCCTTCCGCCGGCCTTGCGACCGGGTCCATCCTACTCGCTCCCGCCACGCGTCGCCACGAGGCGGTCCCGGCCGTGCGCGAGCCGCAGGGTGACGCAGGTCCCCTCGCCGGGCTTGGAGACGATCTCGACCCCGGAGCCCACGCCGAAGAAGCGCTCGACGCGCTCGGCGACGTTGCGCAGCGCCATGCCCGTGCCCTGCCCGGGGGCTGCCTGCGGGCGCGGCTCCGCAGCGGCGGCGAGCAGGCGGTCGGCCACCGCCTTGTCCATGCCGAGGCCGTCGTCGACCACGGCTATAAGAATATCATCACCGTCGGTCGCCACCTGTATGTCAATGTGGAGCGCGCCCTCGTCGCGCATCGCGTGGCGCACGGCGTTCTCGACGATCGGCTGCACCAGGAACGACGGCACCGGCAGCTCCCCGCAGCCCTTCTCGACCTGCTCGGTCTCCACGATGCGGTCCTCGCCGAAGCGGGCCTTCTCGATCTTGAGGTAGCGCCGCGTCTGCTCGAGCTCCTGGGAGAGCGAGATGAGCGTCTTCTCGGAGCTCTCCAGGGTCCGGCGGTAGAACGTCGAGAACTCCCTGAGCAGGTCGCGGGCCTTGGTGGGGTTGGTCCGCGTAAACGAGGCGATGGTGTTGAGCGTGTTGAAGAGGAAGTGCGGGTTGATCTGCGCCTGGAGCGCCTTGACCTCGGCGCGGGCGGTGAGCTCAGCCTGGCGGTCCAGCTCGTAGGAGGAGAGCTGCGTGGAGAGCAGCGACCCCAGCCCCTCGGCGATGGCGAGCTGCGTGCGGTCGATGTCCAGGTCGCGGCGGTAGTAGAGCTTGATCGTCCCCACGGCGCGCTCCTGCACGAAGAGCGGCACGATGAAGCCAAAGATGTGCCCGTCGCGCCGTCGCCCGACCGAGAAGCGCCGCACGTCCTGACTCTCCTGGTCCACCGAGACGAACGTCTCCATGCGCTTGCTCTCCAGGACCTCGAGGGTCGGCTTGGCGTTGGGGGTGCCCGGGACGTAGGGGGTGTCCACCGGCCCCTCGAGCGCGAGGACCCGCGCGGTGTCCGTGATGGCGATGCCCACCGCGCGCGTCTCGGGGAGCAGCAGCGCGCAGATCGCGCGGGCGTTCTCCTCCGTGAGACCGCCGCGCAGGTGCGCCAGCGTGCCGGTGGCCATGCGCAGTGTGCGCTCGGTCGCCTCGGAGCGCGTGTCGTCCGGGACCAGGTTGATCGCGCCGCCGAGGACGATCACGGCGGCGAAGCCGCAGCCGGCGAGCATCGCGATCGCCACGAGCCCGTCGCTCACGCTCTGCAGCAGCGCGGCGGCGAGCACGAGCGCGCACAGGACGAGCAGCCCGCCCGCGATCCAGCCCGAGGCGCGTCCGCGAAGGCCCATCAGCGATCGCCCCCCTGGACGGGGATGGCCCCCGTGTCGGCGAGCGGGTCGGCCCCGGGCGCGGCGGGCGTGGGCGGCGCGACCTGGCCGGTGCGCAGGATCGCGGAGGCGATCACGCGGTCGCCCCACAGCGCCGAGACGATCGTGGGCCACACCATGGCAAACGACAGGTAGCGCGAGCTCGCCGAGCGCGCGAACTTGTCCGCGTCGTAGCGGCCCTTGGTGAGGATGCGCAGGTAGGCAAGGCGGTCCGGCCCCGTGACCAGGCGGCGGAGCGCCGTGCGGAACACGCGGCGGCGCACGTCCGGAAACAGCCACGGCGCCGGGTAGGGCATCAGGGACTCGGGCGTGATCGTGCGCAGGTCGCGCCGGGCGTTCATCGCGTCGAGCTTGCGGTACTCGTAGAGCCAGCGGTGGACGTCCTGCATGAAGAGCGAGGGCGCGCCGGCCATCTCCTCGGGCGGCTGCGCCTCGACGTGCCACTCGTTGTCAAACCAGGCGTCCATGCCGTTCGCGCGCAGGTCGAGCACGTAGTCCAGGTCCTCGCCGCGCGTGATGTAGGGGTCGAAGGGCACCTTGGAGAAGGCCGCCGCGTGCAGCGCGCAGCACCCGCCGCACAGGTGGTTGGAGCGCGTGATGCGCGAAGAGCTCGTCTGGGCGCGCTCCATCACGCGGTTGAAGTCGGCGGCCTTGGACCAGTACTTCTCGCTCCAGGCGGTGGAGGGCTCCGCGTAGGGGCTGCCCAGCTCGTCCATGAAGAAGCCGCTCTTGACCAGGACCTGCAGGTTCTGGCGGGTCAGCGACCCCAGGCCCCAGACGGCCTTGGTGAGGAAGTCCTCGTCCGGGACGACCTCGTCATCGTCGAGAAAGACCACCACGTCGTGGCCCAGCACGGCGGCGACGGCCAGGCCCATGTTGCGGATGGCGCCATAGCCGCGCAGGGAGACGGTCTCCCCCGCCACGTGGTGCGCCATGCGCCCCACCGCGCGCTCGACGTGCGCGGCCTCGCGCGCGCCGATCACGAGCGGGTTGAGGTCGGCGTGGGCGCGGCAGATGCTGTTCACGCGGGCACGCGCCGCCTCCTCACAGCTCTGCGGCGCCACCACGAGCACGATCACGCGCAGGACACCGCTCACTCGCTCGAGCGAGGACAGGCAGACCTCCAGCTCGGGCAGGGGCTTGTCGATCGGCGTGGTGTAGTCGTACACGCCGCGCTCGCCGAGCGCCCCGGGACGCGCGCTGCGGTCCCAGTAGGAGGGGATGACAATGACGGGGTTCAAGCGCTAGCCCTTCCGGGGCGGCCGGGGGGCGTCGTCCTTCTCGCCCTCCCCGAGCGTGCGCGCGAGCCCCGTGCGAACGAGGGCCCGGTAGAGCGGCAGGCCGAGGACGTACATGACCACGGCCTCGCCCGCGCCGGTCGCGAGCAGGCCAAAGACGTACATGGCGGGATAGGCGCCGTCGATGGCGATGTTGGTGAACGGGATCGTGTAGAAGCCGACGCCCTGCAGCATGAGCGGCAGGTAGGCCGGGACGATCAGCGCGTTGGCGATCACGGGCCCGAGCAGGGCGAGCGCCGGGCGGCGGCGGTTGCGCCAGGTGAACCAGGCGCCGAGGACGGTGGCCAGGCTGCCGAAGACCACGTCGAGCATGCCGAGCATGCCGGTACCCGAGAGCACGATGTTGGCGAGGTTGGCGATCACGCAGCCGAGCGCGAGGCCAGGCACCGCGTCGGCCGTGAGCAGGGCGAGGGCGCAGACGGCCTCGGAGACGCGGAACTGCACCGGGCCCCAGGCCAGGCTGCCGAGGAAGAGCAACGCGACGAGGGTGAGGCTCGCGTAGACGGCGGCGATCATGCCGATGCGGGCGACGTGGCGGGCGCGCTCGACGGGCGCGACGGACGCGGCGGTGCTGGGGTGGGACAAGGGAACCTCCGATTGACGTGTTTGCCGGTGCTAATATTACCCCCAACACCACGCGGACGCACGGTTGCTAAAAAGGGGTCAGACCCCTTTTTAGCAACTTTGGAAGGAGCAGCATGAGGGCACGCACGAGGCTGGCCCGTCTCGCCGGCGCGCTGGCGCACTGGGGGACCGTGAACGTGGCGCACCGGGGCGGCGGCAACATCCCCGGCGCCGTGGCGCTGCGCGTGGACCCGGACGTCGTGCGCGAGCTCGGCGCCGACCTGGCTCCGCGCGTGGTGGTCACGGGGACCAACGGCAAGACCACCACGACCGGGCTTCTCGCTGACGCGCTCGCCTCGGGCGGCCGGGACGTGGTGTGCAACCGCGCGGGCAACAACATGGAGTCCGGCGTGGCGGCCGCGCTGGTGCTGGCCGGGGCGGGCGAGAAGGACGGCGGGCGCGCAGGCTGCTTCGAGTGCGACGAGCTCTACACC
>NZ_JACJJK010000016.1 GCF_016899935.1 Olsenella uli
CGTGGAGCCCCCGATTCCCGGGCCCCGATCGGGGCCGGGCGCGTATAGTTAATCCCCGCGCACGGACGGGCCAGCGCCCGCGACCTGCGCGGAGTACCTTGAGAACCGGATACTGCGATCGAAAGATCGACGTGACAGACAAGCGAAATTTCGAACTCTGACGCCACGTCAGAGACGTCAATTTCAGCGAATCCGAGATCAGCGGGATCTATGGACGGGACGGACCGACCACTCACATTGCAGGACGGCTCAGAGCCGTCTCTCATTTGAACGGAGAGTTCGATCCTGGCTCAGGATGAACGCTGGCGGCGCGCCTAACACATGCAAGTCGAACGGTTAAAGCACCTCCGGGTGTGCATAAAGTGGCGAACGGCTGAGTAACACGTGGGCAACCTGCCCCTCGCTCCGGGACAGCCTCGGGAAACCGTGGGTAATACCGGATACTCCGCCGCCCCCGCATGGGGGAGGCGGGAAAGCCCAGACGGCGAGGGATGGGCCCGCGGCCTGTTAGCTAGTTGGTGGGGCAACGGCCCACCAAGGCGATTATGGGTAGCTGGGTTGAGAGACCGACCAGCCAGATTGGGACTGAGACACGGCCCAGACTCCTACGGGAGGCAGCAGTGGGGAATCTTGCGCAATGGGCGAAAGCCTGACGCAGCGACGCCGCGTGCGGGACGAAGGCCTTCGGGTCGTAAACCGCTTTCAGCAGGGACGAGGCCGCGAGGTGACGGTACCTGCAGAAGAAGCCCCGGCTAACTACGTGCCAGCAGCCGCGGTAATACGTAGGGGGCGAGCGTTATCCGGATTCATTGGGCGTAAAGCGCTCGTAGGCGGTCCGTTAGGTCGGGAGTCAAATCCGGGGGCTCAACCCCCGCCCGCTCCCGATACCGGCGGACTTGAGTTTGGTAGGGGAAGGCGGAATTCCAAGTGTAGCGGTGGAATGCGCAGATATTTGGAAGAACACCGGTGGCGAAGGCGGCCTTCTGGGCCACAACTGACGCTGAGGAGCGAAAGCTAGGGGAGCGAACAGGATTAGATACCCTGGTAGTCCTAGCCGTAAACGATGGACACTAGGTGTGGGGGGAACGTCCCTCCGTGCCGCAGCTAACGCATTAAGTGTCCCGCCTGGGGAGTACGGCCGCAAGGCTAAAACTCAAAGGAATTGACGGGGGCCCGCACAAGCAGCGGAGCATGTGGCTTAATTCGAAGCAACGCGAAGAACCTTACCAGGGCTTGACATCCAGGTGAAGCGGCGGAAACGCCGTGGCCGAGAGGAGCCTGGACAGGTGGTGCATGGCTGTCGTCAGCTCGTGTCGTGAGATGTTGGGTTAAGTCCCGCAACGAGCGCAACCCTCGTCGCATGTTGCCAGCGGTTCGGCCGGGCACCCATGCGAGACCGCCGGCGTCAAGCCGGAGGAAGGTGGGGATGACGTCAAGTCATCATGCCCCTTATGTCCTGGGCTGCACACGTGCTACAATGGCCGGCACAATGGGCTGCCACTGCGCGAGCAGGAGCGAATCCCCAAAGCCGGTCCCAGTTCGGATTGGAGGCTGCAACCCGCCTCCATGAAGTCGGAGTTGCTAGTAATCGCGGATCAGCACGCCGCGGTGAATAAGTTCCCGGGCCTTGTACACACCGCCCGTCACACCACCCGAGTCGACTGCACCCGAAGTCGTCGGCCCAACCTCGTGAGGGAGGCGCCGAAGGTGTGGTTGGTAAGGGGGGTGAAGTCGTAACAAGGTAGCCGTACCGGAAGGTGCGGCTGGATCACCTCCTTTCTAGGGAGAATCGCCTCTTTAGAAGAGAACACGATGACGGACGCCCCGTCCATCCCAGCTGAGAGTCAGTCGCGTCGCGCCCCAGGGCGCGCAGTGTCCGGTCCCCGGGGCACGCCCCCGCCGTACCTTGAGAGCTGCATAGCGTGACGAAGATTCTTCTTCAAAGATCGCATCTATACGATAAGTATGTTCGAGCCATCGAAGAGAAGATGGTAAGGGCAAACGGTGGATGCCTTGGCACAGGAAGCCGACGAAGGACGCGACAAGCTGCGATAAGCCGCGGTTAGGGGCACTTGCCCGCTCGACCCGCGGATCTCCGAATGGGAAAACCCGGCGGGAGTCATTTCCCGTCACGCCCGGCCGAACACATAGGCCGGGCCGAGGCAACCGGGGGAACTGAAACATCTAAGTACCCCGAGGAAGAGAAATCAAACGAGATTCCCCTAGTAGTGGCGAGCGAACGGGGACCTAGGACAAACCGGCGGCCGCGCAAGCGCCGCCGGGGTTGTAGGGCCGCACATTGTGCAGTTACAAAACCTCGTGGAAGCGGAACGGCATGGGAAGGCCGGCGGTACAGGGTTAGAGCCCCGTACGCGAATCCGCGAGGACTGCCGTGCGGTGCCTGAGTACCGCCGGACACGTGAAACCCGGTGGGAAGCTGGGGGGTCCACCCTCCAATCCTAAATACTCTCCTGTGACCGATAGTGGACCAGTACCGTGAGGGAAAGGTGAAAAGCACCCCGGGAGGGGAGTGAAATAGTACCTGAAACCGTTTGCCTACAAGCAGTCGGAGCAGCGCTTGCGCTGTGACGGCGTGCCTTTTGTAGAATGAGCCAGCGAGTTACGGTGCGTGGCGAGGTTAAGCCAGCAAGCGAGCCGCAGCGAAAGCGAGTCCGAATGGGGCGAGCAGTCGCGCGCCGTAGACGCGAAGCCGGGTGAGCTATCCATGGGCAGGCTGAAGCGGGGGTAAGACCCCGTGGAGGGCCGAACCCACCTAGGTTGAAAACTGGGGGGATGACCTGTGGATAGGAGTGAAAGGCCTATCAAACCCGGAGATATCTCGTTCTCCCCGAAATAGCTTTAGGGCTAGCCTCGGACGTTTACCTGCGGGGGTAGAGCACTGAACGGACGCGGGGGCCTCACCGCCTACCAACTCCGATCAAACTCCGAATACCGCCGGTCCAGAGTCCGGGAGTCAGAACATGTGGGCTAAGCTGTGTGTTCGAAAGGGAAACAGCCCAGACCGCCCGCTAAGGTCCCGAAGTCCGTGCTAAGTGGCAAAGGATGTGCGTTTGCCTAGACAACCAGGATGTTGGCTTAGAAGCAGCCATTCATTTAAAGAGTGCGTAATAGCTCACTGGTCGAGTGGACATGCGCCGACAATATACGGGGCTAAGCACGGCACCGAAGCGGCGGGCCAGGTTCGCCTGGCGGTAGGGGAGCTTTCCGTCCGCGGCGAAGCGCCGGGGTGACCCGACGTGGAGCGGCCGGAAGTGAGAATGCTGGCATGAGTAACGAGAGCGGCGTGAAAAACGCCGCCGCCGTAAACCCAAGGTTTCCTGGGCAAGGCTAATCCTCCCAGGGTCAGTCGGGAGCTAAGGCGAGGCCGGAAGGCGTAGCCGATGCACAGCAGGTTGACATTCCTGCACCTCCGAACGGACGCTATCACCGATGGGGCGACGGAGAAGGGTAGCCGAACGGGGTTCTGGACGTCCCCGCGATGGCACGTAGGCCGGGGGGCAGTGAAACGCGCCCCCCGCGAAGGCTGAGGTGCCGGACGAAGCGACTGAGCGAAGTCGGTGAGCCCATGCTTCCAAGAAAACCCTCTAGGGAGCCCGCAGGAGCCCGTACCGCAAACCGACACAGGTGGGTGGGTAGAGCATACCAAGGCGATCGGGAGAACCATGGTTAAGGAACTCGGCAAAATTGCCCCGTAACTTCGGGAGAAGGGGTGCCGCCTCGGGTGGAGGGACTTGCTCCCCGAGCCCAGGGCGGTCACAGTAAATAGGCCCAAGCGACTGTTTATCAAAAACACAGGACTCTGCTGAAGTCGTAAGACGACGTATAGGGTCTGACGCCTGCCCGGTGCCGGAAGGTCACGAGGAGCCGTCAGCGCGAGCGAAGCGGCGAATCCAAGCCCCGGTAAACGGCGGCCGTAACTATAACGGTCCTAAGGTAGCGAAATTCCTTGTCGGGTAAGTTCCGACCTGCACGAAAGGCGTAACGATTTGGGCGCTGTCTCAACCATGGACCCGGTGAAATTGCACTAGTCGTGAAGATGCGACTTACCCGCGGAAGGACGGAAAGACCCCGTGAACCTTTACTGCAGCTTGACATTGGCTGCCGGTTCGTCGTGTAGAGGATAGGTGGGAGACGCTGAACCAGGGACGCCAGTCTCTGGGGAGTCGCCCTTGGAATACCACCCTCGACGTTCTGGCATCCTAACCCGCGACCGTTATCCGGCGCGGGGACCGTGTCAGGTGGGTAGTTTGACTGGGGCGGTCGCCTCCTAAAGAGTAACGGAGGCGCACGTAAGGTCTGCTCAGGACGGTCGGCAACCGTCCCTTTGAGTGCAAGAGCATAAGCAGGCTTGACTGCGAGACGGACAGGTCGAGCAGATGGGAAACCAGGTTCTAGTGATCCGGCGGCTCAGCGTGGTATGGCCGTCGCTCAACGGATAAAAGGTACTCCGGGGATAACAGGCTGATCTTCCCCAAGAGTCCACATCGACGGGAAGGTTTGGCACCTCGATGTCGGCTCATCGCATCCTGGGGCTGGAGCAGGTCCCAAGGGTATGGCTGTTCGCCATTTAAAGCGGTACGCGAGCTGGGTTCAGAACGTCGTGAGACAGTTCGGTCCCTATCCTCCGTGGGCGCAGGAGAACTGAGGGAGGCTGCCCCTAGTACGAGAGGACCGGGGTGGACGGACCTCCGGTGTACGGGTTGTCGACCAACGGCATCGCCCGGTAGCTGAGTCCGGTTCGGATAACCGCTGAAAGCATCTAAGCGGGAAGCCAGTCCCGAGATGAGTTCTCCCTTCGGTAAGGCCACTCGTAGACTACGAGTTCGATAGGCCGCAGATGTAAGCCCCGCGAGGGGTTGAGTCGAGCGGTACTAATCGGCCGAGCTCTTCTCTTCTTCCCAATCTCGCCCGAACGCGATCTTCGGGGAGGTCGACGTCACGCTGTGCGGCCCTGAGGGCACGGCGACGCGCCCCCGAGAGCAGAATGCCCCTTGTTGGTCAGCGACCATGGCAGGGGAGGCACACCCGGTCCCATTCCGAACCCGGAAGTTAAGCCCCCGAGCGCCGATGGTACTGCGGAGTCAGTCCGTGGGAGAGCAGGACGTCGCTGACCAACAAGGGGCATTTTGC
>NZ_JACJJK010000017.1 GCF_016899935.1 Olsenella uli
CCGCGCTGGTGCTGGCCGGGGCGGGCGAGAAGGACGGCGGGCGCGCAGGCTGCTTCGAGTGCGACGAGCTCTACACCGTGCGCGTGCTGCCCGCGCTGCGCCCGGACGCGCTCGTGCTGCTGAACCTCTTCCGCGACCAGCTGGACCGCTACGGAGAGATCGACCACACGCAGGACGTGATCGCGGAGGCCCTGCGCCGCGCGCCCGAAACCGCGCTCGTGTTCAACGCGGACGACCCGCTGTGCGCCTCGATCGCGGACCGCGTGGACAACCCCGGCCTGCCCTTCGGCATCGACGAGCCCACGGGCCTGGAGGCCGACCGCATCTCCGACAGCCGTTTCTGCGCGCGCTGCAACGCGGGCCTGGAGTACGAGTACGTCCACTACGGCCAGCTGGGGCGCTACCGCTGCCCGCGCTGCGGCTGGGAGCGGCCGGAGCTCGCCTTCGCGGCCGTGAACCTGCGGTTGACCTGCGGCGGGTTTGAGTTCGACGTGGAGGACCGGCGCGGCCTGGCCCCGGTGCGCCACCACGTGCGCACGCGCTACAGCGGCCTCTACATGGTCTACAACGTCATGGCGGCGCTCGCCGGGTGCCTCGCGGCGGGCGGCGACGTGGCCCGCTTCCAGGAGGTGCTCGACGCCTACGAGCCGGCGAGCGGGCGCGGCAAGGTCTTCTCGCTCGACGACGGCCGCGAGGTGGCGTCCAACCTGGCCAAGAACCCGACCGGCTTCAACCGCATGATCCAGCAGGTGCGCGCCGAGGACGGGCGCTGCCTCGCCCTCTTCCTGAACGACAACGACGCGGACGGCCACGACGTCTCCTGGATCTGGGACATCGACCTCGAGCGCCTGCGTGACCTCTCCGGCCTGCGGTTGGTTTGCGTTGGCGGCACGCGGCGCGAGGACATGGCCGTGCGCGTGAAGTACGCCGAGCTCGGTGCGGAGATCGTGCTCGTGGACGACGTCGAAGGTGCGCTGCGCCTGGTGGAGCCGGGCGAGAAGCTCCATGTGATCGCCAACTACACGGCGTTCCCGCCCGTGGTCGCCGACCTCGAGCGCATCTGTAAGTTGGGTAAATTGGGGACAGTCCCCAATTTACAGAGTGGCCGCGTCTGTGAATCGGGGACTGTCCCCAATTTACAGACCGAGGGGGTGAGTCGGCCGCTGCGCATCGTGCACCTCTACCCGGACGCGCTCAACCTCTACGGCGACGGCGGCAACATCGCGTCGCTCGCCAAGCGCTGCGCGTGGCGCGGCATCCCGGCGCGCGTGGACCAGGTCCTCATGGGTCAGGAGCTCGACCTCTCCGACGCGGACGTCGTGCTTCTGGGAGGCGGTGCCGACCGCGACCAGCTCGCCGTCGCCGAGGAGCTGCGCGGCCAGCGCGAGAAGCTCGCCGACTACGTTGCCGACGGCGGGGTCCTTCTTGCCATCTGCGGCGGCTACCAGCTGCTGGGCCACTCCTACATGATGGGCGAGAGGCGCGTGGAGGGCCTGCACGTCCTGGACCTGGAGACCACCGCCGGGGAGACGCGCCTCATCGGCAACGTGGCGGTCGAGTCTCCCGTGTGCGACGCGCCGATCGTGGGCTTTGAGAACCACGCCGGCCGCACGCACCTAGGCGCGGACGAGAAGCCCCTCGGCCACGCGATGGTCCACGGCACCGGCAACAACGGCGAGGACGGCGGCGAGGGCGTGCTGCACGACGGCGTGATCGGCACGTACCTGCACGGGCCCATCCTGCCCAAGAACCCCGGCGTCACGGACTGGCTGATCGCGCGGGCGCTCAGGCGGCGCGGCATCGACGTCGAGCTGACGCCGCTGGACGACGCGCTGGAGACGCTCGCCCACGACGTCGCGCTCCGCATCGCCACGAGCCGCTAGGTCGACGGCCCGAGGTTCTTCTCGCCCCACCTTCCCACCCCCCGGCTTGTCTGGGCAAACATCTGAAACTGTCTCCCTCTCGGTCCCTTATCTGGGTCGTCCTGACCTGGGGTTCCTTGATTTCGGGTCCTTATCTGGGTCGCTTTAGTTCCACATGTTTGCCCAGACAAGCCTGGGGCGGGGACGGGGGAGCCTGTCTCTTATACACATCT
>NZ_JACJJK010000018.1 GCF_016899935.1 Olsenella uli
GCCCCCGAGCGCCGATGGTACTGCGGAGTCAGTCCGTGGGAGAGCAGGACGTCGCTGACCAACAAGGGGCATTTTGCCGTGCCGGCCTCTAACCGTTCACATCGCCGTTCGAGGAGGCCCCCGGCTCCTGCCGGGGGCCTCCCTGTGTTTGGGGCACTTAGATCTTTTGGGTTATAGGACAAAAAGTGTGTCCGGTTCATCCCCTTTTCCGCAGGTAGATGTCGGAAGACAAGGTCCTGGAGTTGGCCCGCCCCAACTGCCCGCCTGGACAAAATGTGTGTCCGCCCTCCCGCGAACGACCAGCTAGACCATGCTAAAGCGGCCCGATTAGTTGGTCGTGAGGCGGTCCCTGCGGTGAAGACGAGATCCTGCCTCCTCTGCGGGGCGAAGATGAAGCGAAACGGCAAGACGAGCGCGGGCAGGACGCGGTGGAGGTGCACCTCCTGCGGGGCGAGCTCGGTCAGGAGGATCGACGGCGCGGCCAATCTCCTGACGCTCTTCCTGCGCTGGCTGCTCGGCCGCTCCTGGCAGGCGGACATGCCCGGCGGTGGCCGGACATTCCGCAGGAAGACGGCCGCCTTCTGGGAGATCTGGCCGATGCCGCCGAAGGCGGAGGCGCCCAGGAGGGCCGTCTTCGTCGACGGGATCCACCTGGGGCGCAGGGCCGTCGTGCTCATCGCCTCCGACGAGAGGCACGTCCTCGGCCGGCGCCTGTGCCGCTCCGAGAACAGCCGCGCCTGGTCGGCGCTGATGTCGCGCATCGCGGCGCCCGAGGTCGCCGTGTCGGACGGCGGCGACGGCTTCGCCAAGGCGCTCAGGGAGACGTGGCCGGGCGCCCGCCACCAGAGGTGCGTGTTCCACGCCTTCTGCCAGGTGAGGTGCTGCACCACGACGAGGCCCCGCACGCAGGCCGGAGCCGAGCCCTACGGGCTGGCGAGGACGCTGCTCTCGGTCACGACCCTCAGGGAGGCGTACGGGTGGGTCCATGCGCCGCTCGCGTGGTCCGAGCGCTGGGAGTCGTTCCTGGCCGTGACGACCAGGGGCGGGGACGGCTGGGTGGCGCTGACCCTCGAGAGGCTCGCGAAGGCCCGCCGCTCGCTCGTGCGCCTCGTCAACGCCGGGACGCTCTTCACCCACCTCGACCCCGGGCTGGTCCGGGACGGCCCGCTCCCCTCGACCAACAACCGGATCGAGGGAGGGATGAACGCGCGGCTCAGGTCCATGCTCCGCGACCACAGGGGGATGTCGGTCGAGAGGCGCGTCAAGGCGATATTCTGGTGGTGCTACGCGCACAGACCAGACCCGCTGCCCGCCGCCGAGGTCCTGCGCGCAATGCCCACGGACCGCTCGATCGCCGCGATCTACGAGCGCCTGGGCGAGCGCGAGAGGCTCGAGGGGACCATCCCGTAGCGGGACGACGCCGTCGTCTGGTCCGAGCTCCACCACTCGGAGCCCTACCGGATGGACTGGGAATGAGCGGACACACTTTTTGTCCTATAAGCCACGATCCCGTCTCCCACGGCGACGTAAATCGCCGCCTCCCGGTGCCTGTGACTCTTCCTCCCAGCAACGATGGGCCCGTGTCTCACTTGGCAGAGATTCCGCACAGCGCATTTCGCGCGCGAGACATGTGGCTTCGCCTTACGGCAAGGAAGAGTTGTGCAGAAACCGTGGAGCCCCCGATTCCCGGGCCCCGATCGGGGCCGGGCGCGTATAGTTAATCCCCGCGCACGGACGGGCCAGCGC
>NZ_JACJJK010000019.1 GCF_016899935.1 Olsenella uli
ATACTGGGTCAGCTTCATCTTCCCCGATGACAACATCAACAACTGTTCCATCTTTTTTTACAACTACACCATGAATAGCAAGCGGTACAGTAACCCACTGATATTTTTTAATACCACCATAATAATGTGTATCCATATAAGCAAGTCCACCATCTTCATAAAGTGGATTTTGTTTAATATCAAGGCGTGGGCTATCTATATGAGCACCGAGAATATTCATGCCGTTTTCCATAGGTTCGCTACCAATATTGAATAAAGCTACAGATTTTTTCATGCAAACAGCATAAACTTTATCACCAGTTTGAAGTGTTTCATTGTTAGCTAAAATAG
>NZ_JACJJK010000001.1 GCF_016899935.1 Olsenella uli
GGTGGAGATAAGGGGGTTCGAACCCCTGACCTCGTGACTGCCAGTCACGCGCTCTCCCAACTGAGCTATATCCCCGCGTTGGTGCGAAAGCAACTATACCAGACTCGGCGGTGGGGTCAACACCCAATTTGCGAAAGGTTCGCTAGTCGCGCAGCATCGCGCGCGTGACGTCGGCGACGCTCTCCGCACCGCACATCTCCATCGCGTCGGCGAGCTCGGCGCGCAGCTGAGCAAGGTAGGCGCGCACACCGTCGGCTCCCCCGCCGAAGGCCGCCACGACGAACGGGCGGCACACGAGGCACGCGTCCGCCCCGAGCGCGAGCGCGCGGAACACATCGAGGCCGCTCCTGATGCCGCCGTCCACGAGAACGCTCGCCCGGCCGCCCACGGCGTCCGCGATCTCGGGCAGGACCTCGGCGGTGGCCGGCGTGCCGTCGAGGACGCGCCCGCCGTGGTTGGAGACCACGATCGCGTCGACGCCCGCCTCGACGGCCCTCGCGGCCGCAGCGGCCGTCATGACGCCCTTGAGGACGAACGGGACGCCCTCCTCGTGGCAGCGGGCCGCGATCGCAGCGACCTGGCCCGCGGACTTGGCGCCGGCGGGCGGCTCCTGGCCGCGCAGGAACGGCAGGCCGGCGGCGTCGATGTCCATCGCGACGGCGACGGGCCGCGCGGCGAACGCCTCGTCGAGCTTCGCGGCGAGGGTCCTCTCGTCCCAGGGCTTGACCGTGGGGACGCCGGCGCCGCCGAGCTCGCCGATCAGCGCGCAGGCCTCGCTCATGATCGAGGCGTCGAGGCCGTCGCCCGTGAATGCGAGCGTGCCCTCCCCCGCCGCGGCGGTGAGCACGCAGCGGTTGTAGGAGACGGTGTCGTACTTCTCGCCGTAGTGGCGCTGCACGTCGCCGACCGGGCCGATCATGACCGGCAGGGAGAGCTCGCGCCCGAGCACCTCGGCGCGCGTGTCGGCCGTCCAGCTCTCGTGCAGGGTGTCCATGTTCACGCGGAGGCGCTGCCAGGCCTCCCAATTGCGGTGCGCGACGCGACCCACGCCCTTGTCGCCCGGGCCGGGCATGACGCCCGCGCACGCGCGCCCGTCGCAGACGGGACACGCCCGGCAGAAGGGCCCGATGGTGCCGCGCGCGGCGGCCGCGAGATCCGCATAGCTCATGGTCGTCCTTTCCACACAAGGGCGCCCCGGCGAGAAGGGCCGGGGCGCACGGGTTCGACTTAGGCGCGGGCGGGAACCACGCGCTCGAGGAGCCAGGCGCAGAGATCGCCCATCGGCACGTCGAAGCGCTCCCCGGTCTCGCGGACCTTGACCTCGGCCATGCCGTTCGCGACGCCGCGCTTGCCCAGGATCACCTGGTACGGGATGCCGATGAGGTCGGCGTCGGCAAACTTCACGCCCGGGCGCTCCTTGCGGTCGTCGAGAAGGACCTCGAGGTCGGCGGCGGAGAGCTCCTCCACGACCTTCTCGGCAACCGGGGCCACCACGTCGTCGTTCACCGCGAGCGGAACGACCTCGACCTCGTAGGGCGCCACGCAGACGGGCCAGGAGATGCCGTGCTCGTCGTTGTGCTGCTCCACGACCGCCGCGAGCGTGCGGGAGACGCCGATGCCGTAGCAGCCCATGAGGAACGGGCGCTCCACGCCGTCCTCGTCCGCGAAGGTGGCCCCCATCGCCTCGGAGTACTTGGTGCCGAGCTGGAAGACCTGGGAGACCTCGATGCCGCGGGCGCTCTTGAGCGGAGCGCCGCAGTGCGGGCAGGGGTCGCCGGCCTTCACGCTCACGAGGTCGGCCCACTCGTCGACCGTGAAGTCGCGGCCGGGGCGGGCGCCCGTGAAGTGGTAGTCCACCTCGTTGGCACCGCAGGTCCAGCTGACGCTCTCGCGCAGGGACTCGTCGCAGACCAGGCGCACGCCCTCGGGCAGCCCCACGGGCCCGATGAAGCCCTTGTGCAGGCCGCAGAGCTCGAGCTCCTCATCGGTCATTAGGTGGTAGGCGCCGAAGAGGTGGCTCGCCTTGATCTCGTTCAGCTCGTGGTCGCCGGGGACAATGGCCACGACGTTCGTGCCGTCCTCGGCGACGAGCGCGAGCGACTTGCGCGTGCCGTTCTCCGGGAAGCCGAAGAAGTCCGCCACGGCCTCGATGGAGCCGAGGCCCGGCGTGTGGACCTTCGTGAGCGTGCCGTCGCCGGGGCCCTCGGTCACGGGCACCTTCGTGGACGCCGCCTCGACGTCCGCGGCGAACCCGCAGTCGCAGTAGACGAGCTCGGCCTCGCCGGAGTCAGCGAGCGCCATGAACTCCACCGAGGTGTCGCCGCCGATCTGGCCGGAGTCCGCCACGACGGGCAGCGCGTAGAGGCCGCAGCGCTCGGCGATGCGCGCGTAGGCGGCCTTCTCCTGCTCGTAGCACTCCTGCAGCGACTCCTGGTCGGCGGAGAAGCTGTAGGCGTCCTTCATGATGAACTCGCGGCCGCGCATGAGGCCGAAGCGCGGGCGCATCTCGTCGCGGAACTTGTCCTGGATCTGGTAGAGCGTACAGGGCAGCTGCTTGTAGGAGCGCAGCTCGTTCTTCACGAGGTCGGTGAACGTCTCCTCGTGCGTGGGGCCGAGCGCGAACTCGCGGCCGTGGCGGTCGGCGATGCGCATGAGCTCGGGGCCGTAGGCGCTCCAGCGGCCGGACTCGTGCCAGAGCTCGGCGGGCGTGAGGATCGGCACCATCATCTCCTGGGCGCCGATCGCCTCCATCTCGTCGCGGATGACGGCCTCGATCTTGTGGATCGAGCGCCAGGCGAGCGGCAGGTAGCTGTAGAGACCGGCGGCCGTCTTGCGGATCATGCCGGCGCGCAGGAGCAGCCGGTGGCTCGCGAGCTCGGCCTCCGCCGGGTCCTCCTTGAGCGTGGGAGCATAGAGCTGGGACATCTTCTGGTAGCGCTTCACGTGCGTTCCCTTCTGTGGGTCGTTGCAACGCCCACGATTCTACGCCATACGGACGACAAGAACGGGCGAGGTCGCAAGCCAACCTCCGCCTCCCCGGCGGGGCGTATCTCCGGCGCTCAGACAGCTTGGCGCAGAGGGCGCGCCAAGAACTCGCGCCGGAGATACGCCCCGCCGCGAGTTCTTGCCGAGCGTCCTTCTCGGCAAGCTGTCCGAGCGCCGGAGCATATGCGGCCCGTGCGGGGCCGGACGGATTAGGAGAAGCGACGGTCGATCTCGGCAAAGAGCTCGTCGACGGCGTCGGCCTCGTCGACGGTGCGGATCTTCTCGCCCGAGGCGAAGAGCACGGCCTTGCCGCGCCCGCCCGCGAGGCCGATGTCGGCGCCCTTGGCCTCGCCGGGGCCGTTCACCACGCACCCCATGACGGCCACGGTGATGGGCGCCCGCACGCCGGCCAGGCGCCGCTCGACCTCGGCGGCCACGCCCATGAGGTCCCACTGGCAGCGGCCGCAGGTGGGGCAGCTCACGAGCTCGGGGCGCAGGCGGCGCAGCCCCACGGCCGAGAGCAGGTCCCACGCCACGTTGACCTCCTCGACCGGGTCGGCCGTGAGCGAGAGGCGGATCGTGTCGCCGATGCCCTCCATGAGCAGCGCCCCCACGGCCGCCGCGTTCTTGACGGTCCCCTGGCGGGCCGTGCCGGCCTCGGTCACGCCGACGTGCAGTGGCACGTCCGGCAGCTCACGCGAGAGGGCGCGGTTGACCTCCACCGTGGTGGGGACGCCGTGCGCCTTGGCGGAGAGGACGATGTCGGCAAAGCCGCGCTCGCGGAAGTGTGCCACGAAGGAGGTGGCCGAGCCCACGAGCTTCTCGACGTGCGTGAGGTCGTCGCGCTCGGCGAAGGCGGGGTCGAGCGAGCCCGCATTCACGCCGATGCGGATCGGGACGCCCGCCGCACCGGCCTCGTCGATCACGGCGTCGACGCGCTCCCAGCTGCCGATGTTGCCGGGGTTCACGCGCAGCGCCGCAGCGCCGCGTCGGCACGCCTCGATGGCGAGGCGATGGTCGAAGTGGATGTCGGCCACCACGGGCAGGGGCGATGCCGCGCAGACCTCCGCAAAGCCGTCGAGCGCCGCGGCGCTCGGGATCGCCACGCGCACGATCTCGCAGCCGGCCTCGGCGAGCCGGCCGATCTGGGCGAGCGTGGCGGCGGCGTCGGCGGTGTCGGTCGTGCACATGGACTGCACGGAGACGGGCGCGCCGCCCCCCACCTGCACGTCCCCCACCCGTACGGGTCTGGTCAGCTCGCGCGGCGCACGCTCGGTTGTGGCTCCCATGGCGCTCCTATCCGATAACGAACCTGACGATGTCGTTTCTCAGCACGACGACGAAGACGAAGATCAGAAACGCCATGCCGGCGTAGCTCAGGGCGTTCACGACCCTCGGGGAGAGCGGGCGGCGCAGGACGAGCTGCACGACCTCTATGAGGACCTTGCCGCCGTCGAAGGGCGGGATGGGCAGCAGGTTCATGAAGCCGATCGAGAGGGAGACGGCGGCGACGATGACCGCGAGCTCGTAGGCGCCCGCAGAGGCGGCCTCCGACGTCATGACGGCGATGCCCACGACGGAGGAGGACTGGTCGAGGACCTCCATCGTGTGGCTCGGCTGGATGAGCTGGGCCACGTAGGAGGCGACCTGGCCGACGTAGTCGAACGTGGCCGCCGAGGCCTCGGGCAGCGTGAGGTGGTAGGTGCCCACGGTGGCCGAGACGCCCACGCGCTCCGTGGGCACGCCGTCGGGGAGGTCGACCGTGGTCGTGGCCTCGGCGCCGTCGCGCTCGTAGGTCACCTCGAAGTCACGTCCCTCCTCGAGCGGGCCCTCGAGCGCGGCGACGATCTCCTCCCAAGTCCCGACCGGGGTCCCGTCGACCGACGTGAGCGTGTCCCCGGCGCGGATGCCGGCCTCGTAGGCCGGCGAGCCCGCCTCCACGCCGCCCAGCGTGTTGACGTTGGAGACGTAGTCGACGCCGCGCACCATGAAGACGCCCGTCACGACCACAAAGGCGAGAAGGACGTTGACCAGCGGCCCCGCGACGAGGATCGCGCAGCGCTTGAGGAAGCCGACGCCCTGGTACGTCCGCGCGCGCTCCCGCGCGAGGAACTCCTCCGGGGTGAGCCCCGTCTCGCGGGGGCTGCCCGCCTCGCTCGACCCGGGGCGCGAAAAGTCGTGGCCACGGTCGAACTCGGTGAGGAGGTCGGCGTCGCGCGCGACGGACTCGAAGGCGGCGGGATAGGTCGACTGGTCGGGATGCTCGTCGAGCTCGGGGTCGTAGTAGGGCCTGATGGAGGCCCAGTCGCTCAGGGTGGCGAGCAGGTCGTAGGCGCGCTCGACGTCCACGTGCAGCTCGTCGGCGACCTCCTGGGCCCGCACCCTCCCCCGCCGCGTGACGAGGTCGAGCGCCGGGGCGAGAAGCTCGTCTCCCGCGCCCTCCATGCCGCAGATGCGGGTGTAGCCGCCCAGAAGCAGCGGGGTCACGCCGAACTCGGTGCCGACCTTGCGACTCCGGCGCGAGAGCTTGAGGCGGCAGGGCAGCCCCAGGAAGAACTCGGTCGCCCTCACGCGCAGGGCGCGGGCGACGAGGTAGTGCCCGCCCTCGTGAACGAAGACGAGCACGGAGAGGACGAGCACGCCCCAGAAGACCGTCCATATGACGCCGAGAAGACCGCTCATCCGCGAACCTCCGCGAGCATGGCGGCGGCGCGGGCGCGGGCGCGGGCGTCAACCTCGTCGAGCTGGGCGAGACTCTCCACGGGCTCGACGTCCGTCTCGTCCATGACGCGCGAGACGACGCGCTCGATGTCGAGGAAGCCGCAGGCCCCCGTGCGGAAGGCGGCGTTGGCGACCTCGTTGGCGGCGTTCATCGCACAGGGGAGCGTGCCGCCCGTCCTGCCGGCGTCGCAGGCGAGTCGCAGGCAGCCGAAAGTCTTGACGTCGGGCGCGTCGAAGGTGAGCGGGCCCTCGAGGCGCCAGTCGACGGTCTCGGCGACGGCCTCCCAGCGCTCGGGGTAGCTCAGGGCGTACTGGATGGGCGCGCGCATGTCCGAGGCGCCCAGCTGCGCCTTGACGACGCCGTCCGCGAACTCGACCATCGAGTGGATCTTGCTCTGCCGGTGGATGAGGACGCTGATCGCGTCGATCGGGACGCCGAAGAGGTGGTGCGCCTCGATGACCTCGAGGCCCTTGTTCATGAGCGTCGCGCAGTCGATCGTGATCTTGGCGCCCATCGTCCAGGTGGGGTGCGCAAGCGCGTCCGCCGCGGTGACCGAGGCGAGCTCCTCGCGGGACCTGCCGTAGAACGGCCCGCCCGAGCAGGTGAGCCAGATGCGCCGCAGGTCGGCGTCGCGCTCTCCCACCAGGCACTGGAAGATGGCGCTGTGCTCGGAGTCGACGGGGATGAGCCGGCCGGGGCGCACGAGCGGCATGAGCAGGTCGCCGCCGCAGACGATCGACTCCTTGTTGGCGTAGGCCAGGAGCTTGTCCGCCGCGAGGGCGGCGTAGCCGGCGTGCATCCCCGCGAAGCCGACGAGCGCGTTGACGACGACGTCGACGTCGGGAAGCGACGCGAGCGCGGTCACGGCGTCGGCGCCGAGGGTCAGCTCGCAGCGCTCGGGGAGCTCCCGCAGGACGGGGTCTCCGCCGTGCCCCGCGTTGGCGACCGCCACGTGGCTCGCGCCGAACTCGCGCGCGGCGGCGACGAGCGCGGAGGTGGAGGTGTCCACGGAGAGCGCGGTGACGCGGAGCCGGTCGGGGTGACGGCGGCACACGTCGAGCGTCTGCCGCCCGATCGAGCCCGAGCAGCCGAGGACCGCGACGCGCAGGGGCCCCTGCGGGCCGTCCGCGCGCGCGGGATCAGGGAGCGTCATAGCATGCCTCCGAGAAAGAGTAGGAAGAGCGCGGCCGTGCCGCCGAAGAGCATCGAGTCGGAGCGGTCGAGCAGGCCGCCGTGCCCGGGCAGGACGTTGCCGGAGTCCTTGACGCCCGCGCCGCGCTTGAGACGCGACTCGAAGAGGTCGCCGAAGACCGAGACGGCGCCGACCACGAGGCCAAAGAGGGCGGCCGTCAGGGGGTCGAGCCCGTCGACGCCAAAGAGGGCGAGGAGGACCCATATGAGCACCGAGCCCACGAGGCCACCGAGGAAGCCCTCGACGCTCTTGTTGGGCGAGATGCGGGGCGCGAGCTTGTGGGAGCCAATCGCGGACCCGACGAGGTAGGCGAACGCGTCGTTGGCCCAGATCGAGAACATGACGCCGAGGGTGAGGATCGCCCCGGGAAGGCCCGGGTCCGCCTTCCTGATCAGGATGACGCTCGCGAAGGCGAGCGAGGTGTAGAGCGGCCCGAAAGCGGTGACGGAGACGTCGGCGATGTTGGCGCGCGGCGCGAACACGTACCAGCAGGCGCACGCCACAAGCAGGAGCAGGACGATCAGCGCGCAGGCGACAAGTCCATGGACGTAGGCGGCCGCCGGGAAGAGCAGCGCGGCGGCGAGGCCCAGCGTCTCGTTGGGCATGCGCCCGCCCATGCGGCAGATCCTGAAGAACTCCGAGCAGCACAGCCAGGCCTCCGCCGTCACGAGGACCGCGGTGGGGATGGGGCCGGCGAGGACGCAGGCGAGCGTCACGATGGCGTAGATGGCGCCCGAGGTGGTTCTCGTGAGGAGCTTCTCGGCGGAGCTGCGCGCCTTCTGCCCCCTGAGGTCGCCCGCCGCGCGGGCCTCCTCCTTGGAGGCGCGCCGCCCCTCGAGCCGGTCGATCTGTCGGTCGAGCCCGACGCCGCGCCCCTGCTCCCGGTCCCTGTCGGTGACGTCGCTCACGAGCGGACCACACCCCCGAACCTGCGGGAGCGCCCCTGGTAGGCGACGACGGCGCGGAGGTAGTCCCACCGGTCGAAGTCGGGCCAGAGCGTGTCGGTGACGTAGAACTCAGTGTAGGCGAGCTGCCAGAGCAGGTAGTTGGAGAGGCGCATCTCGCCGGAGGTGCGGATGAGGAGGTCCGGGTCGGGCAGGCCGGCCGTGTAGAGGCGGCCCGCAAGGGCGTCCTCGTCGATCTGGTCCGGCTCGAGCGTCCCCGCCGCCACGTCGCGCGCGAGCGAGCGCGCCGCGCGGGCAATCTCCGCGCGCGAGCCGTAGTTCACGGCGAGGGCGAAGACCATCCCGGTGTGGTCGGCGGTCTCGTCCAGGCCGCGCTGGAAGACGACGCGGGTCCGCTCCGGGAGCGCGTCGAGGTCGCCGAGGAAGCGCAGGCGCACGTTCTCCTGGTGGAAGAGCGGGAGCTCCTTCACCAGCGTCGTCGCGAAGAGGTGCATGAGCAGGTCGACCTCGCGCTTGGGCCGGCGCCAGTTCTCCGTGGAGAACGCGTAGACGGTGAACACGTCGATCCCGAGCCGCACGCTGGTCGTGACGGCCTCGCGCAGCGCGTCCACGCCGGCGACGTGGCCCTTCGAGCGGTCGAGCCCGCGCGCGGTCGCCCAGCGGCCGTTGCCGTCCATGATGATGGAGACGTGGCGAGGGATCCGCTCGAGGTCGAGGTCCGCCAACGAGAGGTCGTCGGGGGCGTCGGCGTAGTAGGCGGCGAGCTTTTCGATGTCGCGCTGCACTAGATCTCCATGACCTCGGCGCTCTTGGCCTTGAGCAGCTCGTCGATCTTGGCGACGTAGGAGTCGGTGACCTTCTGGACGGCCTTCTTCTCGCGCGACTGCTCGTCGTCGGAGAGCTCCTCGTCGCGCTCGATCTTGCCGTTCACGTCGCGGCGGACGTTGCGGACGGCCACGCGGGCCTCCTCGGCGATCTCCTTGCACTCCTTGACGAGCTCCTTGCGGCGCTCCTCGGTGGGCTTGGGGAACGGCAGGCGGATCGAGACGCCGTCGTTGGACGGGGTGATGCCGAGGTCGGAGCTCTCGATGGCCTTCTCGATCGCGCGCAGGGCGCTCTTGTCCCACGGCTCCACGACGAGCATGGACGCCTCGGGGACCTTGATGCCCGCGAGCTGCGTGATGGGCGTGGGCTGGCCGTAGTAGTCGACCATGATGGGCGCGAGGATCTGCGCGTTGGCGCGGCCGGTGCGCACGCGGGCGAAGTTGGCCTTGAGCGTGTCGAGGCACTTGCCCATGTTCTTCTCGGCGCGGTCGGTGTACTGGCTCATGTCTAGTCCTCCTCGACGACGGTCGTGCCAACGTTCTCTCCGCGCACGGCGCTCAGGAACACGCCGGGCTGCTTGATGTCAAAGACCATGATGGGCATGTGGTTGTCATGGCAGAGCGCCGTGGCGGTGGCGTCCATGACCTTGAGGTCGCGGTTCAGGACCTCGCGGTAGGTGATGGAGTCGAAGCGCCGGGCGTCGGGGTTGGTCCGGGGGTCGGCGTCGTAGATGCCGTCGACGTTGGTGGCCTTCATCAGGACCTCGGCGCCGATCTCGCAGGCGCGCAGCGCAGCGGCGGTGTCCGTGGTGAAGTAGGGGTTGCCGGTGCCGGCGGCGTAGATCGTGATGCGGCCCTTCTCGAGGTGGCGGATCGCGCGACGGCGAATGTAGGGCTCGGCGATCTGGCGCATCTCGATCGCGCTCATGACGCGGCAGTCCATGCCGTTGCGCTCGAAGCAGTCCTGCAGCGCGAGCGAGTTGATGACCGTCGCGAGCATGCCCATGTTGTCTCCCTGGGCGCGGTCCATGCCCGCAGCGGCCCCGGTGAGCCCGCGGAAGATGTTGCCGCCGCCCACCACGATGGCGACCTGCACGCCCGCCTCCCAGACGGGCTTGATCTCCTCGGCGAGCCGCTGCGGGACGGCGGCGTCGATCCCGTAGGCCTGCTCGCCCATGAGCGCCTCGCCGGAGAGCTTGAGCAGGACGCGTCCGTACTTGACGTCTGACACTGGGACCTCGCTTTCGTCGGCCCCTCGCGTAAGGGGCGGGTAATGTCCTCCCGTGATTCTAGCAGAGCGCGGGCCGGGCGCGCCGGCGGCGTCACGTCTGCGGCCGGCCGAGAAGGACCGGGGTGCGTCCATGAAAAACGGGGCCGACGATCACTCGCCGGCCCCGCGGGCTCGTGTGAGCTGTGATGCTACTCGGCGTCGCCGAAGGTGTAGCGGACGAAGCTCATGACCTCGATCGTGTCGTCGACGTCCTTGGAGACGTTCTTGGCGAGCTGGGCGATCGTGAGGGAGCTGTCCTTGACGAACTCCTGCTCGGTGAGGACACTCTCCTTGAAGTACTTCTCGAGGCGACCCTGGGCCATCTTCTCCTGGATGGCCTCGGGCTTGCCGGACTCGGCCGCCTGGGCCTTGTAGATGGAGAGCTCGTGCTCGATGACGTCGGCGGGGACGTCGTCGCGGCGCGCGGAGACGGGGGCGGCGGCGGCGACCTGCATGGCCACGTCGTGGGCAAAGGTCTTGAACTGCTCGCTCTCGGCGGTCTCGGGCTTGGTGAACTTGAAGGTCACGATGTCGGCGAGCTTGCCGCCCAGGTGGACGTAGCTGCCGAGCGCGCCGTCCTCGGCGGTGACGCGCTGGAAGCGGGCGACCTTCATGTTCTCGCCGATGACGTGGATCATCTCGGTGAGCTCGGCCTCGACGGTGGACTCGCCCATGGCACAGGCCTTGAGGGCGTCGACGTCGGCGGGGTCGTTCTCGGCGACGATCTTGGCGAGGTCGAGGGCGAAGCCGGTGAACTTGGGGTTGGTGCCCACGAAGTCGGTCTCGCAGGTGAGCTCGAGCAGGGCGCCCGTCTTGCCGTCCTCGGAGACGTAGACGGCGATGGTGCCCTCGTTGGTGTCGCGGCCGGCGCGCTTGACGGCCTTGGCGACGCCCATCGTGCGGAGGATGTCGACGGCCTTGTCGATGTCGCCGTCGGCCTCGACGAGGGCCTTCTTGCACTCCATCATCGGGGAGTCGGTCATCTCGCGGAGCTGCTTGACGAGGGCTGCGGTAACCTGAGCCATGGTGAATCTCCTAACTGGTCGTGTGTGGTCGACTACTCGGCGGCGGGGGCGTCGGCGGGAGCGGCCTGATCGGTCGCGGGCGCGGCCTCGCCGGCCATCTCCTCGGCGCTGATCTGCTCCTTGCCGGAGCCGGCGAGCACGGCGTCGGCCGCGAGCTCGCACATCAGGGAGACGGAGCGGATGGCGTCGTCGTTGGCGGGCACGCCGTAGTCGACGACGTCAGGGTCGGAGTTGGTGTCGAGCAGGCCGACGACCGGGATGTGGAGGCGGTTGGCCTCACGGATGGCGATCTCCTCGCGCTTGGTGTCCACGACGAAGATGGCCTGCGGCAGGGCGGTCATGGTGCGGACGCCGCCGAGGTTCTTCTGGAGCTTCTCGAGCTCCTTCGTGAGCAGCGCCTGCTCCTTCTTGGGCAGGGTGGCCATGCGGCCGTCCTCGACCATGGCCTCGAGCTCCTCCATGCGGGAGATGCGGGAGCGCATGGTCACGAAGTTGGTGAGCATGCCGCCGAGCCAGCGCTGGTTGATGTAGGGCATGCCGCAGCGCTCGGCCTGGGCCGCGATGGGCTCCTGGGCCTGCTTCTTGGTGCCGACGAACAGGATCGAGCCACCCTTGGCGGCCGTCTCCTTGAGGAAGGTGTAGGCGCGGTCGGCGCCGAGCATGGTCTGCTTGAGGTCGAGGATGTAGATGCCGTTGCGCTCGCCGAAGATGTACGGCTTCATCTTGGGGTTCCAGCGGCGGGTCTGGTGACCGTAGTGGCAGCCGGCGTCGAGCAGGGTCTGGATGGTGATCTTAGCCATGGTAACCTCCTGTGGTTGATCCTCCGCGTGGGGTCGACCCCGACGCACCACCCGTGACCTGGCCTGAGCCACGGGCACCACGATGCGCGAGTAGCCACGCGTGTGACGTATGCCGTGCGGGCGCACAGCGAGTAGAAAGTATAGACGCTGCGTCCGGGCCTGTCGAGGGTTCACATCCTCACCATCGCGGCGGGCACGCGTCGGGCTCACGCGCGCGGGTGGGCGCTCCGGGCCGCCTCCTTGAGGCGATCGACCGAGAGGTGCGTGTAGACCTGGGTCGTGGCGAGGCTCTCGTGGCCGAGAAGCTCCTGCACGCTCCTGAGGTCGGCTCCCCCGCCGAGAAGCTCCGTCGCAAAGGTGTGGCGCATCGCGTGTGGGGTGAGGCTGGGGTCGAGGCGCGCCTCGGCCACCCGGCGCTCGAAGACGGTCCGCAGCGCGTCTGCGGACATGCGGTTGCCGCGCGTCGAGAGGAGGAGCGCCTCGGTGGGGCGGCCCGGCCGCACGAGCGCGCCTCTCCCCCGCTCCACGTAGGCCCGGACGCGCTCGAGGGCGCTGGGGTAGACGGGGACGACGCGCTCCTTCGACCCCTTGCCGAAGAGCCTGACCTGGCCCTGCGAGAAGTCCACGTCGAGGAGGGAGAGCCCGGATACCTCAGAGACGCGCGCGCCCGTCGCGTAGAGGAGCTCGAGGAAGGCGCGGTCCCTCAGACTCACGGGGTCGTCTCCCTCGCAGGTGGCGAGCAGGGCGTCCGCCTCGGCGGCGGACATCGTCTTGGGCAGGGTCCGCGAGAGCTTGGGGCTCGCCACCGCCGCCACGGCGGCCGAGTCGCAGCGCCCCTCGCGCAGCATCCAGCGGAAGAGGCCGCGCAGGGCGGAGAGATGGCGCGCCACCGTGCGCGTGGAGTAGCCCGCGCGGGAGAGCTCGAGGAGATAGGCGCGCAGGTCGCGGTGCGTGAGCCCTCCCGGCGAGACGCCCTCCCGCGCGCACCAGGCGAGAAACGCGAGAAGGTCCTCGCGGTACGCGCGGACGGTGTTCTC
This sequence comes from Olsenella uli, assembly GCF_016899935.1. GTDB lineage: Bacteria > Actinomycetota > Coriobacteriia > Coriobacteriales > Atopobiaceae > Thermophilibacter > Thermophilibacter uli_B. Next base: position 12,761 of record NZ_JACJJK010000001.1, read on the forward strand.
CGAGAGGTGGCGGACGCTCGCGAGGTGCGCCGCGTAGTCCTCGACGTCGCGCGCGAAGGCGGCGCGCTCCTCCTCGCGCCGGAGCGCCTGCTCCGTCCGCTCGGTCATGCGGGGTCGCTTATGAGCAGCTCGGGACGGGCCGCGAGATAGGCGTCGAGGTCGCGCCGCGCCCGGTCCACGAGCGCGGCGTGGCGCGCCGCCTTGTTGCGCGGCGCGTCCGGAAGCGGCGGGTAGAGGCCGAAGTTGACGTGCATGGGCTGGTAGTCGACCGTCGCGGGGTCGGTCGCGTAGGCGGCGAGCGAGCCGAGCGAGCCGGTCTGCGGGAGCAGCACCGGCTCGGCGCCGACGAGATCGGCGTAGACGTTGAGGGCGGCGAGCAGGCCGGAGGCGATGGCCTCGACGTAGCCCTCGGTCCCGGTGATCTGCCCGGCGAGGCGCACGGAGGTGCCCGGCACGGCGAAGGTGCGGTCGAGCGCGTGCGGGGAGTCGACGAACGAGTTGCGGTGCATGACGCCGTAGCGCAGGAACTCCGCGGCCTCGAGGCCGGGGATCAGGCGCAGGACGCGGCGCTGCTCGCCCCAGGTCAGGTTGGTCTGGAAGCCGACAAGATTGTAGGCGGTGTGCGCGGCGTTCTCGGCGCGGAGCTGGACCACCGCCCACGGCCTTCTCCCGGTCCGGGGGTCGGCGATGCCGACCGGCTTGAGGGCGCCGTGGCGCAGCGTGTCGTGCCCGGTCCGGGCGACCTCCTCGACGGGCTGGCACGCACAGAAGAGGTCGCGCTGCTCGAAGTCGTGCGCGATGACACGGCGTGCGCCGACCAGCTCGTCGACGAGGAGGTCGTAGCGCTCGCGGTCGAGCGGGCAGTTGAGGTAGTCCCCCGTCGCCTCGGCCTCCTGGTAGCGGGACTGCTCGAAGACGACGGAGCGGTCGAGCGTGGTCGCGTCCACGATGGGCGCCGCCGCGTCGTAGAAGCTCATCCGGTCGCCGCCCACGGCGCGCGCCACCGCCTCGAAGAGCTCGCCCGAGCAGAGCGGTCCCGCCGCGACGACGGCGGGGCCCTCGGGCAGCTCGTCGACGCGCTCCCTGACGACCTCGATGCGTCCGTCGCCCTCGATCAGCGCCCCGACGCGCGCGGAGAACTCGTCCCGGTCGACGGCCAGGGCGCCCCCGGCGGGCACCCGGGCCTCCCGGGCGCAGCGCAGAAGGGCGCTGCCCAGACGGTCCAGCTCCCACTTGAGCTGGCCGGCGGCCGTGTCCTCCTTGGTCGACTTGAGCGAGTTGGAGCACACCAGCTCGGCGAAGCCGGCCCCGTGATGGGCGGGCGAGGCGTGGGCGGGCCGCTGCTCGAAGAGCCGGACGCGGACCCCCCGCCGCGCGAGCTGCAGTGCGCACTCGCTGCCGGCGAGACCGCCTCCCACGACGCTAACCACGTGCTCCATCGAATCCCCCGTCCTCGCTCGAAACGTCAGCTCGCTCCATTGTGCCCCAAGTAGTAGCTCCGCGTCGGCGCGTAGCGGCCGTCGGGGAGACGCTCCACGATACCTCTCGCCTCGTAGTCCGTCAGGGTCCGGATGACGGTCAGCACGCTCTCGTTGAGGCGCTCGGCGAGCTCGTCGGCGCGGGAGGGCGAGGCGACGAGGGCCGAGACGACCGGGCCGTACTCGCGCGCGACCCCTGCCGGCGCCATGCGCGCGAGCCCGTAGTCGAGCGCGAGGGAGACGGCGAGCGCCTGCTCGTCCGCGATGACGCGCGCGCCCTCCGCGATGAGGCGGTTCGTCCCCGCCGAGGTGGGCGAGAAGATCGAGCCCGGGACCGCGTAGACGATCCGGTCGAGCTCGCTCGCGGCGTCCGCCGTCGACATCGTCCCCGAGCGCAGGCCCGCCTCGGTGACGACGAGGACCTCGGAGAGCGCGGCGATGACGGCGTTTCTCCTCGGGAAGCTCCAGCGTCTCGGCCCCCTCCCCCACGGCTCCAGGGACACGACCGCGCCCCCGTGCGCGACCGCCCCGTCGAAGAGGTCGCGCGACGACTGCGGGTACACGAGGTCGGCCCCGCACCCCGAAACGACGACGGTCCGTCCCCCGCCCCTGAGCGCCGCCATGCCTGCGGCGTGGTCGCACCCCAGCGCGCCGCCCGAGACGACGGTGACGCCGCACTCCGCGGCCACCCGCGCGGCCATCTCGGCCACCGCCAGGCCGTAGGGCGTCGCCCTTCTCGCCCCCACGACCGAGAGGCAGGGGCCCTCGAGCGCCTCCGGGCTCCCGATCCCGAAGATGCGGTCGGGCGGCGCGGGGAGGTCCTCGAGACGGGCGGGATACCCCGCGTCCCCGCGCGCGAGCTCCCACCGTTCGCTGGCGTCACGCATGTTTCTCACCCCTTCGCCCTCGGCCTGAACGCGAGCGCCTCGACGACGTCGTCCTCGCTCACGAGCTCGTGCTCGGCGATGTCCGCGATCGTGCGCGCGACGCGCGAGACGCGCACGATCGCCCGGCCGCCGAGCGAGAGGCCCCGCGCGAGCGACTCGAGCGCCCCTCTGGCCCGCACGTCCAGGTAGGCGGCGGGCGGGAGCGACTCCTGCTCCCCCGCACGCGTACGCCACGCGCGGAACTCCCGCGCCGCGCCCACGGTCTGGGCCATCTCGGCGGAGGTGGTCCCCGCGCGCCCGTCGATAACCTTGGCCGTCTCGGGGCGGGGCACGTCCACGACGACGTCGATGCGGTCCATGAGCGGGCCGCCGACGCGCGCCTGGTACGCGGCGATGCGCGACTGCGAGCACGTGCACTCGTGCCCGGGGTCCCCGAGGTGCCCGCAGGGGCAGGGGTTCGCCGCGGCGACGAGCTGGAAGTCACAGGGGAACGAGTAGGAGCCGTCCACCCGGACGATGCGCACGACGCGGTCCTCGAGCGGCTGGCGCAGCGCCTGCAGCGTCGCGTGGGAAAACTCGGGGAGCTCGTCGAGGAAGAGCACCCCCTCGTGCGCGAGCGAGATCTCCCCGGGCAGGACCGGCCTGCCTCCCCCGACGAGCCCGCCCGTCGAGATGGAGTGGTGCGGCGCGCGGAAGGGCCTGAGCCCGGCCGCCAGGCGGTCGATCGGCTGGCCCGCGACCGAGTGGATGAGCATGGCCGAGGCCGCCTCGTCCTCCGAGAGCGGCGGCAGGATGGACGGCAGGCAGCGGGCGAGCATGGTCTTGCCCGATCCGGGCGGCCCGACCATGAGCACGCCGTGGCGGCCCACGGCGGCAATCGTCATCGCCCGCTTGGCGAGCTCCTGGTCGGCCACGTCGCCGAAGTCGGGCGCCTCGGGGGCCTCCGCCTCGTCCGCAGGGCGGCTCGCGAGGCTGGGCAGGGAGCGGACCCCGCCCTTGAGCTGGGCGAGCGCCCTGATGCCCCGGGCCCCCTCCGTCCAGCTGCCGACGAGCGGGCTCTCGGCGGAGACGACCAGCTCCACGCCGAGCTCGCGGGCCAGCAGCGCGTAGGCCATCTCGCCGCGGACGGGGCAGACCGACCCGTCGAGGGCGAGCTCGCCGGCGAACAGCAGGTCGTCGGCGACGGAGGGCGGGAGCTGCGCCGTGGCGATCAGGAGCGCGACCGCGATCGGCAGGTCGTAGGCCGTCCCGGTCTTGCGCAGGTCGCTCGGGGCGAGGTTGATCGTGACGTGCTCGCGCGGCTGCGCGAAGCCGCTCGCGCGCATCGCGCAGCGCACCCGGGAGCGCGCCTCGAGGACCGCCGGGTCGGGCATGCCGACGATGTCGAGCCCCGGCAGCCCGCCAGACAGGCTCACCTCCACGGTGACGGGCTCCGCCTCGACGCCGCGCAGCGACGCCGCCCGCACGACGGCGGTTCCCGCGCCCGTCATGGCCTGACCTCGTAGGCGCCGTTCAGCTGATGGAGGTGCCCCACGTCGTCGTCGGTCACGGTGATCGCGATGACGTCGAAGCGCACGCGGCTCACCCACTCGTTCGCCTGGAGGAAGATGCGCGCCGCGTTGGTGTAGCGCTCCTGGCGCCGCTCGTCGACGGCCTCCTCCGGCATGACCTCCTGCGGGTCCGTGGCGAGGCGGGTCTTCACCTCGATCAGCGACACGACCGAGGACTCGGCCCGCGGGTCGAGCGCGATGATGTCGACCTCCCCGTAGCCCGACCGCCAGTTTCTCCCGAGGATGGTCCATCCCCGCTCGGCCAGGCTCCTGACGGCGACCTCCTCGCCCCGGGCGCCGAGCGCGCGCCGGTCGCGCCTCCAGTCCCCCTCCGTCTGCGCCGGTGCGACCTGGGCCGCCGAGAGTTCCAGTTCCATGGCTCCTCCTCTCACGTCGATGAGAAGAGGCTCCCAGAGGGGACTTGCACGAAACGTCCCGATGCCGTCCACGGGCCCGTCACGGGACGCTCACGAGCCTGACGCGCCCCGCGCGCGCCGGCACGGAACTCGTGCGAAGGTCGCGACGAGCCCGGACGAGCGATGTCGGGCGCGTCAGAAGAGACGGGGCTGCTCCACGAAGTTTCCACAGAACGAGGCGCGATGGATGGGGCTCAGGCCGAGCGCGCGGATCGCCGCCACGTGGTCGGCGGAGCCGTACCCCTTGCACTCCGCAAGGTGGTAGCCGGGATACTCGCGCTCGTAGGAGACCATGAGGGCGTCCCTCGTCACCTTGGCCACGATCGAGGCGGCCGCGATGCAGGCGACGCGGGCGTCACCCTTGACGATGCAGCGCTCGGCGGGATGCGCGCCGATGGGGTTGCCGTCGATGAGCACGCGGTCGGGCTCGAGCCCGGTGTCGCGCACGGCGGCGGCCATCGCGTGGCGCAGGCAGGCCACGATGCCGAGCGCGTCGATCGACTCGGGCTCGACGTGCGCGATCCCGACCGCGACGGCGTGCTCCGCGACCAGCGAGGCGACGCGCTCGCGCTCCCGCGCGGTGAGCTGCTTGGAGTCGTTGAGCCCACAGATGCGGGGCTCGTCGGGCAGGCAGACGGCGGCGACGGTGAGCGGGCCGGCGAGCGCGCCACGGCCCACCTCGTCCACCCCGACGACCACCCCGTCGCCGCCGAGCTCCCGCTGGAGCGCGTACATGCCCTCGACGCGGCGTCGCTCGGCCTCCTCGCGCCCCAGCCTGCGGCGGGCGACCTCGACGGCGTGACGGACCTGCTTGCGCGGGTCCTCGGCGTAGCGCTCCGCGAGCGAGCGGGCCTCCTCGAACGACGCGCTCGCGAGGGTCGCCGCGATCTCGCGCGCCGTGGCCGGGCGCGTCCCCTCCGTCCCCATTCGTGACCTCCCCATACAAGAAAGCCGCCCCGTGCGGGGCGGCTCGGACGTGCGATGGACCGGCGCTAGTCGCGCTTCTCGCGAATGCGGGCGGCCTTGCCGACGCGGTCGCGGAGGTAGTACAGCTTGGCGCGACGGATGTCGCCGTGACGGACAACGTCGAGCTTGGCGATCTTGGGGCTGTGGAGCGGGAAGGTGCGCTCGACGCCCACGCCGAAGCTGATCTTGCGGACGGTGAAGGTCTCACGGGCACCGGCGCCGCTCATGCGGATGACGTCGCCCTCGAAGACCTGCTCGCGGGTGCGGTCGCCCTCGACGATGCGGTAGTGGACCTTGACGTGGTCACCGACCTTGACGGCGGGGATGTCCTCGCGAATCTGCTGACGCTCGATGGCACGAATGTAATCCATGTTCTCTTTCCTGTCTCTAGAGGTGCCGACGCCGATGCGAGCGACACATAGGTTTACACACAAGCGAGCATTATAGGGCACTTGTCGCCCGCCGACAAGAACGCCACAAAATCAGAGGCAGAGCCCCACGACGACGCCCGCCGGCTGGTCCGCCTGGCCGAGCGCGGACGGGTAGCCCGTCTCCATGGCCTGGTAGAAGTAGTAGGCGTCGTCACCGGTGAACGTGTAGGGATACGAGGTGCGGTACCACCAGCTCGTCGGGGCGCCGCCGTACTCGAGCGCGAGCGCGCCCGACGAGTCCGAGAGGCAACTGACGCCCTTCTGGGCGAAGAGCGGGTACTGCTCCCCCTCGCCGGAGAGGAGCGCGTCGTAGACGGTGTAGTCGATGTAGTAGGTCCGCGCGCGGACCTGGTCGCCGTACTCGTTCGCAAAGAGGTCGATCGGCCCGCAGACCTCGGAGAGCGAGAAGAGCCACAGCGCGTCGTCGGTCTGCGTCACGGAGGCGGAGTCGGACGTGACGCCGACGTTGTTGGTCGACTTCGTGACCGTTCTCACCCGGGAGGCGAGCCCCTCGGGGAGGAGGTCGGCCCCCTCCGTGGCGAGCCACGAGCGAATCTGGCTCCCCTCCCAGCCGCCGGCGTTGGAGGCGGCGTCGTTCATCGGCTGGAGCGAGATCGGGGAGGTCATGAGCGTCAGCCCCGCCGTACCGGAGCCGTCCGCGAGCTGGTCGCAGCGTATCCCGACCACGGTGAGCGACGCCTGGCGGCCGTCAGAGAGCGGCAGCGGCCTCGTGTCCCCCACCGCGACGCCCCACTCGGCCGCGAGGGCCTCGCCCTCCTCGTCGGAGGGGGCGTCGGCGACCATCTGCGCGACCTCGGCGAGCTCGTCCCAGTCGTACTCCGAGAAGCGCTTCGGCTCGAGCTCCCGCTCCTCGGGCGCGGCGGCCGCCCCCGGGGTCGCCGTCATGACGTAGTGGAGCGCGAAGGCCCCGGCCGCGCACACGCACAGCGAGAGCAGGATCAGAAGAAACGTCAGGACCCCGCCGCCGCGTCCGCCCCGTCTGCCCATGCGACACCTCCGTTCGTCGGCCACCCATCATACAACACGCCGCCGGGGGCGCGAGGGACGGGCCGACGCGCTAGCGTCGCTTCCAGGACTGGGGGATCTTGAGGTCCTCGTAGACGCACACGGCGTAGCGGTCCGTCATGCCCGAGACGAAGTCCGCGACCTGCACCTCGGGCTTGTCGCCGTCATGCACGCGGTACTCGTCCGGCACCTCGTCGAGGTGGGTGACGAAGTGGTCGAAGAGCTCTCCGAGCATGGCGTAGGCCTTGGGCTCCTCCCACTTGGCGTCGCCGCGCGAGTAGAGGTTCTCGAAGAGGAACGCCCTGAGGGACATCATCGCGCGCCACACGTCGTCGGACATGCGCACGTCGCCGGTCTCGGCGCTGCTGGAGACGACGTCGTGCACCATCGTCTCGATGCGCTCCGAGGAGCTGCCGCCGAGGACGGCGCGCGGACCCTCGGGCAGGTCCTTCTCGGCGAGAAGCCCCGCGCGCTCCGCGTCGTCGATGTCGTGGCACACGTAGGCGATGCGGTCCGAGAGGGCCACGACCCTGCCCTCCAGCGTGGCGGCCCTCTGCGCCCCCGTATGGCAGCGTATCCCGTCGACGACCTCGCGCGAGAGGTTGAGGCCGCGCCCGTCGCGCTCCAGCAGCTCCACGATGCGGGCGCCCTGCTCGTTGTGGGCGAACTGCCGCCCCCGCCCGTCCGTGCCGCGATAGCGCGCGAGGGCGTTGGAGAGGGCGCGCTCCCCCACGTGCCCGAAGGGCGTGTGGCCGAGGTCGTGGGCGAGCGCGATCGCCTCGGTCAGGTCCTCGTTGAGGCCGAGGGGGCGCGCTATGGAGCGCGCGACCTGGGAGACCTCGAGGGTGTGGATCAGCCGGGTCCGGTAGTGGTCCCCCTCGGGGGCGAGAAACACCTGCGTCTTGTGGGCCAGGCGCCGGAAGCTCTTGCTGTGGAGGATGCGGTCCCGGTCGCACTGGAAGCAGGTCCTCAGGGCGTCCGGCTCCTCCGGCGTGCGCCGCCCGGCCGAGGCGTCGGCGAACGCGGCGTCCGGGGAGAGCCGCTCGTGCTCCGCCCGCTCCAGGTCGACGCGGCGTGTGACCCTCATGGCACCCTCCTCAGAACGTGCCTAAAAGGGGTCAGACCCCTTTTAGGCGAAAGGGGGAGGAAGCCCGAAGGCCCCCTCCCCCGTCAGCGACCGTGTCTCAGGACTCGGTTACTTGGCGACCTTGGCAGCGCCGCCGTTGGACGCGATCTTGGCCTGGGCGGCCGCGAGGCGCGCGATGGGCACGCGGTACGGCGAGCAGGACACGTAGTCCAGGCTGAGGTCGTAGTACATGTGGATGGACTCGGGGTCGCCGCCGGTCTCGCCGCAGACGCCGCAGACGATGTCCGGGTTGCCCTTGTGGCCGCCCTCGACGCCCATCTGGACGAGCTTGGCGACGCCCTTGTCGAGCGTGGCGAACGGGTTCGTCTTGACGATCTTCTTGTCGAGGTAGAGCGGCATGAACGCGGCCTCGACGTCGTCACGCGAGAAGCCCAGGCCCATCTGGGTCAGGTCGTTGGTGCCGAAGGAGAAGAAGTCGGCGTGCTTGGCGATATCCTCGGAGGTGATCGCCGCGCGCGGGATCTCGATCATGGTGCCGACCGGGATGTCGAGCTCGACGCCGTACTCCTCGGCCGTGGCCTTGACGTTCTCCTCGACGATCTCACGGACGAGCGCGAGCTCCTCCTCGAAGGCCACAAGCGGGATCATGATCTCGGGCTTGGGGTCGAGGCCCTGCTTCTTGAGCTCGGCGGTGGCGGAGGCGATGGCCTTCACCTGCATGACGTTGAGCTCGGGGTAGACGAGGCCCAGACGGCAGCCGCGGAGACCCAGCATCGGGTTGGCCTCCTGGAAGGAGTCCAGCTTGGCGAGAAGGGCCTTCTTCTCGGAGACGTCCTTGCCGGCGGCCTCCTCCTTGGCGATCTCGACGTCGAGGTCGCGCGGATCCTCGAGGAACTCGTGCAGGGGCGGGTCGAGCAGGCGCACGATGACGGGCATGCCGTCCATGGCCTTGAACATCTCGAGGAAGTCGCCCTTCTGGGCGGCGCCGAGCTTCTCGACCGCGTCGGCCTTGACGGCCTCGTCGTCGGCGAGGATGAAGTTCTGGATGAGCTGCTTGCGCTCGCCCAGGAACATGTGCTCGGTGCGGCACAGGCCGATGCCGGCGGCGCCGTTGTCCTTGGAGAGCTGGGCATCGGCCGGGTTGTCGGCGTTGGCGCGGACGCCGATCACGCGGCCGCGGTCGGCGTCGAGACGGACCTCGTCGGCCCAGTCGAGGATGGTCTGGAGGTCGCCGCCGAGCTCCGGACGGACGAGCGCGACCTCGCCGAGGATGACGTCACCGGTGGTGCCGTCGATGGAGATGACGTCGCCCTCGTGGAGGGTGATGTCGGTGCCGGCGACGGTGCAGACCTTGTTGACCGCGTCGATCTGGAGGGCGTCGACGCCGCAGACGCAGGGCGCGCCCATGCCGCGGGCGATGACGGCCGCGTGGGAGGTCTTGCCGCCGTGCGAGGTCAGGATGCCCTCGGCCGCGACCATGCCGTGCAGGTCGTCGGGCGTGGTCTCCCAGCGCACGAGGATGCAGGGCTTGCCGGCCTCGGCGTAGGCCTCGGCGTCAGCGGAGGAGAAGACGACCGCGCCCACTGCGGCGCCCGGGGAGGCGTTCAGGCCCTTGGCGATGACCTTGTAGTCGGCCTTGGGGTCGAACTGCGGGTGGAGGAGCTGGTCGAGCTGCTCGGGGGCAACGCGCATGACCGCCTCCTCCTTGGAGATGCGGCCCTCCTCGTACATCTGGATGGCGACCTTGAGGGCGGAGAGGGCGGTGCGCTTGCCCACGCGGGTCTGGAGCATCCAGAGCTTGCCCTGCTCGATGGTGAACTCGAGGTCCATCATGTCGGCGTAGTGGTCCTCGAGGATCTCGAAGACGTGGAAGAGCTCCTTGCCAGCCTCCTCGAGGCCCGGGACCTTGGGCAGGTCGGCGATCGGCTCGGTGTTGCGGATGCCGGCCACGACGTCCTCGCCCTGGGCGTTGACCAGGAAGTCGCCGTAGCGCTCGTTGGTGCCGTCAGCGGGGTTGCGCGTGAAGGCGACGCCGGTGGCGGAGGTGTTGCCCTTGTTGCCGAAGGCCATCACCTGGACGTTGACGGCGGTGCCCAGGTCGTCGGGAATCTTGTTCTGCTTGCGGTACAGGATGGCGCGGTCGGTGTTCCAGGAGCCGAAGACGGCCTGCTCGGCGAGACGGAGCTGGAGCAGCGGGTCGTGCGGGAAGGCCACCTTGCCGTCGACGACGACCTCGGGGTACTTCTCGGCGTCGACGTTGTCGACGAAGATCTGCTTGAAGGTGGCGACGAGGTCCTTGAGGTCGTCGGCGTCGAGCTCGGTGTCGAGCTTCACGCCCTTCTCGGCCTTCTTGGCGGAGATGGCGTCCTCGAACAGCTGCCCCGAGACGCCCATGACGACGTCGGAGAACATCTGGATGAAGCGACGGTAGGAGTCGTAGGCGAAGCGCGGGTTCTCGGTCTGCTTGGCGAGGCCCTGGACGGAGTCGTCGTTGAGGCCGAGGTTGAGGACCGTGTCCATCATGCCCGGCATGGAGAACGGGGCGCCGGAGCGCACCGAGACGAGCAGCGGGTCCTCGGAGTCGCCGAGCTTCTTGCCCATGCGCTCCTCGAGGTCCTTGCGGTACTCGTCGATCTCGTCGAGGACGCCCTCAGGCCAGACGTTGCCGGCGCTGGAGTAGGCGACGCAGGTCTGGCAGGTGATCGTGAATCCGGGAGGGACGGGAAGGCCGATGTTGGCCATCTCGGCAAGGTTGGCGCCCTTGCCACCCGTGATCCACTTGGCCTTGTCAACGGTGTCGCCCGCGACCTCGGTCACGTTGTTGCCGTTGGCGTCAAAGCCAAAGCGGTAGACGTGCTTTTCTGCCATGGTACTCCCTTGCTTTCTCTATGCCCGACGCCCCCGAAGGGGCGCACTTACGACGCGTTCATTGCATCCGTGGTAATCCTAGTCAGCGCCCGCTGAAAGCGCAAGGTCGAATTGGGCGACCGGACGCGGACGGCGGGGCGGACGCAAAGGGGGCGGCCGGAAACCCGGCCGCCCCCAGACGGGCGCGCTACTCTGACACGATCGGCTTGTCGTAGACCGCGCCGATCTCGCGGGTCGGCTCCTCTCCGGTGAGCGTGGAGATGACGGTCACCGCCGGGCCGAGCAGGTCGATCGAGGGGATGCCGCGGCGGTCGAGCTCGCGGCGGATCTCGCGGCGCAGCGTCCCGTTGGCGAAGGTGTGGAAGACCGCGCACGGGCGCTCGGGGTCGTAATGCTCGTCGAAGTAGGAGCGGACCGTGTCCACGTCCTTGACGTTGGAGAGGCGCTCGATGTCAACCGAGGCGTCGCCGAACTGGGCCGCAGCGGCCATGACGACGGTGTTGGCCGTCTCGCCTCGGGCGTCTGACAGCACGTAGATGAGGGGGACGACGTGTCCGAAGATGTCGTCGTCCAGATCAAGCTTGTTCATCTCGCATCCTCCCATGTCTCACGTGGCACTTCGGTCGAAACGCACCGAAAGCGTACCCTATTTCTTGCGGGAGAGCGCGCCGATGTCGGCGACGCCCACGAAGACCTCAACAAAGCGGTTGAGGAGGCGCAGGCGGTTCTCCCTTACCGCAGTATCCTCGTCCATGACAAGCACGTCGTCGAAGAATCGGTCGATGGGCGCTCTGAGTTCGGCAAGGGCGGTCAGCGCGGCGGCGTAGTCGTCCTTCTCGAGCGCCGCGCAGACGGCGGCCGAGCCCCGCTCGCAGGCCGCAAGCAGGCTCCGCTCGGCGTCGCCGAGAAGGGCCTCGTCCACGGCGGAGCCCAGGGAGGCGTCGGTCAGGTGGGCGGCGCGGGCGTAGGCGGTGGCGAGGTCGTCGAAGAGCTCCGGGCTCTGCGAGCGCGCATCCTCGAGGGCGTGCGCGCGGGCCATGAACTCGATCGGGTTGACGACGCCCACGGCCGAGACGGCCTCGATCGTGTCCGGGCGCAGCCCCTCGTCGCGCGCGATGGCCACGAGGCGCCCCTGGAAGAAGCGCGCGATCGCGGCGGAGACGGACGCGCGGTCGAACTCGAGCCCCTGGTCCGCGTAGGCGTCGAGCGCGAGGTCGATCAGGGACCGCAGGTCGCAGCCCGGCAGCGTGCGCAGCATCGCGATGACGCCGATGGCGGCGCGGCGCACGGCGTAGGGGTCGGAGGAGCCGGTGGGCGGCTCGTCGATCGCGAAGATGCCGCAGACGGTGTCCAGCTTGTCGGCGATGGCCACGCAGCGCCCGCAGGTGCCGCCCGGCAGCTCGTCGCCCGCGAAGCGCGGGCGGTAGTGCTCGCGGATCGCGGAGCAGACCTCGGGGGCCTCGCCGGCGGCCTGGGCGTAGTAGCCGCCCATCACGCCCTGCTGGTTGGTGAACTCGACGACGGCCTGGGAGACGAGGTCGGCCTTGGCCAGGTGCGCGGCGCGCGCGGCGGCCGCGACGCCAGCCTCGTCCTCCCCCGCCTGCTCGGCGACCGCGGCGGCCAGGCGCTCCATGCGCGCGACCTTCTGGAGCATCGTGCCGAGGCGCTCCTGGAACGTGACCGAGCCCAGGCGCTCCACGAACTCCTCCATCGGGCGCTTGAGGTCCTCCTCGTAGAAGAACTTGGCGTCGTCCAGGCGGGCGCGCACCACGCGCTCGTTGCCGGAGACCACGGTCGCCGAGACGCGCGGGTCGGCGTTGGAGACCACCACGAACTCGCGCGTCAGGTTGCCCTGGGCGTCGTAGACCGGGAAGTAGCGCTGGTTGGAGAGCATGGACTCGCAGATGATCTCGTGCGGGACCTCGAGGAAGGAGGCGTCGAAGGTGCCCACGAGGACCGTCGGCCACTCGCAGAGGTTCACGACCTCGTCGAAGATGCGCCGGGGGGTGTCCACGTGCGCCCCGTCGCGCTCCGCCTCGATCTTCTCGATGCCCGCGCGGATGACCTCGGCGCGGCGCTCGGCCGAGAGCACGAAGGCGCGCTCAAGGGTGGCCTCGTAGTCGGCGGGGCAGGCCACGACGTGCTCGCCGGGGGCCAGCACGCGGTGGCCGCGCGTGGTGTTGCCGGAGGTGACGTCGGCGTAGGTCACGGGGACCACGTCCGTGCCGAGAAGCGCGCAGATCCAGCGGATCGGCCGCACGAAGGTGGCGTGCTCGGAGCCCCAGCGCTGGCTGCGGTAGTTGGGCCACTGCAGGCCGCCGATCACGTCGGCGGAGAGCGCGGAGAGGATGGGGGCGGCGGGCTCGGAGGGGACGCTGCGCTCGGCGAAGACGTACTCGCTGCCGTCGGCGTCCACGCGGCGCACGAGGTCGGCGGCGTCGACGCCGCACTTGCGGGCGAAGCCGAGCGCGGCCTTGGTGGGCGCGCCGTCCGCGTCGAAGGCGATGCCGGCCTTGGGGCCGCGCTTGACCTCGTTGACCTCGTCGGTGGCCGTGGCCACGTCGGAGACCAGCGCGGCGAGGCGGCGCGGCGTGGAGATGACGCGCACCTCGCCGTGGGCGAGGCCGGCGGCGTCGAGCCCCTTGGCCACGAGGCCGCCGAGCTGCTGGGCGGCGTTCATGAGCGGCGCCGAGGGCATCTCCTCGGTGCCGATCTCGAGCAGGAAGTCACGGGTCTCGGCCATCTAGGCCACCTCCCCCTTCTTGGCGGTGTCGTCGGTCCTGCCGGCCACCTCCGCGAGATAGGACTCGCAGCAGAGCTTGGCGATCGTGCGGACGCGCAGGATGTAGTTGGCGCGCTCGGTGGCAGAGATGGCGCCGCGGGCGTCCAGCAGGTTGAAGGCGTGCGAGCACTTCATGACGCAGTCGTAGGCCGGAAGCGGGAGCCTTCGGTCCAGACAGGAGTGGCACTCGGCCTCGTAGTCGTCGAACTTCTGGCGCATCATCTCGACGTTGGCGACCTCGAAGTTGTACGTGGAGAACTCGCGCTCGTTCTCCTGGAAGACGTCGCCGTAGGTCATCGGCGTGCCGTCGGGCAGGTACGACCAGACGACGTCGTAGACGGAGTCGACGCCCTGGGCGTACATGGCGATGCGCTCCAGGCCGTAGGTGATCTCCACCGGGACCGGATCGCACTCGATGCCGCCGACCTGCTGGAAGTAGGTGTACTGGGTGACCTCCATGCCGTCCATCCAGACCTCCCAGCCAAGTCCCCAGGCGCCGAGGGTGGGGCTCTCCCAGTCGTCCTCGACGAAGCGGACGTCATGCTCGGCCGGGTCGAGCCCGATCGCGGCGAGCGAGCCCAGATAGAGCTCCTGGGAGTCCACCGGGCAGGGCTTGAGGATCACCTGGAACTGGTAGTAGTGCTGCATGCGGTTGGGATTCTCGCCGTAGCGCCCGTCCGCGGGCCGGCGGCACGGCTGCGGGTAGCAGGTGCGCCAGGGCGCGGGCCCCAGCGAGCGCAGCGTCGTGGCCGTGTGGAACGTGCCGGCGCCGACCTCGGAGTCGTAGGGCTGCATGACCGTGCACCCCTGGGCGGCCCAGTACCGCTCGAGCTCGAGGATCATGTCCTGGAAGGTCAGTTTCGTCTTGCCCATCGTCGTCCTTCTCTCGCCCCCGGGCGCGCCTAGAGCAGGCGCGCGTCGGAGAGTGGCCAGTAGATCAGAATGGCCCTCGATGTTACGTCATCGACGCTCACGGGGCCAAAGTAGCGCGAGTCCTTCGAGTTGGTGCGGTTGTCCCCCATGACCCAGACGGTCCCCTCGGGGACGACGTAGGGATAGGTTATCCCAGCGGAGCCGGAGAGGCCGGAGAGCGACTCGGTGGGCGCCCCGTCCACGTAGGGCTCCTCCAGCGTCTCCCCGTCGACCACGACCGAGCCGTTCACGAGGTCGATCGTCTGCCCGCCCGTGGCGATCACGCGCTTCACGAGCGTCTCGCCCTCGTCGAGCGGGCTGTCGAACGTGACGATGTCGCCGGGCTCGGGGTCGCGGAACGCCAGCGAGACGCGCTCGCCGAGCAGCAGGTCGCCGATGCCGATCGTGTCGAGCATGGAGCCCGAGGGGACGTAGTAGGCGCCCACCACGAACAGGCGGAGCAGGACCGCGAGCGCGGCCGTGAGCGCGAGCGTCCCGAGAAGCCAGGAGAAGCGCCCGCGCGCTCGGGGCTCCCCCCTGAAGTGGGCGGCCATGGGCTAGCTCCTCCCGTCGTCGGTCAGGGAACGGACGTAGGCGCGCTCCTCCTCGGAGAGCGGCGCGCCGTCGAGCAGGTCGGGCCGCCAGCGCGCGGTGCGCTCGAGCGCGCTCAGCCGGCGCCACCGTGCGACGCGGGCGTGGTCGCCGGACAGCAGCACCTCGGGCACGTCCATCCCCCGGTAGCTGGCCGGGCGGGTGTACTGGGCGTACTCGAGCAGGCCGGCGTCCGGCGAGAAGGACTCGTCGACGGCGCTCATCTCGTCGCCGAGGGCGCCGGGAAGGAGGCGCACGACGGAGTCGATCACCACGAGCGCCGCGAGCTCGCCGCCCGTGAGCACGTAGTCCCCCAGCGAGAAGACGTCGTCGGCGAGGGCGTAGACGCGCTCGTCCATGCCCTCGTAGCGCCCGCAGACGAGAAGGACCCGCTCCTCGCGGGCCAGGCGCTCGGCGGCGCGCTGGTCGTAGGGCGTCCCGCAGGGCGAGAAGAACACGACGTGCGGGCGCTCCCCGCGCGCGGCGAGGTCGTCGACCGCCTCGAAGACGGGCGCGGGCTTCATCAGCATGCCCTGCCCGCCGCCGAACGGGGCGTCGTCCACGGTCCGGTGGCGGTCGTGGGTCCAGTCGCGCAGGTTGTGGGCGACGAAGTCGAAGACGCCCGCGCGCCGCGCGCGCCCCATGATCGAGGCGTCGAGGTAGGGCGCGAAGACGTCGGGGATGACGGAGAGGGTCTCGAACAGCATGCGGCTCACTCCCACTCGAGCCCGGCGGGCACGCGCACGGGGATGGGGCCGTCCTCGGGGACGTCGGGCACGACCTCGTCCACGACGGGCAGGAGCAGCTCGCCGCGCGCGCCGCGCAGGACCCAGACGTCATTGGCCGGGCCGGTCATGACCTCAGCGATCCGGGCGGGCTCGCCGCTCTTCTCGTCGCGCACCTCGCGGCCCAGAAGGCGGTCGGGGTCGTGCCGGGCGAGGTCCGCCGGGAGGTCGGCCACGCGCGCGAGCAGGGTCCTGCCGACGAGGCGCTCGGCGGCGGAGAGGTCGTCCACGCCGCTCAGCGCGACGAGCGAGCCCGCGCGGCCGTCCGAGGCGCACGACAGGACGCGGTGCCAGCGGTCCCCACGCAGCTCGGGCGGCACCACGGCGACCTCGAGTCCCTCATGGACGAGCGGGGGAAGGCCGTGAACGGGAACCGTCACGACCTCCCCCCGCCTCCCGTGCGTCTTCTCGACACGGGCTATGCTCCTGAAGCGGTCTCGCATGCGCCCCTAGCCCACGACCTCGACCTCGACGGCCGTGCCGACGCGCTGCCCGAGCGCGCGGGCGAGGGTGCGGATCGCCTTGATGGTGCGGCCCTTGCGGCCGATCACGCGCCCGGCGTCCTCCTCCGAGCAACTCACCTCGATGAGCGCGCCCTCGTCGCCGTCCGTGACGTCGAGGGACACCGCAGTCTCGTCGTCGACGAGGCCGCAGACGATGTACTCGACGAGGTCGGCCACGCGGTCGGAGGGAAGCTCCTGCTCAGCGGCCTCGGCAAGGGAGCCATCGGTGGTCCCCATGGCGAGCACCTACTCGGCGTCCGACTCGGCCTCGGCCTCAGCGGCGGCAGCGGCCTTGGCGGCGGCCTTCTTGGAGAGCTTCGTCTTCTTCTCGACGATGGGCTGGCCGTTGCGGGCGACGTCGATCAGGTGGGAGACGGCGTTGGTGGGCTGGGCGCCCTTGGCGACCCACTCGTCGACCTTCTCGAGGTTGATGTCGATGGTCTTGGGGTTGGTCAGCGGGTTGTAGCGGCCGACCTCCTCGATGTAGCGGCCGTCGCGCGGCATGCGGCCGTCAGCGACGACGACGCGGTAGTACGGACGCTTCTTGGCACCGTGACGGGCCAGGCGAATCTTGACTGCCAATGAACACTCCTCCATACGTGCGGTGCGCGTGGTCGGTTGGGTTGGCCGCACCGCGTGGCCACAAAACGACATATCAGTTTACGACTCTTTGCGCCGGCCGCAAGGTGCAGTTTTTGTGAAAGGGGCCGGAGAGGCCCGGATGGGCGGGCGCGTTCAGGAGAAATTCAGCCCCGCTGGGTAGGATACCCCACGTGCCCGCACGAGACGGTCGTGCGACATAAGGGAAGGAACGCTCCATGAACATCCTCGTTGTCGAAGACGAACGCAACCTCGCGGACGCGATCGTGCGCATCGTCTCTGACGCCTCCTGCCACGCCGAGGCCGCCTACGACGGCCGCTCGGGCCTGCGCGCCGCGCTCACCGGCTCCTTCGACGCGGTCGTGCTCGACGTCATGCTGCCGGGGATGGACGGGTGCGAGGTCGTCCACGAGATGCGCCGCCAGGGCGTCTCGACCCCCGTGCTCCTGCTCACCGCGCGCACCTCGACGGCCGACAAGGTCGAGGGGCTCGACGCCGGCGCCGACGACTACATGACCAAGCCGTTCGAGGCCGACGAGCTGCTCGCCCGCCTGCGCGCGCTCACGCGCCGGCGCGGCGACGTCATGCTCGACGACGTCACCTTCGCCGACGTGACGCTCGACCTCGCCACGCACGACCTGTCCTGCGGCGACGAGACGGTCCATCTGTCCGGCAAGGAGTTCGAGGTCATGCGGATCCTGATGAGCTCGAGCCCGCGCGTCGTCTCCAAGCAGGACCTGCTCGCGCGCGTCTGGGGCGACACCGACGCCTCCGAGAACTCCGTCGAGGCCTACGTGTCCTTCCTGCGCAAGAAGCTCGCGCACATCGGCTCGTCGGTCCAGATCACCACGCTCCGGATGCTCGGGTACCGCCTCGAGGCCTTCGACGCCTAGGGCGCGCGCATGCTCGCCCGGCTGCGCAGGGAGTTCATCGCGATCACGATGCTGCTCGTGGGCCTCGTGCTGCTCGGGGTCCTCGGCGCGGTCTTCGTGGGCAACGCGCTCACGCTGCACGCGGTGACCGCGCGGATCCTCGACCGGGCGATCGAGGGCGACATCACCTCGGCCCAGATCGGCGACACGACGGGCGAGCAGAGCGCCGAGGTCATGCTCGCCGTGGTGGTGGAGATCGCCCCGGACGGGACCGCGCTCGCCGTGAGCGGGTCTCCGGTCTCCATCCCCGCCGACACCCTCGACGACGTGGTGGCGGAGGTGCTCGCCTCCCCCGCCGATGCCGGGGAGTGCGCGGACTACCCCATCTCCTGGCGGCGCGCGGCGACGCCCTACGGCTGGCGGCTCGCCCTCGTGGACACCTACTCGCGCGACGCCGCGCTGCGCTCGCAGGCGCTGAACGGCCTCGTCGTGTTTCTCGTCTCGATGGGCGTCCTCTTCCTGGTCTCCTACGTGCTCTCAGGCTGGGCCCTGCGCCCCGTCGAGCGCGCCTGGGAGCAGCAGCGCCGCTTCGTCTCGGACGCCTCGCACGAGCTCAAGACGCCGCTCGCGGTCATTCTCGCCAACACGCAGATCTTGGAGCGGGAGCACCGCGTCGACGAGGAGTCCCTGCGCTGGGTTAAGAGCACGCGCGAGGAGGCCTCCCACATGAAGAGCCTCGTCGAGGACCTGCTCACCCTCGCCCGGGCCGACGAGGGGGCCGGCTCGGGCGGCTCCGGCGACGGCGCGCCGAAGGAGACGGTCGACCTGAGCGCGCTCGTCTCGGGGTGCTGCCTCGAGTTCGACGCCGTGGCGTTCGAGCGGGGCTGCTCAATCCGCCCCGAGCTCCTCCCCGGCGTCACGGCACGCGTCCGCCCGGACGACTACCGGCGCGTGGTCAGGACGCTGCTGGACAACGCGACCAAGTACGCCCGCGCGGGCACCGCCGTGAGCGTGCGCCTGGACCGCGACGGCCGGCGCTCGAGGCTCGTGGTCGCCAACCTCGGCGACGTCATCTCCCCCGCTGAGCTCGAGCACCTCTTCGATCGCTTCTACCGCACCGACCGGGCGCGCGAGCGCTCCGCCGAGGGCGGCTTCGGCCTTGGCCTTGCCATCGCGAAGGCGCTGGTCGAGGGCGCCGGCGGCACGATCTCGGCCACCTCGGGCGAGCGCGAGGGCACCACCTTCACCGTCCTCCTCTGATGCCTAAAAGGGGTCAGACCCCTTTTAGGCAACTTTTCTAGAAGTCGTCCTTGTTCATGGGGGCCGTGTCCGTGGTCGCGTCGACGAATCGCAGGTCGCGCCCGTAGCGGACCGCGCCCTCCCCGTAGCGCTCGCGCAGGGCGTCGGCCACGCGGCCAATCGCGCCGAGGTCGCGGCCCGGGCGCGCGGGGGCGCCGGCGCCGGCCTCGTCGAAGAGCGTGAGCTGCTCCTCCCCGGCGTCGAAGCCGGAGACGGCGACCCCCACCAGCCGCACGGCGAGCCCCTCGTGCCACGCCTCGCCCAGCAGGGCCACCGCGAGGTCGCCGATCGTGCGGCCGTCGTCGGTCTCGCGCGCGAGGGCGCGCTGCGCGGTCCGCGCGTGGCTCACGTCGAACTTGAGCTTGAGGGTGACGGTCCGCCCCTTGAGCCCCTTGCGGCGCAGGCGGTGCGCGACCATCTCCGAGACGTGCCTGACCGCCGCCTCGAGCTCCTCGCGGTCGACGAGGTCGCGCGCGAAGGTGCGCTCGTTCGAGACGGACTTGGCGCGCTCCGTGGCCGCCGCCTCCGCGACGCGCCCGCGCTCGGCGCCCGCAGCGCGCAGCGCCATCCGGGGGCCGTTCACGCCGAAGGTATCCTCCAGCTCGCGGACGTCGGCCCGCGCGAGCTCGCCCAGGGTCCGCACGCCCATCTCGTGCAGGCGCGCCTCCGTCGCGGGGCCGACGCCGCTCATGGCCCCGACGGGCAGCGGGGCGAGAAACGCCGCCTCGGTCCCCGGGGGCACCACAGTGAGCCCGCGGGGCTTCTCGCGCTCCGAGGCAATCTTCGCGACGGTCTTGTTGACGCCGATGCCGATCGAGCACGTGACGCCAAGCTCGGCGACGCGCCGCTGCACGCGGCGGCAGATCTCCACGGGGCTCTCGTGCGAGAAGCGCCCGGGCGTCACGTCGAAGAAGGCCTCATCGATCGAGACCTGCTCGACGAGCGGCGTCTCGTCGACGAGGATCGCCATCACGGCGGCGCTCATCTCGCGGTAGCGGTCGAAGTGCCCGTGGGTCCATATCGCCCGCGGGCAGAGCCGCCGCGCAGTCGCTGCGGGCATGGCCGAGTGCACGCCGTAGCGGCGCGCCTCGTAGGACGCCGTCGAGACCACGCCGCGCCGCTCCGCTGAGCCGCCGACGATCACCGGCTTCCCGCGCCACTCCGGATGGTCGAGCTGCTCCACCGAGGCGAAGAACGCGTCGAGGTCGAGCAGGCCCACCGCCGGGCCCTCCCAGGCGAGCAGGTCGAGCGCAGGCGTCAGGCTGTCGTTCTTCTCGTCCATGTCCCCAGTATAGGTTGCCTAAAAGGGGTCAGACCCCTTTTAGGCAAGGTCAAGGGGGACGCGGGGGGCGTCGCCCCAGAGCGTCTCGAGCCGGTAGAAGTCGCGCGCCTCCTGGCGGAAGACGTGCACCACCACCGAGCCGTAGTCGACGAGCACCCACGAGAGGCCCTCCCGGCCCTCGCTCGAGATCGGGGACAGCCCGCAGTTGGCGCTCACCTTCTCCCGGACCTCGTCGACGATGGCGTCGACCTTGCGGGGGTTGTCCGCGGAGCAGATCAGGAAGTAGTCGCAGACGTCGGTCTTCTCGGTGAGATCGAGAAGGACGACGTCGTCGGCCTTCTTCGAGTCCGCCGCGAGGGCGGCGACCTTGGCGAGCTCGAGCGGGGTTACGGACATGTGGTTCTCCTTCTGTGCAGGCGTGGGTCAGGCGTGCGCGCGGCCGGCGCGGCGCGCGGCGAGGGCGTTGTAGACGCCGATGGTACCCGGGTAGAGGTATCGGCCGCCCTCGAGGACGTACACGATGCCCCCGACGAACGACTCCCAGAATATGTCGTCGAGCGGGACCCTGCCGACGAGCGAGCGGGACCGCTTGATCCCGGGCGACGCGGGGCGCAGGGGCTCGATGCCGTCGGCGACGAAGAGCACCTCGTCGAGCGGGCACATGTCGGCGGAGGCGGAGGTGTGGACCGCGACGGCGTGCCACACCGACGGCGGCAGCTCCGGGTAGCGCTCGGGCAGGACGCGCGCGGCGATCATGCCGTGGAGCACGGAGTGCACGAGCTCCAGCTCGACGCCGAGGTCGATCCCGAGCTCGCGGGCGTGGGCGAGCTGGTCGGAGACGGACGAGGCCTTCTCCCAGTCGTGCAGCAGGCCAGCCGCGCGGGCGAGGAAGGGGTCCACGCCGTAGGTGACGGCGAGCCGCTCGGCGGTGGCCGCCACCGAGAGCGAGTGCGCGAGACGCCGGGGCTTGCCGGCCAGGTGCTCGGAGACGTCCGTCGTGATCCGGGCGAGAAGGACCTGCTGCTCGGGGGTGTAGCTGACCTCCGGCCGCCCGACGAGGCCGTCCTTCTCGCGCAGCTTGGCCTTGCCGCCGGCCTTGGCCTTGGGCTTCTCGGCGCCCTTCTCCTTGGCCTTCCCCTTCTTCCCCATCAGTCCACCACCTCGCGCGTCTGGCCGTAGCGGCTGCGCGGCGCCCCGTAGAGGCCGTGCTTGTGGAGGTAGCCCGTCACCTGGTCGGGCGTCAGGTAGCGCAGGCTCTGCCCGGCGGCCACGCGCTCGCGCAGGTAGCTGGAGGAGATCGCGAGCGCGGGGACCGAGAGGTACGTCACGTCGAACTCGAGCCCGGAGGCGGCGATCGCGTCCCAGGCGCGGTCAAGGTCGTAGCCGGGGCGCGTCGCGGCCACCAGGTGCGCCAGGCGCGCGATGTCGGCGGCGTCGCGCCAGGAGACGATCTCGGTGATCGCGTCGGCGCCGGTGATGAAGTAGAACTCGACGTTGTCTGGGTAGAGCTCGCGGAGCAGCCGCAGCGTGTCGGCCGTGTAGGTGACCCCCGCGCGGTCGATCTCGAAGCGCGAGGCGACGAAGTGGGGGTTGTCGGCGGTCGCGAGCAGCGTCATCGCGAAGCGCTCCTCGCCCGAGGTGACGCGCTTGTTCTGCTTGAACGCGGGGCGGCCCGCCGGCATGAAGACCACGAGGTCGAGCCCGAGGTCGTCGAAGGCCTGCTCGGCGGCGACGAGGTGGCCGTTGTGGATGGGGTCGAAGGTGCCGCCCATGATGCCGAGGCGGTAGCGGCGCGACGCGTCGGCCCCCAGGACCGGCAGGTCGCTCTCCCTGAGACGGGCGACATCGACGCTCATCGCACCTGCCCGTCCCCGCGCGCGAGCCACTTGGTCGTGGTGAGGGCGGAGGCGCCCATGGGGCCGCGGGCGTGGAGCTTCTGGGTCGAGATGCCGATCTCGGCGCCGAGCCCGAAGACCCCGCCGTCCGTGAACCGCGTCGAGGCGTTGGCGTAGACCACGGCGGCGTCCACGCCGGCGAGAAACGCCTCGCAGGCCTCGTAGGAGTCGGCCACGATGGCCTCGGAGTGACCCGTCCCGTAGCGGTTGACGTGCGCGACGGCCTCCTCGACGCCGTCCACGACGTGGCAGCTGATCTCCAGCGCGAGGTACTCCCGGCCCCAGTCGTCCTCGGTCGCGGGGGCGAGGTGCGCGGCGACCAGCCCGGCGTCGCCCTCCCCCACGCCGGAGGCGGCCGCGAGCGTCTCGGCGTCGCCGTGGACGAGCACGCCCGCGCGCGCGAGCTCGACGAGCATGGCGGGGAGGAACGCCCCGGCGACCGCCCGGTCGACGAGCAGCGACTCGGCGGCGTTGCAGACGCCGACGCGCTGGGTCTTGGCGTTCATGACGATGGCCCGCGCACGGTCGAGGTCGGCGGAGGCGTGGACGTAGACGTGGCAGTTGCCGGTGCCCGTCTCGATGACGGGAACCTTGGCGCCCTCGACGCACGCGCGGATCAGCGCCGCGCCGCCGCGCGGGATCAGCACGTCCACGAGGCCGGTCGCCTCGAGGAGCTCGGCGGTCTGGGTGTGGGCCGCGTCATCGTCGACGTACTGGAGGGCGTCGGCGGGAAGGCCGGCGTCCTCGAGCGCCGCGCGGCAGAGCGCCACGATGGCCAGGCACGACTCGCGCGCCGCCGAGCCGCCCTTGAGGACGCAGGCGTTGCCGGAGCGCACGCACAGCCCGAAGGCGTCCGCCGTGACGTTGGGGCGCGCCTCGTAGATCATCGCCACCACGCCGAGCGGCACCGTGACCTGCTCGATGCGCAGGCCGCTGGCAAGCGTGGAGCCCCCGACCACCCGGCCGAGCGGGTCGGCCTGGCGGGCGATCTCCTCGAGGGAGTCCGCGATCGCGCCCACGCGCGCCTCGTCGAGCATGAGGCGGTCCTGGAGCGCGACGCTCATGCCCGCCGCGCGGGCCCGCTCGAGGTCGCGGCGGTTGGCCTCGACGACCGCGCCGGCCCCCTCGCGGATGCGGCTCGCGGCGCACTCGAGCGCGAGCTCGCGGGCGGACCTGGGGGCGCGGGCGAGCAGCGGGGCGCTGCCTCGCGCGAGCCTTGCCTTGTCTCTGGCCTCGGACATGGTGCTCTCCTTCCTGAAAGCCTTCCTAGAAGACGAGAAGATCGTCTCGGTGCACGGCGGGGCGCGCGCGGTCCGCGCCGAGGAAGCGGGCGATGACGTCGAGCTTGACCCCCCGGACGCGCATCATGTCCTCCGAGGAGTAGCGGGCGATGCCGCGCCCGATCACGTCCCCGGAGGCCGCGCGCACGTTCACGACGTCGCCCGCCTCGTAGGTGCCGCTCGAGGAGACGACGCCGACGGGCAGGATGGACGCCCCGCGCTCGAGCACGGCGCGGCTCGCGCCCTCGTCGAGCGTGATCGTGCCCCGGGGCACCTCGGCGAGGCCGATCCAGAGCTTGCGCCCGCCCTCGTGGGGCAGGCCGGCGGGGGGCTCGAAGCGCGTGCCCACGCTCGCGCCGCGCACGACGTCGACGAGGACGCGCTCGCGCCGCCCCCGGCAGATGACCGTGGGGATGCCGGCGGCGAGCATCGCGCGGGCGGCCCTCAGCTTGGAGGACATGCCGCCGGTGCCGAACGACGTCCCCGCGCCGCCCGCCCGCGCGCTCAGCTCGTGGTCGACCTCCTCGACGCGCTCGATGAGCGTCGCCGTGGGGTCCTCCTGGGGATTCGCGGTGTAGAGGCCCTCGACGTCGGAGCAGATGACGTAGAGCTCGGCCCCGACGAGGGCCGAGACCAGGGCGCCGAGCATGTCGTTGTCGCCGAAGGCGAACTCGGCGGTCGAGAGGGTGTCGTTCTCGTTCACGACGGGGACCGCGCCGAGCTCGAGCAGGCGCGCGAGGGTCGTGCGCGCGTTGAGGAAGGCGTCGCGGTCCATGACGTCGCGCCGGGTGAGCAGGACCTGGCCGCAGGGGACGCCGCGCTCGGCGAGCACGTCCGCGTAGGCCTGCGTGAGGCGCGCCTGGCCCGCCGAGGCGCAGGCCTGCAGCGACGCCATGTCGCTCGGACGCTCGGAGAAGCCGAGGACCTCGCGGCCGGCGGCGACGGCGCCGGAGGAGACGAGCACGACGCGGGTGCCGCCGTCGACGAGCTCGCACACCTGCTCGCAGAGGTCCCGCACGAAGTCGCGGTCGATCGCGCCCGTCGCGTCGACGAGCGTGGACGAGCCGACCTTGATGACGGCGAGCGACGGGCGGGCCACCTACTCCTCCCCCTCCTCGGCGACGAGCGACTCCTCGGCCTCGCCGAGCTCGTCGAAGTCGGGCGCGGCGTCGGCGCCCTCGAAGGTGAAGGCGAGCTCGAGGATGCGGACCTCGTCGCCGTTGACCGCGCCGGCCTTGGCGAGGGCGTCGTCGAGGCCGCACCGGTCGAAGCGGTGCTGGAGGTAGGCCACGGCCTCGTCGTTCTCCCAGTCGGTCTGGATGACCATGCGCTCGATCTGCGGGCCGCTGACGCGCCAGGCGTGGCGCTCCTCGCGCGTGACGCGCATGCTGCGGTCGCGGCGCTGGCGCTCCCGCTCCCAGCGCTCCGAGAGGTCGACGACCGGGCCGGTCGCGGCGGCCTCGGACCTCAGGCGGGCGACCTCGGCGGCGCAGCTGGAGACGAGCGCGTCGAGCCCGGCGCCCGTCGCGGCGGACACGGCGAAGAACGCGCGCCCGTCCGCCTCGGCGGCGGCGCAGAGCCGCTCCACGGCCTCCTCGGTCCCCGGCAGGTCGCACTTGTTGGCGACGACGACCTGGGGGCGCTCGGCGAGCTCGGCGGCGTAGGCGGCGAGCTCCTCGTTGATGGTGCGGTAGTCCTCGACGACGTCGCGGCCCTCGTAGCCGCCCGTGGCGTCGACGACGTGGAGGATGAGCGCCGTGCGCTCGATGTGGCGCAGGAACTGGTGGCCGAGCCCGCGCCCCTCGCTCGCGCCCTCGATGAGGCCGGGGACGTCGGCCGCGACGAACGACTGGCCGTTCGCGGCGCGCGCGACGCCCAGGTTGGGGACCAGCGTGGTGAACGGGTAGTCGGCGATCTTGGGGCGCGCCGCGCTGATGCGGGCGATGATGGAGCTCTTGCCCACCGACGGCATCCCCACGAGGGCGGCGTCGGCCATGAGCTTCATCTCGAGCTCGATCCAGTGCTCGCGGGCCGGCTCGCCCTTCTCGGCGAAGGCCGGGGCGCGCCGCACGGAGGTGACGAAGTGGATGTTGCCGCGCCCGCCCGCGCCGCCCGGGGCCACGACCACGCGCTCGCCGGGGCTGGTGAGGTCGGCGATGGCGTAGAGGGGCTCCTGCGTCGCGGGGTCGAGCTCCCGGACGACGGTGCCCACCGGGACGCGCAGGACGAGGTCGGCCCCGTCGCGGCCGTGACGGCGCGCGCCCTGGCCGTGCGTGCCGCGCTCGGCGCGGAAGTGGTGCTTGTAGCGGTAGTCGATGAGCGACGAGAGCTGGGGGTCCGCCTCGACCACCACGTCGCCGCCCTTGCCGCCGTCGCCGCCGTCGGGGCCGCCCTTGGGGACGAACGCCTCGCGCCTGAACGACATGCAGCCCGCGCCGCCGTCGCCGCCGCGCACGTTGATGTGGGAAAGATCGGTGAACGTGTTCTCCACGTGGGTCTCCTTTGTCCGGCTCCCATGGTACATCGAACCAGAACGTGCCTAAAAGGGGTCAGACCCCTTTTAGGCAAAAAGAGCCCCGGTCCGAGGACCGAGGCCCGAGTCGAACTGTGTGGGGCGCGCCTACGCCTCGCGCACGTGCACGCGGTGCTTGACGCCCTTGGTGAACTCGACGGTGCCGGCGGTGAGGGCGAACAGGGTGTCGTCCTTGCCGATGCCGACGTTGTCGCCGGGGTGGATGTGGGTGCCGCGCTGACGGACGAGGATCTCGCCGGCCTTCACGGTCTGGCCGCCGTAGCGCTTGGTGCCGAGGCGCTGGGCGTTGGAGTCACGGCCGTTGCGGGACGAGCCGAGGCCTTTCTTGTGAGCCATGGTATGACCTGCCTTCTCTAGAGCGAAAAACGAGAGCTACGCGGGGATCTCAACGACCTTGATCTTCGTCAGGTTCTGACGGTGGCCGTTGGCGCGGTGATAGCGCTTGCGCTTCTTGAGCTTGAAGACGAGGACCTTCTCGCCCTTGAACTGCTCGACGACCTCGGCGGTGACGGTCTTGCCCTCGAGGGGAGCAGAGCCAACGACGGTCTTGGTGCCGTCGTTCACGAGAAGGACGGGCAGCTCGACCTTGTCGCCAGGCTGCGCGTCGAGCTTCTCGACGTCGATGACGTCACCCTCGGCAACCTTATACTGCTTGCCACCAGTTGCTACGATTGCGTACATGTGCGAAACCCTTCATTGCTGGCTGAATGCAACAGTTGCTTATATTACAAGCAGCGCCTCGGCTCGTCAACAAAAAGTTGCCGTGACCTGCGGATACCGTAAGGGAAAAGACGGCAGCGCGGGCCGCGCCCAGACGATGCGACCTTGCTCAGGATAAAGGTGTCGCGCCCGGCTGGCACAAGGCGTCGAAAGGTTCCACAAGACGCCCATCTTCCTCGTGCCACTGGCCCGTGCGCCGCACGCTGACCGATGCCGGCTCGGAAAGCCCCGCCTCCCGGAGCGCGGCGGTGAGAAGAACGCTCGGGCGCAGCGCCGCAGACGCCGCCGTGCGCGTCTCGAGCGTGAGGCGCACGCCGTCCGCGCCCTCCCCCACGGAGAGCCCCACGAGGGTCGCGGAGAGGTCGACGCGCTTCTCCCGCTCCCCGCGCAGGTAGGTGAGCTCGCCCCTGGAGCGCAGGCGCCCCAGCGCGTCGGCCAGATCGGCGGCCGAGAAGGACGCGCCCGAGCAGACGACCTCCCACGACGCGCGGTCGAGCCACGCCTCGAGCGCCGGCAGGCGCCCGGCGACGTAGGCGGCGCGCGTCGGGGCGAGGGCGGGCGGGGTCGCCGCGCGCAGGCGCTCGAGGGCCTCGGCCTCCCCGACGGGCTCGTCGAGCCGCAGGTCGTAGTACTCGCACGACGAGCTCGCGCCGACCGGCAGCGCGCCGGAGAACTGCACGCGCATGCGCCGGGCGAAGCCGTTGCCGATCGAGAAAGGCAGCGCCGCGCGGCGCACGCAGCGCTCGATGGTGGCGATGAGGTCGAGGTGGCCGAGGTAGGCCAGGCGGCTGTCCTTGACGTACTCCACGCGCAGCCGCGCGAGGTCGGCCTTCACCGGAAGGTCCTGCGGGCGCGCGCCGCAGGGCTGGGGCTGGGGGCGGCTCACGACCTCACCCCCTGGATGACGTTGCGAACGCCGAGCGCGGGGCACACCCCGCACCCGGTGCAGCTCTCACGCGTGCAGTCGGGCGTCGTGACGCCCTCGGTCGCCCGCAGCCACTCGCGCTGCAGGTAGCCCTTGTCGACCCCCGGCGAGGTGTGGTCCCACGGCAGCCGCGCGGAGAGCGGGAAGCCCTCACAGGCGACGTCGACGAGGTCGAGCCCGCACGCGTGGGCGGCCTCCTGCCAGAGGTCGAAGCGAAACTCGCTCGTCCAGGCGTCGAAGCGGCAGCCGAGCTCCCAGGCCCGCCGCACGAGCGCGAAGCCGGCGCGCCCCATCTTGGAGAGCGCCCCCTCGACGAGCGAGACGTCGGCGTCGTGGTAGGAGACGCGAATCGCCTGGTCGCGCACCTCGTGGAGCAGCAGCTGCTGGCGGCGCCGAACCTCGTCCGGGTCGAGCTGGCCGACCCACTGGAAGGCGGTGTAGGCCTTGGGCACGAGGACGGCCACCGAGATGGAGACCGAGACGCCGCTCTTGCGCCCGCGCCCCACGACCTCGCGGCCGATCTCGAGCACGCGCTCGGCGAGCCGCGCGATGCCCACCACGTCCTCGTCGGTCTCGGCGGGAAGTCCCATCATGAAGTAGAGCTTCATCCGGCGCCAGCCGGCCTCGTAGGCGTTTCTCGCGGCGCGCTCGATGTCGTCCTCGGTCACGTTCTTGTTGATGACGTCGCGCAGCCGCTGGCTGCCGGCCTCGGGCGCGAAGGTGAGGCCGCCCCGCCGCGCGCCGGCCACGGCGGCGGCCATCTCTACGCCGAAGGAGTCGAGGCGCTGCGAGGGGATCGAGACGCGCACGCCCCTGCCCGCGAGCCGCCCGTTCAGGCCGCCCAGGATCTCCGCGCACTGGGAGTGGTCCGTCGTGGAGAGCGAGGAGAGCGAGATCTCGTTGTGCCCGCTCGCGAGAAGCCCCTCCGCCCCGCAGTCCACAACCTGCTCGGCCGGGCGCTCGCGGACCGGGCGGTACGTCATGCCCGCCTGGCAGAAGCGGCAGCCGCGCGCGCAGCCACGCAGCACCTCGAGCGAGAGGCGGTCCTGGACGATCCCCGCGTACGGGACGATGCGCTGGGCCATCGCCTCCGTCGCGGCGAGGTCAGGGACGCAGCGCTTGAGCACGACCTCGGGGGCGTCCTCCCCCGCGCGCGGCACGGCGTAGCCCCAGCGCGTGGAGGTCTCGTCGACGCGCACCTCGTAGAGCGAGGGGACGTAGGTGCCGGGGACCCTGGCGAGGCGGCGCAGCAGCTCCGCGCGCGGCACGCCCTCGGCGCGCGCGTCGCGGATGCACGCGCAGGCCTCGACGATCGACTCCTCGCCGTCACCGAGCAGCACCGCGTCGAAGACCTCCGCGAGCGGCTCGCAGTTCCAGGCCGAGGGCCCGCCCGCGAGCACGATCGGGTCGTCCTCGTCGCGCTCGGCGGAGGTGAGCGCGACGCCGGCCAAGTCGAGCGTCTCGAGGACGTTCGTGGCGATGAGCTCGTGCGCGAGCGTGAAGCCGATCGCGTCGAAGGAGGCGAGCGGCGCCGCGCCCTCGAGCGAGAGCAGCGGCACGCCCTTCTCGCGCATGAGGCCCGCCATGTCCTTCCACGGCAGGTAGCAGCGCTCGCAGCTCATGCCCTCCTGGGCGTTCACCTGATTGTAGAGGATCGCCATGCCGAGGTTGGGCTGGCCGACCTCGTAGACGTCCGCGTAGACCATGCAGAGGTGGAAGGGGCCGTCCTGCTCCTCGCAGGCGCCCCACTCGTGGTCGAGGTAGCGGGCCGGGTGCTCCACGTGCGCGAGCAGCGGCTCGATCAGATGGAAGAGGTTCTCGCGCCGCGCCCTCATGCCGGATCGCCCCCGATCGTGACGTAGCCGTCCCCCTCGTCGCCCCGTGTGTCGAGAAGGACCTGCGGCCGCAGGTCCCCCTCCGTCGCGCCCGCAGGGCCGCCGGGACGGTCGGCGGCCTCGAACCTCAGGCGCAGGGCCGTGCCGGTCGCGAGGGTGCCCGCGTAGGCGACGCCCGCGCGCAGCGGCACCCCGAGCCCCGGCAGGGCGCCGAGCAGGGCCCGTGCGACGGAGCGCCAGCCGAGCGCGGCGCCGGTCACCCCGAGCAGCTCGGCGGCGCGGGCCGGCTCGAGCGGCCGGCCGTACGCGGCGGCAACGTCCAGGGCGAGCCGGAGCTGGTTGGCGGTCATCACCGGCAGGTCGGAGCCGGGGATGAGCCGCACGGCGCCCACGGCGGCGTTCTCGAGCGCGCAGCGGGAGACGAGCGCGTCGACGACCGCGCGGCGGCAAAAGCGGAAGTTGGCGGCGAGCGCGAGGGGCTTGTCCGTGACGGAGGCGAGCCACGCCGCGAGCTTGTCGCCCAGCGCCTCCGTGCTCGAGGCGGCCACGACGTCGACCGACGCGGCGCCAAGCTCGTCCGGGGCCAGGCGCGGCGCCTCGAGCAGGCCCTCGACCACGAGCGCGACGGGCGCCCCCGCGCGGGCGTGGGCGAGCAGGGGCTCCCGGGGCGAGTCGGGCCCCACGAGCGCCAGCACGGCGTCCGGCGCCTCCGGCCCCGGCGCGGCCCCGGCGAGCGGGAGCACCTCCACCACGGCCCCCGGGCGCTCCGGGACGAGGGCGTCCCTCACGGCGCACGTGAGCTCGCGCGGACACGCCGGGTCCACGAGCACGCGCACGAGCACGCGCTCGTCCCGCCCGCGCGAGGCGGCGCGCGCAAAGCCCGCGACCTCCGCGACCCTTCCGACCGACCAGACCCTGTGTGCCACGTTCACGCTCCAATCCTGCGGCCTAGGCCGCCTTCTGCCGGTGCCTCCAGATGGACTGCACGATCCCCACCGACATGAGCTGGACCACCATGGAGGACGAGCCATAGGTGACGAAGGGCAGCGGGATGCCCGTGATCGGCATGATGCCGAGGCACATGCCCACGTTCTCCAGCACCTGGAACGTCCACATGGCGACGCAGCCCACGAGCACGAGCTTGGTGAAGTGGTTCTCGGTCCTCATGGCGAGCAGGACCGTCGAGAGGATCATCCACGCGTAGAGCCCGAGCAGCAGCACGGACCCGACGAAGCCGAACTGCTCGGCGAACAGGGAGAACACGAAGTCCGTCTGTGCCTCGGGGACAAAGCCGTTCAGCGCCTGGGTGGCGTTGCCGAAGCCCTTGCCGAACAGGCCGCCCGAGCCGACGGCGATCATGGCCTGCTGGAGGTTGTAGCCGTCCCCGGTGGGGTCGACGCTCGGGTCCACGAAGACGATGAGGCGCTTGAGCTGGTACTCCTTGAGGATGTGAGGCAGCCCGTCGATCATCGAGGTGACGACCACGAGCGCGGCGACGCCCACGATCAGCGCGATGGTGAGCAGCACCCAGGTGCGCGGCGCGCCGCTCACGATGATCACCGTGGCGCCGATGAAGAAGATGATGAGGCCGGTGCCCAGGTCGAGCGTCAGGATCAGCAGCAGCGGCACGAGCAGCGTCCCGCAGAGCCGCGCGTAGTCCCGGAACGACTCGATCTTGCCGTTGTACTGGGCGCAGGCGGAGGCCATGAGGAAGATGGTCACGATCTTGCCGGGCTCGGAGGGCTGAAAGCGGATGGGACCGAGCTTCACCCAGCCGACCATGCCGAGGCCGCCCTCGTAGCCGAGGCCCGGCACGCGGGGCAGCACCATCAGCACACAGGCGAGGACGAAGAGGGCCGTGGTCATGTTGGCGAGCGCGCGGCAGTCGTAGCGCCAGATCGCGACGGCCACGACGAGGCCGATCGCGATGCCGGCGAGGTGGCTCGGGAAGCTCGCCTCGGGGATGGAGAGCGAGGCCGAGAAGATCGTGATGACCCCGGCGATGACGATGAGCAGGGCCGGGATGAGCTGCGAGAGGTAGAGGTTGTCGAGCGGCCCGGCCGGGCGCCCCATCTTCGCCGCTCCGCGCGCGTGGCGCCCGCCAACCGCGGTCGCGGCGGAGGAAGCCTCGCTGACGATCGATGCCATGCCTGCCTCCCTAGTCCCCCGCCGCGTAGACGGACGTGGCGGTGTCCGGTTCGCCGTAGATCGCCCCGAGCGTGTCGCGCGCCACGAGCATGGCCGTCGAGGAGCCCCAGTCGCCGCCGTCCACGTTGGCGACGACGACGTACTTGGGGTCGTCGGAGGGGGCGTAGCAGGCGAACCAGCAGACGTTGCGGTCCGCGGCGATCTGCTCGGCCGTGCCGGTCTTGCCGGCCACGGACACGCTCATGTTGGTCCAGTGCTCCGTCTGGGACGGCGACTCCTCGTAGATAACTCCCCACAGGCCCCGCTCGACGAGGTCGCGGTAGCTCTGGTCCTCCTCGACGTCGAGGATCTGCTCGGGCTTGTATTCCGAGACGAAGCCCTCCCCCACCTTGGCGCGGACGCCCCTGAGCACGTGGGGCTTCCAGACCGGGCCACGGTTGGCGATGCTCGCGTAGGCGTCGGCCATCTGCAGGCAGGTGACGAGCATGTCGCCCTGGCCGATGGCGATGTTGCAGTTGTCGCCGCCCTTCCAGGAGCTGTCCTCGTCCGAGTAGCCGAGCTCCTTGTAGTACTCGCGCTTCCACGCGGCGTCGGGCACGCGCCCGGCCGCCTCGCCGGAAAGGTCGATCCCGGAGACGGCGCCCAGGCCGTAGGCGCGGAAGGTCTCCTGCATGCCCTCGGGGTCGTCGGCGTAGTAGAACCCCTTGCCGATCTCGTAGAAGACGATGTCGCAGGAGTAGGTGATGCCGGAGACCAGGTTGACGGAGCCGTGGCCCGACTCCTGCCAGCACTTCATCACCGTGCCGTCCTCGGCGCTGCCCGTCCACGACCACCAGCCCGAGCAGTACCACGAGGAGTCGGCCGTCGCCACGCCAAAGTTGAGCGCGGCGAAGGCCGTGAGCGGCTTGATGACGGAGCCGGAGGGGTACTGGCCGGAGATGGCGCGGTTCAGGAGCGGGTAGTTGGAGTCCTCGGCGGACAGGACGTCCCAGTCCGCCTGGGAGATGCCGCCGGTGAAGACGTTGGGCGAGAAGGTCGGGTAGCTCGCCATCGCGAGCACCTCGCCGTTGGTGCAGTCGAGCGCGACGACCGAGCCGGCGACGCAGTTCTGCCCCGCCTCGCGCTGCGTCGTCACGACCTTGTCGAGGGACTCCTCGGCGGCGCGCTGCACCTCGGAGTCGATCGTGAGCACGACGTCCGAGCCGCTCTCGGGCTCGATGTTGGTCGAGTAGCCGAGGACGTTGCCCTCGGCGTCGACGAAGACCGTCTGCTCGCCGCGCGTCCCGGCGAGCACGTTCTCGTAGGAGAGCTCGACGCCGGACTGGCCCACGACGTCGCCCGAGCGGTAGGTGACCGCGCCGTCCGCGGCGTCGTCGCCCTTCTCGAGCTGCTCCTCGGTCACGGTGCCGACGTAGCCCACGACGTGCGCGGCGCGCGACCCCTGCGGGTAGGAGCGCTGCGTGCGCTGCTGCACGGAGACGCCGGGAAACGCCTCGGGGTGCTCGCCGATGAAGGCGACGACGCGGCGCGAGACGTCCACGGAGACCGTGCGCGGGCTCTGGTAGCCGTCCGTCGTGTCCTGGAGCTTGCGGCGGACCGCCTGCGCGGGCATGCCGATGAGGTTGGCGAGCAGCTGGACCTCCACGTCGTCGTCGATGACGTCGCCCTCGGCGACCACCGTCAGGCTCGCGCGGTTGCCGACGATCTCGACGCCGTTGCGGTCGAGAATGCGCCCGCGCGGGGCCTGCGTGTAGATCGTGCCCCGCCGGTTCTTCTCGGCCTGCTCGACGTAGTCCTCCGAGGAGACGAGCTGCATCGACCACAGACGGGCGAGCAGGACGCTGAAGACGGCGCCCACCCCGACGGCGAGTCCGACGAGCCGCGAGGAGGCGGTCTTCTCGCCCGAGGAGTCCGCGCCGCCCGAGGCGCGCGGGGCAGCGCCGCCGATGTCGAAGGTGAAGTTGGCCTCGGAGCGCCCGAAGATGAGAAACACCACGACGAGCGCAACCGCGAGCACCGCGCAGACGATGACGATGACGAGGGAGACGTCCATGGGGGTCCCTACAGACCGTGGCGGCCGAGCGAGCCGCCGCGCGGGCGCCCTCCGCCGAGCCCGGAGCCGTGCGTGCGCACGCGGGAGAAGTAGTAGGCGAACGGCAGGAAGAAGACGACCGTGAGCAGGGCCGTGGGGAGGGCCCGCAGGAAGAGCACGTCAACGAGGGAGGACGCCTGGCCCACGAGGAGCATCGCGAGGTGGTAGACCACGGAGACGCCGAGCGAGACGGCCGCCGCGTGGACGACCGAGGACGCGAGGTCGCCCGCGAGCCGCTCGCGCGCGCTCATGCCGAGCAGGGCGCCGGCGACCGTGAGGCAGAACGCCATGAGGCCGATCGGGCCCGTGGAGGAGAGGTCGAAGAGCAGGCCCGCGAGAAAGCCCGCCACCGGCGCGCCCCCGCGCCCGGAGAAGAGCGCGTAGCAGACCGTGAAGACGAGCGCGAAGTTGGCCCGCCCGTTGCCGAGCGCCACGTTGGGCGCCAGCGTGAGCTGGAAGACGAGGCAGAGCACGGCCATCACGACCGTCGTGCGGGACTCGCGGCCCCGGTCCGCAACGCGCATGGCTCCCCCTCCCTACTCGCTCGCCGAGGCGTCGCCGGAGGCGGGGGCGTCGCCCTCGCCGTCATCGGCGCCCTGGTCCTGGCCCTCGTCATCGGAGCCGTCGTCCTGACCGGACGCGTCGGCGTCCGTGGTGTGCTCCTGGGCGTCCGCCTCGGCGATGTCCTCGGCGCTCGCCCGCTGGTCCTCCGTGATCGAGGTGATGACGAGCACCTCCTCCGAGCGGGTCGTGTCCGCGTAGAGCTCGACCACGATGTCGAGGTAGAGGTCGCCCGGGTTGCTGGTGACGCTCACCACCTCGCCGATGGGGAGCCCCTTGGGAAACACGCCGCCCAGGCCGCTCGTCACGACGACGTCGCCGGCGTTGACCTCCTGGCCGGTGGAGACGAGCTCGAGGTGGACCTCGCCGTCCGCCGAGCCGGAGAGCATGCCCTGCGCCCGGCTCGACTGTATCATGGCCGAGATCGACGAGCTCTCGTCGGACAGGAGCCGCACCGTCGAGGTGGAGGCGCTGCAGGAGATGATCTGCCCGATGACGCCGCTCGAGGTGGTGACCGGCATGCCCGGGGTCAGGCCCGAGGACGAGCCCTTGTCGAGCGTCACCGTGGACGACCACGAGTCGGTCGAGCCGGAGATGATGCGCGCGGCGGTGGACTGGAGATTGTTGGAGTCGCGCAGGTCGAGAAGGTCCTGCAGCCGCTGGGCGGAGCCGGCGTCCTCCTCGAGCTCGGCGTTTCTCGCCCGCAGCTCGTCCACCTCGGCCTGGAGCTCGGAGAGCGTCGCCTGGTCGGCGGTGAGGTTGGCGAAGACGTTCCCGAGGCCGCGGATCGGGGCGGTCACGGTAGCGCCGAGCGTGCGGACCGGCGCAGTCACGGTCTGGAACGCCCCGCGCACCGCCTCGAGCGGGCCGGTCCCGCCCGACTGGCAGCTGAGGGTGAACAGCGCGACGGAGAGGACGAGGCACACGACGAGCTCGCGCCCGCCGCCAGATCGCTTCTTCGCTGTGCCAAGGGTCGGGGCCGCGCCGCGACCCTTCGAGGAGAGCGGCACCTTACTGGCCCGTGCTCTGGACGAAGCCGCCCGAGAGCGCGTTGGCCTCGAGGACCTTGGCGCAGCCGTTGACCACGTTCTCGAGGGCGGTGGGGCTGACGTTCACCGGGACCCCGGTCTCCTCGCGCAGGCGCTGGTCGAGCCCGCGGAGAAGGCCGCCGCCGCCGGTGAGGAGGATGCCATAGTACATGAGGTCCGAGGCGAGGTCGGGAGGGGTGACGTCGAGCGCGTCCTTGACGGCCTTGGTGACCTCGTCGAGCGGGCGGTCGAGCGCGCGGCGGATCTCCTCGCTCTCGATGCGCACGGTCTTGGGCAGGCCGCTCATGACGTCGCGGCCGTTGACCTCGACGTCGAGCTCCTCGGCGAGCGGCGCCGCGGAGCCCACCTTGATCTTGATGTCCTCGGCGGTGCGCTCGCCGATGGAGAGGTTGTAGGCGTCGCGCACGTGCTGGAGGATCGTCTGGTCGAACTCGTCGCCGGCCGTGCGGATGGACTGCGAGACGACGATGCCGCCCATCGAGATGACGGCGACCTCGGTGGTGCCGCCGCCGATGTCGACGACCATCGAGCCCGTGGGGTCCTCGATCGGCAGGTCGGCGCCGATCGCGGCGGCCATCGGCTCCTCGATGAGGTAGGCCTGGCGCGCGCCGGCCTGAATCGTCGCCTCGAAGACCGCGCGCTTCTCGACCGAGGTGACGCCCGAGGGGACGCACACGACGACGCGCGGGCGCGGCGACCAGGGGTAGCGGCGCTCGCGGGCCTTCTCGATGAAGTAGCGCAGCATGACCTCGGTGACGTCGAAGTCGGCGATGACGCCGTCCTTGAGCGGGCGCTCGGCGATGATCGAGCCAGGCGTGCGGCCGATCATGCGCTTGGCGTCGGCGCCGACGGCGAGCACGCGGCTCTCGCTCTTGTCGATCGCGACGACGGAGGGCTCGTTGATGACGATGCCCTGCCCGCGCACGGCGACGAGCGTGTTGGCGGTGCCGAGGTCGATGGCCAGGTCGCCGCCGTATTCGCCAAAGAGTGAGTCAATGATCGACATGGGCGAGGTCCTACTCGGTCGCGGCCGCTGCGTCGGAGCCCGTCGCGTCGGCGTTGGCAGGGGCTGCGGGCTCCTCGGGGGAGATGGTGGCGTCGGCGGAATCGGAATCGGTGCCGCTGGTGGCGTCGGTGCCCTCGGCGCCGTCGACGGCGTCATCGTGGGCGACGACGTCGGTCGTCGTGTCGGCCGGGGCGTCAGCGTTGTCGTTGGAGTCGTCCTGGGCGCCGTCGGGCTGGGAGAGGTAGACCGGGGTGACGGCGCTCACCTTCCAGCCGATGCCGTCGCGCGTCATGTCGATCGTGTAGTCCTGTTGCCCGCCGGAGGACAGCGTCGCCGTGACGTAGACCGTCGACTCCATCATGGCGCGGTCGACGCCGGTGACGCTCACCTCGGCGCCAGAGGGCAGGATGTCGGACATCTCCTGAATCTGGGCCGTCGAGAGGTCGCTCACGACGTAGGCGGCCAGGTCGGAGCCCTGCGTCTTGGCGTCGAAGAGCTGCTCGGCCACGGCCTGCTGCGTCGGCCAGCCGTAGCCGTTGATGTAGGCGAAGGCCCCGCCGCCGGCGAGAAGCGCGAGCAGCAGGAAGATGACGAGAAAGACCTTGAGGCCGGTGTGGCGGTGCTTGCGCTTGACCTTGCGGTCCATGCGATCCTGCTGGACGAGGTCCTCCTCGCTGACGGAGAAGAAGCCGGTGTCCTCGGGCGAGGGCATGAGCTCGCCGGAGGCCCCGGTCGGGTCGAGCGGATCGTAGGAGGCGCCGTAGCCGGCCGCCGCGAGGAAGGCGTCGGTCTCGGAGGGCTGACGGGCGCCGATGGAGGCCACCGCCTTGCGCGCCGCGTCGTAGGACGCCTGCGCCTCGGGCGAGAGCTCGTAGGTGCCGTCGGCGGTCGCGTGGGCGAAGGCGTCGACGGCCTCGTTCATGCGGTTGGCGGCGACGTAGGCCAGCGCGAGGTCGCACCAGATCCTGTTCTGGTCCTCGAGCGGCGTGGTGAAGTCGAGGGCCGTGCGGTAGGCCTCGACCGCGTCCACGGCGCGGCCGAGCCGCATGAAGCAGCTCCCCAGGTCGCTGAGGGCGAGCGCGGGGGCGGGGTTGGACTCGTCGATGGCGGCGCTGCGGTAGGCGATGCCGGCGTTGCGGACGTCGCCGATCTGCTCGTAGGCGCTGCCGAGCGCCATGTAGGCCTTGTACGGGGTGGCGTAGCCGGAGTCGGCGACGGCGTCGGTCAGGGCGGAGACGGCCTCCTGCGGGCGACCGGCGGCCAGCAGGGCGCGGCCGCGGTTGCAGGAGAGGGCCCCGCGCTTGCCGTAGGAGGCGTCGGCGAGCGCGGCCTCATACGCCTGGGCGGCGGCGTCGAACTGGCCGAGCTTCATGTAGGCGTTGCCGCGCAGGTGGTCGACCTCGCCAGCGAGCTCGCCGGGCTGCTTGGCGCCGTCGAGGAGGGTGACCGCGCGGAGCCAGTCGGCCTCCTGGTAGGCGCGCTTGCCGGATTCAAATGCCTGTTGATTCACGATGTCCTCCTGAGTGGCTCTCGACGCCTAGGCGCCGGCGTGCTCGATGCGGATCGAGTTGATGACGTCGCCCGCCCTGAGCTCGCCGACGACGTCGGCCCCCTCAAGCGTGCGACCGAAGACAGTGTATCCCGAGTCGAGGCCGTGCTGCGCCCCGAGGCAGAAGTAGAACTGCGAGCCCGCCGAGTCCGGGTCGGCCGAGCGCGCCATCGCGAGGGCGCGGTCGACGTGGGAGTTGCGCGGGTTGGTCGTGAACTCCTGGCGGATGCGATAGCCGGGGCCGCCCGTGCCCGGGCGCCCGTGGGGGCCGACCTCGCCGCGCGCGACCTGTTCGGGCGTCATGTCACGCGTGTTGGGGCAGCCGCCCTGGATCACGAAGCCGGGGACGTAGCGATGGAACTTGAGGCCGTCATAGAACCCGCTCGAGGCGAGCTCGCAGAAGTTGGCCACATGGACGGGCGCGCCCGCGCCGTCAAG
Source organism: Olsenella uli (assembly GCF_016899935.1). Taxonomy (GTDB): domain Bacteria; phylum Actinomycetota; class Coriobacteriia; order Coriobacteriales; family Atopobiaceae; genus Thermophilibacter; species Thermophilibacter uli_B. The sequence goes on from NZ_JACJJK010000001.1 coordinate 51,127, forward strand.
GGCGACCCGGACGACGCCCTTCGAGGTGTCGAACACCGCGACCTCGTCGCCCGTGACGACGTAGTCCGGCATGTGGAGCGGGTCCTGAATGAATCCCATGTCGCCTCCTGGTTCGAACGGCGGAGCGGTTTTCTTCAACTCCATGATTCTAGCAGTATGCGATAGGTTTCACATATTCGGCATGCCTAAAAGGGGTCAGTCCCCTTTTAGGCATGCCACAGACCGACTCTGCAAAACTTGCTAAAAAGGGGTCTGACCCCTTTTAGGCAACTTTCTGGGGACGCCAGGCGTCGTAGTTCTCGTCGAAGAGGCTCACGTAGTCGGAGGCGGCGTCGAGCGAGCCCGCGATCGCATCGGCGGAGGCGGCGAGGTCGTCCGCGTCCGCCGCGCGCTGCCACGCGTCGGTGAGGATGTCGCAGCGGTTGCGCAGCCAGCTGCCGAGGGTCTGCAGGTGCTCGAGGTCCTCCGCGTACGCCCCGTCGGCGTCGTCGAGCAGGCTCGCGTCGGAGATGAGGTTGGAGACGTCGATGGAGATCGACTGGGCCTGCGAGAGCCCGTCCGCGATCGCGCCCGTATCTGCCGCCGAGCAGGCGTCGCGGAGCGCGTCCTCGCTCTCGGCGACCGCCTGCTCGAGCTCGCCGAGCCGCCCGTAGGCGTCGTCGATCAGCTCGAAGGGGTCGCTCGTCTGGGTCTTCTCGCCGTCCCCCTCGCCCTGCTCGTCGCGGTCCTGCCCGGTCAGCGACTCGACGATGCCCGGGAACCCGGACATCGAGGTGTCGGCGGGCTCGGAGGCGCGCGTCACCGAGGCGGAGGGGTCCCAGGGATGGGTGATGAGCAGCGCGGCGCCGCCCACGATCGCCACCGCGAAGAGCGCGGCGAAGGCGAAGGCGCGGGGCCGGGGCATGCGATCGCGCGCCGCCGCGGGGGACGACTCGTCGTCGGCGGGCGGGATGGCGCTCTCGATGCGCGTCATGACGCCGGTCCTCGCCGAGGCGGCCTCGTCGTCGGCATCGTCGGCGATCTCGGGCAGGTCGAGCTGGCGCACGGGGCGCTCGGGCTCCTCCTCGACCACGGCGCGGCCGCACTTGGGACAGACCCGCTCCCCGGCGGGGACCAGCGCCCCGCAGCCGGGGCACCACGTCAGCTCGTCGAGGGAAATCCTCTGCGTGACCTCGGTCGAGGCGTGGCAGCGCGGGCAGGAGGCCGCGCCGTCGGGCATCGTCGCGCCGCATCTCGGACAGACCTGGGACAACTTCCGCCCCCTCAGACGAGCGAGTCAAGCACGTACGGGAGGATGCCGCCCCGGGCGAGGAAGGCGCCCTCCATGGGCGTGTCGACGCGCACCACGCAGCTAAAGCTCACCACGTCGCCGCCCGGGCGCGTGGCCCGCACGGTCACCGTGCGCGGCTCCGGGAGCCCCTCGGAGAGGTCAACCGGGTCCACGTCAAAGACCTCCGTGCCGAGAAGACCGAGCTTCTCGGCGCTCTGCCCCTCCTCGAACTGGAGCGGCAGCACGCCCATCTGCACCAGGTTGGAGCGGTGGATGCGCTCGAAGCTCTCCGCGATCACGGCGCGCACGCCCAGAAGCAGCGGCCCCTTGCCGGCCCAGTCGCGGCTCGAGCCGGAGCCGTAGAGCTTGCCGGCCACCACGACGAGCGGCACGCCGGCGGCGCGGTAGGCCTCGGCGGCGTCGAAGATGGGCTCGACCTCGCCGGTGAGCAGGTTCGTGGTCCAGCCGCCCACGCGGCCGCCCGCGAGGGCGTTCTTAAGCTTCACGTTGGCGAAGGTGCCGCGCGCCATGACCTCGTGGTTGCCGCGCCGGGCGCCGTAGGTGTTGAAGTCCTCGCGCGCCACGCCGTGCGCCTCGAGGTAGCGCGCCGCCGGGGAGTCCGCCGCGATGGAGCCGGCGGGCGAGATGTGGTCGGTCGTCACGAAGTCGCCGAGCAGTGCGAGGGCGCGGGCCCCGCGCACCTCGACGACGTCCTGGGGCCGCGCGATGTCGAAGTAGGGCGCGCGGCGCACGTAGGTGGACGCGTCGTCCCACGGGAAGGTGGCGGACTCGCCGGACTCGATCGCGCGCCACGCCGCGCCGCCCTCGAGCAGGCCGCGCGCGCCCTCCGCAAAGAGGCTCGCGTCGAGGCTGCCGGCCAGGGCGGCCGCGACCTCGTCGTCGGTGGGCATGAGCTCGGAGAGCATGACCGGGGCCCCGTCGGCGCCGACGCCCACGGGCTCGCACGTGAGGTCCACGTCCACCGTGCCCGCGAGCGAGTAGGCGACGACGAGGGCGGGTGCGCAGAGGTAGTTCTGGCTCACGTCGGGCGAGATGCGCCCCTCGAAGTTGCGGTTGCCGGAGAGCACGCTCGTGAGCTCGAGCTCCTCGGCGTGCGCCTTGAGGCAGGCCTTGATCTCGCCGGAGTTGCCGATGCAGCTCATGCAGCCGAAGCCGCAGGTGAAGAAGCCGAGCTCGCGCAGCGGCTCGGAGAGGCCGCAGCGCTCGAGCAGAAGCTCGGTGGCGTGGCTGCCCGGCGCGAGGACCTTCTTGACCCAGGGCTTCGGCCTGAGGCCGCGCTCCACGGCGTGGCGCGCGAGCAGGCCGGCGGCGACCATCATGGCCGGGTCCGTGGCGGTCGTGCAGCTGGTGATCGCCGCGATCGCGATGGCGCCGTGGCCGAGCGCGCCCGCGCCCTCGACCTCCACGCGCTCGTCGAGGGAACGGCCGTTCTCGCGCGCGGCGGTCTCGAAGCGCTCCTTGAGGCCGGAGACCGACACGCGGTCGTGCGGGCGGGAGGGACCGGCGAGCGAGGGCTCGACGGAGGCGAGGTCGAGCTCGAGGGTGCGCGCGTAGACGCGGCCGCAGCCGGTCCCGAACACGCCCTGGGCCTCGAGGTAGCTGCGGGCGAAGGCGAGCTCGGAGGCGTCGCGCCCGGCGAGCGCCAGGTAGTCGAGGGTCTTCTCGTCCACCGGGAAGAGCGTGGCCGTGGCGCCGTACTCGGGGGTCATGTTGGCCACGCAGGCGCGCTGCGTGGCGGTGAGCGCGCCTGCCCCCTCGCCCGTCACCTCGACGATGGTCCCGACCACGCCCTCGGCGCGCAGGAGCTGGGCCACCGTGAGGGCCACGTCCATGCCCGAGACGCCCGGGCGCAGCGCGCCCGTGAGGCGCAGCTCCACGACCGGCGGCACGAGCATGGAGACCGGCTGGCCGAGCGCCGCCGCCTCCGCCTCGATGCCGCCGACGCCCCAGCCGAGCACGCCGACGCCGTTGGCGGTCGTGGTGTGGGAGTCGGTGCCCACGAGCGTGTCGAAGCAGGCCACCTCCCGGTCGCCGGTCGCGAGCGCGTCGGTCGTGACGACGTCGCAGAAGCGCTCGATGTTGAGCTGGTGGCAGATGCCGCCGCCGGGCGGCACGATCTCGACGTTGTCAAAGGAGCGGCTCGCCCACTTGAGGAAGGAGAAGCGCTCGCGGTTGCGCGCGGCCTCGAGCTCCTCGTTCTTCTCGGAGGCGCAGGGCGTCTCGGCCTCGTCGGCGATCACGGAGTGGTCGACGACCAGCGTGCAGGGGATCTGCGGGTTCACGCGCATCGGGTCGCCCCCGCGCTCGACCATGGCGTCGCGCATCGCGGCGAAGTCCACGAAGACCGGGACGCCGGTGAAGTCCTGGAAGAGCACGCGCGCGGGCATGAACTCTATCTCGTCGCCCGCGGAGCCGGAGAGCCCGGCGTCCAGGACGGCCGCGGCCATGCGGACGGCGTCCTCGTCCGTGCGCGCGCGGCGCACGACGTTCTCGAGCAGGACGACGAGCGCGCGGGGCAGGCGGTCGGCGCCGGGGATGGCCGAGACGACGTGCGCGAGGCGGGAGACGCCCCCGGCCGAAAGGTCCACGGGACGGCGCGCCTCACGGACCGCCCCGGCGAGGTCACTGCTCTGCGTCATGTCCACCCTCCACCTTTCTCACGATCTTGAGGAAGCGCTCGCTCGTCTCGAAGCCGGCGAGCGAACGGTCGTACAGCCAGTTGAAGAACGCCACCGCGACGACGCCGGCGGCGACGATCACGACCCCCATGCTACCCGTAAACGACACGATCTCGAAGAACGGGGCCGCAACCGTACACCCAAGCGCAACAATGGCGACGATGACGGCGAGAAGGGCGGCGCGCAGCGGGGTCATCGGCTGCGAGATGCGCCAGATCAGCGCGATGCCGACGCAGGCGACGAGCACCGTGCACACCGACGAGATCTCCCCGAAGGAGTGGTCGAGGGCGCGCCCGGCGACGAGCTCGGCGAACAGCGCGCACACGATGGCGACCGAGGCGGGCAGCGAGCGCGCAAGCACGTTGGCGAGGAAGTCGCCGCGAACGCGCTCGTGGTTGGGCTCGAGCGCGAGCACGAACGACGGGATGCCGATCACGGCCGTGGAGAGCAGCGACATCTGAATCGGGATGAAGGGGTACGGCGGCATCACGATGCACACGAGGGCGAGCGCCGCCGTGAAGACGGTCTTCACGAGGAAGAGCGAGGCGGAGCGCTGCAGGTTGTTGATCGAGCGGCGGCCCTCGGCCACGACCTCCGGCATGTGCGCGAAGTCGTTGTCGGCGAGGACGATCTCGGAGACGTTGCGCGCGGCGGCCGACCCCGACGCCATGGCGACCGAGCAGTCGGCCTCGCGCAGGGCGAGCACGTCGTTCACGCCGTCGCCCGTCATCGCGACGGTCCGGCCGCGACGATGCAGGGCCTGCACGAGCTCGCGCTTCTGCTGCGGCGTCACGCGACCGAAGACGCGCGCCTCGTCGACGGCCGCGTCGAGCTTCTCGGGCGTGTCGAGCGTCGTGGCGTCGACGAAGCGATCGGCGAGCGGCACGCCGGCGCGCGCCGCGATGGCCGAGACGGTGCGCGGGTCGTCCCCCGAGATGACGCGCAGCTCGACGCCCTGGTCGAGAAAGAAGCGCATGGTCTGGGCGGCGGTGGGCCTGATCTCGTCGCGGATGGCCACGCAGCCGAGCAGGCGCACGTCGCCCTCGATGGCGTCGTCGGGCGAGAAGGACGCGCACTCCCCGACCACGAGCACGCGCTCGGTGGCGTCGAACCCCGAGGCAAGGGCGTCGGCCTCGGCGGCGCGCCCCGCCCCGAGCACGAAGGCGGCCGCGCCCATCACGAGCGCGCGGCCGTCAGCCGTCACGCAGCCCGAGTACTTGCGGGCGGACGAGAAGGGCACGGCGCGCGCGACGCCCCCCGCGACGAGGCCCCGCTCGTCCGCGTGACGCAGGATCGCGCGGGCGGTCTCGTTGGCGTCGGCCTCGTTGGCGCCCACGATCGTGGCGAGGTCGCCCGCCACGGCGGCCGGGTCGGCGCCGGGCGCGGCGACCACGCGCGCGACCTCCATCTCCCCGGTCGTGATGGTGCCGGTCTTGTCCAGGCAGAGCGTGTCCACGCGCGCGAGCGTCTCCACGCAGTAGGCCTGCTGCACGAGGACCATGCGCCGGCCCAGGCGGAAGGTCGCGATGGCGAGGACCGACGAGGTGAGCAGCACGAGCCCCTGCGGAATCATGCCGATGACCGCGGCGACCGACGTGAGGATCGCGTCGTTGAGGCTCCCGCCGTCCATGAGGTAGGACCGCGCGAAGAGCCCCAGGCCGAGCGGGACGAGCACGACGGTGCCCAGGCGGATGATCGCTCTGAGCGTGGCCTGAATCTCCGAGCGGACGGCCTTGACGTACTTGGCCTCGGCGTTGATGCGCGCGGCGTAGCCCTCGGCGCCCACGCGCGTCACGCGCGCGACCAGGCTGCCCGCGTCCACGAAGCTGCCCGAGAGCAGCTCGTCGCCGGGCCCCTTGGAGACGGGCGTGGACTCGCCCGTGAGCAGGCTCTCGTTCATGGAAACGAAGCCCTCCACGATCACGGCGTCCGCCGGGACCTGGTCGCCGTGGGCGAGCCGCATGAGGTCGTCGGCGACGAGCTCGGAGGGGGGCAGCGCCCGCTCGCCCCCCGCGCGGATGACCGTGACCTCCTTCTGGGTGAGGATCGTCAGCTTGTCGACCATGCGCTTGGCGCGGATCTCCTGCGTCACGCCGATCAGCAGGTTGGCGCCCACCACGCCCATGAAGAGCATGTTTCGGTACTCGCCGGTGAGGAGCACGAGCACGGCGAGCGCGAGGTTCACGCCGTTGAAGAGCGTGAGCGCGTGCTCGGCGACGATCTGGCGGACCGACTTGGTCTTGACATCGGTGTTGGCGTTCGTGCGGCCGTCGGCCACGCGCTCGGCGACCTCGGCCTCCGTGAGGCCGCGCAGCTCGGGGTTCTTCTCGTCCAGCGTCATCTCTCCCCTCTCCTTCAAGGCGTCCATTGTGCCATGCGGCCGCGACACAAACGCAATCCTTACGAAAAAGAGAGAATGCCGGCGCACGCGCAAGAAAAGGCCCGGACCCCTGGGGGCCCGGGCGAAACGTGCGTGGTGCGCCCAGGGGGATTCGAACCCACGACCTTCTGCTCCGGAGGCAGACGCTCTCATCCACTGAGCTATGGGCGCGTGCGCATGACAGTATAACCAATCGGAAACATCGCGGCACCCTCAATGGCGTAGAATCCGAGAAACACCCTCGGCGAGAGGAGCTCCCATGTTCTGCCCCAAGTGCGGCGCCACCAACCCCGACGGCGCCAAGTTCTGTGCCGGCTGCGGCGCCACGCTCGGCGGCGCGGCCGCGTCCGCCGCGACCACCGGCGCCGTCTCACAGGTCGGGCCCGTGTCCTCCAAGCACTCCAAGGGGCGTGTCGTGGGCATCGTCGTCGGCGTGGTCGCCGTCGTGGCCGTGGCGGCGGTCGTCGTCTACAACGTCTTCTTTGCCGAGCACGCCTTCCAGGGCGACCTCGGCATCGCCTCCCCCAGCAACCCCGGCGCCTCATACGGCCTCACCGTGAGCGGGGACACGATGACGGCCACGATGACGGGACCCGGAGGCTCCCTCACCGTCACGGCCCCCATCACCTCCCGGGAGGCGCAGGACGGCGGGACCCTCTTCACCTGCGAGAACGTCACGTGGAACAACTTCAGCGCCACGGGCGACGCGTCCTCCGGCCTCGAGAGCCAGAAGCAGTCGACGGGCAACCTCGACGTCACGGCCCAGATCCTCATCCCCAACTCGACCTCGCGCGGCGGGGTCGACGGGCGCTGGTCGTTCACCGCGCGCGTGACGATGGACGACCCGTACAGCGGGCAGCGCAGGTCCGCGGAGTTCACCGGGTGGGCCGAGGTCCCCGAGGGCTCGACGCAGGCCGAGATCTGCGTGCCGAACGTCAACTACCTGCAGCAGTGCCTGATCACGGGCTCCAACGGCTCCTACACCCTCTCCGGTGACTACGTTGGCACCCTCACCCTCACCGTCCTGCCCAAGTAGCGAGAAGAACCTCACGTGGCGACCCTCGTCGCATCGCACATCAGCCGATCCTTCGGTGACGGAGCCGAGCGTCAGGTGGTCCTCGACGACCTGACGCTCGAGCTCTCCTCCCCCGCGCTCGTGGCCGTGCTCGGCGAGAGCGGCTGTGGCAAGACGACCCTGCTCAACATCCTCGGCGGGCTCGACCACAGCTTCCAGGGAGACCTCCTCGTCGACGGGAGGGACACGCGCGACTACGCGGAGCGCGACTGGGACCGCTACCGTGCGCGCGAGGTCGGCCTCGTCTTCCAGTCCCCCAACCTCATCGGACACCTGAACGTCATGGAGAACGTCCGGCTCGCGCAGAGCCTCGCGGGCGTCCCGACGCTCGAGGCCGCCCGGCTGCGCGAGCGCGCCCTCGAGCGCTGTGGCATCGCCGGACTGGCCGACAAGCGCCCCGCGACCCTCTCCGGCGGCCAGGCGCTGCGCGCGAGCGTCGCGCGCGCCCTCGCCAAGGACCCGACGATCCTGCTCGCGGACGAGCCCACGGGCTCCCTGGACGAGGGGAGCGGGCGGGACGTGATGGAGCTTCTCGCCGAGCTCGCGCGCGAGCGCCTCGTCATCGTGGTCACCCACAACGAGCGGCTCGCCCGCACCTACGCCACCCAGATCGTCCGCCTCGAGCACGGCCGCGCGGTCCGCGAGGCGCCCGCGCCGGCGGGCCGGCGGGAGGCGACCGGCGGGCGCAGGACGGCCGCGCGCTCGGCTCCTCGCCGGGGGATTGCGCAGCTCGCGCTGCGCCACCTCATGCGCCGCAAGGGACGCTCCCTCGTCACGGGCGTCGCCGTGACGCTCGCGGCGCTCTCGTCGATCCTCATGGTCGCGCTGGGACTGGGGAGCCACGACTTCCTCGAGCGGCTCGCGCTCGGCCTCACGCTCACCCATCCCCTCGTCGTCTCCACGGACCCCTCGCTCGACCTCTCCGTGGGCGCCGACGCCGCGGCCGGGGACGCCCTGACCGTGAGCGACGCCGGCGCGCGGGCCCTCGGCGCGCTCGAGGGGGCGCAGACGGCGGAGGGCGCGCTCGGCGACCTCTACGGCTACCTCACCCTCTCCCATCCCGAGGTCGCAGGCGACGTCCTTGACATCCAGCGCGGCTACGACCTCGAGCTCAACCTCTACGACAGCGAGGGCGAGCAGCTCCTGCGCGCCGGGTCGCCGGTGCTCGGCGAGCGCCTGGCGAAGGCGGGGCTCGTGGAGCCCGAGATGCGCTCGGAGATCGAGGCGCGGATCCCGTCGACGGGCCTCATGCAGGAGCTCGTGAGAAACGACGCGACCGGCACCGCGCCCTACGAGGTGCTCGCGGGCCGCCTCCCTGAGTCCGCCGACGAGGTCGTGCTCATCGTCGGGCGGGACGGCACGATGCTCGACCTCGTCGCCGCCGAGCTCGGCCTCGTGGGCACCGACGAGCTCGCCGAGCGCGCGGGCGAGGAGGACGCGCAACCCCTCGAGCTGCCCTACGAGGACCTTCTCGGCACCACCTATCGCATCGTCCCGACCGCGGACTACTACTACCGCAGCACCGACGGGTCACGCTGGCTGGACGCGCGCACCGAGGAGAGCTCCGTGAGGCTGCCGCAGATCATTGACGAGGCACGGCGGCTCACGGTCGTCGGGGTCGTGCGCCCCGAGGAGCGCTATGCGGACGCCTCCTTCACCGGGGCGATCGGCTATGACGCCGGCCTGGTCGAGGCCCTCGTGGGCGACGCCTGGGAGAGCGGCGTCGTTCGCGAGCAGGCGGCCCGCCCCGACGTCGACGTCTTCTCGGGCAGGAGCTTCGAGGACGGCCTCGCGAGGGGCGACGTGGGCGCCGACGACCTGGTGGCGCTCGCGGGCGAGCTCGGGCTCTCGACGGGGAAGACGGAGGTCCTCGCCGCGCTTACGGACGAGCAGGCGGGCGCGCTCGCCACGCGGCTCGGCTACGACGGGGACCCCTCGCAGCTGGACGATGGCGTCCTCGACGAGCTGCGCGCGCTCTCCGACGACGAGTTCTCCCGCCTGGTGGCGAGCTACGCGACGGCCGACCTCTCCGCGAGCTACGCCCAGAACATGGCATGGCTCGGCGGCATCGACCTCGACGAGCCCACCGAGCTGCGCATCTACGTGAGCGACGCGGAGCAGTCCGACCTCGTGCGCGCCGCCGTCTCCGACTACGCGCGGCTCCGGGGCCTGGGCGACGGCGGTCTGTCCTGCGCGAGCGACCTGCAGCAGCTCGTCGACCAGGCCAACGCCACCGTCGCGACGATCGACCTCGTGCTCGTGGTCCTCTCGCTCGTCCTGGGAACGCTCTCGGTTTTTCTCGTCGCCTCGACGACCTCGATCTCCGCCCTCGAGCGCACCGGAGAGATCGCAGTGCTGCGCGCCCTCGGCGCCACGCGCGGCGACGTCACCGCGCTCTTCCTCGGGGAGAACCTGCTCATAGGCGTGGCGGCCGGAATCGCGGGCGGGCTTCTCGCCTGGGCGCTCGGGCCGTTCGTGAACTCCTACGTGACCATGTTCACCAACATGGGCTCGCTCGTCTCGATCGGCGCCTGGGCATGCCTGCCCGCAGCGGCGTGCTGCGGCGCGCTCACCGCGCTCGCCGGCCTCGTCCCAGCACGCAGGGCGGCGCGACGCGACCCGGCGGGGATCGTGCGCGACCTCACCGTCTGAGGCGCGCGACCGTAACCCGCCGGTCACATCCCCGTGGTATCATCGCGCGGAATCGTCAGCAACCACGGGAGCCCACATGATCGCAGTCGTCAAGGAGACCGCCACCCCCGCACAGCTCGACCAGCTCGTCGGCTGGATCGAGGGGCGCGGCTTCAGAACCAACGTCTCCCAGGGAGACAACGAGACCATCATCGGCATCATCGGCGACACCACGCGCATCGACCCCTTCATCCTCGAGAGCATGGACATCGTCGAGCGGGTGCAGCGCGTCTCCGAGCCCTACAAGCTCGCCAACCGCAAGTTCCACCCCGAGGACACGGTCGTCGACTGCGGCCACGGCGTGCTCGTGGGCGGCGGGAACTTCCAGGTCATCGCCGGACCGTGCTCGGTGGAGGGCAAAAACCTCATCCAGATCGCCCGTGCGGTCAAGGCCGCCGGCGCCACGATGCTGCGCGGCGGGGCCTTCAAGCCCCGCACCAGCCCCTACACCTCGCAGGGCATGGGCGCGCGCGGCCTCGACCTGCTCATGGAGGCGGGCGCCGAGCTGGACATGCCCGTCGTCTCCGAGGTCATGGACCCGCGCGACGTGCAGCTCTTCCTGGACAAGGGCGTTGACGTCCTGCAGATCGGCGCCCGCAACGCGCAGAACTTCCCGCTGCTGCGCGAGGTGGGCAAGACGGACGTGCCGGTCCTGCTCAAGCGCGGCATGTCCGAGACCATCGACGAGCTGCTCATGGGCGCAGAGTACGTGATGAGCGAGGGCAACGCCAACGTCATGCTCTGCGAGCGCGGCATCCGCACCTTCGAGACGCGCACGAGAAACACCTTCGACGTCAACGCGATCCCGGTCCTGCACCACCTCACCCACCTGCCCGTCGTCGGCGACCCAAGCCACGCCACGGGCTACACCCGCTACGTCCGCCCCGGCGCCTACGCCGCCGTGGCCGCCGGCGCCGACGCGCTGGAGATCGAGGTCCACTCCTGCCCCGCCGAGGCGTGGTCGGACGGCGCCCAGGCGCTCACCCCCGACCAGTTCGCCGACGCCATGCGCCGCATCGCCCTCATCCGCGAGGCCGTGACCGCGTCCGTAGAGGAGGCCTAGGTGGCGGCCGAGAAGAACCAGGCGCCCGCACCGACCTACGTCGCGGGGCGCTGCGGCGTGGTGAGCCTCGGGCTCATGGGCGGCTCCTTCGCCAAGGCCTTCGCCGCCGCCGGGGTCGAGGTCTTCGCCTGGAACCGCACGCGCTCCACGCTCGAGCTCGCCATGATCGAGACCGTGACCGGCGAGCTCGACGAGACGACGATCCCCACCTGCGAGCTCATCGTGCTCGCGGGCTACCCCGCCTCCACGGTTCAGTGGCTGGAGCGCTACGCGCCGCTCGTCTCGCCGGGCGCCATCGTGATCGACACCGTGGGCGTCAAGCGCGTCATCTGCGAGCGCTGCGAGCAGATCTGCGCGCCATACCCGTTCACCTTCGTGGGCTGCCACCCCATGGCCGGCACGCAATACTCGGGCTTCGCCCGCGCGCGGGCCACGATGTTCAAGGGCGCCCCGATGGTCGTGGTGCCACCCGCGATGGACGACCTCGAGCGCGCCACGGTGCTCGAGCGCCTGAAGCGGCTCCTCGAGCCCTGCCAGTTCGGCAGCTTCACGCTGGCCACGGCGGACGAGCACGACCGCAACATCGCCTTCACCTCGCAGCTCGCCCACGTGGTCTCCAACGCCTACGTGAAGAGCCCGACGGCCCGCGACCACCGGGGCTTCTCGGCGGGAAGCTACAAGGACCTCACCCGCGTGGCGCGCCTGAACGCGCCCATGTGGACCGAGCTCTTCCTGGACAACGCCGACTACCTCGGCGCGGAGCTGGACTGCATCATAGAGAACCTGACGGCCTACCGCGACGCCCTCGCGGCGCGCAACGCCGAGCGGCTCGAGGCCCTTCTCGCCGAGGGCGACCGCATCAAGAGAGAGATCGAGGGCAGGTAGCATGCGACGGATTCACGTGGACACCCTCTCGCGCCCCTATGACGTGCTCGTAGGCGCCGGGCTTCTCGACGAGCTCGGCCGGCACGTGTGCGAGACGCTCGGACGTCCCCGCTGCTGCGTGGTGACCGAGACCACCGTGGGCCCGCTCTACGCGGAGCGGGCCGAGGCGGCGCTCGCCGCAGCGGGCCTCGAGGTCGCGCCGCGCGTCACGTTCCCGGCCGGCGAGGCCCACAAGACGCTCGCCACGCTCGGCGGCATCCTCGAGGGGCTGGCCGCGCGCGAGCTCACCCGCGACGACGCCGTGGTCGCGCTCGGCGGCGGCGTCACCGGCGACATGGCCGGGCTCGCCGCAGCCCTCTACCTGCGCGGCATTGCCGTCGTGCAGGTGCCCACGTCGCTGCTCGCCATGGTCGACTCCTCCGTGGGCGGCAAGACGGCCGTGGACCTGCCCTCGGGCAAGAACCTCGTCGGCGCGTTCTGGCAGCCCTCCCTCGTCGTGGCCGACGTGCGGACGCTCTCGACCGTCCCCGCCAATCTCTTCCGCGACTCCTGCGGCGAGGTGGTCAAGCACGCCGTCCTCGCCGACGCCGCGCTGCTCGACGAGCTCAGCGAGCGGCCCCTCACCGGGGGCGTCAACGAGGGGCGCCTCGCCGACGTCGTCGCCCGCAACGTGGAGATCAAGCGCGACGTGGTGAGCGCCGACGAGCGCGAGCGGGGCCTGCGCCAGACGCTCAACCTTGGCCACACGCTCGGCCACGCGATCGAGGCGGCGAGCGACTTCGCGCTCGGGCACGGCTCGTGCGTGGCGGCCGGCCTCTGCCTTATCGCGCGCGCCTCGTCGGCGCGGGGCTGGTGCTCGCCCGAGACGGCGGCGCGCATCGTGCGCTGCGTCGAGGCGCACGGCCTGCCGACCGGCACCGACCTGCCCGCCGGCACGCTCATGCGCTACGTCGCCCACGACAAGAAGCGCCACGGGGACGGTGTGAACGTCGTGGTGCCGCGCGAGGTCGGCCGCTGCGAGGTGCGCCGCCTCGGCCTCGACGACCTGCGCGACCTGATCGAGCTCGGCCGCTGACGAGCCGACGTTCTTCTCGCCCGCCCGTAGGTTGTGCGCACGCGCCGAGGTTGTGCGCACGCTGGAAGGGTATGCGCACCGGTGCGTTTCCTATATCCGCAGCTAGATGACCTGTCGAGAAAAACCTGCCGCCGCAACCGTGCGCATAACCTCAGCGCGTGCGCATAACCTTCTCGGCTTGGGCGAGACCAGGGCAGACCACGTCGGACAAGGCCAAGCCAGCACGTTTTCCCGCTGAGCCCGGACCGGGCCGCCTGCGGCAGAAACGGCGCCGCCCACGAACTCGTCGTCCGCCCCGCACGCGCCTCATGAGCCCCTGAGCTGCGACAGAATGCCAGCTGCAAGTCGGCGGCAATGTCGCGCGAGCACCGATTCCTATAGTGGGTCCCATGATTACCGTCGATGACAGATCCGCCCTGGCGCGCTGGTCGGAGCCCGGGCTCGGACAGCGGCTCGGGAGCCCCGTCTGCCCGCCCGTCCCCTGGCAGACGGACGGGGCCAGCGTTCGCGACGAGGCCGTCCTCCGGGCGGCGCAGCTCGCGGCGACGCCGGAGCACCCCCTCCACGTCCTCGTGTCCGACCCGGCCAGGCGCATCCGGCTCCCCGGCGTGATCTCGCACGTGTGGTCGACCGAGCTCCCCGATGGGGCGCTCCTGCGGCTGACCCCGGAGGTCCTCATCGTCTCCCCGAGCTTCTGCCTGCAGAACATCTCCGCCCGGAGCGACGAGGTCGTCGCGGCCGTAGCCGCGATGGAGATCTGCGGCTCCTACGGCAGGTCGGCCGGCGCCCCGGACGGGTTCTACAAGCGGGCGCCCCTCGAGACCGTCGAACATCTGCGGGAGCACTTCGCGGCGACCCACAGCCACGGGGCGAGAAGGGCGCGCGTCGCCGTGGCCCACGTGGTCCCGGGGTCGCGCTCCCCCATGGAGACCGTCGTCGTCCTGCTCTTCACCCTTCCCGTCTCGCTCGGCGGCTGCGGTCTGCCCGCCCCTGAGCTCAACGCCCGGATCGAGATTCCGACCAGCCTGCGCGCCGCGCTCGGGAAGCCCTACGTGGTGGTCGACCTCTGCTGGACAGACCGCCGCGTCATCCTGGAGTACGACAGCTACCTCTGGCACTCGAGCGCCCGCGCGGTCGACTCGGACAGCACCCGCAACGAGGGGCTGCGCGACGAGGGCTGGATGGTGCGCTCCGTGACTGCGGGGATGCTCTCCAACGATGCGATGCGTCGCGAGCTCGTCGCAAAGGTGACGGCGCGCTTCGGACGGGCGCTTCTGGCCACGGAGGCCTTCGACCGGCTGCAGCACGACCTCGTGCACCGCCTGCTGCGCTGCTAGGGCGCGGTTCTTCTCGCCTGCCCGCAGGTCGTGCGCACGCGCGGAGGTTATGCGCACGGTTCCGGCGGGCGGTCTTTCTCGCCAGGCTATCTAGCTGCGAATATAGGAAACGCACCTGTGCGCACACCCTTCGAACGTGCGCATAACCTCGGCACGTGCGCATAACCTAGATCGAAAGCGTTTCTCGCCTGTGACGGGAGGAGCGCCCCGAGCGCCTTCGTCGCGCCGCCGCGGTAGCATAGACGGGATTCATCGTTCAACGAGAAGGACAGGCAGCTTGAACATCACCGTACATCCTGGCCCCCTCGGCGGCGAGCTCGACGCGCCGTCCTCGAAGTCGGAGGCGCACCGCGCGCTCATCTGTGCCGCGTTCGCCCCCGGCACGACGGACCTCGCCTGCTCGACCACCTCGGCGGACATCGACGCCACCGTCTCGTGCCTCGAGTCCCTCGGCGCGCGCGTCGCCCGCACCCGGACGGGGTTCCGCGTGCGGCCCGTCCCCGGCTCCTCCGCGACCGACAACCTGCCCGAGCCCGCCCGCGACGCGACGCTCGACTGCGGCGAGTCCGGCTCCACGCTCCGCTTCCTGCTGCCCGTCGTCTGCGCGCTCGGCTGTGGCGCCTCGCTCGTCGGGCACGGGCGGCTGCCGCAGCGCCCACTCTCGCCCCTCTACGAGCAGCTCGTCGAGCACGGCGCCGCGCTCTCGCCCCAGGGGTCGAGCCCGCTCGTCGTGCGCGGCCGCGTCCGCGCCGGCCGCTTTGAGCTCGCCGGCAACGTCTCGTCCCAGTACGTGAGCGGCCTGCTGCTCGCCGCGCCGCTGTTGCGCGCGCCCGTCGAGGTGGTCGTCAGCGAGCCGGTCGAGTCCCGGCCCTACATCGAGATCACCCTCTCCGTGCTGCGCCGCTTTGGCGTCGAGGTCTCCCGCTCGCGCGGGTGCGACGCTGCGGGCAACCCGGCGCTCGTCTACGACGTCGCCGCCTCGGACGGCCTCTCGTCCCCCGGCTCGTTCGCGGTCGGCGGGGACTGGTCGAACGCCGCGTTCTGGCTCGTCGCCGGCGCGCTCGGCGAGCGCGGCGTCGCCGTGCGCGGCCTCGACGCCGGGAGCGCCCAGGGCGACCGCACCATCCTCGCCGCGCTCTCGCTGCTCGGGGCCCATGTCCTGCGCACCCCCTCCGGCGCCGCCGTGCGCCCGGCCGAGCTCAGGGGCGCGCGGCTCGACGTCAGCGACTGCCCCGACCTCGTCCCGCCGCTCGCCGCAGCGGCGGCGTTCGCCGAGGGGACGACGCGCATCACCGGCGCCGCGCGCCTGCGCCTCAAGGAGTCCGACCGCATCGAGACCGTCTCAGCCGCGCTGCGCGCGCTCGGCGCCGTCGTGGAGACGGACGACGACGGTCTCTCCGTCACGGGGGCGCCCGCCCTGCGCGGCGGCACCGTCGACGCCGCCAACGACCACCGCATCGCGATGATGGCGGCGGTGCTCGCCACGCGCTGCCAGAACCCGACCACCATCCTCGGCGCCGAGTGCGTCGAGAAGTCCTACCCGCGCTTCTTCGAGGACCTCGAGCGCCTCGGGGGCCGCGTCGAAAAGGAGGCATGATGCCGTCCACGCTCGGAACCGCGCTCCGCGTCACCGTCTTCGGACAGTCCCACTCCCCCGCCGTCGGCTGCGTCGTGGAGGGGCTGCCCGCCGGCATGCCCGTCGACCTCGATGCGCTCGCCGCCTTCGTCGCCCGACGGGCGCCGGGGTCCGACCCCTGGAGCACCCCGCGCAAGGAGCCGGACGAGCCCCGCGTCGTCTCCGGCCTCAACCCGCGCGGCGAGACCTGCGGCGCGCCGCTCGCCGCGATCATCGAGAACACCAACACGCGCTCGCAGGACTACAACAACCTGCTCGCGGTCCCGCGGCCCGGTCACGCCGACTTCACCGCCTGGGCCAAGTGGCACGGCGCCCAGGACGTCCCCGGCGGCGGGCACTTCTCGGGACGCCTCACGGCGGCGCTCTGCGTGGCGGGCGGCCTCGCGCTGCAGTGGCTCGAGCGGCAGGGCGTCACCGTGCGCGCGCACGTGGCGGAGCTCGCGGGCATCGAGGACACGCCCTTCTCGGCCCTCGACAACTCCCCCGCCGCACGCGAGGAGCTCGCGGCGCAGATGGCCGCCCTCGCCGACGGCCGGCGCGTGGCGACCATCGACGCCGACGCCGGCGCGCGCATGGTCGAGGCCGTGCTCGACGCCCGCTCGCACAAGGACACGCTCGGCGGCATCGTCGAGTGCGTCGCCACCGGGCTTCCCGCCGGCGCGGGCTCGCCGATGTTCGACGGCGTGGAGAACGTCCTCGCGCGCGACCTCTTTGGCATCCCCTCGGTCAAGGGCGTGGAGTTCGGGCGCGGGTTCGCGGTCGCGCGGATGCGCGGCACCCAGAACAACGACCCCTACGAGGTGCGCGACGGCGCCTGCGTGCCGCGCACCAACAACGCCGGCGGCATCCTCGGCGGCATCACCACCGGCGCGCCCGTCCTCGTGCGCTGCGCGTTCAAGCCCATCTCCAGCATCATGATGGACCAGCAGTCGGTCGACCTCACCACGATGGAGCCGGCCACCCTGCGCGTTCACGGCCGCCACGACACCACGGCCGTCCTGCGCGCGGTCCCCGTGGTCGAGGCGGTCTGCGCGCTCGGCCTCGCGGACGTCCTGCTCGGCTGGCCGGCTGAGTAGGCTTGCACGCCGCGTCGGACCGGCCGACCGGGTCCGCCGCGAGTTCTTGCCGAGCGTCCTTCTCGGCAAGCTGTTTGAGCGCCGGACCCGGTCGGCCGGTCCGACGCGGCACGTTACCGGTACGTACGAAAGGCAGCACATGGCAGAGCTCTCTGACCTCAGACGGCGAATCGACGAGATAGACTCCCGGATCTTCGAGCTCTTCGCGGAGCGTACAACGGTCGCGGAGGAGGTCGCGGCCTACAAGCGCGAGAGCGGGATGCGGATCTTCGACCCAGCTCGCGAGCGCGCCAAGGTCGCCGACGCCGCCGAGCACGTGCCCGAGGACCTGGCCACCTACGCCCAGGTCATGATGGAGCTCCTCATGGAGGCATCTCGGGCGCGGCAGCACGAGCTTCTCGACGACACCGCCGACGACGCCGCGCTGCGAGCCATCGCCGCCGCACGCCAGCGGACTCCCGAGCTCTTCCCGCCGTCGGCTCGCGTCTCCTGCCAGGGTGTGGAGGGCGCCTACTCCCAGATCGCGGCCGAGAAGATCTTCCGCCGGCCCACCATCTCCTACGCACCGACCTTCGACGGCGTCTTCCGCGCCGTGGGACAGGGCCTCGCGCGCTACGGCGTCATCCCGTTCGAGAACTCCACGGCCGGCTCCGTCCGCCAGGTGTTCGACCTCATGATGGAGAACTCGTTCCACATCGTCCGCACCACCCGCGTGAAGGTCGACCACAACCTCCTCGCCAACCCGGGAGCACGCCTCTCCGAAATCCGGGACATCTACAGCCACGAGCAGGCGATCGGCCAGTGCGCGGAGTTCCTCTCCGGCCTGCCGGACGTTCGGGTGCACGTCTGCGAGAACACCGCCGTCGCCGCCGAGCGCGTCGCCGAGTCGGGCCGGACGGACGTGGCGGCGCTGTCATCCTTGCCGTGCGCGGACCTCTACGGCCTCGACGTGCTCTCCTCGAGCGTCCAGGACCGCGACAACAACTACACGCGCTTCGCATGCATCTCCCGCGACCTGGAGATCTATCCCGGGGCTGACCGCACCTCGCTCATGATCGTGCTCCCCCACGAGCCCGGCTCGCTCTACAAGCTGCTCGCCAAGTTCTACGCGCTCGACATCAACCTCCTCAAGCTCGAGAGCCGCCCCATCCCCGAGCGTGACTTCGAGTTCATGTTCTACTTCGAGCTCGACTGCCCCGTCGCCGCCCCGGAGTTTTCCTCCCTCATGGCGACGATCGGCGGGCTCTGCCAGGAGTGCCGCTACCTCGGCAGCTACGCGGAGGTGCTCTAGCGTGGGCGCGGCCGAGAAGGGCCTCGGCGACGCACCGTACGGCCTCGTCGGACGCAGGCTCGGCCACAGCTGGTCGGCGCAGATCCACGAGCGCCTGGGATCGGCCCCCTATCGGCTCGTCGAGCTCGAGCCCGACGAGCTGGCTCCCTTCGTCCGGCAGGGCTCGTGGCGCGGCCTCAACGTGACCATCCCCTACAAGCGCGAGGCGGCGCGCCTGGCCGACGTTCGCTCCGCCGCCGTCGAGCGCCTCGGTGCCGCAAACACCCTGGTGCGCGCCGAGGACGGCTCCATCGTCGCCGAGAACACCGACGTGCTCGGCTTCGCATGGATGCTCTCCCGCTTCTGTCGCGAGCGTCTCGGGGCGTCGCCGCGCGAGCTGCTCGAGGGCGAGAAGGTCATCGTCCTCGGAAGCGGCGGAGCGAGCCAGGCCGTCGTCGACGCTCTCTCCAACACGGTGGGGGCGGAACCCGTCGTCATCTCCCGGTCCGGAACCGAGACCTACGACACGCTCGTCGAGCGTCACGCCGACGCGGTCCTTCTCGTCAACACGACCCCGGTCGGCATGTTTCCCGAGTGCCCGGCGTCCCCCGTCCCCGAGGGGGACCTCGCCGCGCTCGGGAGCCTCAGGGGCGTCCTCGACGTCGTCTACAACCCCACGCGGACCGGCCTCGTCCTCGCCGCCGAGCGCCTCGGCCTGCCCGCCGAGAGCGGCCTCGCGATGCTCGTCGCCCAGGCGCTCTACGCAAGCGAGCTCTTTCAGGGACGCGACCTCGACGACTCCCTCGTCACCGAGGTCGAGCGACAGATCGCCGGTCAGGCGGAGAACGTCGTCTTGATCGGGATGCCCGGGGCGGGCAAGACGAGCTGCGGGCGCGAGCTCGCGCGCCTGCTCGGACGCCCCTTCGTCGACCTCGACGACGCCGTCGAGGTCGCGTGCGGCCGCAGCCCCGCCCAGATCATCGAGCAGGACGGCGAGGCGGCCTTCCGCGCTGTGGAGACGGAGACGGCCGGCCGCTACGGCGCCCGCTCGGGCCTCGTCGTCGCCTGCGGCGGCGGCGTGGTCACGCGCCCGGAGAACCGCGACCTGCTGTGCCAGAACGGCCGGGTCGTCCTCCTCGACCGCCCGCTGGGCGAGCTCAGCTCGGACGGCCGGCCCATGTCGCGCTCGCGCGGGGTGGAGCGGCTCGCCGCCGAGCGCATGCCGGCCTACCGTGCCTGGGCGGACGTCACGCTCCCCTGCACCGGCTCGCCGGCCGGGGACGCCGCCGCGCTGAGGGAGCTTCTCGACCTCTAGGCACGAAGACGACACAAACCCACCGCATTTCTCGCCGTCTGCGACACCGCTCGGCGGAATGCGGCAACTTCGCGCGGGCGCCCCGTATACTTCCACCCGACGCATACGATGAACGCGGTGAGTGAGGAGACGGGGCTCCCGCTCGCGATTCGACGACGAAAGGGTCGCGACGTGGACAGACAGCAGATTGCGGAGGAGGTCCTCGCCGCCGTGGGCGGCAAGGAGAACGTCGCTGCGAACGACATCTGCATGACCCGCCTGAGGATTCTCACCCAGGACCCCTCCCTCGTCGACACCGACCAGCTCTCCGCCGCGCGCGGCGTCCTCGGCTTCGTCCGGCGCGGGACGCGCGGCATCGAGGTCGTCTTTGGCCCTGGCAAGGCCGAGGCCGTGCACGAGGCGCTCGCCAGGCTCACCGGCATCGAGGGCAGCGAGGACGCCTTCGCGCCCGACGCCGTGCCCGCGCCCGCCCCGCTCCACGTCCACATCTCCCAGAACCCGCTCCGCGACGCCTCCATCGCGCAGATGGAGCATGACCGGGACGCCGAGGGGGAGCCCGGGACCTCGAGCGTGGAGGACCTGGTCAGCCTGCTCGACTCCATCGACTCCGCGCCTGCGGGCGAGGACGCCGAGGAGGCCGAGACGGAGGCGGAGCCCCCGGCGCCCGCCGCGCCCGACGCGCCGGCGCGCGTCCTCGTTATCAACGGGCCCAACATCAACATGCTCGGCATCCGCGAGCCCGACATCTACGGTCACGACACCTATCGCGCGATGCTCCAGCTCTGCCACGACGCCGCCGAGGAGGCGGGCTTCTCGGAGTGCACCTGCTTCCAGTCAAACCACGAGGGCGACCTCATCGACGCGATCCAGGACGCCTACGGCTGCTACGCGGGCATCGTCATCAACCCCGGCGCCTACACGCACACCTCGATCGCGATCCTCGACGCCGCCAAGGCGGTGGGGCTCCCGATGGTCGAGGTGCACATCTCCAAAGTCGACGAGCGCGAGGAGTTCCGGCGCGTCTCCTACATCCGCGCCGCCTGCTTCGAGACCGTCACCGGCATGGGTATCGAGGGCTACCGCAAGGCCATCCTCGACCTCGCCGCCCACGTGGGCCTGTAGGCCCCGCGCGCCCCCGCTCAGCGCGGCCGGCAGCTCCAGACGGAGCCCTCCGTGGCGATGAAGTCCACGGGCACGTCATGGGGGTCGGCGGGCAGGGGATTTGACGAGAGCATCGTGGTTCTCGCCAGGCCGATCTTGTCGCCGGGATAGAAGGCCAGGAAGCGGTCGTAGTAGCCCCCGCCGTACCCGACACGGTGGCCGGCGCCGTCGAAGACGAGCCCCGGCACGAGGCAGACCGACCCGACGAGCTGCGCGGGCTCGGTGAGGACCGGGGCGTCCGCCGGGGGCTCGAGGATGTCCATCGTGCGCGGGGCGAGCTCGTCGAGCGAGCTGATCTCGTGAAACGTCATGCGTCGCGCGACGAGGTCGGTGCGCGGCACGCCCACGCGACGCCCGGCGGCGAGCAGCCGCTCGATCAGCGCGCGGGTGCCGACCTCGTCGGCTCGGGAGACGTAGGTGAGCACGAGCGGGGCCTCGGAGAAAATCGGGAACGCCGTGAGGGCGCTCGCGATCGAGGAGTCGCTCTCGAGACGGGTGCGCTCCGGGATGGAGCGCCGCACGCGGAGGTAGTTGCTCCTGAGGGAGCTCTTGTCGGCGTCCGTTCCGTACGAGCTTGCCAAAGCGCCCCCTCCCGTTAGTCGCAACGGGTTCATTCTAGCAGTGTTTGCGCGTCGCCCGTTCGCAACGCGCGGCAGTTTGCCGTACCATGGTTGGTCGGTCGAGACGTCCGTGCCCACGCGCGAGAAGTGGAGGAACCATGCCCAACGAGGGAAGCTACGAGGCTGCCAAGCGCAGGAGCGACGAGGTCCACGCTGACCTGCTCGTCCACCCCGAGAACTACACGATGCTCACGGGCGACCGCCCGACGGGCAGGCTGCACCTGGGCCACTACTTCGGGACGCTCGTGGACCGCGTGCGCCTGCAGGACCTGGGCGTGCGCACCAACATCATCATCGCGGACTACCAGGTCATCACCGACCGCGACACCACCGAGCACATCAGAGACAACGTCTACAACATGGTCATCGACTACCTGGCCTGCGGGATCGACCCGGCCAAGACGATGATCTTCACGCACTCGGCGGTGCCCGAGCTGAACCAGCTCATGCTGCCGTTCCTCTCCCTCGTGACCGAGGCCGAGATGGAGCGCAACCCCACGGTCAAGGCCGAGCAGGAGGCGTCCGGCCATGCGCTCACGGGGCTCCTGCTCACCTACCCCGTGCACCAGGCCTGCGACATCCTCTTCTGCAAGGGCAACATCGTGCCCGTGGGCCGCGACCAGCTCCCGCACATCGAGATCACGTCCAAGATCGCGCGCCGCTTCAACGAGCGCTACGGCTGCGTCTTCCCGGACGTGACGGGCCTTCTCACCTCCACGCCGCTGCTCCCGGGCCTGGACGGCCGCAAGATGAGCAAATCCTACGGCAACGCCATCTCCATCTCCATGACGGCGGAGGAGACGGCCAAGCTGATCAAGAAGTCCAAGAGCGACTCCGAGCGCATGATCACCTTTGACCCCGAGAGCCGCCCGGAGATCTCCGGCCTGCTCACCACGGCCGGCATCTGCACCGGGCGCGACCCGAGAGAGATCGCCGAGGAGATCGGCATGGGCGGCGCGGGGCAGCTCAAGCGCGTGGTCACCGAGGCCGTGAACGGCTACTTCGCGCCCATTCGCGCGCGCCGCGAGGAGATCGCCCGCGACATGGGCTACGTGGCCGACGTCCTCCACGAGGGCAACCGTCGCGCGCGCGAGATCGCTGCCGCGACCCTCGACGAGGTGCGCGAGGCCATGGGCATGGTCTACTAGGCGCGACGGACCGGTGACGTCTAACCCCTGACCAAGAATCCCGAGAAGCGCGCGGCGACAAGAACGCGCTTCTCGGGATTTCTGTCCTCACGGAGACGAATCCCGGGTTACGTACGCGACGGGAGCGTCACGTGCGCGCGCTTCTCGGGATTCATGGTTTTGGTGAACGCACCAGCCGGGATTACCGGCGGGCACGCCCCTTAGCTGAGCGTCGCGAGCATCACGGCTTTGATGCTGTGGAGGCGGTTCTCGGCCTCGTCAAAGACGCGGCTGCGCGGGCCCTCAAAGACCTCGTCGGTGACCTCGAGCTCGGCCAGGCCGAACTTCTGGTAGACCTCCTCGCCGATCGTGGTCTTGCGGTCGTGGAAGCTCGGCAGGCAGTGCATGAAGATCGCGTCGGGCGCCGCCTTGGCCATGAGCTCGGCATTGACCTGGTATGGGGAGAGCAGGCGGATGCGCTCGCCCCAGAGCTCGGAGCTCTCACCCATGGAGACCCAGATGTCGGTGTAGATGACGCTCGCGTCGCGCGCGCCTTCCTCGACGTCGGCCGTGAGCGTGATCGTGGAGCCGGTCTCGGACGCGACCGCGCGGCAGGTCTCCACGAGCCCGGCCGAGGGCATCTGCTCGGCGGGTCCGCACGCACAGAAGTCGATCCCCAGCTTGGCGCAGACCACCATCAGCGAGTTGCCCACGTTGTTGCCCGCGTCGCCCATGAACGTGACCTTGCGGCCGCGCATGCCGCCGCGCCCGAACTCCTCCTCCATTGTGAGCACGTCGGCGAGCATCTGCGTGGGGTGGAACTCCGTGGTGAGGCCGTTCCACACTGGCACGCCCGCGTACGCCGCGAGCTCCTCCACGCGCTCCTGCCCGAAGCCCCGGTACTCGATGCCGTCGAACATGCGCCCGAGCACGCGCGCGGTGTCCGCGATGGACTCCTTCTTGCCGATCTGGCTCGCGCTCGGGTCCAGGTAGACCGCGTGCATGCCCAGGTCGGCCGCGCCCACCTCGAAGGCGCAGCGCGTGCGCGTGGAGGTCTTCTCAAAGATGAGGGCGACGTTTTTGCCCTCGAGGTAGCGGTGCGGCTCGCCCGCGCGCTTCTTGGCCTTGAGCTCGGCGGAGAGGTCCAGCAGGGAGCGGATCTCCTCGGGCGTGAAGTCGAGGAGCTTGAGGAAGCTGCGTCCGGAGAGGTCGTGCGTCATGGGGGTCTCCTTTCAGAGGGGTCCGCAGGCGGGAGGGACGATCCCTTGCAAAACGATAACGTCGCCGAGCCGCCGTGGCCGTAGCCCGCCTGAGCTATCATGGTACACGGTCGGATGCTGCCCCGCTCAGGGGCATCGGGAAAGGGAAATACAATGGCAAAGGCTGCCGGCGAGAAGAACGAGAAGGTCGAGAGGACCGAGAGGCCCGAGAAGGGCGCCAAGGCGGAGAAGGCCCCCGGGCGCGACTTCTCCTACACGCAGAACCGCGAGATCAGCTGGCTGCGCTTCGACGACCGCATCCTCGACGAGGCCTACGACGAGACCGTCCCGGTCTTCGAGCGCCTCAAGTTCTGCGAGATCGTGGAGTCCAACCTCGACGAGTGGTTCATGATCCGCGTCGGCGGCCTCTCCGACCTCGCCTCCCTCAAGAACCAGCCCAAGGACAACAAGTCCAACATGACGCCCGGCGAGCAGCTCGACGCCATCTTCGAGGCCCTGCCCGCCCTCGTGGGACGTCACGAGCGCGGCCTCGCCGAGGTCGAGGCGGCCCTGGCCGAGAAGGGCCTCGTGCGCGTCTCCCCCGCCGACTACACCGACGCCGACCGCGCCACGGTGCAGCGCCACTTCGAGCGCCGGCTCGCCCCGATCATCTCCCCGCTCATCGTGGACCCGCGCCACCCCTTCCCCAACCTGCGCAACGGCCGCCTCTTCGTGGCCTGCTCGCTCGACGGCGAGGAGGAGAGCGGGCTTCTCGGCATCATCGAGGTGCCCCGCACCGAGGGCCGCGTGGTGGCGCTGCCTTCCTCGTCCAAGGCCTACCGCTACACGCTGCTCGAGGACGTGCTCGAGACCTGCCTCGACCAGTGCTTCGGCGACTACGCCCCCAAGCGCTCCGCCGTCCTGCGCGTCACGCGCAACGCCGACATCGACCCCGACGGCGAGGGCGTCGAGGAGGAGGAGGACTACCGCCAGCACATGAAGAAGGTCCTCAAGCTCCGCCAGCGCCTGCAGCCGGTGCGCCTGGAGATCCGGGGCAAGCTCGGCAAGAAGCTCGAGGACCTGATCGCCGACGAGCTCTCCCTCGAGCCGAGGCGCGTCTTCCACCTGAGCCGCCCGATCGACCTCGGCTACGTCTACGGCCTGGAGTCCCACATCCCTGACCACGAGCACACCGCCTGCGTCTATCGCCCCTTCGAGCCGCAGATCTCGCCGATGGTCGACCTCGCGCTGCCCATGCGCGGCCAGGTGGAGGACCACGACGTCCTGCTCACCTACCCCTACGAGTCCATGACGCCGCTGCTGCGCCTCGTGCGCGAGGCCTCCGCCGACGACGCCTGCATCTCGATCAAGATCACGCTCTACCGCGTGGCCAAGAGCTCGCACCTCTGCGAGAGCCTGATCAGCGCCGCCGAGGCGGGCAAGGACGTGACCGTGCTGATGGAGCTGCGCGCCCGCTTCGACGAGGCCAACAACATCGCCTGGGCCGAGCGGCTCGAGGACGCCGGCTGCACCGTCATCTACGGCTCCGAGGGCTTCAAGTGCCACTCCAAGATCTGCCAGATCACCTACCACGACCGCGACGGCATCAGCCGCATCACCTGCCTCGGCACCGGCAACTTCAACGAGAAGACCGCCACGCTCTACTCCGACTTCATGTACCTCACCGCCGACGAGGGCATCGGCGCGGACGGCAACACCTTCTTCCGCAACCTCTCGCTCGGCAACCTCCGCGGCTCCTACAAGCACCTCGGCGTCGCGCCGGTGGGCCTCAAGCCCCTCGTCATGCGCGGGCTCGACCGCGAGATCTCCCGCGCCCGCGCCGGGGAGCCGGCCAAGGTCTTCCTCAAGATGAACTCGCTTACGGACCGAGACGTCATCGACAAGATCTCCGAGGCGTGCGAGGCGGGCGTGCGCGTGGTCATGATCGTGCGCGGCATCTGCTGCATCAAGGCGGGCGTGCCGGGCAAGACCGACGGCCTCGTGATCCGCCAGATCGCCGGGCGCTTCCTCGAGCACGCGCGCATCTACGCCTTCGGCGAGGACATGGACACGATCTACCTCTCGAGCGCGGACATGATGACGAGAAACACGGAGCGCCGCGTGGAGATCGCCTACCCCGTGCGCGACCCGGCGTGCTCCCAGATCGTGCGCCACTTCATCGAGCTCCAGCTCGCCGACAACGTCAAGGCCCGCCAGCTCACCTCCAAGGGCACCTGGGCCCGCATCGAGGTCGCGCCGGACGCGCCGCGCGTCGTCTGCCAGGAGGTGCTGCTGCGCGAGGCCTACGAGCGCGCCCGCGCCGCCGTCGAGGCGCGCGCGGCGGCCGCCAAGGCCGAGCGCATCGAGCCCGAGGCCGACGCCGCGCCCCAGCTCGCCTCCGTCGAGCGGGCCGAGCGCGAGGAGCCCGGCTACGTCGAGGTGAGCGCGCAGGCGAGCGCGCCCGAGCCCGAGCGTCCCGTCGCGGCGCCGGTGACGCCGCAGACGGTGGCGCGGCCGACGGCCAAGCGCGGCCGCGTCTCGCGAGCCCTGTCGCTCTTCGGCCAGGCCTTCGGCACGCTCTTCGGCGGGGGCGACGAGTGAGCCGGGCGGACGAGCTCGAGCTCACCTGCGAGCGCATGTCCTACGGTCCCGACGCCGTCGCCCACGACGACGCCGGGCGGACGGTCTTCGTCTCCGGCGCGGTCGCCGGCGACCGCGTGCGCGCCGTCGTGGACCGCGACGAGGGCCGCTGGGCCCACGCCCGCCTGACCCAACTCATCGAGGCGTCCCCCGACCGCGTGCAGCCCGCCTGCCCGCACGTCGGCGTCTGCGGCGGCTGCCCGTGGGGCGCGCTCTCCTACGACGCCCAGGCCGCCGCGAAGCGCGCCGGCGTCGTCGACGCCCTCGCGCGCATCGGCCGCCTCGGCACGGTGCGCGCCGAGGGGCTCGTCGCCCCGCTCGTCTCCCCCGGCGAGCCCTGGGGCTACCGCAACAAGGTCGAGCTCGCCGTCGCCCGCAGGGGCGCGCGCACGGCGCTCGGCATGCACGCGGCCGCAAGCGACGACGTTGTCCGCGTCAAGCGCTGCCCACTGCTCGACCGCGCCCACGCCGGCGCCGTCAAGTCCGTCGCCGGCGCCCTCTCCTACCTCGCCGGCCGCCACGACTTCGACCTCGAGCGCGTCGGCGTCCGCGTGTCCCGGCGCACCGGGGACGTCGAGGTCGCCCTCTGGGACCGCCCCGGCGCCTTCCCGCGCGCCCAGGCCGCCAAGGTGCTCGCGGACGCCCTGCGCCCCACCTCGGTCGTCCGCGTCATGCAGAAGGGTCCCGCCAAGGCGCGGCGCATCGCCGGCGTGGAGTGCCTCTCCGGGGCCGGCTCGTGGGGCGAGCTCGTGGGCGAGGAGCGCATGCGCGTCTCTGCCCCCTCGTTCTTTCAGGTGAACACCCGTGGCGCCGAGAAGCTCGTGGAACTCGTGACGGAGGCGCTCGACCCGCAGCCGGACGAGGAGGCGATGGACCTCTACTGCGGCGCGGGGACCTTCACCCTGCCGCTCGCGCGGCGCGCGGGCTTCGTCTCCGCCGTGGAGTCCTACGGGCCGGCTGTCCGCGACCTGCGTCGCAACCTGGAGACCGCCGGGCTCGACAACGTGGACCCCATCGGCGGCGACGTCGGTCGCGAGTTCCCGGACACCGAGGCCGACGTCATCGTCGTGGACCCTCCGCGCGCCGGCCTCGCGGAGGACGTGGTGAGCCGTCTCTCCGAGCAGCCCGCCCGCGCGATCGCCTACGTCTCCTGCGACCCGGCGACCCTCGCCCGCGACCTCGCGCGCTTCTCGGACGCCGGCACCTTCCGGCCCGCGCGCGTGACGCCCGTGGACCTCTTCCCGCAGACCTATCACGTGGAGACGGTCACCCTGCTCGAGCGGGGCTGACGCGGTCCGAGAATCGCCGTTCTTGTCGCCCACCGTTCCAGGAATCACCGCCCTTGTCGCCCATCGTTCCGGGAATCACGGACCTTGTCCCAACCCACTCTAGGAATCCGCGTTCTTGTCCCAACCCACTCTAGGAATTGCCGCCCTTGTCACGGCTCGTTCTAATAATCGCCGCCCTTGTCCACCAAAGCGCTTCCCAGCCGCGACAAGGGCGGCAATTCCTGGAAGCATGCGCGACAAGAACGGCGATTCCTAGAGTCAGCCGCGACAAGGGCGGCGTTTTTCGGAGTCCTCCGGAACAAGGGCGGCGATTCTTAGAGGCACCTGTGACAGAGGTCGCGATTCCTAGAACCACCCGGGACAAGGGTCGGGATTTTCGGAAGCGTCCGGAACAAGGGCGGCGATTCCCGGACGTGCCCGCGCCACGACCCGTGATTTCCGGACGCACCCGCCGCCCACGGCAAACTCCCAGCTCCAACTAGGAATAAACGGCAGCTCACGACCGTTGGCCGTCAATTTGGGCTATATGCGGGAAACGGTTGCAAGGCCGC
The DNA here is from genome assembly GCF_016899935.1 of Olsenella uli. Taxonomy (GTDB): domain Bacteria; phylum Actinomycetota; class Coriobacteriia; order Coriobacteriales; family Atopobiaceae; genus Thermophilibacter; species Thermophilibacter uli_B. The sequence continues at coordinate 79,486 of NZ_JACJJK010000001.1, forward strand.
ACGGAAACGTGTACAAAAAGAGAGAACCTGGGCAGGGGGCCCAGGCAAGAGAGAGGAACCTAACATGAAGGCTACGGTCAACGAGGATTGCATCGGCTGCGGGCTCTGCGAGGGCACCTGCCCCGACGTCTTCTCCATCTCCGACGACGGCGTCGCCGTCGCCATCGAGGAGGATGTCCCCGAGGACGCCGAGGACGCCGCTCAGGAGGCTGCTGACAACTGCCCCGTCTCCGCCATCGTCGTCGAGTAACGGCTTGCCGCACGTCAGCATGACGTCCTGCGGGGACCGCGCGTCGGTCCCCGCTTTTTTGTATGGAGGTGCCCCGTGATTCTCGCCTCGCAATCCCCGCGCCGCCGCGAGCTGCTCGCGGACGCCGGCTTTGAGCTGGAGGTCGTCCCCGCCCACATCGACGAGTCGCCCCGCACGGGCGAGACGCCCGTCGAGCTGGTCGGCCGGCTCGCCGCCGAGAAGGCCGAGGCCGTGCGCGCCGCGCTCGACCGGGCGCCCGCAGACGGCCTGCTCGTGGCCGCCGACACGATCGTGTGGGTCGGCGACGCCGCGCTCGGCAAGCCCGCCGACGCCGCCGACGCCGCACGCATGCTGCGCGCGCTCTCGGGGCGCACGCACCACGTCTCGACCGGTGTGTGCGCCCTGGCCCTCGAGCCGGACGGGCGCGAGCGCGCGGCAAGGCGCTTCGTCGAGACAACCGCCGTGACGTTCTGGGAGCTCACCGACGCGCAGATCGAGGCATACGTCGCCTGCGGCGAGCCGCTCGACAAGGCGGGCGCCTACGGCATCCAGGGCGCGGGACGCCTGCTCGTGCGCGGCATCGACGGGGACTATTCGAACGTCGTCGGCCTGCCCGTGGCCCGACTGGTGCGCGAGCTCGGGAGGCTCGTCGCCGAGGGGACGGACCTCGTGGCCGACGCCATCAGGATCGGAGGGGCACATGCCTAGCGAGAAGGACATCACGAGCGTCACCCAGGTGCCGGGCGTCTTTGCCGCCCACGCCACCAACGCGGGGGCCGGGACCGGCTGCACCGTCATCGTCTGCCCCGCCGGGGCGACCGGCGGCGTCGACGTGCGCGGCGGCGCGCCGGCGACGCGCGAGACGGACCTGCTGCGACCCGAGGAGACCGTCGAGGTGCTCCACGCCGTCGTGCTGTCCGGCGGCAGCGCCTTCGGCCTCGCGGTCGCCTGCGGCGTGGCCGAGGAGCTCGAGCGGCGCGGCCGCGGCCTCGACGTGGGCGTGGCGCGCGTGCCGATCGTCTCGGGCGCATGCCTCTTCGACCTCGCCTGCGGCGACGCCCACGTGCGCCCGACGGCGGAAGACGGCCGCGCGGCGTGCGAGCGCGCCCTCGACGGGGACGGCTCGCCCCTCCCCCGGGGCAACGTCGGTGCCGGCACGGGCTGCACCGTCGGCAAGCTCGCCGGCCCCGAGCGCGCGATGAAGTCGGGCCTCGGCGAGGACGTCGAGCGCGCGGGCGAGCTCGTCTGCGCCGCGGTCGCCGCCGTCAACGCCTGCGGCGACGTGCGCGACCCGGACACGGGCGAGAAGATCGCCGGGGTGCGCGACCCGCAGACGGGGGGGCTCGCCGACACCACCGAGGTTCTTCTCGGCGGCTATGCGCAGATGCCGCTCGCGCGGACCAACACCACGATCTCGTGCGTCGTGACCAACGCGCGGCTCACCAAGGCGCAGGCGACCAAGGTCGCGCAGATGTCGGCCGACGCCTACGCGCACGCGATCGCGCCCACCCACACGACCAACGACGGGGACACGGTCTTCGTCATGGCCACCGGGGAGGTCGAGGCACCCGTCGACGTCGTCGGGGCGCTCGCCACGCGCGCGCTCGGGCGCGCCATCGCGGACGGCGCCCGCCAGGCCGAGACCGCCTACGGCTACCCCGCCGCGCGCGACCTGTAAGACCGCAGCCGAACCCGCGCGGCCGCAGGGCTAGTTGAACTTGACGAGCTTCTGCGCCGCGCGGTAGCCGGCGAGCGTGAGCGCGCGCCCGACGGTGCCGGGGAGGTTGGTCGCCATGCCCACGATGCCGTGGCGCGCGCGACGATACATCCGCCGGTCGTAGGCCCTGAGCTCGTCCCAGAGCCTCTGGAGCTCGTCCATCGCGTCCGGCCGGTCGCTCTTCTTGGAGAAGACCGAGCAGATCGCCATGATGATCGTGAAGTAGTTCATCATGTAGCTGCGGAGCTTCGCGGACGAGATGTCGTCGTAGAGGTGGTAGGCGTGCATCATGACGCGCGCCACGCGCCAGTAGTGGTCCACGCGGCTCGTGAGGACCTTGTCGTTCACGGACTGGTCCTCGCGCCCGATGAAGTAGCGGTAGACGTCCTCGTCCAGGTAGTAGATGCTGCGGCACGCCGGGAACGGCACGTAGGCGTAGACGTTGTCCACGTAGAACGTGTGCGGCGGCATCTCGAGGCCCACCTCGCGCAGCACGTCCACGCGGTAGGTGAGCGCGTGCATGAGCAGATACTGCCACATCATGAAGTGGCCCATGTCGTTCCAGGTGAAGACGCGGCCCACCGGCAGCACGTGGCGGTAGTCCACGACGTTTTGCGTGTCGTCCTCCACGTGCTCGTAGACGTAGTTGGTGATGACGAGGTCCACGTGCTCGCCGAGCTCCTCGAAGCGCCGCAGCTGGGCGAGAAGCGCGCTCACGGCGTCGGCGTCCACCCAGTCGTCCGAGTCGACGTTCTTGAAGTAGGTGCCGGTCGCGTTGCGCACGGCCTGCATGACCGCCGCGCCGTGGCCGCCGTTCTCCTGGTGCACCGCGCGGATGATCGAGGGGTGACGACGCGCCCATGCGTCGGCCTTGGCCGGCGTCTCGTCCTTGGTCGAGCCGTCGTCCACGACGATGATCTCGACGTCCTCGGCGTAGCCCGTGCCCTCGAGGATAGACTCGATGCAGTGGTCCATGTAGGCAGCCGAGTTGTAGCACGGGATGCCGAAGGTGATGGTCTTCTTCATGCGTTCCTTCTTGGTCGGGTCGGGCGACGGGCCGCGCTCGCTAGCTGTGCTGCGAGATGATCTCGTCGGAGAGGTCGAGCGCGGAGGCCACGACGCCGTCCATGTCGTAGTAGCGATACTCCGCGAGCCGGCCCACGCAGTGGAAGTTCACGAGGTCCTCGACGCGCGCACGGTAGCGGCGGTAGAGCTCGAGGTTAGCATCCTCGATGATCGCGTAGTAGGGGGTCTGCCCGCTGCCAGGCTCGTAGGCCTTGGAGTACTCCTTCAGGATGGTCGTCCTGCCCGGGACCACCTGGCCGGTCATGTTCTTGAACTCGGTGATGCGGGTGAAGTCCTCGCTCGTGGTGTAGTTGACCGTGCCCACGGGCTGGAACTGGTCGACCGGCAGCGTCTCGAAGACCATGTCGAGGGTGCGGTACGGAAGCGCCCCGAGGTCGAGCCCAAAGAGCTCGTCGAGCGGGCCGGTGTAGACGACCTCGCCGCCGTAGGGACGCCCGCAGACCGCGAGGCTCGTCTCGGAGACGCCGAGCACGTCGCGCGCGTCGACGTCCAGGTAGACGGAGATCAGGTCGTGCTCGAGCATGTGCTCGAAGAGCGCCGTGTAGCCCTCGGTGGGCATGCCCTGGTGCGGCGCCTGCGGGAAGTAGCGCTCGTCGTCGCCGACAAAGACCGGCACGCGCCCGGTGACCGAGGGGTCGATCTGGTCGGGCGTCTGCCCCCACTGCTTCATCGTGTAGTGCAGGAAGACGTTCTCGTAGACGTAGTCGGCGACCTCGACGAGCTCGGGGTCGTTCTTCTCGCGGAGCTCCATGATCGGCACCTTCTTGTTCTCGCCGAAGGTGTCCACGAGCTTGCGGTAGAGCCGCTCGCCCTTCTCGTCGCCGAAGGCGAGCTTGAGGGAGCGGTGGTTGAAGGGCACCGGCATGAGCGTGCCGTGGATGTTGGCGAGCACGTGGTGCTGGTAGTCGGTCCACTCGGTAAAGCGGGAGAGGAACTCGTGGACCCGGTCGCTCACGGTGTGGTAGATGTGCGGGCCGTACTTGTGGACGAGGATGCCCGCCTCGTCGACGAAGTCGTAGGCGTTGCCGGCGATGTGGTCGCGGCGCTCAAGGACGCAAACCTTGAAGCCGCACGACTCGGCGAGGCGCCGCGCGCAGGTGGCGCCGGCGTAGCCCGCGCCGACGATGATCGCGTCGTAGGCATCGGGGTTGAATCCGGCGGGAAGGCCCTTCTCGATACTCATGGAAATCCTCTCTCTGCGCGTGGGCGCGGCGGGACGGCGGCTGGCGCGCGCTCGCCCATTCGTCCGCATGATTCTATCACCTCGGCCCTATAATGGGCCCGTGCGCGCGGACGCCCGGCGCAACCACACAATCGGGGCCGTGCGCGAGAACGGGAGACGTCTGAAGAAGGAGCTTCGATGAGCGATTTTCTCGCACGCATGAAGGCCGCGGCCAAGGCCTACAAGAAGACGATCGTCCTGCCCGAGGGCGAGGACCCGCGCACGCTCGAGGCGGCGCGCACGATCGTCGAGGAGGACCTGGCCAACCTCGTCATCCTGGGCGACCCGGCCCAGATCGACGTCGAGGGCGTCACCGTGATCGACCCGACCTCCCCCACCGCGCCCAAGCACGAGGCCTACGCCCAGAAGTTCGCCGAGCTGCGCGCCAAGAAGGGCGTGACCATCGAGCAGGCACGCGCCCAGATGATGGACGCCACCTACTACGGCACCATGATGGTCAAGATGGGCGACGCCGACGGCCTCGTCTCCGGCGCCTGCCACTCCACGGCCAACACGCTGCGCCCGGCGCTGCAGATCCTGAAGACCGCCCCGGGCACCAAGCTCGTCTCCGCCTTCATGGTCATGTGCACCAAGACGCCGCAGTTCGGCGCCGACGGCACGCTGGTCTTCGCGGACTGCGGCCTCAACATCGACCCCACGTCCGACGAGCTCTCCGAGATCGCCATCGCCTCCGCCAACTCCTTCGCCACCTTCATGGACGACGTGGAGCCCAAGGTGGCCATGCTCTCCTACTCCACGATGGGCTCGGCCGGCGGCGACACCGCCAAGAAGGTCCAGGAGGCCACGAAGTTCGCCAAGGAGAAGGCCCCCGAGCTCGCCATCGATGGAGACCTGCAGCTCGATGCCGCCATCGTGCCCGAGGTGGCCGCCCTCAAGGCCCCCGAGAGCGCCGTGGCCGGTCACGCCAACGTGCTCGTCTTCCCCAACCTGGAGACCGGCAACATCGGCTACAAGCTCGTCCAGCGCTTTGGCAACGCCGAGGCCTACGGCCCCATTCTGCAGGGCATCGCCAAGCCGGTGAACGACCTCTCGCGCGGCTGCGTCGCCGACGACATCGTGGGCGTGGTCGCCATCACTGCCGTCCAGGCCCAGATGGCCGAGATGCGCTAGTCGCCTAAAAGGGGTCAGACCCCTTTTAGGCAAGTTTTCGACCCGGCGGCCGGACGCGCGGCTGCCGGGTCGTTTTTTCACGCGCTCGCAAACCACTTTGCGCGCTCGGGCCTCCCCTCCTCGAGGTTTGGGTTCACTTTGTTGGCATTCGCGCGGTACAAGAAAAAGCCCCAGGCTTCTGACCTGGGGCTTTGTGGAGCGAGAGGAGCGGTGGGTTCCAAATGCGAACCCAAACCTCGGAGAGGCTCGAAGCCTAGCGGCCGATGGGCTTGGGGCCGGCGGCGCGGACCTCGGGCGACATAGTGGTGAGGCGCTTGTCGGCGTTGTCGACGAACATCTGGGCGAGCTTCTCGGCCATCTCGTCGTAAGCGGCACGGTCCTCCCAGGTGTTGCGGGCGTTGAGCAGCTCGCTCGGCACGCCGGGGCAGGACGTGGGCACGTCAAGGTTGAAGCGCTCGTCGTGGACGTACTCGGAGTCGTCGATGATGCCGGACTGGGCGGCCTCGACCATCTTGCGGGTGTAGGCGAGCTTCATGCGCTTGCCCACGCCGTAGGGGCCACCGGTCCAGCCGGTGTTGATGAGGTAGACGCGCACGCCGCCCTTGTCGATCTTCTCGCCCAGCATCTGAGCGTAGACGTTGGGGTCGAGCGGCATGAACGGCTCGCCGAAGAGCGAGGAGAACGTGGGCTGGGGCTCCTTGATGCCGCGCTCGGTGCCTGCGACCTTGGAGGTAAAGCCGGTCATGAAGTGGTACATGGCGGCATCGCGGTCCAGCTTGGCGATCGGGGGCAGCACGCCGAAGGCGTCGGCCGTGAGGAAGATCACGACGTCCGGGGTGCGCTTGGCGCGGCCCTTGGCCACGGCACCGGGCACGAACTCGACCGGGTAGGCCACGCGGCCGTTCTCGGTGAGCGAGGTGTCAAAGTAGTCGGCCACGCGGGTCTCGGGGTCGATCACCACGTTCTCGCACATGGAGCCAAAGCGGATGGCGTTCCAGATCTGCGGCTCGGTCTCGGGCGTGATGTCGATCGTCTTGGCGTAGCAGCCGCCCTCGATGTTGAAGACGCGGTCCTCGGCCCAGCCGTGCTCGTCGTCGCCGATGAGGAGGCGGTCCTCGGCGGCCGAGAGCGTGGTCTTGCCGGTGCCGGAGAGGCCAAAGAAGACCGTGGTGCCGTGGGAGCGCGGGTTCATGTTGCAGGAGCAGTGCATGGTGAGCACGTTGTCCTCAACCGGGAGCAGGTAGTTCATGACCGAGAAGATCGACTTCTTGATCTCGCCGGAGTACTGGGTGCCCACGACGAGAATCATGCGCTCCTGGAAGTTGATGAGGACGGCGGCCTCGGAGTGGGTGCCGTAGACCTCCGGGTCGAGCTTGAGGGTCGGCGCCGCCATGACGACGAAGTCCGCCTCGCCGAAGTCGCGCAGCTCCTCGTCGGTCGGACGCACGAGCATCTGGTGCACGAAGAGCGCCTGGCTGGCCAGCTCGCAGATGGCGCAAATCTTGCGGGAGTAGCGGCGCTCGGCGCCCGCGAGGCCGTGCACGACGAAGAGGCGACGCTCGGAGAGGTGGCCGATGACCTCGCTCTTGACCTTCTGGTAGTTCTCCTCGGAGAACGGCACGTTCACGTTGCCCCAGGCGATCTTGTCGTGGACGTCGGGGGTGTCAACGATGAAGCGGTCCTTGGGCGAGCGGCCGGTGTACTGGCCGGTGATGACGGAGAGCGAGCCGGTGTTCGTGAGCTCGCCCTCGCCGCGCTCGACGGCGGTCTCGATGAGCACGGCCGGGGAGGCGTCGATGACGGTCTTTTCCTCCGTGTGAGCGATGCCGTAGCGCTGCAGTTCCTCGATGATCATGCGTGCCTCCTTATGGCAGGCGGGTATCCGCCGACTTTAGACGCATCGAAGTCCCCGGAATTCCGAGGGCACCGGTTGGATATTATGACACAACTACCCGCTTGCGGTCTCATACGCCCCATTCAGCTAACCAAGCGGGCGAGAAGAACGTCGGGGTAATAAAGTTTTGAGAGATGGGGACGAGGAAAGGACGGACATGGCAACGCTCACGACCATCACGGACGGCGCGCTCTCGGCCACGATCGACGCGCAGGGCGCGCAGCTCATGAGCCTCATGCTCGACGGCGGCGAGTACCTCTGGCAGGGCGACGAGCGCTACTGGGCGCGTCGGGCGCCGGTGCTCTTCCCCATCGTCGGCTGCCTGAGAAACGACCATGCCGTCTCCGCGCAGGGCGAGGTCTCGCTCAAGCGCCACGGCATCGCCCGCCTCTACGAGCACGCCGTCGTGGCGCAGACGCCCGCGAGCGTGACCTACCAGCTCGCCTCCACCGAAAAGACGCGCGCCGCCTACCCCTTCGATTTCCGCCTCAACATGACCTACGCCGTCGCGGACGGTCGCCTCACGCAGACCTTCGCCGTAACCAACACCGGCTCCGTGGACCTGCCGTTCACGCTGGGCGGCCACCCCGCCTTCAACGTTCCCGTGCCGGGCGACGAGGGCGCGTCCTTCTCGGACTACGAGCTCGTCTTCCCCGAGGCGTGGACCGCGCGCGTCCCCACGATCGACGAGCGGGGCCTGCACGACTTCTCCCGCATGCACGAGCTCTTCCGCGACAGCGACCGCCTCCGGCTCACCCACGAGCTCATCGACCGCCTGCTGACCGTGGTCTTCGTCGACGTGCCCGGACGCTCGGTGAAGCTCGTGGGGCCGGCTGGCCACGGCGTGGAGCTGGACTTCGAGGGCTTTGGCTACCTCGGCGTCTGGACCGCGAGCGCGGACGCCCCGTTCGTGGCGATCGAGCCCTGGGTGGGATGCGCCACGGCCTACGACGAGTCCGACGTCTTCGAGGAGAAGCGCGGCACGATCGCGCTGGCGCCGGGCGCGTCCTGCGAGCAGTCTTTCTCGATCAGGCCCTTCTAGCGATGGCGGAGATTCGGCTGGCAACCGCAGGCGACCTCGGCGCCGTCTGCGCCATCTACGAGGCCGCGCGCACGTTCATGCAAACGCACGGCAACCCCACGCAGTGGCCCGGGGACTACCCCGGGCTCGTTGATGCCGAGAAGGACCTCGCGGCCGGCGCGCTCTGGGTGCTGGACGAGGGTTCGGGGCCCGTTGCGGTCATGAGCGTGCTGCCTGGGCCGGACCCCACCTACGGCGTCATCGAGGGCGAGCCCTGGCTGAACGACGACCCGTACTGGGTGATGCACCGGCTCGCGGTGGCCGAGAGCGGCCGCGGCGCCGGCACGCGCATGCTCTCCTGGCTCTGCGCGCGCCACGACAACGTCCGGGCGGACACGCACGCGGACAACGTTCCCATGCGGCGCACGCTGGAGAAGTGCGGCTTCGTGCGGCGCGGCACGATCTGGGTCGAGGACGGCACCCCGCGCGTCGCCTACCACTTCGTGAGACATGCCTAAAAGGGGTCTGACCCCTTTTAGGCAAATCGGCAGGCGTCGACGAAGCTCTTCCAGAGGGCGAGGTCCGTCCCCACCTTGCGCCAGGTGTACTCGGGGTGCCACTGCACGCCCACGCAGAAGCGCCGCCCCGTGACCTCGATGCCCTCGGGCACGCCATCGGTCGCGCGGGCCACGAGCCGCACGCCCTCGCCGAGCCGGTCAACGCAGCAGTGGTGCGCGGAGTTGGCCTGCACGAGCGTCTCCCCGCCGAGCGCGCGGGACAGCAGCGACCCCTCCTCCACCTCGACCGGGTGGCAGACGTCGGTAAGGACCCCCGTGTGACGCCACTGGACCATGCCCTCGCGCGCGCCGAGGCTCGGGACGTCCATGCAGAGCGTGCCGCCGAGCGCGACGTTCAGGAGCTGCGTGCCGCGACAGGTCGTGAGTAGCGGCTTGTCAGCCGCGATGACAGCGCGCAGCAGCGGCAGCTCGAAGGCGTCGCGCTGCGGGCAGAGCAGCGCCGGGTCGTAGGGTCGCTCGTCGCCCCAGAGCGCGGGGCTCACGTCAGGCCCGCCCGGCACGGCGACGCCGTCGGCCTGCGCCACGTAGTCCGCGATCACGTCCTCGTCCTCGGTGAGCGCCATCATGAGCGGCAGGCCGCCGGCGGCGATGATCGCGTCCACGAAGCAGTCCGCGATGGCCTCCTGGGGCGCGATCGTCTCGGAGCCCTCGACGACGGGCGCCTCCCACCGGGGGGCGACAAGTACGACCGGTCTTCTCGCCATGCCTAGTGCCCCTTGATCGAGTCGAGGAAGTCACGGGCGCGCTGCGTCTGGGGGTGGTCGAAGAACGCGTCCGGCGCGCCCTCCTCCACGATCTGGCCGTCGGCCATGAAGACCACGCGGTCGGCCACGCGCCGCGCGAAGCCCATCTCGTGCGTCACCACGACCATCGTCATGCCGCCGCGCGCGAGCTCCACCATGACGTCCAGGACCTCGTTGATCATCTCGGGGTCGAGCGCGCTCGTGGGCTCGTCGAACATCATGGCCTTGGGGCGCATCGCGAGCGAGCGCGCAATCGCGGCGCGCTGCTGCTGGCCGCCGGAGAGCTGCGCGGGCACCTTGTGGGCCTGCGAGGCCACGCCCACGCGCTCGAGGAGCTCCATCGCGTACTTCTCGGCCTCCTCCTTGCCCTGGCCGAGCACCTCGCGCGGCCCGAGCGTCACGTTGTCGAGGATCGTCATGTGCGCGAAGAGGTTGAACTGCTGGAACACCATGCCCAGTTCCGCGCGCATCCGGGCGAGCTCGCGCCCCTCCTGCGGCAGCGGCTCGCCCTCGATGAGGATCTCGCCGGAGTCGATGGTCTCGAGCCGGTTGATCGTGCGGCACATCGTGGACTTGCCGGAGCCCGACGGGCCGATCACCACGAGCACCTCGCCCTTGTTCACGGTCAGGCTCACGTCGCGCAAGACGTGGAGGTCCCCGTAGTGCTTGTCCACGTGGCGGAGCTCGATCACCGGCACGTTCTTCTCGTCTGTGCTTTCCTGGGCCATTGCTCCGCTCCTAGCGAATGATCTTGACGCCCGTGCGGCGCGCGACGTACACGGACGCCTTGTTGATGGCAAAGTTGATCAGGACGTAGATGACGGCCACGACCAGGTACATGGAGAGCAGCGCGTCGTAGTTGGTGATGAGCACGCGCGCGTTCTGCATGAGATCGGGGTAGCTCACCACGTAGGCGACCGTCGTGTCCTTGACCACGACGACGAGCTGCGCGATGAGCGAGGGGATGACGTAGCGCACGGCCTGCGGCAGCACGATCTTGCGCATGGTCTTGGCCGGGCTGAGCCCGATCGAGAGCGCGGCCTCCACCTGGCCCTTGGGCACGGCGTTCACGCCCGCGCGGAAGACCTCGGCGAGCACGCCCGAGGCGGCGAGCGCCACCGGCAGGGTGAGCATCCAGAAGGCGGGCATCTGGATGCCGTACTGCGGGACCACGAGGAAGAAGAAGTAGATCAGAAGCAGGCTCGGGACGCCCCGGAAGAAGTCCGTGACCATGCGGCAGAGCGCGGCGAGCGGGCGGACCCCGCTCGTGCGGCCGAGCATGAGCAGAAGGCCCAGCACGAGCGCGATGACGCCGGCCGTGAGCGCCACCTCGACCGTGCCCACGAAGCCCTGCAGCAGGAACCGCCACGTAGGCCACTCCAGGAGGAACGACCAGTAGCGCGGCGCCAGCTGGCCCGTCACGTAGAACTGCCGGACCACGAGCGCCGCGAGCAGGGCGAGAAGGACAGCGGAGATCGCCGTGCCCACCGCGATCCGGCGGCGCGTGCGCGGGCCGGGCGCCTCGTAGAGCGCGGCGCGGACGCTCGGGGTAGTCTGGGTGCGCGCGCTCATCGCAGGATCCTCACCTTCCGGTCAAGGCGGTTGCCCGCGAAGGATATGACGAAGGCGGTGAGCACGTAGCCGAGCGCCGAGACCAGAAACGCGAGGACGCCGCCCGTGGCGCGCGTGTTGACATAGGAGACCACGCCCGTGAGCTCCTGCGGGGAGAGCGGCACCTGGGAGCCGAGCGCCGTCGTGAGCATGACGGCGATGAGGAGGTTGGTCATGGGCAGCACCGTCGTGCGCAGGGCCTGCGGGATCACGATGTGCCGCAGAATCTGCGCGAACGTGAGGCCCACCGAACGCGCCGCCTCGATCTGCCCGACGCCAATCGTGTTGATACCGCTCATGAAGTTCTCGGAGCCGAAGGCCGAGCCGAGCAGCACCACGGTCACGATGACGCAGGTGCGCCAGTCGAGCACGACGCGCAGCTGCGGCAGGGCGTAGGCGACGAGAATCAGCAGCGCCACGCCGGGGATGTTGCGGAACACCTGGACATAGAGCTCGCCGAGGCCGCGCAGCGGCGCGACCGGGCAGACGCGCGCCACGGTCACGAGCACGGCGAGCGCCATCACGAAGACGAACGAGACCGCGGTCATCGACCAGGTGGCGAGAAGCCCGTCCAGGTAGTTCTGCCCGTAGGTGCCGAGAAGCTCAGCGAGGCCCATGCGACGTCCTCACCCGGCGCCTACGCGCCGATCGCGGGCGGCTCAGGGACCGTGTCGATGCCGGCGCGGTCACCGATGCACAGGCGCCACAGGTCCTCCCAGACGCCCTCGTCCTCGATCTGCTGCAGCCACGCGTTGACGAAGGCGACGCCGTCGGAGTCGAGCGGCAGGCCGATGCCGTAGGCGTCGACGGGGCCGAACTCGTCGCCGGCGAGGCGGTAGCGACCAGGGTTGCGCGTCATCGAGCCCATCTGCATCGCGGTATCGATGACGTAGGCGTCCACGCGGCCCTGCGAGAGCGCCTGGCGGGCCTCCTCGTCGGTCTTGAACTCCTGGACGCTGGCGTCGGGCGCGTACTCCTCGAGGATGCTCGGGCCGGTGGAGCCGGACTGGGCGGCCACGTTCTTGCCGGCCAGGTCGTCGACCGAGTTGATGTCGGTGTTGTCCGCCATCACGAGGATGGACTGCTGGGTGGTGTAGTACGGGCCGGCAAAGGAGATGACCTTCTTGCGGTCGTCGTTGATCGAGTAGGTCGCAAAGACGGTGTCCACCTGGTCGTTCTGGAGGACCGACTCGCGCGTATCCGAGGTCACCTGCGTGATCTCCTGCTTGGACTCGTCGCCGAGGATGTAGCGCGTGAGCAGCTGGGAGAGACCAGCGTCAAAGCCGCGGGTCTTGCCGTCCTGCTCGTTCAGGGACGAGAAGAGCAGCGACGTCTGGACGCCGCCGACACGCAGCGTGCCCGCCTCCTTGACGGCGCTCGCCCACGCGCTCGCGGAGATGACGTCGTCGGTGGCGACGGCGCCGGCAGCGATGAGCTCGTCGTAGGCGGCGGTATCGAGCTTGGTCTCCTCGGACGCCTCCTCGTCGGTCGAGGGCGCGGGGGCCTCCGCGTCGTCACAAGCGGCGAGTCCGAAGGTGGCGAGGGCGGCGGCGCCGAGCCCGAGGGCGGCGCGACGGCTGAGCATGAGGTCGTTGAGCGACATGGGGACATCCTTTCGATAGAGTCTCCGTACACGCCCGCAAATTATACCCAACTCACTAGGAATTAACCCCGGCGGCGGCGCCTCCGTCATTTCCCCGTAACCTCGGCCCAATACGCGACTTCCTACGTTTCTGGGCCCCAGAACGTTGGAAGTCGCGTACTGGGCCCGACGAATACGCGACTTCCTACGTTTTGAAGGCCAAAAACGTTGGAAGTCGCGTATTGGCGCTCCCTGACAGAGAAAGGCCCGACTCGCCGGGAGCCGGGCCTCTCAAAGGCACGCGCGGAGGAAGCTGCCGCCGGAGCCTACCCCAGCAGCTCCTCGACGTCGAGCGCGATCATGTACTCCTCGTTGGTCGGGACCACCATGACGGTGATCGCGGAGTCCGGCGTGGAGATCACGCGCGGCTCGTCGGAGCGCGGCGCGTTCTTCTCGGCGTCGATCTTGACGCCCATCCAGCCGAGCAGCTCGCAGATCGCGGCGCGGATCTCGGGCGCGTTCTCGCCGATGCCGGCGGTGAAGGCCATCGTGTCGACGCCCTGCATCGAGGCGGCCATCTCGGCGAAGAGCTGGGAGACGCGGTAGTTGAACATGTCGAGCGCCATCTGGCACTTCTCGTCGCCGTCCGCCGCGCCGGCCTCGATGTCGCGGGAGTCGGAGGAGACCTCCGAGACGGCGAGAAGACCGGACTTCTTGTTCATCATCGTGTCGATGTCGTCGATGCTCATGTCGGCGACGCGGTTGAGGTAGAAGACCGTGGCCGGGTCGAGCGTGCCGCAGCGCGTGCCCATGATGAGACCGTCGAGCGGGGTGAGGCCCATCGTGGTGTCCATGCAGCGGCCGTCCTCGATGGCGCACAGGGACGCGCCCGAGCCCAGGTGGCAGCTCACGAGCTTGTGGGTCTTGTCGCCCATCATCTCGTGGACGGTGCGCCAGATGAAGCGGTGGCTCGTGCCGTGGGCGCCGTACTTGCGCACGTGGTAGGCGTCAACGACGTCGCGCGGGAGGGCGTAGCGCCAGGCGCGCTCGGGCATGTGGTAGTGGAACGCGGTGTCCGGCACGATGACGTTGCCGATCTCGGGGAACATGTCGCGGCAGATCTCGATGACGTCGGCCTCGGCGTAGTTGTGCAGCGGCGCGAGCGGCGCGACCTCGCGGACCCAGCCGAGCGTCTCGTCGGTCACGACGGCGGACTCGGGGAAGTACCAGCCGCCCTGGACCACGCGGTGGCCGATGCCGCCGATGGGCTTGTCCACGGTCTTGAGGATGTCGAAGACGTACTTGATGGCGGTCTTGTGGTCGGGAAGCGCCACCTCGAGCTTCTGCTTCTCCCCGCCCATCTCCTCGTGACCGACGAACGAGCCGTCGATGCCGATGCGCTCACAGTTGCCCTTGGCGTAGACCTCGCGCGTGTCCACGTCCAGGAGCTGGTACTTGAGCGACGAGCTGCCGGCGTTGATGACAAGGACGTTCATGACTCTCCTCCCGCGGGGTCTCCCCCACTCGGCGTTGAAACACAGCACTCACATGATACGCCCGCCGCGCGGCTCTAGCGCCCTCGCGTCGCCGAGCGGGCTGCGGAATCTCAGGCGGGGATGAGGCCCTCGCCGAGGGGCTTGCCGCCGAGGACGTGCATGTGGAGGTGCATGACGGTCTGGCCGGCCGCCGCACCCGTGTTCATGATGCAACGGAAGCCCGTCTCCGCGACGCCGGTCTTCTCGGCCACCGCGCGCACGGCGCGCTCCATCGAGGCGAGCGTCTCGGCCGGCACGTCGTCGACGAAGTTGTCGTGGTGGGCCTTGGGCACCACGAGCACGTGCACCGGCGCCTGGGGGTTGAGGTCGTTGAAGGCGACCACGTTGTCGTCCTCGTAGAGGAACTCGCTCGGAATCTCTCCGTTGGCAATCTTGCAGAAGATGCAGTCTGACATGGGTCTCTCCTCTCGCTGCAGCTATTCGTTGATGAAGGCGGTGCTCGGCGCCGAGGAGGTGTCCGTCGTCGCGGCGCCCTCGTCGGTGGCGTCGAGAAGGACGCGGACCTTCTGCTCGGCGTTCGCGAGGCGCTCGCGCAGGCTCTTCAGGAGCTCGACGCCGCGCCCATAGCGCTCGAGCGACTCCTCGAGCTCGAGCTCGCCCGACTCGAGCGCGCGCACGATCTGCTCGAGCTCGACGGACGCCTCCTTGAACGTCATGTCCTCGACCTTCCTCGGTTCCTCTGCCATGGTCTCCCCTTTCCGGGCGCTATGCCCGCTCGTTGTATACGGTGGTCACGCGGGCGTCGAAGGACCCGCTGCCGAGAAGGACGCGGACCTCGTCGCCGCACCCGAGCTCGGAGGCGCTCTTGACGACCCGTCCCGAGGCGTCGCGCGCGATGGCGTAGCCGCGGGCGAGCACGGAGAGCGGCGAGAGCGCCTCCAGCGAGGCGGCGAGACGCGCGAGGGTCGACTCGGCGGGGCGCAGCACCCGGGGAGCGGCGTCCCGCAGCCGAGCCGCTGCCCGCTCGCAGCGCTCCTCGTCGCGCGCGAGCGAGCGCGGGATCGCGTCGTGGAGGCGCTGCTCGGTCTGCATGAGGTCGGAAAGCCGGTCGCGCAGCGGGGCCGCGGGGTCGACGAGGCAGCGGCGCGCGCCGATGGCCTCGAGCGCGACGCGGCGGCGCGAGAGCTCGGCCTCGACGCTGCCCGCCATGAGCCGGCCCGCCGCGTCGAGGCGCTGGCGCCGGAACTCGAGCGCGGCAGACATCGCGCGGCCGAGGCGCACCTGGCGCTGCAGCATCTGCCGCTCCACCTCGTCGATCGCCGGCGCCACGGACTCAGCGGCGGCCGTCGGGGTGGAGGCGCGCCGGTCGGCGACCATGTCGGCGATCGTGGTGTCGGGCTCGTGGCCGATGCCGGTCACCACCGGGACCGGACACGCCGCGATCGCGCGCGCGAGCCCCTCGTCGTTGAAGCACATGAGGTCCTCGAACGAGCCGCCGCCGCGGACCAGCAGGATCGCGTCGGGACGGGAGGCCGCCGCCATGGCGAGCGCGCGCACGATGGTGACGGGGGCGTCCGCGCCCTGCACCGAGCAGCCGACCACGTCGATCTCCACGAGCGGGTTGCGCCGCGCGAGCGTGCGCTTGACGTCCTCGATGACGCTGCCCGAGAGCGACGTCACGACGCAGACGCGCGAGCAGAACGCCGGGACGTGGCGCTTGCGCGCGGGGTCCATGAGCCCCTCGCGCTCGAGGGCGCGCGCGAGCTCGGCGACCTGCTGGCGCAGCAGCCCCTCGCCGGCGGCCTCGACCCGGCTCGCCACGAAGGAGAGCTTGCCGGAGGCCTTGTAGACGTCGAACTTGCCCGTGAGCTGGACGGCGAGGCCGTCGCGCAGCGCAAAGCCCATCTTCGCCGCCGTGCCGCGCCACACGATGACGCTCATCGACGCGCCGTCGTCCTTGACCTCGAAGTAGCAGTGGCCGGAGCGCGCGTTGGGGCCCCTGAACCCGGAGACCTCGCCGTTCACCACGAGCGTGGGCCAGGCGGAGACCGCGCCCTTGGCGAGCGCGACCGCGTCGGTCACCGACAGGGGCTGGGGACGCTCGCCCATCACTCGCCGTCCCTGCCGCCGTAGCGACCCAGCAGGTACACGAGCTGGATGATGGACGTGAGGGCGGCGGCCACATACGTGAGGGCGGCCGCGGTGAGCACCTTGCGGGCGCCCTGCTCGTCGAGGCCGAAGCCGTTCTCGCCGAGGTAGGCCACGGCGCGGCGCGAGGCGTCGATCTCGACGGGAAGCGTCACGAGCTGGAACACGACCGAGACGGCAAAGAGCGCGATCGCGAGCCGCACGAGCCCGAACGCGTTCATCAGGACGCCGACGAGTAGCACGATGACCCACCCCTGCTGCGCGACGTTCACGACGGGAACGAGGGCCGTGCGCAGCCGGTAGAAGCCGAAGCCCCGCGCCGCCTGGATGGCGTGGCCCGCCTCGTGGCACGCCACGGCGACCGACGCCACCGACGCGCCGCGATAGTTGTCGTCCGAGAGGTGGAGGCGGTTGTCGCGCGGGTCGTAGTGGTCGGTTAGCGTGCCCCCGACCCGCGTGATGCCGACGCCGGCCGCCCCGCCCTCCTCGAGCATGCGGCGAGCGACGTCCGCCCCGGTCCCGGGGACGTTGGCGGGGACCTTGGACCACTTGTTGTAGGTGCTGCGGATGTAGGCCTGCGCGAGGCCGCCGATGACGAGCGCGACGAGGGCCACGAGGTAGTAGCCCACGTCGACGCCGTAGAACCCGTAGTAGAGGGGCATGTCGATCTCCAATCGTCCGGTACGAGGCTCATTCTACCCATGCGACCGGACAAGAAGTCCGACGCCCGTCAGAGCAGCTCGATCCTCCCGTCGCGGACGGTGAGCCCGACCTCGCCGGCGAGCAGCCGCTCGAGCGTGGAGCCGGCGAGCTCGTAGCGCCAGCCCGACGCGAGCGGCGACGCCTCGCGGCTCTGGACGAAGTCGAGCAGGTCGTCGCGGGTGGCGATGAGCTGCGTCGCGACCCCGCTGCGCTCCGAGGCGAGGCGCAGGACGGCGTACATGAGGTCGATCACGCCCTCGACGTCGGCCGAGGGACGCGCGCGCCGCGCCATCTTGGGGCAGTCCTCGGCGGGGCACGCCGTCCCGCGGGCCACCGCCTCCAGAAGCGACCGGGCGTCGCGCTCGGAGATCTGGTCGGTCCCGCGGATGCGGCGCAGGCGGTCGAGCGTGGTGGGCGTGCGCTTGCAGACCTCGACGATCACCTCGTCGGAGGCGACCCACTTCCTCGGGAGGTCGCGGCGGGCGGCCGTCTCCTCCCGCCACGCACATGCCTCGCGAGCGACGGCGAGCTGCCGCCTCGTGAGCGAGCCGGCGCGCCGGAGGCGCTGGTAGGCCTCGCGCGGGTCGCGGCGGATGCGCGCGGGGTCGCAGAGCGCCTCCATCTCGGGCGCGACCCACGACAGGCGGTCCCGCTCGACGAGCTCCCCCATCATGCGCTCGTAGATGCCGGGGAGGTAGCGCACGTCGTCCTCGGCGTAGGTGAGCTGCTCGGGGTCGAGCGGGCGGCGCGACCAGTCGGTGAGCGACTCGGCCTTGGGGAGCCGCACCCCGCAGTACGCCTCGACGAGCGAGGCGTAGCTCACCTGCTGGCGCAGCCCGAGGAAGGCGGCGGCGAGCTGGGTGTCAAAGACGGGCGCGCAGACGACCCCCATGCCGTCGAGCAGGACCTCGAGGTCCTGGCCGCAGGCGTGGAACACCTTGGTGACGGAGGGGTCCTCGAGAAGCGCCGCGAGCGGCGAGAGGTCCTCAATCAGGATGGGGTCGATCGCCGCGATGTGCTCGCCGGCGGCGACCTGGACGAGGCAGAGCTTGGGGAAGTAGGTCCGCTCGCGGAGGAACTCGGTGTCGACGGCGATCACCTTCGCCGCGGAGGCGAGCTCGCAGAACTGCTCGAGCTCGTTCTTGGTGGAGAGGTACAAGTCGCTCGATTCTCCCCCGACGGGGGTTTGGCTACACTAGGAGGCGCGGCCCGCTGCGGGCCGCCACCCTATGATAGCCAACGCCCGCCGCGTCCCGGGAGGAGATTCGCGTGCGCACCCTCATCGTCCACAACCCCCTGTCGGGCTTTGGGTCCGACGCCGTCTTCCAGTTCCAGCGCTCGCTCGTGCACGCCGGCGACGAGTGCCTCATGAGGGTCCTCGACGACGACTTCGTCGCGCGCGAGGCGTGCGCGGACGCGGCTGACTTCGACCTGGTCGTGCTCTCGGGCGGGGACGGCACCGTCTCCTCGTTCCTCTACGAGCTGCGCGAGTCCCCGGTCCCCGTCTGCGTCTTCCCCTCGGGGACCGCCAACCTCCTCTGCGCCAACGTCGGCAACGCCCCCGAGCCCTCCGCGCTCGCCCGCGCCTGCCGCGTCGGCAAGACCGCCCGTCTCGACCTGGGCGAGATCTCGTGGCAGGCGGAGGGCGGCGAGGCCCGCACGCGGGGCTTTGCGATCATGTCCGGCACGGGCTTCGACGCGCAGCTCATGCAGGCGGCGCTCCCCAACAAGGCGATCATGGGGCAGGCCGCCTACTTCGCGGCGGCGCTCGCCAACCCCCGCCCGACGGTATCCCACTTCACGATCACCGTGGACGGGCGCACCCACGAGCGCGACGGCATCACGTGCCTCGTGGCCAACACCGCCACGATCCAGGGGGACATCGAGATCGTCCCCGACTGCCGTATGGACGACGGCCTGCTCGACGTGATCGTCGTGGAGACCGCCGACGCGGCGCAGCTCCTCAAGCCGCTCGCCTTCGGGCTCGTGGACCGCACCGGCCACGCGATCGGCCGGCCCCACATCGAGTCGTTCAAGGGCCGCGAGATCCGCATCGAGTCGTCCGTCCCCGTCCCGCTCGAGGTGGACGGCGAGGTGGCGCCGGGGCTCGTGACCTCCTACGTCGCCCGGGCCCTCCCCCGCGCCGCCAACCTCGTCGTCGACCCGATGAGCCCCTATGGCTCCGCCGACGACGGGTCGTCGCGCTTCGGCGGCTCCGAGGTCATCGCCTACCCCAAGTAGCCGCGCGACCGGCGCAGCCCAGCCGAGAAGAACGGACGCCTCAGGGCACGAGCGAGAGCAGCGCGTACGCCGCCATGCCCGTGAGGGCGCACCAGATCAGCGAGCCGGTCCTTCTCGCCACCACGACGACGAGCCCAGCGGCGAGAAGCGCCCTCCAGGGAAGGCCGGCCACCGGGTCGATGAGGTCGTTCGCCACCAGCGCGGCGAAGGCGGCGGGCGGGATGAGGCCCAGCGCCTCGCTGACGCGCGGGGAGAGCTCCCGGCCCTTGAGGGCGAGCAGGGGCACGCAGCGGCACGCCACGATCACGGCAAGCACGCAGACGTAGAAGACGAGGAAGTCACGCCCGCTCACGGGATCCCCTCCTCCCGGCCCCGACCGCCATCCCGCTCGCCACGCCGGCGAGCGCGCCGAGCAGCACGGAGAGCGAGCCGAGCCCGAGCAGCTTGAGGAGGGCGACGACCGCCGCCGCGACCGCGACCACGACGACCGTCACGACCGTCCACTCCCGCGCGACGAGCAGGCACACGAAGATCGAGGTCATCGCGAACGACATGATCGCCGTCGGGATGGCGAGCGCCGGGCCCACGGCGGCACCGAGCGCGTTGGCGAGCGCCCACGAGAGCATGCTCGCGAGGTTGACGATGGTCGCGCGCGTCGGGGTCCAGGCGTCGTCGGCCACGAAGCGGTCGAGGTTGACGCCGAAGCTCTCGTCGGTGACCGTCGCGGCGAAGAGCGTCGCGAGCGGGCGCGGAGCGCGGGCCAGGTAGGGCGAGAGCGCCGCCGAGTAGAGGAGCTGGCGCGTGCTCACGAGCGCCACGCTCGCGATCATGGAGGCGAGCGGCACGCCGGCGAGCGCGAGCGACGCCATCATGAACTGGCCAGCCCCCGAGTAGAACGTCGCCGAGAGGAGAAACGCCACGGCGGGACCGAGCCCCACCTCGGAGGCCATGACGCCGCAGGGGACGCCGATCGTGACGTAGCCGAGCATGACGGGCAGCGCCGCCCGCAGGGCGGGCGCGACGTCGGCGCGCGCGATCACGCTAGGCGACCGCATCCGCCGGGAAGCGCACGCCGACCTGACGGCGTATCTCGTCCATGACGGCCAAGGAGTCGACCGTGACGCGCTCGAAGCGGTCGCGGGCGAGAAGCGCCGCCTCGTCGCCGGCGACGGCCGCGACGAAGTCGTCAATCTCGCAGACCATGTCGTTGTCCGGCACCTCGACGGGCACCGGGAGAGTGGTCATCCCCTCCATGCGGAAGATGAGGCCCTTGTCCTCGTGGACGTGCACGCGCGGGTTCACCGGGCAGGAGGTCTGGTCCCACAGCAGCGTCCCCTCCTCACCCTCGACCTGGGAGGGCAGGAGGTCGTCGGTCATCTTGCCGTAGGAGAGGCTCACGAGCTTGTCGCCGTAGCCGAGGATCGCCTCTCCAGCGAGGTCCACGGTGTCGCACGGGTCGCCCTCGGCGCAGCCCGGGACGGGCGCCGTGACGGCGAGCGCGCGCACCGTGTCCGGCCGCCCGAAGAGCGCCACGGCCGGCTCCACGCAGTAGACGCCGATGTCCATGAGCGCGCCGCCCGCGAGCGCGGGGTCGAAGACGTTGAGCCGCTCGCCAGCGCGCAGGCGCGCCATGCGCGAGGTGACCTTGGAGAAGCGCAGCGTGGCGAGGCGAACCGTGCCGAGCTCGGAGGAGACGACGCGCTCGATGGCGGCGAAGGTGGGCACGTGCAGGTTGCGCATGGCCTCCATCGCGACGACCCCGCGCTCGCGGGCCGCGTCGAAGACCTCGCGCGCCTCGCGCTCGTTGGAGGCGAGGGACTTCTCGACCAGCACGTGCTTGCCGCCGGCGATCATCGCGAGAGCCTGCGCGGCGTGGGGCCCGTTGGGGCTGGAGACGTAGACGGCGTCCACCTCGTCGCACGCGGCGAGCGCGTCGAGGTCGTCGAAGAACAGCCGCGCGCCGTACTTCTCGCCGAACGCCCGGGCGCGCCCGGCGTCGCGCGAGTACGCGGCGACGTACTCGACGCCCTCCGCCTCGGCGAGCGCCTCGAGGAACCGCTCGCAGATGCCGCTCGAACCGATGGTCGCAAACCTGACCGTGCCCATGTCCTCCCCTTTCGTCGGTCAGTCGATTCTACCATCGTGCTTTTCTCGCGCGGGCGCTCGCGGACTGGTAAGGTTCTAGGGGTGTGTCGAGAAAGGCGGGTGGGCATGTACGCGTTCGAGAGCCGCGTGCGCTACAGCGAGTGCGACGAGACGGGGCGCCTCTCCCTGGCCTCCATGGTCAACTACCTCCAGGACGCGTCGACCTTCCAGTCGGAGGAGCTCGACCGGGGCTTCGCGAGCCTCGGGGAGCGCGCCATCGCCTGGATCCTCGCCGCCTGGAGGATCGAGGTCGACGAGCTCCCGCGCCTGGGCGAGCGCGTCCGCGTCTCGACCTGGTGCTACGACATGAGCCGGTCGCGCGCGCTGAGGTGCTTCTCGATGACCGACGCGGCGGGGCGCGACCTGGTGCGGGCCGACTCCAAGTGGTTCGTCTACGACGTCGCCGCCGGGCACGTCGCGCACGTCCCGGACGACCAGCGGATCTATCTCTCGGACGAGCCGCGCGCCCGCATGGCGCCGCTCGAGCGCTCCCTGCGCCCCGCTGGCGAGGCGCGCGCCGCCACGCGGACCGCGATCCGCCCCCACCACCTCGACACCAACCGGCACGTGAACAACGCCCAGTACGTGCTGTTCGCGAGCGACGCGCTCGCGGAGCTGGGGCACGCGGGCGCGGTGAGCTGCGTGTCGGTGCAGTACCGCAGGATGGCGCTGCTCGGGGACGTGGTCGTCCCGCGCGTCAGCGCCTGGGAGCGCGGGTGGGACGTCGACCTCGCGGACGACGCCGGCTCGACCTATGCGCTCGTCCGCTTTGAGATGCGACGGGAGGAGACGCGATGACCGTGCACGTTTCGGCCGCGCTCATCGGCCGCGAGGGGCGCCTGCTCGCGGCGAGGAGGGCCTCCGGCGACCAGGCCGGGCTCTGGGAGCTGCCCGGGGGCAAGGTGGAGGACGGGGAGAGCCCCGCCGAGGCGCTCCGGCGCGAGATACGCGAGGAGCTCGGCTGCGAGCTGCGCACGCTGTGGCCCTACGACACCGTCGAGCACGACTACCCCGACTTCCACCTCACGATGGACTGCTTCGTCTGCACCCTCCCGGAGGGCGCAGATCCCGCCCCGCGCGCGGGCGTCCACTCCGAGCTCCGCTGGCTCGCGCGCGACGAGCTCCTCGACGTCGAGTGGCTGCCGGCTGACGTCTCCCTCATGCGGACGCTCGCCTTCTACTGGGACGAGGCCTTCGCCGACCAGCTGCTCTAGCCTCCCCGACTTGCTATGATGGGCAGGACGAAAGGAGCGGCCATGCCCGAGGAGAACATCCCCGCGTCGCGCCCGCAGACGCCGATCATAGAGAGCCCGAGCGGGACGACCGACCCCGACAACAGCAACTCCGGGGTCAGCGCGTACGTGATCTTTGCGATCGCGATCGCCCTTCTCGCCGTGACGCTCCTGAGCCTGTCGAGCTGCGTGAGCGCCGTCGGGACCTTCGTGGCGAACGACATAGCCGAGAAGGACGAGACGACCCTCGACTCCGACGACCTCGAGACGCTTGACGAGCTCACCGACCGCGACTTCCACGAGGACGGCTTCCCCGGCGGCGAGCCCCTCTCCCACACGTGAGGAGACCAGCGTGAGCAAAGCCGACGACATCTTCATCTCCATGTGCTCGGACATCATCGAGCACGGCACCACCACCGAGGGCCAGAAGGTCCGCCCCCACTGGGAGGACGGCACGCCCGCCTACACGATCAAGCGCTTTGGCGTGTGCAACCGCTACGACCTGCGCGAGGAGTTCCCGGCGCTCACGCTGCGCCGCACGGCCCTCAAGTCCGCGATGGACGAGGTCCTGTGGATCTACCAACGCAAGTCCAACAACGTCCACGACCTGAAGCCCCACATCTGGGACGAATGGGCCGACGAGACGGGCTCGATCGGCAAGGCCTACGGCTACCAGGTGGGCCAGGTCTCGCACTACCCCGACGGCGACTACGACCAGATGGACCGCGTCCTCAAGGACCTGCGCGAGAACCCCTACTCGCGCCGCATCATGACCAACCTCTACACCTTTGCCGACCTCTCCGAGATGCACCTCTACCCCTGCGCCTACAACGCGATCTACAACGTGACGCAGGAGCCTGGCGAGGACCGGCCCACGCTCAACATGGTGCTCGTCCAGCGCAGCCAGGACGTGCTCGCGGCCAACAACTGGAACGTCTGCCAGTACGCGATCCTGCTCATGATGGTGGCGCAGGTCTCGGGCATGGTAGCCGGCGAGCTCGTCCACATGATCGCCGACGCGCACATCTACGACCGCCACGTTGAGGTGGTCCGCGAGCTCATCTCCCGGCCGACGTTTCCCGCCCCCACCGTGCGCCTCAACCCCGAGGTCACGAACTTCTACGACTTCACGACCGACGACCTGATCGTCGAGAACTACGAGCACGGCCCGCAGGTAAAGAACATCCCGATCGCGGTCTGAGCGCCCGGCGAGAAGGACGTGTCGCCCCGTGCTCAAACAGGTCCTCTTCGCACGGAGGCGACATTAAGTCGCCTCCGGCTCATGCGGAACTCCGCGCGGGACGACACGTCCTTCTCGCCTACTCGTTTCGGCTCGACGGGCTCGGCGCTTTGTCCCGCCGCGAGTTCTTGCCGCGTTCTTTGCGGCAAGCTGTTCGAGCGCCGGGGCAATGCGCCGAGCCTACCCGTGCAGAAAGGTATGAGATATGAGCTGCAAGCTGAGTGCGATCGTGGCGGTGTGTGACGACTGGGGCATCGGGCTCGACGGCGGGATGGTCGTCGAGAACCGCGAGGACATGCGGCACTTCGTGGCGTGCACGACGGGACATCCCGTCATCATGGGGCGCCGCACGCTGGAGAGCTTCCCCGGTGGCCGGCCGCTCAGGAACCGCCGCAACGTGGTCCTTACGCGCGACGCGTCCTTCTCTCCCGAGGGCGTCGAGGTGGTCCGCTCGGTCGACGAGGCGCTCGCGGCCGTGGCCGACGAGGACGAGGCGTGGGTCATCGGCGGCGGCCAGGTCTACAAGCAGCTCCTCCCCCGCTGCGAGCGCGCCGTAGTGACGCGCAACCACTGCGTGCGCCCCTGCGACGCGTACTTCCCCGACCTCGACGCCGACCCCTCCTGGCACGTCGGCGAGACGCGCGCCGGCGGCGTCACCGACGAGGGCGTGGCCTTTGACTTCGTGACCTACGAGCGCCGCTAGCCGACGTCCTTCTCGCCCGTCCTTCTCGCTACATTTCCCCCTCCCCTCTCGCCCCCTGCTTGTCTGGGCAAAGTTTCTCAACCAACAGCTACCCTCGTTCCTATCTGGGCACGTCTGAGCTTGGCTTTTGTCTCTCGGCGTCGCTATGTGGGTCAATCTGGTTCGAATAGTTTGCCCAGATAAGCCGAGGACAAATAACGGAGGGGCGGCAAGGCGAGAAGAACGCGCGGCTCGAAGACCCATCCTCACGAGAAGGGCCCGCCAGCCGCAAGGCTGACGGGCCCGAAGCCACTCGATGCGACAAGCGCTAGTCGGTGTCGACCGCGGCGTCGACCTGGCTGCGGAGGAACTCCTCGGCGTCCTTGCGGCCGCGGGAGAGCTCGGCGGCGGCCATGACGGGCACCCAGTAGTGCACCTTCTGCTTGGCAACGTCGGCCTTCTTGGAGAAGAGGTCGAGGTAGGCCTCGGCGTGGCCGGGGTGATACATCTTGAAGAGGATGTAGGTCATCGCGGCGTCGGCTTCGGGAAGGCCACGGGTGACGTGGGTCCAGTCGCAGGCGTAGAGCGTGCCATCCTCGGCCACGATCACGTTAGACGGGTTGAAGTCGCAGTGGCAGATGCTGTGGCCCGGCGCCATGCGGTCAGTCCTCATCTGCAGGTCGTAGCGCACGGACGGGTCGAGGTTCGGCGTCTTGCCGACCATGCCGGCGATCTTGGTCTTCTGGTCCTTCATGAGGTCGGTGGCACGGATGCCCTGAATCTCGATCTGGAAGTCCACGAACTGCTCGAGCAGCTTGTCGTACTCGGGCGTGCCCTCGGCGGCGTCCATCAGCGAGCGCATGGTGACGCCCTTGACGTACTCCGTGGAGAGGGCCCAGGAGCCGTCGGCGACCTGAGAGACCTCGAGGACCTTGGGCACGCGGACGCCGGCCTCGGCGACGCGGGCGATGTTCAGCGCCTCGTTGAAGACGTCGGACGCGGGCTTGGTGGCCTTGAACACCTTGACGATGCGATCGCCGTCAGCGTAGACGACCTTGTTGTGGCGCTCGACGATGACCTGCTTGCTGTCGGAAAGTTCCATTGCTGCCTCCTTCTGGGCAACGAGAAGAACGTGTGCGGACTAGTCCTCGTAGGAGCTGGGCTCGCGGCCGTAGAAGGCGTCGAGGTAGAGCTCCTTGATCTCGGAGATCAGCGGGTAGCGCGGGTTGGCTCCGGTGCACTGGTCGTTGAACGCGTTCTCGGACATCTCGTCGAGCGTGGCGAGGAAGTCCTCCTCGGTGACGCCGAAGCCGGCGATCGTCTCGGGCACGCCCACGTGAGCCTTGAGCTCCTCGATGCGGGCGATAAAGTTCTCGAAGACCTCCTGGTCGGTGCGGCCCTTGATACCGCAGAAGCGACCGGCCTCGGCGTAGCGCGCGAGGGTCTTGGGGTGGTCGTACTGCGGGAAGGTGCCCATCTTCACCGGGCGCTCGGCGGCGTTGTAGCGCATGACGCGCGTCAGGATGACGGCGTTGGCCATGCCGTGGGCGATGTGGTGGTAGGCGCCGAGCTTGTGGGCCATCGAGTGGTTGACGCCCAGGAAGGCGTTGGCGAAGGCCATGCCGGCGAGGCAGGAGGCGTTGGCCATGTGGTCGCGGGCCTCGACGTCGGTGCCGTCGTCATAGGCGCGCTCGAGGTAGGTGAGGACGAGCTTCATCGCGCGCAGCGCCAGGCCGTCGGTGTAGTCGGACGCCATGACGGAGACGTAGGCCTCGAGGGCGTGGGTGAGCACGTCGACGCCGGAGGCGGCGGTCAGGCCCTTGGGCTGGGTCATCATGTTGTCGGTGTCGACGATGGCCATGTTGGGCAGGAGCTGGTAGTCGGCGATGGGCCACTTGGTGCCGGTCTCGGCGTCGGTGATGATCGAGAAGGGCGTGACCTCGGAGCCGGTGCCCGAGGAGGTGGGGATGGCCACGAAGAAGGCCTTCTCGCCCATCTTGGGGAAGGTGTAGACGCGCTTGCGGATGTCCATGAAGTCCATGGCCATGTCCTCGAACTTGGCCTCGGGGTGCTCGTACATCATCCACATGATCTTGCCGGCGTCCATCGCGGAGCCGCCGCCGATGGCGATGATGCAGTCGGGCTCGAACGCCTTGACCTGCTCGAGGCCGCGCAGGCAGTCCTGGAGCTTGGGGTCGGGCGAGATGGACCAGAAGCTGGAGTAGACGATGCCCTGCTCGTCAAGGGAGGCCTCGATCTTCTTGGTGAAGCCGCTCTTGTAGAGGAAGGAGTCGGTGACGATGAAGGCGCGCTTCTTGCCGTAGACCTCGGAGAGCTCGCGCAGGGCCACGGGCATGCAGCCCTTCTTGAAGAAGACCTTCTCGGGGACACGGAACCACAGCATGTTCTCACGCCTCTCTGCGACGGACTTGATGTTGAGCAGGTGCTGCGGGCCGACGTTGCCCGAGACGGAGTTGCCGCCCCAGGAGCCGCAGCCGAGGGTCAGCGACGGCGGCATCTTGAAGTTGTAGATGTCACCGATGCCTCCCTGGGCAGCCGGGGTGTTGATGAGGATGCGGCAGGTCTTCATGCGCTTGGCGTGCTCGGCCATCTTCTCGGTCTCGCGCGTGTCGATGAACAGAGAGCTCGTGTGGCCGTAGCCGCCGTCGGCGATGAGGCGCTCGGCCTTGGAGAGGGCGTCCTCCCAGTTCTTGGCGCGATACATGCCGAGGATGGTGGTGAGCTTCTCGTGCGCCCACGGCTCGGAGGGCTCGACGGACTCGACCTCGCCGATCAGCACCTTGGTGCTGGCGGGGACGGAGACGCCCGCGGCCTCGGCGATCTTGGGGGCGGGCTGGCCGACCATCTTGGCGTTCACGCCGCCGTTGACAATGACGGTGTTGCCGACCTTGGCGATCTCGTCGCCCTGGAGGAAGTAGCAGCCACGCTTCTGGAACTCGGCCTTGACCTTGTTGTAGACCTTGTCGAGGACGATGACGTTCTGCTCGGTGGCGCAGATCATGCCGTAGTCGAAGGTCTTGGAGTGGATGATCGAGTTGACGGAGAGCTCGATGTCGGCGGTGTCGTCGATGATGGCGGGGTTGTTGCCCGGGCCGACGCCGAGGGCCGGCTTGCCGGAGGAGTAGGCGGCGTTGACCATGCCCGGGCCGCCGGTGGCCAGGATGATGTCGGCCGAGCGCATGAGCTCGGAGGTCATGTCGAGGGAGGGCACGTCGACCCAGTCGATGATGCCCTTGGGGGCGCCGGCGGCCTCGGCGGCCTCGCGCACGATGCGGGCGGCCTCGGCGGTGCACTTGCCGGCGCGCGGGTGCGGCGAGATGAGGATGGCGTTGCGGGTCTTCAGGCAGATGAGCGTCTTGAAGATGGCCGTGGACGTGGGGTTGGTCGTCGGGATGACGGCGGCCACGAGGCCGAGCGGCTCGGCGATCTGCTTGTAGCCGAAGGCGGGGTCGTCGGAGATGACGTCGCACGTCTTCATGTCCTTGTACTTGTTGTAGATGTACTCGGAGGCATAGTGGTTCTTGATGACCTTGTCCTCCATGACACCGTAGCCGGTCTCCTCGACGGCCATCTTGGCCAGCGGGATGCGGGCCTTGTTGGCGGCCATGGCGGCCTCATAGAAGATCTTGTCCACCTGCTCCTGGGTGAACTTGGCGAACTCGGCCTGCGCGACGCGCATCTCCTTGATGCGCTCCTGCAGCGCCTCGACGCTGTCGATCGGGGTCCTGACGATCTCTGCCATGCGTTCCTCCTATTTCTCGGACCGTGTGACGACGCATCGCAGCACGGTCGTACAAAGGACAAGGTAAAGCGTGGTGGTTCGGACCAGCATGCACACGGGGCGCATACATGGTTGAGTATAGCATGACCCCGCGGCCGCTCGCCCACCGACGGCGAGCGCGGCGTTTTTGCCAAGCGAGCGCCACCGCCGGGCGGGGAACGGGCTCACCTCCGCCCGAGCGCGGCCTCGAGGTCCATGACCTGGTCGCGGGCGTCGCGCCCGTCGGCCTCCCAGAGGTGCCACTCCCCCGTCGCCCGATAGGCCACGCGCGGGCCGAAGCCGCCCACGAGGGTGTTCGCGGCGCGCGGGAAGTCGGGGTCGGACTTGAGGCCGGGGTAGCGCACGGCCTCCACGCGCGGATGGCACGCGAGGTAGTTGGCTACCACCTGCGCCGCGTCAGAGAGGGCCCTCCAGCGCTCCCGCCCCAGCTGGGACGAGAGCGTCTGGAGGGCCGCAAGATCGAGGTTCTTCTCGCCCACCGCGTTCGGCCGGGCCTAGCGGCGCTCGGCGATCTCGGCCGTGACGTCGGCGATGAACTCGTCGAGGTCGCGGGTGACGGTCTCGTTGGAGCGGTCGCGCACGGAGATGGTGCCGGCCTCGACCTCCTTCTCGCCGAGGATGAGCATGTAGGGCGGGCGGTCGATGGAGCGCGCCTCGCGGATCTTGTAGCCGATCTTCTCGTCGCGCTCGTCGAGCACCGCGCGGATGCCGGCCGCCTCCAGGCGCTCGGTGACGGCGCGCGCGTAGTCGCGGCTCTTCTCGGAGACGGGAAGGACCTTCACCTGGCAGGGCGCGAGCCACGTGGGGAACTTGCCGGCGAAGTGCTCGATCAGGATGCCGATGAAGCGCTCGATGGAGCCGAAGCACACGCGGTGCAGCATGATCGGGCGCTTCTTGGAGCCGTCGGCGTCCGTGTACTCCAGGTCAAAGTTGAGCGGCATCTGGAAGTCCAGCTGCACGGTGCCGCACTGCCAGGTGCGCCCGAGCGAGTCCTCCAGGTGGAAGTCGATCTTGGGACCGTAGAAGGCGCCGTCGCCCTCGTTGACCACGTAGTCCTTGCCGAGCTTCTCCAGCGCCAGGCGCAGGGCGGCCTCGGCGCGCTCCCAGTCCTCGTCGGAGCCCATCGAGTCCTCCGGGCGCGTGGAGAGCTCCAGGTGGTAGGTGAAGCCGAACTTCTCGTAGACCGAGTCGATGAGGTTCACCACGCCCACGATCTCGTCGGTGAGCTGGTCCGGGCGCACGAAGAGGTGAGCGTCGTCCTGGTTGAAGCAGCGCACGCGGAAGAGGCCGTGCAGCGCGCCGCGCATCTCGTGACGGTGCACCAGGCCGATCTCGCCGGCGCGGATGGGCAGCTCACGGTAGCTGTGCGGGTGGCTCTTGTACACGAGCACGCCGCCCGGGCAGTTCATCGGCTTGATGCAGTACTCCTCGTCGTCGATGATCGTGGAGTACATGTTGTCCTTGTAGTGGTCCCAGTGGCCGGAGGTCTTCCAGAGCTCCTTGCTCATGATCATCGGCGTGGAGATCTCCACATAGCCGGCGGCGCGATGGATCTCGCGCCAGTACTGGAGCAGCTCGTTCTTGAGGGTCATGCCGTTGGGCAGGAAGAACGGGAAGCCCGGGGCCTCGTCGCGCATCATGAAAATGTCCATCTCGCGGCCGATCTTGCGGTGGTCGCGCTTCTTGGCCTCCTCGAGCAGGCGCAGGTGCTCGTCGAGCTCCTCCTTGGTGGCGAAGGCGGTGCCGTTGATGCGGGTGAGCATCTTGTTGTTCTTGTCGCCCTTCCAGTAGGCGCCGGAGACGCCCGTGAGCTTGAAGGCCTTGAGCGCCTTGGTGTAGGTGAGGTGCGGGCCCACGCACATGTCGACGTACTCGCCCTGCTGGTAGAAGGTGATGCGCGCGTCCTCGGGCAGGTCGCCGATGTGCTCGACCTTGTACTTCTCGCCGCGCTCCTCCATGAGCGCCACGGCCTCCTCGCGCGGGAGCTCGAAGACGGTGAACTTGAGGTTCTCCTTCACGATCTTCTTCATCTCGGCCTCGATCGCGGGGAAGTCCTCCTCGGAGACCTTGGTGCCCTCGGGCAGGTCGACGTCGTAGTAGAAGCCGTTGTCGGTGGCCGGGCCGTAGGCGAAGTCGGCCTCGGGGTAGAGGCGCTTGATGGCCTGGGCCATGATGTGGGCAGCGCTGTGGCGGACGACGTGGGTGACCTCGTCGGCCGGGCACTCGTCGATGTGGCCGTCGTTGTACAGGACCTTCATGGGATGCACCTTTCTGCAGGGGGCGTGAACATGAAAAACGCCCGCACGCCGCCTGTGCGACGTCGAGCGATATGCGGCGCCTGCCCGGGGCCTGCCGGCCGGGATGGACAGACGCCTAGATAGTCTGCGTTCGAGCGATATGTGCGGCGATGCGCTGCATCTGGACCCTTCGTCTTGGTTGCACCCCTAGGTTTACCACAAGTGGGCGCGCGATATGCGCGAGGAGGCACGATTGTCCGGGCGGGTCGCCGAGCACAAGAAGAGGGCCCGCGCGAACGGGCCCTCTCAGGCAGGGTGCAGGACGTGCGCCGCTACTGCTGAATGCGGGTGCGGCAGTAGGGGCAGACCTTCCAGTCGGCGTTCAGCGGCCGGTGACAGGTGGGGCAGACGTTGCGGACCTGCGTGTTGCAAATCGGGCAGACCACGAAGTCGCGGTCGATGGGGGCGCCGCACTTGGGGCAGATGCCGTAGTGGGAGAGCTGGTGCTCGCGCAGGGCGATGTCCAGGTCCTGCTCCTCGCGGTCGATGAGGTAGGAGCTCGGGCGCAGGATGACGTAGGCGAGCAGGCCCACGATGGGGATCACGGAGATGATGGCCCACATCCACCAGGGCTCCGCGCCGCGGCGCTGGGCGTCGCGGATGACGTAGACGATGGAGAGGATGTAGAGCATGACGACGCACACGACCATCAGGTAGAGGACCATGCGGACCTCGGGCGTGATGAGCTGGTCGAGAAGTTCTTGCATGTCGGGGACTCCTTCGGACTTTGGGCGCGGCGTCGCGCCGCCACATTCAAACGGGATTGTAGCAAAAGCTACCGGAAGAGGCCCGCAAGCTCCCCCGCGAGGGTGATCGACCCGCATGCGACGTACGATTCTTCACACAATGCCGACGCGGCGGCCTCAACCGTCGGATACGTCCCCACGACCTCCGCGGCGGCGGCGGCGAAGCGCTCGGCGAGCTCGGCGGCCGGCAGCGCGCGCGGGCTCGCGGTCTGCGTGACGGCCACACGCGGGAACGCCTCGGCCAGGAGGCGCACGATGCCCGCCACGTCCTTGTCCGCGAGCACGGCGGCGAGAAGGACGGGGCGCTCGTCGCGCTCCGGCGCGACGTCGGCCACCGCCGTGAGGAACGCCTCGACCGACTGCGGGTTGTGGCAGGCGTCGATGAGCACGGGCGGCTCGGGGCGCAGCAGCTGGAAGCGCCCCGGCGTCGGGCAGCGGACGACCGAGGTGAAGAGCGCCTCCGCGTCGAGCGCGCGGCCCAGGTAGGCCTCGGCGAGCGCGACGGCGCAGGCGATGTTGGCGGCCTGGTAGGCGGGCTTGAGCGCCGCGAGCTCGGCATAGGTCGCACGCGGCGTCGTGACGGTGAGCTCGAGCGGCGCGCCGAGGCGGTGCGGGCGCTTGGTGATCTCGAAGCCGGGGCGGACGGGCGTGACGCCGGCCTCGCGCGACCGGGCGAGAAACACCTCGTTCACGCTCGCCGGCTCGGCGGTGCCGGCCCCCAGGACGCACGCGCGGCCGGGCTTGATGATCGCGGCCTTCTCGCCCGCGATCTCCTCGAGCGTGTTCCCGAGGATCCTCATGTGGTCGAGCCCGATGCCCGTCACGGCGACGGCGCGGATGGACTTGGCCGCCGAGGTGGCGTCCCAGCGGCCGCCGAGGCCGCACTCCAGCACCGTCACGTCCACGTCCGCCTCGGCGAAGACGACCATCGCGGCGACCGTGAGCAGGTCGAACTCGGTGACGTCGTAGGGGCGCTCGCCGGCCGCCGCGCGCCGCGCGTTCACGCGCTCGCCGGCGAGCCGCGCCGCCGCGACCCCGTGCGCGAAGGCCTCCTCGGAGACCGGAGCGCCGCCGACCTCCATGCGCTCCGTGTAGCTCACGAGCTCGGGTGACGTGTAGAGGGCGACGCGCCGGCCCTCGCCCGCCAGGATCGCGGCCGTGTAGCGCGCGGTCGACGTCTTGCCGTTGGTGCCTGCTATCTGCACGCACTCGAAGGCCAGGTCCGGGTCGCCCAGCTCGGCGAGCATGTCCTCCACGGTCTCCAGCAGCGGCTCGATGCCAAAGCGCAGCGCCCCGCGCACATGCGCGAGCGCCTCCGCATACGTCGTCTCCGGAACCTCAAACGGCACCTTGTACACAGCCATCTCCATTTCTTCTCGTATGGTGGGGTTCGCGGGCATACCCCGGCGCTCGGACAGCTTGCCGCAGAGGGCGCGGCAAGAACTCGCGGCGGGATATGCCCGCGAACCCGCTGCGAGGAAAACCGGGAACGTATGACGCGCGGCGAGCGCCCGGACGGGGAACGTCCGCCGCGAGTTCTTGCCGAGCGTTCTTCTCGGCAAGCTGTCCGAGCGCTGGACGTTCCCCGTCCGGGCGCTCGCAGACAGACGCTACAGCCCGAGCAGGCGCAGGGCCTCCTCGCGGGTCTTGAGGTCACGCAGGCAGCCGCGCACCGCCGAGGTGGTGGTCAGCGCGCCGGCCGCGCGGATGCCGCGCATGGTCATGCACGTGTGCTCGGCCTCCAGGACCACGAGCACGCCGAGCGGGTCGAGCTCGCGGACCAGGGCGTCGGCGATCTGCCCGGTGAGACGCTCCTGGACCTGCAGGCGCCGCGCGTAGCCGGAGACGCAGCGCGCGATCTTGGAGAGCCCCGTGATGCGGCCATCGCGCGGGATGTAGCAGACATGCGCGCGGCCGGTGAAGGGCAGGATGTGGTGCTCGCACAGCGACGAGAACGGGATGTCCTTGACGATCACCATCTCCTGGTTGCCCGGTTCGTGGAACTGCTTGCGCAGATGGGCGCCGGGGTCCTCCTGCATGCCCCCGAGAATCTCCTCGCAGGCGCGCGCCACCCGGTCGGGCGTGCCGAGAAGCCCCTCGCGGTCGGGGTCCTCCCCCACCGCGAGCAGCAGCTCGCGCACCGCCGCCTCGACGCGCGGCCGGTCGATCGGGCGGAACCCCTGGGCGTTCGTCGCGCGTGCGTGATCGTCAGACATGTAACTCCCCCTCGGCGCCCACGCGCCCGTTGACAGACCCAACCAGCCTCATCGGCAGCTCCTCTCGGCGGCCTCGACCACGTGCGCGGCGAGGACCGCCGTGGTCACCGACCCGACCCCTCCCGGGACGGGCGTGATCGCGCCCACGACGCCCTCGGCGGCGGGGTCGACGTCGCCGACGAGCGAGCCGCTCCCCTCGTCCCAGTTGATGCCCACGTCAATGACGACCTGCCCCGTGCGCAGCGCGCCCGCGCGGACGGCGCCGGCGTGCCCGGCGGCCGCGACCACGACGTCGGCGCGGCGGAGCTCGCCCTCCAGGTCGACGGTGCGCGTGTGGCACATCGTGACGGTGGCGTTTCTCGCCAGAAGCATCATCGCGACCGGCCGGCCGATGACGAGCGAGCGCCCCACGACGACGACGCGCGCGCCCTCGAGCTCGCAGCCGTAGTGATCGAGCACCGCGAGCACCGCCTCCGCCGTGCACGGCGGGAACCCGACCTCGCGGCCGGAGAAGACCCCGCAGAGGGAGGCATCGGTCACGCCGTCGACGTCCTTGGCGGGGTCAAGAGCGGCGCAGGCCGCGTCCTCGTCGAGGTGCGCGGGCAGCGGCCGCAGGAGCAGGCAGCCGTGGACCGCGTCGTCCGCGCTCACGTCCCGGATCGTGCCGAGAAGGACCTCCTGGCTCACGTCGGCGGGAAGGACGAGCGACCTCGTCGCCACGCCGACGCCCTCGCAGCGCCTGAGAGCCCCGCGCTCGTAGGCGAGGTCGTCGGGCCGCTCGCCCACGCGCACGACGGCGAGGGTCGGCGTGACGCCGCGCGCCGCCAGCGCGTCCACGCGCGTGCGGAGCCCCTCGGAGAGGGCCTTCGCGACCGGGGCTCCCCGGAGCAGGCGCGCCGTCACCGGACCGACCTCTCCGCGAGCCGGCGCGCGACGGCGCGCGAGCGCGGGACGAACTCGTCGAGCATCTCCGCGCAGGCGGACTCGATGCTCGAGGTGGTGTCGTCGGCGGGCAGGGCGGCGGTGTTGACGAAGACGTTGACGCTCGCCGCCTGGAGGGCGGCGGCGGCGAGCAGCGCGCCGCAGGCCACGTCCGAGGCGAGCAGGCGCGAGCAGCGCCCCTCCATCTCCTCGAGCAGCACGATCGCGCGGCAGCACTCCCCCATCATCGCCAGGGGCGCCATGCAGGCGCCCCGGACCGCCCGCTCGATCGCGGGGGCGCGGCGCGGGTCGTCGCGCGGGATCGCGTAGGCCTCGAGCACGGGCGAGAAGCCCGCCGCGTCGTCGCCGACGAGCTCAAGCAGGCGGAAGCGCACGTCCTCCGCGTCCTCCATGATCTCGCGCACCTCGGGCTCGACCGAGGCGAACCTCGGCTTTCCCACCGTGAGCGACCCCGCCATCGAGCAGAGCGCGGCGGCGAGCGAGCCGACGAGCGCCGCCGCCCCGCCCCCTCCGGGAACGCTCTCGTCCGAGGCGAGCCGGTCGGCGAACTCCTCGCAACTGAGCTCCGTGAGCCTCTCGTCCACGGGCATCCCTCCTCGTGCGCTGGGCCTAAAACAGGCCGACGATGCGGCCGTCGGGCGTGACGTCGATCTTCTCGGCGGCCGGGACCTTGGGCAGGCCCGGCATGGTCATGATGTCGCCCGTGAGGGCCACGATGAAGCCGGCGCCCGCAGAGACGCGGAGGTTGCGGACCGTGATCCGGAAGCCCTCCGGCGCGCCCAGCTTGGTCTGGTCGTCGGTAAAGGAGTACTGGGTCTTGGCCATACAGATGGGCAGGTTGCCGTAGCCGAGCTCCTCGAGCTGGGCGAGCTGGCGCCGGGCCGGGCCCGTGAAGTCCACGCCGTCCGCGTGGTAGACCCTCGTGGCGATCGCCTCGATCTTGTCGGCGATGCCGCCCTCCAGCTCGTAGGCGTAGCGGAAGTCCGACGGCTCCTCGCAGAGGCGCACGACCTCGTTCGCGAGGGCCTCGCCGCCCTCGCCGCCCTTGGCCCAAACCTCGGAGAGGGCGACGTTCACGCCGAGCTCGTTGCAGCGGCGCTCGACGAGGGCGAGCTCGGCAGGGGTGTCCGTCGGGAAGGCGTTGATGGCCACCACGACCGGCAGGCCCCAGACGTCCTTGATGTTGGAGACGTGGCGCAGCAGGTTGGGCAGGCCGGCCTCGAGCGCCTCGAGGTTCTCCTCGGCGAGGTCGGTCTTGGGGACGCCGCCGTTGTACTTGAGCGCGCGCACGGTGGCCACGAGGACCACGGCGGAGGGGGCCACGCCCAGGGCGCGGCACTTGATGTCGAGGAACTTCTCGGCGCCGAGGTCCGCGCCGAAGCCCGCCTCGGTAACCACGTAGTCGGCGAGCTTGAGGGCCGTCGTCGTGGCCTCCACGGAGTTGCAGCCGTGGGCGATGTTGGCGAAGGGGCCGCCGTGCACGAAGGCGGGGTTGCCCTCGAGCGTCTGCACGAGGTTGGGCTTGATGGCGTCCTTGAGCAGCGCCGTCATGGCGCCCTCGGCGCGAATGTCCGCCACGGTCACGGGCTTGCGGTCGTAGGTGTAGGCGATCACCATGCGGCCGAGGCGCGCCTTGAGGTCGGCGAGGTCGGTCGCGAGGCAGAAGACCGCCATGACCTCGGAGGCCACGGTGATGTCGAAGCCGTCCTGACGGGGCGTGCCGTCGGCCACGCCGCCGAGGCCGTCCACCACGTTGCGCAGCTGGCGGTCGTTCATGTCCACGCAGCGCTTCCAGACGATGCGGCGCGGGTCGATGCCCAGCTCGTTGCCCTGCTTGATGTGGTTGTCGAGCATCGCGGCGCAGAGGTTGTTGGCCGCGCCGATGGCGTGGAAGTCGCCGGTGAAGTGCAGGTTGATGTCCTCCATCGGGACGACCTGGGCGTAGCCGCCGCCTGCGGCGCCGCCCTTGATGCCAAAGACCGGCCCGAGCGAGGGCTCGCGCAGGCAGAGCATCGTCTGGTGGCCGAGGCGGTTCATCGCGTCCGCGAGGCCCACCGACGTGGTGGTCTTGCCCTCGCCGGCGGGCGTGGGGTTGATGGCCGTGACCAGGACGAGCTTCCCCTTGGCGGGACGGTCGGCGAGGGAGTGGATGTCCACCTTGGCCTTGGTGCGGCCGTACGGCTCGAGCATCTCCTCCGTGAGCCCCGCCCGCGCCGCGACCTCGGAGATGGGCAGCATCTCCGCCTCCTGCGCAATCTGGATGTCGGACTTGTACTCGGCCATAGTCGTCCCTCTCGTACGTCGCCACAGTTGTGACTACTATAACGCGGCGCGGGGACGCATGCGGCTCGGGGCTCAGGGCGCGTCCGCCACGCTGTCGCGCTCGACGAGCGCGGGCGGGATGCGGATGGCCACCGGCTGGTAGCCCGGCGCGGACCCGAGCAGCGCGTGCTCGACCGCCGTGCGCCCGCGCCCGAACAGGTCGAAGCGGACCGTGGTCAGGTGCAGGCGCGGCAGGGTGCGCTCGAGCGAGTCGTCCACCCCCACGACGCTCACGTCCTCGGGGACGCGCCTGCCGGCGTCCCGAAGCGCCGTCCAGATGCCGACCGCCATCTGGTCGTTGGCCGCGTAGACGGCGGTCACCCTCGGGTCGCGGGCGAGCCGCGCGCCTGCCTCGTAGCCGCTCTCGGCGGTCCAGTCGCCGCGCAGCGGCTCGCTGACGTAGAGGCCGCGCGCGAAGAGCTCGTCTCGCCAGCCCTTCTCGCGGAAGACCGAATCCACCGAGTAGGTGGGCCCGCTGACAAAGCGGATCTCTCGGTGGCCGTGCGCGAAGAGGTGCTCCATGACGAGATGCGAGCACTCGTACTGGTCCGAGTCGACGGTCGTGCAGAGCGGGTGCTCGTACATGGAGAGCAGCACCGTGGAGAGCCCCGGCTGGGGCGTGAAGCGCTCGAAGTCGCTCGCCTTGATGCTCATGCTGATGATGAGGGCGTCGATGGGCAGCGCCATCATCCGGCGCGTTGCCTCGGCGAGCGAGAGCGGGACGCGGTCGTCCATCTCGAGCGTGGTCACGGCGTAGCCCATCTCGCCCGCTGCGGAGAGGATCCCCTTGATGGTAGCGAGGTTGCCGAACTGGTCGACGTTGTAGAGGCACAGCCCCAGCGAGTTGTAGCGCCCGCTGCGCAGCGACTTGCCCGCGAAGTTGGGCCTGAACCCGAGCTCGCGAATCGCGGCGAGCACGCGCTCCCGCGTCCGCTCGCTGACGTTGGCCTGACCGTTGACCACGCGGGACACGGTCTGCTGCGAGACCCCCGCCGCCCGGGCGACCTCGGCCATGGAGACGGGCCGGGCGTCCGCAGCCGAGCCTTCGATCCTCTCCATCCGTCCCCTCCCCGACCGTCTGCGAGCTGTTCCGCCGTCCTGGCGGCAAACGGGGCGCGCGACCGGTGCACCCGCCCTATGTGTACGTTAACATCTGCCTAGGGTCCGCACGGGAGCAGGCGGCGAGCGGCGCCCATCCGCCCGCCTGCGACAGGAAGGGAGCACGCATGGAGGTCTCCTCGTTCGGCACGACGCCCGCAGGCGCCGAGGCCCACGTCTACACGCTCCGCTCCGAGCACGCGCGCGTGCGCGTCTCGGACTTCGGCGCGACGCTCGTCGGGATAGACGTCCCCGACCGCACCGGCGCCACGGCCGACGTCCTTCTCGGCTTTGCGTCGGTGGAGGGCTACGCCGGCGAGAACGGCGCGTGCTACGGGGGCGTCATCGGCCCCATGGCCAACCGCACCGACCGCGCCGAAGTCCCGATCGACGGCGTCGTCTACCACCTGCCGGGAAACGACGGGGCGCACGGCGAGAACAACCTCCACTCCGACCTCATGCATGGCCTGCACAAGCGCCTCTGGGAGGTCGGATCGACCGAGGGCGACGAGGCGCTGCGCCTCAGCTGCGCCCTCGCGGACGGCGAGCTGGGTCTGCCCGGAAAACGCACGTTCACCGCGTCCTACGACCTGAGCGAGCCCGAGGACGGCGTCGTGGAGCTGCGCATCGGCTTCGGGTGCACCACGGA
The DNA here is from genome assembly GCF_016899935.1 of Olsenella uli. Classification (GTDB taxonomy): domain Bacteria; phylum Actinomycetota; class Coriobacteriia; order Coriobacteriales; family Atopobiaceae; genus Thermophilibacter; species Thermophilibacter uli_B. The sequence goes on from NZ_JACJJK010000001.1 coordinate 118,279, forward strand.
CGCGAGGACGTACGTGAACATGACGAGCCACGCCTACGTGAACCTCGCGGGGCACGACGCCGGCAGCGTGCTCGACGAGGTCGTCTCCGTGGACGCGGACGCCTTCCTCCCCCTGCGCGAGGACTCGGTCTCCGAGGGCGAGGTCCGCGACGTGACCGGGACCCCCTTCGACTTCCGCGCGCCCAAGGCGCTCGGGGCCGACATCGAGGCGGACTGCGAGCAGCTCGCGCGCGCCCGTGGCTACGACCACTGCCTCTGCGTGCGCGGGTGGGAGCCGGGCGGCGAGCCGCGCCACGCGATGCGCGCCGAGGACCCCGCGAGCGGGCGCGCGCTCGACGTCCTCATCACCATGCCGGGCGCCCACCTCTACACCGGCAACTGGCTTGAGGACGACGCCCCGCTCACCAAAGACGGGGCCTCCTACCGGCCGCGCCACGGCCTCGCCTTCGAGCCGGAGTTCTATCCGGATGCGCCCCATCACCCCGATTGGCCGCAGCCTGTCTGTGAGCCGGGACGCCCCTACTCGCAGACCATCGTGTATCGCTTCTCGACGGTCTAGGCCGCGCGCCGGAAAGTCCGTTCCGTACGGGGCCCCGTTCGCGGGGCCCTTCTCGTTGTGTCCGGGAATCGGCGTTCTTGTCGCCCTGCGATCTTGAAACTGCGGGGCTTGTTCCAGAGGCTTCCGGGAATCTCCGGGGTTGCGCGGAACGAGCGGCGTCCGGGCGCGCAACCTCCCGGATTTCCGGACACGCGGGCGACAAGAACGCCGATTCCCGGAACCCGTCGGGACAGGAACGCCGATTCTCGGAACCCTCCGGAACAACCCCGCCAATTCCCGGACGCAATGGGGACACGCCCCGACAAAAGCGGACCCGCCCGGCACGAGGTCCGGACGGGTCCGAGGGGGAGGGTCAGCCGCGCGGCGTCACTTCTTCTGGATGTACTTGAGGCAGTCGAGCGTGACGGCGAGCAGGATGATGATGCCGGAGAAGACGAACTGGAGGTTCGTGTCCACGCCGAGGATCGTGAGCGAGTAGGTCAGCGCGGTGAAGATCAGCACGCCGATCGTGACGCCCGAGATCTTGCCGATGCCGCCGGTGAAGGAGACGCCGCCGACGACGCAGGCCGCGATGGCGTCGGTCTCCCAGCCCTGGCCGTAGGCCGCGGAGCCGGAGCCGGTCATGCGCATGCACTCGAGCCAGGAGCCGAAGCCGTAGAGGACGCCAGCGAGCATGAAGGTGCCGAGCATGACCCAGAAGACGTTGATGCCGGAGACGGCAGCGGCCTCCTGGTTGCCGCCGACCGCGTACATGTTCTTGCCGAACGTAGTCTTGTTCCAGATGAACCAGACGATGGCGATGGCCGCGACGGCCCACAGGATGATCGTCGGGAACCCGTTGACCTTGGGGATGACCATGCTCGGGATCGTGGGCTCGATCGAGCCGAAGGAGACGCCCTTGGTCGCATAGGTGAGCAGGCCGAAGATGATCAGCATGTTGGCCATCGTGGAGATGAACCAGTGCATCTTGAACTTGGCCGTGAAGAAGCCGGCAATCGTCGCGAAGAAGGTGCAGAGCACGATGCAGACGACGAGGGCCAGCACGATGCGGGCGATCACGGGAACGGAGGTGAGGTCGAACGCCACGCCGAAGACGGTGCCGGTGTTGATGCCCTGGTGCATGATGATCGTCGAGGCGGTCATGCCCATGCCGACCATGCGGCCGATCGAGAGGTCGGTGCCCGTCTGGAGGATGAGGCCCGCGACGCCGAGCGCGAGGAACATGCGCGGCGAGGCCTGCTGGAGGATGTTGAGCACGTTGTTGGGCGTCAGGAGCTGGGTGCCCTTGACGACGGGCGCCGCGACGCACAGGCCGATGAAGACGGCGAGAATCGCGATGTAGAGGCCGTTGCGCAGCAGGAACTGGCGACGGTCGAACGTGTACTTGTAGTTCTCCCAGCGCTGCGCCTGGGACTCGGCGAGGGTGAACTTGGACATGCGGAGCATGTCGATCAGGTGGTAGCGGTAGGTGAAGGCCTCGTGGCCGCGGTCCTTGATGGCCTGGAGCGCCTTCTCGTACTCGAGCTTGGCGTCGAAGCGACGGTTCTTGTAGACGTAGTTCTCGTCCTTGACCTCGGCGCTGTCGGAGAGCTTGGCGAGGTTGGCCTGGTGCTCCTTCTCGAGCTCGGCGAGGCGCTTGTCATAGTTCTGCTTGGCGACGACGCGCTCGGCGGCGCAGCTCTGCTTGACCGCTGAGAGGTAGTCCTTCTCGTAGTGGGCGGAGAGGTAGGCGACGGCCTCCTTGATGAGGGAGTCGACCTGCGCCTTGTTCTTGCTCTCGACGGACTTGGCCTTCTCGAGGTCCCTCTGGTAGGCGGCGATGGCGCGGGAGCGCTCGTCCTTGGTCAGGATCTTGTCGCGCTTGGCGTCGTCGATCGAGCCCTGGAGCGAGACGACCTTGTCGGTGCCGTCGACGCGCAGCGCGTCGATCTTAGCCTGGATGGCGCCGACGTGCTCGTCGATGGGCTTGCGCAGCGCCAGCTCCTCCTCGGGTGTGAGTATTGCGGTTGCCATAGGTTATCCCCCTTACAGATACTTGGCGCTGAGGCGAAGGAGCTCTTCCTGGTTCGTCTCCTTGGTGTTGACGATGCCGGAGAGCCTGCCGTTGGACATGACGCCGATGCGGTTGGTGATGCCGAGGATCTCGGGCATCTCGGAGGAGACCACGATGATGGTCTTGCCCTCCTTCGCCATCTTGATGATGAGCTCGTAGATCTCGTACTTGGCGCCGACGTCGATGCCGCGGGTGGGCTCGTCCATCAGGAAGACCTGCGGCGCGCGCTCGAGCCACTTGCCGAAGATGACCTTCTGCTGGTTGCCGCCGGAGAGCGACGAGATCAGGTCGTCGGGGCCCATGCACTTGGTGTGCATGGTCTTGATCTCGTCGTTGGTGGCGTTGACCATCTTGGGCTTGGAGAGCGCGATGCCCGACTTGTAGTGGCCGAGGTTGGCGATCGTGGTATTGAACGTCAGGTCGCCCTTGAGGAAGAGGCCATTGGCCTTGCGCTCCTCGGTGATGAGGGCAAAGCCGTAGTCCATGGCCTCCTGGGCGTTGGAGAAGTTCATGAGGTGGTCGCGGAAGTAGACGCGGCCCGACGCGCGCGTGCGGATGCCGAAGATCGTCTCGAGCAGCTCCGTGCGCCCGGCGCCGACCAGGCCGTAGAGGCCGAAAATCTCGCCCTTGCGCACGTCGAAGGTGATGTCGGAGAGGTAGGGAGCGTACTTGGTGGAGAGGTGCTGGATGGAGAGGATCGGCTCGCCGGGCGTGTTGTCCACCGGCGGGAAGCGGTTGTCGAGCGAGCGGCCGACCATCGCGGAGATCAGCTCGTTCATGTTGGTGTCCGCGATGCGCTTGGTCATGACGAGCTCGCCGTCGCGCAGCACGGAGACGTCGTCGCAGATCTCGAAGATCTCGTCCATCTTGTGGGAGATGTAGATCAGCGAGATGCCCTGCTCCTTGAGCATGCGCATCATCGCAAAGAGCTTCTCGACCTCCTGGGTCATGAGCGAGGAGGTAGGCTCGTCCAGGACGATGACCTGGGCGTTGTAGGAGATGGCCTTCGCGATCTCGCACATCTGGCGCTGCGAGACGCTCATGTTGCGCATCGGCGTGCTGAGGTTAACCGTGAGGCCGAGCCTGCGGAAGAGGTCGGAGGCCTCCTTGCGCATGCGCCCCTCGTCGATCACGCCGAGCGCGTTGGTGGGGAAGCGCCCCAGGAACAGGTTGTCGACGACGTTGCGATCCAGGCACTGGTTGAGCTCCTGGTGCACCATCGCGATGCCGTTCTCGAGCGCATCCTTGGGTCCGGAGAAGGCGACCTCCTTGCCGTTGAGCAGGATGGTGCCCTCGTCCTTCTGATAGGTGCCGAACAGGCAGTTCATCATCGTGGACTTGCCCGCGCCGTTCTCGCCCATGAGGCCCATGACCGTGCCGCGCCGGACGTTGAGGTTGATGCGGTTCAGCACCCGGTTGCGCCCGAACGACTTGCTCATGCCCTGAATCGACAAGATGACGTCGTCTTGTTTGTTGTCAGCCAATGTTTCACCCCTTTTGCCTATTCGCGGCGCCCCTCGGCGCCTCGGGAAAACCTCAAAAGACAAGAACGCCAGACGCACGAGGAGGGAGGAGCGTGACCTCCTCCCTCCGATGGCTCCGTGTGTGTCAGCGGCCTGTCACCATGGGCTCACTACTGGAGCAGCGAGGTGTAGGACGCGCCGTTGTCCGTCTTCACCATGTTGATGGCGAAGCCGTCGTACTCGCTCGGGTTGCCGAGGCGGTTGGTAATGTTGGCCTCGGTCTGGCCGTCGCCGCCGATGTACTCGACCGTGAGGTTGAGCAGGTCGTCGTACTTCTCGAGCAGCGGCTGGTAGGTGGAGGACAGGAAGTTGTCCGCCGCGTTGTAGATGTCGAGCCAGACCTTCTTGTTCGGGCTCTTGGACTCGTCGAGCTGGCTGGAGGCCGTCTCGTAGAGGGTGGTGGAGTCCGTGAAGTCCTGGTAGTTGTCCGCGGTGACGGCGAGGTTCATCGCGTAGTAGGAGCGCTGCTCCTCGTTGTAGACGTAGTCATCCTCGGAGATGACGTTGCCCGCGTCGTCGGCGGTGGCGATGCCGGTGTTGATGTCAACGCCGTCGAAGACGTTGCGGAGCAGACGGAGCGTGAGGTAGGCCTGGACGGCGGGGTTCTGGGAGATCGTGCCCGCGTAGCCCTCGGCGATGGCCGCGACGGCGTCGGAGTTGGCGTCGTAGCCGAACGTCGGGACGTTGTTGTCCTTGGACCAGGCGTTGAACATGGACATGCCCATGCCGTCGTTGTTGGAGACGACGACGTCGATCTGGTCGCCGAAGGAGGAGGACCAGGACTGGAGGGCGTTGCCGGCCGTGGCGGCGTCCCAGGTGGCGCCGGACTGGTTCTTCATCTCCTGCGAGGCGAGCTCGCGGATGGTGTACTCCTTGCCGTCGTCGGCGGTGATCGTGGCGTCCTGGACGATCTCGGAGGAGCCGTCGGTGTTGGTGCCGACGGGCGTGGGGTCGATGTTGCCGTCGACCTCCTTGCCGGTGCCGAGCGCCTTGCGGGTGCCGCGGGTGCGGGCGATGGAGTCGTTGTGGCCGATGTCGCCGACGGCGAGGACGTAGCCGATGATGCCGTCGCCGTTGCGGTCGAGCTCGGCGGCGTTCTTCTTGATGTAGTCGAGGACCATCTCGCCCTGGAGGTCGCCGCCCTGCGTGGCGTCGAAGCCGACGTAGTAGGTGTTCTCGTTGAAGCTGAGGGCAGCCATGTCGAGCTCGCCCGTGGTGGAGTTGGACGGCTGACGGTTGAAGAAGATGACCGGCTTCTGGTTGTTGGGCACGGACTCGCCCGAGCCGCCGCCGTTGCCGCCCTCGTCACCGCAGCCGACGAGCGCGACCGTGCCGGCGCCCGCGAGACCGAGGCCGCAGACCTTCACGAAGTTGCGACGAGTCAGATCCATGTTGGGTTCCTTTCCCCGTTTCCCCGAGCGCGTCTCGAGCGCGCCTTGTCATGAGTACGTTAACACTCGCATGTACGGAGGCCGGGAACCCTCCCCGCTTCATCCGCCGACGGTCGCATGGGGCACGCGAACGGCGTCCGGGGGCGCGGGGTGGGCCCGGCGCGGGGCTACTCGTAGCGCTCGTCGAAGACGCGACGGGTCTTCTTCTCGCTTCTCGGCAGCACGCCGAGCTCCACGACCTTCACGAGCGGCGTGAAGCCGATGCGGCGCTTGACCTCGTGCGCGACGGCGTCGGCGGTCTCCAGGAAGTCCTGGGTGCCGTCGGTCTCCACGTAGATGCGCATGGTGTCGCGCCCCTCGAGGTGCGAGAGGCGAATCTGGTACTCGCTCGAGAGCGCCGGGAACGTCTGGAGGATCTCCTCGATCTGGCGCGGGAAGACGTTGACGCCGTGGATCTTGACCATGTCGTCGGATCGGCCCTGGAGCGCGTCGATGCGCGGGTAGGGGCAGCCGCAGGGGCAGGCGCCCGGGATGATGCGGCTGAGGTCGTGCGTGCGGAAGCGCACGAGCGGCGCGCCCTCCTTGACGAGCGTGGTGATGACGATCTCGCCCCACTCCCCGTCCGGCACGGGCTCGCCCGTGGCGGGGTCGACGATCTCCAGGTAGAGGTAGTCGTCCCAGTAGTGCATGCCGTCCTCGGCGTCGCAGGAGATGCCGATGCCGGGGCCGTAGACCTCGGTGAGGCCGTAGATGTCGTAGATCTGGATGCCGAGGCCCGCCTTCACGCGGTCGCGCATCTTCTTGCCCCAGCGCTCCGAGCCGATGACGCCCTTGGTGAGGGCGATCTGGTCGCGCATGCCGCGCCGCTCCACCTCCTCGGCGAGCAGCAGCGCGTAGCTCGACGTGGCGCCGATGACCGTGGTCTGCAGGTCCACCATGAACTGCAGCTGCTTCTCGGTGTTGCCGGGGCCCATCGGCACGACCATCGCGCCGAGCTTCTCGGCGCCGGCCTGGAACCCGATGCCGGCGGTCCACAGACCGTAGCCCGGCGTGATCTGGATGCGGTCGTCGGCCGTGATGCCGGCGAGCTCGTAGCAGCGACGGAACTGCTCGGCCCAGTCGTCGAGGTCGCGCGCGGTGTAGGGGATGATGACCGGCGTGCCCGTGGTGCCCGAGCTCGAGTGGATGCGCACGATCTGGCGCTCGTCCACGGCGGCGACGCCGAGCGGGTAGCAGTTGCGCAGGTCCTCCTTCTCCGAGAAGGGCAGCGCGAGAAAGTCCTCCTCGGTGCGGACCTCGGTGACGCCCGCCTCCTGGAGGCGACGGCCAAAGTAGTTGCCCGACGCCACGAGGCGCTGGACCTGCTCGTTCACGAGCTTGAGCTGGGACTCACTGATCTTCATGCTTGTCTCCCCTGTCAATTGGGGACAGTCCCCAATTTGCAGAAACGTTTTATGTGAATTGGGGACTGTCCCCAATTTGCAGGGCGCGGAGGTCGAGGTCGAGGAAGCGGGGGCTCACGAGGGCGCGCACGGCGTCGGCGAGGTCGTCTGCGGTGACGGGGCCGAGCGCGCCGGCGCGGGCGGCGGCGCCGAGCAGGACGACGTTCAGTGCCTTGGCGGTGCCGAGCTCGGAGGCCGCCGCGGCGGCGTCCACGACCACGAGGTTCTTCTCGCCCACGCGCTCGCGCAGGTAGGACCTGATGGCGGGCAGGTCGTAGGCCGGGCCGCCCGTGGACGCCGAGACGGGCACGACGGGCGCGTCGCTCGTGACAACCATGCCGTGCGCGCGCAGAAACGGAAGCTGGCGCGCGGCCTCGGCGGGCTCGAAGGCCACGATCGCGTCCGCGCGGCCGCGTCCGATGAGGGGCGAGCACGCGCCGGCGCCGATGCGCACGTGGCTGAAGACGGAGCCGCCCCGCTGCGCCATGCCGATCGTCTCGGCGGTCTTGACGGGAAGGCCCCGCCCCATCGCGGCGCGCGCGAGCAGCTTGGAGGCGAGGACGGCGCCCTGGCCGCCCACGCCGGCGAGGATGACGTTGGTGCTCACAGGCGCTCACCTCCCGAGATGGCGTGCGTGGGACAGATCTGCTCGCAGAGGGTACAGCCCGTGCACTGTGCGGCGTCGATCGCCACCTTGCCGGTCGCGGCGTCGGGCACGAGGGCGGGGCAGCCCAGCTCGCGCACGCAGCGCTGGCAGCCGACGCACCTCTCGACGTCCACCGTGCTTCTCGCCTGCGGCTTGGCGAGCACCACGCACGGGCTCCGGAAGATGATCGCCTTGACGCCCGGCTCGTCCGCGACGCGGCGCACGGTGGCGACGGCGGCCTCCAGGTCGAGCGGGTCCACGGTCTCCACGGTGGTGAGTCCGATGGCGAGAAGGACGCGCTCGATGCTCACCTTCTCCACAACCTGTCCCATCATCGTGCGGCCCGTGCCGGGGTGCGGCTGATGGCCAGTCATGGCGGTGGTGGAGTTGTCGAGCACGACGAGCGTCATGTTGGCCTGGTTGTAGAAGGCGTTCACCACGCCGGTGATGCCCGAGGCGAAGAAGGTGGAGTCACCCACGAACGCGAAGGCCGCGGTATCCGGCTCCACGTGCGTCACGCCCTGCGCGATGTTGATGCCCGCGCCCATGCACAGGCACGTGTCCACCATGTCGAGCGGCGCAGCGTTGCCGAGCGTGTAGCAGCCGATGTCGCCGCAGAAGAGCGTCTTGCGGCCGCGCATGGCACGCTTGACGGCGTAGAAGCTCGCCCGGTGCGGGCAGCCGGCGCACAGGACCGGCGGACGCACGGGAAGCGTGGGGGGCGCCGGGGTGGGAACGACGGCCGTCTGGCGGCCGAGGAAGGCGTCGAGCGCGCGGCCCACGCTCTCGACGGTGTTCTCGCCGGAGGGCTGGATGTCGCCGGTAAGCTTGCCGCAAATCTTTACCGTAAGCCCGCGGCGACCGCAGGTCGCGACGAGGGCGCGCTCTATCACGGGGTCGAGCTCCTCCACGCAGAGGACCTCATCAAGGCCGTCGAGGAACGCGGCAGCGAGGTCTTCCGGGAAGGGGTACGGCGTGGCCACGCGCAGAACGCGGACGTCGTCCCCCTCGCCCAGGTTCTCCGCGACGTAGGTCGCGCTGATGCCATGCGTGGCAACGCCGAGGCGCGGGCGCGCGGCGGGCCCCGCCGTCTGCGTCACGGTGTTTCTCGCGTAGCCGGAGAGACGCGCCGCGAGCTCCGCGTCGCGCGCCTCGATGGCGGCGTGGGCGCGCACGGAGAGCGCGGGGAAGATGACCCAGCGGGACGGGTCGCGCACAAAGCCCTCGGGCTCGCGGCGCTCCCACTCATCCGGGTCCGCCACCTCGACGTCCTCGTAGCCGTGGTCCACGCGCGTGGTGGGCCGCACGATCACGGGGCAGCCCAGCTCCTCCGAGAGGTCGAAGGCCTCCCCCATCATCTGGTAGGCCTCGCTCGGGCTGGAGGGGTCGAGAATCGGCAGCTTGGCGTAGGCGGCAAAGGTGCGCGTGTCCTGCTCGGTCTGGGACGAGATGGGACCGGGGTCGTCGGCCACGAGGACCACCAGACCGCCCTTGACGCCGATGTAGGAGAGGCTCATGAGCGGGTCGGAGGCGACGTTCAGGCCCACCTGCTTCATCGTCACGAGCGCTCGGGCCCCGGCATAGGCCGCGCCGGCCGCCACCTCGAGCGCCGCCTTCTCGTTCACGGACCACTCCACGTAGACGCCCTCGCCGCGACGCCCTGCCACGGCCTCAAGGACCTCGGTCGACGGCGTGCCCGGGTAGCCGGCCACCACGTTCACGCCCGCGGCGAGCGCGCCCACGGCCATGGCTTCGTTGCCCATCAGAAACTCTCTGTGCATGCTGACCTCCCTCGTTGCGCTGCACTCTATCAGAGTAAAGCGCTGATAGATGAATGCGACGCAAACCCGAAACGTGCGAGTTGTGTAAATTGGGGACTGTCCCCAATTCACAGGAGGTGGCGTGGCAGAGACGGCGACGGACAGGCTGAGGCTCGTCATCGGTGACGAGGGGCTGGCGCGGCTGGGCGAGGCCCGCGTGGCCGTGATCGGTCTCGGCGGCGTGGGATCCTCCTGCGCGGAGGCGCTGGTCCGAGGCGGCGTGGGACACCTCGTACTCCTGGACCGCGACGTGGTGGCGCCGAGCAACCTTAACCGCCAGGCGCTCGCGTTCACGAGCACCGTCGGCCGCCCCAAGGCCGAGGTCATGCGCGCCATGGCGCTCGACATCAACCCCGAGGCGGACGTCACCGCCGTGACCGCGTTTCTCGACAAGAACGCGCTGCCCGAGCAGATGGACGGGCTGGGGCCGCTCGACTATGTGGTGGACGCCATCGACACCGTGGCCCAGAAGCTGCGCCTCGCGCAGTGGTGCCAGGAGCGCGGCGTCCCCGAGCTCTCCGCGATGGGCGGCGCCAACAAGCTCGACCCCTGTCGCCTGCACTTCGCCGCCATCGAGGACACCGTCAACTGCCCGCTCGCGCGCGTCATGCGAAAGGAGTGCCGCCGCCGAGGCATCCGCGGCCTGCGCGTGCTCTTCTCGGACGAGGAGCCGGTCCGCATGGAGCGCATCTCAGACGAGCAGTGGCTGCGCGAGGGGTCGCTCCTGGGCACGATGAGCTACCTGCCCCCCATCATGGGCCAGATGCTCGCCAGCCGCGTGATCCGCGACCTCCTGGGGTGGGCGTGACGCAAGCCGCGTGCGACAGAACCCTCCGGGGCATCTGTCGCGCAGGGGCGTCCGCCACAAAATCACCGCTTACGCGCGACGTGGAAAGTTAGTAGGGTAGCTCCTCGCATTCGCCCGCCCTGCGGGTCCCGTCGAGAAAGGTCTGCCCCCATGCCCACCAACAAACGCGAGAGCCTCATCTTTACGATCATCATGTGCTTCTGCATGGTGCTCTGGATGTCCGTCTACAACGTCGCTCGCGTGCATGGCTGGAGCTTCGGCACCGGAACGCTGGCCGACGCATGGCTCGGCTTCCCGCCGGCCTACGTGGTGGCGATGCTGCTGGACGTTCTTCTCGCCAGCCGGTTTGCCAAGTGGTTTGCGTTCCGCTTCCTGGTGACGCCGGGCAAGAGCAGCCGCCTTGCCATCACGCTGGCCATCAGCACGATGATGGTCTTCCCCATGGTGCTCTTCATGTCGCTCTACGGCGCGCTCGAGGCGTTCACGCACGTGGGCGACCCGGCCATGATCCTGCCCACGTGGATCGCGAACATCCCGTGGAACTTCGTCGCCGCGCTGCCGTGGAACCTGCTGGTGGCGGGCCCGCTCTCGCGCTGGGTCTTCCGCCACGCGTTCCCTGAGGGGACGGTGCTCGCGGAGCCGGTCTGCGCGTAAGCGGGCGCCCGCAGCTCTCCCGGCAGATCGGGCCACCGATGGAACCCCACGGCATCGCGCTCGGGGCCCTTCGGCATGGCCTCACCGCATTGTATGCCGTGAGAGAAGGCTCGGAGCCTGTGCGAGGCACACGCCCGCGAGAATCACCACCACGCCCAGCCACTCGACGACGCCGAGCGGCTCGCCGAGCACGACCATGGCGATGAACAATCCCGCGGGAAGCTCCGCAGCGGCCATGACGGTTGAGAGGCCGGCGGGCAGGTGTGGCGACCCCAGGCCAAAGAGCAGCACGGGGCACATGAGACCGAAGAAGCCCGCGACCGCGGCAAAGGGCAGGATGCCCTGGAAGACGACGCCCGACACCAGGTAGTCCGGGCACACGGTGAGCGACATGACGCCCGCCCCCAGGCACACGACGAGGCCGCGCTGCTCGTTGGAGCAGAGGGCCTTCACCTTACCGGAGAGCGTCACGAAGAGCGAGCAGGTCACGGCGGCGCCGAGCGCGCAGAGGAGGGCCACCGGGTCGTAGCCCGCAAGCCCCGTCCTGTAGACGCCGCTCGCGAACACGGTGCCGAACACGATGACCGCCGCCGAGACGACCTCCACGAAGCGCGGAGCTCGGCGCGTCATGATGGTCTGCCAGACGAGCCCCATCCACGTGAACTGGAAGAGCAGCGTGAGCGCCACCGGTGCGGGCAGCACGCTCATGGCGTAGCAGTACAGAATCGAGGTCGTGCAGGTGAGGGCACCGAGCCCCATGAGTTTGAGCACCTGCTTGCCGGAAAGACGCTGCCACCGCACACCGCGCAGACGGCCGAGAAGCACCGCGAGCCCGAAGAACAGGAAGCCGAACCACGCCTGGCTTGCAACCACCTGCGCGGAGGTGAAGCCCGCCGCGTAGGCGAGCTTGTAGGTGGTCGCCATCGCCCCATAGCAGGCGCCGCCCGCGAACACCTGGAGTGCCGCCACCGCCCGGCGGCGTCCCGAGGGCGCCATCCCCGCAGACAGCATCGGCCGATCGATCACGTTTTCCATAGCCGTTCCTCCTCTCGCCCCGCAACGCGAGGCTTCGGCCCTGTGCGTCTCGGGCTCTCGGAGGGAGGCTGGCGCGTCATCACGTGATTGACGGCGCAAAAAGCCGCACAACCGGAGCTCCGTTGTGCGGCAAAAAGGTGGCTTGCGCCCAGAAAAGTCCACACGATTTTAGACGAACTGACTGTACGGGCCTTGGTTGCGGAAGTCAAGCAGGGGCGAGAAGTTCTTGTCGACGCTTGACACGGCGTGGGGAGTGCCCATAATGGGGCTCGGAAATCCCAGCGGATTTTTCCGGATGCCGCCATCATCTTTTCGCCGCTCACCTGTCCTTGGGCAGATGGGCGGTTTTTCTATATCGCGGTTTCCGGCGAGAGAAAGGGCAGCGTATGGCAAGCGATCTCATCGACCTCATCAAGACGCGCAGGAGCGTGCGCAGCTACAAGGCGGACCCCGTCCCCCAAGAGCTGCTCGACACCGTGCTTGAGGCGGGCACCTACGCGCCCACGGGCGGCGGGCACCAGTCGCCGGTGATCGTGGCCGTGACGAGCCCCGAGACCCGCGAGCGCCTGCGCGCGCTCAACGCCGCCGTCATGGGCAAGGAAACCGACCCGTACTACGGCGCGCCGGCCATCGTGGTGGTGCTCGCCGACGGCGGACGCGGCACCTTCGTGGAGGACGGCTCCTGCGTGCTCGAGAACCTCATGCTCGCGGCGCACGCCGTGGGCCTCTCCAGCTGCTGGATCCACCGCGAGCGCGAGATCTTCGACAGCGAGGAGGGCAAGGCGCTCCTGCGCGACTGGGGTCTTCCTGAGACGCTTCGCGGCGTGGGCGCCATCGCGCTCGGCTACGCCGACGGCCCCGAGCCCACCGCCGCCCCGCGCAAGGACGGCTACGTGGTGCGCGTGTAGCTCAAACGATTCACACGTTCCGGAAAGGGGCGCTCTGCCGGCAGCATCGATGCTCCCAGCAAAGCGTCCCCTGTCCGCCTGCGACGCTAAAGACGAGTCCTCACGCTGCTCACGCCGTGGAGCATCTTCACAAACGCCGGATCGTCGTGGTTCACGATCTCGCTGTGGTCAAGGGTGAGCTCGGCAATCTGCGCCATGTCATCTGCGGTAAGCTCGAAGTCCCACACGTCGATGTTCTGCTCCATGCGGTCGCGGTGCACGGACTTGGGGATAACCACCACACCGCGCTGGATGTTCCACCGCAGAGCCACCTGAGCCGCAGTCTTGCCGTACTTCTCGCCGATCGCGATGAGGACGGGGTGCGTGAAGATGCCGTGGTTGCCCTCTGCGAAGGGACCCCACGCCTCGGGCACCACGCCGTACTCGCGCATCGTGGCAAGCGCCGCCTCCTGTGAGAAGAACGGGTGCAGCTCCACCTGGTTCACGGCAGGCGTCACCTCGACGGTCTCGCAGAAGTCCGCCAAGCGCGCCGGATAGAAGTTGCACACGCCTATGGCGCGGATGGTGCCAGCGCGGTACGCCTCCTCCATGGCGCGCCAGGCCCCCACGTAGTCACCGAGCGGCTGGTGGATGAGATAGAGGTCCAGGTAGTCAAGATCGAGCTTGTCAAGCGAGGTCTGGAGCGCCGCCTTGGCACCCTCGTAGCTCGCGTCCCGCACCCAGAGCTTGGTGGTGACAAAGAGCTCCTCGCGAGGCACGCCGCTCTCGCGAATGGCGGCGCCCACCGCCTCCTCGTTCATGTAGGCCGCCGCCGTGTCGATGAGGCGATAGCCGCAGTCGATGGCGTCGAGCACCGCCTGCTTGCATACCGCAGGGTTGGGTACCTGGAACACCCCGAAGCCCTCACACGGCATCTCGATACCGTTGTTGAGCGTCACGGTCTGAACGTTTGCCATGGTAGATTCCCTTCTCGCCTAATCGCACCGTCCTTTGACCCCACCATCATGCTGCGAAAAGCGAATGCCGCGCCCTACGCATTCGAGCAGTTAGCATGCATAACGTGCATACTGAGAAGGACACACCAGAACACGGGAGACACCCATGACCATCGAGCAGCTCGAGCACATAGCCTGCGTCGCACGAACGGGATCCATATCCCGCGCCGCCGCCGAGCTCCATATGTCCCAGCCTGCGCTCAGCCGCTCCATCCGGCGGCTTGAGGACGAGCTTGGCTGCGGCCTGTTGCGCCGCACCGCGAACAGGTCGGCGCTCACCGAGGCGGGCTGCATCGCGGCAGACTACGCCGACGACCTGCTCCGCACTTATCGGCGCATGCGAGACGAACTGTCCTCGCTCGAGACGCGCCGACGCACGCTGAGGATCGGCACCTGCGCTCCAGCCCCGCTCTGGCGCGTCACGCAGCTCGTGGTAGAGACAACGCCCGGCACCATCGTCGCTTCGGAATCCCTTGATGAGCAGCATCTGCGCCGCGGACTTATGGAGGACACGCTCGATGCCACCATCACGCTCAACCCGCTCGTGCTCCCCGGCTTTATCTCGCAGCCCATCATGACCGAGAGCCTCTCGGCGCTCCTGCCGCGCACGCACCCGCTCGCGAGCAAACAGACGCTGCGCTTTTGCGACATCGACGGCGAGACCTTCCTCATATACACCAACATCGGCTTCTGGCGCAGCATCGTCGAGCGCGAGCTGCCGCATGCGACATTCCTCTGGCAGGAGGATCGCTCGATGTTTGAGATTCTGCTCTCCACGAGCGATGCTCTCGCGTTTAGCACCGAGGCGGCAACGCCGTATACATCGCATCAGACCGAAAACGTTGCCCGCGTCGCGGTCCCGCTCAGCGACGCCAGCGCCCGCGCGACGTTCTATCTTGTGTATCGCACGGACGGGCAGGGCAAGGGCTCTGAGCTCATCGAGCGCGTGCTACCACGGCTCTCTCGCTGAGCCCCTCCCCGCGCGCACTCGTTGCGCCTCTCGCTAGAGCCCGAAGAGCCCCGCCGCCGCGGCCATCTTGTCGGCAACCTTCACGCCAAAGGGACAGCGGCCCTCGCACGCGTGGCAGGCGATGCAATCCCCCGCATGGGCATCGAGCGCGCGATAGTGGTCGCGCACAGAATCGGGTACCTCGTTGTGCAGGGCGGCGAGGTCGTAGAACTTGTTGACCGTGGGGATGTCGATGCCCTTGGGGCACGGCGCGCAGTGGCCGCAGTAGGTGCACTGACCCAGGTAGGCGTGGCGCGGCGCCCCGGCGAGCACGCTCGCATAGTCGCGCTCCTCGGCAGAGGCGGTCTCGTAGGCAACGGCCTCGACCACGTGCGCGGGCGTGGAGAAGCCCACCATGATGCTCGCTACCGCCGGGCGCGTGAGCGCGTAGTGGATGCACTGCACGGGCGTGAGCGCCACGCCGAAGGGCGAGGTCGCCGCGTCGAGCAGACGGCCGCCGGCGTACCCCTTCATGACGGTGATGCCCGTGCCCGTCTCCTCGGCGCGCGCGTAGAGCTCGGCGCGGTCGGCGTTGATGCCGCCCTCCCCCACGCCCGTGTAGTCGCCAAAGAGGTCGTCGAGGTTCTCGGTCGCGGGCATCATGTCAAAGGCCGGGTTCACCGAGAAGAGCATCATCTCGATCTCGGGGTTCTCGGCAACGCGTCGCGCGACCTCGGTGTTGTGCGTGGAGAGACCGATGTGGCGGATGGTGCCCGCCGCGCGCAGCTCGCGTACGTAGCGCATGAAGGGGCTGTCGCCCAGAACGATCCGCTCGTACTCCTCAACCTTGTCCACGTAGTGGATCATGCCCAAGTCGACGTAGTCGGTGTGAAAGCGCTCGAGAAGATCCTCGAAGGCCGGCCTCACTAGGTCGAGGTCGCGCGTGCGCGTGTACTGCCCGTCAACCGTGACCGACCCCAGGTGCCCCTGGATGACCCAGCGCTCGCGGCTGTCGAGCTCCCGGAGCGCGTCACCCAGGTTGGAGCGGCGCGTGGCATCGTTCATCCAGCAGTCGAGAATGTTGATGCCCGCCTCCTCCGCGGCGCGCACCACCGCAAGCGTCTCCTCGGGCGAGCGGTCCATCCATTCGCCGCCAAAGCCGATCTCGCTCACCTCGAGCCCCGTGTTGCCCAGCTTGCGGTAGTTCATGGCTCCTCCTCGCATGTCGCCCCCTCATCACATGCAGGATGATAACCGCACATCACGGGTCAGGTTGACGCCGCAACATGCAACAGGCGGCATTTCCTAAGCGGCCATCTACCTGCGAAGATGCAAATTGGCGCAGGCAGATGGGCCGTTTTCGGTGCTTGGAGAATCGAGGTTGTTGTAGGGCGACACGATTTACCCCTTCCATATCATCCGAAATCGGATGTAATCCTCTTCGTTATTATCCGATTTCGGATAATTTGGGAGGCTAAATCGTGCCGAAGACGAACGACCTGCACATCACCTACAACCGCACCAGCAAAGAGCTCGAGCAGCTCTATCACGCCTACGCGCGCCACGCGGGCGTCTCGGACGCCGCGCTGTGACTCCTGTACGTAATCCGCCTTGGCGGGAACAACCTCACACAGGCGGCCATCTGCGCGGACTGGCACTATCCCCCGCAGACCATCAACTCCGCGCTCAAGCGGCTCGAGGCGCAGGGGCTCGTCGCGCTTGCCCCCGCGACCGGCAGCAGGCGCGACAAGGCCGTACACCTCACTGCGGAGGGCGAGAAGACCGTCGAGCGCGTCATCGACCCCCTCATCGACGCGGAGCGCGCCGCCCTCGCGGACCTGGCGCCCAAAGAGCGCACGGCGCTCGTCTCACTCAGCCAGCGCTACCTCGGCCTCCTTGGCGCGCGTCTCGGCACGCTCGAGGGAGGCGCGCGGTGACCTCTGACGAGCTCTTCGCAAAGACCCCGCCCACGCGCCTCTTCTTCAAGGCCGCCATACCCAGCGCCATCGGCATGCTCGCAGCCGCCCTCTACCAGACCTTCGACGGCATCTTCGTGGGTCAGTACCTCGGCACGACCGCCTTTGCCGCCGTGAACCTCGCCATGCCGTTCGTGGTCATCAACTTCGCCGTGTCGGACCTCATCGGCGTGGGATCGTCGGTCGTGATCTCGCTGCTGCTCGGCCGCGGCGAGCGCGCGGAGGCCAACAACGCCTTCACCTGCTCCGTCCTGCTCATCGTGGGGCTCGGCACCGCACTGGGGGCGGCGCTCTTCGCCGGGCGCCCCTCATCATGTCGCTCATGGGCGCGACGGATGAGCTGGCGGAGCTTGCCGTGGACTACCTGCGCGTATACGCGCTCTGTTCCCCGTTCACGACGCTCTTCTATGCCACGGACAACTACATGCGCATCTCGGGCTACCTCAAGGCGAACATGGCCCTCTGCGTGCTCATGTCGGCCATCCCGCTTGTACTCGAAGTGCTCTTCCTCGGAGTTCTTGGCTGGGGCATCTGGGCGGCGCTCGCTTGCAGCCTCGCCATGGTCATCTGCCTGGTGTTTTCCCTCGCTCCCTTCGTCATGCGGCGCGCGACCCTCGCCTTCTGCAACCCGCGCTTCACCCTCGATCTCGTAAAGCGTGTCTTCGCCTGCGGAAGCCCCACCTTCCTCAACAACGTGGCACAGCGCATAGCCTCGATCGTCATCAACGCCGTCCTCGTACGTCTCGGCGGCGAGGCCGCAGTCTCCGCCTACGGCGTGCTCATGTTCGTGGACGGCTTCGCGCAGCCGCTCTTCTACGGAACCTGCGATGCGCTGCAGCCGGCCGTGAGCTACAACTGGGGCGCACGCCGTTACGGTCGCGTCCGTGCGCTCGAGAAGCGCTGCTTCCTCGCGGCGGCGGCCATCGGTGCCGCGGCCGTGGCGGTGGTCGCGCTCTTCCCGGACGCCCTCATCGCCCTCTTCATGCCCGACGCCACGGGCGAGATGCTCGCCCTTTCGCGCGACGCGCTCGGTCTCTTCACCATCACGTATCTCTTCCGCTGGCTCGCCTTCGCCACACAGAGCTACATGAATGCCATCGCCAAGCCGTTGCCCGCATCGCTTATCTCCGTGAGTGCGGCGCTCGTCTTCCCGCTCGTGCTGCTCGTGGTGCTGAATCCGCTCGGACTCACGGGCATCTGGCTCAACTTCCCCGGTACGGCCGTGCTCTGCGCGCCGCTCTCGGTGGCCGTGCTCGCGGCGACGCGCGCCAAGACGCACCGTCCGGATGCCGGGGCGCGCGAGCGGCAGCCTACAACGACCGCGAATTTCTAAGCGCCAGAAACAGGTCATCTACCTGCTATTTCTTAAGTTTCTGCAGGTAGAGTCCGCTTAAGAAAGTCGAGTTGTTGCACATCAGGCCGTGGGCTTCTCAGCGCAGGTGGCCCAGAACGTGGGGATGCCCAGCTCGTGGAGGCGTCCCTCGCCGTTGGTGTCCTCGTAGAGGTCCAGAATCCGCAGACCTGCCAGAATCTGTCCGCGAATCTGCTCGTCCAAAGTATGCGAGAACTGCATGCCCCACTCCGGGAGGTCCTTCTCGGGAATGAGCGAGGGATCGCGGAGCGGGTTGAACGGCAGGCTATGCACGACACGCTCCTCCTCGTCGTCCATGACGTAGTTGAAGCCGTTGTCCAGCCCGGCAAGCAGACGCCCTCCCGGTGCCAGCACGCGGAAGCACTCGCGCCAGATGGGGAGCACCTCCTCAACGTAGCAGTTGGAGACCGGGTGGAAGATGAGGTCGAACGCGCCGTCCTCGAAGGGCAGCGGGCGCGTCATGTCCGCGCGCACGGCACGGATCTCGTAGCCCTCGCGCTCGGCGACCATGACCTCGGACGCGATCTGCGCCTCGGAGTAGTCGAGCACGGTGCACGCGCAGCCCATCGCCGCGAAGATCGGCATCTGCTGGCCGCCACCGGAAGCCAGCCCGAGCACGCGCTTGCCGCGCATGTCGTCGAAGAACCAGTCGCGCGGGACCTCGCGCGTGGGCGTGAGTACCATCGACCAGTCACCGCCCAGCGCCGCCTGGTAGCGCTCGTGGCTGACGGGCGTCCCCCACTCCCAGCCATCGGCCACCCACGCGTCCACGATCCGCGCGTTCACGTCCGTGTACGATTCCGCCTCGTTCTCGCGCGAGCTCATGTCTTCCTCCAAACGTCGCGGTAGATGCGGAGATGATACCCCCCCCCCGCTGCTCGGGAATCAACCAAGAGGCGCACCCCGGTCTTGTGTGGGCAAACTTCTTGAACCAGTTTGCCCTCCGGATCTTACGTGGGCTGTTTCTACCTGCGGAAATGCTCCGGACATGCCTTATGTGGGTTCAGATGGTTCAAGAAGTTTGCCCACACAAGACCGGGGACCGGAGAACGGGGACGGGCAGCCGGGAACGGGGCGACAGAGGACAGGCGCCAGGGGCGCCGGGAGACGCGCGCCGGGGGCGAGAAGAACGACGCCGCCCCCGGCGCGCGAGAGCCTACGCGAAGTCCGCGATCTGAGCCTTGAGCTGCTCGATCGTGGCGGTGAGCTCGGCGGCCTGAGCGCGCTTCTTCTCGATGACCGCGGGCGCCGCCTTGGCGACGAAGCCCTCGTTGGCAAGGGTGCGCTCAACGCCCGCGAGGTCCTTCTCGGCCTTGGCGAGCTCCTTGGCAAGGCGCGCGGACTCAGCGGCGAGGTCCACGAGGTCGCCCACGTGGACGAAGATCTCCAGCCCGCCGTCGGCCACGGAGACGCAGCCCTCGGGCTTCTCCACGCCCTCGCCCTCGCGCAGCTCGCCGACGTGGCCGACGCTCTTCACGAAGCCCTCCTGCCCGGCGAGCACCGCCGCGTCCTCGCAGCAGCAGCGCACGCAGACGTCGAGCTCGGCACGGGGCGAGAGGCGGTAGCGGGCGCGCGTGGAGCGCACGCAGGAGATGACGCGCTTGGCGAGCTCAAAGTCCTTCTCGGCCTTCTCGTTCACGAACTCGGCGAAGCGCTCGGGCTCCGGCCAGGCGGCCACCATGAGGAACTCGGCGGAGTGGTCGTCAAGCCCGCTCGCGGGAAGGGCATCCCACACGCTCTCGGTCACGAACGGCATGACGGGGTGGAGCAGCCTCATGCAGGTGTCGAGCACGAAGACGAGGTTGCGCTGGACCTGCAGGCGCTCGGCGGGCGCGCCGTCGAGCAGGCGGCTCTTACAAAGCTCTATGTACCAGTCGCAGACGTCGCCCCAGAAGAAGCTCTGGATCTCACGCGCGTAGTCGCCGAAGGCGTAGGTCTCCAGCTGCTCGGTCGCGTGCGCGACGGCGCGGGCCAGACGCGAGAGCATCCACGCGTCCTCCGGCGTCACGGCGGCGGGCGCGCCCGGCTCGTAGCCCTCGAGGTTCATCTGGACGAAGCGGCTCGCGTTCCAGATCTTGGTCACGAAGCCGCGGGCCTGCTCGGTGCGCGGGCTGTCGACGAGCCTGTGGGTCTTCTTGTCGATGTTGGCGTCAAACTTGACGTCCTGGTTGTTGGTGATGAGCGTGAGGAGGTTGTAGCGCATGGCATCCGCGCCGTACTTCTCCATGAGCTCCATCGGGTCAACGCCGTTGCCCTTGGACTTGGACATGCGGCTGCCGTCCTTGGCCAGGATCGTAGCGTAGATGTAGACGTCGTGGAAGGGCACCTCGTCGGTGAAGTAGAGCGAGCTCATGATCATGCGCGCCACCCAGAGCGCGATGATGTCACGCGCGGTCACGAGGACCTTGGTGGGGTGGTGCTCGGCGAGCTCGGAGGTGTCATCGGGCCAGCCCTGCGTGGCGAAGGTCCACAGCTGGCTCGAGAACCACGTGTCGAGCACGTCCTCGTCCTGGTGGACGTGGCGGCCGCCGCACTTGGGGCACGTGTCCGTGTCCTCCATGAGGGCGTCCTCCCAGCCGCAGTCCTCGCAGTAGAAGACCGGGATGCGGTGACCCCACCAGAGCTGGCGGGAGATGCACCAGTCCTTGAGGTTGTCCATCCAGGTGAGGTAGGTCTGGGTCCAGCGCTCGGGGTGGAACGTGACCTCGCCGTCGCGCACGACCTGCGTGGCGCGCTCCTTGAGCTTGTCCACGGCGACGAACCACTGCTCGGAGAGCCAAGGCTCGAGCGCAGTGTTGCAGCGGTAGCAGTGCATGACGGAGTGGTCGAGCTCCTCGACCTTCTCGAGCAGGCCGTGCTCCTCAAACCACGCCACCACGGCCTCGCGGCACTGGTCGCGGTTCATGCCGGAGAACTCGCCGTAGCCGTCCACCACGACGGCGTGCTCGTCGAAGATGTTGATCTGCTCGAGGTCGTGGGCCTGGCCCATCGCGTAGTCGTTGGGGTCGTGCGCGGGCGTAACCTTGACGAAGCCCGTGCCAAAGCCGGCGTCCACGTGCCAGTCCGAGAAGATCGGGATCTCGCGGTCCACGATCGGCAGGCGCACCATCTTGCCTACGAGCTTGGCCTTCTCGGGGTCCTGCGGGGAGACGGCCACGCCCGTGTCGCCGAGCATGGTCTCCGGGCGCGTGGTGGCCACGGTGATGTGGTCGATGCCGTCCACGGGCTCCACGAGCGGGTACCGGAGGTACCACAGGTGGCCCTTCTCGTCCTGGTACTCGGCCTCGTCGTCCGAGATGGCGGTGCAGCAGCTCGGGCACCAGTTGACGATGCGCTTGCCGCGATAGATCAGCCCGTCGTGGTACCAGTCGCAGAAGACCTTGCGCACGGCGCGGGAGAACTCGGGGCTCATCGTGAACTTCTCGTCCGAGAAGTCGATCGAGCAGCCCATGCGCTTGATCTGGTTGACGATGGTGCCGCCGTACTCGCGCGTCCAGTCCCAGCAGGCGTCGAGGAACTTCTCCCGGCCGATCTCAAGGCGGGAGACGCCCTCGGACTTGAGCTTCTTGTCGACCTTGGTCTGCGTGGCGATGCCCGCGTGATCCGTGCCCAGGATCCAGCGCGTGGAGCGCCCGCGCATGCGGCTGTAGCGCACGTAGGTGTCCTGGATGGAGTCGTCCATCGCGTGGCCCATGTGCAGGATTCCCGTCACGTTGGGCGGCGGGATCACGACGGTGCAGTCCCCCACCCCCTTGGAGCGCTGGTAGCAGCCGGCGCTCATCCAGCGCTCGATGAGCTCGGGCTCGGTGGTCTGGGGGTCGTAGGTCTTGGGCATCTCTTCCACGGGGCGTCCTCTCCCGGTCGCGTGCATATCAGTCCTACAGGATAGCACGCGCAGGACCGGAGGACGGGCGGGCGAGAAGGACGGCGGGGCCGTGGCGCAGGGCCCCGTACCTTCGCTAGTAGCCGCGATAGACGCTCTCGTTGTAGGGCGGCACCTCCAGGCCGTCGGGGACAACCCCGGTCGCCGGGTGCGTGATGCCCACGAGCGGGATCGTGTCGGCGCCGGCGACCCCCTTGTAGGCGATGAGGCTGAACCCGGTGGCCGGGTCCGGGGCGTCCTTGGCAACGAAGCGGCGCGTGTACGTCGCCTGGTAGGAGTCCACGTGCTCCCGCCCGTCGTAGGTCGAGACGGACTCGGCGCCGACCATGCGGCCCGCGTCGTCGTAGGAGAAGGTGGCCTCGTAGGTGGCCGACGTCACCGAGCCGGTGGGGTCGCCGGTCGAGGCGGACACGACGCGCCCCTGGTCGTCGTAGACGAAGCTCTCGGGGATCAGGAAGTCGGTGTAGGTGCCCTCGTAGGACGTCCCGACCATGTTGCCGGCGTCGTCATAGGAGAAGATCGCCGCATAGGAGAGCTGGTCCCCGTGGCGGTCGCCGCCAGTCCAGGTCTCCTCGCGGACGAGGCGGCCCTGCTCGTCGTAGACGTAGTTCGTCCAGTAGGCCGTGGTCGACCCCTGGAAGACGTTCGTCGTCTTTGATTGCGTGAGGCGCCCGGCGTCGTCGTAGGCATAGTCCGTGGTGGCCGTCGTCGAGGTCGAGGCCGAGGTGGACCCGGTCTCCGAGACGACCTGGGACAGGCGGCCCGCGTCGTCGTAGGCGTAGGTGCTCGTCTGCGTGGAGTAGTCGCTCGTCGACACGATCGTGGCCAGGCGGCCCGACTCGTCGTAGGCGTAGGTCTCCTCGGTGACGCCCGACTGCGAGTTGTTGAGCGCCACGGAGGCGGGACGCCCCTGGTCGTCGTAGGTGTAGCTGCCCGAGACGACGGGCCCCGTCTCCCACTGGAAGCTCCAGGCGGTGACGCGCCCGGCGGCGTCGCGCTCGCTGTGGTAGGTGACCGTGTCGCCCTGGTTCGTCTCGACGATGTCGGCGGTGAGCCAGACCTCGCGCAGCCCCGTCGCGTCGAGGCCGCTCACCTGCGTCGCGTCCGGGACCGAGAGGCTCGTGAGCGCGCCGTTGCCGCTGAGGTCGAGCGCGGCGAGCGGCTCCGAGCTCACGTCGAGCGCCGCGAGCTGCGGGAGGTCGCTCGTGTCGAGCTCCGTGAGCGCGCCGCCCGTGACCGTGAGGGACGCGACGTTGGGGAAGATGTGCCCGAGCCCCGAGAGCTTCACGCAGCCCGAGAGGCTCATGCTCGTGACCGCCCGGGCCTCGTCGCGGGAGAGCTTGCCGTCGTGGTCGGCGTCGTAGGTGGCCGCGACGGCGGCGCGCAGGGCGGCGTCGGGGAAGTTCTTCTCGTCTATGTCATAGGGCGCGAAGAAGGCGAGCCAGACGATGACGCCCGCCGCGACGAGCACGACGAGGGCGCCGATCCCGGCGATGAGGGGCGCCTTGCGCGAGCGGCGCGGGGGCTTGGACGCGGCGGCCGGCGCCGCAGGGGAGCCGAGCTGGGCGCCGCACGCCGCACAGAACTTGGCGCCGTCCGGAAGCTGGGACCCGCACTTGGGACAGAACATCGCCGCTCCTCTCCTATACTCTTCCCAGCGAACATACCACACCGGGTCGGAGGGGCCTTGGACTATTCTCTCTGGGACACGCATTGCCACCTCGGGTGGTTCTCCGACCCGGCCCGGGCGGCGCGCGAGGCCGGGGCGCGGGGGCTGGGGCTGCTCGCCGTCACCGTGACCCCTGCGGAGTACCGCGCCGTCAGCGAGACGCTGCGGGGCGAGAAGAACGTGGCCCTGGGGCTCGGACTGCACCCGTGGTGGGTCCGCGACGGCTCCGAGGCGGAGGCCCTCGTCGGGCTGCTCGGCGACGCGCGGCTCGTCGGGGAGGTCGGGCTCGACGCCTCGCCGAGGCGCGCGGGCACCTGGGAAGCGCAGCTCGCCGCCTTCGAGCGGGTCTGCGCGGTGTGCGCCGAGACGAGCGACAAGGACGCGCCCCTGGTCCTCTCCGTCCACGCCGTGCACGCCGCCACGGCCGCGCTCGACGTCCTGGAGCGCACGGGCGCCGCAGCGCGCTGCCGCTGCGTGCTGCACTGGTTCTCGGGCAGCTCGGAGGAGCTCTGGCGGGCGGCGCGGCTGGGGTGCCGGTTCTCGTTCGGCGAGCGGGCGCTCGCCACGCGCCGGGGGCGCGAGTACGCCCGGGTGCTCCCAGCGGAGCTCCTGCTCACGGAGACCGACCTCCCCGAGGCGCCGGGCGCGGGCGGCGGGGCGGAGGAGCTCGTGGCCTCCCTGGAGCGCGCCGTCGCCGGGATCGCGGAGGAGCGCGGCGAGGAGCCGGGCGACGTCCGTCGCGGGCTCGCCGACAACGCCGCCGTCCTTCTCGGCATTTGAGGGGCGGGGCGACGAATGGTAGAGTTGACGGTGCCCTGAAGGCACCCGAACCGAGGACCCATGAAGCCGCTGCGCAAGACCACGCACGTGAGAAACCCGCTCTCATCGACGATGCTCGCCAGCACGTCCGACGACCTCGGCCTGCCGCTGGACGACGTGGTCATCGTCTTTGCGTGCAGCGAGAACTTTGTCCCGTACCTCTCGGTGGCCATCCAGTCCATCGTGGACAACGCGAGCGCGGCACGGCGCTACGACATCATCGTGCTCACGCGCAACATCTCGCCGGCGAGCATGATCACGCTCACGCGCCAGACCAAGGCGGACAACGTGGGCATCGGGTTTCTGGACGTGGACGCCGCGCTCGGCGACATCGAGCTTCCCCACCACGGGCACTTCCGCCCCGAGACGTACTACCGCCTGCTTGCGCCGCAGCTGCTCTCCAACGTGGACAAGGCGATCTACCTCGACTCCGACCTCATCGTCGACGACGACGTGGCGAAGTTCTACGACGTCGACGTGACGGGCTACCCGCTCGCCGCGACGCGCGACGCCGACACGATCGGCCAGATCGACGGCTACGACACCACGGTCGGGCCCTATCTCAAGAACGAGCTCGGCATGCGCGACCCCCACGACTACTTCCAGGCGGGCGTGCTGCTGATGAACCTTGCCGAGCTGCGCGCGAGCGTCACGCCGGAGGAGTTTCTCGCCCTCTCCACGCAGCGCATGTGGCGCTGGCTCGACCAGGACGTGCTCAACAAGGTCGTGGACGGCAACTACGTGCGCGTGCACATGCGCTGGAACTACCTCATGGACTGGCAGCACCTGCGGCGCACCCACATCGTGGCCAACGCGCCGGCCGACGTGCGCGCCGAGTACGAGGAGGCGGCGGCCGACCCCGCGATCATCCACTTCGCCGGGCCGGACAACCGTCCCTGGCTCTATCCCGATGCCGACCGCGCCGACCTCTTCTGGCACTACGCGATGCGCTCGCCCTACCTCGACGAGATTCGCGGGCAGCTCGAGGAGTCGCGCGCCTCTGCGGCGGGGCTTGCCAAGCGGCTCCAGGTCATCGCCATCTACAAGGGTATCATGCCCGCCTTTGACAAGATCTGCCCCGCCGGCACGCGGCGTCGCGACGCCGTCATCCGCACCTACATGGGCCTCGGCGGCTCCAACCTGTAAATTGGGGACA
Organism: Olsenella uli; assembly: GCF_016899935.1. Taxonomy (GTDB): domain Bacteria; phylum Actinomycetota; class Coriobacteriia; order Coriobacteriales; family Atopobiaceae; genus Thermophilibacter; species Thermophilibacter uli_B. The sequence goes on from NZ_JACJJK010000001.1 coordinate 143,937, forward strand.
GTCCCCGATTCACACACATTTTTGATATAAGAAGCTTCTGTTAATTGGGGACTGTCCCCAATTTACACATACACGACAAAGCGGGCCCCGGCCGGAGCCGGGACCCGTCCGTGGGACAGAGCCTGGGGACGCTAGCTACGCCTCGCGCCTCGTGCGGAGGACGCCCGTCGCGACGAGCGCGACGCCGGCGGCTGCCGCCACGGCGGCGCCGGCGAAGGACGTGTCGTCGCCGGTCCTCGCGAGGCCGCCGTCGCCCTCGTCGCCCGCCGTCTCCGTCGGCGGCTCGGGCTGCGGGCCCGCCTCGGCGCCCGCGTCCCAGATCAGGACGAACGGGGAGAAGCCGTCGGTGGTGAAGCGGATGCCGTGCTCGGTGTTCTCCACGTCGACGTACTCCGCCGCCGAGCCCTCGATGGCGGCCTGGACGTCTCCGTTGTCCATCGTGCGGTCGAGGCCCGGGAAGTGCACGAGGTGGAACTCGGTGGACTCGTCGGTGCCCTCTGGGTACGGCCAGTACACGGTGACCGGCTCGCTGGCGGTGAGCCAGACGTTGCCGTTGTTGGCGTCGACCAGGTCGAGGTACTTGGCCTGGTAGTAGGGGTTCTCGAGGTCGGCGCCGCTGTCGGCCGCCACCTCGGCGGCGCGGTTGGCGAGCTGCTGGTCGTAGTCTGAGGCGCCCTCGGTGTTGTGGTCGCTCACCACGTCGTCGAACAGAAGCGACGGGGCCGCGGAGCCGGTCACGTCGACCTTGCTCTCGTTGATGAAGTACTTGGTTCCGTCGGGCAGGGTCGCGAACGCCTTGTCCGGGTTCTCGGCCCGGGCGGCCGCGAGGTCCTCCTCGGAGCTGACGACGTCGGTGATCACGCTGTCCTGGTCACCGGTAACGTAGCGGACGCTGAGGGTGCCGTCGGCGAGCTCCATCGAGTTGTAGAACTTCTCGCCGTCGACGTCGACCTCGAAGACGACCCGGTCGTTCTGGACGAGCTCGGTGTAGAGCCGCATGGCGTAGTGCTGCTGCAGCGTGCCCGCGGAGCTCGGGTCGAACGCGTCGCTCGTGGTCACGGCGCCGTCATCGGCCGTGAACTGAAGGCGGACGGGCACCGGCTCCTGATCGCCCTCGGGGACGGGGACGATGCGGTAGATGTAGCGACCGTTGGCCCCGGAGTACGTGTTGCCGTAGGGCTCGAGCCTCCAGTGGAGCTCGCCGCCCTCGCCGTCGTAGCCGTGCGTGTAGATGGCCAGGTACCGGGAGAGGTCGGCCCCCTCGCCCTCGGTCGATGCGCCGGCCGCCTGGAGCGCGGCGTTCACGTCGTCGGAGAGCTCGAGGTAGAAGCCCGGCTCGGGAAGCGAGTTGCTGCCGGCAATCGCGCCGTCCTCGGTGGCGGTTCCCTCGTAGCCCTCGTCGCCGCCCATGTAGATGGTGATGTCGGCGGGCTGGACGGTCACGACGCCCAGGCCGTGCGCCGCCTTGAGGGCGAGCGGGCCCTCGACGGTCACGGTGCCGTCGACGGCGTGCTCCTCGACGTGGATTCCGTCGTAGGAGTCGGCGTGCGCCTCCCAGCGGGCGTCGGCGGAGTCGTCGTACCAGCCGTCGATGGCGTCGGTGCAGTCGTCGGCGGCACCGTCGATGCCGACGCCGTCGAGCCTCCAGCCGGAGCCGGTCTCGCGCAGGGCGACCGACCCCGACTCCGAGACGTAGACGTCGTCGCCCGCCTGCGGGGCGTGGTTGTTACAGAGCGTCGTCGACGCGCCGAGGGCGACGGAGCCATTGGCGTAGAGGCCGCCGCCCAGGCCGAGCTTGACGGCCGTGTTGGCGGTGACGTCCACCTTGGCGGAGTCCGCGATGGTCAGCGTGCCGCCCGCGTCCTTCTGGTAGATGCCCGACCCGTAGTTGCCGGAGATAGTCACCGAGCTGTCCTCAATCGTCGACTCGCCGGCGCCGCCGACGTACAGCGCGCCGGGGATGGTCCATTGGCTGCTGATGGAGCAGTCGTTGCCGGCGACCGTCACGTCGGAACCGTTGCGAATCGTCAAGGTACCGCTGGTATGGATGCCGTTGGCGCCGTTGCGGTTCGCCGTCACCGTGGAGCTGTCGATGACCAGGGTGCCCGCCGAGAGACCGTGGCTATTGTTGTCACTGAAATCAACCTCGCAGTTGGTGAAGTCGAAGTTGGAGCCGTTCGCGCCGTTTCCCGTGCTGTTGACGACCGAAATCGTCGAGTCGACGGCGACGGTGTTGAACGTCCCCGCAAAACCGGATCGGTTGTGGTCTGACGTGAAGTGCGACCTCGTCATGTTGAACTGCGACGAAGTGCCCGACCACTCCAGTGCATCCTCGGGGAAATTCGAGACGGTAATGGTCGAGTCGACCAGATCGAACACCGAGGCGCTCCCGCCGTCATTATAAAAGCCATGCAGGCGGTTAGAGGCACCCGACCCGTTCAGGCTCATCGTGACGTTCTCAAACGTGAAGTCGGTATCCGAGTTGATGTAGAACAGGCTGAGATCCGATTCATATGAGGGATTCTCGACATCGACGGTGTAGTCAAAATCAGCCGTCATGTTCTTGAGCGTCAGATGGATGGTATCGTCTGGAACGCCAAATCCATAGCGAACATCCTTCGAGACGAGCGTGTGACCGTTGCCGTCGATGGTCATGGTCTTGTTGAGCGTCTTCGTTACCTGAGCATCGGTCAACAACACAATAGTGTCGCCGCTCTGTGCCGCCTCAATAGCCTCGTCGAGCGTGGCATACGTCTCGTTGCCGATCCTGGCGACGCCTTCGTCGGCCTGCGGCGCTGCGGCGCCGCCCTCCCCCGCTTCGACCACCTGGGCGGAGGCGGGGTCAGCTACCGAGGCCGACCCCTCCCCCGGCTCGTCCGCGGCGTACGCCGCAGGCGCGAGCGACAGGGCGAGCGCGCCCGTCACCGCCAGGCAGCCGAGCATGCGCCTCATGTGCTTGTGCATCCTCGTGCCTCCCGTTGCCGTGTCCGTTCAGACAGCTTACAGATTGCTTGAGTGTAGCCGATGCGGGCGGCCCGCCCGGTTGCCAATCGGCGACCGCGCCAACATCAAAAATATGTGTGAATCGGGGACTGTCCCCAATTAACAGACAGGCCCCAGCCGAGCGCGGCGTGAGGCCTGTCCCAAAGACTCTGAGAGGAATAACCCGTCCCCTTTTACGCGACGCGATGCTTGCCGTGCGCCGTGGTGACGATGCGGGGCGGCGTGCCCCCGCCGACGCTCTCCTTGGTGACGACGACCTTGGTGATGTCCAGGTCGCTCGGCAGGTCGAACATCGTGTCCTGCAGCGTCGCCTCGCAGATGGCGCGCAGGCCGCGGGCGCCGGTGCCGCGGGCGATGGCCTGGCGGGCGATCTCCTCGAGCGCGTCGTCCTCGAAGACCAGATCAACGCCCTCGAGCTCGAACATGCGGCGATACTGCTTCACGAGCGCGTTTCTCGGCTGCGTGAGGATGCTCACGAGATCGTCCTCCGTGAGCTCGCGCGTGGCGGTGATCACAGGGATGCGGCCCAGGAACTCGGGAATCATGCCGAACTTGTGCAGGTCCTGCGGCATGACCTGGCCCATGAGGTAGTCCTCGTCCTTCTCGGCGTTGTGCCCGACCTCGGCGTTGAAGCCGATGCCCTTCTTGCCGATGCGGTCGGCCACGATCTTGTCGAGCCCCACGAAGGCGCCACCGCAGATGAACAGGATGTTCGTCGTGTCGATGCGGATGAGCTCCTGCTGCGGGTGCTTGCGACCGCCCTGCGGGGGCACGCTCGCCTCGGTGCCCTCGAGGATCTTGAGCAGCGCCTGCTGCACGCCCTCGCCGGAGACGTCGCGCGTGATGGAGAGGTTCTCGGCCTTGCGCGCGATCTTGTCGATCTCGTCCACGTAGACGATGCCCACCTGGGCGCGCTCGACGTCGCCGTCGGCGGCGGTGATAAGCTTGAGCAGGATGTTTTCCACGTCCTCGCCCACGTAGCCCGCCTCGGTGAGGGTCGTGGCGTCCGCAATCGCGAACGGCACCTCGAGGAAGCGCGCGAGCGTCTGCGCGAGCAGCGTCTTGCCGGTTCCGGTGGGACCCAGGAGCAGGATGTTGCTCTTGGCGATCTCCACCTCCTCGGCGCCCTCCTCCACCTCATCGTTGCCGGAGAGGATGCGGCGGTAGTGGTTGTAGACGGCCACGCTCATCGCGCGCTTGGCCTGCTCCTGGCCCATGACGTACTGGGAGAGCTCGTCGTAGATCTCGTGCGGGGTGGGAAGGTTCTTGATCGGCAGGCCGCCGTCGGTCTGCTCGGGCTCGTCCTCCTCGGCCACGTCGAGCTCGGAGCCGTCAATCATGTCGGAGCACGCGTGGACGCACTCGTCGCAGATGAAGACGCCCCCGGGGCCCGCGATGAGCTTGCTCACCTGGCTGCGGGTCTTGCCGCAGAAGGAGCAGCGCATCTCGTTGCCGAAGGAGTCCATGTCGTTCGTGGGCATGCGCTACTCCTGGCTCTGCTCGGTGCGGGAGGTGATGACCTTGTCGACGAGGCCGTAGGCGCAGGCCTCGGCGGCGCGCATGTAGTTGTCGCGCTCGGTGTCGGCGTTGATCTTCTCGATGGGCTGGCCGGTCGCCTCGGCGAGGATCTCGTTCAGGTGCTGGCGGATCCAGCGGGTCTCGTCGGCCACGATCTGGATGTCGGTCTGCTGGCCGGAGACGCCCGAGCTCGGCTGGTGGATGAGGACCATCGAGTTGGGCAGGGCCAGGCGCTTGCCCTTGGCGCCGCAGGCAAGGATCGCCGCGCCCATGGAGGCCGCCATGCCCACGCAGATGGTGGAGACGTCGGGCTTGATGAAGTTCATCGTGTCGATGATGCCGAGGCCCGCGTAGACGTCGCCGCCGGGAGAGTCGATGTAGAGCGAGATGTCCTTGTCGGGGTCCTGGCTCTCGAGGTGCAGCAGCTGCGCGATCACGAGGTTGGCGGAGTCGCGCGTGACCTCCTCGCCGAGAAACACGATGCGGTCGTTGAGCAGGCGGGAGTAGATGTCGTAGCTGCGCTCGCCGCGCGGCGTCTGCTCGACCACGTAGGGGATGAGCGGGATGTTGGTTGGCTGGTGCATGTGCTCTCCGTTTCGTATGTGAAAGCCCCGGGCGAGCGCTCGCCCGGGGCGTTTCCGAGCCGTGAGACGGGGCTACTCGGCGTCCTCGGACGTCTCGCCCGCGGCGGCGCGCTCGGCGACCTCGTCCACGATGTTCACGTTGGCGTTCTCGACGAGCCAGTTGAGGGCCTTCGTGCGACGGATGGAGTCGCGGATGGCCGGCAGACGGCCCTCGGAGCGCCACTGCTCGAGGGAGGCGTCCACGTCCTCGACGCCGGCCTTCTCGAACTCCTCGCGCACCTCGTCCTCGCTGACCTCCACGCCGAGCTTGGCGGCGAGGGCGTCGAGCGCGAGGGACTGACGCGCGCGCTCCTCGGCCTGGACGCGCAGGTCGGCGATGAAGTCCTCGGACTTCACGCCGCGGGCGCGCAGATACATGTCGAGCGAGACGCCCTGGTTCTGCAGGCGGCCGAGGAACTCGGAGGCGAGCTCGTTGAAGATCTCGTTCTGGTAGGCCTCGGGGACCTCATCGAGCTTGAGGAGCTTGCCCATGGCCTCGACGAGACGGTCCTCCTTGAGGTTGGGCAGGGTCGTCTTCTTGTCGCCCTCGATCTCCTCCTTGACGGCGTCGCGGAAGGAGGCCACGTCGTCGTAGCCGTACTTCTTGGCGACCTCGTCGTCGAGCTCGGGGGTGACGCCCTTCTTGATGGCGTTGAGCTTCACCTTGACGGAGAAGGTGTGGGAGTGCTCCTCGCCCTCGTGCTCGTGGGTGTGGGTCCACTCGATGGCCTTCTCGTCGCCCTTCTTCATGCCGACGATGCCCTCCTCGAGCTGGGCGGGCACCTGCTGGCCGTCGAGCGCGAGCATGCGGTTGGTGCCAGCGAGGTGACCGGCGCCCTCCACGTTCTCGATGTCCACGGAGACGACGTCGCCGGGCTCGACGGCGCGGTCCTCCTCGACGTCCTCGTAGGTCATCTGGTAGCTGAGGAGCTGGTTGATCTGCCAGTCGATCTCGGCCTCGGTGGCCTCCTCGGGCGGCATGTTGATCGTCGGGGCGTCATAGCTCTCGAGCTCGCAGGTCGGGCGCACGCCGATGGTGGCGGTGACCACGTAGTCGGCGCCCTGCTTGGCGAGCTCGGGGTCGGCGTCGGCGGGGCCAAAGCTCACGCGGCCGACGGGCGTGACGTCGAGCTCCTCGAGCATGAGCGGCTCGGCGGCGTTCAGGAGGTCGTTGGTGGCCTGGGCGAGCACGGCCTCGCGGCCGATGATGCCGTCGATCACCGGGCGCGGCGCGTGGCCGCGACGGAAGCCCTGGAAGTTGTACTTCTTGGCGATGTCCTTGTAGGTCTTGGCGATGGCCTTGTCGACATCGGCGGCCGGGACGGTGACCTCGGCGGTCAGCTTGTCGTCGATCGGCTTCTCAGCAGCGGTGACGGTGATCTTCAACGTTCCTCCAGTGTCTCTGATGGCGGCCGCGCCGCCACTTCCTTCTCGCTGGTGCGGGCGAAAGGACTCGAACCTTCACGGGGTCTCCCCCACTGGAACCTAAATCCAGCGTGTCTACCAGTTCCACCACGCCCGCAGTTCGCACAGCCTTATGAGTGTACCAAACTTCTACAGGATACCCACGACTCGGCAGATAATTCACGCAGGCGAGAAGGACGGCGGCGTCGGATCGGCGCGAGGTATAGTGGGGCTGGCGTGACGACGCGAGGGACGCGGTGGCCGACATGGACAAGCTGTTTGCCGGAATCGACTGGGTCGAGCGCTTCGAATGGGAGCTGACGGGAACCTCCCCCGAGAGCGACGTGACGTTCTCGCTCGGGTGTCCCCGCGACGCCGGCCTGCTCATCGGCGCCATCCTCGGCGCCGAGACGCGCGAGGGCACCCTCCGGGGCACCGCGCGGCTGAGGGAGGACCTTCTCGCGAGGGTCGGGCTCATCGTCGAGCGGGGCCTCCTGTCGACGGACGCGCTCGCACGGCTCGTCGGCTGCGACGTCGACACGGTCGAGAGGCTCGTGCGCGGCGAGGACCGCGAGCTTCCCGCCGCGTGCGTGCCCCAGCTCCTCCGCATCGTCGAGCGGCTCGAGCCCTAACGGGCGCACCGTTCTTCTCGGCACGTCGTTCTTCTCGGCACGCCGCTCTTCTCGGCGCGGGGGGCGCTACCTGAGCGGCATCGACTCCCAGCTGCCGTCGGCGCGCGGGACCTCCACGGCGCGGTAGCCGACCTCCCAGGCGTGCGCGTACGCCCCGGCGATGCCGTCGCAGATGTCCTCCGGGCGGTGGCCGTCGGAGGCCACGGTGATCGGGACCCCGGCGCGGCGGAAGCGCTCGAGCAGGCCCGGCGCCGGGTAGTAGGACCCCACGCCCTTGCGCCAGCCCGCCGTGGAGAGCTCCACACGGCGGCCCGTGTCGTGCGCGCAGGCGGCCATCTCGTCCCAGAGCGGCTCGAGGCTCCCCTCGTGGACAAAGCCCTTGGTCCGCATGAGCTCCGGGAGGTCGGGATGGGCCATGGAATCGAACGGCAGGGGGCTCTCGCAGGCGGCGCACCAGGAGTCGACGTAGCGGCGCCACACGCCGTTCGCCCCGAGCTCGCGCCAGATGACGTAATCCTCGGCGTCGTCCATCCAGGAGCCCTCCTCGGGCGTCCCGAGCCAGTGCACGCTGCCCAGAAGGAAGCTCGCGCCGGCCGAGAAGCGCTCGACGGCGGGCTCGCAGCCCGGGTACCAGTCGCACTCGAAGCCGTAGATCATCTCCAGCTCCGGGTGCGCGTCGCGGGCCGCCTCCCAGGCGGCGCGGTGCGCGGGGAGCTCCCCCTCCGCGACGCCGATGCTGCCGTCCGGGTCCATCGACGCCGGCAGCGTCAGGTGGTCGGTCGAGACGAGCACGGCGCACCCGGCGGCGACGGCGGCGCGGGCGTTCTCCTCGAACGTCCCGACGCCGTCGGAGAACCGCGTGTGGGTGTGCGTGTCGACGATTGTGGCGGCGGGCAGCAGTCGCGGCATGCGGGGAGCTCCCTTCCTCAGAAGTTGCCTAAAAGGGGTCTGACCCCTTTTAGGCATGACCCCTTTCAGGCAAGTTTTACAGGTCCTGGAGGGCGTAGACGTCGAGCGGGCCCTGGCGCAGCGCCGCGATGGCCTGGACGAGCGCCACCGCGCCGGACATGGTGGTGGCCATGTCGATACCGCGGCTCACGGCCTCGCTCCTCATCTTGGTGCCGTCGCCGCGGGAGCTGTGGCCCTTCGGCGTGTTGATGAGGAAGGAGATCTTCCCCTCCGCCATGAGGTCGAGGACGTTGGGCGAGCCCTCGGAGATGGGCTTCACGACCTCGCACGGGATGCCGGCGGCGCGCAGCGTCTTGGCGGTGCCGCGCGTGGCCAGCAGGTCGTAGCCGAGGTTGCGCAGCGACAGCGCCACCGGCGCCACGGAGCGCTTGTCGCGGTCGCACACGGAGACGAAGACGCTGCCGGACTGCGGCACGTCGTACTCGATGGCCTCGCGCGTCTTGGCGTACGCCTTGGGGAAGGTGACGTCGAGCCCCATGACCTCGCCGGTGGACTTCATCTCCGGGCCGAGCGTGACATCGGCGCCCGGGAAGCGGCTCCACGGCATGACGGCCTCCTTGACCGCGTAGTAGCCGCGCTCGTGCGCCTCCTCGGGAAGGCCAAGGTCACAGATCTTCTCGCCGCTCATGATGCGGGCGGCGCACTTGGCCAGCGGCACGCCGGTGGCCTTGGACGAGAAGGGCACCGTGCGGCTCGCGCGCGGGTTGAGCTCGATCACGAAGACCTGCTCGTCGCGAACCGCGTACTGCACGTTGAGAAGGCCCTGGATGTGGCAGGAGAGCGCCAGGCGCCGCGTGGTCTCGCGGACCTTCTCGACCAGGCGGTCAGAGAGCGAGAAGGGCGGGAAGCAGCAGGCGGAGTCGCCGGAGTGGATGCCGCACTCCTCGATGTGCTCGAGGACCGCGCCCACGTAGCACTGCTCGGTGTCGCACAGGGCGTCCACGTCGAGCTCGATGGCGTCCTCGAGGAAGGCGTCCAGGTAGACGGGGTGGTCCGGCGAGACCTTGGTGGCCTCGGCCATGTAGCTCACGAGGTCGTCGTCATCGTAGACGATGCCCATGCCGCGACCGCCGAGCACGTAGCTCGGGCGGACGAGCAGCGGGTAGCCCACGCGGCGCGCCACGGCCTTGGCCTCGTCCACGGTCTCGGCCGTGCTCGAGGGCGGGTAGGCGATCTCGAGGCGGTCGAGCAGGCTCGCGAAGCGGTCGCGATCCTCGGCGAGGTCGATGGCCTCGGGCTGGGTGCCCATGATGGGGACGCCGGCGGCCTTGAGGCGCTTGGCGAGGTTGATCGGGGTCTGGCCGCCGAGCGTGACGATCACGCCCACGGGCTTCTCGACTTCGATGACGTTCATGACGTCCTCGAAGGTCAGGGGCTCGAAGTAGAGGCGGTCGGAGGTGTCATAGTCCGTGGAGACGGTCTCGGGGTTGCAGTTGACCATGACGGTCTCGTAGCCCTTGGCCTCGAGCGCGTAGGCCGCGTGGACGCAGCAGTAGTCGAACTCGATGCCCTGGCCGATGCGGTTGGGACCGGCGGAGAGGATGACCACGCGCGGGCGCTTCGCCTCGTGGAACTCCGAGACGCCGCCCTTCTCGTAGGTGAAGTAGTGGTAGCTCGTGCGGGCGGAGAACTCGCCGGCGCAGGTGTCCACCGTCTTGACGCACGGCCGCACGCCGAGGACCTCGCGCACGGCGCGCACGGTGTCCTCGCGCTGGCCGGTGAGGTGTCCGAGCTGGGCGTCCGAGAAGCCCAGCTGCTTGGCGGCCATCATCGTGTCCGCGTCCAGGCCGGCGAGGCCGCGCTCGGAGATGACGCCCTCGGCGGCCACGATGTCCGCGATGCGGTTCAGGAACCAGCGGTCGATCCTGGTGAGCTCGAAGACGCGCTCCACGCCCCAGCCGCGCCGCAGCGCCTCGGCCACGTAGAGGATGCGCTCAGGCGTGGGCGTGGCCACGTGCTCCTCGAAGCGCTCCTCGTCGAAGTCGTCCGCGCCGTCCGCGCCGAGGCCGGCGTGCCCCTGCTCGAGCGAGCGCATGGCCTTCTGCATGGCCTCCTCGAAGGTGGCGCCGATGGACATGACCTCGCCGACGGCCTTCATGCGCGTGGTGAGCGTGTCGTCGGTGCCCTTGAACTTCTCGAACGCGAAGCGCGGGACCTTGACCACGCAGTAGTCAATCGAGGGCTCGAAGCAGGCCGGCGTCTCACGCGTGATGTCGTTCTCGATCTCGTCGAGGGTGTAGCCCACGGAGAGCAGGGCCGCCATCTTGGCGATCGGGAAGCCCGTGGCCTTGGAGGCGAGCGCCGAGGAGCGGGAGACACGCGGGTTCATCTCGATGACGATCACGCGGCCGTCGTCCGGGTTCACGGCGAACTGCACGTTGGAGCCGCCGCACGCCACGCCCACGCGCTCGAGGATCGCGATCGAGTAGTCGCGCAGGCGCTGGAGCTCGAAGTCGTTGAGCGTCTGGCAGGGCGCCACGGTGATGGAGTCGCCGGTGTGGACGCCCATCGGGTCGAGGTTCTCGATGGAGCAGATGACGACGCCGTTGCCTGCGGAGTCGCGCATCACCTCCATCTCGATCTCCTTCCAGCCCTCCACGGACTGCTCGACGAGCACCTCGCTTTCCGGCGAGAGCGCGAGGCCCTGCTCGGCAATGCGCAGCAGGTCGTCGTGGTTGTAAGCCATGCCGCCGCCGGCGCCGCCGAGCGTGAAGGCCGGGCGCAGCACGACCGGGTAGCCCAGCTCCTCGGCGATCTTCTCGCACTCCTCGATCGTGTGGGCGATGCCGGATTTGGCGACCTCGAGGCCGATGTCGCGCATCGCGTTGGCAAAGAGCTCGCGGTCCTCGCCGGTCTCGATGGAGTCCACGTCGCAGCCGATGACCTCGACGCCGTACTTCTCGAGCACGCCGGACTTGCCGAGGGCGACGGCGCAGTTGAGGCCCGTCTGGCCGCCCATGTTGGGGAGCAGCGCGTCCGGGCGCTCCTTCTCGATGACCTTGGTCACGGACTCGACGGTGATGGGCTCGATGTAGGTGCGGTCGGCGGTCTCCGGGTCGGTCATGATCGTGGCCGGGTTGGAGTTCACGAGCACGACCTCGTAGCCCTCCGAGCGCAGGGCCTTGCAGGCCTGGGTGCCGGAGTAGTCGAACTCGCAGGCCTGGCCGATGACAATGGGGCCGGAGCCGATGATCAGGATCTTCTTGATGTCGGTGCGCTTGGGCATCTAGAAGCGCCTCCCCTCGCGGACGTCGATGGCGAGGTAGTCGTCCTCGCCGCGCATGAGCTTGGCGAACGCCGAGAAGGCGTACGTGGAGTCGTTGGGACCGGGCTTGGCCTCGGGGTGGTACTGCATGGAGAAGGCCGGGATGTCGAGGAACTGAATGCCCTCGGGCGTGCCGTCGTTGAGGTTCACGTGCGTGAGGCGAATGCGGCCGTACTCGGCGGTCTGGACGACGGGCGCCACGTGCGCGCGGGACCAGAAGCGCAGGTCCTCGTCGGCCGGGTGCTCGGAGACGCCGCCGGAGAGCTCCGGCACGAGCGGGCCAAAGGTCGAGAAGACCGGACCGTAGTTGTGGTTCTGCGCGGTAATCTCCACCTTGCCGGTGAGCAGGTTCATCACGGGCTCGTTGCCGCCGTGGTGGCCGTACGGGAGCTTCTCGATCTGGGCGCCGGCCGCCATCGAGATGACCTGGTTGCCGAGGCAGATGCCAAAGACCGGGAGCTTGCCCAGGCAGGCGCGTACCGCCTCGACCACGGGCGGCACGGAAGACGGGTCGCCAGGGCCGTTGGAGAAGAACACGCCGTCGGGCTCCATCGCGAGGACCTTCTCGGCCGGCGTGTCCCACGGCACGACGGTGACCTCGCAGCCGGCGGCGGAGAGGCGCTTGGCGATGCCGCGCTTCTCGCCGCAGTCGTAGGCCACCACGTGGAGGCGCGGCTGGCCGTCCGCGTCCTGGCCGGGCACCGTGTAGGGCTCGGGCGTGGAGACGTCGGCGACGTAGTTGTGCTCGGAGATGGCCGGGGACGCCTTGACGCGGGCCACGAGGCTCTCGGGGTCCAGGTCCACCGTGGAGATGGCCGCGCGCATGGCGCCGCCCTCGCGGATGGTCAGCGTGAGAGCGCGGGTGTCCACGTCCTCGATGGCGACGACGCCGCGCTGGGCAAGGAACTCGGGCAGGCTCTCGACGGACTGCCAGTTGCTCGGCGTGTAGCACATGTCGTGGACCACGAGGCCGGCCAGGTGCAGCGGGTCGCCCTGCATGTCTTTCTCGTTGATCCCGTAGTTGCCGATCTGGGGGTAGGTGAGCGTCACGATCTGGCCCGCGTAGGACGGGTCGGAGACGATCTCCTGGTAGCCCACCATCGAGGTGTTGAACACGATCTCGCCGAAGGCCTCGCCCTCGGCGCCGGCGGAACGTCCGAAGAAGTACGTCCCGTCCTCGAGCGCGAGGAGCGCCCTCGGATGCCTGCCGCCATCCACCAGTAGGTTCACAGCAACACCGCCCTTTCGTCGTGCGCCCAGGGGCAAATCCGCCGCTACAAAAAACGGAGCGACCGCCGCGTGGCGGAGACTCCGAAAGGCAGCTGCGGTTTAGGTTGTGGACGCCTTTTCGGTCTCTCGTACCGTCTTAAAGGTCTTGGATAGCATAGCAGGTTGGCCGTTGCCCGTGTGACGGGATAACGAAAAACGCATGCGGCGACCGAGGCCCTCCGAACATGCCGCACGGCCGAGAAGAGCTGAATGGCCTGCCCCGTAGACGGGTAGACTCACCCCTACGCTCGACGGCGGGACCGCGCACCAGGCAGCGCCACTCCTTGCGAGAGGAGGTGAGTTGCCAATGGACCTCGCCATTCAAATCCTCAAGCTCCTGACCGCTCTTGTCGGACTTGTGGCTGCGGTGGTGGGCGCCCTTCCCGAAGTGCGTAGTCGACGACGTAAGACGGCGAGGGGCCGCAAGCGCATGCGCTAGCGGCCCCGAACCCAAAGACGACGCTGCCTAGGCCACCACGCGTAGGCCGCCGTCGAGCTCATTGTACCCCCATTCGGCCTGGACATATTCGACGGTTACGGGGGGCGCACGTTCTTCTCGCCAGATGGCCTGGAAGGTTATGCGCGCTCCCGTAGGTTATGCGCACAATTCCACCTTCGAGACCCAGCCTCATACAAAGAACCCGCAGCTAGATTGGTTGCTCAATCAGCATCAACCTTGCAACCGCGCACACACCCTCCAACCCTGCGCACAACCTCATACGTCGGAAGGAGCGACCCGATACGCGGCAGGCCCCTCCGGTTCTCTAAGCAAGAGTTCTGCGAAGCACACTCTTGCGTGAGAACCGGAGGGGCCTCCCCCAGCGCGTATCGGGTCAGGCGACGGCTAGCACACGCCCTGCGCCATCATGGCCTCGGCCACCTTGAGGAAGCCGGCGATGTTGGCGCCCATCACGAAGTTGCCCTCGTGGCCGTACTCGCGGGCGGTGTCGTCCACGTTGTGGAACATGCCGCGCATGAGGCTCTCGAGCTTGCCGTCGACCTCCTCGAAGGTCCAGGAGAGGTGCTCGGCGTTCTGGCTCATCTCGAGGCCGGAGACGAGCACGCCGCCGGCGTTGGCCGCCTTGCCGGGCATGAAGGCCACGCCGTTCTCCATGAGGTAGGCGGTGGCGTCCGGCGTGGTGGGCATGTTCGCGCCCTCGCCCACGACCTTGCAGCCGCCCGCCACGAGGGCCTTCGCGTCCTCGAGGGTGAGCGTGTTCTCACGGGCGCAGGGCAGCGCGATGTCGCAGGGGAGCTGCCAGACGCCGCGGCCGTCGCCCTCGTGCCAGGTGGCGTTCGGGCGCTCATCGACGTACATCGCGAGGCTCACGCCCTGGTCGTGGCCGGAGCGCTTCTTGTTGTAGATGTGCTCGAGCACCTGGTAGTCGATGCCCTCGGGGTCCTCGACCCAGCCCTTGGTGTCGGAGGCCGCGATGACGGTGCCGCCGAGCTGGGCGACCTTCTGGATGGCGTAGATGGCCACATTGCCGGAGCCGTGGACGACGACCTTCTTGCCCTCGAAGGAGTCGCCGGCGCTCTTGAGGTACTCGTCGACGAAGTAGACCAGGCCGTAGCCGGTGGCCTCGGTGCGGGCGAGCGAGCCGCCGAAGGTGAGGCCCTTGCCGGTGAGGACGCCGGTCCACTCGTTGCGGATGCGCTTGTACTGGCCGAACATGTAGGCCACCTCACGGCCGCCCACGCCCAGGTCGCCGGCCGGGACGTCGGTGTTGGGGCCGATGTGGCGGCAGAGCTCGGTCATGAAGGACTGGCAGAAGGCCATGACCTCGCGGTTGGACTTGCCCTTGGGGTCGAAGTCCGCGCCGCCCTTGCCGCCGCCCATCGGCAGCGTGGTGAGGCTGTTCTTGAAGATCTGCTCGAAGCCGAGGAACTTGAGCATGCCCACGGTGACGGTGGGGTTGAAGCGCAGGCCGCCCTTGTAGGGGCCGATCGCGGAGTTGAACTCCACGCGGTAGCCGCGGTTGACCTGGACCTTGCCCTCGTCGTCGACCCACGGCACGCGGAACATGATGACGCGCTCGGGCTCGACGAGACGCTCGAGCAGGGCGTTCTCCTCGTACTCGGGGTGCGCGTCGAGGGCGGGCTGCAGGGTCTCCAGGACCTCCTTGGCCGCCTGGATGAACTCGGTCTGCTCGGGGTAGCGGGCCTCGAGGTCGGCGATGATCCTCTCGGAATACGTCATGTCTCTCTCCCTTCTCGGGCGGCTGCGCCGCGCCAAAAGTTCCGGAAGAGAGGATACGTTTTTGAAACCTGGAGACACAAATCCGGGCACGAAGCGTAACGCCGCCGAACCTCGCGCGTAATCTTCCGTACACATGAAACACAGGCGCAATCCACAGGTGTTCTTCTCGCAAAACTGTTAATTGGGGACAGTCCCCAACTAACAGAAGAGCCCGGACGCGAGGCCCGGGCTCGAACAGACTCTGGAGCGGGTGACGGGAATCGAACCCGCGTCATCAGCTTGGAAGGCTGAGGTTCTACCATTGAACCACACCCGCGTGCGGTGGTCGGGGCGACTGGATTCGAACCAGCGACCCTCTGCTCCCAAAGCAGATGCGCTACCAAGCTGCGCCACGCCCCGGTCGCACGGAGAAGTATAGGCGAGCTCCCCGCAGCGGGCAAGCGTAGAATGGGGCAAGCGAGAAGAACCACGGAGATTGGTCACGCATGGCAGACTCCCCGCTCGGGCGCACGCTCCTCATCGCCAACCCAGCCGCGCACAGCGGCAAGGGGGCGGCCGGCGCGGAGTTCGCCCGCCGCTTCCTCTCCAGCTACTCCTCCGTCACCGACGGCTACGAGATGCGGCTCACGGCCGGCCCCGGGGACGCCACCGCCCTCGCCGGGGCGGCCGAGGGGTTTGACACAGTGCTCGTCCTGGGCGGCGACGGCGTCATCCACGAGACGGTCTGCGGCCTCATGGAACGCCCGGCGGACGCGCGGCCCCGGCTCGGGGTCGTCCCGCTCGGCTCCGGCAACGACTACGCGCGCACGCTCGGCATGGCGAGAAACGACGTCGAGGCGGCGCTCGCCCAGATCGTGCGCGGACGGGCGCGCCCGCTCGAGGTCGGGCGCGTGAACGACACCTACTTCATGGAGACGCTCTCCTTCGGGCTGGACGCGGCCATCGCGCTCGACACGACGCGGCGGCGCGCGGAGGACACCTCCCAGGAGGGCGAGGCGCTCTTCGTCACGTCGGGCCTCAGGATCCTCTCGCGCGCCAAGGGCGGCTTTCCCTGCACGGCGACCTTCGACGACGAGGAGCCCGTCGAGCTCTCCACGCTCGTCTTCGCCGTCCAGGTGGGGCCAAGCTACGGCGGGGGCTTTCGCATCTGCCCGGACGCCGACCCCGCCGACGGGCTTCTCGACGTCTGCTACAACACGCGCAAGCCGTCCCTGCCGCGCCTCTTGGCCCTCTTCGGGCTCGCCCGGACCGGGCGGCACGTCCGCTCGAGCGTCGTCGAGACGCGCCGCACGCGCCACGCCCGACTCGAGTTCGCGGCCGCGCCGCCCTGTCAGGTCGACGGGGAGGCCCTCGAGGGCACGTCCTTCTCGATCGACGTAATCCCCTTCGCCCTCCGCGTCATCTGTTAATTGGGGACAGTCCCCAATTAACAGAAACTATTGATGCAGGGCCCTCTCGATCGCGTATCGCCCTATTCCGGTCAGGCGAACCATCTGCCTGACGGAGAGCCCCGCCTCATGCATGCTCCTCAGCTTTTCGTCCCTTGTGGCGGGACCGAGCTGCTTCAACTCCGACACGGTCGACGGCCAGACGACTGCGGCGGCCGCCTCGGATGCGTCCTCGTCTGAGACCCTCTTCGCAAACTGCGGAAAGTACGGCGCGTCCTCGGCCTTGGCAAACCCCTCGAAGCCCTCCGACCCGCCCAGGAGGTCGAGCACCGGGGACGTGCTGCATATGCGCGCCGTCCCGACATACTCCCGGTAGCTGCTCCACGGATACTCGTCTGGCGCGGCCAGCCCCGCCTTGGACGGGTTGTTGTGAATGTATCTCACCGCACGAAGAAGCTGCGTCTCGTCCGTCACTGGCACGCTGTGGAACCGCTCCTGAAAGACGTGCCCCACGTGACCCCAGCGGTCGTTGAAGCGGCGCGCGTATGTTGTCGCCACCCAGTGGACAAAGTCGCTGAGATGGCCGAGCGGGTCGCCGACGAGCAGGTGAACGTGGTTGCTCATGAGGCACCAGGCGATGACGTCCACGCCGGATGACGTTCTTCCCCGGTCGAGAACCGAGAGGAACTCCTCGTAGTCTCCCGCGTCCTCAAAGATGACCTGCTTGCCTGCGCCCCTCATGACGACGTGGTAGTAGCCCGAATCAGAAAGCGCCCTTGGACCTCTTGGCATGCGCACCCCCATCTCCCCGTGAAGGCGTCTTACCCCAAATCGGCCAAGAGAGATGCCGCCCGCCGACGGTTCGGCGAGCGGCATCAAATGTTTGTGTTAATTGGGGACTGTCCCCAATTTACCCAATTTACAGGCTAGCGGGCGGCGGCCTGGAGCATGGCCTTGACCTCGGTGGCGGTCTTGAGCTTCATGACCTTCTCGGTGAGGGCGTCGGCGTCGGCCTTGGTCCACTCGGAGATGATGCGGCGCGTGCGCAGGATCGACGGCGCGCTCACGGAGAACTCGTTCAGGCCGAAGGAGATGAGCACCGGGATGAGCAGCGGGTCGGCCGCGGCCTCGCCGCACATGCCGACCATGATGCCGGCCTTGTTGCCCTCCTCGATGATGCGCTTGAGCGAGCGCAGCACGGCGGGCTGGTACACGTCGTAGAGGTAGCCCACCTTGTCGTTGCCGCGGTCGGCGCACATCGTGTAGCCGATGAGGTCGTTGGTGCCGATGGAGAAGAAGTCGCACTCGGCGGCCAGGTCGTCGGCGATCAGCGACGCGGCGGGCGTCTCGATCATCGTGCCGACCTCGATGTCCTTGTTGTAGGAGACGCCGCGGGCGTCGAGGTCCGCCTTGCACTCCTCCACGAGGGCCTTCACCTGACGGATCTCGTCGAGGTTGGTCACGAGCGGCACCATGATCTTGATGTCGCCGAAGGCCGAGGCGCGCAGCAGGGCCGTAAGCTGGACCTTGTACTGATCGGGGTTGGCGAGGCAGTAGCGCACCGCACGGTAGCCCATGAAGGGGTTCTCCTCCTTCTGGAGGTGCAGGTACGGAATCTCCTTGTCACCGCCCACGTCGAGCGTGCGGATGATGACGGGCTGGTTCTTCATGCGCAGCGCGACCTTCTGGTAGGCCGCGAACTGCTCGTCCTCGCTCGGGAGCTCCTTGGCGTCCATGAACAGGAACTCGGAGCGGAACAGGCCCACGCCCTCGCAGTCGTGCTCGGCCGCGACGTTGGCGTCGTCCGGGTTGCCGATGTTGGCGACGAGAAGGACCTTGTCGCCGTCGCCGGTCACGGTCTCCTTGCCGCGATAGGCCTCGAGCGCAAGCTTCTCCTCGGCGTACTGCTTCGCCTTGGCGCGGTAGTGCGTGAGGTCGTTGTCGTCCGGGTTCACGAGCACGCGGCCGCGCGTGCCGTCGACGATGACCATGTCGCCGGACTTGATTGCGGTGGTGACGTCGGCCACGGACAGGACCGCCGGGATCTCCAGCGCGCGGGCGATGATCGCGGAGTGGGAGGTGCGGCCGCCGGTCTCGGTAACGATGGCGGCGACGTTGTCCTTGTCGATGTCCGCGGTCATGGACGGCGTGAGCTCGTGCACCACGACGACGGAGTTCTCCGGCAGCGTGGAGAGGTCGACGAGCTCCTGGCCCAGCAGGTCGGCGAGAAGACCGGTCTTGACGTCGGCGACGTCGGCCGCGCGCTCGCGGAAGAGCTCGTCCTCCATGTTGGAGAACATGTTGTAGTACATGTCGTAGGCCTCGGAGACGGCCTGCTCGGCGCACATGCCCGCCTCGATGGAGCCGTTGACCATCTCGACGATGCCCTCGTCCTCGGCGAACTCGATGTGGGCGCCCATGATGGCGGCGGCCTCCTCGCCGACGGTCTCGGTCATGCGGGCGATCTGGGCGTTCGTCTGCTCGATGAACTTGGCGACGGCGGCGGAATAGCGCTGCTTCTCGTCGCCGGCGTCCTCCGGGGCGTGCGGCGTGAAGCTGAGGTCGGGCTCGACGGCGACGCGCGCGACGCCGATGCCGATGCCGTCAGATGCGTTGACTCCCTCGTACATGTGGACTCCCCCTATGTCGTCCCGGCCGCCCAGGCGGCCTATCTCTGTAACGTCACGCCCTCGCGGGCGTAAACGACCCCTCTCGGCGAGACCCTCGGCGAGAACTACTTCTTCTCGGCGGAGCCCTCCTCCGCGGCCTCGCGGGCGCGGTTGTTCTCCATGTCGCGCGCGATGGTGCCGGGGATGGCACGGCCCATCTTCTTGTAGAGCGCCGCCACGACGCGGTCGATCGTCGAGCGCTTGGCGATGCCCTTGCTCGCCGCCGTGGCCGTGCCGCACGCGGAGGCGAAGATCAGCGCGGTCTCGTAGTCGGCGCCGCGCGTGACCTGGGCGAGGAAGCCGCCGACCATGGAGTCGCCGGCGCCGGTGGCGTTGACGAGCCTGATCTTGGCCGTGGGCACCACGTGCTCGGCGCCGTTCTCGTCAAGCAGCAGCGAGCCGTGCCCGCCGCAGGAGATGATGACGTTGCGGGCGCCCGCCTCCTGGAGCTTGTGGGCGTAGGGCATGCACGCCTCGGGCTCCTCGATGTCCACGCCGAAGATGCGGCCGACCTCGTGGTTGTTGGGCTTGATGAGGAAGGGATGCGCCTCGAGGGACTCCATCAGGAGCTGGCCGGGGGCGTCGACCACGAACTGGATGCCGCGGCCGCCCAGGCGGTGCATGATCTGCATGTACATGTCCTCGGGCAGGGTGTTGGGGATGGAGCCCGTGAGGACCAGCGTGTCACCGGCACCCACCACGTCCATGCGGGAGAGGAGCTCGTCGACCTTCTTCTCCGGGATCTTGGGGCCCATGCCGTTGACCATCGTCATGACGATGCCGTTGAGCTTGATGTTGATGCGCGTGTAGCCGCGGTCGAGAAGGACGAAGTTCAACGCGACGCCCTTCTCCTGCAGGCGGCGCAGGAGGTAGTCACCGGTGAAGCCGGCGGCGATGCCCATGGCGATGCTGGGGACGTCCAGCTCGTTGAGCAGCGTCGAGATGTTGATTCCGTTGCCGCCGCAGTGCAGCTCCTCGGAGGAGGAGCGGTTGGTGAATCCCATGTCGAGCGTCAGGGGGTGCATGACGTAGTCGAGGGCGGGGTTCAACGTCATCGTGTATATCAACGCGTGCTCCTTCCGTCGGGCAACTCGCACCTGTTCAGTATGCCGCATATCGCCTCACGCATCTTACCGGAATTTTGCGAGCGAACCGCTCGCCGCCGCGAGAGGCGGCAAAAGACCGGGCCCACGGAGGTGGGTCCGGCCCGGACAAGCGATGGCGCGCCCTGAGGGATTCGAACCCCCGACCTTGGGATTAGAAGTCCCCTGCTCTATCCAGCTGAGCTAAGGGCGCCCGCGACAGCCGGCACGCGGCCGGCGAGCACCCATTCTAGAGCATCCCGTAGGCCTTCGCCGCGAGAATGCCCGAGACGGTCTTGGCGTCGTCGATGAGCCCCGCGCGGATCGCCGCAAGCGCGTCGTCGACCGGCACCCACACGACGTTCAGGAACTCCCCCTCATCGGGCGACGCCTCGCCCTGCGTGAGCCCGTGCGCGAAGTAGACCGAGGTGTGCTCGTCGGTGAAGCCCGGCGCCCCGTAGGACTCCGTGAGCAGCTCGAGCCGCTCGGCGACGAGCCCCGTCTCCTCGGTGAGCTCGCGGGCGGCGCAGACGTCGCGCGGCTCGCTCGGGTCGACCTTGCCGGCGGGGATCTCGAGCGTCATGCGCCCAAGGGCCACGCGGTACTGGCGCACGAGGCAGACGCTCCCGTCCCGCACGGCGACCACGCCGGCTCCCCCGTGATGGCGCACCAGCTCGCGCCCGTCGCGGGAGCCGTCGGAGAGCTCCACCTCCAGGAGCTCGACCGAGAAGATCCTCCCCTCCCAGGGGCGCTCTCGACGGACGACCTCCTCGCGGAGCGCCGGGTCGCACGCGAGCGCGCGCCGGATCGCCTCAAGCCCCTCAGCCATGTCATACCTCCCTGAACTCGCCGGTCGCGTAGTCGATCTCAAAGCCCGCCGCCGCGTTGTAGACCTCGACCTCCTGGTCGACGCTGCCGTCGGAGGAGCGCATGTCCACGATGACGCTGCGGCAGAGGAGCTCGTCCCCCTCGTAGACAGGCGTGGCGGAGTAGTAGAGCGTGCCCTCGGGGTGGGCGCGCAGCCACTCGCGCGCGACGCCCTCGGCGTAGGCCATCCCGCCGTCCTGGCCCCGGTTGTCGCCGACGTTCTGCGTGCGCGTGGCCGTGACGAGGTTGTAGTCGGCATCGTCCCCGCCGAGCGACTTTGCGAGCAGGTGGCTGCGGTTGAAGAGGTAGCCGTGATAGGTGCTGCCGTCGGGCATGGCGATGGCCACCTCCTCGTTGTGGCCCCAGCCGGCGGGGCGGATGTCGGAGATGTCCTCCCGCTCGCGCTCGCTGCCGGCCTGCGCTATCTCGGGCGTCACGCACGCCGCCACGCGGCCCGTGCGCCCGAGCTCGTCGAGGCCCTCGTAGCGCACCTCGCCGGGCTCGAGCTCGACGTCCACGACCGCCGTGCCCACGACCCGGTAGTAGTCGGGGCAGGCGTCGGCGTCCCACGCCGTCCAGCCGGCCTGGCGCTCGGAGAGGCGCTCGAGCGGGGCCTGCGGGGCGCCCGGCAGGGAGAGCGCCCCGGAGCCGATGACGGACGCGGCCGCGACGAGCAGGGCGGCGAGCAGGGCGAGCGGGCCGCGAGGCGACATTCTTCTCGGCGTGCTCCGCGTCCTTCTCGGCATGGACCCTCCTTACGAGAAAGGGCCGTCTCTCGACGGCCCCCGCATATCGTGGTGGATCGTCAGGGGTTCGAACCCTGGACCTTGGGATTAAGAGTCCCCTGCTCTACCAGCTGAGCTAACGATCCAAAATGGTGGATCGTCAGGGGTTCGAACCCTGGACCTTGGGATTAAGAGTCCCCTGCTCTACCAGCTGAGCTAACGATCCGTATTCGATTAAATGGGGTGGGCGAAGGGTCTCGAACCCTCGACCTACGGAGCCACAGTCCGTCGCTCTGCCAACTGAGCTACACCCACCATTTTTGCCACCTCGTGAAGCAGCTCGACTATTATGCAAGACCGCGCGGCGCGATGCAAGGACTTTTTTGGGACGAGGCCATCTTCACATCAGGAAGACGAAAAGAAAGATGACCACGCCGATAAGCACGGAGAGGCAGCCGCCGCATCCGCACCCGGAGCCGCCGCCCTCCCGCATGAGCGGGTCCACGCCATAGTGCGTGAACGCGCGCTCTGAGGTCGACCAGCGCCCGTCTCGGTTGAAGTCGAAGGGGCTGCCCATGGCTAGTCGAGCAGGCCCTCCCAGGTGAGCATCGTCTCGGAGCGAAGGAAGCGCCTGAGCGGGCCGAGGTCGCCCTCCAGGTGGAACACGTCGAGCGCCGCGTGGTAGGCGGCGTGGTTCTGCGCGTGGATCACGATCGGAGGCATGCCCATCGCGAGCAGCACGCCGTTCATGAGCAGGCGCGCCGTGCGCCCGTTGCCGTCGGCGAAGGGGTGGATGTCAAAGAGCTTGGCGTGGAGGTAGGCCGCGATGGTGAGGCGGCGCTCGCCCTCCTCCAGATAGGTGTTCACGTCATCGGCGAGCAGGCCCACCTCGCGCGGGACCTCGGCCGCGGGGATGCCCACGCTCGCCGGGCCGCCCACGTAGTTCTCGAGCTTGAAGGTTCCCGGGCGCTCGCCGGCGAGCAGGCGCTTCTCGTCGTAGGTTCCCATCGTGACGAGACCCTGCGCCTCCTGGATGAGCTCCTCGGAGAGGCACGGGTTCTCGGCGAGCTTGACGCGCGCGAGGTCCCAGGAGAGCTTGAGGTTGTAGGTCTCTATGAGCAGCTGGACGTCACCGGTGTAGCCCGTGACGCCGCCGGTCTCCACGATCTGCCTCACGGTCTCGTACGTGAGCTCGGAGTTCTCGATCTTCTCGGAGTTGTAGACATAGTCGGGCACAAACTCCGCGAGCAGCTCCTCGCGCCGCTCGGGCGCGAGCGCGGCCCACCTGGCGACGAGCTCGTCGTACTGCGGCTTCAGCGAATCTGCCATGGCGTGCCTCCCGTCCTGGACCTGTTTGGGGCATTGTAGCGCCGGGGGCGGCGTTCGGGCGCGCCCTCTCTGCCAGAGGCGCGGACGGCTCGGCGGAGGGGGCGTGCGGCGGGCCCTCCGTCCTTCTCGCCCGCCTGCCTCGTCCCACGCGGAACAACGCACAAAATCAAGCACAACTTTCTATATCCGCAGGTGGAAATAACGCACATGTACGATTCTGTGCGTTATTCTCGCCGAGGAGGGCTCCGCTACAGCACACCCGCAAGGTCGCCGCGGTCGCGGGCCTCCTCGAGCAGGTGCCTGAAGACGCGCTCACCGTGCAGGCCGTCGTGCTCGAACTCGTTGGTGACCCAGGCGTGGCTCGCGCCCACGCGGAAGAGCGTGTCGAGCTGCAGGCCGGAGTCCACGTAGAGGTCGTCGAAGTAGACGGCCGCCTGGAGCGGGGTCTCGTTGGCGAGAAGAACCGCAGGGTCGTAGAGCCGACCGAAGCTCGTGTCGCGCATGAGCTCTCCCATCGCGCCCGCAAACGGCGCCAGCTCCGGCGTCTCCTCGAACATCCACGGGAAGCACGCCTCGCCGGTGAGCATGAGCGGCCGGGCGTCCGGCGAGAACTCAGGGCGACCTGACCGCGCGCGCTCCGCAGCCCACGCGATCGGCCGGGCCAGCTCGCCGTCCGAGTAGATGAGCTCCTGGAGCACCCAGTAGAGCGGGTTCGATACCACGTTGGTGGCCTCCCACGCCCCGGCGAGAAACGCCGGCGATACCTCGACCTTCTCGACGTTGCCGCCCGCTGCGGCGAGGGCTGCCTCCGCAGAACCGTCACCAACCGAGAAGGCGAGGTCGAGGAGGTTGTGCAGCCGCTCATGGCCCGGCTTCATGCCAAGGCCCTGCCCCAGCGACTGCAGGCGGCGCGGCGAGAGCGGCGAGCCGTCGGGCAGGCGCAGGTCACCGACGACAGCGCGCTCGGCGAGAAGCGCGAGGCGGCGCTCGTCGTCAGGGTAGCGCTCGTAGAGGAGGCCCGTCTTGGCGACCATGCGCGGGAACGTGTGGGCGTAGACCTCGTCCGCACTCGTCGGGACGTGCGGTATGCCGCCGCAGGTGAAGCTTGCGGCCGCGGCACCCGGGAACGTGGAGAGGTAGGTGAGCGTGAGAAAGCCGCCGTAGCTCTGACCGAGCGTGACCCAGCGCGCGCCGCCTAGCTCGGCAAGGCGCAGGTACTCGAAGTCACGGACGATCGAGTCGGCGAGGAAGCGCTTGAGGAATCGGGCCTGCGCGGTGGCGTCTCCCTCGCGCGCGATTGCGGCGCCGTCCACGCGGCTGGAGCGCCCGGTGCCGCGCTGGTCAGGCAGGATCACGCGGAAGTGGCGCACGGCCTCAGCGACCCAGCCGTCGCTTGTCGGCGAGGTGAGGCGCGGGCCGGCGCCGCCCGGACCGCCCTGAAGGTAGACAAGGTACGGCAGGTCGCGCCCAACGTTTTCCGGCGCGCAGAGCACGCGGTAGAAGAGCCGCAGCGAGCGGCCCTCAAACGCGGGGTCGCACTTCTCGGCAGCCGAGGCCTCCGCGAGCGCTGAGGTCGGGGCTCCCGAGACACCCGCCAGCCGCGCAGGAGACGTCCCCCGCCAGTCAAGCGGCACGCTGATAGCACGGTCCTCCACAGCGAGGCCGGGCAGGCAGTAGCTGGCGAGAAGCGCCATGGGGCTCCCCTTCGCGACGAGGCGGTCGATGCGGTTCCGCCCGCCCCTAGACCAGGTGCTCCGCAATCTGCACGGCGTTGGTGGCGGCGCCCTTGCGGATCTGGTCGCCGCAGCACCAGAACGTGAGCGCGCTCACGCCCTCGGGCGCGGAGAGGTCGCGGCGGATGCGGCCGACGTAGATGAGGTCCTGGTCGGAGGTCTCGAGCGGCATGGGATAGCGGCTCGCGGCCGGCTCGTCCACCACCTTCACGCCCGGCGCCGCCTCGAGCGCCGCACGCGCCTCCTCCACGGAGAGGGGGCGCTCGAACTCCGCCGTGATGGACTCGGAGTGCGAGCGCACCACCGGCACGCGCACGCAGGTGCAGTTCACGCGCAGCTCAGGCAGGTGCATGATCTTGCGGCCCTCGTTGAGCATCTTGAGCTCCTCGGAGGTGTAGCCCTCGTCCTTGAAGCCGCCGATCTGCGGGATGAGGTTCTCCGCGAGCTGGTACTGGAAGGGCTTGCTCTCCCCCACCGGCTCGCCGGCCGCCACGCAGCCGATCTCGCGCACGAGCTCGTCGAGGCCGGGCTTGCCGGCGCCCGAGGCGGCCTGGTAGGTGGAGACGACGAGGCGCGTCACGCCCGCGAGCTGGTGGAGCGGCCACACGGGCACGAGGCCTATGATCGTGGCGCAGTTGGGGTTGGCGATGATGCCGTGATGGCTCGCGATGTCCGCAGCGTTGATCTCCGGCACGACGAGCGGCACGTCGGCGTCCATGCGGAAGGCGTGCGAGTTGTCCACGCATACGGCGCCGCGGCGCACGGCCTCGGGCATGAGCGCACGGGCGGTGGCGTCGTCAGCGGCGCCGAGAACGATGTCCACGCCCTCGAAGGCATCCGGCTCGGCGAGTCGGCAGGCAACGTCCTCGCCGCGAAAGCGCACGGGCTTGCCCACGGATCGCTCGGAGGCCAGCGGGACCAGGCGCCCCACCGGGAAGTCGCGCTCCTCCAGGCACTGGAGCATCTGCTGGCCCACCACGCCGGTGGCGCCGAGAATGGCAACGGTCTTCTCGCTCATGGCGGTTCCTCTCGTGACGCGCGAGCCGGATAGGCTCCGTCTCGCATAAATCTTTTCTGTAAATTGGGGACTGTCCCCAATTTACAGCTAGGCGGCGGTGACCATCTCGTCGCGGACAAAGCGGTCGTAGATCACCTGGATGGCACGGTCAAAGTCGTCGTTGTTGACGCCCATGATGATCGAGATCTCCTGCGAGCTCTGCGTGATCATGCGGATGTTGACGCCCGCCTCGCCGAGCGCGCCGAAGATCTTGCCGGAGGTGCCGCTTCTCTTGGACATGTTGCGGCCCACGACGGAGATCAGCGCGAGCTTGTCCACCATCGTGATGTCGTCCGGCTCCAGCTCGCGGCGGATGTCGGAGACGATGGAGTAGATCGAGTCGCGCACGTCGGCGCCGTTCACCACCACAGAAAACGAGTCCACGCCCGTGGGGATGTGCTCCACGGAGACCCCGTAGCGCTCCAGGATCGAGAGGGCGCGGCGGACGAAGCCCACCTCGTTGGACATGTGCGCCTTCTTGACGTGCACCGAGATGAAGTCCTTCTTGCCGGCGATGCCGGTGATCAGGTGCTCGTCCTCGCCGGCGCGGGCGCGCTCGCGGATGATCGTGCCCTCGTCCTGCGGCCGGTTGGTGTTCTTGATCTGGATGGGGATGTTGACCTCGCGCACCGGGAAGATGGCCTCCTCCTGCAGCACCGAGGCGCCCATGTAGGAGAGCTCGCGCATCTCGTCGAAGGTGATGCGGCGGATGGAGCGCGGGTGGTCCACAATGCGCGGGTCGGCGGAGAGGAAGCCGGAGACGTCGGTCCAGTTCTCGTAGAGCCCGGCGTCGATGCAGCGCGCGAGGATGGCGCCTGTGATGTCGCCGCCGCCGCGCTGGAAGAGCTTGATCTGGCCGTCCACCGTGGCGCCATAGAAGCCCGGCAGCACGAAGGAGCCCTCGCGCACCATGACGTCCTTCAGGCGCACGGCGGTGCGCTCCATGTCCACCTCGCCGTTGTGGTGGAAGACCACCACGTCGGCAGCGTCAACGAAGGGCATCTGCAGGTACTCGGCCATGAGGTGCGCGGTGAACCACTCGCCGCGGGAGACCACGTACTCGGGCGAGTGCTTCTTGATGTTCTTGGCAAAGAGCTCGAACTTCTCGTGCACCGGCCACTTGAGGCCCAGCTCGTCGGCGATGTCGACGAAGCGCTGCTCGATGTCGGCGAGAAGCGCGGTGCAGTCCACGTGATACTGGACGTGCGCGTTCACGAGCAGCAGGAGGTCGGTGATCTTGTTGTCGGCCGAGAAGCGCTTGCCGACGGCGGAGACCACCACGAAGCGGCGGTCGGGATCGGCCTCGACGATGCCCTTGACCTTGCGGAACTGCTCGGCGGACGCGACGGACGACCCTCCGAACTTGGCGATCTTGATCATGCGGTGAACCTGGCCTTTCTATGCCGCGGGGAGCGCGGCCATGAACGTGGTGGGGTCGGCGGCGAGCGCCTCGTCGAGCAGGGCCCGCGCCGCCTCGGCGGTGAGGTCGCGGACGAGAAGGGCGCCCGACCCGTATGCCTCGGCGTCCCCGAGCTCGGCGGTCGTGCGCAGCACGTAGTCCGCGCGCAGCAGCGTGGGGTCGTAGGCGAGCGGGCGCGAGAAGTCGTAGACGGGGCGGCGCGCGCCGGTCGCGCAGTCGAGCACGTCCTGGACGATCGCGTTGCCGGTGGGGAGGCTGCCCGCCCCCTGTCCGTAGAACCTCAGCTCGCCGACCGTCGTGCCCTCGAGCGTGAGCAGGTTGAAGTTGCCGGGGACGTTGGCCTCGAGCGAGTCGGCCGCGACGGCCACCGGCTCCACGGCGGCGGCGTAGCGCCCCTCGGAGGCGAGGCCGTGGCCGAGCAGCTTCACCGTGCGCCCGTGCGCGGCAAAGAGCTCGAGGTCGGCCTTCGTGAGGTTGCGGATGCCCGACGCGGGGAGGTTCTTCTCGCACGCCACGTCAAAGGCCACGGAGGCCGAGATGATCGTCTTGTTGAGGACGTCGATGCCGTCGATGTCGGCAGAGGGGTCGCGCTCGGCGTAGCCCAGGCGCTGCGCCTCGGCGAGCACCGCGTCGAACTCCGCGCCCTGCCGGCGCATGGCGTCGACGATGTAGTTGGTCGTGCCGTTCATGATGCCCGAGAAGGACGTGACCTCGTCGATCCTGCGGACCTTCTCGACGCTCGCGATCCACGGCACGCCGCCGCCGACCGCCGCCTCCACGTAGAGGCCCGCGCCGGAGGCCGCCGACGCCGCCGCGAACTCGGCGAAGTGCGCCGCGACCACGGCCTTGTTGGACGTGACCACGTGCCGGCCGGACTCAAGCGCGGCCATGACGTAGGTGCGCGCCGGCTCCAGGCCGCCCATGCACTCGACGACAAGCTCGATCTTCTCGTCCGCGAGGATCTCGTCGTAGCTCGCGGTCATGCGGGGGTCGCTCAGACGGTCCGGCAGCTCGAGGATGCGCGTCACCTCGACGCCGTCCACGCGCTCGGCGATGATCCGGTCAACGCCGCGGCCGACCGTCCCGTAGCCGAGGATGGCAATCTTCATGGGCGTCCAATCTTTCGAGTGTGTGTCCGTCGGGGCGTGCGCCCTGCGCTGCGGCTATGATAGCTAGGTGCCGGCACGCCTCGACGCAAGGAGCACCATGTCGTTCTATCACAGCACGCGCTCGGGCGCGAATTCCGTAACAAGCAAGCAAGCTATCCTCGCCGGGATCGCCCCGGACGGCGGCCTCTACGTCTCCGACGAGCTGGGCGAGAAGCGCCTCTCGCTGGAGGCCGTGTGCGGCCAGACCTACCACGAGACCGCGCGCCTCGTGCTGGGGACGCTCCTGGACGACTATACGGAAGACGAGCTCGCGAGCTGCGTGGAGGCGGCCTATGGCGCGCAGTGGGACAACGAGGCCGTCTGCCCGGTGACGCCGCTCGGCACCGACTGGCTGCTCGAGCTCTACCACGGCCCCACCTGCGCCTTCAAGGACGTGGCGCTGCAGATGCTGCCCCAGCTCATGCGCGTGGCGCGCGGCGCGGACGGCGAGAAGATTATGATCGTCACCGCCACCTCCGGCGACACCGGCAAAGCCGCGCTCGACGGCTTCGCGGGCGTGGAGGGCATGGGCGTCACGGTGTTCTACCCCGCCGGCAAGGTCTCCGACATCCAGCGCCTCCAGATGGTGACCCAGCTCGGGGGCAACGTGGCCGTGTGCGCCGTCAACGGCACCTTCGACGACTGCCAGGGCCAGGT
Organism: Olsenella uli; assembly: GCF_016899935.1. Lineage (GTDB taxonomy): Bacteria > Actinomycetota > Coriobacteriia > Coriobacteriales > Atopobiaceae > Thermophilibacter > Thermophilibacter uli_B. The sequence goes on from NZ_JACJJK010000001.1 coordinate 172,895, forward strand.
CAAGCGCGTCTTCGCCGACCGCGAGCTCGCGGCGCGCCTCGCCGGGCGCGGCGTCGCGCTCTCGAGCGCCAACTCGATCAACGTGGGCCGCCTCGCGCCGCAGGTGACCTACTACTTCGACGCCTACGCGCAGCTCGTGCGCCGCGCGGCCGTCCGCCCCGGCGACGAGGTCACCTTCTGCGTGCCCACCGGCAACTTCGGCGACGTCCTCGCCGGCTACTACGCCAAGCGCCTCGGCCTGCCCGTGCGCCGCCTCATCGTGGCCTCCAACGCCAACGACGTGCTCACGGACTTCCTCACGACCGGCACCTACGACCGCCGGCGCGACTTCCACAAGACCATCTCGCCCTCGATGGACATCCTCGTCTCCTCCAACCTGGAGCGCCTGCTCTACTTTGCCTCCGACGGCGACTGCGAGCTCGTGGCCTCCCTCATGGCCGACCTTGCCGAGAAGGGCGTCTACACCGTGCCCGACCGCGTCATGGACGAGATTCGCTCCGTCTTCTCCTGCGGGCGCGCCGACGACGAGGCCACGCGCGCGACCATCCGCGACGCCTGGCGCGAGCTCGACGTCCTCATCGACCCGCACACGGCCGTGGCCAAGCACGTGCTGGACGCGACGCCGAGCGACGGCACGGAGCGCGTCTGCCTCTCCACGGCGAGTCCCTACAAGTTCTGCGCCGACGTCCTGGCCGCGCTCGGCGAGGTCACCGACGGCATGAACGGCTTTGCCTGCATGGACGCCCTCGAGCGCCTCACGGGCACCGTGGCGCCGCCGCAGCTCTCGGGCCTGCGCGCCGGTGAGGTCCTGCACGACGACGTCTGCGACCCCGACCGCGTGGGCGCGTATGTGGAGTCCGCCTGCGCGCGGGTGTTTCTGTGATCGGGGCCGACGGACAGGAGCGCCCGGTCGCGATCGTGCGCGTGCCCGCGACGAGCGCGAACGTGGGCGTGGGCTTTGACTGCCTGGGCATCGCGCTCGACCTCACGGCGACCTTTCTCATGGCGCCCGCCGAGCGTCTGGAGATCGTAGGCTGCGAGGAGCGCTTTCGCGGCGAGGACAACCTCGTCTGGCAGAGCTACCTCGGCGCCTGCGAGCGGCTGGGCGTGGAGGCGTTTCCGCTCCACATAACGATCCTCTCCCCCATCCCGCTCTCCGGCGGCCTGGGGTCGAGCTCCGCGTGCGTGATTGCCGGCATCGCCGCCGCGATGGCGCTCGCCGGCGACGGCTTTGACCGCAGGCGAGCGCTCGAGCTCGCCTGCGCGGAGGAGGGTCACCCCGACAACGTGGCGCCGGCGCTTCTCGGCGGGCTCGTGAGCTCGTTCGTCGACGGCGACGCAACCACCTCGACCCGCATGGACGTAGCCGACAACCTGCGCTTCGTTGCCATCGCGCCGCCCTACGAGGTCCGCACGGCCGACGCGCGCCGCGTGCTTCCCGAGGAGGTCTCGCGCGAGACGGCCGTCTGGCAGATGGGCCGGGTCGTGGCCACGGTGCGCGCGCTCGAGCTCGGCGACGCGGTGCTGCTCGGCGCGGCGTGCCACGACCGGCTGCACGAGCCGTACCGCGCGCAGCTCATCCCCGACTACGAGGCGCTGCGAGCGGCGGCCCTGGGCGCCGGGGCCTGCGCGTTCATGATCTCCGGCTCGGGCTCCACGATGCTCGCCGTGGCCGACGGCGACGAGGCGGCGGCGCACGTGGCCGACGCGCTCGCCGCGACGTGCCCCGGCTACTGGCTGCGCACCCTGCCCGCCAACACTCTCGGCACCACCGTCGAGGTCCACTAGGTGTCCGTCCTTCTCGGCCGTCCTTCTCGGCTGTCCTTCTCCCGCCCCCCGTTCTGCTCCCGCCCCTCCTTGTCTGGGCAAATATCTGAAACCATCTCCTGCCCCTTTCGCTATCTGGGTCGCTCTGAGCTGGCCTTTCTTGAAAAGCTGGCGCTATCTGGGTCGAAGTGGTTCCACATGTTTGCCCAGACAACGAGAAGGACGGCGGGGGTGGCCGCCAACACGGAATCGACGGCGCCGTCACGCGGCGGGGCGCTCGCAGGTCACCCAGGAGCTGAGAAGGTCGCGGCGCAGAAGCGGCTGCCGACACCGGAAGTCCGGGTCCTCCAGGTCGACCGGGACCCCCAGCCGCTCCGACACCATGAGCGCGACCTCATCGGTCATCGCCTTGGACGCGAGCTGGTACTTCTCGACCACGATCACCCGGTTGCCCACGTGGTTGAGGATGTTCTCCTTCCGCGCGTCCGTCGCCCGCCGGGACGGCTGCTTGTGGACGGCCTCGCCTTTGTACTCCACGATGGTCCCGTCGTCCCAGATGAGGTCGCACACGAAGCGGTCCACCCCGTACGCGCGGGTCGCGGCCGCCGGGAGCCAGATCGCGGCGTTGAGCCGGGGCACGGGGAGGCCGTAGCCGCCCATCTTGGTCGGGAGGGAGAGCACGAGCGCCACGCGAGCCTCGCCGGGGGACGCGGCGCGTTGCACGGCCAGCTCGAGCAGCGAGCGGACGCGCCGGGCGCCCCGGGGAAGCCGCTGTCCGGCCGCATCCCGCACGCGGGCCAGCTCGGAGAACCAGGCCCTGAACTCGGCCGCAGTGAACGCGGGAGGCGCGTGTCGAAGGCCGGTCGGGGACGCGGCATCCGGCACGAAGTAGCCCATGAACTCGCTGAGCAGCTCGATGACGGCGACGTCGCCCAGCGCGGGCGCGACCTGCACGATGCAGAGGGGCGCACACGCGACGAGCGCGCCTTCCGCCGTCCGACAGAACGAGCCGGCGGGGTAGGCGCCGCCGCAGAGGTGGCGCACCGCCCCGGGGACGTGCGCCCGACCGGCCTGCCGGGACACCAGACAGTCCACGGGACCGTCGAGCAGGAGCCGCTCCGAATCAAGGACGCGCCCGAGCACGCCGCCGTTGACGCGCTCCGGCGCGCGGATCAGTGACGTGGGGACGGGCAGCGCCGAGCGGTCGACCAGCGCTCCCTCGTCAAAGAGCAGGTCGATGAGCGTATCGCAGCGCGTCTGGCGATCCACGGCACGGCGGGCCTCCCTCCAGAGCGCGACGCCGCTGTGATATCCGATGCAGAGCTCGTCCATGGCAGCCTCCCTCCCATAACGGTGCGGGAGAAAGCCGCTCAGGTCGCCGACGTCCCAAACCGACGCAAACCTAAACGACAGCTTCGTGTCAGGGAACAGCAAGACGTTCTTCTCGTCCGCCGCCCGCGCCCCTCCCCTCGCCACCCTCCCCCTTCGTTGCCTGGGCAAACATATGGAACCAGTTTGACCCAGATAAGCCCATCCGATTAGAGAAGGCCAGCTCAGGGCGACCCAGATAAGTCCCCGGCGGTCAGATGGTTTCAGTTGTTTGCCCAGATAACGAGAGGGGGAGGTGGCGAGGGGGACAGGACAGGCGAGAAGGACGTCGGCAGGCGAGAAGAACCTCGACATAGAAAAAAAAACGGCGACGGACCTGGGAGGAGGATAGGTCCGTCGCCGCCTGACGCCGTATGTGTCCCGACGCTAGCCGCCGAGGTAGGCCTTGCGCACGTCGTCGTCGACGAGGAGCTCGGCGCCGGTGCCGGTCTTCTTGATCGTGCCGATCTCCAGCACGTAGGCGCGGTCCGCGATGGAGAGCGCCATGTTGGCGTTCTGCTCTACCAGAAGGATCGTGGTCCCAGCCTCGTTGAGCTGCTTCACGATGGCGAAGATCTCCTCCACCAGGATGGGCGCGAGGCCCATGGAGGGCTCGTCGAGCATGAGCAGGCGCGGGCGGCTCATCAGGGCGCGGCCCATCGCCAGCATCTGCTGCTCGCCGCCGGAGAGGGTGCCGGCCACCTGGCTGCGGCGCTCCTTGAGGCGCGGGAAGTGCGCGTAGACCTTCTCGAGCGTCTCCTTGTTCTCGGCGTCGGAGCGGGTGTAGCCGCCCATCTCGAGGTTCTCGGCCACGGACATCTGCGTGAAGACGCGCCGTCCCTCGGGGCACAGGGCAAGCCCGCGCTCGACGATCTTGTGGGCGCGCAGCCCCACGAGCGAGGAGCCCTCGAGCTCGACGGAGCCTGACTCGGGCTTGATGAGGCCCGCGATGGTGTTGAGCGTGGTGGACTTGCCCGCCCCGTTGGCGCCGATCAGCGTCACGATCTCGCCCTCGTTGATGTCGAAGGAGATGCCGCGCACCGCCTTGATCGCACCGTAGGAGACGTGCAGGTCATGTACGGAGAGAAGGGCCATCTACTTCACCCCCTGCTTGCCGAGATACGCCTCGATGACGCGCGGGTCGTTCTGGATCTGCTCGGGCGTGCCCTTGGCGATGATCTTGCCGTAGTCCAGCACGCCCACGACCTCGCACACGCCCATGACGAGCGACATGTCGTGCTCGATCAGCAGGATGGCGATCTGGAACTCGTCGCGGATCTTCTGGATGTTCTCCATCAGCTCCTCGGTCTCGGCCGGGTTCATACCGGCCGCCGGCTCGTCGAGCAGCAGCACCTTCGGGCCCGTGGCCAGCGCGCGCAGGATCTCCAGGCGGCGCTGGGCGCCGTACGGGAGGTTTCCCGCCTGCGTGTCCGCGTACTTGCGCATATCGAAGATGTCCAGCAGCTCGAGCGCGCGGTCGTGGAACTCCGCCTCCTGCCTCCAGTGGCCGGGCAGGCGCAGCATGTCGGTCAGCAGGTGCGTCTTCATCGTGTTGCCAAAGCCCACGAGCACGTTCTGCTCGACCGTCATCTGCGAGAACAGGCGGATGTTCTGGAACGTGCGGGCGATGCCCATGCGGTTGACCTCGGCCACGGACTTGCCGGCCGTGTCGTAGCCGTCGATGAGCACGGTGCCGCGCGTCGGCTTGTAGACGTTGGTGAGCAGGTTGAAGATCGTGGTCTTGCCGGCGCCGTTGGGACCGATCAGGCCGGAGATCTCCGTCCTGCCCATCGCGATGTTGAAGTCGTCCACGGCGGTGAGGCCGCCGAAGTCGATGCCCAGATGCTCGGCCTGCAGCACGGGAATGCTGCCGAGGTCGCGCTCGGGGATGAGGTTGGGCGTCTCGACCTGCACGAGGACGGGACGGTGCCGCTTGGTGCCCTTATCGCTCGGCATCGGCGCTCACCTCCTTCTCCCCCGCCGCATCGGCGGGAGCGTCGTCACGCTTTCTCCAAGGAAAGTCCCGGTTCATGACGCGCTCGATCACGCGGGAGAGCGAGAAGTCGTAGGAGCCGAGAAGACCCTGCGGCCGGAAGATCATGACTATGATCAGCACCACGGCGTAGGCAATCATGCGGTACTCGGAGAACGCGCGCAGCGCCTCGGGAAGGATCGTGAGGACCGTGGCGGAGAGCGCAGAGCCGAGCATGGAGCCCATGCCACCGAGGACCACCATGACCAGGATCTCGATCGACTTCATGAAGCCAAAGACCGCCGGCTGCAGCACGCCGACGCAGCCCGCGTACAAGCCGCCGGCCACGCCCGCAAAGAACGCGGACACGACGAAGGCGAGCGTCTTGTAGTACGTGGTGTTGACGCCCGTGGCCTCGGCCGCGATCTCGTTGTCGCGAATCGCCAGGATCGCGCGGCCGTGCCGGGACTTCATCATGGTGTGGATCAGGAAGCACACCACCGCGACGCAGCCAAACACGAGCAGGAAGCTCGAGAAGCCCGGAATGCCCGTGAGGCCGGCCGCGCCGCCCGTGAGCTCAAAGCCCAGCACGTCGTCAATGTTGAGCATGACGACGCGAATGATCTCCGCAAAGGCAAGCGTAATGATTGCGAGGTAGTCGCCCTTCAGACGCAGGGCGGGAATGCCGATGACGATGCCGGCCACCGCCGCGCACAAACCGCCGACGACAAGGCCGCCGATCACGAGGACCAGCGCCATGGGCGTGCCGGTCACGAAGTCGCGCGCGCCGACGCCGAGCACCTCGCTCATGCGGATTATGAAGATCGAGCAGCCATAGGCGCCCATTGACATGAAGCCGGCGTGGCCGAGCGGCAGCTGGCCCAGGTAGCCGGTCGCAATGTTCAGCGAGACAGCGAGGATTATGTAGATTCCCACCTGCTCGAGCACCGTGGACTGGTAGCGGTTGATCGCACCGCCGTCGATCATGAGCTCGCCCAGGACGAGAAGGACGAGCACCACGACGGCGTTAATCGCATAGCGCGCGGGCATTGGGAGGCGGCGGTACACGCCGGTGTCGCCCTTGGAGGCGCTGGCGGAAATGACGGGCTTATCCTCGGTCTTTTCGTGTCTCATGCTCACACCCCCTAGACCTTCTCGCTCATGGTGCGGCCGAAGATACCAGTCGGGCGCACGACGAGGACGATTATGAGCAGTAGGAACACGACCGCGTCCTTCCAGACGGAAAGGCCAATCGCGGTCACGAAGACCTCGGCAAAGCCGACGAGCAGGCCACCCACGACGGCGCCGGGGATCGAGCCAATGCCGCCGAGGACCGCCGCGACGAACGCCTTGGTTCCAAGCATCATTCCCATCGTCGGGTTCACCTGCGTGTAGGCCATGGCGTAGAGGACCGCACCAATGCCCGCGAGCGCCGAGCCCACGGCGAAGGTGAACGAAATCGTGGAGTTGACGTTTATACCCATGAGACGAGCCGCGCCCATGTCCTCGGAGACCGCGCGCATGGCCTTGCCCAGCTTGGTCTTCTGCACGACGAGCGTGAGCGCCACCGTGGCGGCGATGGTCACGAGGACCGTCAGCACCGACGGGAACGACAGCGAGAGGCCGCCGAGCTGGATCGTCGTGAGGTCGGTGTAGGCCGGCACCACCTTGGCGTCGGCGCCAAAGACGAGCTGGGCGCCGTTCTCGAGGAAGTACGACACGCCGATGGCGGTAATGAGGATCGAGAGCCTCGGCGCGTTGCGCAAGGGCGCGTAGGCGACCTTGTCTATGAGCACGCCCATGAGCGTGCACGCCGCGACCGACAGCACGATCGCGAGCACGGGGGGAAGCCCCAGCTGGGCCATGACCAGCCACGACACATACGCGCCGACCATGATGATGTCACCGTGGGCAAAGTTGAGCAGGAGGATGATGCCGTACACCATCGTATAGCCCAGGGCGACGAGCGCGTAGATGCTGCCGAGCTGCAGGCCGTTGAGCACCTGCGTGATGAACAAGGAAGAGCTCCTCTCAAATCTGCGCGGGAGAGACCGCGTCTAGCAAAAATCGGGGCAAGGCGCACGGCCTTGCCCCGAATGGGGCGAGAAGGACGAGACTTACGCCTCGAGAACCTCGAAGGTCTCCTCGGCGCCGTCCTCGGCGAAGGTAATGATCAGCGAGGACTTGACGGGGTCGCCGGTGCCCTCGTAGGCGATGGAGCCCGTGACGCCCTCGACGGTGCCGTCGGCGATGCCGTCGATCACGGCCTGCTTGTAGTCCTCGGAGCCGGGCTCGAGGCCAGCCTCCTCGGCGGCGGCGAGGCCGTTCGCAAGAACCATGGCGGCGTCATAGCCGAGCGCGCAGAAGTTCGTGGGGGTCTCGCCGTACTCGGCCTCGTAGTCCTCGACGAACTTCGTCGCGGTCTCGGACTCGTTGGAGGAGCTGAAGGCGCAGCAGTAGTAGCAGTCGTGGAGGTTGGCGGCGTCGGCGTAGTTCTCGGAGCCGCCGTAGATTCCGGACCAGCCGTCGACGCCGAGGAAGACCTTGTCGTAGCCCTGGGCGCGTGCCTGGTTCACGATCATGCCGTCGTCCTGGTAGTAGTTGGGGACGAGAATGGCGTCGGGGTTGGTGCCGATAATGTTGGTGAGCTGGGAGTTGAAGTCGACGTCGCCCTCGGCATAGGACTCCTGCGCGGTAATGGCGATACCGAGCGCCTCGGCCTCCTCGCAGAAGGCGGCGTTGACGCCCTCGGAGTAGTCGGAGCCGTTGAGGTAGAGCGTGGCCACGCTCTTGTAGCCCTGCTCCGCGGCGAAGTTGGCCATGACGCGACCCTGCTCGGGGTCGGTCACGCAGGCGCGGAAGTAGTTGGAGCCGTAGGTGACGACGTCGGCGGCCGTGGCGGACGGGGTCACGCAGGGCATGTTGTCGGCCACGGAGGCCTTGGCGACGGCAATGGTCGGGCCGGTGGTGACGTCGCCGACGATGCCGGTCACGCCGTCCTCCTGGACAAGACGATTGTAGGCGTTGACGGCCTCGGTGGCGTCGCCCTTCTCGTCGTAGACGACCGGCTCGACCTGCTTGCCGTTGACGCCGCCGTCAGCGTTGAGCTGCTTGAAGTAGAGCTGGGCACCGTTCAGGCACGCGAGACCGTAGGACGAGTTGTCGCCGGTGTGCGGGCCCATGATGCCGACCTTGATGGCGCCGTCGCTGGAGCCGCCCCCGTTGCCGCCGCCGCAGCCCACAAGGCCGAGGGCCAGGGTAGCCGCCGCGGAGCCGGTCACGAACTGACGCCTGGAAACGTTCTCGAACATAGCTTTCTCCTCCCGTCGCTCCCCTCTGCCGGGGAGATGCGACCTAGGCTAGCCCCAGAGCGACATAACGTCACGCATATGGAGAAACTGTTAAGTAAGCTGTAACCAGATGGTCAAATTCGGTGTCGCCGCAGCGCGGAGACGGCCGTGGCGAGAAGCACGCCGGCGCACAGGCCCGCGAGGTCGATCAGGACGTCCGTCGGCCGGCCCGAGCGGCCGGGGACAAGGAGCTGGAGGCACTCGTCGCAGACCGGCACCAGGGCGATCAGGTACGCGGCGGGAAGGGGCGCGCGGCCCCGCTCCCGCAGACGGGCCGAGAAGAGCCCCCAGGCGAGGACGCCGAGCACGGCGTATTCGGAGAAGTGCGCACCCTTGCGCACAATGAGCGTCATGAGGTCGACGTCGGTCACGCCCAGCGCCTCGAAGAGCGGCCGCACGAGCGCGACCACCATCCCGCTCTCGAGCGAGGACTGCGGGCCCTGGACGAGCGAGTGCCCCCAGACGAGAAGGACCCAGCAGCAGAACGCGACGACCCACCGGACGAGCGTGGGCCGTCGCGCCGAGTCGTGCGAGCCGGGGCCCATCTACGCCTCTGCGGCGCACGGGACGGAGAAGTGCTTCCCCGCGTAGGACGGGCGCGTCGCCGCCGTGTCGGCGAGGTGGCGCGAGGTGGGCTGGGTGCCGCCCTCGAGCAGGCGCAGGAAGCGGCGGGAGCTCCGCCGGGCCGCCGTCGAGGAGTTCTTGGAGAACTCGTCCTCGATCAGGTAGTCGACGTAGGTCTCCGTGTCCACGACCTCGGGGTGGCCGCCCGGGGTCTTGAACGGGATGAACGCGGTGTTGGGCTCCATGTTGTCCGGCTCGTCGAGCGAGTCGGGCCCGCCGACGCTGTCGATGAAGCCGATCGGGTCCTGCGGCGGGGCGACCGACGCGATCTTCTCGTCGAGCGAGCGCAGCGCCCGCTCCCACGCGTCGTTGCCGTCGAGGTCCTCGAGGGTCCTGCGCTCAGGATAGGCGCCCTCGTCCACGAAGGCGATGCGATCGGCGATGCTCGCGCGGCACCCGCTGGCGGAGGCGACCAGGCGGTCGCGGTCAGAGACGGAGAAGTCCGAGGGGATGGCCGAGTCGGCCTCGGCGGCAAAGCCCGAGTCGCGGATGATCGAGCCCGCGCCCACCGCGTCGCGCCACCAGGTGGTGCCGACGTCGCCGACCGACCCGTCGGCGCGCTCGATGACCGGCAGGCCGTCCATCATGTTCGCGCCCATGCGCTCGCGCAGCGTGGCGGCGACGCCCTCGGCGCGTCGGGCCATGCGCTCGCGGAAGGTGGCGCGCCCGACGTAGTTCTCGGCGATCTGCTCGTAGCTGGTCGCCGCATGGCTCGGCCCGTGCGCGGGACGCTCCTCGGCGGCCGGGGCCTCGTCCGCGACGCGCAGGTGGCGCGGCGGGCGTCGGGCGGGGGCCTCCTCGCGCGCGCGGGCGCGCGAGCGGCGGACCGCCGAGACGACGGCGACCGAGGCCCCGGTGAGCGCGGCCCCGCCGACGGCGCCGACGAGCAGTGCTGCGGAGGGCGAGACGAACGCGTCGTCGACGACCTGGACGAGCGAGAGGCCCTGCGCGGCGTCAGGAAGCGCGAGCGCGAGCGGCGTCGCCCCGAGCAGCCCGGCGGCAACGACAGGGTGCCTTCTCTCCCCCATGATCTTCTCGCCCTCCCGAAAACGGAGAAACGAGCCTTATACCAAGAGACCGGCCCCCAAGGGGACCACTGGATGCGTCAACGGCGTAGGCTGCGTTTCAGGTGTGTGTACCGTGACCTTGCCCGATTGCTCGGACAGTCTTGAATATACCCGCTGCCCCCCGAGAAAGGCAAGCGTCTTTCCGGCAAAGTTGAGGGGCGGGCCCGCGTGCTCGGACCCGCCCCTCGTCGCTAGGCGATGTAGTCGGACTGCTGTGCCTTGCGGGCGCTCTTGATCAGGAACTCCCGGTTGTTCTCGGTCCCCTTGAGGCCGTTCACCAGCGCGCGGGCGGCGCGCTCCACGTTGTTCATGTTGGCGAGCACGCGACGGATGCCCCAGACGAGCGGCTGGTAGTCCGGCTCGATGAGCAGGTCCTCGTTGCGCGTGCCGGACGCCACCGGGTCGATGGCCGGGAAGATGCGCTTGTCGGCGAGCTCGCGGTCGAGCTTGAGCTCCATGTTGCCGGTGCCCTTGAACTCCTCGAAGATGACCTCGTCCATCTTGGAGCCCGTGTCCACGAGCGCGGAGGCGATGATCGTGAGCGAGCCGCCGTTCTCGATGTTGCGCGCGGCGCCGAGGAACTTCTTGGGCGGGTAGAGCGCGGCGGAGTCCACGCCGCCGGAGAGGATGCGACCGCTCGCCGGCTGCGCGAGGTTGTAGGCGCGCGCGAGACGCGTGATGGAGTCGAGCACCACCACGACGTCCTCGCCGAGCTCCACGAGGCGCTTGGCGCGCTCGATCACGAGCTCGGAGACGCGGGTGTGGTTGTCCGCCGGCATGTCGAAGGTCGAGGCCACGACCTCGCCCTTGATGGAGCGCTCCATGTCCGTGACCTCCTCGGGGCGCTCGTCCACGAGCAGGCAGAAGAGATGCACCTCGGGGTTGTTGGCGGCGATGGACTGGCAGATCTTCTTGAGGACCGTGGTCTTGCCGGCCTTGGGCGGGCTCACGATGAGGCCGCGCTGGCCCTTGCCGATCGGCGAGACCAGATCGATGGCGCGCCCGGTGATGGACTCCTTGCCGCACTCCATGGACAGGCGCTCGTTGGGATAGACGGGCGTGAGGTCGCGGAAGCGCGGGCGGGCCTTCAGGCCCTCGGGCGCCCGGCCGTTCACGGCGATCACGCTCTGGAGCGGCGGGTACTTGCCGTTCGCACGGCCGGGACCCACGGTACCGGAGACGAGGTCGCCCGCACGCAGGCCGAGCGAGCGAATGAGCTGCTGGTGGACGAAGGCGTCCTCGTCGCCCTCCATGTAGTTGCCGGTGCGAATCCAGCCGTAGCCCTCGTTGCCGATCTCCAGGACGCCCTCGACGGGACGGAACCCCTCGGCGCGGGCGGCGGCCTCGTAGACGGCCTCGACGAGGTCGCCCTTGCGGACGCCGGCGTACTCGACGCCGAGCTCGGCCGCCTTGGCGCGCAGCTCCGCGACCTTCATCGCCGCGAGCTCCTCGCGAGAGACGGAGGGCTCGGAGACGGCGTTCTGCTGGTGACGGTTGCGACGGCGGCCCTGGCCGTTCTGGCGGCGGCCCTGACCCTTCTGGGGGGCGCCGGACGCGGCCGGGGCGGCGGCGCGGTCGCCCGGATGGCGGTGGCGCCGGGAAGAGCGGCCCCCCTCGGCCTGCTGGGCGGCGGGCTCACCGGGCTCGGCGGGGGCGTCGAGCGTCTGGGAGGGGGCGGCCGTGGGCTCGGAGCTCGCCACGGTGGCGTCGCTCGTCATCTTGGTCATCTCGTCGGTCGCCGCCGTCTGCTCGGACTTGCGCGGGCGGCCGCGACGGCGCTTGGGGGCCTCGGGAGCGGCCTCGGCGGGCGCGGACTCAGCGGACACGGATGCGGTCGCGTCGGCGGTGCCGGCAGGCGTGGGCTGCGCGGCCTCGGCGGACGGGGTCGACTCGGCGGCCTCGACCTGCTCGGTCTTGCGCGGGCGGCCGCGACGGCGCTTGGGCGGCCACGGCTCGCCCGCCGCCTCGGCGGCCGCGCGGGCGGCTGCCTCCTCGGCGCGGGCGGCCTCCATCTCGGCCTTCGTGCGCCGCTTCCGCCTGGGCTTCTGGACGGGCGCCTCGGCGGCGGCCTCGGGTGCCTCGGGGGAAGCGGGGGTCACGTCATCCGTCATGTGTTGTCTACCTCTCGTTGGTTGCGTGCGCGCGGCGCCGCCCCGACACGGCGGGGTCGGCCGGGGCGACCTGGTCGCCGCGACGCGCGTTCGAGCTCTGCTCGCAGAAGTACGGGGTTTCTCGGCGACGCCCTCGGTCGCCTGAGCAGCGCAGAGTATAGCACGACCCCGTCAAAAACGAAAGAACCCCGCCCGGGGCGTCCCGAGCGGGGTTGAGGCTAGGCGGAGGCGCGCGGCTTGCGGCGCACGACGAGGGAGTCGATGGTCCTCACGAGCTCGTCGGCCGCGAGCGACCCCTCTCGCGTGAGGCGGACGCTCGTCGTGTGGGCGCCGGCGGCCGAGCGGTCGCGGGAGACCAGGCCGAGGTCCGCGAGGGTCGCGACGGACATCGAGACCGTGGGCTGCAGGAGCCCCAGGACGTCGACGAGCCGCATGATGGTGACCTGCTCGCCCTCGAGCGAGCGCAGGCCGAGAAGGACGAGGTCGCCCGCCTTGCAGAAGAAGGCGCCCATCGCGTCCACGTACTTGAGGAGGCGCTGGGGCGTCGTACGCGAGAGGGCGTGCCCGTTGGGGATCTGCTCGCAGGTCATGCGGGCGAGCTCGAAGGCGCGCTCGCGGCCCCGCTCGGAGACCGAGCAGACGACGTTGCGGCGGTCGCTCGAGCCCTCGCTGCGCTCGATTAGCCCGAGCCCCTCGAGGTGGTTTGTGCGGTGCGTCATCGTGGGTCGCAGCGCGCCCTGGTACTCGGCGATCGCGGAGGTCTTGAGCGGCTCCGGGGCGTCGCAGAGGTGGCAGATGATCGCGAACTCCTCGAAGGTGAGGCGCTCCTCGGACCCGACCATCTGACGTACGACGTTATACGCCCTGCGAACGGACATGTACTCCTTGAGGTCCAAGTTGCGCCCCCTGCTTCACGGAACCGATAGTGTCAACGAAGCGCAGGCCACGGACCCCTCCGGACCAGTCGCGCCGATGAGCGGAGTATAGCGGAGGAAATCGTTCCCACGATAGCGCAATCACATCTTTTATAAAACCGACAGAGACGCGCCCCTACATGCTCTGCGGCGCGGACACCCCCACGAGCTCGAGCGTGAGCGCGAGCACGCGCCGCGTGGCGTCGCAGGCGGCCAGGCGCGCGTGGGAGAGGCCCTCGTCGAGCGGCCGGCCAGTGCCGGGAAGGACCTGGCAGGCGGCGTAGAACGAGTGGAACTCCGCGGCCAGCTCCTCGGCGTAGTGCGTGAGGCGGAACGGCGCCCGGTCGCGCGCGCAGCTCTCCACGAGGCCCGGCAGCTCGGCGATCTTGCGGGCGAGCGCCGCCTCGGCCGGCTCGGCGAGCAGGCCCAGGTCGTAGGTCTCCCCCACCGCGCGGCGCGCGACCTCGTCCATGCCCAGCTCGGCGGCCTCCTCCACGGTGACGCCCGCGCCGCGGCGCAGGATCGAGCAGATGCGCGCGTGCGCGTACTGCACGTAGTAGACCGGGTTGGTGTTGTCCTGGCGCTTCACGCGCTCGATGTCGAAGTCGATCATCTGGTTGGAGGACTTGGAGATCAGCGTGTAGCGCGTTGCGTCGGCGCCCACCTCGGCGAGCAGCTCGTCAAAGGTGACCATCGTGCCCTTGCGCTTGGACATGCGCACCGGCTGGCCGTCGCGCAGCAGGTTCACCAGCTGGCCGAGAAGAACCTCGAACTGCGTGGGGTAGCCGAGCGCCTCGCAGGCGGACTGCACGCGCTGGATGTAGCCGTGGTGGTCGGCGCCCCAGATGTCGATCACGTGGTCCACGCGCTGGAACTTATTCCAGTGGTAGGCGACGTCGGAGGCGAAGTAGGTGTACTCGCCGTTGGTCTTGATCAGCACGCGGTCCTTGTCGTCCCCGAAGGTGGTGGAGCGGAACCACAGCGCGCCCGCCTCGTCGCGGTAGAGGTGGCCCAGCTCGTCGAGCGCGGCGAGGGCGCGGTCCACGGCGGAGGTGCCGGTCTCGTCCTTGACGTAGAGGCTGCGCTCGGAGAACCAGACGTCAAAGTCGCAGCGCGCCTCGTGGCAGGTGTCGCGGATAGAGTCGAGCATCCAGCGGTAGCCGCGCTCGCGGAACTCCGCCATGCGCTCGTCCTCGGACGCGTCCGCCCACCTCTCGCCGTCCTCGCGCAGGAAGCGCACCGCGATGTCCACGATGTAGTCGCCGCCGTAGGCGTTGCCGCCGAGGGCCTCGTTGAAGGCGTCCGTGAGCGGGTGGGTCTCCGGGCGCTCGTCGTTCTCGTCCGCGACGAAGGCCTCGCGGTCGGCGAGCAGCGCCGCGCGGGCCGCGTCGAGGTCGCAGCCGCGCTCGCCCATCACCTCGAGAAGCTGCCGGTAGCGCATCGAGACCGAGTGGCCGAAGACGTCCATCTGGGAGCCGTGGTCGTTGATGTAGTACTCGCGCTCCACGTCATAGCCCGCGAGCTCCAGGACGCGGCAGAGCGAGTCGCCGAGCGCGGCCCAGCGCCCATGGCCGACGTGCAGCGGTCCCACGGGGTTGGCCGAGACGAACTCGACCTGGACCTTCTCGCCCGCGCCCATCTCCGAGCGCGCGAAGTCGCGGCCGCGCTCGCGGACGGTGCGGAAGACCTCGTTGGCCGAGGCGGTCGCCAGGTAGAAGTTGATGAAGCCGGGGCCGGCGACCTCGACGCGCTCGATCGAGGGGTCAGCGGGGATGTGGGAGACGATGGCATCGGCAATCTGGCGCGGCGCGCGGCGGGCGAGCTTGGCCGAGCGCATGGCCACGGTGGAGCTCCAGTCGCCGTTCGTCGGGTCGGCCGGGCGCTCGAGCCCGAGGTCCTCAACGTCAAACTCCGGCAGCTCGCCGGCCGACTGGGCGGCGGCGATGGCGGCGCGTACGAGTTCCTCGATCTTCTCGGGCATCTTGTCTCCTGTTCAAAGGCTCGTTGCAACCGGCCCAGTGTAGCAGACTCGGGAGAGCGGGCGCCAGGCGCGCTACTGCGCCGTGGGGCGACCGGACTCCGCGCGCTCCTCGCGGGCGAGGCGGCTGCGCAGCTCGGCCAGGCCCTCCTCCAGGCCCACGGGGTAGGTCTGCGGGTTGAGGAAGCGCGCGACCGCCGGGTCGAGGCGCATGAGCGCCTCACGACAGCGCTCGCGGGCCGCCTCGATGCCCTCCGGCTCGCCGCAGCGCGCGCCGTGCTCGACCATCCTCACGAGCAGCTCCTCCGGCTCGCCGGAGAGGCGGTGCACGAGATAGGGGTCGACGATGTCGACCATCTCCCGGGCGACGCCCCCGCGGGCGGCCTCGTCCACGACGAGCATGTCCGCCGTCGGGCGCCCGGCCTGGTCGTAGTAGCGCAGGACGTGCTGGATGCCGGGGATGGTGCGCTTGTAGGACTGCTCGGAGAGCTTGATTACCGGCGCCCACGGGTCATTGGGGCCGCGCCGCACGGCGGAGAGCTTGTAAACGCCGCCGAGCGAGGGCTGCGGGTCGCAGGTGGCGAGCTTGGTGCCCACGCCGAAGGAGTCGATCGGTGCGCCCTGGGCGAAGAGCGACTGGATCGTGTACTCGTCGAGGTCGTTGGAGACCGAGATCTTGACGTACGGGAGGCCGGCCTCGTCGAAGGCGGCGCGCGCCTCCTTGGAGAGACGGGCGAGGTCGCCGGAGTCCAGGCGCACGGCGGAGAGGCGCTCGCCGGCGGCCTCCATCTCCTTGGCGACGGTGATGGCGTTGGCGATGCCCTGGTGGACGTCATAGGTATCGAGCAGCAGCACGCAGTTCTTGGGGCTCGACTTGGCGAAGGCGCGGAAGGCCTCGAGCTCGCTCGGGAACGCCATGACCCAGGAGTGGGCGTGCGTGCCAAAGACCGGGATGCCGTAGATCTTGCCCGCGAGCACGTTGGACGTGGAGGACGCGCCAGCGATGTAGGAGGCGCGCGCCACGGCGAGGCCGCCGTCGGGGCCCTGGGCGCGGCGCAGGCCGAAGTCGGAGACCGGGTGGCCCTCGGCGGCGCGCACGACGCGGGCGGTCTTGGTGGCCACGAGCGTCTGGAAGTTCACGAGGTTGAGCAGGGCCGTCTCGATGAGCTGGCAGTCGATGACGGGGCCCTCGACGCGCACCAGCGGCTCGCGCCCAAAGACGACCTGCCCCTCGGGGACGGCGTGGATCGTGAGGTCGAGGTGGTGGTCGCGCAGGTACTCCAGGAAGGCGGGCTTGAACATCGGGCCGCCGCCGGGCGCCTGGATGCTCGCGAGGTAGGCGATGTCGTCGTCCTCGAAGACGAAGTTCTCCACGAGGTCGGCGATCTGCCCCGTGCCGCAGCACACCGCGTAGCCGCCCTCGAACGGGCAGTCGCGGAAGAACGCGTTGAAGCACGCCTGGGCGTCGACGAGCCCTGCCTCCCAGAACCCTTGGGCCATGGTGAGCTCGTAGAGGTCGGTGTTGAGGCAGACGTCGGTCGGCTTGGTGCGATCGGTGAGGGACATGACGCGCTCCTATCCGAGAACGGTGACGGCGAGCCAGATGGCGGCGACGCCCACGACGGCGAGAATGACGATCTTCTGTCCCAGGGGCATGCGGAGGTCGTCCTCGTCGGGCTGCATCAGCTTGCGGCCGCGCTCGCGTGCCGCCGCGTCACGGGCCTCGGCGGCGCGGGCCGCCTCGCTCTCGGCGCGCTGCGCGCGCAGGCGCTCCAGCTCGGCGCGCTCGGCGGCGTCCTTCTCGGCCTGCTGGCGCGCGGCCTTCTCGGCGCGCAGCTCCTCGAGCTCGGCGCGCTCCTGGTCGGTGAGGCCAGAGTTGTCCGCCATGTCTCCTCCGTCCGTCGGGTCGGCAGTCCCCATAGTTATAGCGCTTGCGGGCCAGCGGGGCACGCGAGCTCGGGGCCCTCCACGCCCGTGGCGTCGAAGGCGGGCACGAAGCTCTCCGAGACCGTGCCCCCCTCCTGCCACCAGATCCGCTCGAACCCGAGGTCGTCCGCGTGGCAGAGCACGATCTCGTACTCCTCGTCCGAGACGGCGCGGGAGAGGGCCCCGCCGGCGCGGCGGCAGGCCTCGTTGGGCGTGTACTGGTTCATGACCGAGAGGTCGACCTCGTTGCCGGCGATCTCCCACACGCGGTCGAGCACCGCGCAGGAGTCGTCCGCGTGGGAGGGCAGCACGAGGTGGCGCACGATGACGCCGCGCCGCATCGCGCCGTCCTCGGCGAGAAGGCGCCCGCCCGCCGCCCGGACGGACTCGACCATCGCCGCCAGCGCGGCGGCCGCCACCTCCGGGTAGTCCGGGGCCGCCGAGAGCTCGCCGGCGAGCGTCCCGCTCGCGTACTTGAAGTCGGTGAGCCAGACGTCCACGACGCCCGCGAGCGCGCGGACCACCTCGACGCGCTCGTAGCCGGACGTGTTGCAGACGATCGGCAGGGTGAGGCCCGCCGCGCGCGCCATCGAGACGGCCTCGCAGACGTGCGGCGCGAAGTGGAGCGGCGTGACGAGGTTGACGTTGAGGGCGCCCTGGCCCTGCAGCTCGAGCAACATCTCGGCCAGGCGCGCCGTCGTGACCGGCAGGCCGAAGCCCTCGCTCGAGATCTCGTGGTTCTGGCAGAAGACGCAGCGCAGCGGGCAGCCGGAGAAGAAGACGGCGCCCGAGCCCGCCTCGCCGGAGATCGGGGGCTCCTCCCACAGGTGCAGCGCGCTTCTCGCGATCCTGAGCTCGGAGCTCATGCCGCAGAGCCCCGGCCGCCCCTCGGCGCGGCGCGCGCCGCAGCGACGCGGGCAGAGCTCGCACGCCTCGTAGGCGGCATGCGTCAGCGCGGGCGCCATGTCGCCCTACCGCCTGCCCCGACGGTGGAGGGGGCCGTGCTCGCGCAGGCGCTCGGCCTCCTCCTCGAAGGCGGCGTCCGCGGGCGTGACGAGCTCGTCCTCGCCCGTCTTGGGGTCGTAGTGGTGCAGCAGCACGGGGTCGAACAGGTGCAGGTGATGGGCGAAGGCGAACGACACCACCAGGAGCAGGACGAAGATGACGATCCGGGGGATGGTGTCGACCTGCGTCATGACGAGCGACCCCACGCACAGCAGCGCGGTCCACCCGTAGACGAGCAGGACCGCCTGGCGCTGGTCGAAGCCCTCCGCCAGCAGGCGGTGGTGGATGTGGCCGCGGTCGGCGCGGCTGATGCCGGTGTGCCCGCGCAGGCGCCGCACGATGGCGGAGAAGGTGTCGATGATCGGCACGGCGGCGATCACGAGCGGGACGATGATCGTCGTGAGGCCGGCGAAGCGCGTCACCGAGAGCAGGGAGACCGACCCGAGCGCGAAGCCGAGCGTGAGCGCGCCGGAGTCCCCCATGAAGATGGACGCGGGGTTGAAGTTGTAGCGGAGGAAGCCGAGCGCCGAGCCCGCCACGGCGATGGAGAGCGCCGCCGCGTCGAGACGGCCCGCCAGGACGGAGAGCGCGAACATCGTGAGGCTCGCGAGCGCGGAGATGCCGGCCGCCAGGCCGTCGAGCCCGTCGATCAGGTTGATGATGTTCGTGTAGGCGACGAGGTAGACCACCGTGACGGGATAGGCGAGCCAGCCGAGGCTGACGAAGCCGCCGCCCAGGGGGTTGGAGATGTCGCCGATCACCAGGCCGCCGGCCACGGCGACCACCGCCGCGAGCGTCTGCCCGGCGAGCTTCTTGAGCGGGCTCAGGGAGAGGCAGTCGTCGAGGACGCCGGTGGTGAAGATGATGACGAAGGCGAGCACGAGCAGCCAGTAGTTGACCGCGAGGCGCGGCGAGGGCACGAGCACGACCGGCCAGCCCAGATACGTGGTCCCAAGGTACTGGACCACGAAGGCGGCGACGATCCCGCAGAAGATGGCGATGCCGCCCATGCGCGGGATCGGGGTCTTGTTGATGCGGCGGGCGTTGGGGTAGTCGACGGCGCCCACGCGGACGGCGATGCGGCGGGCGATCGGCGTGGTGGCCATCGAGACGAGCAGCGCCGCGCAGAAGAGACAGAGGTAGGGAACCCCGTTCGGAACCACCATGCTCCCTTCCGCCAGACGCACGTACACACCCACTTTTGCCGAGTGCGCCACACAAGTCAAGACTGGTATTTCTCGTCCACAGACCTATAGTTGAGCTGTCGTTCCCCTGCGGGCTAACTGGGTGAACCGACAAGCGTTACTTGGGAGTCCGATATCTCGTGTTCAGTACGGAGATTCCCCGTTGCTGGGAAAGCCGGAACGCGCGATGGGGACACCCACCTTCTGAGAGGTGGGTTCATTGACGCACCGCAGGGGACGGCTTTTTATGTGGAAAGGGGACCGTCCCTTTTCCACGTTCCGTCGCGGAGGATTTCTGCTTGACACGCCTCGTCGGCGCTGCCACAATATCCACCGCACTGCACGGGGACGTAGCTCAGCTGGGAGAGCGCTGCCTTCGCAAGGCAGAGGCCGGGGGTTCGAATCCCCTCGTCTCCACCATGAACGTGACGGGCGGGCGTCCTTCTCGACGTCCGCCCTTTTTCGTGCCGGCGTTAACGTGCAGAATCAAGCACCGCTTTCTATATCTGCAGGTAAAAATAACGTACATGTCGAATTATGTACGTTATTTTTGGCTGGCCGCTGGCGACGGCACGCCTCACGCGTACGCGCCGCGCAGCGAGTACCAGCCGTCCGACTCCCCCACCACGAGCGGCACGTCAAAGAGCCCGCTCATGACCTCACTCGTGAGCAGGTCCGTCTTGGCGCCGTCAGCGAAGACCTCGGCGTCCTTGATGAGCAGCACGCGACCGATCTCCGGGATGATGTCCTCGGGGTAGTGCGTCACCAGGACCACCGAGCGGCCCTCGGCGGCGAGCGTGCCCATGGTCCTGCGCACGTGGTACATGCCCTCCGGGTCGAGGCCCGTGCACGGCTCGTCGAAGATCAGCACCTGTGGGTCGCGCACCAGCTCGCGCGCCACGAGCACGCGGCGCACCTGCCCGGTGGAGAGCGTCATCACGTCGCGGCCCGCGAGCTCGGCGATGCCCAGGCGCTCGAGGGCGTCGGTGGCGAGCGCGCGGTCCTGGGCGCTCACCTCGCCGCGCAGCGGCACCCCGAGCGTGCCGAAGAGGCCGCCCACCACGATGTCGATCACCGGCAGGTGGACGCGCACCTGGTCGTGCATCGTGGAGCTCACGATGCCGAGCGTGCGCTTGATGTCGGCGAGCTGCGGGCGCGCCTGGCCGCGAAAGCGCACCGGCGGCTCCTCGCGCCAGAGGGGGAAGACCTCGCGCGTGAGCAGCTGGATGAACGTGGACTTGCCCGCGCCGTTGGGGCCCAGGAGCGCCACGTGCTCGCCCTCCGCGAGCGAGAAGTCCGAGACGTGCAGGATGGTCTTGCCGCCGCGCACCACGCTCGCGTCGTGGATCTGGAAGAGCGGGGTCGGCTGCTCGGTGTCGCTGTCGCTCATGGGGCTCCCTTCGTCCGGCGGCGCCCGTCGGCGTCGCAAGGATTACTATAGGTAAATCGCGCCTGGGCGCGGACGGCCGTCACAAAGGAGTTGCACATGGCAGAGATGCTCACGCTCGAGGCGTTCGAGGAGGCCTCCGAGAAGGTCCGCGAGGTCACGCTCGAGACCAAGCTCGTGGAGAGCCCGCACTTCTCCGCGCAGACGGGCAACCGCGTCTGGCTCAAGCCCGAGAACATGCAGCGCACGGGCGCCTACAAGGTGCGCGGCGCCTACTACAAGATCTCCACCCTCTCTCCCGAGGAGCTCTCGCGCGGCATCATCACCGCGAGCGCCGGCAACCACGCGCAGGGCGTGGCCTTTGCCGCCACGCGCGCCGGGGCCCGCTCGATCGTGGTGATGCCCGAGACCACCCCGCTCATCAAGGTGGAGCGCACCAAGGGCTACGGCGCCGAGGTCGTGCTGCACGGCGACGTCTACGACGAGGCCTGCGAGGAGGCGCTGCGCCTGGCCGAGCGGGAAGGCTACACGTTCATCCACCCGTTCAACGACCCGTGCGTCTCCACCGGCCAGGGCACGATCGCGATGGAGGTCGTGCAGGAGCTGCCGCTCGTGGACACGATCCTCGTGCCGGTGGGCGGGGGCGGTCTGGCCTGCGGCGTGGCGACCTTCGCCAAGCTCTACAACCCCAAGATCCGCGTGATCGGCGTGGAGCCCAAGGGCGCGGCCTCGCTCACGGCGGCCCTCGAGGCGGGCCATCCCGTGAAGCTGCCGAGCGCCAACACGATCGCCGACGGCACGGCGGTCCTCGAGGTGGGCGACAAGGTCTTCCCGTACCTGCAGGAGAACCTCGACGACGTCGTCTGCGTGCCGGACGACGAGCTCGTGGTGGCCTTCCTCGACATGGTGGAGAACCACAAGATGGTCGTGGAGAACTCGGGCCTGCTCACCGTGGCCGCCCTCAAGCACCTGCCGGCCGAGAACAAGCGCGTGGTCTCGATCCTCTCCGGCGGCAACATGGACGTCATCACGATGAGCTCGGTGGTGCAGCACGGCCTCATCATGCGCGACCGCATCTTCACGGTGAGCGTGCTGCTCCCCGACCGCCCGGGCATGCTCGTGCGCGTGGCGCAGGTCATCGCCGAGAAGAACGGCAACGTGATCAAGCTGGAGCACAACCAGTTCGTGAGCACCAACCGCAACGCCGCCGTGGAGCTGCGCGTGACGATCGAGGCCTTCGGCACCGACCACAAGGCCCAGATCGTGGACGCCCTCGAGGCGGCGGGCTTCTCGCCCACCCTGGTGCAGACCTCGCTGTGAGGCAACGGGGGCAGCGGCGCTCTTGGGTCCGCACTCCACCTGGCATCTCGATAGCCCCTCCCAAACGGACGTTTTTCTCGCCAGACTGAATGCTCGGGAGGGGCCACCGGTACAAACCGCAGGCGAGAAGGGCGCGCGGCCCGGGCGCCGCTCGCGGGAGGAAACAAGCCGTTCACGGATGGTCACGTCCCGGAAACACGGCGCGCGTAGAGTACCCCTCACTGAGCAAATGCGATGACAGGGCCAGTACGGGCCGCATCCGTCCCACAGCGAGCGGGCAGCGTGAGAACCCGCGCCGGACGGCCCCGAACACTCCCTCGAGCAGCTCGCGAGAACCTCCGCGCCGCCCGGCGGGCCACCCCCGCCACCGCGCCGAGAAGTACCGCGCGCCGGCGCCCACCGTGACGGGCTTCGAGGCCACGCCTCGCATTTCTCGCCAGACGCAGGACACGCGCAAGAGAAAGCGAGGGACACGTGGAACTGAGAAGCGACGCCATCAAGCGGGGCCTGGCACGCGCGCCGCACCGGAGCCTCCTCAAGGCCGACGGCCTCACGGACGAGGAGCTCGACCGGCCGCTCGTCGCCGTCATCTCCGCCCAGAACGAGGTCATCCCCGGGCACCTCCACCTCCAGCAGATCGCCGACGCCGTCAAGGCCGGCGTTCGCATGGCCGGCGGCACGCCGCTGCAGGTGAACACCATCGGCGTGTGCGACGGCATCGCGATGAACCACGAGGGCATGCACTACAGCCTCACCAGCCGCGAGGTCATCGCGGACAGCGTTGAGTGCGCGGTCCAGGGCCACCAGTTCGACGCGATGGTGCTGATCCCCAGCTGCGACAAGATCGTCCCCGGCATGCTCATCGCCGCCGCGCGCCTGGACATCCCCACAATGCTCGTCTCCGGCGGCCCCATGCTCGCCGGGCGCGGCCGCGACGGCGGCCAGACCGACCTCAACTCCCTCTTCGACGCCGTGGGCCAGGTCACGGCCGGCACCATGACCGAGGAGGAGTGCCACTGGCTCGAGGGTACGGCCTGCCCCACCTGCGGCTCCTGCTCCGGCATGTTCACCGCCAACTCCATCTGCTGCCTCGCCGAGGCCCTGGGCATCGCCCTTCCCGGCAACGGCACGGTGCCCGCCGTCTACTCCGAGCGCATCCGGCTCGCCAAGAAGACGGGCATGAAGGTCATGGAGCTGGTCGAGAAGAACGTCACCGCCCGCCAGATCCTCACCCCGGCCGCCATCCACAACGGCATGGTGCTCGACATGGCCTTCGGCGGCTCCACCAACACGATGCTCCACCTCACGGCCATCGCGCAGGCGGCCGGCTGCCCCGTCACGATGGAGGACTGGGACCGCGCCAGCGCGGAGACCCCCAACATCGTCCGCATCGCGCCGGCGGGCCCGCTCCACATCCAGGACCTGAACGACGTGGGCGGCGTCTCGGCCATCATCGGCGAGCTCGGCCGCACCGGGCACCTCGACCTCTCTGCCGTGACCTGCCACGGCACGATGGCCGAGTGGGTCGCCGCCTGCCCGCCCGTGGACGGCGAGGTCGTCCGCAGCGTGGACAACGCCTACTCCCCCGACGGCGGCCTCAAGGTCATGCGCGGCAACCTCGCGCCGGACTGCGGCGTGGTCAAGAAGAGCGCCGTCGCGCCCGAGATGTGGCGGCACAGCGGCCCCGCGCGCGTCTTCGACTCCGAAGAGGCGGCCTGCCAGGCCATCTTCGGCGGCGCCATCAACCCGGGCGACGTGGTGGTCATTCGCTACGAGGGCCCCTCGGGCGGCCCCGGCATGCGCGAGATGCTCACCCCCACCTCCGCCATCTGCGGCATGGGGCTCGCGAGCTCGGTGGCCCTCATCACCGACGGGCGCTTCTCCGGCGCCTCCAAGGGCCCGTGCATCGGCCACGTCTCCCCCGAGGCGGCGGCCGGCGGCCCGATCGCGCTCGTCCAGGAGGGCGACGTCATCGACATCGACATCCAGGCTGGCACGCTCACGCTGGACGTGCCCGACGAGGTTCTCGCCGAGCGCCGCGCCGCGTGGGAGCCGCCCGCGCCCAAGTACACCACGGGAGTCCTCTCCCGCTACGCAAGGCTGGTCACGAGCGCAGACAAGGGGGCCTACCTCTCATGATCACCGTTGAGGAGAAGATCGCCCGGCGGCGGCGCGCCATCGAGGGGCGCCCGTTCGGGCCGGGCAGCCACACCGAGCACGAGGGCAAGACCATGACCGGGGCGCAGGCCATCATCGCCAGCCTCGAGGCCGAGGGCGTGGACACTATCTTCGGCTACCCCGGCGGCCAGGCCATCAAGATCTACGACGCCCTCTACGACTCCAAGAAGATCCACCACGTGCTCGCCCGCCACGAGCAGGGCGCCACGCACATGGCCGACGGCTACGCGCGCGCCACGGGCAAGGTCGGCGTGGTGCTCGTCACCTCTGGCCCCGGCGCCACCAACACGGTCACGGGCATCGCCACCGCCTACATGGACTCCGTGCCCCTCGTCGTCATCACGGGCCAGGTCACGCGCGGCGTCATCGGCACCGACGCCTTCCAGGAGTCCGACATCGTGGGCATCACGATGCCCATCGTCAAGCACAGCTTCCTGCTGCAGTCCACCGACGAGCTCACCAGGACCTTCCGTGAGGCGTTCTACATCGCCTCGACGGGCCGTCCCGGCCCCGTGCTCATCGACATTCCGAGCGACCTCTCCGGCTCCGAGATGGTCTTCCACTATCCGGACACCGTGAGCATTCCGAGCTACCGCCCCACCTACAAGGGCAACGCGAAGCAGGTCAAGCAGGCCGCCGAGCTCATCTGCGAGGCGGAGCGCCCGCTCATCATGGCCGGTGGCGGCGTCGTGGCGTCGCACGCCTGCCCCGAGCTCGTGGAGCTCGCCGAGCGCATGCAGATCCCCGTGGTCACGACCCTCATGGGCAAGGCCGCCATCCCCTGCTCCAACCCGCTCAACCTCGGGCCCGTGGGCATGCACGGCTCCAAGTACGCCAACATGGCCGTCACCGAGTCCGACCTCATCATCGCCTGCGGCGCGCGCTTCTCGGACCGCGTGACCGGCAAGGTCGACGAGTTCGCCCCGCACGCCAAGATCATCCACATCGACATCGACCCGGCCGAGATCGGCAAGATCGTGAACCCCGACGTGCCGATCGTCGGCGACGTCAAGGTGGTCCTCGGCGCCGTCAACGAGCGCCTGGCCAAGATGGACGCCCGCTCGACGTGCGAGGCCTGGCGCGACGAGGTCTTCTCCTGGCGCGAGCGCTGGCCGTTCTACACCCCTGACTTCGCGGACTACGAGGGCAAGATCGCGCCCGAGGTCCTTCTCGAGACGCTCTCCGACAAGCTCGACCCGCACGCGTCCATCGTGACCACCGAGGTGGGCCAGCACCAGATGTGGGCCCTCCAGAACATCCACCGCGAGCACGCCCGCACGTTCATCTCCTCCGGCGGCCTCGGCACGATGGGCTTCGGCTTCCCCGCCGCCATCGGCGCCAAGATCGGCTGCCCGGACGAGCAGGTCGTCTGCATCGCCGGCGACGGCTCCTTCCAGATGAACAGCCAGGAGATGGCCACCGCCAAGATCAACGGCGTGAACGTCAAGGTCCTCATCATCGACAACCGCGCCCTCGGCATGGTCCACCAGTGGCAGCACCTCTTCTACCACGACCGCTACTCGTTCACCGAGCTCGCCGACAACCCCGACTTCGTGAAGCTCGCCGACGCCTACGGCTGGCGCGCGCGGCGCATCGAGAAGCCCGAGGAGGTCGACGCCGCCCTCGACGAGATGCTCGCCTCCGAGGAGCCCTACCTCCTCGACGTGCGCATCCCCGCCGAGCAGACCGTCTACCCGATGGTCGCCCCCGGCGCCCCGATCGACGACATCATCGGCGCCCTCGACGTCACGCTCGGCGGCGTCCGCGTCAGCGAGAAGGGCTTCGGCGAGGCCGGGCGCCCGCGCGTCAAGCCGTCCCACGAAGGAGTTGATGAGTGATGAACTACCTGCTCTCGGTTCTTGTCGAGAACAAGCCGGGCGTGCTCAGCCGCGTCACGGGCCTCATCAGCCGTCGCGGCTTCAACATCGAGTCGCTCACCGTGGCCCCCACCGAGGACGAGAGCCTCTCGCGCATGACGATCATCGTGGAGGCCGACGAGGTGGGCTTCGAGCAGATCACCAAGCAGCTGCACAAGCTCATCTCGGTCTACAAGATCTCCGACCTCACCTACGAGGAGGCCGTCGAGCGCGAGCTCGTCCTCTTCAAGGTGCAGGCCGCCCCGGAGCGTCGCCACGAGGTCATCGAGATCGCCAATGTCTTCCGCGCCAAGGTCGTCGACGTGGGAAAGAACACGCTCACGATCGAGGCCACCGGCACCGCGAGCAAGCTCGACGCGATGGAGGACCTCTTCCGCAGCTACGGCATCAAGCAGCTCACGCGCACCGGCAAGATCGCGATGTCGCGCGGCGCGCAGTAGGGCGCAAAAACGGCACCACCCGTCGATCTTCTCGGCGGACGAAATGGCATCAACGGCTCAAGCAAAGGAGAAGAACATGGCCGTCGACATCTACTACGAGAAGGACGTGGACCCGAGCGTCATCCAGGGCAAGAAGGTCGCCATCATCGGCTACGGCTCGCAGGGCCACGCCCACGCGCTGAACCTGCTGGACTCCGGCGTGGACGTCCGCGTGGGCCTGCGCGAGGGCTCCAAGTCCGCCCAGGCCGCCCAGGAGGCCGGCCTCAAGGTCATGAGCATGGACGACGCCGCCGAGGAGGCCGACGTCATCATGATGCTCGTCCCCGACGAGACCCAGCCCAAGGTCTATGAGGAGCACATCAAGGACCACCTCAAGCCCGGTGACACCCTCGCCTTTGCCCACGGCTTCAACATCCACTACGGCTACATCAAGGCCCCCGAGGACGTCAACGTCATCATGTGCGCGCCCAAGGGCCCGGGCCACATCGTGCGCCGCCAGTACACCGAGGGCTCCGGCGTGCCCGACCTCGCCTGCGTCTACCAGGACGCCACCGGCGACGCCTGGGACATCGTGTTCTCCTACTGCTGGGGCGTCGGCGGCGCCCGCTCCGGCATCATCAAGGCCACCTTCAAGGAGGAGACCGAGGAGGACCTCTTCGGCGAGCAGGCGGTGCTCTGCGGCGGCCTCGTCGAGCTGGTCAAGGCCGGCTTCGAGACCCTCACCGAGGCGGGCTACCCCGAGGAGCTGGCCTACTTCGAGGTCTACCACGAGATGAAGATGATCGTCGACCTCATGTACGAGAGCGGCATCCACTTCATGAACTACTCGATCTCCAACACCGCCGAGTACGGTGAGTACTACGCCGGCCCCAAGGTGATCAACGAGCAGTCCCGCGCCGCGATGAAGGAGATCCTGGCCCGCATCCAGGACGGCTCCTTCGCGCAGGAGTTCGTCGACGACTGCAACAACGGCCACAAGTGGCTGCTCGAGAAGCGCGAGGAGATCAACTCCCACCCCATCGAGAAGACCGGCGAGAAGATCCGCTCTATGTTCAGCTGGATCAAGAAGGACTAGCCGATAAGAACGTCCTCTCGGCACGCAGGGGCCCGGCGCCGCACGGCACCGGGCCCCTTTTCGGTCGATTCCCTGCCCGCACACATATGTGTCGGCATCTGCGGGCACCGGGCCCCACACTCCTTGACGAAAGGCGAGAACCGGCCGACACTCCCGCTCATAATCTGTCAGCTGAGCCGACACTCCCGGCCGACACTCTTGAAGGGCCGCCCGCAATCCTAGAGCTCCAGGTTGGTCCCCGCCTCGCGGTCGAAGAGGTGCACGACCGAGCCGCCGAAGGCGAACGACACCTTGTCGCCCACCTTGATGTCGGAGGGGTGCCGGCCGTCCTCCTCGACGTTCTGCAGGATGATGATGGAGTCCTTGCCGTCGACGTTGACGTGCAGGTGCACGGCGCTGCCCATCATCTCGGTGGCCTCCACGGTGCCGGTGAGCGCGCTTCTGTCGCCCGCATCAGCGAGCTCGATGTTCTCCGGGCGCACGCCGAGCGTGACGTCGCAGTCGCCCACGCCCTGCGCCGCGAGCCGCGCGCACTTCTCGGCGGAGACCGGCACGGAGATGCCGTCGAGCTCCACGCGATAGGCGTCTGCGTCGCGCACGAGGCGCGCGTCGTAGAAGTTCATCTGCGGCACGCCGATGAAGCCCGCCACAAAGACGTTGGCCGGCGAGTCGTAGACCTCCTGCGGCGTGCCGATCTGCTGCACCATGCCGTCCTTCATGACCACGATGCGGTCCCCGAGCGTCATGGCCTCGGTCTGGTCGTGGGTCACGTAGATGAACGTGGTGTTGATGCGCTGGCGCAGCTTGATGATCTCCGAGCGCATCTGGTTGCGCAGCTTGGCGTCCAGGTTGGAGAGCGGCTCGTCCATGAGCAGCACCTTGGGCTCGCGCACGATGGCGCGCCCGATGGCCACGCGCTGGCGCTGACCGCCGGAGAGGGCCTTGGGCTTGCGGTCGAGAAGGGCGGTGATGCCCAGAATCTGCGCCGCCTCCTCCACGCGCCGGTTCATCTCGTCCCTGGGCACCTTGCGGAGCTTGAGCGGGTACTCCATGTTGCCGCGCACCGTCTTGTGCGGGTAGAGCGCGTAGTTCTGGAAGACCATCGCGATGTCGCGGTCACGCGGCATGACGTCGTTCACCACGCGCCCGTCGATGCAGACCTCGCCGCGCGTGATCTCCTCGAGACCGGCCACCATGCGCAGCATCGTGGACTTGCCGCAGCCCGAGGGGCCCACGAGCACGATGAACTCGCCGTCGGCAATCTCCAGGTTGAAGTCCTCGACCGCGAGGACACCCTCGTCGGTGACCTTGAGGTTGGCGCCCTTCTTGGGCTTGTGCCGGTGGCCCGTCGCGGCGGGATAGACCTTCTCGACGTGCTTGATGGATACCTGAGCCATGTGTGACCCTCTCCTTCCCTATCGGTCGCCGGGCGCGGGGATGCGCTCGCAGAGCTCCATCTGCCGCCGCAGCCGCCGCGTGAGCTCGGGCGTCGCGTAGCCTGCGGGCGCCCGCCATTTCCAGTTGTCCCCCACCGTGGAGGGCGTGTTCATCCGCGCCTCGCCGCCCAGGGCGAGGACGTCCTGCATCTGCACGATCGCGGTGTCCGCGACCGACGTCCAGATGCCGCGCATCATGCCCCAGGCCTCGCCCTCGGCCTCGCTGAGGCCGAGGTAGCTGCGGGCGCGCGCCGCGTCGTCCGCGCAGGCGTGCCCAAGCCAGCCGAGCGCGGTGTCGTTGTCGTGCGTGCCCACGTAGGCCACGCAGTCGCGCGGGTAGGAGTGCGGCAGGTAGACGCTTCCGCTGCCGTCCACGCTGTCGAAGGCGAACTCCAGGACACGCATCCCCGGCAGGCCCGTCTCCTCGCGCAGGCGCGCCACGGAGTCCGTGAGGTAGCCGAGGTCCTCCGCGACGAGGCGCTCGGTGCCGCACGTCGCGCGCAGCCGCTCGAAGAGCTCCATGCCCGGCCCCTCGCGCCAGCGCCCGTCGCGCGCGTCCGGCGCGCCGAAGGGGATGGCGTAATAGGAGTCGAAGCCCCGGAAGTGGTCGATGCGCAGGATGTCGTAGAGCTTGAGCTGGTGCGCGACGCGCGCGACCCACCACGCGTAGCCGTCCTCGGCCATGCGCGCCCAGTCGTAGAGCGGGTTGCCCCAGAGCTGCCCGCCCGCCGCGAAGCCGTCCGGCGGGCAGCCGGCCACCTCCGTTGGGACGAGGCGCTCGTCGAGCTGGAACTGCTCGGGACGCGCCCACACGTCCGCGCCGTCGGGGGCCACGTAGATCGGGATGTCCCCCATGAGCAGGACGCCGGCGCGCCCGGCGTAGTCCCGGAGGCGCTCCCACTGCCGGAAGAAGAGGCACTGGACGCCCTTCCAGAACTCGATCTTCTCGCCGAGCTCGCGGCGTGCGGCGGCGAGCGCGTCCGGGTCGCGACGGCGCAGGCCGTCCGGCCACGTGTCCCAGCTCGCCCCGCCCTGGCCGTCCTTGATTGCCATGAAGAGGGCGTAGTCCTCGAGCCATGCCGCCTCGCGAGCGCAGAAGGCCGCGAGCTCGCCGGCGCGCGTCTCGCGCAGCCGCCGGACCGCCCGCTCCAGGACCGGGCAACGCTCGCGGAAGAGCGTCCCGTAGTCCACGCGGAGCGGGTCGTCGCCCCAGGGGCGCCCCTCGTACTCCGAGCGCTCGAGCAGGCCCTCGGCGGCGAGGTCGTCGAGGTCGATGAGGTAGGGGTTGCCCGCGTAGGCCGAGAAGGTCTGGTAGGGCGAGTCGCCGTAGCCGGTGGGACCGACGGGCAGGAGCTGCCACACGCTCTGCCCCGCCGCGGCGAGAAAGTCCACGAACTCGCGCGCGGCGGCGCCCAGCGTGCCGATCCCCCACGGGGAGGGCAGCGAGGTCACGCTCATCAGGATGCCGGCTCGTCTCATGACGCCACCTCCTGACGGGCGGGACGGGGCGCCGCAGGCGCCAGGGAGAGGACGCTCTCGCGGCGCAGCAGCCGGAAGGGCACGGCCTCGTGCACGCCGGCGGGCTCGCCCTCTCGAGCGGCCGCGAGCAGCGCGCCCACCCCCTTGCGGGCGAGAAGCCCGGTGTCCTGGCGGACCGTCGTGAGCCGCGGGACGCAGTACTGCGAGACGTCCACGCCGTCGAAGCCCACGAGCGAGATGTCGACCGGAACGCGGAACCCCCGGTCGGAGATCGCGCGCAGCGCGCCGAGGGCGATCACGTCGCCGAAGGCGAAGACCGCCGTCAGGTCGTCCGCGCGCTCCAGAAGGCGCATGGCCGCCTGATAGCCCTCCCCCATCGAGAAGCGGCAGGGCTCGTAGCAGCGCTCGGCGTCGAAGGTGGCGCCGTGGCGCTCGAAGGCGCGCTCGACGCCCGCGAGCCGGTGCGTGGAGACCTCGCTGAGCTCGCGGTTGCCGCCCAGGATGCCGATGCGGCGGTGCCCGCACTCCCAGAGGTAGTCGATGACGGCGCCCGCCGCCTCGACGTCGTTGGTCGAGAAGCTCGAGAGGCCCCGGAGCCCCCAGTCCTCCGCCGTGTTGGTGAGCAGCACGCAGGGGACGCCGATCTGGTCGAAGCCCGCGCGGAAGTTGTTCGGGTCGCCGCCCAGGAAGAGGAACCCCTTGGGATGGCGGATCCGGTCGAGATGCGCCGCGCGGGCGACCTCGTCGGCGTCCTCGTCCACGAAGTGGACCCGGACCTCCTCGTCGGCCGCCGCGAACAGGCCCTCGGCCTTCTCGATCAGGTCGTTGAAGAGCATGTTCTGCATGCCCTTGACCATGATGGCAAAGGAGGCGCGCCCGCGCATCTTGAGATGGCGCGCGTTGGTGTTGGGCTCGTAGCCCACCTCGCGCACCACCTCGAGCACGCGGTCGCGGGCGCGGTCGCTGACGCCGGGGTGGTCGTTGAGCACGCGGGAGACGGTGCCCACGCTGTAGCCGGCCAGCCGCGCGATGTCCCTGATGTCCACGACGCCCCCTCTCGTCCTAGCCCTTGACGGCGCCCGCCGCGACACCCTTGATGATGTACTTCTGGCACGACAGGTAGAACACGACCACCGGGATGACGGCCATGATCAGCGCCGCCATGATGGCGCCCATGTCCACGCGGCCGTAGGAGCCCTTCATGAACTGGATCACGATGGATATCGTCTTGTACTCGGTGGTGTCGAGCACGAGGTACGGCAGCAGGAAGTCGTTCCAGATCCACATGGTCTGCAGGATGCCGACAGATATGAACGTGGGCTTCATGATGGGGATGACCACGGTGAAGAACGTGCGAATCGGGCCCGCGCCGTCGATCAGCGCCGCCTCCTCGATCTCTATCGGGATGGTCTTCACGAAGCCGCAGAACATGAACACCGCGAGCCCCGCGCCAAAGCCCAGGTAGATGACGATGATGCCCCACGGGGTGGAGAGGCCCAGGCGGTCGGCGATCATGGAGAGCGTGAACATGACCATCTGGAACGGCACGACCATCGAGAAGACGCACAGGTAGTAGACGGCCTTGGTGAAGCGGTTCTGCACACGCGTGATGTACCAGGCGCACATCGAGCAGCAGATGAGGATCACCGCGACCGAGCCCACCGTGATGAACACGGTCCAGCCAACGGAGTCGAGAAATCCGTACTTGTCGATCGCCGTCAGGTAGTTCTCGGCCCCGATGAACGTCTCCTCGGTGGGAAGCGTGAAGGGCTCGAGGTTGATGAAGAGCTTGTTCTTGAACGAGTTGAACAGCACCACCACGACGGGCAGCAGCCACACGACGCACAGAAACGCCATGAGGCCCGAGCCGGCCCAGTTGAGGGCGCGGCGCTCCTTCCTGGTTGCCATCACTGCTGCACCTCCCTCGAGCGCGTCGCACGGAGCTGGATGAGGCCGATCGCCACGACGATGAGGCAGAAGATGACCGCCTTCGCCTGGCCGACGCCCTCCCAGCCGACGCGGCCGTAGAACGTGTTGTAGATGTTCAGGGCGAGCATCTCGGACATCTTGGACGGCTCGCCGGCCGTGAGCGACAGGTTCTGGTCAAAGAGCTTGAAGCCGTTGGTCAGCGAGAGGAACATGCAGATCGTGATCGACGACATCATCATCGGGATGGTGACGTCGACGAGCCGACGCCACGCACTCGCGCCGTCGATCTCGGCCGCCTCGAGCACGTCGCCGGGGATGGACTGCAGGCCCGCGATGTAGATGATCATCATGTAGCCAATCTGCTGCCACGCCACGAGGATGACCAGGCCCACGAAGCCGTACCACTCGTTGAGGTTCAGCGCCTGCGAGTACTGCGCGAGGATGCCGTTGAAGATGAGCTGCCAGATGTAGCCGAGCACGATGCCGCCGATGAGGTTGGGCATGAAGAAGACCGTGCGGAACAGGTTGGTGCCGCGCAGCTTCTTGGTGAGCGCGAGGGCGATCGCGAACGCCACCACGTTGATCACGATGACGGACACGACGGTGAAGAGCGCCGTGTACCAGAACGAGTGCTGGAAGACGGTGTCCTGCACCGCCAGGACGAAGTTCGAGAAGCCCACGAACTGCGCGTCGGTGACCGTGGTGAAGTCGCACAGCGACAGCCACAGGCCGAGCAAAAACGGCGCCACGAAGCCGATGAGAAACGCCAGCAGCGTGGGCAGCACGAAGATGGGCAGGTACTTCTTGATCGCCTTTTCCACGGGACCTCCTCTCCCTATGGAAGGGGCGGTGGGTGAAGGGAGCACCCACCGCCCGAAAAGGGGACGGGAACGCTGGGCGGACGGGCTTATGCCTTGGCCGCCGCAGCCTCGGTGGCCCAGCCGTCGACGAAGGCGGTCTTGACGGCGTCCCAGTTGGCGTCGGTCTGGTCGGCCGCGTAGGTGGTCAGCGCCGAGCCAACGCCGTTCTTCCACTCCTCGGAGGGCATGGTCGAGAAGCACCACTTCACCGGGGTCTTGTCGGCGTTGATCTCGTCGGCGAGGTTGTTGAGGACGTTGGTGGACTCGAGGTTGGCCTCGAACGGGATCACGAAGCCCATGCCGGCCTCGCCGGAGGGCATCGCGCCCTCGGAGCCGCACATGGCCTTGACGCCCGTGTCGGAGGTGACGCACCAGTTGATGAAGTCGAGCGTCGCCTTGATGTCGTCCTCGGAGGCGTTCTTGTTCACGCACCAGTAGTTCTCGGAGCCCGTGCAGATGCCCTGGTCCTCCTCGCCGTCCACGCCGATGTAGATCGGCAGCAGGCCGAGGTTCTCGTCACCGACGTCGGCGACGTTGGCGTACTCCCACGTGCCGTTCTGGTAGAACACGCACTGGCCGGTCACGAACTCGGCGGTGGCGTCGTCGGCGGTCTTGGTGGAGAGCTGCGTGGGGTCGCAGGTGGCGTTGTTGATGTAGAGGTCCCAGATCTGGCGGTACTCGGGCAGGTAGGTGCCCTTGATGGCGTCGGTGGTGTCGATGCCGTCGGCCTTGTACTCGTAGTAGATCGGGAGGTTGGCGAGGTGCGTCTTGAAGCGCCAGTCGGAGGAGCCGTCCATGCCGGCCGAGCCGAAGGCCGAGAAGCCCAGCTCGTCCTTGCGGGCGGTGATGTCCTCGGCGACCTTCTTCAGGCTATCGAAGTTGGTGATGTCCTCGGCGCTGTAGCCGGCCTGCTCGAGCAGGGACTTGTTGTAGATGATGCCGTAGGACTCGATGACGTAGGCGATGCCCTTGGTCTTGCCGTCGTCGCCCTTGAGGGCATAGTCGTCCTTGGTGAGCTGGCCCATGATGTCGGTGTCGTCGAGGTCGTAGCAGTAGTCCTTCCAGGACGCCAGGCCCACCGGGCCGTTCACCTGGAAGAGCGTCGGGGCCTCCGTCTTGGCCATCTCGGACTTGAGGGTGGTCTCGTACTGGCCGGATGCGGCCGTCATGACGGTCACGGGCACGCCGGTCTCCTCGGTGTAGACCTCGGCGAGCTCCTGCCACTGCGCGTCCTGCTCGGGCTTGAAGTTGAGGTAGTAGACCTTGCCGGCGGCCTGCTTGTCGCCGCCGTTGCTCTGGTCGCCGCCGCAGCCCGCGAGCGCGAGCGCGCCCGCGCCCGCCATGAGCCCGAGGCCCGCCTGCACGAACTGACGCCGCTTCATCAACATAACGTGCTCCCTCCTGCCGTCTCTGTCGAAACGCTCCCGGTTCTTCTCGTTTGATTTGGAAACGTTTCATTTCCGTTGGCTGTACTATGGCACGCCAAAGTACGACGTTCAACTGGTATTTCTTTCAGGAACCGGCTGGCGGCGATTTGCTACCACTCACGAAACAACGGCCTAAATTGGAAAGGGTTCCAAGCGGCGACCCGCCGACTGCCCAGAAATAACGTACAGAATTCGACAAGTACGTTATTTTTACCTGCGGATATAGATAGTGGTGCTTGATTCTGTACGTTATTTCGGGCCGGGCGCCCGCGCGGGAGACCGTCTCCGCGCACGCAAAAAGGGGCGGCGCCCCATTGCGCCGCCCCGCCTCGTCTGTACTTTGGAATCACCCGTGTCTCTGCGTATTGATGTCGGACAACTGGGTATTCAACCTGGACCCGCTTCGAGTGTTCCTGTCATCAGTCCGTTCCGAAATGCGTTTCGGAGAACGTTGGCGAGTGCGCTCGCCCCAGATGTTATAGGACCTCGGTCGCACGGTCGGCGGGCCCAAACTGCGCGTTCTCTTCGCTGTTCACTGGACTCGCCTCCTCCTGACGGTCGCTTGCTTGTAGCGACGGTTCCTGTGCTTACTCACCTTGTTCCCGCGCGCGCCGTCCTTACGCACTTGTGTCGGGGTCGTCCGCAGACGGTCGGTTTTTGCCGGCGGACGGCACATGCCCCACGTCACGGGCGAGAATATCGGCGAGCTGGCGGCTCGTGTGCACGCCCAGAAGCTCGTAGCCCTGCGCCCGGTAGGCGTTCACGGTCCCCGGCGCCACGTGCAGGGCCTCGCAGACCTCGGGCGTGCTGAGCCCGAGCGCGATCTTGAGCAGGACGTGCGCCTGTAGCTCGCCGGCGCCGCGCCCGCGCAGGTAGAGCACGCAGCGCTCCTCGTCGAGCCGCGTCGCCTCGCGCGACGTGGGCCACAGCAGGTGCGGCGCGAGCGCCGCGAGCGCGACCGCGTAGCCCACCGGCGCGAGCGCGTTCACGCTCATCGAGACCGAGTCAAGGCGCACCTCGAGCCCGTACCAGCCGCCGCCCACGAGCGCCCCTGCCACGACGAGCGCGAGCAGGACCGCGGCGAGTCCCACCGTGAGCCGGCGGGGACGCACCCGCAGCCCGTGCAGGCGGGCGTAGCCGAGAAGGACGAGCCAGGGCACGACGAGCGCCGCCAGGACGAGCAGGATGCCGGTCGCCTGCGCGAGCGCCTGGTCGCTCGTCATGAGGACGCGCGTGAGCAGGCGCAGGGTCAGTCCCGCGCAGAGCGCGAGCACCATGAGCGCGGGCGCGCCGGCGGAGGTGACGTCCAGCGAGGGCGGCACGGCGGCCGCCCCGACCTCATGCGGCACGAGCTCCTCGAGCGAGCCCACGCCGAGCTTCTCGCATGCGCGGGCCCGGTAGGTGGCGACCGTCGAGGGGCTTATCGCCAGCGCCTCGGCGACCTGCGCCTGCGTTGAGCCCGTGGCGAGCGCCTCGACGACCTCGCGCTCGCGCTCCGTGAGCGCCTCGGCGCCGGGACGTCCCGCGAGCGGGGACGCGGGGACGTCGGACGACGCCCTCGGGAGCGCCCACGCCGCGAGCCCGACGCCCCAGAGCAGCCACGCCGCGTAGCGCAGCGCCCACTCGGGCCAGCGCAGGGCCGCGCCGAGGCTCATGCTCCCCGAGCAGCTCGCGAACAGCACGGCCAGGTAGCTGAGAAGCGCCGCGACGCCCGCAGCGACGAGCGCCCGCCGGCGGCGCCCCAGACGCTCGCGCAGCGCCCATCCGAGCGCGGCGGCCACGAGCGCGAGCGGGATCGCCGACGTCCAGAGGTAGTACTCGAACGGGAGGTGCGCGCCCTCCCCCATCGTCCTCGCGACGCCCGGGGCGAGCAGCAGGACCGCTCCCCACAGCACCCACACCGCCACGCGCATCGCCCTCTTCACGCTCATGCCGCCTCCCATCCGCGTCTCGTCGGGAGCATCGTAGGCGCCGCAGGGCGCGCCTGTCACGTCACGGACGCTATGCACGTGCCCACGACACGGTCCTTCTCGGCAAAAAAACGCCCCGGACCGGAGTCCGGGGCGTCGACAATGCCGTGGTGCGCGGCGCTACTCGGCGTCGGCGAGGGCCTTCTTGGCGACCTCGGCGATGTCGGCGAAGGTGGCCTCGTCGGAGTAGGCGATCTCGGCGAGGACCTTGCGGTCGAGCTCGACGCCGGCGAGCTTGAGGCCGTGCATGAGCTTGCTGTAGGACAGGCCGTTCATGCGGGCGGCGGCGTTGATGCGCTGGATCCACAGGGCGCGGAAGTCGCGCTTCTTGTTGCGGCGGTCGCGGTAGGCGTACTGACCGGAGTGCTGCGCCTGCTCCTTCATGCCGCGGAACGTGCGGGAACGGACCCCGTAGTAGCCCTTGGTGCGCTCGACGAGCGTGTTGCGCTTCTTACGGCCGGCGACGGCGCGCTTGACTCGTGCCATATCTGATCAACTCCTTGCTGGGAAACTTCACTCGGGGGCGCGGGCTACTTGGAGCCCATGCGCTGGGAGACGGTCTTGACGTCGGCGTCGGAGAGGACGGTCTCCTGACGGAAGCCGCGGATGCGCTTGGGCGACTTCTTGGTGAGGATGTGGCTCTTGAACGCCTTGGCGCGCATGATCTTGCCAGAGCCGGTGCGGCGGAAGCGCTTCGCCGTACCCTTGTGGGTCTTCATCTTGGGCATGCTAGTTCTCCTTCTCCGTGACTTGCTCGTCGCCCTTCTCGTCCAGCTTCTCGAAGGCTCCCTTGATCGGGGCGATGGTCATGTGCATGTTGCGACCCTCCATGAGCGGCTTCTGCTCGATGGTGGCGACGTCCTTGAGGTCCTCCGCCAGACGGTCGAGCACGAGACGTCCCTGCTCGGGGTGGGCCATCTCACGACCGCGGAACATGATCGTGATCTTGACGCGCGCGCCCTTGCGCAGGAAACGCAGGACATGGCCCTTCTTGGTCTCGTAGTCGCCCACGTCGATCTTGGGGCGGAACTTCATCTCCTTGACCTCGACCTTGGACTGGTTCTTGCGCGCCGCCTTGGCCTTGCGGTCCTGCTCGTACTTGTACTTCTTGTAGTCGAGCATCTTGCAGACGGGAGGCTCGGCGTTGGGCGCGATCTCCACGAGGTCGAGACCCTGGTCGCCCGCGATGCGCAGGGCGTCGCGCACGCCGAACAGGCCCAGCTGGGAGCCGTCGACGCCGATCAGGCGACACGTGCGGGATGTGATCTCCTCATTGATGCGAGGACCGTCGTTTCTGGCTATCGTTCACACCTTCCTCTCGTCGCGGCTCGCGCCGCACAAAAAAGCCCCTGGCGCCATGCAGCATCCAGGAGACATCGCGGGCCCGTGCGCGGGCTGAGGTTACGTTGTCTGACCAGACAGCTGCCGGAAGGCGCCGTGTAGGTGGGGGCTCTCGCCCCGCTTCGCAAAACGCACACTGGAGAAAGATAGCACGCGCGCCGGGCCCGGGCAAGAGGTTTTTCTCGCCCGGGGCCGGCGCGCGCGTGATTCAGAAACTCTTCACAGGCCGAGGGCGACCGGCGCCCCGCATGCCCCTAGAGGTTGAGGGAGGCGGACTGCACGTAGGTGCGGGCCTGGTACTCGCGGTCCAGGTCGTAGAGGCCCTTGGGATCGCAGCCAAAGAGCTTCATGTTGGTGATCATGTCGCGCGCGTTGGTCTCCTCCTCGCCCTGCTCGGAGACGAACCAGTCCAGGAACTTCATCGTGCGGACGTCGTGGGCGGCGTGGGCCACCTCGTAGCAGTGGTGGATGAGGCCCGTGACGTACTCCTCGTGCTCCAGGCCCGCCTCCAACGGCTGGAGGTCGTTCTCGAAGGTCTTGTCCGGCTTGGCGATGGCCTCCATCGTGGGCTTGAAGTCGTTGTCCAGGAGGTAGCGGCGGATGGCCAGGGCGTGGTCCATCTCCTCCTTGGCCTGGATCTCGTACCAGTTGGCAAAGCCCTTGAGGCCGCGGTCGTCGTAGTAGTCCGCGAAGGTGAGATAGAGGTAGCTGGAGTAGAGCTCCTTGTTGATCTGCTCGTTCAGGACCGAGGTGACCTCGCTCGTCAGCGCCATGGGGGTTCCCTTCTCGTCGGAGGTTGTTCGAACACGCCCACTATATACCCCGCAGGCGACAAAAACCTGCGGTCTGGTATAGTTCCTCTTGCGTTTGGTGCGCGCCCTTGCCCGAGTGGCGGAATTGGCAGACGCGACGGTCTCAAAAACCGTTGGGGAAACTCGTGCGGGTTCGAGCCCCGCCTCGGGCACCATCTCTTTTTTCTCGCCTCCCCCTGGCCCTAGCCCCGGCCCTGACCCCGGCTTGTCTGGGCAAACAGTTCAAACCAACTCGCCCCGTCCTCCCTATCTGGGTCGCCCTGAGCTGGGAAAACGCTCCCGAGAGGCGTTATCTGGGTCGCCCTGAGCTGGGAAAACGCTCCCGAGAGGCGTTATCTGGGTCGATATGGTTGAGAATCTTTGCCCAGACAAACCCGGATCAGGTGAGGAGCGGGCGAGAAGAACCGGCGAGAAGGACCGACGGGCCAAGAAGGGGCCGGCGAGAAGGACGGCTAGCGCAGGAAGGGGTTCGTGGCGAGCTCGCGGGCCATCGTCGTGGCCGGGCCGTGGCCGCAGAAAAGCGTGGTCTCGGGCGCGATCTGGGCCGCCATGCGCGCGAGGGACGCCATGATCGTGGCCTCGTCGCCGCCCTTGAGGTCCGTGCGGCCGTGGCTGCCCGGGAAGAGCGTGTCCCCGACGAAGGCCACGCCCTCGGCGGACCCGCCGCCCACGAGCACGACGCCGCCCGGGGTGTGGCCCGGCGTCTCCATCACGGTGAAGGTGGCCGTGCCCACGGCGATGACGTCGCCCTCGGCGAGCGTGCGGTCGGGAGCGGGGGCGTTCTCGTCGTAGCTGCGGCCGACCTCGCTCATCTCGCCCGCGTGGCGCGCGAGCTCGGCGTCGGCGGCGTTGATCGCGAAGGGGGCGCCGGTCGCGCGCACGAGGGCCGCGACGCCGCCCACGTGGTCGCCGTGGCCGTGGGTGGCCGCCACGCAGGTGACGCGCACGTCGTCGAGGACGGTGGCCAGCTGGTCGCCGGAGCCGCCGGGGTCGACGACCAGGCACTCCCCCGCGCTCACGTAGGCGTAGCAGTTGGTCGCAAGCGGCGTCACCACGTAGCGCCGCAGCTCGTCGTTCTTCTCGCCCATCACTTCACCCTCTGCTTCATCTGGTTGGCGCCCTCGCCGGGCATGATGCGGCGGGCGTCGAAGACCGAGGGCACGCGGCTCACGGCGGCGAGCAGCACGTCGAGCAGGCTCGCGTCCGAGATCGCCACGAGGAAGCGCAGGCGCGCCACGCCCTGCGAGCTGGTCTGCGTGGCCGCCGAGAGGATGTTGGCACCCGCGTCGCCGATCGCGACGGTGATGTCCTTGAGCAGGCCCATCCGGTCGGTGGCCTCCACGACGATCTCCACGCGGAACTCCGTGGCTCCTGAGGTGTCCCAGGCGACCTCGATCATGCGGTCGGGGTTGCGCATGAGGTCGGCCACGTTGGGGCAGTTGGCGCGGTGCACCGAGACGCCGCGCCCGCGCGTGACGAAGCCCACGATCTCGTCGCCGGCCACGGGGTTGCAGCAGTGCGCCAGGTGGACGAGCAGGTCCGGGTCGCCCTTGACCACGACGCCGCAGTTGCTCCGCTTGCGCTTGCCCTTGGCGGTCTGGGTGATGGCGTAGGACTGCATGACGGGCGCGCCGGAGGTCATCGCGCGCTCGTGCTCGGCCTGCTTCTGCGCCTGCGCCGCCTGGGCGGCGAGCTGCTCGGGCGAGCCCTCCTCGAGGATCTCCTCGATGCGGTTGGCCGCCTGCTTGACGGAAACCTTGCCGGTGTGGACGCTCGCGAAGAGGTCGTCGGCGCTGCGCAGCTCGAAGGACTCGCAGACCCGCTCGATGGCCTTGACCGTGCGGCGCGTGGAGATGCCGTAGCCGCGCTTGCGCAGCTCGTGGGCGAGCTCGGTGCGCCCCTGCTCGGCGTCGTCGTTCTTGGTCTGGGTCGAGAAGTACTTGCGGATCTTGGCGCGGCTCGACGGCATGGCCACGAGCTGCATCCAGTCACGGCTGGGCTTGGCGTTCTTGTTGGTGAGGATCTCCACGCGGTCGCCCATGTTGAGCTTGTAGGACAGCGGCACCACCGAGCCGTTGACCTTGGCGCCTACGCAGTGGTTGCCCACCTCGGTGTGGACGGCGTAGGCAAAGTCGAGCGGCGTGGCGTCGCGCCGGAGGCTCATGACCTCGCCCTTGGGCGTAAAGACGAAGATCTCGTGCTCGAAGAGGTCCACGCGCAGGTTGTCCAGGAACTCGTGCGGGTCATCGATGTCGTCCTCGGCGGCCCAGTCGAGGGTCTTACGGATCCAGCTGATCGTGGAGTCGATCGCGCGGTCCTCGGCGCTCATGCGGCCGCGCGAGTTGCCCTCCTTCTTGTAGAGCCAGTGCGCGGCGATGCCGTACTCGGAGGCCTCGTGCATCTCGACCGTGCGAATCTGGATCTCTATGGGCTTGCCGTCCGGGCCCACCACGGTGGTGTGCAGGCTCTGGTAGAGGTTGGCCTTGGGCGTGGCGATGTAGTCCTTGAAGCGTCCCGGCAGCGGGTTCCACAACGAGTGGACCGCGCCGAGCGCGGAGTAGCAGTCCCCCACCGACTGCGTGATCACGCGCAGGGCGATGAGGTCGTAGATGTCGGAGAACTCGCGCCCCTTGCGCGTCATCTTCTGGTAGATGCTCCAGAGGTGCTTGGGGCGCCCGGTGATCTGGTAGCCGGTGAGGCCGGCGGACTTGAGCTCGTCGTCGAGCGTCTTGATGGCGGCCTCGGTGTCCTCCTCGCGCTGGGCGCGCGAGTCCTGCACCATGCGCGCCACGCGCTGGTACTCCTCGGGCTCGAGCCAGAAGAACGCCAGGTCCTCGAGCTCCCACTTGACCGACGAGATGCCCAGGCGGTCGGCGAGCGGCGCGTAGACGTCCATCGTCTCGCG
This sequence comes from Olsenella uli, assembly GCF_016899935.1. Classification (GTDB taxonomy): domain Bacteria; phylum Actinomycetota; class Coriobacteriia; order Coriobacteriales; family Atopobiaceae; genus Thermophilibacter; species Thermophilibacter uli_B. The sequence continues at coordinate 214,597 of NZ_JACJJK010000001.1, forward strand.
CGCCTTGAAGAGCCGGCGGTCGGGCGGCAGTGCGGCGAGCGTGCGCATGTTGTGCAGGCGGTCCGCGAGCTTGATGATGACGACGCGGATGTCGCGGCTCATCGCGAGGAACATCTTGCGGAGGTTCCAGGCCTGCTTGGCGTCCATCGAGCTCACCTGGATCGAGGTGAGCTTGGTCACGCCGTCCACGAGCTCGGCGACCGTGGGGCCAAAGAGCTCGCCGACCTGGTCCTTGGTCGCGGGGGTGTCCTCCACCGTGTCGTGGAGCAGCGCGGCGCAGATCGTGTCCTCGTCCATGCGCAGGTCGTGCGCCAGGATGAGCGCCACCTCCACGGGGTGGTTGATGTAGGGCTCGCCCGAGCGCCGGCGCTGGTCGCGGTGGTACTCCGCCGCAAAGCGGTACGCGCGGTCGACCTTCTCGCAGCCCTCCTCGTCGAGGTAGCCGGCGCAGGCGGACTGGAGGAGGCGGAAGTTCGCGGCGTCGGGCGCCGCCTTCTTGGCGGGCGGCCGCTCGGACAGGGGCTGCGGCGCCGAGGGCCTCGCCATCGCGTCCTGCATCGAGGCGGGCTGCGGCGCCCGGACCTCGTTCTCGCTCATGCTCATCGCGCTCCCCCTTTCCCCATCAGACGATGATACCGAAGTCCGGAGAGATGGGGCGCCGGATGCCGGCGAGAAGCTCCTCGGCGGGCGAGCGGAGGGCCCAGGCGCAGAACTCGTCGAAGGCCTCCCGGGAGCGGAGCCCCTCGAGGTAGCAGGCGGACTGCGTGAGCTCCATGCGCTCCGGGGAGGGCGCCATGCTCACCGTGCGGGCCTCCCCCCAGCCCGCGACCGAGCAGAAGCCCAGCTCCGAGAAGATCGAGAGCGCCGTGGCGACCTCGCGCGCGTCGATCGGCGAGATCGAGGCGCGGCTGGTGGCTACCTCGGCGATCGCGGCGTCGTCGAGCGCCACGGGCCCGTCCGCGCGGAAGAGCCGCGTCAGCGTGCGGTAGACGAGCACCAGGTCGTCGCGCGAGGGGGCGGCCGAGGCGAGGATGCGCTGACCGAGCGCCACGTCGCGCGACCCGAAGAGCAGGTGCACCGTGGCGGCGGCCCCATCGCGCCCCGCGCGGCCGCTCATCTGGTTGAACTCCACGCGGCCGAGCGGAAGGCCGTAGAGCACCACGTGGCGGATGCCGGGGAGGTTCACGCCCTCGCCGAAGGCGCTCGTGGAGACGATGCAGGTCAGGTCGTCGCCGCGAAAGGCGCGCTCGACGCGGCCGCGCACCGCGCGGGAGAGCCCCGCGTGATAGAAGGCCGTCCGGGCGGCAAGCTCGGGCACGCGGTGCCGCAGCGTCCGCACGAGCGAGACCGCCTGGTCGCGCGACGGCACGTAGACCACGCACTTCTCGCCCCGGGCGACGACGCTCACGAGCGCGGCCTCGCGGTCGCGCAGGTCGCGCCCATCGTCCACGAGGAGGTTCTCCCGGCTCTCGAGGTCGCAGACCACGTCGTCGCGCGCGATGCCGGCAAGGGCGCAGATGCGCTCCGCCACGTCCGGGGCGGCCGTCGCCGTGACGGCGAGCGTCACCGGGTCGCCGAGGTCGGCGCGGATGGCGGGCAGCTCCAGGTAGGCCCCCCGGGTCCCGGGGGCGGCGAGGCCGGCGTGGTGGGCCTCGTCGATGACGAGGAAGGACACGCGGCCCGAGCGCGCGAAGTCGGCGCGGTGGATGGCGAGAAACTCGGGCGTGGTGAGCACGATGTCGGCGGCGCCGGAGGCCAGAGCGCCGAAGACGCGCTCCCGCTCGGGGCCGGGGGTCTCGCCGGTCAGGACCTCGGCGACCACGCCCGCGCCCGCGAGCTGCTCGCGCAGGTGGAAGGCCTGGTCGGCGACAAGGGCGCGGAGCGGGTACACGAAGACGCTCGCCCGGCCGCGCGCGATCGCCTCGCGGGCGGCGTGGAGGTGGAAGACCAGCGACTTGCCGCGCCCGGTGGCCATGACCGCCAGGCACGAGCGGCCGGCGGCGAGCGTCTCGAGCGCGCGGGCCTGCGCCGGCAGGAGCGGACGGTCGCCGATGAGGTCGCGGCGCAGCGCGTCGGTGAGCCCGGTCTCCCCGAGGCGCGCGAGCTCGGCGCGGCGCTCGTGCGCGACCGGCGCGGGGGGCTCGGCGGCGCCGTCCTTCTCGCCCGGCGCGGGCCCCTCCTCGGGCGCGGCGGCCGTCCCGTCCCCGCCGTCGCGCAGCAGAAGGTCCCTGACCATGAGCTTGGGCTTGGTGCGCCCCTGCCAGGTCTCGTTGACCGCCTCGAAGACCACGTCCACCACGCCGTCCCAAGCGCAGGCCCGCTCGGCGTCCGGCGCGCGGAAGTAGATGGCGGGGACGGAGCTCACGCCGTCGGTGGCAACGAAGCGCAGGTGGGCGCCGTCGGCCCCCACGAGGGCGCGGTTGCGCGTGGTGACGCCCCGGACCGCGAGGAGCGGCCGCTTGTTGCCCTGGCCGAACGGCTGGAGCCGCTCGAGGGCGTCGATTGTCTCGACGGTGAGCTCGGAGAGGGAGACCACGGCCGTGATCTCGCCGACGTCCTCGAACTGCTCGGCGGGGAGCTCCGCGAGGACGCGGGCCAGGCGCGCGCGGAACTCGTCCAGGCGCGACGCCTCGCAGGTGACGCCCACCGCGCCGGCGTGCCCGCCGAAGCGCACGAGCACGTCCGAGCACTGCTCGACGGCGTGGAAGAGGTCGACCGAGCCGACCGAGCGCCCGGAGCCGCGCGCGACGCCGTCCGAGACGGAGAAGACGATCGCGGGGACGTGGTAGCGGTTCACGAGGCGCGAGGCCACGATGCCCTTCACGCCCTCGTGCCAGCCCTCGCCGCCCACGACGACCACGCGCCCGCCGTCGTAGGTGCGCGCCGCCTCGGCCAGCGCCGCCTCGGCGAGCGCCCCCTCCACCTCGCGCCGCTCCGCGTTGACCGCCTCGAGCCGCGCGGCGAGCACGGCGGCCTCGGCCGGGTCATCGGTGAGCAGGAGGTCGAGCGCCACGTCCGTGGAGCCCATGCGGCCGGCGGCGTTGAGGCGCGGGATGAGCGAGAAGGGCAGGTCGTCCGGGCGCACGCAGGAGAGGTCGCAGCCCGCCGCGGCCGCGAGCGCAACGAGGCCCGGGCGCGTGTGGCGGCGCATGCGGGCGACGCCCTCCGCCACGAGCGCGCGGTTCTCGCCCGCGAGCAGCATCATGTCGGAGAGGGTGCCGAGCGCCGCGACGTCGGTGTAGGAGCGCCAGAGCTCGGGCGCGCCGCGGCGGCGGCCGAGCTCGCAGACCAGCTTCAGGGCCACGCCGGCGCCCGCGAGCTCGCGCGAGGAGCAGTCGGGCGAGAGCTTGGGGTCGGTCACCGGCACGCCCTCGGGGACGAGGTCGGCCGGCTCGTGGTGGTCGGTCACGACCACGTCGACGCCGCAGTCGCGCAGCCATGCCACCTCGCCTGCGGCCGCGATGCCGTTGTCCACGGTCACCACGAGGTCGGGGTCGCACGACTCCCGCACGCGCGCGAGCGCCTCGCGGGAGAGCCCGTAGCCCTCGCCGAAGCGGTGCGGGATGAAGGGGTGGACCGTGGCGCCGAGCTCGCGCAGGGCGAGCGTGAGCAGGCAGGTCGACGTCATGCCGTCGACGTCGAAGTCGCCGAAGACGGCGATCGCCTCTCGGGCGTCCAGGGCGCGCTCGAGGCGGTCGGCGGCCTCGGCCATGCCTGGGACGCACAGCGGGTCCGCCCAGGAGGCGTCGAGCGAGGCGTCCAGAAACGCCCGCGCGTCGGCGGGGTCCGCATGGCCGCGCGCGACGAGGACGCGCGCCACCAGCGGCGGGATCTGCAGCTCGGAGGCAAGCGCGCGCTCGGCGGCGGGGTCCGCCGGCAGCACCGTCCAGCGCCGGCTCTCGGCGAGCCCGGCCATGCTAGCGGCCCTCCCCTGCGGAAATGGGTGTGGTCGCGCGCGCGGTCCCGCCCGCGAGCGCGCCGTTCTTCTCGTTTGTCATGTCACGGTCTCTCATGAGGTGGGACGCCCGGCGCCCGTCTGTTGATCGCCTCAGATTGTAGCAGAGAGCCCGGACGCCTCCCCGTCAGTCCCTCGCCGCCGAAAAGTTGTCTAAAAGGGGTCTGACCCCTTTTAGGCACCTACCAGTCCTGGGCGGCGGGCGAGGCCATCCAGTCGTCGAGGAAGGCGGCGTAGGTGCCGGCGAGCACGGCCTCGCGCGCGCGGCGCATGAGGTCGAGCAGGTAGTGGATGTTGTGCTGCGAGATCAGGATGCCGGCGAGCATCTCCTTCTGGCGCACCAGGTGGTGGAGGTAGGCACGGCTGAACCCGCCCGCGCAGGCCGGGCAGGTGCAGGTCTCGTCGATCGGGCGCGGGTCGTGGGCGAAGCGGGCGTGGCGGAAGTTGAGCCGGCCCTCGCTGGAGAACGCCGAGCCCGTGCGGGCCGTGCGCGTGGGCAGCACGCAGTCGAACATGTCCACGCCGCAGGCCACGGCGCGCACGAGCGTGGTGGGGTTGCCCACGCCCATGAGGTAGCGGGGCTTGGAACGCGGCATGTGCTCGGAGACCAGCGGCGCGAGCGTCTCGAACATGGTCTCGTGGTCCTCGCCCACCGAGTAGCCGCCGATGCCGTAGCCCGGGAAGTCGCCGACCTCCTCGAGGTGGCGCAGGGAGCGCAGACGCAGGTCCAGGTGCATGCCGCCCTGGACGATGCCAAAGAGCGCCTGTTCGGGGCGGGTGTGCGCGGCGTAGCAGCGCTCGGCCCAGCGGCTGGAGAGCTCCACGGAGCGCGCGACCTTGGCGCGCGGCGCGGGATAGCCCACGCACTGGTCGAGCTGCATGCAGATGTCGCTCCCCAGCTTCTGGGCGATGGCCATGTTGTCCTCGGGCGTCCAGGAGACCCATTTGCCGTCGTAGTCCACCGCGCGGAAGCGCACGCCGTCGTCGGAGAGCTTGCAGAACTCCTCGTGGGAGAAGACCTGGAAGCCGCCCGAGTCCGTGAGGATGGGGCCGTCCCAGCGCATGAAGGCGTGCAGGCCGCCCATCTCGGCCACGAGGTCCGCGCCGGGGCGCATGGAGAGGTGGTAGGTGTTGGCGAGCAGGATCTTGGTGCCGAGCTCGCGCAGGGTGGACGGCATGAGGCCCTTGACCGTGGCCTTGGTGCCCACCGGCATGAAGATGGGCGTGGGGACGTCGCCGTGGGGAGTGTGGAGGACGCCCGCGCGCGCATGGGTGGCGGGGTCCTCGGCGACGATGTCATAGGTGAAGAGGCTCTGGTCCATGTTGTCTCCGCTCGTGGGGTCGGCCGGCGAGAAGGACCGTGAGGTCCGGCGCTCAAACAGCTTGCCGCACGGGACGCGGCAAGAACTCGCGGCGGGCCACGCGGTCCTTCTCGCCGGCCTGCGTGTCCGTGGGCACGGCACCCCATCGTACACAAAACGGCCCGGCACCGCAGGGCGCCGGGCCGTACCGAGTCTCGGTTGTGAGTGCGACTACTCGCCGAAGCCGGAGTCGATGAGGGCGATGAGGGCGTCGAGGGCGGCCTGCTCGTCCTCGCCGTCGCACGCGATCTCGACCTTGGTGCCGGTGCCAAGGCCGGCGGCCAGAATCATCATGATGGACTTGGCGTTGACGGGAGCGGAGTCCTTGTCGACGTTCTTGATGGTGACGTTGCACTGGTACTTCTTGGCCTCGGTCACGAAGACGGACGCGGGACGGGCGTGAAGGCCGGTGGCGTTGATGATGCTCGTCTGCTTAGAAACCATGCGTAGACTTCCTTTCCAGATTCCCAACAACCGGAAGGCCAGCGGGCCTCCCTGTAAACGCGGTCTATCCTAGCAAACATGCGCAATCTCGGCGATGAGGATGCCGCCGAGTATGCAAAGTCGGGGGCTGAACGGATTTATCGGCGGGATGAGCGCGCGCTTGCTGCACAATGAAGGGGATTGCGAAACGCCGGGCGAGAGGAGCCGCGATGTCGGACGAGAAGGACCGCGGGGCCGCGGAGGAGCCGGGACGCGCCGAGGACCGCGGCGCTGACGTCCTCGACGCGGCACGGGGCGCCGCGTCCGGCGCCGCCGAGACGCTCAGGAGCGGGATCTCCGCCGTCCGCGACGTGCACGCCGCAGCGAAGCGCCACTCCGCCGCGCGCGCTCGTCTCAAGGAGCTCACCGCCGCGCTCGAGGCCGACGAGGCCACCCTCGCCCGTCGCGAGGAGGTCGAGGCCGGCTACGACGACATCGTCTCCGTGCAGCGCTCCGTCATCGCGGACGCGCTCGGCGAGATCTCCCGCCAGCAGGCGACCGTCGAGCGCCTTGAGGCGGAGGCCGCCTCCCTCGACGGCCAGCTCTCCGAGATGCGCGCCGAGCACGAGCGCGAGCTGCGCCCCTACAAGCAGATCATGGAGACCGCGCGCGGGCGCTCCGAGGAGGCCAACCGCGCGGTCGGCGAGGCCAAGCGCGCCGTGCGGAGCGCCGAGGGCCAGGTGAAGGACGCCACGGAGCGCCGCGAGCAGTCCATCGCCTCCGCCAACCGCGCCGTCGACGCCTCACAGACCCGCCTGCGCAAGGTGCAGGACGAGCTGAAGCGCGCCCAGAGCGGCCACGCCGACGCCGCGGCCGTGCGCCAGCTCCACGATGAGGTCACGACCGAGCTCGCCCATGTGGAGTCCGCGCGCGGCGAGGTGAGCGTCGTCACGCGGGAGGCCCAGGCGTCGGTCGACGCGGCGCAGACCCACCTGTGGACCCAGAAGCAGTCCCTCGAGGAGGCCCAGCGCGAGGCTGACGAGGCGAAGCGCGAGTACGAGGAGCGCAAGGGCGAGTACGACGCCCTCCTGTCGAAGGCCCAGGGCGCGGAGAAGGAGCTCGAGGACCGCATCGCCGCGCTGCGGGAGGATGCCGAGGACGCCAAGGCCGCCCACGACGAGGCGGCGGAGCGCCACGACGCGGCGCGGGTCCTGCTCGACGAGGCCGAGAACGTGCACGCCACGCCCGAGGAGACCGTGCGCCTGCGGCGCAGCATCGCCCAGCAGCGCGCCGCGGTGACGGAGCAGCAGGCATCGGTCGACTCGCTCGCCGAGGGCGAGCGCAGCCTGCGCACGCGGACCCGGGGCGCCCGCCTCGCGCTGCTCGGCGCCGTGGTGGGCGCGGTGGCGCTCGTCGTGGTGATCGTCGTGCTGGTGCTGACCGCGCGATAGGTCCCCGCGTGCCGGCGGCCGCGCCCGGCTGGCCGCCCTACTCGATCAGCATCGCGTCGCCGAAGGAGAGGAAGCGGTAGCGCTCCTCGATGGCCGCGTGGTAGGCGGCCATGATCTGGTCGCGCGTCGCGAAGGCCGAGACGAGCATCATGAGCGTGGAGCGGGGCACGTGGAAGTTCGTGATCATGGCGTCGACCACGTGGAAGCTCGACCCCGGCATGAGGTAGAGGTTCGTCGTGGCGTTCTCGCGCGCGACGATGTCGCCGGTTCCGGCAGCCGCCTCGAAGCGGAGCGCGGACACAGGCGGCTCGCTCGGCGCGGCGCCGGCCTCCCACGCGCTCTCGAGCGAGCGCACCGAGGTGGTACCAACGGCGATCACACGGTGGCCGGCGGCCTTGGTCGCGTGCACGGCGTCGACGACCTCCTGCGACACGTGGTAGCGCTCGGTGTGCATCACGTGCTGGGTCGGGTCGTCCTCGGTGACCAGGCGGAAGGTGTCGATGCCCACCTCGAGCTCGACGGTCGCCCAGCCCACGCCCTTCTCGCGAATCCGCTCGATGAGCTCGGGCGTGAAGTGGAGGCCGGCCGTGGGCGCCGCCGCGGAGTGCTCCTCCGTCATGGCGTAGACGGTCTGGTACTTCTCTGGGTCGCCCTCGTACTGGGTGATGTAGGGCGGCAGCGGCACGTGGCCGGCGGCGTGAATCGCCTCGTCCAGGGTGCGCGGCGAGCCGTCGTCCTTCTCGCCCACCGGCGAGAAGCGCACCAGCCGGCCGCCCTTGCTGCCCTCGACGAAGTCCATGATCTCGCCCGTGAGCACCACGGGCGCGGACTCCGGCGCGTGGAGGCCGCCCGCGCGGTACTCGATCACGATGCCCGGCTGGCGCAGGCGCTTGCCGGGGTTGACCAGGCACTCCCAGACGCCGCCGAGCGGGTCCACGTCCTCGCGGCGCTTGAGCAGCAGCGTCTCGCAGACGCCGCCGGTGCCGCGCTTGTGCCCGACGAGGCGCGCCGGCATGACGCGCGTCCGGTTGGCCACGAGCAGGTCGCCGGGCTCCAGGTAGTCCACGATGTCCGTGAAGCGGCGGTGCTCGACGGAGCCGTCCTCGCGGTGCAGCACGAGCAGGCGGCAGGAGTCGCGCGGCTCGGCCGGGGCCTGGGCGATGAGCTCGTCGGGCAGCGGGTAGTCAAAGTCGTCGGTGCGCATGGGTCCTCCTCGGTTTTCCAGCGCACTACGATAGCACCGCTGCGGGACGTCTGGCGAGAAGGTCCGGCGCTCGGACAGCCTCGCGCGCACAGGACGCGCGCTGCGGAACTCGCGGCGGACCTTCTCGCCAGACCCCTGCGACGGCCTGCTGCCATAAATCCCGGGTAGCGCGCGCCAAAACGCCGCCTACGGTACGCGCTAGCCGGAAAACGTGTCCGAATAACCACGAATCCCGACTAGCGCACGGCGAGAAGAGCGCGCTACCAGGAATTCCTGGTAGCGCGTGCAGCCCCGGACCGTCCCGTTCTTCGCGCCTAGCGCCAGAGCCCCTTGCGGTTGAAGATCCACGCCGCCGCGAGGCAGCCGACCACGGCCAGAAGCAGCGGGAAGCCCCAGCTGTCCAGCAGCGGGACGCCGTCGAAGGGCAGGTCCACGTTCATGCCGTAGAAGCCGAAGACGATGTTGGGGATCGCCATCACAATCGTGATGACCGAGAGCAGCTTCATCACGATGTTGAGGTTGTTGGAGATGATGCTCGCGAACGCGTCCATCGTGCCGGAGAGCGTGTTGGAGTAGATGGTGGCCATCTCGATGGCCTGGCGCACCTCGACGAGCACGTCGTCGAGCAGGTCCTGGTCGTCCTCGTAGAGCGGGATGATGCGGCCCTGCGCGATCTTGTTGAGCGTCACCTCGTCGGACTTGAGCGAGGTGGAGAAGTACACGAGCGACTTCTCCAGGTTGAGCATCTGGATGAGCTCCTCGTTGCGCACGGAGGCGTGGAGGCGCGTCTCGGTGTTGGACGAGAGGCGGTCGATGCGCCGTAGGTAGACGAGGTAGAGCTGGGAGATGTGCAGGAGCATCTGCAGCAGGAAGCGGGTGCGCAGGCGCGTGTCCACGTTGCGGACGCGGCCGCTCGCCATGTCGCTCACGACCTCGTTCTCGAGCAGGCTGATCGTGACGAAGAGGCCCCGCTCGGGGAGAAAGACCATCGAGAGCGGCATGGTGTCGTACTGCAGCGGGCTCTGCGGGCGGACGCCCGCACCGTCCTCGCCGACGACCGGGTAGTCCACGATGACGAAGATCTGGTGCGCGTCCTCGTCGTAGTCGATGCGGGAGGTCTCCTCGTCGTCGAGGGCGGAGCCCACGAACTCCGGCAGCACGCCGAGCTCGCGCTCGAGCCAGGCGCGCTCCTCGGCCGTGGGTGCGACGGCGTTGACCCAGCAGCCGGGACTGGGCTCCGCGACCTTCTCGATGGTTCCGTTCTCGCCGGTCAGCAGACACTGGATCATGTTCTCACCGTCCTTTTCGTCTCGGTTTGGGACCACCACGATAGAGCAGCGGCGACGCGCGCGGGCGAGAGGACCCGTGGTCTTGCCAAAACCCTTACACCTGAAGGGCGCCTGAACGCGCCGCGGCCTTGGCGGCCTTGCGCGCGTCGCGGGCGGCGTGGCGCTCGAGAGCGGCCTCGGCGGCGGAGAAGCGGCAGCCGCAGTAGTTCTGGCGGTACATGCCCAGCTCGCGGGACTCGCGCGTGGCCTCGGGGTAGTACGGGCGGAAGTCGCGCCAGACCGGCGTGAGGCCGTGGGCCGCGGCCGTGGCGGAAAGGATCTCACCGCAGGCGTCGAAGAGCTGGTACGGGGAGACCGCGAGCGTCGTGGAGACGTGGACGAAGCCGCGCTCGCGCGCGACGCGGCACGCCTCGGCCAGGCGCAGAGCGTAGCAGGCCCGGCAGCGCCGCTCGCGGTCAAAGCCCGCCGGCGCGACGGCGGCCTCCCACGCCGCACGGTCGTCGCCGGCCACGATTACGTCCACGTGGGCCACCTCGTCCGCCCAGGCGCGCAGCGTGTCCAGGCGGCGCCGCCACTCGGGGACCGGCTGGATGTTGGGGTTGGTCCAGCAGATCGTGGGCTCGAAGCCCTCCGCGCGCAGCAGGCGCAGCGGCTCGAGCGAGCACGGCCCACAGCACGCGTGGAGCAGAAGCGGCGTGCGCTCCCCCGTCCCGCTCATCGTCCGGCCCCCGAGACGTCCGTCGCAAAGTCGGCGAGGATCGCCGCCGCCGAGCGCGTCATCTCGCGCGAGAAGCCCGAGTTCCACTTGCGCTCGCAGAACGCGCGCGCCCAGTCGGCGAGCTCGCGGCTCGCGGGGGCCTTGGGACGCAGGTCCTCGAGCAGGCGCGCGCCGTCGCGCTCCTCGTAGCGGTTCTCGAAGACGACGTCTTCCAGCGGCAGCCGCGCCGGCTTCGTGCGGCGGCGCTGCCCCTCGGTGGGATGCCCGATCACGAGCATCACGGCCGGCACCACGTGGCGCGGGCACCCCAGGATGCGCGCCTGGTCCTCGCGCCGCTCCAGGATGTCGCCGATGTAGCACGAGCCCAGGCCCAGGCTCTCGGCGGCGACCACGGCGTTCTGCGCGGCGATCGCCGTGTCCTCGAGCGCGAGCAGGAAGTCCCCCACGCCCGGCTCGCGCGCCTCCGCGCCAGCGGCGAGAAACGCCTCGTGCCAGCGGAGCACGTCCGCGCAGAACACGAGCACGAGCGGCGCGGCGGCAATGAAGGGCTGGTTGTCGCAGGTGACGGCGAGCTCGTCCTTCTCGGCCTGGTCGCGCACCACGATGATGGAGTAGAGCTGCTGGTTGCCCGCCGTGGGCGCCTGGCACGCGGCCTCCAGGATGGCCCGCTCGTCGTCGGCGCTCACGGGCTCGTCGGTGTAGGCGCGCACGGAGCGGCGGGCGTGCAGCTGGGCGATGGTCTCGTTCATGCGACCTCCTCGCGGTCGGAGAGCAGGGTGATGCCGGTATTTGTGTCGCGAACGTGGGAGCAGGCGCGTTCGCGGAGGGCGGTCGCGGCCATGAGCAGGTCGCCGGCGCATCCCGAGAGGTGGATGCCGGCGAGCAGGACCGCGAGCACCGGGCGGGCGGCGGCAAGCGCGCCGACGAGCAGCGCGCCGCTCACCAGCACCGCCGGCGCCAGCAGTACGGCGACCATGCGAGCGCGCGCCAGCACGGCGCCGTCCGTCCTGGTGTAGAGAAAGGCGTCCTGGAAGCCAAAGCTCACCCGGCAGCCGGGACAGAGCAGCTTGAAGCCCGCCGCGTGCACGAGCTCGTGAACGGGCAGCGCGACGAGCGAGCCCGCCGCCAGCGCAAGCCACCACCAGACGTCGATCCTCTCGCCTCCCAGCGCGAGGCCGAGCAGGACGGCGAGCAGGACCGTCGCGCCGAGCAGCGCAAACGACAGCCGCGCCACGCACCGCTGCAGCGCGGCGGCCCCCAGGATGTCTATGTCCTCGATCACGTGCATGTCCCGATTGTATCCGCATGGCGGGCGGCGCGGGAGCGTCCGGAAATCGGCGGGGCTGTCACGCAGGGTTCTAGGAAGGGCCGACCTTGTTCCGGGGGCTTCCGGGAATCGGCGGGGTTGTTCCGCAGGGTTCTAGGAAGGGCCGACCTTGTTCCGGGGGCTTCCGGGAATCGGCGGGGTTGTTCCGAGGGTCTCCGAGAATCGCCAGGCTTGTACCGGATGTGTCCGCAAATCCGCGTTCTTGTCGCGCGTAACCGCGTCTTTTGAGCCCACCGGGTGTGCACGGTCCCCGTTTCTTAGAAGCCGCCGGGACAAGGTCGGCCTTTTCCGGAAACGCGCACGCCCCGAGCGGGCGCGGGCGAGAAGTGCGAGAATGGGAGGGCTGTACCCAGACACGAAGGAGCACCCATGCCCGAGACCTCCTCTCGCCCGAGCTTCCCTCGCCGCGCGGTCATCACCGGCGGCATGCCCTACGGCAACAAGAACCTGCACTTCGGCCACATCGGCGGCGTCTTTGTCCCGGCCGACTTCTTCGCGCGCTTCCTGCGCGACCGCATCGGACCCGAGAACGTGATCTTTGTCTCCGGCACGGACTGCTACGGCTCGCCCATCGCCGAGGGCTACCGCAAGAAGGTCGAGACCGAGGGCTACACCGGCACGATCGTCGACTACGTGCGCGCCAACCACGAGAGCCAGAAGGCCGCGCTGGACGCCTACGGCATCTCGCTCGACCTCTTCGCGGGCTCGGGCCTGGAGCCTGCGGCCCCCGTCCACGCCCAGCTGACCGACGAGCTCATCCGCCGCCTCCACGAGCGCGGCTACCTGCACAAGCGCTCCACGCGCCAGTTCTTTGACGTGGAGGCCGGCACCTTCCTCAACGGCCGCCAGGTCCAGGGCCGCTGCCCGGTGCGCGGCTGCAAGTCCGAGAAGGCCTACGCCGACGAGTGCGACCTCGGCCACCAGTTTGACCCCGAGGAGCTGATCGCGCCCGTCTCGCAGGTCACCGGCACCACCCCCGAGCTGCGGCCGGTTGACAACTGGTACTTTGACCTGCCGGCCTTCCGCCACGAGCTCGAGCGCCTCATGGACGAGTGGGACGCCGACCCACAGGTCCGCGCCGTCGTGACCAAGACCGTGCGCGAGAGCCTCGTGGACCCCGTGATCTACATTCAGACCAAGTTCCGCGAGGCCTACGACGCGGTGGCCGACCAGCTCCCCGCCCACACGCTCGCGGAGGCCGAAAAGGGCCAGCAGTCCTTCTCGCTCACCTTTGCCGGCTGGGAGGAGCGCGACGAGGCGCGCGAGAAGCTCGAGGCGGCCGGCGTGCGCTTCCGCACCGGCAAGTGCCTGCTGCCGTTCCGCATCACCGGCAACATCGACTGGGGCGTGCCCGCGCCGGACCTGGAGGGCACGAGCGGCCTCACGGTCTGGTGCTGGCCGGAGAGCCTGTGGGCGCCGATCTCCTTCACGCAGACGGTGCTGGGCCTCGCCGAGGACGGCCGCTACTCCAGCCGCGACTGGCACGACTGGTGGTGCAGCGAGGACGCCCGCGTCTACCAGTTCATCGGCCAGGACAACATCTACTTCTACTGTGTGGCGCAGCCGGCCATGTGGGAGGCGCTCGGCTGGAACCTCACGCAGGACATCCCCGTGGCCAACTACCACATCCTGTTCATGAACAAGAAGGCCTCGAGCTCCGGCAAGATCGTCCCGCCGATGGCCGCCGAGCTGCTGGACGCCTACACGCCCGAGCAGCTGCGCGCGCACTGGCTCTCGCTCGGCCTGGACCAGAAGGCCGTGTCCTTCAACCCCAAGGCCTTTGACACCTCCGTCTCCCACAAGGACAAGGCGACCGGCGAGGACGTGCTTGTCCGCGACGACCCGCGCGTGGTTGACCCCGCCCTCAAGGAGAGCGCCTTCCTCACCAACATCTTCAACCGCCTGGCCCGCAGCTGCTTCTACGGCGCGGCCAACGTCTGCGACGCGCACCTGCCGGCTACGGCGCCGAGCGCGGAGGCCGTCTCCGCGGCGCGCGAGGCAACGCTGGCCTTCGAGCGGCGCGCCTACGAGTTCGACGCCCACGGCGCGCTCGCGGTGGCCGAGGAGTTCACCCGCGCGGCCAACAAGCGCTGGGACGACGCCTCCAAGGCCGCTCGCGGCGACGACGCCGCCTACGAGGCCGCGCTGGCCGACGCCTTCTGCGCGCTGCGCACGGCGGCGCTGCTCATGCACCCGGCCGTGCCCTTTGGGTGCGAGAAGATCTGCGAGCACATGGGCTTCTCGCCGGAGCTGTTCTTTAGCTGGGAGCACGCCTTCGACGGCCCGGCCGAACTGGCGGCCGCCTGCGGCGAGACCCCGGAGAGCCACAAGATCGTGCCGCTCCCCCCGCGCTACGACTTCTTCGAGAAGCACCCGTCGCAGCTCAAGAAGTAGCCAGTCGAGAAGAACCTTTGGGCAGGGCTTGCGGAACGAGAAGGTCCGCCGCGAGTTCTTGCCGCGTTCTTTGCGGCAAGCTGTCCGAGCGCCGGACCTTCTCGCCCCGCAAGCCCGTTCGATTGACCTTCGGCGAAGGGATTCACCCATGACCGTCACGCCGCCGCCGGTGCACGTTCCGCGCCCGTACGCCCTCCCGCAGACCGCGCTCGCCGCGCGCGTGGAGGTGCCCACGGCCGACGGCGCCACGATCGTGGCCTGGACCTACGCGCCCGCCGGGGTCGTCGACGAGCCGGGCACGCCGTTTGGCCTCGGCCTGGCCGTGCCGCCGGTCCTCATGCTGCACGGCAACGGCGAGGAGCACGGTATCTTTGGCCCCGTGATCGACGCCGTCTGCGCGAGCGGGCGCGCCGTCATCGCCGTTGACTCCCGCGCGCAGGGCCAGAGCACGCGCGGCACGGCCCCGCTCTCGTACGAGCTCATGGCCGCCGACGCCCGCGAGGTCTGCTCGCGCCTCGGCGTGCCACAGGTCCACGTCCTCGGCTTCTCCGACGGCGGCATCCTGGGCCTCCTCCTCGCCCGCGACTGGGGCGAGCACGTGCTCTCCGTGACCGCGCTCGGCGCCAACCTCACGCCGGCGGGCCTCCCCAAGGAGGACACGGACTGGATGGCCTACGCCGCCGCCGAGAACCGCCGCTGGGCCGAGGAGGGCGAGGAGGGCGTCACGCTCGAGGACGGCACGCCGGTGCCCTCCCCCGCCGAGTCCGCCCGCATCGCGGAGCTCCTGCAGCTCATGGTCGAGCAGCCGCAGATCGAGGCGGCCTCGCTCGCGCGCATCTCCTGCCCCGTGACCGTCATGGTCGGCGAGTTCGACGAGATCCTGCCCGAGGAGACCGACCGCATCGTGGCCGCCATCCCAGGCGCGACCAAGGTCGTGGAGCCCGGCGTGGACCACAACCTCCCCAAGATGGCGCCGGCCGCCGTGGCGCGCGAGCTTCTCGCCGCGATTGGGCGCAACGACGTGCGCCACGAGGGGCGCGCCGACGTGCCGGCCGACGTCGCCGTGGTACGCCTGCCCGTCTCGGGCCTCTGGGCCGAGAAGCTCGACGAGCTGTACGTCAACGTCTGCGCCGCCGGCGGCACCTGCGGCTGGGTCCCCGAGGTCTGGCCGCCCGCCGGCATGGCGCGCGGGCTCCTCGCGGCGGGCTCCTACTGGGGCGCCTTCGACGCCGCGGCCGTCCGTGACGGCGCGCCCCGCGAGGACGCCGTTCTTCTCGGCGCCGTGGCGATGGACGCGGACGCGGACATGGGTGACGGCACGGCCCCCGGCCACGGCTCCGGCACGGGCGGCCCCGACTGGGAGGACCTGCCCGCGTGCGCGGTGCGGGGGCTCCACCTGCTCGCCGTGAACCCGGCGGCGCGCGGCCGCCACGTCTCCGTCGCCCTGCTCGACGCCGCGGCGCACGAGGCGCGCGCCGAGGGCGCCCGCGCGGTCCGGCTCAACACCTCGGTCCAGAGCGTCGAGGCCAACGCGATGTACACGCGCTGCGGCTTCACGCGCCACCGCCCGATCTGGCTCCCCTACCCCGAGCTGCCGATGCCCGGCTGGACCAACCTCTGGGAGCTGCGCCTCGACGCCTAGGCGCAAAGGGCGCCGGCCCCGCAGGGAGGCCGGCGCCGGAAACGGGCGCACGCGGAGTCGCTACGCGTGCGGGACCTCGACCGTGACGTCGCCCACCGTCACGCTCACGATGTCCTCGACGTTCACGATCCGGTCGAACGTGTCGCCCTTCGTGACGTGGCCCTCGTCGCCGTAGCCGCCGGACAGCGTGGCGTCAAAGCTCGTCCCGTCCGCAAAGTTCACGACGACGGGCAGGTTGAACTGCGGGGAGTCAAAGTCGGAGTCCGGCGTGCCCTCCAGGTCGTAGGAGATCACGACGCCGAGCGGCGAGACGGAGAGCTCCGTCACCGTGACCGTGGCGCCCTCGTAGTCGACCGTCTGGCCGGAGGGCAGCTCGATCGCGGAGCTCTCGTAGTCGAGCGGCACGTCCAGCTCCCACGTGCCCGTCGCGAGCGGCTCGCCCGTGGGCTTGAGCGTCTCGGGGTCGAGCACCCAGAGGTCGACGAACTTCACGTGCGCGCTCGTCCCCGAAAGTCCGCCCGCGGTCTGCGCCCAGCACTGCTGGACGTACTGCACGCTCGGGTCGTCCGGGTCGGCGTCGTAGAAGTACGCGCCCACGCCGCCGCCGATCGCCCCCTCGTTCTCCGGGATCGCTATGTTGGAGAAGTCGAGAAGGACCGTCCCCTCGCCGCGCGGCACGTCCGCAAAGAGCGTCGGGTCGTCGGGCGTCAGGCTGTAGACGATCACGTAGTGCGTGTCGTCGCCGAGCACGGCGTCGGCCGTGACGGTCACGCCTCCCGCCGTCGCGCTCGCGCCCGCCGGCTGCGCGGCGCGCCCGATGGTCTCGGTCTGCGCCGACCCCGCGCCGAACACGTCGGTGATGAGCTCGCCCGCAGCGGACAGCGCACCGGTGGCGTAGGCCGTCGCCACGCCGACGCCGAGCGCCAGGACCACCCCCGCCGCCACCGCCGCGCGCGGCGCCCAGCGCGCCCGGCGCGGCGCGGAGGCGCCGAGCATCCCCCTGACCAGCTCGTCCTTCTCGCCCGGCGAGAAAGACAGGTCGTCGAGCTCCGTGCGGTACTCGTCAAACGTCTCCCTCATCGCAACCATCCCCCTTCAAGAGCTCCCTCAGCTTCGCGCGGCCGCGGCTCAGGCGCGCGGCGGCCGCGTCCTCGCCGCAGCCGCACGTCCGAGCGATGTCCTGGATCGAGTAGTTCTCGTAGTAGCGGAGGAAGATGGCCTCGCGGTAGACGAGCGGCAGGCGCATCACCGCGCGCAGGACGCGCGCCGTGGCCGCAAGCTCGTCGGCCGGCTCGCCCGCCGCAGGCTCCGGCACCTCGTCGAGCCCGAGCGTGGGGCGGGAGGACCGCCGGCGCAGCAGGTCGCGGCAGAGGTTGGCGGTCACGCGGACCACCCAGGCCCGCTCGTGCTCGGCGCTCTCGAAGGGCTCGTCGCGACGCACCAGCCGCAGCAGCACCTCCTGGCAGACGTCCTCGGCGTCCGCGCGCGAGCCCAGATAGGTGTAGGCCACACGCAGGATCAGGTCGGCGTAGGTCCCGACCAGGCGCTCCGCCCGCCGTCGCTCGCGCATCGCACACCTCCCGTCCTTCTCCCTCTACCTACGATACGCACGGGGAGGCAAAACCTGACAGCGGGAGACGCCGCGTCGGCGAATTAACGTACAGAATCAAGCACAGCTTTCTATATCCGCAGTTGGAAATAACGTACTTGTACGATTTAGTACGTTATTCGGCGGGAGCACGGCGGAACGACGGGCGAGAAGAACGCCCTCCCGCTACGCGCGCGGGAACGTCACGGTGATCGTGGTGCCCTTGTCGACCTCACTCTCCAGGGTGAGCGTGGCGCCGTGGTAGGCGGCCGCGTGCTTGACGATCGCGAGGCCCAGGCCCGTGCCGCCCATGTCGCGGCTGCGCCCCTTGTCCACGCGGTAGAAGCGCTCGAAGACCTTGTCCTGCGACGCCTCGGGGATGCCGATGCCGGTGTCGGACACGCGCAGCCGCGCGCCGCCTCCCTCGCCCGGCAGCACCCAGACGAAGACCTTGCCGCCCGGCCGGTTGTAGCGGATCGCGTTGTCGCAGAGGTTGCTCACGAGCTCGTCGAGCAGGCGCGGATTGCCCCGCACAATCATGGACACGCCCTCGACGGAGAGGTCCACCTGCGCCCGCTCGGCCTTGGGGGCCAGGCGGTCGGCCACGTCGCGCGCGACGGCGAGCAGGTTCACGCTCTCGGACGGGCCGAAG
This sequence comes from Olsenella uli, assembly GCF_016899935.1. GTDB lineage: Bacteria > Actinomycetota > Coriobacteriia > Coriobacteriales > Atopobiaceae > Thermophilibacter > Thermophilibacter uli_B. Next base: position 232,601 of record NZ_JACJJK010000001.1, read on the forward strand.
AGCTCGCGCGCGCCCTCGCCCGCGCGCTCGGCCTCGTCGAGCTTGGAGAGGGTCAGGATGTCGCTCACCAGGCTCGAGAGCCGGCGCGCGTCGTCGTAGATGCGCCCCGCGAAGCCCGGCACGTCCTCAGGTCGGGCGATGCCGTCGCGGATGAGCTCGGCGGCGCCGGAGATGGAGGCAATCGGCGTCTTGAGCTCGTGCGTCACGTTGGCGGTGAACTCCCGGCGCAGGTCGGCGGCGTCCTGGATCTGGCTCATGCGGTGCACGAGCGCCTCGTGCTGCTCGTTCAGCCGGTTCACGAGCGGGTCGAGCTCCACGTAGGGGGCCACCCCGTCGCCCGACGACGGGTCAATCTCCAGGATAGGCCGGACAAAGCGGCGCGAGAGCCAGCGCGAGACGAGCCAGCTCACCCCCACCAAAAGCGCCGCCAGCGCGACGAGAAGGACGAGGTCCTGGAAAAGGAACGCCACCACGCCGGCCCGGTCCACCGACAGGCGCACCACCTGGCCGGAGTCGAGCCGCTCCGCCTCGTAGAGGCTCATGTAGCCCGCAGTGTCGCTCGCGCGCTCCGACGAGCCCGTGCCGTCAGCGAGCGCGGCGAGCACCTCAGGACGGTCGGCGTGGCTCTCCAGCTCGGAGGCGTCCGCCAGGCTGTCGAAGGTCACCGTGCCGTCGGGGTCGATCAGCGTCGCGCGGACGTCGCCGAGGTCGAGCGCGGCGAGCGCGGCGGCGTCGTCGTCCGCGCCGTCGAGCAACGAGGCCAGCATACGGCACTCGCCGGCGAGCTGCTCGTGCTCGTCGGCGAGAAAGGCGCTCTGATAGATGAGGGAGGCGGCCACCGTCACGACGATGGCGACGCACGCGCAGGCCGCGACGAACGCCATGAACATGCGGTGCGAGAGTGACCCCTTGGCCCCGGGCTGTCTGACCACGCCGTCCCCCTACCCCCGGATGCGATACCCCACGCCGCGCACGGTCTCGATCAGGTCGGACGATGCGCCGAGCTTGGCGCGGATCTGCTGGACGTGCACGTCCACGGTGCGCGAACCGCCGTCGAAGTCCCAGCCCCACACGCGCTGGAGCAGCGTCTCCCGTGAGAAGACCACGCCCGGGGAGCGCATGAGGAATTCCATCAGGTCGAACTCGCGCATCGTGAGCTGGACCTCGCGACCCCCCACGCTGACCTCGCGACGCTCGGGCCAGAGCGTGACGTCGCCACAGGTGAGCGACGTGGGCTGCTCGGTCGTCGCGGCGCCGCGCCCGGCGCGGCGCAGAAGCGCGCGCGTGCGGCTCACGACCTCCATCATGCCGAAGGGCTTGGAGAGGTAGTCGTCCGCGCCGCCGTCGAGCGCGCGCACGGTGTCGAGCTCGGTGTCCTTCGCGGTGAGCATCATGACGGGCACGTTCTTGAGACCGGGGGTGCGGCGCAGACGGGCCAGGATCTCCAGCCCGTCCGCGTCGGGGAGCATGATGTCGAGAAGGACGGCGTCGGGGGTGCGCTCCGCGCAGGCGCGACGGAACTCGGCGTCGTCGGCACAGCCCCGGGCCTCGATGCCGCCCTGGCCGAGCGCGTAAACCGTGAGCTCCCGGATGTTCTTGTCGTCCTCGACGTAGTAGACCAACGCTTCCCTCTCCCGTCTCGTTGTCGTCTCTCCCAGCCTATCCTAGCGCTCGGCGCGCTGCTGGCTCGCCTTCTCGGCCACCACGTGCTCGCCGGTGACGCGGAAGATCGCCCACGCACCCACGCGCTTGGCGAGGTCGCCGATGCGCTCGAAGTACTTGGCCACCATCAGCAGCTCGGGGAGGTACTGAGCGGAGGACTTGCCGTCGCGGATGAGCCCCACGAGCTTCTTCTCGACCTCATCATAGAGCTCGTTGACGCGGTTGTCCTCCTCGACGACCTTCTGGGCGCCCTCGACGTCGGCGGCGGCGAAGGCGGCGCCGGCCTGCTCGACCATCGAGGCGGCGCACTCGGACATCTCGGTGAACTCGGCGGAGAGCTTCTTGGAGGCCTTGTCCGGGATCTCCTCCACGAGGAAGGCGATGTCGCGCGTCATGCCGTCGATGTGCGTGAGGTCGGAGACGATGCGGAAGGCGCCGGAGACGAAGCGCAGGTCCTCGCCGATGAGCGGCTGCTGGAGCAGCATCACGTCGAGGCAGTTCTCCTCGATCGCGTTGCGCAGGCGGTCCTCGTTCTTGCGGCCGGACATGACGCCCTCGGCGGCGCCCTTGTCACCGGTGGCGGCGAGCCCGGAGGCGCGCACGTCGGCGGCGCACTTCTCGGTGAGGCGCCTCAGGTACTCCTCGATGTCGTCGAGCTGCTTGGTGAACTTGGAGCGGGTTGCTGCGGACATTAGCTGAACCTCCCTGATAGGTATTCCTGGGTGCGCTTCTCGCGCGGGTTGGCGAAGAACTCGCGGGTGGGCGCCTCCTCGACGAGCTCGCCGAGGTAGAAGAAGACGGTCTTGTCGGCCACGCGGGCGGCCTGCTGCATGTTGTGGGTCACGACGACCACGGTGTGGTCCTCCGAGAGCTCGCTCATGAGCTCCTCCACCATGCTCGTGGAGATGGGGTCGAGCGCGGAGGTGGGCTCGTCCATGAGCAGGATCTCCGGGTCGGTGGCGAGGGCGCGGGCGATGCAGAGGCGCTGCTGCTGGCCACCGGAGAGGCCCAGGCCGCTCTTGTCGAGGCTGTCCTTGACCTCGTCCCAGAGCGCCGCGCGCGTGAGGCAGCGCTCGAGAATCTCGTCGGCCTCGCCCTTGGAGAGGCGGCCCATGCGACGGGGCCCGTAGAGGACGTTCTCGCGGATGCTCATCGGGAACGGGTTGGGGTGCTGGAAGACCATGCCCACGTAGACGCGCAGAGCGTTGGCGTCCATCTGGAAGATGTCGCGCCCGTCGAACTCGATCGTGCCCTCGGTGCGCACGGACTCCACGAAGTCGCACATCCGGTTGAACGTGCGCAGCAGCGTGGACTTGCCGCAGCCGGACGGGCCGATGAAGGCCGTGGCGCGGTTGCGCGGAATCTCCAGGTTGATCTTCTTGAGCGCCTGGAAGTCCCCGTACCACAGGTCGAAGTCGCGCACGCTGATCGCGGTCTCGGCGCTGTCCAGGGAGCGATAGACGCCCTCGTTAAGCTGTGTGTCCATGTTCCTCCCTAGCCGAAGCGGCCCGTCAGGTAGTCGACGAGGCGCTGGTCGTGCGGATCCGAGAAGATCTGCTGCGTGGTGCCCGTCTCGATCATGTCGCCCACGTAGAAGAAGGCGGTGCGGTCCGAGACGCGCGTAGCCTGCTCCATATTGTGCGTGACGATGATCTGGCAGAGGCCCGTGTCGCAGAGCGACCGGATGGTCTCCTCGATCGTGAAGGTCGAGATGGGGTCGAGGGCCGAGCACGGCTCGTCGTAGAGCACCACGTCCGGCTTCATCGCCAGGGTGCGCGCGATGCAGAGGCGCTGCTGCTGGCCACCGGAGAGGGCGTGGGCGGACTGCTTGAGCTTGTCCTTGACCTCGTCCCAGAGCGCCGCCTGCCTGAGCGACGTCTCGACGAGCTCGTCCTCCTCGTCCTTGCCGTGGAGGCGCCCGTGCTTCTTGGGCGCGAAGAGGATGTTCTCGCGGATGGACTTGCGGAAGGGCGTCGGCTGCTGGAAGACCATGCCGATGGACTTGCGCAGCTCGAAGAGGTTCTCCTTGGGCGTGTTGATGTCGTGCCCGTGGTAGAAGATCTTGCCGCCGATCGCGCAGCGCGGAATCTCGCGGTTCATGAGGTTCAGGCAGCGCAGGAACGTGGACTTGCCGCAGCCCGAGGGGCCGATGAGCGCCGTGACCTCGCCGGCCTCGAAGTCGAGCGAGGTGGCGTGGAGGGCCTCGTGCGTGAGGTCGTAGGTGACCGTCACGTCCTGGGTTCGGATCAGCGGGACGTCCTTCTCGGGCGCGGCCGTGGCCTGGGTGGTGGTGTCGGTCATTCGGCGGTCAGCCTCCTCGAGAGGAACTTGCCGAGCAGGCGGGCAAGGATGTTGAACAGAAGCACGCAGACGAGCAGGATCGTGGCCGTGCCCCAGACGATCTCCGTGGAGCCGTCCGTGGGCTCGGAGGTGAGGCGCCAGATGTAGACGGCGAGCGAGCAGGCCGGACGGAAGATGTTGAAGGGGTTCGTGGGGCTCAGGAAGTTCACGGAGCCGAAGTTCAGGCGCGCGGGCGCGGAGCCGGCGGTGAAGATCAGCGCCGCCGCCTCGCCGAAGACGCGGCCCGCCGAGAGCACGATGCCGGTGACGATCGCGGGCATGGCGGCCGGCAGCAGCACGTTGACCGTGGTCTCCCAGCGCGTAAGGCCCATCGCGAGCGCTGCGTCACGCTGGCTGCGTGGCACGTCCTCGAGCGCCTGCTGGATCGTGCGGACGAGGATGGGGATGTTGAACATCGTGAGGGCGCAGGCGCCGGCGATGATCGAGATGCCCCAGCCGAGCGTCACCACGAAGAACAGCGAGCCGAACATGCCGACGACGATCGAGGGCAGACTCGAGAGCGTCTCGATGGCGGTCTTGGCGGCGGAGGTCACCCAGTTGTCCGGCGCGTACTCCACAAGGAAGATCGCCGCGCCGAGCGAGATGGGCACCGAGATGACGAGCGTCACGAGCAGCAGGTAGAAGGAGTCCCACAGCTGGTAGAGGATGCCCGGCATGACCTTGCTGTTGTAGGGGTTGGTGAGGAACCCGGGCGTGAGCGCGCGGCCGGCGCCGCGTCCGACGATGTAGGCGATGATCGCGACGACGAGCAGGATGACCAGGCCCACGATCACGGTGAGGATGCCCGTCGCGATCTTGTCCTGACGGTCGATGCGCGCGACGTGGGCGTCCAGGGAGCGATTAGCCATTCGCCTTCGCCCCCTTCCGTCCGATGAGGTGGATGATCATGATGAAAATGAGGGACATGACGAGAAGGAGCAGGCCGAGCGTCCACAGGGCGTGGTAGTACTCGGAGCCCGAGACCGCATTGGAGAGGCCGGCCGTGAGCGCAGCCGTGAGCGTGGAGGCCGGGTCAAGAAGTCCGGTGGGCATGGAGCGCTCGACGCCGCCGATGACCATCTGGACGGCGAGCGTCTCGCCGAAGGCGCGCGTCATGCCGAGGATGACCGCAGTCATCAGCGACGGCGTGGCGCTCTTGAGCACCACGTGCCAGGTGGTCTGCCAGCGCGTGCAGCCGAGGGCGTAGGAACCCTCGCGGTACTGGTTGGGCACCGCACGCAGGGCGTCCATCGAGAGCGTGGTGATCGTCGGCAGAATCATGATGGCGAGCACGATCGAGCCGGAGAGGATGCCCGCGCCGGTGGCCGCAGCGTCGCCGAAGATGGCCTTGATGAGGGAGTTGATCACATAGAGGCCGAGGACGCCGTAGACGACCGACGGGATGCCCACGAGCAGCTCGATCACCGGCTGGAAGACGCGACGACCAAAGCCGGGCGCGACCTCCACGACGAAGATGGCCGAGCCGATCGCGATGGGCAGGGCGAAGACGGTCGAGAGCAGGGTGACCGCGAAGGATCCCACGATCATGGGCAGCGCGCCGTAGCGCTCCTGCTCGGGAATCCAGTTCTGGCCGGTGAAGAAGGCGATCGGGTCCATGCCGTCGACGAAGAACGTGGAGAGGCCCTGCTGGGCCACCATGAAGATCAGCGTGACGACGACGAGGGCGACAAGGGCGACGCAGAAGCCCGTGATGCCCAGGCCTATGTTCTCGAGCCTCCGCTTGGGCATGAGATGTGCCATGTGGGAGAGCCTTTCTCGTCAGGGGGCGGCGGCGCCCCCGCGCATGGGGGGCGCCGCCGACAGGGGAACTGAGGTCTTTCGCCTAGGCGACCGGGGTGACGTTGCCCTCGGCGTCCTTCTGGACCTTCATGTCGCCCATGGGGATGAAGCCCTCCTCCACCACGGTGGAAGCAAAGTCCTCGGAGAGCATGAACTCGATGAAGGCCTTGGTCACAGGAGCGGTGGCCTCGTCCTCGTCGGAGCGGGTGTACATGTGCTCGTAGGCCCAGATGTTGAAGTCGCCGGACTCGACGTTCTCCTGGGTCGGATCGATACCGTCAACGGAGAGGGCCTTGATGCCGTCGGACTCCATGTAGTTGAAGGCGACGTAGGAAATGGAGCCCTCGGTCGCGGCGACCTGCTCGACGACGGTGCCCGAGGAGTCGACCTCGGCGACCGGGCGGAAGCTATCCGGGGCGGTCTCGCCGGCGAGGACGGCGTTCTCGAAGGTGGCGCGGGTGCCCGAGCCGGCCTCGCGCTGGATGACCTGGATGGCACCCGCGGTGCCGCCCACCTCGGACCAGTCGGTGATCTGGCCGAGGAAGATGCCCTTGAGCTGGTCGGTGGTGATGTCGTCAACGTCGACGTTGGCGTTCACGATCGGGCCCATGCCGACGATGCAGACCTGGTTGTCGACGAGGTTCTCGAGCTGGTCGGCCTCGAGCTTCTCCTCGGCGAAGACGTCGGAGCGGCCGATCTGGACGGAGCCCTCGGCGACCTGCGAGAGGCCCTGGCCGGAACCGCCGGCGGAGATGGCGATGGAGACGTCCCCATTGGCCTCCATGAAGGCATCGGCGGCCTTCTCGACGAGCGGCTGGAAGGAGGTGGCGCCGGAGCAGGAGATGGAGCCGGCGAGCGCGGCGTCCGCGGAGCCGGCGCCCTCGTCGCCCTCGGCGGCGGGCTGCTGGGTGCCACCGCAGGCGGCGAGGCCGGCGACGGCGGCGACGCCACCGGCGATGCCAACGAACTGACGACGCGTGAGATCAAGCTTGGACATGAATAATCCTTTCCCGTGGATGTGGCCGACGCCCGTGGGCCCCGACCGGTTCAGCGAGAATCCTAGGAGCGCGTCGCGTCCTTTTCGGCCGTATTTCCGATGCATTACGGCGGCCTGACCGTCCCTTACATTTGGCTTACAGAGGACCTTACAAACGGCGCGCGATTGTAAGGCCGCCGTTCGCCGGCTCTTCTCACCTGCAGGTTCTACCGTTCGCCGGAACCTTACGAAGTTTTTCTCGCCCGGGGCGCGCCCGCGTTTGTGAATGGTTTGTCAGGTACCGTGCAACTTATCGCTAGGTACCTTGAAATCTCTCCCACGCCGCCTCACAATGACCCCTTGTCGAAAGGAGTCACATGAAGAAAAAAGAGGAGAAGGAGCTCACGGGCCGCGAGGTCATCCGCACCCTCGGCGGCAGCATCCGCGAGTTCAAGGGGGCGTCGATCGCCACGCCGATCATCGTCTCCGGCGAGGTCGTGATGGAGGTCGCGATCCCGTTCGTGACCGCCCAGCTCATCAACTCGATCCAGGCCGGGGCGGGCCTGTCCGAGCTTTTGCCCTACGCGGGCGTCCTCGTGGCCATGGCCCTCGCGTCGCTCGCCTTTGGCATCGGCGCCGGCGTCACGTGCAGCCAGGCCTCGTGCGGCCTGGCCATGAACCTGCGTCACGACGTCTTCGCCGCGGTGCAGCGCTTCAGCTTTGCCAACATCGACCAGTTCTCGTCGAGCTCGCTCGTGACGCGCCTCACCACCGACATCACCAACGTGCAGCTCGCCTACATGATGGTCATCCGCACCGCCATCCGCTGCCCGTTCCTTTTGCTCGCGGGCATCGTCATGTCCTTCATCATGGCGGGACCGCTGGCGCTCGTCTTTGTGATCATCGTGCCGATCCTGGGCTTTGGCCTCTACAAGGTCGTGCGCACCGTGCACCCAATCTTCCGCTCGGTCTTCCACAAGTACGACGCCCTCAACGAGTCCATCGAGGAGAACGTCACCGGCATGCGCGACGTCAAGAGCTACGTGCGCCAGGACTTTGAGAAGGAGAAGTTCGGCCGCGCCGCCCAGGACGTCTGCGCCGACTTCACCCGGGCCGAGAAGATCCTCGCGCTCAACACGCCGATGATGAACTTCGCGGTCTACGCCGTCTTTGCCGTGGTGCTGCAGTTCGGCAGCTACCTCATCATCTCCAGCCGGGGCGAGCTGCTGAACGTGGGCCAGCTCTCCGCGCTCACCACCTACGGCTTCATGATCCTCATGGCCCTCATGATGGTCTCGATGGTCTTCGCCATGATCACGATGGCCCAGGAGTCCGCCGAGCGCATCTGCGAGGTCCTCACCACCGAGCCCACGATCAAGAACCCGGCCCACCCCGAGACCGAGATGGTCGACGGCTCGATCGACTTCGACCACGTGACATTCAAGTACTCCGAGAAGGCCGAGCACCGCGCCCTCGCGGAGATCGACCTGCACATCAAGAGCGGCGAGACGATCGGCATCATGGGCGGCACGGGCTCTGCCAAGACCTCGCTCGTGAACCTCATCAGCCGCCTCTACGACGTGACCGAGGGCTCCGTGAAGGTCGGCGGCGTGGACGTGCGCGACTACGACCTGGAGTTCCTGCGCAACAACGTGGCCGTGGTCCTGCAGAAGAACGTGCTCTTCTCGGGCACCATCAAGGAGAACCTGCGCTGGGGCAACCCGGACGCCACCTACGACGAGCTCGTGGAGGTCTGCAAGCTCGCGCAGGCCGACGAGTTCATCCAGCAGCTGCCCAAGCAGTACGACTACTACATCGAGCAGGGCGGCACCAACGTCTCCGGCGGCCAGAAGCAGCGCCTGTGCATCGCGCGTGCCCTGCTCAAGCACCCCAAGGTGCTGATCCTGGACGACTCCACCTCCGCCGTGGACACCAAGACCGACGCGCTCATCCGCGAGGGCCTGAAGTCCTACCTGCCCGAGGCCACCAAGATCATCATCGCGCAGCGCACGAGCTCGGTCATGGACGCCGACCGCATCCTCGTGCTCGACAACGGCCACATCGCGGGCCTGGGCACCCACGACGAGCTCATGGAGAGCTGCCCGTTCTACCGCGACACCTACCTCGCGCAGAACCGCACGAGCCAGGAGGCCGAGAAGGGCGCGGACGCCGAGAAGGACGACGCGCCCGCGCCCGCCGCGGCCGCGAAGGGAGGTGAGGCCGATGTCCGCTAGCAGCAACTCCGCCGAGAACGTCCTCGTAAGCGTCACCGGCTCCAACCAGCCGACCGAGCCCGAGCGCGAGCCGGAGCGCCAGAACGTCGCCGGCCGCCAGGTCGAGCGTCCGCGCCGGCGCGGCGGCCGCGGCAGAACGCTGGGGCGCCTCATCAAGACGCTCTTCTCGTTCTATCCCAAGATGCTGCCGCTCGTGATCCTGTGCATCGTGGTCTCGGCCGTGCTCTCGGCCCTACCCGCCACGTTCATGCAGCGCACGCTGGAGATCGTGACCGCCAACTGGGAGGGCGGCGACTGGGAGGCCGTGGCCGGCCAGGTGAGCTCGCTCGTGCTCACGCTCGTGGGCATCTACGCGGTCTCGCTCGTCCTCAACTTCACCTGGACCCGCGCGATGGCCGTCATCACGCAGGGCTCGCTCGAGAAGTTCCGCGAGCGGCTCTTCGGCCACATGCAGGACCTGCCGATCAGCTACTTCGACCAGCACCAGCGCGGCGACATCATGAGCCACTACACCAACGACATCGACGCCCTGCGCCAGATGATCGGCCAGTCGCTGCCCAACATCACGCTCACCCTGGTCACGTGCTGCTCGGTCGTTGCCGTCATGGTCTACTACAGCGTGTGGATGTGCCTGGTCATCGTGGCCGGCGTGCTGTTCATGGCCTACATGACCAAGCAGCTCGTCGGCCGCTCCGCCCGCAACTTCGTGGCGCAGCAGCGCGAGATCGGCATCGTGGAGGGCCACGTCGAGGAGGTCATGAACGGCCAGCGCGTGGTCAAGGTGTTCTGCCACGAGCAGGCCGCGCAGGAGGACTTTGACGTCCGCAACCGGCGCCTCTTCGAGGCGAGCCGCGCGGCGAACATGTACACCAACACGCTCGGCCCGATCCTCATGAACCTCGGCAACCTGATCTACGTGGTCGTGGCGCTCGTCGGCGGCGTGTTCATCGAGGCCGGCGTGCCCAACCTCTCGATCTCGGGCCTGCCCTTCTCGATCGCCGTCACGGTGCCCTTCCTCAACATGACCAAGCAGTTCGCCGGGCAGATCGGCCAGATCTCCCAGCAGATCAACTCCGTGGTCATGGGCCTGGCCGGCGCCGAGCGCATCTTCGAGCTCATGGACGAGCCCGTCGAGCACGACGAGGGCTACGTGGAGCTCGTGGCCTGCACGATCGACCGCGACGGCACCGTCCACGAGTGCGACCGCCGCTCCGGCGACTGGGCGGGCCAGTGGGCGTGGCGCCACCCGCACGGCGACGGCAGCCTGACGTACACGCCGCTCGCCGGCGACGTGCGCCTCTTCGACGTGGACTTTGCCTACCGCAAGGGCCACACCGTCCTGCACGACGTGAGCGTGTGGGCCAAGCCCGGCCAGAAGATCGCCTTCGTGGGCGCCACGGGCGCGGGCAAGACCACGATCACGAACCTCATCAACCGCTTCTACGACATCGAGGACGGCAAGATCCGCTACGACGGCATCAACATCAACAAGATCAAGAAGCCGGACCTCAGGCGCTCGCTCGGCATCGTGCTCCAGGACGTGAACCTGTTCACGGGCACCGTCATGGACAACATCCGCTTTGGCCGGCTCGACGCCACCGACGACGAGTGCATGGCGGCCGCGCGCCTGGTGGGCGCGGACGGCTTCATCAAGCGCCTGCCCGAGGGCTACAACACGATGCTCACGGACAACGGCTCCAACCTCTCCCAGGGCCAGCGCCAGCTGCTCTCGATCGCGCGCTGCGCCGTGGCCGACCCGCCGGTGATGATCCTCGACGAGGCCACCTCCTCGATCGACACCCACACCGAGGAGATCGTCCAGCGCGGCATGGACGCGCTCATGACCGGGCGCACCACGTTCGTGATCGCCCACCGGCTCTCGACCGTGCGCAACTCCGACGCGATCATCGTGCTCGACCACGGCCGCATCATCGAGCGCGGTACGCACGACGAGCTGATCGCCAAGCGCGGCACGTACTACCAGCTCTACACGGGAGCCTTCGAGCTGGAGTAGCCGTCGTCACAAATCCGGGAAGCCCGACCCGGCGTTCCTCCGAGAAGTGCGCTTCGCGAAACTTCTCTCCGGAACGCCGGGTCGGGCGTCTCTGTGCCGGGGCTGGTGCCGAGGGATTACTTGGTGGTGGCTTGCTCCTCGAGGGCTATGCTCACGATGCCGGCGAGGTCCCCGTTTGGGTCCTCGACGTAGTAAACGTGCATCGAGGGATCGGCGTTGGGGACGTTCCGCAGGGTGTACGTCGTGTCAAAGCCGTAATCGGTCGAATAGTAGTACGGGTAGTTCTGGTAGACGCCAGAGTAGACCTCGTCGATGGACTGGGCCTCGTCCAGAATGCACGTACCTGCTTCGGCCGCCTCCGGAGGCACCAGGGAGTTGAGCGACCTCGCGGTCCCGTCCTCGTCGATCTGGGCGACGACGTATGCAACGCCGTCCTGGGAGGTCAACTCGACATACCACCTGCCGGTGGGGTCGCCCTCCGCCGCGCCCTCGGGAAGCTGGACGCGGACGGATTCCACGTTCCACGCATCCCCTGAGGGGAACGTGACGTCCTCGACGCGCCAGATGGGACCGAGGTCGTTCGAGCCATCCTCGACGAGCCTCCCGGAGAACATGACCGTGTCGTTGACGTCGTTTGGATAGACGAACGCTATGGTTTGTCCTCCGTCGCCCTCGCTGACCACAAAGGTGTACGGAATAAATCCGTACAGCTCGTATCTACCGTTCGGCAGCTTTGCCTCTCCCCTGCCGAGCACTCCCGTGGCGAGGAGGGCGACGACGGAGGCGATCGCCACCGCCGCAACGGCAACGGCACCGAAGACGAGCAGTCGCTTTGACCGTCTGGGCGCCGGCGGGGCGGAGCCCGATGCCCCATTCCCGACCGCCTTCCCGCACCCCGGGCAGAACCGGGAACCTTCCGGCAGCTCCCTGCCGCACGTGGGACAGAACATGAGGACCTCCCATCTCGAGGAGCCAGTTTTCCCCATGATGAAAGTCATTGAAAAAAAAAATAAGCAAACAAAAAGAGGTTGGTGTCCTAACGGCACGGACCGCCCCACGCGACCTGTTGCGTCCGAAAGGGCCTCGTTCCGGGAATCGCCGCCCTTGTCGCGCGCGGTTCTAGGAACTTCCGCCTTTGTCCTTCTCGCTTCTAGAAATGCTAGCCCTTGTCCCGGCGCGTCCAAGAATCCCGGCCTGTGCGCACGTACGATCCGGAAATCGGCGCCCGTGCGCACCTGAAGGCGCCTCCGTGCGCGCACGGGCGGCGATTCCTAGACGCACGCGCGACAAGGGCGCCAATTTCAAGACGCGGACGCGCACGGGCGCCAATTCTTAGACGCGCGTGCGACAAGGGCTCCGATTCCTGGACGCGCGTGCGACAAGGGCGGCGATTCCCGAACAAACCCGGCGACGGGCGCACGTTCTTCTCGCCTGACCTGCGCACGGTCGGCCTTTCCTGGAACGGCTCGCGCCAAGAAACGGAAATCCTGGAGCGAGTTCGCAAGGTACCTTGACATCTTCCCGACCGGGGCGCACAGTGGGTACGTCCGAACCAACGAAAGGAAGCCCATCGTGTGCGAACCAGCCACGCCGGAGAGCACCGAGCTGCAGATCCTGCACAAGCTCGGCTACTTTGGCTACTACCTGCACCAGCACTGGGGCGGCCGCAACGGCAAGCAGCACATCCTCGTGCAGCTGCTCGCCCATGACGGCCACATGACCCAGCGCGACCTCCAGGAGGCGTCGTGCATCACGTCCGCCTCGCTCTCCGAGGTCGTGACCAAGCTCGAGACCGAGGGGCTGCTCTCCCGCGAGCGCTCCGAGACCGACCGTCGCCAGCTCACGCTCACGCTCACCGAGGAGGGCGAGCGCCGGGCGCGGGCCTTCGTGGAGAGCCGCCGAGCGTTCGAGCGGAGCGCGTTCGACTGCCTGACGGCCGACGAGGCCGAGCGCCTGCTCGACCTGCTGAGCCGCGTGGCCGCGCACTGGGAGGGCATCGAGACGCAGAGCCGAGAGGAGGCCGCATGCGCCAGGAACTAGCCGCCGAAGAGCAGTTCGAGAAGACCGCCGCGCACATGACCTATCCCCAGATCATGCACCGGCTCATGGGGAGCATCCGCCAGTACAAGGGCGCCGCGCTCGCCACGCCCCTGCTGGTTTTGGGCGAGGTCGTCTTTGAGGTGCTGATCCCGCTGCTCACCGCCGACCTCATCGACGCGATCAAGGCCGGGGCGGACCTGAACCAGATCCTCACCACGGGCGGGCTTCTCGCCCTCATGGCGCTCGTCTCGCTCGCCTTTGGCGCCGCGGCGGGCCTCACCTGCGCGAAGGCCTCCGTCGGCTTTGCCAAGAACCTCCGCAAGGACATGTTCTACAACATCCAGACCTTCTCCTTCGCGGTGATCGACCGCTTCTCCAGCTCATCGCTCGTGACGCGCCTCACCACCGACGTCATGAACGTGCAGATGGCCTACATGATGCTCATCCGCACCGCCATCCGCTCCCCGTTCATGCTGATCGGCGCCTTCATCGCCGCCTACACGATGGCGGGCTGGCTGGCCGTGGTCTTCGTCGTGGTGATCCCGGTACTGGCCGTGGCCCTTCTCGCTGTGGTGCGCAAGGTCACGCCGATCTTCCGCCGCATCTTCCGCAAGTACGACGCCCTGAACGAGCGCGCCGAGGAGAACCTCTCCGGCATCCGCGTGGTCAAATCCTACGTCCGCGAGGACTACGAGAAAAAGAAGTACGACGCCGCCGCGAGCGAGGTCCAGCGCGACTTCACGCACGCCGAGCGCATCCTGGCCCTCAACGCCCCGATCATGAACTTCTGCGTCTACACCGTCATGGTCTTCGTGATCTACGTGGGCTCCTACGCGATCGTCTCCACGCGCGGCGAGCTTCTGGACGTGGGGCAGTTCTCGTCGCTCATCACCTACGGCTTCATGATGCTCATGAGCCTCATGATGCTCTCGATGATCTTTGCCATGGTCGTCATGTCCGAGGAGAACGCGCGCCGCATCTTTGAGGTGCTCGACGCCAAAACCACGATCGAGGAGCCGGCCGACCCCGTGACGGAGGTGGCGGACGGCTCGATCGACTTCGACCACGTGGGCTTCTCCTACAGGGGCGACAAGGACCACGAGGCCCTGCGCGAGGTCGACCTCCACATCAGGAGCGGCGAGGTCATCGGCGTGATCGGCTCGACGGGCTCGGCCAAGTCCACGCTCGTCCAGCTCATCCCGCGCCTCTACGACGTCACCGAGGGCACCGTGCGCGTGGGCGGCGTGGACGTGCGCGACTACGACCTCGAGACCCTGCGCAACGCCGTGGCCATGGTGCTGCAGAAGAACGTGCTGTTCAGCGGCACGATCAAGGACAACCTGCGCTGGGGCAAGCAGGACGCCACGGACGAGGAGATCGTCGAGGCGGCGCGCCTGGCCCAGGCCGACGAGTTCGTCCGCACCTTCCCGGACGGCTACGACACCCACATCGAGCAGGGCGGCACCAACGTCTCCGGCGGCCAGAAGCAGCGCCTGTGCATCGCGCGCGCCCTGCTCAAGAGCCCGAAGATCCTCATCCTGGACGACTCCACGAGCGCCGTGGACACCAAGACCGACAGGCTCATCCGCGAGGGCTTCCGCAGCTACCTGCCCGAGACCACCAAGATCATCATCGCCCAGCGCACCTCGAGCGTGGAGGACGCCGACCGCATCGTGGTCATGGACTCGGGCCGCATCAACGACGTGGGCACCCACGAGGAGCTGCTGCGCCGCAACGCGATCTACCGGGAGGTCTACCTCTCGCAGAACAAGCAGAGCCACGACGAGAAGAACCTCGACGAGCTGGAGGTGAGCGAGGATGGCCGATAAGCCCACGACCGCGCGCGGGCGCGCCCCCAAGTCGATCGGGCGCACGGCGCTGCGCGTCCTCAAGATGCTGCGGAAGTTCTACCCCGTGATGCTGCCGACCGTGGCCGTCTGCATCCTCGTCCAGTGCGTGGTCCAGGCGACGCCCAACATCTTCATGGAGCGCTGCCTCACCGTGGTGGGCGAGTTCTGGGAGAGCGGCGACTGGGCGGCCGCGCAGCCGCAGGTCTTCACCAACGCCGCGATCCTTGCCGTCATGTACCTGGCGAGCCTCGTCTGCAACGCCGTGTGGCAGCAGCTCATGGCGATCCTCACCCAGGGCGCGCTCAAGAAGTTCCGCTGCCTCATGTTCGACCACATGCAGGACCTGCCGATCCGCTACTTCGACACGCACCCGCACGGCGACGTCATGAGCTACTACACCAACGACGTGGACGCCCTGCGCCAGATGATCGCGCAGTCGCTGCCGCAGCTGTTCCTGACGACGCTCATGCTGATCTCCGTGGGCTGCATCATGGTCTACTACAGCCTGCCGCTGACGCTCGTCGTGGTGGGCGGCGCCGTGGTGATGGCGCTTCTCGCCAAGACGCTGGCGGGGCGCTCCGCGCGCAACTTCCTGCGCACGCAGCGCGCGGTGGCGACCGTGGAGGGCCACGTCGAGGAGGTCATGAACGGCGAGAAGGTCGTCAAGGTGTTCTGCCACGAGCGCCAGACCGAGGCCGCCTTCGACGAGCTGAACGACGAGCTCGAGGCGGCGGCGCGGGCGGCCAACTCCTACGCCAACACGCTGATGCCGATCCTCATGAACGCGGGCAACCTGCTCTACGTGATCGTGGCCGTGGCGAGCGGCGTCTTCCTGGTGACGGGCATCCCCAACCCGTCGCTCTCCGGCCTGCCGCTCTCCATTGCCGTGGCGGTGCCGTTCCTCAACATGACCAAACAGTTCGCCAACCAGATCGGCCAGATCTCCAACCAGGTGAACTCCGTGGTCATGGGCCTGGCCGGCGCGGAGCGCATCTTCGAGCTGCTCGACGAGCCCGTGGAGGAGGACGAGGGCTACGTGGAGCTCGTGGCCTGCACGATCGGGCGCGACGGCACCGTGCGCGAGTGCGACCGTCGCGACCACGACTGGGCCGGCCAGTGGGCGTGGCGCCACCCGCACCAGGCTGACGGGACCGTCACCTACACGCCGCTCGCCGGCGACGTGCGCCTCTTCGACGTGGACTTTGCCTACGAGCCGGGCCACACCGTGCTGCACAACGTCTCGCTCTACGCCAAGCCCGGCCAGAAGGTGGCCTTCGTGGGCGCCACGGGCGCGGGCAAGACCACGATCACCAACCTGCTGAACCGCTTCTACGACATCGAGGACGGCAAGATCCGTTACGACGGGATCAACATCAACAAGATCAAGAAGCCGGACCTCAGGCGCTCGCTCGGCGTGGTCCTGCAGGACGTGAACCTCTTCACCGGAACCGTCATGGACAACATCCGCTACGGGCGCCTCGACGCAACGGACGAGGAGTGCGTCGCCGCCGCGCGGCTGGCCGGCGCGGACGACTTCGTGCGGCGCCTGCCGGAGGGCTACGACACGATGCTCACGGACAACGGCGCGGCGCTCTCGCAGGGTCAGCGGCAGCTGCTCTCGATCGCACGCGCGGCGGTGGCCGACCCGCCGGTCATGGTGCTCGACGAGGCAACGTCCTCGATCGACACGCGCACCGAGGCCATCGTCCAGCGCGGCATGGACGCGCTCATGACCGGGCGCACGACGTTCGTGATTGCCCACCGGCTGAGCACGGTCCGCAACTCCGACGTCATCATCGTGCTGGACCACGGCCGGATCATCGAGCGCGGCACGCACGACGAGCTGATCGCCAAGAAGGGCACGTACTACCAGCTCTACACCGGCGCGTTCGAGCTCGAGTAGCGCGTGGTGGCCCCGGCGGCGTGCCGGGGCCACGTTCGTTCCGGGAATTACCGCAGTTGGCGCGGGATGCTCCGGGAATTGGCGCGGTTGGTGCGGGGCGTTCCGTAAATCACCGCCCTTGTCGCAGCGTGCTCTAGAAAGTCGCGCCCGTGACGCACTCTCGTCCGAAAATCTCCGCCCGTGCGCAGTCTGGACACGCTCCAGCTGCGCACGGGCGGACTTTCTTAGAACGCCACGGGACAAGGCCGGCAATTCTGAGAGTGGATCGGGACAAGTGCCGCATTTCTCGGAACGCGCTGGGACTAGGCCGGCAATTCCCGGACGCCAGCCACGACGCGGGCGAGAAGAACGACGAACCACCCAAGACCACCCCGAACCAGGGCAGACCACCCCTTTTTGGCGCCAACGGCGAACGGCGGCGCATCCCCGGGCGAGCGGACGTCCACCGGCGCGGGGCAGCTCCCCGATACGGTGTCCGACGAGTGTCCCCATCTGGGCAAACGGCCCGTGCGTCAGTGAGCGGAAAGTCAGCCGTCAGCCAGCGAGCGACGTTTTTCCAAACGTGCCTCAGCGCCGACGGCAGTGCGCTAGGGTTTTCCCATGCCCATTCTGCTCTCACATACCACCGCACTCGAGGCGCTCAGGAGTGCCACCCTGAGGGGGCCGCTCGAGCGCGGCGAGCGCGTCAGCGTCCCGCTGCCCGAGACCTCGCCCGCCGAGGCCGAGGTCAGATCCGCCCTCGTGCGCCTTCCCCAGCTCACCTGCCCGCTCCACGTGGTGGCAGAGCGAAGGGGGCGGCGCGTCCCTCCCCGACTCGCGTGCGTGCACCGCTCGCAGGTCCCCCTTCCCCCCGACTCCGCAATCAGGCTCTCCGACGGTCTCTACTGCACGGCCCCCGAGCAGCTCGTCGTCCAGATGGCCCCCTCGCTCACCCATCTGGAGCTCGTCTTTCTTCTCGGCGAGCTTCTCGGCACCTACGCCATCGCCCCCGACCGCGAGGACGGTATGTTCCAGCGCCGCAGGCCGCTCACGACCCGCGAGCGCGTCCTCGCCCACCTCGACGCGCTCGGCCCCGTCCCCGGGACGGCGCAGGTCCGCGCCGCGCTCAAGATGGCGTGCGAGCGCTCGGCCTCCCCCTACGAGACGCGCCTCTCGATGCGCCTGGGACTCAAACCGGCGCGCGGCGGCTACCACCTGCGCGTCCTCTCCATGAACGCGCCGCTCGAGGTCATGCGCATCGGTTTGGCGCTCGGGCCCGGCGTGCGCAAGCCCGACGTCCTGCTCGGGGCAACGAGCCCGGACGCGCCCTTCTCCGGGGTCTCCTTCGACTACAACGGGGGCGTCCACGCCACGCCCGCTGGCATCGAGCGCGACGCCCGCCGCCAGAACGAGATGCTGGCGGTCGACTTCAAGAACTACGTCCTCACCAAGGGGCTCTACGACGACCTGGACTACATGGACGACCTCGTCTCCCGGGTCAGGGCGGACCTCGGCATGTGCCCGCCGCACCTCACGCGCGACGAGGCGGCGCGGCGAAGGGCGTTGCGCGCGTGGCTGCACGACGAGCTCGAGCTCATCGACGGCGTGCACTGGAACGGCCGGGCCCGCGAGCGCGCGCGGCGCGCGGCGGCCGAGGGGCGGCCCGAGGAACCCGTCATCGAGATGGTGCCAGTCGAGGCGTACGGCGTCGACTGACGGCGGGGACATCTTCCGAGAATCGCCGCCCTTGTCGCACGGGCTCCTAGGAATCGGTTCCCTTGTCCCGCATGTTCCGGGAATCCGCGCCCTTGTACCGGCCAACTCTAAGAAACTCCGCCCTTGTCCCACGACGTTCTAAGAATCGACGCCCTTGCGCAGCCCGAATGCATCGGCGGCGCGCAAGGGCGCCATTTATCGGAAGGGATTGGGACAAGGTCAGCGTTTCCCAGAACGAACTGGGGCAAGGGCGACATTCTTTAGAAGCGCCTGCGACAAGGGCAGCGATTCTCGGAACGCGCTGCGACAAGAGCAACGTTTCTTAGAGTGGGTCGGAACAAGGTCGGCGTTTCTTAGAGTGGGTCGGGACAAGGTCGGCGTTTCTTAGGGTGGGTCGGGACAAGGTCGGCGTTTCTTAGATATACCCGCGACAAGGGCGGCGATTGTTGGAAGCCCACAAGACACGGGCAGCGATTCTCGGAACGCGCTGCGACAAGAACGGCGATTCTTGGAGTGCCTGCGGCAAGGGCGGCGATTCGCGGAGCGCGGCGGAGCAGGTCCGGCGGTTCCGGGGCGCACGCAGACCGGACAGCAGCGCTACCGGTCGATCGGTCGCATCGAGAGGCCCTCCGCGATCAGGCTCAGCCCGCTCACGACCAGGTACGCCGCCACCACGTAGGCAAAGACGATCCCGGAGAGCGCCGGCATGAACAGGAAGGCCACGCCGCAGACGATGTTCAGGACGCCCGTGAACGTGGTGAGCCCGGAGTCGGGAAGGCCGAAGTAGCGCCGGCGACGCGCGTGGGTGACGCGCTCGGCGCCCGAGATGATGAACAGGAACGCGAGCAGGAACCCGACCGTGCCCGCCGTGAGGTAGGACGGAAGCGCGAGCAGCATGACGCCGAGAAGCGCGTTGAGCACCCCCATCACGAGCATCGTGGGGCTGCGAAAGAGCTCGGGCGTGCGCGCGTAGGACACGATCTGCGCGGCGCCGCCCACGAGCAGCGCGGCGGCCACGAGGCCCTGGACGAGGGCGTAGACGCCGAGCGGCGCCGCGGCGCTCGCGATGCCCGCCAAAAGCAGGAGCGCCCCGATGGCGACGGTCCATCCCCGCGCGCGCCGCACGCCCGCGTTCCAGCGCTCGACGAAATCCCCGACGTGGTCAAAGTCAGAGTCGTAGCGATTCATGAAACCTCCCTCGAACAGGTGGCCCCTCTCGGGCCGCCGATACCGCGTTTCCTAGCGCCTCCGGCGCCGGCGGCTCTCCCGGATGATGTCGACCGCCACCCAGACCCCGAGCACGAACGCCGCGACGTAGCCCAAAAAGCCGATGATCGGGATGCCAAAGATGACCGGCTGGATGCGCGCGTAGTAGACCACCGACGAGCCGATGAACAGGCCCGCGACGATGACGCTCATCGTGAGGCGGTTGGCGATGCGCGCGAGGTCCTCGAGCGGGTCGGCCGTGCCGGCGAGGTCGAGGTTCACGCGCAGCTGGCCGCGCGTGAGCATGCGCATCGCGAGGCCCGCGTCGCTCGCGGCGCCGAGCAGGCCGTGCGCCGCCGCGACGGACTCGCGCGCGAACCGGCTCGCCTCGCGCCGCGCGAGCTCGCCGGCGCTGTCGTGCGCGCGCAGGTGGGCGCTGATGATCTCCACGATCGAGGTGTCCGGCAGCAGGGCGTGCACCGTCCCCTCGAGCGTGACGAGCGAGCGGGCGAGCATGGTCACGGAGCTCGGAAGCTCGATGCCGTCCTTCTGCGCCATGGAGATCAGCGAGTTCAGGAACGCGCCGACGTCGAGGTCGGAGAGGTCGGCCAGGCCGTAGTCCGCCACGATCGCGTCCAGGTCGGCGAGCAGGTGCGCCTGGTCAACCTCGGAGGTGTCGGAGACCGAGAAGCGCATCAGGCCCTCGGCGAGCCGCGCCGAGTCGCAGGCGGCGACGGCCGTCACCATGTCGCGCATCGCGGAGCGGTCGTGGCTCGAGAGCCTCCCCATGATGCCGAGGTCGAGGTAGACGATCTTGCCGCCCACGACCACGAGGTTGCCCGGGTGTGGGTCGGCGTGGAAGAAGCCGTCATCGAGCATCTGGCTCGTGTAGTTGTCCGCGAGCTTGGTGCCGATCTCGGAGAGGTCGTAGCCCTCGGCCACCAGGCGCGCCGTGGCGTTGATCGGGATGCCCTCCACATAGTCCATGACCACCACGTGCCGGGTGCAGAGCGCCGGGTAGGGCTTGGGGCAGTCCACGAAGGCGCACCCGGCGTTGTTGCGGCGGAACTCCTCGAGGCTGCGCGCCTCGACGAGGAAGTCGGTCTCCTCGCGGAAGCTCTGCCACAGCTCGTCCACCACGGACTGCAGGTCCAGGAACTGCTCGTCGCCCATGAAGCGCATGGCGTGGCGCGCGAGCGAGCGCATGATCGAGATGTCCTGCGCCATGATCTCCTGGACGTGCGGGCGCTGCACCTTCACGGCGACGAGCTCGCCGGTCACGAGGCGCGCCTTGTGGACCTGCGCCACCGAGGCCGAGCCGAGCGGCCGGTCGTCGATGGCGTCGAAGATCTCCTCGATCGGCTCGTCGTACTCGGCGCGCAGGGCGTCGAGCACGGCGTCGCGGTCCATCGGCTCCACGTCGGTGCGCAGGCGGGAGAGCTCGCGCATGAAGCTCTCGGGCAGGATCTCCGAGCGCATGGAGAGGATCTGGCCGGCCTTGACGAAGGTGGGCCCCAGCTCCTCGAGCATGCGCCGCAGGCCCTTGGGCGTGAGGCCGTGGAAGATGTCATAGCGGCGCACGATCTGGATGATCTCGCCGATGCGCGCGAGGCGCGAGCCGCGCGTGAGGGAGGCCTCGTCGTCGCTGCGCCCGCCGAAGAGGCCGATCGTCTGGCGGTCCCCCACGAGCGCCTCGTGGCTCACCTTCTCGTACCAGGCGTCGAGCAGCTCCTGGGCCGAGCGCGCGGCGCGGGCCGAGGCGTCCCCGGACGCCGGGGCGCTCCCCTGCCCGGCGGCGCGATCGGCCTCCGGGCCCTCGTCCGCCGCCGCCCGCTCGGGCGCGTCGTCCAGGACCGAGTCGTCGTTCTTGTCGTGCGCCACGTCGGCCTACTCGGCGGCTGCCGCGTCCCCGTCGGCGTCCTCGACGTCCACCTTCACGGCGGAGGCGTCGAGCTCGGCGGACATCGCGGCGACCTTCTCGGCGAAGGCGGCGCGCTCCTCGGCCGTCATGGCCCCGAGGCGGGCGCGCAGGGCGCTGTCGGAGGTGTTCTCGACGACCTCCCTGACCTTGTGCGTGAGCTCCTGGTTGAGCGTCTTGCCCTGCTCGACGGTCAGCTCCCCCTTCTTCACGAACTCCTCGACGACCTCCTGGGTCTTCTCGGCTCCCGTGGCCACGGCCCCCACGCCGGCAAGGAACATCTTGCGCAGGCCCTCGGTCAGGTCAAAGTCGGCCATGTCTCTCCTTCCGTCGGTTCGGGGCGTGCGCCCCATGCTCACCCTTCTACCCGCAACGCGGCGCGTCTTTCTCCCCGGGCGCCCCGAGCGGTCGGCACGGGGCGCGGCGTCAGCCGAGAAGAACGCGCCCCAGCTCCTCCACCGAGTCCACGCACGCGCACGCGCCGGCGCCCATGAGCTCGTCGACCGTGCCGGTCCCGCCGTAGGTGACGCCCACGCAGGGCACCCCGCAGGCCGCGGCGGCCTCGACGTCGTGGTGGCGGTCGCCGACCATGACGGCGTCGTCGGCCGTGGCGCCGAGCTCCTCGATGACGCGGGCGATGAGCGCGACCTTGTCGCCCTGCGCGTCGCTCGTCTTGCCGAGCGCGAGGTCGAAGAGGCCCGCGAGGTCGTTGTCCGCGAGCGCGCGGTCGATCAGGCGCTGCTGCTTGGACGACGCGACGGCGGTGAGGCGCCCGGCGGCGCGCAGGCGGGCAAGCATCTCCCGCACGCCGGGGAACAGCGGCCACGCCGACGGGCCGATCTCGCTGTAGAGCGCCCGGTACTCGGCGGTGATCTGCGCCGCCTCCTCGGGCGAGAAGCCGTAGACCCACTCGTAGGCCTGGGGGAACGGCGGGCCCACGAGGCGCGTGAGGTCGCCCATGGCCTCGTCGTCGAGCCCGTGGTCCACGAGCACCGCGCGCGCCGTGCGCACGATGCCCGGCACGGTGTCTGCCAGCGTGCCGTCAAAGTCAAAGATCACGAGCCTCCTGCCCGCTGCGGTCGCGTCCGAGAGCGCCATGGTTCCCCTTTCCTCGCGTGGCTGTTGCAAGGGTAGCACGTCCGCGCCACTTGCCTAAAAGGGGTCTGACCCCTTTTAGGCAAGTCTGTCGGCTATGATGGCTGCACGCACGAAGAAGGAGGCCCCATGCACGTCGAGCCCATCACCTGCTACCGGCCGCGCCCCGAGCGCGCCGCCGCGTTCGCCGCGCCGCCCTACGACGTCTTCGACGACGCCGGCGCCCGGTCCTACGTCGCCGCGCACCCGGGCTCGTTCCTGGAGATCGACCGCCCGGAGACGGGCTTCCCGCCCGACCACGACGCCCGCGCCGACGACGTCTACGCCCGCGCCCACGACCTGCTCGCCGCCCGCGTGGGCGACGGCACGCTGCTGCGCGACGGCACGCCGTGCTTCTACCTCTGGCGCCTGCGCGCGGACGGCCGCGAGCAGACCGGCATCGTCGCTGCGTTCTCGGTCGACGACTACACCAACGGCGTCATCCGCCGCCACGAGCTCACGCGGCCGGACAAGGTCGAGGACCGCGCCCGCCACATCGCGGCGACCTGCTGCCAGACGAGCCCGGCCCTGCTCACCTACCGCGACAACCCCGTGCTCGGCGCGCTCGTCGAGGCCGCCAAGGCGGCCGACCCCCTCTACGAGCTCGTCGACGGGGCGGGCGTGGAGCACACCGTCTGGCGCGTCGCGCGGCCGGCGGCGGTCGAGTCGCTCCGCCTCATGCTCGAGTACGTCGAGCGCGCCTACGTCGCCGACGGCCACCACCGCATCGCTGCGGCCGAGCGGGCGTGCCGCGAGGCGCGCACGGCCGAGGGCGGGCGCTGCAGCGGCGCGGAGGCCTACAACTACTTCCTCGGCGCGCTCTTCCCCGCGAGCCAGCTCGGCGTGCGCGCCTACGACCGCGTCGTCGCGGACACGGCGGGCCACGACGAGGCCGCCCTCGTGAGCGCGCTGGAGGGGCGCGGAGTGACGGTGGGCCCGCGCCGGCCGGCGGGCGAGCGGCCCGGGGCGCCCGGGCGGGTGGACATGTACGCCTTCGGCGCGTGGCGCGAGCTCTCCCTTCCGGCGCCGGCCGCAGGCGACCCCGCGGCGGCGCTCGACGCGTCCGCCCTCCAGGAGCTCGTGCTCGGCCCCGTCCTGGGCGTCGCGGACCCCACGTCCGACCCACGCATCTCCTTCGTGGGCAATGCGGGCGCCGACGAGCTCGAGCGGCGCGCCGGCGGGCAGGGCGTGGCCTTCGCCCTGCACCCGACCTCCGTGGCCCAGGTCATGGCCGTCGCCGACGCCGGCCTCACCATGCCCCCCAAGTCCACGTGGTTCGAGCCCAAGCTCTTGAGCGGCCTCTTCGTGCGCCGCGTCAACCACCGAGAGTCCATCATCGACGGTGCGCGCCACGCGATCGAGGGGAATAAGTAAGGGGAGAGACGGCGCGGCGAGAGGAGGTGCCATGAGCGAGGACGAGAGAAGCGAGCAGCACGGCAGGCTCGGGCGCCTCTTCGCGGCGCTCGTCGGCACCGACCCGGACGCCACAGACGCGGCGGGCGAGAAGGACCGCGCGCCCCTGGCCGGCACCGCGACCGGCGCGGGCGCGGGCCCCTCCCACCTGGACCTCGACGCCCTCTCCGCGTCGCTCGCCGCCTCGACGGACCCCCTGCGCGCCCTGCGGCGCTTCACGGACGACGTGCGCGGGCGCGCCGCCGGCTCCGGGACGGGACCGGCCCCGAGCGCGCTCGAGACCTACCTCGCCGAGCGGCTCCAGGAGGCCGGGATCGAGGACGACGAGCCCGGCGGCGCGCCGACGGTCAGGGTCGTCCGCCCGCACACCTCGGGCCTCTTCTACCTGCGCATCTCCGACGAGGAGCTCCCCTATCCCGCCAAGCTGCGGGTGCTGAGGACGGAGGCCGCGCTCAACGGCGCGCTGCTCGCCTCCCTCGCCCTCGAGGACCCGGACGCCGCGAGCCTGGAGGACCTCGTGCGCTTCGAGGCGCGCTGCGCCCGCTCGATCGTCTCCCAGGCGCCCCTCCTCGCCCGCCGCCGTGAGGGCCCCGCCCGCGGCGAGTGGGAGGTGCGCCTCGCCCTCTCCGAGGCGATCGAGTCCGCGCGGCTCCCCCACCGCCTCACGGCGCGCTACCGCGTCAACGTGCGCGACCGGCGCGCCGCCTTCGAGGTCGACCTCGTGCCGCCCGCCGCCTGGCCCGCCACCAGCTACGTCGACGGCCTCGGCGTCGTGTCCGCCACCTCCGAGATGCGCCGCCGCGCGGCGAGCGACTACGACCTGCGGCTGGGCGTCCTTCTCGCCTCCTACGCGCTGCTCGTGGCCCCCGAGCTCGAGGAGGTCTGGGTGGCCGGCGTGGAGGACGGGCCCCAGAGCCACGTCTGCCGCTACTCCGCGCGCCTCACGAGGGCGCTGCTGGAGGGCGTCGACCTGGAGGGGTCGCTCGACGTGTGGGCGCTCATGCGTGCCGCCGGAGCGCAGATGGACGAGAAGAACCTCGCGCTGGAACCCGTGCGCCCGGCCTTCTCGCTCGACGACGAGCGCCTCTGCCCCGCGCGGCGCTGGGAGCCCGTCGAGCTCTCGGGACGCGAGCTCGCCCCGGGACCTGCCCACGAGCTCGGGGCGCACGCGGTGCGCGACCTCGGCGTCGACGAGGCCGCCGCGCGCCGGCGGGCGGCCGACGAGCTGGTGCGCTCGCTCGGCGAGACGACCGAGCAGAACGTGCGCGCGCTGCTCGAGGCCGCCGAGGGGGCCCCGGACGATGTCCGCGACGCCGCGCTGCGCTGCGTGGGCGCCCTCATCGACGGGACGCTCGAGGACGACCCGCTGGCCATCGTGGAGGCCTTCGTCTCGGGCAGCCCGCTCGAGCGCGGGGTGGACCGTGCGCGCGAGGCCTTCTCCGCCCGCGACGGGGAGGAGGCCGAGGCCAGGGCGCGCGAGGCGCTCCGCGAGGCGGACAAGGCCGGGCGCTACGCGGACGGCGACGGGCTCGTCTGGCGCTCCTTCGCGACGTACGCCGACCGCGTGCTCTACGACCGCCTCGTGGCGCCACCGGGCGAGACCTGCCGGCTCGTGCCCGACGCCTACCTCGAGGGGCACCTGATCGTCTCGGCGTGCGCCCTCGCGCGCGGCGACGTCGGCGAGGCCCTCGCGCACGCGCGGCTCGCCCGGGAGCTGTCGCCGCTGTCCACGCAGACGAGCCTGCACCTCGCCCAGTGCCTCGAGGCGTCAGGCGACGCACGCGCGGCGGCCGACGAGCTGCGGCGCCTCCTCGCGCTCGCCCACGACCCCGAGACCGTCGGGATCGGCTACCTGCGCATGGCGCAGCTCCAGTGGCAGGAGGGCCACGTGCTCGCCGCCCAGGCGTGCTACCAGCTCGCGTGCAACCGGCTCGGGGCCCCCGTGCTCGTGGCGGGGCTCGCCGTCGTGGCGCTGATCGGGCACGTGAGCGGCGCCTCGGAGTCGTCGCTCACCGCCGAGCAGGTCGAGCGCGCCCTCGCGGCAGAAGACATCCCGCTCGCCCCGACCGAGGAGGTCACGACGGTCCTCATGGAGGCGAGCCGCGCGGCCGTGGACGCCGAGCTCTTTGGCGTCGGGCGCGACGTGGTGCGCTCCCTGTGCTCGTCGCTGCGCGACGACGTGCTCTTCGGCGTGCTCCGCTCGCTCGAGGACGAGCCCGACCGGTGAGCGCGGCGGCGCGGGCGAGCCTCTGGCCGCCGTCCTTCTCGGCCGCGATTTTTGACTTCGACGGCACTCTCGCGGAGTCCTCGCACGTCTGGCGACGCGTGGACGAGGTCTTCTTTGCCACGCGCGCGCTGCCCTTCGACGAGGACGCCGCCGCCACGATCTCAACGCTCGGCTTTGACGCCGGGGCGCGCTGGTGCGTCGAGCGCTACCGGCTGCGCGAGGAGCCCGAGGCCATCGCCGACGAGTGGCGCCGGCTGGGCTCGGCGCTCTACGAGACCGAGGTCGCCCTGCACCCCGGCGCGGAGGCCTACCTGCGGGCGCTGCGCGGGCGGGGCGTGCGCCTGGCGGTGGCGACCTCCAACGACCCGCACGTCCTGCGCTCGATGCGCCACGTGGACGTGGACGCCCTCTTTGACGCCGTAGTCTGCAGCTGCGACGTGGCGCGCGGCAAGGACCACCCGGACATCTACCTCGAGGCGGCGCGGCGGCTGGGGGCGGCGCCGGAGGGGTGCGCCGTCTTCGAGGACATCCTGCCGGGGGTGCGCGCGGCGGCGGGAGCCGGGATGGTCGCGGTCGCGGTGCGGACGTCGGACCCGCGCCAGCCCGTCGCGGAGCTGCGGCGGGCGGCGGAGTTGTGGGTCGACGGCTGGGAGGGGCTCGCGGGCTGAGGTCCTTCTCGCCCGCCGCGTGCGCCCTTTTGCCAGAAATCCCGAGTTGCGCGCTCCTCTCGCCGCGCGCTCCTCGGGATTCGCGGTCATCCGGACAAAAGTCCCGAGTTACGCACGCCTCAGGTACACGTATGGCGCGCGCTACTCGGAATTTCCGGCGCCACGTCGCGGCGGCTCGTCCCCCAGCAGCACACGGCGGCACTCGCGGACGCAGAGCGCGCAGAAGAGGCCGAGAAGGGCGAGCGTGCCCAGGAGCGAGAGTGCCGCGATGGCGAGAAACGCCTCGTCGGGCACGCCGCGTGCGAGCTGGCGCACCAGGGCGAGCCCCACGAGGCCATGCGCCGCCGCCATCGCTGCGGGCAGCGCGAACGACGCCAGGACCTGGTCGCGCACCGCGGCGCGGAGCGACCGGCGGTCGGCGCCAAGCTCGGCGAGGGTGGCGTAGGCGCGCCGGCCGTCTACGGCCTGGGCGAGCTGCTGGAGGGCGAGCACGGCGCCCGCCGCCACGAGGAAGGCCTCGCCGTAGAAGATGCCCACGTAGCCGATCGGCGCGAGGCTCGCCTCCGCAGGCGCGCCCGCATCCGGCACGCCCGCCGCGCGCTGCCCCACCGAGAACGCGAGCCCCGCGCAGATCATGCAGACCGCGCAGGCCATGAGCACGCAGGTGCACGAGAGCGCCTGGCAGGTAGAGGAGACGCGGGCCTCCAGCTGGCGCAGCGTGAACGCGCGGAGGCCGTCCCAGTAGCGCGCGCTGCGGCGCACGCGGGCGGGCAGCCAGGTGGCCGCCACGCGGAAGACGAGCGAGGTCGCCACGTAGGCGGCCCAGCCCATCGGCAGGATGGCCAGCACAAAGAGCCCGGGCATCACCGCGCAGCTGCCCCACACCACGGCGAGCAGGACCACGGCCAGCGCGAGCTGCGCGCGCGTGGCGGGGCGGCCGGCGAGGGCCAGGCGCTCCGGCGCGCGGTCGCGGCAGACGAGCTCCACGAGCGGGCGGCGCAGCACGTAGGCGACGGAGAGCGCCACGGCAAGCCCCTCGATCGCGGCGAACCAGCCGCAGGTATCGAGCGCCGCCGCCGGCGAGAAGGACCACGCGAGCCGCCACGGCACGCCAAAGACGAAGGCCGCCACTCCGCCGAACGCGGGCGAGGCCAGCGCGCCGAGGGCCACGCCGCAGGCGAGCGCCGCCACGCCGGCGAGCGCGCCCTCGGCCACGAGGACCGCCGCGATGGCCGGCGCGCGCATCCCCAGGAGCGCGTAGAGGCCAAACTCCCGCGAGCGGCGCCGCACGATGAAGCGGCTCGCGTACGCCACGAGCACGGCAAAGACCAGCACCACAAAGACCGAGAAGGCACCCGTGACGTCGCGCGCCTTGTGGATGACGGCCAGCTGGTCGGCGGTGAGGGGCATCGCCAGCAGGTAGTCTCCCGAGGCGTTGAACGCATAGAGCAGACAGGTGGCGAACGCGAGCGTGACCAGGTAGACCGCGTAGTCCCGGGCGCTGCGGAAGACGTTTCCGATCGCGAGGCGGACGGTGAGCGGCATGGGCGGGCTCCCTTCGTGCGTGGGCGGACGACGCCATGGTCCTTCTCGCCGGGCGGCCGCGCCATCGACCGGGCTTATCGCCAGCTAAGGCTTTCGCAAGGGAGCGCGGGCCGGCGCGCTACAATGCGGCGCATGGCGAGAAGAACCACAACCAGGACCCTCCTTGCGGGCGGCACGCCCGACCTCCCCGTGAAGGTCGAGCGCAAGCGCGTGCGACGGCTCAACCTGCGCGTGCGCGCGGACGGCTCGGCGCACCTCTCCGTCCCGGAGCGCTGCACGCTCGCCGAGGCGCAGCGCTTCCTGGACGCGCACGAGGCGTGGCTCCGCGCCCACGTGCGGCGCCGAGAGGAACGCGCCGCAGCCCAGGAGCCCGATGACGGCCTCGTCCCGCTCTGGGGCCGCCTGGCTCCGTTGCCCGAGGGCACCGCCCCGGACGAGCTCTGGCGCGCCGAGCTGGCCGCACGCCTGCCCGAGGTCGCCGCCCGCATGGAGGCGGCGCTCGGCGTGCGGGCCGCCGGCTGGCAGCTGCGCAACATGTCCACGCGCTGGGGCTCGTGCACGCCCCGGACCGCCCGCATCCGCATCAACGTGCGCCTCGCCGCCTACCCGCCCACCTGCCTGGACTACGTCGTGGCCCACGAGCTCGCGCACCTGCTGGAGCCCAGCCACAACGAGCGGTTCCACGTCCTTCTCGCCCGCGCGTACCCGGACGAGGCCGGCGCCCGGGCCCTGCTGCGCCACTCTGCGCGCGAGCTCGCCGCCTCCGAATCGACGCCAATTCGTAACACGCACGAAACAGTCACCGAGTAAGCTGCCCCCAATCGTCTCCGAAAGGAAGGCAGTCAATGTCCCGTCTCGCGCACATCGATCTTCTCGACGCCCAGCAGCTCGCTGGCGCTCGCGCGTGGTGGTGGACAAGGACGACCCCCTTCTCGGACTGACGAGGCCACTCGCGCATACATAAAGGGCCCTCGGACTCAGTTCCGGGGGCCCTTTTCTTGTGCGCCGCGACGCAAGCAACCACGAAAGGAGCGCGTCATGACCGACCCCACCGCAACCGCCACCGCCCCCTACCGCACCTACCTGAGCGAGCAGCAGATTCCCACGGCCTGGTACAACCTGCGCGCCGACATGCCCGAGAAGCCCGAGCCCATGCGCCTGCCCAACGGGGCCATCGCCACGCACGCCGACCTCGCCCCCGTCTTTGCCGACGCCCTCATCGACCAGGAGCTCGACGACGACACCCGCTACTTCGAGATTCCGGCGCCCGTGCTGGAGATGTACAAGGTCTACCGCCCGAGCCCGCTCTGCCGCGCCTACAACCTGGAGCGCGCCCTGGACACGCCCGCGCACATCTACTACAAGTTCGAGGGCAACAACACGAGCGGCTCGCACAAGCTCAACTCCGCGCTCGCGCAGGCCTACTACGCTGCGGCGCAGGGCCTCTCCACCATCACCACCGAGACGGGCGCCGGCCAGTGGGGCACCGCGCTTGCCGAGGCCGCCGCGCACTACGGGCTTGACCTCGACGTCTTCATGGTCAAGTGCTCATACGAGCAGAAGCCGTTCCGTCGCAACATCATGGAGACCTTCGGCGCCTCGGTGACGCCCTCGCCGAGCGCCACGACCGAGGTCGGCCGCCGCATCCTGGCCGACCACCCCGACTCCACGGGATCTCTCGGCACCGCGATCTCCGAGGCCGTGGAGCGCGCCCTTCACGTGCCGGAGAACCGAGGCCGCTACCAGCTGGGCAGCGTCCTCAACCAGGTGGTGCTGCACCAGAGCATCATCGGCCTCGAGAGCTACGAGGCCCTGCGCGAGCTCGGAGAGTACCCGGACGTCGTGATCGGCTGCGCGGGCGGCGGCTCCAACCTCGGCGGCCTCATCGCGCCCTTCATGCGCGACACGCTCACCGGCAAGCGCCCCGACACGCGCTTCATCGCCGTGGAGCCCGCGAGCTGCCCCTCGCTCACGCGCGGCCGCTACGCCTACGACTTCGCGGACACCGGCCAGACCTGCCCGCTCTGCAAGATGTACACGCTCGGCAACGGCTTCATCCCGAGCCCCGACCACGCGGGGGGACTCCGCTACCACGGCATGAGCCCGATCGTGTCCAAGCTCAAACATGACGGCTACCTAGACGCCGTCGCCGTGCGCCAGACCGAGGTCTTCGAGGCGGGCGAGAAGTTCGCCAAGCTGGAGACCATCCTGCCCGCGCCCGAGAGCGCGCACGCCATCCTCGTGGCTATGCGCGAGGCCGAGAGGTGCCGCGAGACCGGCGAGGCCAAGACGATTCTCTTTGGCCTCACGGGCACCGGCTACTTCGACATGGTGGCCTACGACAAGTACAACCGCGGCGAGATGAGCGACCACGTCCCCACCGACGAGGAGCTCGAGGCCGGATTCGCCACGATTCCGCACGTCCCGGGCATCCAGTAGCGCTGTGGTTGCCTAAAAGGGGTCAGACCCCTTTTAGGCAACGGCGGGCGGACGTTCTTCTCGCCCGGGCGCCGCCCCCGTGCCGAATCGGACGCACATTTCCCCTCTATCGGGCACAGGCGGAAACGACAACGACGGGGCGCGGACAAACGTCCCCGCCCCGTCGTCGCGTGTTGTGCGGAACGACCTACTGACCGCAGTTCTTACGGCCGAGCTCGGACCACTCCGGCTCCTCGTCGGGCAGCGACCCCGCCGCCTTGCCGAAGAGCTCCTTCAGGCAGTTGTAGGCCACGATGAGGCCGAGCACCATGAGCAGGATCGCAAAGACGAGCTGCAGGCCCTTGGTGGCCGCGACCGAGATGAGCGTGGGGTCGGTCGCCGAGGTGGGCATCACGCCGAACACGCCGTAGGCCTGGATGGCCGCGACGCAGCCCATCGTGCTCTGCACGAGCGAGGTGAACGTGCACACGAGCAGGAAGGCCACGGGCACGTAGAGCATCCAGCCCTTGCGGCCGGTGCACTTGCAGAAGACCGCGAGCATGATCATCGTCATGCCGCCGAGCAGCTGGTTGGACGCGCCGAAGAGGGCCCAGATGTTGTTGTAGCCGCCGAAGGCGAGGGCGAGGCCCAGCGCCAGCGTGAGCACGGTGGCGACCCAGGTGTTGGACGCGACCTTGACCACGCCGGTGGCGTCGGCGCCGGCCTCCTCGGCCGCGTCGTTGGTCTTGGCGAAGAACTCCTGGAACGAGAGGCGGCCGATGCGGGCCACAGCATCGACCGAGGTGAGCGCGAGCGCGGAGACGCACATGGTCATGAAGACGTTCGCGAGCGTGGCGTCCACGCCGAAGGTGGTCATGCCGCCGGCGACGCCCTGCGAGAAGACCTGGAAGGGCGTGCCCTCGATCTTGCCGAACGTGATGGCGGCCACCACGATGGCGAGCACGCCCACGAAGGACTCGGCGACCATGGCGCCGTAGCCGACGGGCAGCGCGTCGGTCTCCTTCTCGACCTGCTTGGAGGAGGTGTTGGTGGAGACGAGGCTGTGGAAGCCGGAGAGCGCGCCACACGCCACGGAGACGAACAGCAGCGGGAAGACGTAGCTGCCGGCGTCCGCGAGCGCGCCGAGGTCGGCGATCATCGGCGCGTTCATCTGCGCCTGGCCGTTGACGCCGAGCACGACGATGCCCACCACGGCGCACGCGATCATGACGATCATCATGATGGAGGTGAGGTAGTCGCGCGGCTGCTTGAGGGTCTGGATGGGCATGGCGGCGGCAAAGAGCAGGTAGACCGTGATGACGGCGAACCAGCCGAGCTTGTTCAGGTACAGCGGGATCTGCATGCCCACGGCAAACATCAGCACGAAGAGCACCACGGCCAGGACGAGCTCCTTCCACCCGGAGAGTCCGAAGCGGCGGTTGATCCAGCCGAAGGCGATGGCCACGAAGGTGAACAGGATCGAGATCGTGCCCGCAGCGCCGCCGAAGTAGGAGGCGGCGACGTCGACGGAGCCGTCGGCGGCGTAGGTCGCCTGGAAGGTGTTGGCCACCATGTCGACGAAGGCGGCGATCACGATGATCGTGAAGAGCCAGCTGAAGAGCAGGAACAGGCGCCGCCCGGTGCGACCGATGTACTTCTCGATGAGCTGGGCGAGCGACTTGCCGTTGTTCTTCATGGACGCGTAGAGCGCGCCGAAGTCGTGCACGGCGCCAAAGAAGATGCCGCCCACGAGCACCCACAGCAGCACCGGCAGCCAGCCGAACATCATGGCCTGGATGGTGCCCGTGACGGGGCCGGCGCCGCAGATGGAGCTGAACTGGTGCGAGAACACGGTGAAGCGCGACGCGGGCGAGAAGTTCTTCCCGTCCTCCATGCGGCGCGCCGGCGTGAGGGCGTCAGGGTCGATCCCCCACGACTTGGCCAGCCAGCGGCCGTAGACCAGGTACCCGGCGACCAGGACCACGGCCGCGACGAGCACGATGACGATTCCGTTCATGTTTCCCTCCCTTGAATCGTTGGAGCGCTGTCCATGGTGCGCCTTCCGGCTTCACGATTCCGTCATAGTCGCCTACCGCTAACCGCCATGAAACATACCGTTCACAGGAGCCGCGTGACGGAACCGTCACAAGATCGTGTCCGGGGCGCCTCGTATACTCGTGACAGGACCCGAGGGAAGGACGGAAGGCCATGCTGCGCATCCTGCTCGCCGAGGACGACCCGCTGATCGTCGAGGGGCTCTCCGAGTTGCTCGCCGGCGAGGGCTACGTCGTGGTCTCCTCCCCCACCCAGGCCGGCGCTGTGGAGCTGGCCTGCGCGCCGGGCGCCGACATCGCGCTCGCGCTCGTGGACCTGACGCTCGCCGAGGGCAGCGGCTTTGCCGTCTGCAACGCCATCAAGCACGTGACGCCCGAGGTCCCGGTGATCTTTCTCACCGCCGCCGACGACGAGCTCTCCACCGTGACGGGCCTCGGCCTCGGCGCGGACGACTACATCGCCAAGCCGTTCCGCCCGCGCGAGCTCGTGGCCCGCGTGCAGGCCGCCCTGCGCCGCGCGCGCCCGGAGCGCTCCGTGGCGCGCCTCGGCCCCGTGACCATCGACCTCGACCGCGCCCGCGCCGAGAAGGACGGCCGCGAGGTGCCGCTCTCGGCCCTGGAGTACCGCCTGCTCCTGCTTTTTGCCAAGAACGCGGGCAAGGTCGTCACCCGTGACATGATCCGCGACGCCCTCTGGGACGACGCAGGCGCCTACGTGGAGGAGAACACGCTCTCGGTCTACATCAAGCGCCTGCGCGACAAGCTCGAGGACGACCCGGCCGACCCGCGCCTGATCGTCACCGTGCGCGGCCTGGGCTACCGGGCCGAGGGCTAGACGGGGCGGGCGAGAAGGACATGCTGCTGAGAAACCCCGAGGTACGTCGTCTGGTCGTCGCGTTTCTCGCCGTGGGCGGGGCGGGCGCGGCGGCGTCGTGGGCCCTCGCGGGGCCGGAGGCGGCCGCCGTGTGCGCCGCGTGCGCCGCGGTCCTTCTCGCCGTCACGCTGGCGGCCACGCGCAGGCGCTACCGGGCCATCGCGCGCATGGCCGCGCAGGTGGACGCCGCGCTGCACGGCGAGCGCGACGTGAGCTTCGAGCGGATGCGCGAGGGCGAGCTCGCGATCCTGGCCTCCGAGCTGGACAAGATGCGCAGCCGCCTGACCCTTGCCAACGAGGACCTGGAGCGCGAGAGAAACGCGCTCGCCGACGCGCTCGCCGACATATCGCACCAGCTCAAAACGCCGCTCACGAGCCTCTCGCTCATGACGGCGCTCGCGCGCGGCGCGCTCGTGGCGGACGGCGGGCACCCGGGCGAGGTCGAGCGCCTGCGCACGATGGAGCGGCTCGAGGACCGCGTGGAATGGCTCGTCTCGTCCCTGCTCAAGCTCGCGCGCATCGACGCGGGCGTGGTGAGCTTCGCGCGCGGGCGCGTCGACGGCGAGGAGCTCGTCGAGCGCGCCACCGAGCCGCTCGCCGTGGCCTTTGACCTCGCGGGCGTGGAGCTCGTGCGCGAGGTCGAGCCGGACTCCGGCTTTGTGGGCGACCTCGCCTGGACGGCCGAGGCGCTCGAGAACGTGCTCAAGAACTGCCTGGAGCACACGCCGGCGGGCGGGAGCGTGAGCGTGCGGGCGAGCGAGGACGCGCTCGCCTTCCGCGTGCGCGTGGAGGACACCGGCCCCGGCATCGCCCCCGAGGACCTGCCGCACGTCTTCGAGCGCTTCTATCGGGGCGGGGACGCCGGGTCGGAGGTCGACCCCGGCGGCGTGGGCATCGGGCTCGCGCTGGCGAGGAGCCTCGTCTGCGCGCAGGGCGGCTCCATCCGCGCGGGCCGCGCGGCCGACGGAGGCGCGGCGTTCGACCTCGTCTTCTTCAGGGCGACCGTGTGACGGATCAGTCACCCGCGCGTCACGCGGGCGCAGGCCGCCTCCCCCACCATAGAATCGTCAGCAGGGACAAGGAGGCGGCATGGACATTCTGCGCATAGAGCACCTGACCAAGACCTACGGCAGCGGCGACACCGCCGTGCGCGCGCTCGACGACGTGAGCTTCTCGGTGGCGTCCGGCGAGTTTCTGGCCATCATCGGCAGCTCGGGCTCGGGCAAGTCGACGCTTCTGCACATGATCGGCGGCGTGGACCGGCCCACGTCCGGCACGGTGTTTCTGAACGGCGAGAACGTCTTCGAGCGCACCGACGAGCAGCTCGCCGTGTTCCGTCGGCGCGAGGTGGGCCTGGTCTACCAGTTCTACAACCTCGTGCCGGTGCTGGACGTGGTGGAGAACATGTGCCTGCCCGTGCTCATGGACGGCCGCGCGGTGAACGAGAGGCGCCTCACGGGCCTCATCCGCACGCTCGGCCTCGAGGGACGCGAGCACCACCTGCCCAACCAGCTCTCCGGCGGCCAGCAGCAGCGCGTGGCCATCGGGCGCGCCCTCATGAATGCGCCGGCCGTGGTGCTGGCGGACGAGCCCACCGGCAACCTCGACTCCAAGAACTCGGCCGAGATCATGGCCCTGCTGCGCCGCTCCAACCGCGAGCTCGGCCAGACGCTGATCGTGATTACGCACGACGAGGACATCGCGCTCTCGGCCGACCGCGTGATCGCGCTCGAGGACGGCCGCGTCGCCTCCGACACGAGGGCGAGGTAGCCATGGCCAAGCACTTCCGGAACGTGGAAAAGGGACTGTCCCTTTTCCACGTCAACGTCTTCACCCGATTCACGCTGCGCTCCCTGCGCGCGAACCGCGTGCGGACCATGGTCACGATCGTGGGCGTCGCGCTGGCGACGGGCCTGCTCATGGCCGTGCTCGCGAGCGTCACGAGCCTCCAGGCGGCGCTCGTGAACTACGTGCGCTCGACGGACGGCGTCTGGCAGGAGTCGTTCAGAACCACCGACGACGCCACGCTCGGCAACCTGCGCACGCTCGCCGGCGACCACCTGGACCGCCTCGCCACCCGCCGCGACCTGGGCGCCGCCGCGCTCTCGGCCGACAACGCCAGCTACGCGGGCACCTACCTCGGCCTCTACGACCTGCCCGTAGAGAGCGCGGACACACCGCGCGCCGCCGGCGACACGGACTACCCGGTCTACCCTGCGCCCGAGGTCGAGGAGGGCCGCCTGCCCGAGAAGAGCGGTGAGATCGCCCTTCCCGCCTACCTGCGCAGCGAGAAGCTCACCGCCGGCGCCTCGCAGGTGAGCGGCGTGGACGGCGGCGCCACCTCGGACGGCGAGCTCGCGCTCGGCAGCAAGGTGACGCTTGCGGCCGGCCGGCGCGTCTGGCTCGACGAGCCCGAGACGCCCATCGCCTCCGGACAGGCGTACAAGATTGACTACGGCTCCGGCACGGACGGGGGCGACGCTGCCGGCTCGGACGCCGAGAAGCCCCTCGAGACCCTGACCGACGTGGGCGCGCCGCGCACCTACACGGTGGTCGGCTTCGTGAACACGTCCTTCTCGGACGGCAGCGTGGCCTACGTCAACGGGGACGAGCCCGCAGCCACCGCCTCCGGTGACGTGGTGACGACCGCGTTCTTCTCGACCACCGGCTACGCCTCCAAGGACGAGCTCTCCGACCTCATGGAGCGCATCCTCGGCGTGGACGGCGACTGGGTCAGCAACGACGGCCTGCTCACGTACCAGGGGCTCGACACCGGTCGGCAGATGACCAGCTCGCTCCAGATGTTCGCCGTCGTGCTCGCTGCGGTGATCGTGGTGGCGGCCGTCTCGCTCATCTCCAACGCGTTCACGATCTCCATCTCCGAGCGCACGCGGCAGTTTGGCCTGCTCGCCTCGCTCGGGGCCTCGCGCCGGCAGCTCCGCCGCACGGTCTACA
Organism: Olsenella uli; assembly: GCF_016899935.1. Taxonomy (GTDB): domain Bacteria; phylum Actinomycetota; class Coriobacteriia; order Coriobacteriales; family Atopobiaceae; genus Thermophilibacter; species Thermophilibacter uli_B. Next base: position 269,527 of record NZ_JACJJK010000001.1, read on the forward strand.
CCGAGGCGGCCGTGATCGGTCTCCTCGGCATCCCGCTCGGCGTGGCGCTCGGCGTGGGCGGGGCGGCCGCGGCCTTTGCGCTCACGGCCGAGGGCTGGTCGATGATCGTGGGCAACGGCGTCACGGTGGGCCTCGTCCTGCGACCGACGGACTTCGTCCTCGCCGTGGCGCTCGGCGCGCTGGCGCTTCTGGTGAGCGCCCTCGTCCCGGCGCTGCGCGCGAGCCGCGTCTCGGCCGTGGACGCCATCCGGCAGGCCCAGGACGTGCGGCCGAGCAGACGCCTCCTGCGCGTGTTCCGGCGCCGCCGCGCCGCGATGGACGACTTCGCCGCGGACGGCCGGCGCCCGCGCGGCCTAGCGGCGCGCCTTGGCGGCATGCCGGCGTTTCTCGCCCGACGCACGCTCGCGGTCTCCGCGTCCAAGTCCCGCACGGCCGCCGTGGCGCTCGCGATCTCCGTGGCGCTGCTCGTGACGGCCGGGCTGGTCAGCGACTACCTGGAGAGCGTCACGAGCTACGTTGACTACGACGGCAGCGCGGATCTGGAGGTCTACGTCAACACCCCCGCGACCACGAGCGCGGTCGCCGCAGACGCCGGCGCCGACCTGGCCGACATCACGGCCGACATCGCGCAGGTGCCGGGCGTCACGGACGTGAGCGGCATGGTGCGCGCGTACGGCTCGGTGCACGTGGACCCCATGGACGTCAGGTGGGACGCGGTGGACACCTATGACGAGAGCGCCCCCTACGGCGTCTTCCAGCTGGACCGCCAGGGCTACGGCAACGCCAGCTTCTGGCTCCTGGACGACGCCACGTGGCGCGCGTTCGCTGCGGACCAGGGCCTCACCGGCGACGCGGCGGACCCCACGCACCTGGGCTGCGTAGCCTTCAACGCCACGAACGCCAACAACGGCAGGACCTACGGCACGGTGGCGCCCCTCACCGGGGACGCCACGACGATCGACGTGCTGGTCCAGCCAGACGCCCTCGCGGACAACCAGTGGCTCGGCATGAGCGCTGACGGGACCTACGGACTGATCACCACGGACGAGCAGACCTACGAGGACACGTCCTTCTCGCCTGCCGACGAGCTGGGGCTGGACACCGTGAGCGTGCCCGTGACCGCCTACACGGACGACCTCGGCGCGCACTTTCCCGTGGGCAACCTCATGGTGGCGGACTCGAGCAGCCTCAACTTCGTGATGCCGACGAGCGCCGTGGTGGGAAGCAACCTCGCGAACGAGCTGCGCAACTCGCTCACCCAGTTCTACGCGAGCTTTGCCGAGGGCGCAGACGAGGACGCCGTGGTGGAGGGCATCCAGGAGCGGCTCGGCGGGCGTGACGACGTCAGCAGCGTGCAGGTCACGAACCTTGTCGAGATGCTGCGCCAGTACAACGCGACGACCTTCACCGTGAACGTCTTCCTCTACTGCTTCATCGCGATCACGATGGCGATCGCCGTAGCCAACGTCTTCAACACCATCGCCTCCGGGCTCATGCTGCGCACGCGCGAGTTTGCGACGCTGCAATCCGTGGGCATGGGGCGGCGCAGCTTCCGCCGGATGATCTTCCTCGAGTGCGCGGACTTCGCGTGCAAGGGCCTGGTAGGCGGCGTGGCGCTGGCGGCTCTCGTCAACCTGGGGTTCTTCTCGGCGCTCTCCAGCTCCATCTCCACGCTCGCCTTTGAGATGCCATGGGGCCACGTGGCGCTGGCCTTTGCCGTGGTGGTCGCCGTGCTGGCGGCGAGCGCGGCCTACGCCCTCCACAAGACGCACGCGATGAACCTCGTGGAGGCGCTGCGGGCGGACGCGCTGTAGGCGGCGCGGCCTCGGCCTGCGGCGACTCGCGGGCCGGGGCCGTTTGCATGAGGCGAGAAGAACGAGGGGCCGCCGCTACCCCAGGATCGCGGCGGGGAGCTCGGCCAGGCCGTCGAGCACCGCGGCGCACAGGGCGGTCACGTCAGGGTCGGCCTCTGCCCACTCCGGGACCAGGTAGGTGACCATCCCCGCCGCGAGAGCCGCACGCGCACCGTTCATCGAGTCCTCCACCGCCGCGCACGCCTCGGGCGCGACGACCAGACGGCGCGCCGCCTCCAGATAGATGTCCGGCGCGGGCTTGGAACGCTCGATCTCGTCGCCGAAGGTCATGGCCGAGAAGAACGGCGTCATGCCGAAGCGGTCCATCTCCTTCTGGGCGTGCGCGCGCTCCGTGGTCGTGGCGAGGGCGAGCGTGACGCCCGCCTCGGCGAGCGCCCGCAGCGCCTCGAGCGCGCCCTCACGCGGCGCGAGGATCTCGTCCTCGAGCGCGAAGAAGAGCTCGCGCTGGTGAGCGAAGAGGCGGTCGGTGAGGCGCTCGTCGCCGAACTCCTCGTTGATCATCGCGCGCGCGTTGGGGATGCTGCAGCCCACGAAGGCGTTCCAGATGCGCCCCGGGACGTCGAGCCCCAGATCGGCCGCCGCGCGACGCCACGCCGTCTGGCTCACCCGCTCCGTGTCGATGAGCGTGCCGTCCATGTCAAAGATCACTGCCTGGGGCGTGGGCATCAGCGTCCTCTCCGTCGCGCCGTCCGTTCCGACGCCGCATTGTATACGAAAGCGCCCCTCTCGCCGCGCGGAACGGACGAGAGGGGCGTCACCCGGGTCGCTCCCCTACTGTTGCGGACGGGCCGGCGGGACGCTCGCGTCGCGCCCGGCGGCGCCGGCGGCGAGCATCTGCTCGAACATGCCCGCCGTCTGCGTGAAGTCGCTCGGCAGCACGACCGTCGCGGCCTTGCCCGTCTTGGCGAACTCGCCCATCATCTCGGTCCACTGCGTGAACATGAAGAGCTGGTTGGCCTCGGCGGCCGAGACGCCCGTCTCCTGGATCGTGGCGAGCGAGTCGGAGATGCCGGCGGCGATGGCCTTGCGCTGGTTGGCGATGCCCTCGCCGGACTTCTCCATGGCCTCGGCCTCGGCCTGTGCCTCGGTCACGCGGCGGATGCGGTCGGCCTCGGCGAGGTCCTGCGCCGCGGCCTTGGTGCGCTGGGCGGCGTTGATCTGGTTCATGGAGTCCTCGACCTCGGCCGGCAGCGCGATCTTGGTGATGAGCGTGGAGACGAGCGTGAAGCCATAGGCGGCCATCTGCTCGGACACGGTGGCGTTGACGTCCTTGGCGATGTCGTCCTTCTTGGCGAAGACCTCGTCCAGCGTGTAGACGGGGATCGACGAGCGCAGCGCGTCGGTGATGAAGTCGCGCATCTGCGCCACGGGCTGCTGCAGCATGTAGTAGCTCTTGTAGACGCCGGACTGCTGCGGCATGGCGCCCGTCTCGTAGCTCACGTGGTACTGCGCGGAGATCTCGAGGCCGATGGTGACGTTGTCCTCGGTCTTGACGTCGATGTTGAAGCCGTTCTTCATGGTGCGCAGGGAGACCGTCGCGGCCTTGCGGTCCACGAACGGGATCTTGGCGTGGAAGCCCGCGCCCACGATGCGGTAGAACTTGCCCAGCCGCTCGATGATGACGGCGTGCTGCTGCTTGACCACGTAGAACAGGTTGCCGGTGACGATGCCCACGATCACGAAGACCACGACCAGGGCGACGAGAAAACCGAGAAGACCCTCAAACATATGCGCTCCCTAGAACGGCTTACGTTCCCCTAGCATACCCATCCACCGTGACGACAATATACTGGGAAGGGCAAAAGGCCGTAAGAAGGGGGTCAGCATGCCACGCTTCACGTTCTCGGACCGGGACGACGCCCAGGTGGACCCCTTCAGCGCCGGCGACCCGGTCATGCCCGGTGACGAGCTGACGTGGACGGGCGACGAGGGCCACGATGGCGTCGGGGGCGGCGAGGAGCCCGACTACGCCCCGCACGGCGAGCCGGGCGGCGAGCCCCACAAGCGGGACGACAACTACCGGGCGCCCACCACGCGCGCTCACGGCTACGATGCGCCGTCGACCGAGGGCACACCCGCTCGCAGGGGCGTCCGACACCCGATGCACAGGCGCCGCCGCGGCTGCGGGTGCGCGGCCCTGATCGTCAGCATGGTCCTCGTCGTCATCGCCCTCGGCGGGGCGTTCGTTGAGTGGGTCGCGACCGAGGGGACGAGCCTCTCGGACAGCATCAACGAATTCCTGGACGGCGACGGCGTCACCTTCGACGACTACGTCTCCGACGGCGACACCGACTGGCGTGACACCGCCGACGAGCTCGACCGGGCGGCGGGCGAGGCCGTCGAGCGGCGGCTGGACGAGCTTCTCGCCGACCCTGCCGCCGGGCCCCTGCACGACCGCGTCGCCGCCTACCTCGACGAGGAGCTCCAGTTCTGGGAGGGCCGCACGGCCGCCGAGCTCGGTATCGACGCCGACGCTTGGGCGACGTGGGCGCTCACGGACACCACCTACGAGCTCAGCAGCGTCTACGCCTACGACGACGGAACGGGCTCGGCCTACTTCGACACCGAGGCGCGCGACCTCTCTGGCATCATCAGCGAGGCGGACACGGAGCTCTCCAGCTATCTCGGCGAGCGCGGCCTCATCGTCCGGGACGGCGAGGAGCCGGCCCCGCTGAGCGAGGAGCAGCGCGCGGAGGTCGCCACCCTCTGGCAGGACGCCTGCGAGCGGGCCGCCGGGTCCCCGCATGACTCGTTCGTCAGCGTCGAGCTCACGCGCATTGACGGCGTCTGGACCGTCGACGAGGAGTCGCTCGACGAGGCCTTCCGGAGCGCGCTCTACCTCCTCTAGCGCCGACGAGGCCAAACGCAGTTTCTGCGAGAACGCGCGCGTCGCGGCGCGCGGCCCGGTCGCGCGGGCTACCATGTTCCGGCCGGAAACGGATTGGGACGGGAGGCGACATGACGCGCGACGGCACGGGACGCTACTCACTGATGACGGCGATCTGCCTCATCATGGGCATCTGCATCGGCTCGGGCATCTTCTTCAAGTCCGACAACGTGCTCGTGGCCTCCGGCGGCAGCGTGGGCGCCGGGGTGGCCATGTTCTGCCTCGCCGCCACCTACATCGTCTTCGGCGGCCTCTGCCTCTCGCTCTTCGCCGCGCGCGAGGGCGGCGCCGGCGGGCTCGTGGCCTACGCGGAGCGCTTCGTCTCGCCGCGCTTCGCCCGGCTCATCGGCTGGCACTTCGCCTTCCTCTACCTGCCGTCCATCTCCGCAGTGATCTTCTGGGTCGCCGGCGTCTACGCGTGCATGGTGCTCGGCCTGCCCGGCACCCTCGCCAACCAGATGGGTATCGGCCTCGCGCTCATGCTCGCCTGCTCGCTCGCCAACGCGCTCGCGCCGCGCGCCTCGGGCTGGACGCAGAACGCCCTCACCGTGGTCAAGGTCGCGCCGCTCGTCGTCGTGGGGCTGGTCGGGCTCGTCGCCGTGCTCGCCGGTCGCGCCCAGACGGGCGCCGTCGCGGCGGGCGCCACGGACGGCGCGGGCGGCGGGCTCGCCTGGCTCGGCGCCGCCGCGCCGGTCGCCTTCTCCTTCGACGGCTGGCCCGCCGCGACCTCCATCGCCCCGGAGCTGCGCCGCGCCCGGCGCAACCTCCCGATTGCCCTCGTCGCGGCCCCGCTCGCCATCCTCGCCCTCTACCTCGCCTACTTCGTGGGTCTCTCCGTCACGCTCGGCCCCGCCACGGTCATGGGGGCGGGCGACGCGAGCCTCTCGCTGCTCTTCTCGCGCCTCTTCGGCGAGCGGGCGGCCGCCTGGCCCAACCTCGTCGCGCTGCTCGCCGTCCTCGGGACCGGCAATGGACTCGTCCTCTCGCTGCAGCGACTCCCCCGCGCGCTCGGGGAGCGCGGCGACGTGCCCGGCCGCGCGGGCGCCTGGCTCCGCCGCGAGAGCCCGCGCTCGGGCCGCCCCGTCAACAGCGCCCTCGCGGCCACCGGCTGCATGCTCGCGTGGAGCGCCATCCACGCGCTCGCGCAGGCCGGCGGCCTCGTCCCCAACGGCGACGTCTCCGAGGTCAGCGTCTGCCTCACGATGCTGCTCATGCTCCCCTTCTTCGCCGGCGCGTGGCGCCTGCGCGGCGAGGGCGGGGCGGGCGCGCTGCGCGGCCGCGTGGCCCCCGTGCTCGCGACCGCATGCTGCCTGGTCGTGGGCCTCTCGGGGCTCGCCGAGCCGGCGCGCGCGGCGCTGGCCGCCCTGGAGCTCGGCGTTCTTCTCGCCCTGCTCCTCGTGAATAGGGACGGGCGCGACGGGGAACAAAAGAGTGGCTGACGATTCCGGAGGTTCGAGAGACCCATGCAGGACACATCCAACGAGAGCACGGCCCCTGAGCGGGGCATTCACGCGGGCATCTTCGAGGTGGGGCACGCTTCGCACGAGCTCGTCCCCGCCGCCGACGGCCCCGCGCCGATCGAGGGGCGCCTGCGCAAGGCGCCGCTGCGCGTACCGGACAACTACGAGGCGTGCAGCGGCTTCACGCTCTTTGGTCGGCGCATCAGGACGCTCCTCTACTCCACCGACGTCGCCGCGATCCGCAACTCCAACGCGGACGCGATCTTTGCCGTCTACCCGTTCACGGCGCAGCCCGCCATCACGCAAGCCCTGCTCACGGTGGCCGAGGCCCCGCTCTTCGTGGGCGTGGGCGGCGGCACCACCACCGGGCGGCGCGCCGCCGAACTCGCCGCCGTCTCGGAGATGCAGGGCGCGGCGGGCGTGGTCCTGAACTCCCCCGCCACGCCGGAGATGGTCGCGCAGGTGGCCTCCACCGTGGACATCCCCGTGATCGCCACGATCACGCGCTTTGACAACGGGGCGGTCGAGAAGATCCAGTCCGGCGCGCGCATCATCAACGTGGCGGCCGGGCGGCGCACGCCCGAGGTCATCGCGGCGCTGCGGGCCGCCTTCCCCGCGCTGCCGATCATCGCCACCGGTGGCCGCGACGACGACACCGCGGCGGCCACCGTCGCCGCCGGCGCCAACGCGCTCATCTGGGCGCCGCCGAGCGTCGTGGAGCTCCAGCGCGACATGATGGTCCGCTACCGCGAGAAGGCCGAGGCCGCCGCGGGGGCCGCCGGCGACGAGGCGCCCGCCGCCGCGGGCGTGCCCGTGCCCGACATCACCGACATGCCGGTGGCCGACGTGCCGAACGGTGTGGTGGAGAGCGTCTCGCCCGAGGTCGAGAAGGCCGAGCAGATCGGCGACGAGGACTTCGTGAGCCCCTACCGCGGGCTCCTCCCGCGCCTGCCGCTCTTCGGCCGCAAGCGCGGGTAGCACGTTCTTCTCGCCCGCGCGCAATACGCGTTTTCCAACGTTTCTGGCCCCGATTCTGTTGGTTTTCGCGTATTCCCAATTGGCAGTACGCGATTTCCAACGTTTTGGGGCCCCATTTCGTTGGGAATCGCGTATTGCTGGCTCGCACCTACCGTCGCAGCAGCACGCTCCAGTCCGGCAGCGTCGTCGGACCTGCGGGCGCGAGCGGTGAGCCCAGACGCGGCACGCCGTAGAGCTCGAGCTTGCTGACGAGCTCGCTCACCCCGGCGGCCTCCTCGTAGGTGAAGCGCAGGACGGAGACGTCGTAGGCGGTGATGAGCCCCTCGCGCTTCCGTTGGTCGAGAAGAACCTGCTGCGGCGTGCGTCCTCGCGTCATCGTGGGGTCGAGCAGCTTGCGCAGGCCGTCGCACTCGCCCACAATCACGCGGCCGTCGGCGCGCACCCAGACGAAGTCCACGCGAAACGTCCGTCCCGGGTGCAGCGGGTCGGGCACCTCCACCTGCTGGGCCGGCAGCAGATAGCCCTCCTCGATCATCACGGCCCGCGCGATCGACTCGCCGCCGCTCTCGGCGAGCCCGGTGGCGCGAGCGAACGTCGACAGGGCTGACTTGACGCCGCGACAGGAGCCAATCAGGTGGTAGGCGTATTCGACGAAGTCGCGCCACGCAACGCCACGCGCACCCATCGCCCAGTCCGCGACCACCATGCCCTCGCGGAAGCTCATCCACCGCAGGCTGTCGAGGGTCGTGCGGAGAGGCGGCGTGACGCGCAGGCCGCGCGCCTCAATCGGCCTCTCCCGGGCGTCATCCGCGTTGAGCGCGAGCCGATGATGCGTCATGAGTGCCGTCGGGGCGGAGACGGACCCGCTCTCGAGCATCACGTGAAGCGGGCGCTGCCAGGCATAGGGCACCTCGCAGCCGAGCGCGAGCGCCGCGGAGGGACCGCAGAAGACCCAGTTTGGGTGGGCGCGCTGCAGGGAGCGCATAATGGCGAGCGTCTGGGCGGAATAGCCGAGCGCCTCCCACCACGCACGGCGCGCATAGAGCCCATGCGCGGGCGAGACGAGCTCCCCGTCCTCGTTCGCGCGGCGGGCGCACGCCGCCCGGATGCGCTCCGTCTCCGGCCTCATGCACGCGCCGCGCGCCTCCGCCTCCGCAAACAGCTCGCCCAGCTCCCGGTCGACCTTCTCGCTCATGGCGCCTCCCCTCGTGGGAGGCATTCTGGCACGGACGGCATGTCGGCGCGGGGAAGGCGCTTGCGCAAAATGTTTATCGTTTCGATATTTTTTGCAATATGGCCGATAAGAGCAAGGTTCTCTTGCACGGAGCTACCTGTCAGATACGTGCAACACGCTTACGGAAACCAAAAATCGGCGAACGGTACCGACGTCCCGGCAAACAATCATGGACGAGTTTTCAGGTGAGCGGGGCCAAACGCGCGCAGAGCGTGCATAATGGACGGAACGCCAACACCACACGAGAGGGGCAGGCACATGATCGAGCTCGAGGACCGCATCCGCAAAGACGGCATCGTGCGCGAGGGCAACGTCCTCAAGGTCGACAACTTCCTCAACCATCAGTGCGACGTGGCGCTCTACGACCACATGGGCGCCGAGTGGGCGCGCCTCTTTGCCGGCAAGCGGATCGACAAGATCCTCACGATCGAGGCCTCCGGCATCGGCATCGCGTGCGTGGCGGCGACCCACTTCGGCGGCGTGCCCGTGGTCTTTGCTCGCAAGACCGAGTCCAAGAACCTCGACGGCGAGCAGTACCGCACCAACATCAGGAGTTACACCAAGGGCCGCGAGTACCAGGTCATCGTTGCCAAGCGCTTCCTCACGCGCGGCGAGCACGTGCTGATCATCGACGACTTCATGGCCATGGGCTGCGCGATGAACGGCCTGCTGGAGATCTGCGACGAGGCGGGCGTCATCGTGGAGGGCATCGGCATCGCCATCGAGAAGGGCTTCCAGCCGGGCGGCGACGGGCTGCGGAAGCGCGGCTACCAGGTGGAGTCGCTCGCCATCGTGAAGTCGATGGACGCGGAGACCGGAAAGATCGAGTTCGCGTAGGGCTGCGGCGGGGCGTTCTTCTCGCCCTGTCGCAATACGCAACAGCCAACGTTTTGGGGCCATATTCCGTAGGAAATCGCGTATTTGTAGTTGGCGATACGCGATTGCCAACGTTTTGGGCCGCACTTCCGTCGGAAAGCGCGTATTGAGTGCTCGGGCGGCGGAAAAACTCCGTTGACATATGAACGTATGCTCATATAATCATATGCACACGCAAACGAGAGGAGCGCGCATGCCCGAGGAGCCCACCCCCACCGAGATGCCCGACGAGGAGCTGCTCTACGACCTCGCGGACCTGTTCAAGGTGTTCAGCGACACCACCCGCATCAAGATCCTCTACGCCCTCATGGGCCGCGAGCTCTGCGTGGCGGACATCGCCGAGGAGACCGGCTCCACGCAGAGCGCGGTCTCCCACCAGCTGCGCACGCTCAAGCAGGCGCGCCTGGTGCGCTTCCAGCGCGACGGCCGCAACGTGCTCTACTCGCTCGCCGACGACCACGTTTACACCATGCTCAGCCAGGGCATGTCCCACATCTGCGAGTAAGGAGACGCGATGAGAAAGTCATTCAGGCTCGACGAGATTGACTGCGCCGTCTGCGCGGGCAAGCTCGAGGACGCCATCGCCAGGCTCGACGGCGTGGAGGCCGTCTCCGTGAACTTCCTGACCCAGAAGCTCACGCTCACCGCTGCGGACGACCGCTTCGACGACGTGCTGGCGCGCGTGGTCGACCTCGCCGCGCGCGTCGAGCCCGACTGCGAGATCGTCTGCTAATTGGGGACAGTCCCCAATTAGCAGAAACCTTTTATGTGAAATGGGGACTGTCCCCAATTTACAGAGGAGCTGCTATGAACAAGAAGCAGAAGCGGTGGCGCAACCGCATCGTCCTGGCGCTCGTCCTCTTTGCGGCGGCGCTCGCCGTCGAGGGGAGCGGCCTTCTTACCACGCTCTTCGGCACGCCGGGTGACGTCTACGCGAGCTTTGCCCTCTTCCTCGTCCCCTACTTCGTCGCCGGCTACAAGACCCTGCTCGAGGCGGCGCGCAACATCCGGCGCGGTGACCCCTTCGACGAAGCGTTTCTGATGTCGGTGGCGTCGCTCGGTGCCTTTGCGATGGTCCTTTTCCCCGACACCGACCCCCACATGGCCGAGGGCGCCGCCGTCATGCTCTTCTACCAGGTGGGCGAGCTCTTCCAGAGCTATGCCGTGGGCCAGAGCCGCGCCTCCATCGCGGCCATGATGGACATCGCGCCGGAGTACGCCACCGTCGAGAAGGACGGCGCGCTCGCCCAGGTGGACCCCGCCGAGGTGGCGCCCGGGACCGTGATCGTGGTCAAGCCCGGCGAGCGCGTGCCGCTCGACGGGAAGGTCGTCGAGGGCGTCTCCCAGCTCGACACCGCCGCGCTCACCGGCGAGTCCGTCCCGCGCCACGTGGAGCCGGGCGCGGACGTCATCTCCGGCTGCGTCAACATGACGGGCGTCCTGCGCGTCCGCACGACCAAACCCTACGGCGAGTCCACCGTCGCGCGCATCCTCGAGCTCGTGGAGAACGCGAGCGAGAAGAAGGCCCGCACCGAGAACTTCATCACGCGCTTCGCCCGCGTCTACACGCCGGCGGTCACGCTCTCCGCGCTCGCGCTCGCCGTGATCCCGCCGCTCGCCGGGGCGGGCGCGTGGTCGGACTGGGTCCTGCGCGGCCTCACCTTCCTCGTGGTGAGCTGCCCGTGCGCGCTCGTCATCTCCGTACCGCTCAGTTTCTTCGGCGGCATCGGCGGGGCGTCGCGGCTGGGCATCCTCGTCAAGGGCTCCAACTACCTCGAGTTGCTCTCCCGCGTGGACACCGTGGTCTTTGACAAGACGGGCACGCTGACCTCGGGCACCTTCGACGTCGTGGCCATCCACCCCGAGGCGGGCGTGGACCCCGACTACGTGCTCTCCATGGCGGCCCACGCCGAGTCCTTCTCGGACCACCCCATAGCCGTCTCCGTGCGCGCGGCCTACTCCGGCCAGATCGACCGTGAGAAGATCGACGAGGTCCGAGAGGAGTCCGGCCACGGCGTCAGCGCGCGCGTGAGCGAGCACCTGGTCCTCGTGGGCAACGACCGCCTGATGGCGGACCACGGCGCCCGCTGGCACGACTGCCACCTCACGGGCACGATCCTGCACGTGAGCGTCGACGGCACCTACGTGGGCCACATCGTGATCGCCGACGTGGTGAAGGAGGACGCCGCCGAGGCGATCGCCGACCTCCACGCCGCGGGCGTGCGCCGCTGCGTCATGCTCACCGGCGACCGCGCCGACGTCGCCGAGGCCGTGGCCGCGCGCCTGGGCATCGACGAGGTGCACGCGCAGCTCCTGCCGCAGGACAAGGTCGAGGCCGTGGAGGCCCTGCTCGCGGGCGAGAAGGACGGCGCGCGCCTGGCCTTCGTGGGCGACGGCATCAACGACGCGCCGGTCCTCATGCGCGCGGACGTGGGCATCGCGATGGGCGCGATGGGCTCCGACGCCGCGATCGAGGCCGCCGACGTCGTCCTCATGGACGACCACCCCTCCAAGATCGCGGCCGCCATGCGCGTCGCGCGCAAGACCATGCGCATCGTGTGGCAGAACATCGTCTTCGCGCTGGGCGTGAAGCTCCTCATCCTCGTGCTCGCGGCGTTCGGCGTGGCCAACATGTGGCTCGCGGTCTTTGGCGACGTGGGCGTGGCCATGATCGCGATCCTGAACGCCATGCGCTGCATGCGGGTCGCGCGGGCGCGCTAGCGGCTAGCTGACGGGAACCTGCTCCTCGGTCTCCATGACGAAGCCGATCTTGTCGTCCTGGTAGAAGCCGCTCACGTTGCCGGGGACGTCGTACATGGCCCACGAGCCGTCGACCTTGAGCAGGGTCGCGTAGTTCTCGGTACCGCCGTCGTTGTTGGGCTCGCCCGCGGCCCACGACGCGTAGGAGAACTCCGACCCGTCCACCCAGGCCCAGCCGCCGTCCGAGGTCCGGTACGCCCCGATCCAGCAGGACACGAGCCCCTCGGCGGGAAGCTGCGAGAGCACCTCGTCGAGCTCGTCGGCGCTCGAGATCGTGACCAGGTGGCCGCCGTTGTCCTCGCAGTACTGGCGCGCCTCGTCCCACGTCATGCACTCGTGCACGAGCTGGTAGTGGTTGACGGTGACCGTCTCGGGCTCGGGGTCCGGCTCCGGCTCGGCCTCGGGCGCCGGCTCGGTCTTGGCCTCGGGCTCGGACGTCCCCTCCGACCCCGACCCGGGCGCGGGCGTCTCCTCCGGCGTGGCGGCGGGCTGCGTCGCCGCCGGCTGCGGCGCCTCGGCGAACGGCCCCACCTTCAGGGCGAACATCACGCCGCAGGCGGCGCCCGCCACGGCGAGAAGGACCGCGACCACGATCGCCGCCACGGCGCCCGGGTGCATCCGGTGGGGCGTCGAGGGGTGGGGCCAGGGCTCGGGGCCGGGGTCGAACCCGGCCAGGGGCTCCTCCGTCACGAGCGGCGCGCCGCATCCCGTGCAGAACTTCGCGCCGTCCTTGTTCTCCTGACCGCAGTTCGTACAGAACATCGCGCCACGCCCTTCTCGTCCGCGCCGAGCCGTCCTCTATGGCGATGCTACTCCAGACGGCCGAGCTTGACCGTGAGAATGCGCTCGACGGACTCGTCGATGCGCTCCTCGCTCAGCTCCCCGGACGCGACGGCGTCGAGCACGCCCTGGTAGGCCGCGCGCAGGTCGGCCGGCATGAGCACGATGTCCACGCCCGCCAGGAGCGCCGCGGCGGCGACGCGCTCCACGCCGACCGCCTCGGTCGCCGCGCCCATGCCCATGGAGTCGGTGATGATGATCCCCTGGTAGCCGAGCTCGTCGCGCAGCAGGTCGGTCACGATCTCGCTCGAGATGGAGGCGGGGTCGTCGTCGCCGGTGACGTTGGGCAGCGAGAGGTGGCCGACCATGACGAACGGCACGTCCTCCTCGATCGCCGCCTCGAAGGGGCGCAGCTCCTCCGCGCGGATCTCGTCGAGGGTCTTCTCGGAGTAGATCGAGCCGTCGTGGCTGTCGCCCGCCGCGCCGCCGATCCCCGGGAAGTGCTTGGCCGCGCAGAGCATGCCGGCGTCCGTGAAGCCGCGCACCTGCGCCGCCACCATCGGGGCCACCACGTCGGCGGTGGCGCCGAAGGAGCGCAGGCCCATCGTGCCGTCCGGGTTGTTGGCGATGTCGGCGTCCGGCGCAAAGTCCACGTTGAAGCCCAGCTCGTCGAGGTAGGTGCCGATGTGTTCGGCCACCTCGCGGGCATGCTCGGTGTCGCCGGTCGCCCCCACGTCGCACATGTCGCCGACGTTCTCCACGTCAAAGCCCGGGTTGCCGCCCACGCGCGAGACCGTGCCGCCCTCCTCGTCCACGCACAGGAACATCGGCAGGCCGTTGGCCTCGCGGCCGTACGCCATCGTGTTCGCGAGCATCTCGCGCGTCTGGTCGGGGTCGAGCAGGTTGGGCGCGAAGTAGCAGATGCCGGCGACGGGCAGCTCCGCGAGGGCGGCGCGCGTGGCCTCGCCGGCCGCCGTGACCTGGCCCATGTCCGTGAGCGCCTCGGGGCGCACGACGAAGAGCTGCGCGACCTTCTGCTCGAGCGTCAGCGCGTCCATCGCCGCGCGCACCCGGGCGGCGAGGTCGCCCTGGCCGGCGGCGCCGGGGGCGGGACGGTCGCTCACGGTGGCGCGCTCGCCCCCTGCGGACGCGGACGGCGCGTCCGAGCAGCCGGCGAGCGTCAGGACGGAGAGCGCGGCGGCCGAGGTCAGGGCCTCGCGGCGGGTGAGCAGGCGCGGGTCGGGCACGAAGACACCTTTCCTCGTTCTTGTCGGGCACCTATAGTATAGGGGCATCGGACCCGCGGCCGGAACCGCCCCGCGCCCGCGTCCCGCCCGCCGGCCATGCTCACGTGCCCTCACCAAGCAAAGGAGTAGCAGTGGCCGCTCTTCCTCAACCCGCGGTTGCCCCTCTTCCCGCCGAAGTCGCCGGCACCGCCGAGCCCGCGATCGACCTCAACGACCGCTCGGGCGGGACCTGGGAGTTCCTGCCCGGCGCGCACGACCTCGCGCCCGCCCTGGACGCGCCGTGTCAGGACCTCGACGCGACCTCGCTGCCCGCCGAGGGCTGGGTCGGCGTGGCCGTGCCCTCGGAGCTGGCGATGCAGGGCTTTGACATCCGGAACAACGTCGAGCACTACTACCGACGGACGGTGAGCGTGCCGGCGGACTATGCGGGCCGCCGCGTTCTCGTACGCTTTGACGGCGTCTACAGCGCCGCGCGCGTCTGGGCGGATGGCCGGCTCGTGGGCGCCCACGTGGGCGGGTTCACCACCTGGCACTGCGACGTCACCGAGGTCGCCCGCCCCGGAGGGACCTTCGAGCTGGTGGTGGGCGTGGCCGACGTCGAGGGGAGCGAGCCGGGAACGCGCAACCCGGAGGGGCTCGTCCGGGGAGACGCCTCGTGGGCGAGCTGCTACGCCCATCACAACGTGGGCGGGATCCTGCGCGACGTGACGCTCGTCGCCCTGCCCGCGGCGCATCTCGTCCGCCTGAGCGTGGAGACCGTCTTTGACGGGCGCCTCGTCGACGCGACCCTGCGCGTCCGCGCGGTCCTCTCCGACCCCGCCGCGCGCCTCTCGCTCCTTCTTCGCGGCCCGGACGGCGAGGACGTCGCCCGCGCCGGGGCCGTGCCGGCGGCGGACGGCACGCTCGACCTCGAGCTGCCCGTGGCCTCCCCGCGGAAGTGGGACGCCGAGCATCCCGTCCTCTACCTGCTGGAGGCATCGGTCGAGAGGGACGGCTCCGTCGTGGAGCGCGTGCGCGAGCGCGTGGGGTTTCGCGAGGTCACCTACGGCGGGGCGCGCGGCACGGCGCCCAACCGCGTCTACGTGAACGGTCGCGAGGTCAAGCTGCGCGGCGTCTGCCGCCACGACGTCTCGGACCGCTTTGGCCGCTCGACCACCCGCGAGGAGGACTTCGCCGAGGTCGCGGCCTACCGCGACGCCAACGTCAACCACGTGCGCACCTCCCACTACCCTCCCTCGCGCCACTTCCTCGAGGCCTGCGACGAGCTGGGCATGTACGTGGAGGAGGAGACGAGCGTCTGCTTCCAGGGCACGGGCGGCAAGGGCATTCACGCGACGGCCGACGAGTTCGTGCTCCCCACGGCCGAGATGGTCGAGCGCGACCGCAACCACCCGAGCGTCATCATCTGGTCCGTCGGCAACGAGTCGGCCTTCGACCGCACGCCGGGACTCCGCCGCGCCTACGACCACGTCAAGCGCGCCGACCCGACGAGGCCCGTCATCTTTAGCTACCCCTACACGGTGGAGACGCTGCCGCTGCCCTACGACATCATCAGCCGCCACTACGAGAGCACGGAGGGCTTCCTGGGCGACTCCAACCTCCCCGTGCTGCACGACGAGTTCGCCCACGTGCCCTGCTACGACATGGACGAGCTCCGGCGCGACCCCAACGTCCGCAGCTTCTGGGGCCACAACCTGCGCCGCGCCTGGGAGCGGGTCTTCAAGACCCCGGGGGCGCTCGGCTGCGACCTCTGGAGCGCGATCGACGACGTCTTCCCGCTGCCCGAGGGCGTGGGCGCGCGCTGGCAGCGCCACTCGCGCGGGGCCTGGCCGGGATACGGGGAGTGGGGCGCGATCCTCGACTGCCACAGGCGCCCCAAGCCCGAGGCGTTCCTCGTTCGCAAGGCCTTCTCGCCGGTGCGCGTCGACGAGCGGCGCTTCCACGTGCGGGGGGACGAGCTCCTGGTGCCGGTGGCCAACTGGTTTGACCACACGCCGCTCTCGGAGCTGCGGCTCGCGGTCACGGTGGACGGGCGCCCCTCCGCCGGCGCCGTCGTGCCCGACGTGGCCCCGCACGACGAGGGCCTGCTCGTCGTGCGCGGCGTCTGGGAGGGCGTGCGCGAGGTCGGGCTCTCCTGGAGCCTCGCCGGCCGCGTCGTGGACGAGCAGGTCCTCGCGCTCGCGGGGCGCCCGGAGCCGGCGTCTGCGGCCGGGCGGCGCGAGGCGCCCGCGCTCGACGTGACGCCCGATGAGATACGCGTGAGTTGCGCCAACGGCGCGTGCTACCGCTTCTCCCGACGCACCGGCCTGCTCGACCGGGCCGAGGCGGGGGGCCGCGTCGTCCTCACGGGCGGCCCGTGGCTCCATCTCACGGGCGTCGAGCTCTCGCGCCCCTGGACCGTGACGCACGCGCCGTGGGCGGCCGTCGAGGGCGACCACGTCACCGTGGTGCTCCAGGGTCGTCACGGCACGCGCGTGCCGCTGCAGTTTGTGTGCCGGGTCTTCGGCGACGGCCGCATGGACGTGAGCTGGCACACGCGCGAGACCAACCTCGACGCCTCGCGCATGTCCGAGATGGGCGTCGCCTTTGACCTCCCCGATGACGCCGACGCCGTGAGCTGGCTGCGCGACGCGCCCTACGCCCGCTATCCCGAGGGCCACATCGCGCGCGGCGCGGGCACGGCGCGGCGGGTCTGTCCCGAGGCGATCGCCGCCGGCTACGGGGCGCTTCCGAGCTGGCCCTGGGAGCAGGACATGTTCGACGCCTACCTCACGGGGCCCGAGGGCGACGGCTGGCGCGTGGCCACGAGCGACTTCAAGGCGCTGCGCGAGAACATCCGCAGCTACACGGTGCACTTCTCGTCCGGGGAGCAGACGGTGAGCGCGCTCTCCGACGGCCGCGCCGCCGCGCGCGTGGAGCTCTCCGGAAGGAGCCCGCGCCTCGTGATCGACCAGCAGTGGTGGTACCCGCAGCTCGGCTGGGGCAACGACTGCGGCAGGCCCGTCAGCCTCGTGGAGGGCACCGGGCGCGGCGAGGCGAGCGTGCGCGTGGAGCCCGGCCCCGAGGCGCACCCCGACCGCGACCGAAGGAGCCGCTCATGACCCGCTCCCCCTCCGCTCGGCGCGGGACGCCCCTGGCCGCGGGCGAGCTGCTGCCGCTGCTCGCCCTCACGCTCTCGGCGTTTCTGCTCAACACCTCTGAGTTCGTGCCCATCGGCCTGCTCACGGACATCGCGGGGTCCTTCTCGCTGAGCGAGTCCGGCGCCGGGCTCATGGTCTCCGTCTATGCCGCCGCGGTCGCGCTGCTGTCGCTGCCGCTCATGCTCGCGGCGAGCCGCCTGGCGCCCCGCCCGCTCATCGTGACGGTGCTCGCCCTGTTCTGCGCGGGGCAGGCCGCCTCCGCGGCCGCCCCCACCTTCGAGCTGCTCGTGGCGGCCCGCCTCCTGGTCGCGGCCACGCATGCCGTGTTCTGGTCCGTGGCCACGCCGTTCGCGGTGCGCGCGGTCGCTCCGGAGCACGCCTCGCTCGCCATGTCCATGATCATCACCGGCACCTCGGTCGCCATGATCTTGGGCATGCCGATGGGACGGACCCTGGGGCTCGCCCTCGGGTGGCGCATGACGTTCGTCTGCATGGGGGCGCTGGCGCTCGTGGCCCTCGTCGGGCTTCTCGCCTTCTTCCCGCGCCTGGGCGCCGGCGCGCCCTTCACCCTCTCCCGCCTGCCCGAGCTCGCCCGCAACCGCCCGCTCATGGCGCTCTACCTCTGCTCGGTGCTCTTTGCCACGGGCTACTACACCGCCTACAGCTACGTCGAGCCCTTCCTCCGGCAGGTCGCGGGGATGCCCGGCGGGCTCGTCACCGCGGCGCTCACCGTCTTTGGCGCGGCGGGGCTCGTGGGCAGCTGGCTCTTTGCACGCCTCTTCGACGCGCATCGCCAGGCCTTCCTCACGGCCACGATCTGCGGCCTCACAGCGGCGCTCTTCCTGCTGCTGCCGCTCTCGGGGCTGGCCGGAGGGCCGTTTGCGGTCTGCGCCCTGTGGGGCGCCTGCGCCACGGCCTACAACGTGGCCGTCCAGGCGGAGATCATCCGCACCACCTCCCCGGACGCCTCCGCGGTCGCGATGTCGATCTTCTCCGGCCTCTTCAACGTGGGAATCGGCGCGGGCTCGGCCGTGGGCGGGGCGGTCTGCGACAGCATGGGCATCGGGGCGCTCGGCGTGGTCGGCGGGGCCGTCGCCGGCGCCGGGGCGATCTGGTGCGCGTCGGTGGTGCGCCGGACGCTCCGCGCCGCCGCGGCCGAGCGGGCGTAGCGGACGGGCGGCGCGCTACCGCTCGGGATAGCGCGGGGCCACCAGCCCCGCGCGCTCAAGCGCCACGACGACCGGCACCACGACCACGAGCTGCAGCACGATGCCCGGCAGGCCGGTCAGCAGGTAGCCCGCGGCCCACGCCGCGAGCGAGTAGGACCCGGCCGAGAAGATCAGCGCCTGCAGCGCCCCGCCCAGGACGCGGCCGCAGACCATGGCACCGACGAGCGAGACGTAGAGGTCGAGCGGCAGGCGCCCCGTGCGCACGCGGGCCGAGAGCAGGCCCGAGACCAGGCCGTACGTGACGAGCTCGCAGGCCATCGACGGCAGGATGGGCGCGGCGGGCATGCCGGTGAGCAGGCTCGAGAGCACCGGCGCAAGGAGGCCGGCGGCGGCGCCGGGGGCAGGCCCGGCCACGAGGCCGCAGATCATCACGGGGACGTGCATCGGCAGCCAGGCGTTGCCGGCGCCGGGGATCGCGTGGAAGGCCATCGGCAGCACGATGCCGAGCGCGGCGCAGACCGCCGCGACGACGACTCTCTTGACGGGGCTCATGGGCACCTCTCCTCTCGGGCGCGCGCGGCACGGCCGCCGAGGCGGTACCCGCGCGCCTCCATGGCGACGGACAGCTCGTCCGCGCGGCGGAACGCGGCGACGAAGACGGGGACGAGTAGCCGAACATAGCTGACGGCGCGTCGCATAATACCACGCGTCGCCCCGTCGCCGCAGCGCAGCGCCTGCGCGCGCATGAGCTGGCGGCTCTCGCGCAACAGCGTGGGCACGAACTGCACGGTCACGCCGACCGCGAGCGCGGCCGCCTCGGTGGGCACGCCGAGGCGCGCGAGCGGGCGCAGCAGGTCGCGCACCCCTCCCGTGACCTGCTGCGGGAGCGTGGTCGCAGTGAGCAGCGCGCCGAGGGCGACCACGAGCGCCGTTCGGACGACCACGCGGGCGCCCTGCGCGACCCCAGCCGCCGTGAGGTGCACGGGACCCAGCGAGAGGAGCGGGTCGGCGGACGAGAAGAGCAGCGCGTTCAGGCAGAGCACGACGAGCAGGAACCAGCGGAGGCCCCAGAGCGGGCGCCCGACGACCCCCCAGCTGACGCGCGAGACGGCGACGAGCGCCGCGACGCCAAATGCCGCGAGGGCGAGCTGGGCCGGCGTGGTCGCCAGCACCACGAGCGCGACGGCGACGACGAGGCCCGCGAGCTTGACCGAGGCCGAGGCCCGGTGCAGCGGCGAGTCCGCCCACACGTATCCGCCCGCGGCCCTCATCGGGCGCGCCTCCCGGCCGCGATGGCGGCGGCGAGCTCGTCGGCCGTGAGCGGGGCGCCCGGCACGGCGACGCCCGCCCGGCGCAGGGCGGAGGCGGCGCGTGCGGCGCAGGCCGGCTCGAGCCCGTGCGCGCGCATGAGCGGCGCGTCCGCGAGCAGGTCGCGGGCGGGGCCGTCGAGCGTCACGCGCCCGTCCTCGAGCGTCACGAGCCGGTCGGCCACCTCGGCGAGCGCGTTGGCGTCATGGCTGGCCACGACGACGGTGGCGCCCGCCCGCGCCGCGGCGCGCACGGCGTCGAGGCAGGCGCGGCGGGCGCGCGGGTCGAGCCCGGCCGTGGGCTCGTCGAGCAGCAGCAGCTCGGGACGGAGCGCCAGCGCGGACGCCAGGGCCACGCGGCGCTGCTGCCCGCCGGAGAGCGAGAAGGGCGAACGGTGCGCGAGCTCGGCCAGGTCGAGCCCCATGAGCGCGAGGGCGCGCGACGCCCGCGCGCGGGCCTCGGCAGCCGGCACGCCGCGCGCGAGCAGGCCGAAGGTGACCTCGCGCTCGACCGTCGCCTCGAAGAACTGCCGCTCCGGCAGCTGGAACACGAGCGCGACCCCGCCGTCCTTCTCGGCCCTCCGCTCGACGCGGCCCGAATCGGGCGGCGTCGCGCCCGCCATGACCTCGAGCAGCGTCGTCTTGCCGGAGCCCGTGCGGCCCATGAGGCCGCAGACGCCGCCCGAGAGCTCGAGCGTGACGCCATCGAGCGCGCGGACCCGCTCGCCCGACGAGCCCTCGTAGGCGAGGCTCACGTTGTCGAGCGTCACGCGCACAGGGCGCTCACCAGCCCCTCGACCGTGACCGGCGCGGGTCCGGAGACGACGCCGCGCGCCACGAGCCCCTCCCAGACGCGCGCGGCGAGCGGCGGCTCCAGGCCGGCACCCTCCAGCAGCGCGCGATCGGCCAGCACCCGCTCCGGCGCGCCCTGAGCGACGACCGCACCGGCGCGCATGACCACGACGCGGTCGGCGCGGGCGGCGAGCTCCATGTCGTGCGTGATCCAGACGACGGTGGCCCCGCGCTCCGCCCGCGCGCGCAGGACCGCCCGGACCAGCTCGTCTCGCCCCTGGGGGTCGATCATCGAGGTGGCCTCGTCGAGCACGATCACGTCCGGGCCGCACGCGAGCACGCCGGCGAGCGCCACGCGCTGCTGCTGGCCGCCGGAGAGCGCGTGGACGTCGCGCCGCTCGAAGCCCGCGAGCCCCACGGCGGCAAGGGCCGCGGACGCCGCGCGCCCGGCGTCCTTCTCGCCCGCGCCGAAGTTGCGCGGCCCAAAGGCCACGTCCTCCCCCACCGACGTGGAGACGAACTGGTTCTCGGGGGTCTGGAAGACCATGCCGCACGCGCGGCGCAGCTCCCAGACGCGCGCGGGGTCGGCGGCGTCGATGCCGGCCACGGTGAGCTCGCCCGCCTGCAGCGGCACGAGCGCGTTGAGGTGGCGCGCGAGCGTGGTCTTGCCGGAGCCGTTCTCGCCGACGATCGCCACGAGCTCGCCGGGCGCCACGTCGAGGGAGACGTCGCGCAGCGTGGGCCGGCCCGGCACGTACGCATGGCTGACCCCGCGCGCCTCCACGATCTTCTCGCCCGTCTCCCCCACCTCCCGGCGGCACGTTGTTGACAAAACGTCGACTATTCTACCCGCATCGGGGGCGCGCGTGCGTGGCCGCGTCCGCATCTGCGCCCAGGAATCGTCGCCGTTGTCCCGACCCAGTCTAGAAACCGCCGCCATTGTCCCGCGCGCGTCCGGGAAACCGGGACCTTGTCGCAGCCACGTCCCGGAATCGCTTGCCTTGCACCACGTTTATCCGTGAATCCCCGACCTTGCGCAGCGCCGCCACGCCGCCCGCGCGCACGGTCCCCGATTCCAGGACGCACCCGGAACAAGCCCGTCCATTCCCGGATCCGCCCGCCCCGCAGCGTTATAGCGCCGAATGTGCAACGCTGCGCGCTAAAGTGTCGCCCACCTGCGGTATCCTTGACGCATCACCGAGAAAACCAAGGAGGACACGTGCTCACCTTCGAGAAGTACGTCCGCCCCGGCAGCGCGCGGCAGGCCCTGGAGCTCCTGCGGGAGAACCGGCAGGCCACCGTCATCGGCGGCATGATGTGGCTGCGCCTGGCCGACCGCACCTCGCCGCTGGGGATCGACCTCTCCGGCTGCGGGCTCGATCGCATCGAGGAGACCGACGACGCCTTCCGCATCGGCGCGATGGTGACCCTCGCCCAGCTGGAGGGCCACGAGCGCTTCCAGGCCGCCACCTGCGGCGTCTTCACCGAGGCCGTCCGCGACATCGTGGGCACGCAGTTCCGCAACCTCGCCACGGTGGGCGGCTCGCTCTACGCGCGCATGGGCTTCTCTGACGTGGTCACGGCGCTGCTGGCGCTCGACACCGAGGTGGAGCTCGAGGGCGCGGGCACCATGCCGATCGTCCCGTTCGTGGAGCGCGGGGCAAGAAACGACATCCTTACGCACGTCGTCGTGCGCAAACACCGCTACCGGGCCGCCTTCGAGTCCGTCCGCAACGCCGCGACGGACTTCTCCGCGCTCAACGCGGCGGCCGCCTGCTGGCAGGGCTCCTGGCACGTCACCGTGGGCGCGCGTCCCAAGAAGGCCGCGCTCATCACCGGCGGCGAGCGCGTCCCGCTGCGCGCGGAGTTCTCGCCGGCGGAGCTGGACGGCGTCTGCGAGCTGGCTGAGAGCCTGGACTTTGGCTCCGACCTGCGCGGCACCGACGCCTGGCGGCGCACCGTCGCGCCCGCCCTCGTTCGCCGCGCCGTGGAGCGCGCCGCTGCCAAGCCCCGCGCCGATAAGGAGGCCTAAGGATGCAGATCACCCTCACCCTGAACGGCGCGACGCTCACCGAGGACGTCCGCCCGGACATGACGCTCTTCGACTTCTGCCGCGCGCACGGCGCGAAGTCCGTGAAGTGCGCCTGCGAGACCTCCAACTGCGGCCTCTGCACCGTGCTCATGGACGGCGAGCCCGTGCTCTCCTGCTCCGTCCTCATGGCGCGCGTTGACGGCCATGAGGTCACCACGCTCGAGGGCATGCGCGACGGCCGGCGCGAGCTTTTGGCCCAGTGCCTCGCCGAGGAGGGCGCCGAGCAGTGCGGCTTCTGCGCGCCGGGCCTCGAGATGGCCGTGCTCGCGCTCGACGCCGCCCACCCGGGCGCGGACGACGAGACCGCCCGCCGCTACCTCTCCGGCAACCTCTGCCGCTGTTCCGGCTACGCGAGCCAGATGCGCGCGATCCGCCGCTTCCTCGCCCGGCACAAAAACGGCGGCGCGCTGCCGCCGCGCGAGGTCCCGGACGACCCGACCACGGAGTCGGGCGAGAGGCACGACCAGATCGCGCGCCCCGTGGCCAAGAAGGACTCCGCCGCGCTTCTCGCCGGCGCGCCCGTCTACACGGCCGACCTCGCGCCCGAGGACGCCCTCGTGGTGCGGCTCGTCCGCAGCCGTCACGCCAACGCGCTGGTCACGGACGTCGACAAGAGCCGCGCGCTCGAGATTCCGGGCGTGGTGGCCGTCTTTGGCCCGGACGACGTGCCGCACCACCGCTTCACGCTGGCCGGTCAGTCCTTCCCCGAGCCGAGCCCCTACGACACCGTGCTTCTCGACCGTCACGTGCGCTACGTGGGCGACGAGGTGGCGATCGTCGTGGCCGAGACCGAGGCCGCGGCGGCGGCCGGCATGAAGGCCGTAAAGGTCACCTACGAGCAGCTGCCCGCCGTGCTGGACGTCGAGGACGCGCTGGACAACGCCACCGTCGTCCACGACGAGGACGACTGGGCGCCCGGCGGCGACACGTCCGGCGACCCGGCGCGCAACCTCGTGGCGCACGGCGAGTGCGTCCACGGCGACCTGGACGCCGCCTTCGCCGCCTCCGACGTGGTGATCGAGCGCACCTACCGCACACAGGCCACCGAGCAGGCCATGATGGAGACCTTCCGCTCCTTCGCCTACACCGACGCCTTCGGCCGCGTGACCGTGGTCAGCTCCACGCAGGTGCCCTTCCACATCCGCCGCCAGGTGGCGAACGCCCTCGGCATCCCCAAGCGCCAGGTGCGCGTCATCAAGCCGCGCGTGGGCGGCGGCTTCGGCGCCAAGCAGAGCGGCTGCAACGAGCCCTTCGCCGCCTTCGCCGCGATGGCCACGAGCCGCCCCTGCATCTGCGTCCAGACGCGCGAGGAGACCATGTGCTGCTCCAACACGCGCCACGAGATGATCCTCACGGTGCGCGTGGGCGCGCGGCGCGACGGCACGCTCACGGCCATCGACCTCCACGCGCTCTCCAACGCCGGCGCCTACGGCTACCATGCCACCACCACGGTGACGCTCGTGGGCGGCAAGGCGCTGCCGATCTACAACCACGTGGCGGCAAGCCGCTTCACCTACGACGTTGCCTACACCAACACCACGCCGGGCGGCGCCTACCGCGGCTACGGCGCCACGCAGGGCTGCTTTGCCGTGGAGTCCGCCGTGAACGAGATGGCCGACGAGCTGGGCATGGACCCGTGCGAGCTGCGCCTCAAGAACCTGGTGAAGCCCGGCGAGACCCTCTGGCAGCTGAACGAAGAGCCGCTCCACAGCTGCCGGCTCGACGAGTGCCTGGGCCGCGCGATGGAGATGGTGGGCTGGAAGGACCGACCCCTGCGCGAGGACCTGGGCGAGAAGGTCCGCGGGCTCGGCGTGGCCCTCACGATGCAGGGCTCCGGCATCGCGATGGTGGACATCGCCAACGTGGACATCCGCCTGGAGGACGACGGCTTCTACGTGCTCTCCATCGGCGCCACCGACGTGGGCACCGGCGCGGACACGATCCTCGCGCAGATGGCGGCCGAGGCGCTCGGCTGCGACGTGGACCGCATCGTCACCAAGGGCGTTGACACCGACACCTCCCCCTTCGACACCGGCGCCTACGCCTCCTCGGGCACCTACACCACGGGCGGCGCCGTCGTGCGCGCGGCCGAGGACCTCATCCGGCAAATCCGCGAGCAGGCGGCGCGCGTCTTCGGCGTAGCCGAGAAGGACGTGGAGTTTGACGGCGAGTCTGTGCGCTGCGTGGGCGCGGACGGCGCCGCGCAGGAGATGAGCGTGGCGGCGCTCGCCAACAAGCTCATCGGCTTTGGCCTCAACCCCGGCATGCTCGAGGGCCACGGAACCAACGCCCAGCCCACCTCGCCGCCGCCCTACATGGCCGGCGTCGCCGAGGTGGAGGTGGACAAGGCCACCGGACTCGTGCGCGTGACCGACTACGCGGCCGTCGTGGACTGCGGCACCGTGATCAACCCGGCGCTCGCGCGCGTGCAGGCCGAGGGCGGCATCGTCCAGGGCATCGGCATGGCGCTCACCGAGGACGTCTCCCGCGACGAGCGGGGCAACCTGCGCACGGGCAGCTTCATGACCTACAACCTTCCCACCCGTCTGGACGTGCCCGAGCCGCGCGTGGAGTTCATGCCGAGCTTCGAGCCCACGGGGCCCTTCGGCGCCAAGTCCATCGGCGAGGTCGTCATCAACACGCCCTCGCCGGCGGTCATGAGCGCCGTGGCCCACGCCACGGGCCGCTACGTCCGCGACCTGCCGATCCTGCCGAGCAAGGTGCTGGCAGCAAAGTAGCCGCGTTGCCTAAAAGGGGTCTGACCCCTTTTAGGCAACTGTCATGACTTCGCAAGCTCGACCGGCCGAAGGGGCGCCCGCGCTACACTTGTGCGGTTGGACGTTCTTCTCGGAGGTCGGATGTTCAAGCTCAGGCGCTACCTCGCGGGCCACTACGCCGAGTGCGTGCTGGCGCCGCTCTTCAAGATGCTGGAGGCCCTCCTCCAGCTCCTCGTCCCGCTCGTGATGGCCCAGGTCATCGACGTCGGCATCCCCGCGCGCGACGCCGGCTACGTGCTCGCCCACGGCGCGCTGCTCGTGGTCATGGGCGTCCTCGCGTGGGTCGTCGCCGTCGCGGCGCAGTTCTTCAGCGCGCGGCTCGCCGCCTCCTTCGGCACCGCGCTGCGCGACGACCTCTTCGCCCACGTGCTCTCCCTCTCGCGCGAGGACGTGGAGCGCCTCGGCCGCGCGAGCCTCGTCACGCGCCTCACCAACGACTCCCAGCAGGTCCAGGACGGCCTCAACATGTTTTTCCGCCTGATCCTGCGCTCGCCGTTCGTGACCTTCGGCACCGTCGTGGCGGCCTTTCTCGTGGACGGCGTCGAGGGCGCGGCACTGCTCGTCGCCGTGCTCGTGGCCGGCGCGCTCGTCCTCGGCTTCATGCGCCTGACCGCGAGCCGCTACCGCGCCATCCAGCGCGGCCTCGACGAGGTCCAGCTCCGCGTCTCCGAGAACCTCGAGGGCGTCCGCGTCCTGCGCGCCTTCCGCCGCGAGGCCGGCGAGCGCGCCGACTTCGCCGCGACCGCCTCCGCCGTCCGCGACCGCCAGGTCACGACCGGCGACCTCTCCGCCCTCGTGAACCCGCTCACCTACGCGGTCGTCAACTGCGGCCTCATCGCGCTTCTGTGGTTCGGCGGGGCGCAGGTGAACGTCGGCAACCTCACGCAGGGCCAGCTCGTGGCCCTCGTGAGCTACGTGAGCCAGGCGCTCGTCGAGCTCCTCAAGCTCACGAACCTCATCGTCCTTCTCGCCAAGGCATCCGCCTGCGCCAAACGCATCAACGAGGTCTTTGAGACCGCGCCCACCCTCGCGGACGGCACGCTCGACACCGCGCCGGACGCGGGCCCGGGCGCCCCCGCGCTCGCCTTCGACGACGTGAGCTTCTCCTACCCCGGCGCCGCCGGCGACGCCCTCTCCCACGTGAGCTTCTCGCTCGCCCCGGGCGCCACGCTCGGCGTGATCGGCGGCACGGGTTCCGGCAAGTCCACGCTCGCGAGCCTCGCTCTGCGCTTCTACGACGTCACGGGCGGCGAGGTCAAGGTCGGCGGCAGCGACGTGCGCGACCTCACGCGCCACGCGCTGCGCCGCCGGGTCTCGCTCGTGGAGCAGGGCGCCACGCTCTTCTCGGGCACCATCGCCTCCAACCTGCGCTGGGGAAGCGCCGAGGCGGACGAGCAGGACCTCCGCTCGGCGCTCGCCACCGCGCAGGCCACAGGAGTCGTCGCCGGCAAGGCCGGCGACCTCGACGCGGAGGTCGAGCAGTTCGGGCGCAACTTCTCCGGCGGCCAGCGCCAGCGCCTCACGATCGCGCGCGCCCTCGTGCGCCGCCCGCGCGTCCTCATCCTCGACGACGCCTCCTCCGCGCTCGACTTTGCCACCGACGCCGCCCTGCGCCGCGCGATCGCCCGCGACTGCGCGGGCACGGCCGTGGTCACCATCTCGCAGCGCGTGACCGCCGTGCGCCACGCCAACCAGATCCTCGTGCTCGACGGCGGGCGCCAGGTGGGCCTCGGCACCCACGAGGAGCTGCTCGCGAGCTGTCCCGTCTACCGCGAGATCTGCGAGTCCCAGCTCACCGAGGAGGAGGTGGCGCGATGAGCGAGAAGAACCTCGGGCCCAGGCCCCGGCCCACCACGTCCGACACCGTCCGTCGCGTGCTCGCGCTCTTCTCGGCGCGTCGCGCCTCGCTCGTCGCGGCCGGGGCGCTCTCCGTGGCCGTGGTCGTGGGGACGCTCGCGCTGCCCGTGCTCTCGGGCCGGGCGGTCGACTGCGTGGTCGGCGTCGGGCAGGTGGACTTTGCCGGCCTCTATCGCGCGCTCGCCTGGATCGCCGTCACGCTCGGCGCGACCGCGATCTGCCAGTGGTCGCTCACGGCCGTCACCAACCGGCTCGCCTTCGGCGCGGCGCTCACGCTGCGCCGGCGCGCCTTCGACCACCTGCAGGAGCTCCCGCTCTCCTATATCGACTCCCACGGCCACGGCGACCTCGCCGCGCGCATCGTCACGGATGCGGACATGCTCACGAACGGCCTGCTCATGGCCTTCCAGCAGCTGCCCGTCGGCGTGCTCACGATCGTGGTGACGCTCGTCTTCATGTTTGCGCTGAACCCGGCCATCGCGGCCGTGGTGGCGCTGCTCACGCCCATCTCGATCTTCACCGCGCGCTTCATCGCCACGCACAGCGCCAAGCACTTCTCGGGCCAGACCCGGCTGCGCGGCGAGCTCACGGCCTACGTCGAGGAGATGGTCGGCGGCATCTCGGCGATCGAGACCTTCGACATGGCCGACGCCGTCCACGAGCGCTTCGCCGAGACGGACGCGGCACTCGGCCAGGAGAGCTTCAAGGCGGTGTTCTTCTCGTCTTTGGTGAACCCCACCACGCGCTTTGCGAACGCCCTCGTGTACGCGGCGATCGGCATCTTTGGCGCCTTCGTGGCCATGGGCGGCGGCATCACCGTGGGCGGGCTCTCGGCCTTCCTCGGCTACGCGGACCAGTACGCCAAGCCCTTCAACGACATCTCCGGCGTGGCCACCGAGCTCCAGAACTCCGTCGCGTGCGCGCGGCGGCTCTTCGCCCTGCTGGACGTGCCCGCCGAGGAGCCGGACGCCCCGGGTGCCGCCGTGCTGGCCGAGCCGCGCGGCGAGGTGGAGCTCGACCACGTGGCCTTTGGCTACGATCCGCGCCGGCCCGTCCTGCGCGACGTGGACCTCTCCGTGCGCCCGGGCCAGCGCATCGCCCTCGTGGGCGAGACGGGCTGCGGCAAGACGACCCTCATCAACCTCATCATGCGCTTCTACGACGTGGACGCGGGCGCCGTGCGCGTGGACGGCCACGACGTGCGCGACCTCACGCGCGAGAGCCTGCGCGCCGGCTGGGGCATGGTGCTGCAGGACACGTGGGTGCGCCGCGCCACGGTGCGCGAGAACGTGAGCATGGGCCGGCCCGACGCCACGCTCGAGGAGGTACGCGCCGCCTGCCGCGAGGCCTACGCGGACGACTTCATCTGCCGCCTGCCGGCCGGCTACGACACGGTGCTCGACGGGAGCGCCTCGCTCTCTGCGGGGCAGCGGCAGCTCCTGTGCATCGCGCGCGTCATGCTGGCGCGGCCGGCGATGCTGATCCTCGACGAGGCGACGAGCAACATCGACACGCGCACCGAGCTTCTGGTCCAGCGGGCGCTCGCGCGCCTCATGGAGGGCCGCACGAGCTTCGTGGTGGCGCACCGGCTCTCCACCGTGCGCGACGCCGACCTCATCTGCGTGGTGGCCGACGGCGTGATCGCCGAGCGCGGCACCCACGACGAGCTGCTCGCCGCCGGCGGGCGCTACCGCCGCATCTACGAGGCCCAGTTCGCGCCGACGGAGTGATCGGCGGACGCCGCCCGGCCGTTGCCCGGCCATCGCCGAGACGGAGCGACCGCGGAAAATCGGCCCTCTGGGGGCTCCGTTTTCCGCAGATGCTCCGTCTCGGCGGTTTCTCTGTCTCGCCGCGAGGCGGCAGCGACGCGTCCTTCTCGTGTATGGAACATCCGCGTTCGGGTACTATCACTCTAGTGATAGTACCCGACGAGAAAGGCGGCGCCCATGGAGCTCTGGCATGGGTCCCAGCAGATGGTGGAGCGCCCCGCGCTCGCGCTCTGCCGCCCGCACAACGACTACGGGCCGGGCTTCTACTGCACGCAGCACCCCGAGCTCGCGCGCGAGTGGGCCTGCCCCGTCCAGCACGACGGCTTTGCCAACCACTACGCGCTCGACGACCGTGACCTCCGCACGCTCGACCTCGCCGACCCGAAGCTCACCATCCTGTCCTGGCTTGCGGTGCTGCTCAAGAACAGGGTCGTCGACCTCTCCAACCCCGTGGCGCGCGAGGGGCGCGCCTTCCTGCTCGACCGCTTCCTCCCCGACACCGACGGCCATGACGTCATCAGGGGGCCGCGCGCCGACGACTCCTCTTTCTCCTTCGCACGGGCCTTTCTCAACAACACCATCTCGGTCTCCCAGCTCGCCCATGCCATGCGGCTCGGAAAGCTCGGCGAGCAGGTCGCGCTCGTGAGCGAGCGGGCCTTCGACCGTCTCGTCTTTCTCGAGGCAGCGCCCGTCCCGTACGTGCCCTATCACGCCCTTCGCATGGAGCGCGACCGAGACGCGCGCGAGCGCTACGCCTCCATCGCGAACGCCTTCGACCGGGACGGGGTCTACCTGCGCGACCTCATCGTGGGAGGAGTCGATGTCCATGATGCACGCCTGTACGAATAACGCGAGCGCGCGGGCCTATCCGCAGGCGTACCTCGAGGACGCGATGACGGCCCTCGCCGGGTTCTTCGACTACGCGGTGAACGACTACGGGGCTGAGGGTCCGCTCGTCGCCGGCCTGTTTGCCCAGAGCGCCGTGGGGCGCCTCTTCGAGCGCGGGGCTCCCTGGGTCGTGTCCGGCAGGTCGGGCGTCGAGCTCTTTCTTGACCTCAGCCGCGAGCTCGGGCACACGGACGTCTCGGCGTTTCCCGCCCCGCGCTGGCACTGCGAGAGGACGGCCCCCTACTGGGCGGGATGGGTCGCGGCCTACGCCCAGTGGCGCCTGAACCTCACGTTTCGCCAGCTCTTTGCTGCGCTGCCCTTCGACGAGCTGGCCGGGCTGTACGACCCCTGGCACGAGGCCTCGGAGGAGCGCTTCTCCGCCCTCGTGGCGGAGCGCGTCCGCGCTCGCATCCGCCCCACCAACCTCGCCCGCATCCGCCGCGCCGTCGGGTTCACGCAGGCCGAGCTCGCACGGGTCGCCGGAGTGGACGTGCGCTCAATCCAGATGTACGAGCAGCGCAACAAGAACGTCAATCACGCGCGGGCCACCACCCTCCTCGCCCTCGCGCGCGCCCTCCGCTGTCCCCTGGAGGACCTGCTGGAGCCCGAGCCGGCGGACGAGAAGGACGTCGCCTAATCCCGCCGCGCCCCACTCCCGCCGAGACGGAGCAACCGCGGAAAACGGAGCCTCCCAGAGGGCCGATTTTCCGCGGATGCTCCGTCTCGGCGGAAAGGGCGGTGCGGACGCCGCAGGGGCGCGCTACAGGCCGCGCTCGCGAAGGCGGGCGTCGATCTCCTTGAGCGTGATGCGCGCGGCGAAGAGCTGGCGGTACGTGGCGGTCTTCACCTTGCCCGCCGCCGCGAGCTCGTCCATGCGCGCCTTCGTGGCCGCGAGCTCGTCGCGCACGTCGGTGGCGAAGCTGTCGTAGGCAGCCAGGCGCGCCGCGTCGTTCTTCTCGCCCATCGCTAGCCCCTCTCGTCAGACGGACGGTCATCGCGCAGGTTATGCGCAGTCGCTGAGGTTGTGCGCACCCCACAAGGGTATGCGCACGGTTTCGATTTGCATAGATGCAGGTAAGAAACCTACTGAGAAGAACCCGGCGCCCCGGCGCTGCGCATAACCTCCGGCATTGCGCATAACCTGCATGGCGCCGCGTCGTTCTTCTCGGCCATCAGAAGTTGGACCCGTTCCAGCCGAAGTCGGGCGTCCAGCCGTAGCGGATGTAGAGCCGGGACGCGTCCACACCCAGCTCGCGGCAGATGACGGGCGTGACCTCCTCGGTGAAGGCCTCCCACGCGCTCGGCGGCACCTCCGCGCGGGAAAACGCGCTCACGTCAACGAGGGCGGACGGCGCGGCGTCGTCCCCGGCAAAGTAGATGGGCGTCTCGTCCTCGAAGAGGCACATGAGCCACGCCTCGGACTTGCCGGGGACGTTCCCGATCGCGCTGCCGTAGGCGGCCTTCAGTGCCTCGCGCGCGGCGGGCGCGATCGGCGCGGAGCAGTAGGTGTGGACGACGGGCATGGCGGCTCCTCTCCTCTCGGTTGGCGTTTCCATGAGCATAGCCGAGAAGGACGAGGGGCCGCCACCAAAACGATCAGAAGCGGTAGTGAATGCAGTCGCGGTACTCGTCGACGAGGCGCTGGTTGAGCTCGTCGCCACCGTCAAGGTTGGCGCTGTAGAACACCGGCGGGTGCTCCATGCCCTCGTCGACGAGACGCTGGACGAGCGCCGCGACGATAGAGTTCAGCATGATCGCGCCCACCACGGTGGACGTGGGCGACACGCGCTGGTCGAGCCCCTCGATCGCCACCGCCGCGTCGCCGACCTCGCCGTGGTTGTCGAGCACGACGTCGGCAAGCTCGAACAGGCGCAGGCCCGAGGGGTGGCGGGAGGTCACCGACTGCGAGTAGGTCAGGTTGGTGATCGCAATGACCTTCGCGCCGGCGTCACGGGCCGCCATGGCCACCTCGATCGTCACGGGGTTGCGCCCAGAGACGGAGTGGGCGATAAGGACGTCGCCGGGGCGGAAGTCCGCCTGGTCGTGCGCGAGCTGGGTGCCGTAGCCCACGAGGCGCTCCATATGGCTCGTGTGGGTGATTGGCGTGGTGTCGAGCATGATCTCGCGCCCGAAGATGGGGTTCATGAGCATGAGGCCGCCGGCGCGGTAGTACATCTCCTCGGAGAGGATGCCCGCATGGCTCGCGCCGAAGGTGTAGATGGCGTGCTTACCCGTCACGCACTCGGCGAGCAGCTCGACGCACTGCTCCATGTGCTCGTGCTCCCGCTCCTCGATCGTGTCGATCAGGCCGCGCACGATGTCGATGTAGTCAAAGCGCATGTGCTTCCCCCTTCTGGAAGAGGGGCGCGCACGAACCCCGTCCGTGCGCGCCCCGCAGGCCCCGTCCTCCGGGGCCGGCTCGGCTTGGAGCGAGGCGGCTACGCGACGCCCGCGATCAGACGCGCGACGGCACCGCAGACCATGCCCCACAGGTCGAAGTCCTGGCCACCGTAGACGAGCATCCAGGACTGGATCGTGTTGTTGAAGAAGTACGCGCCGAAGCCGACGAGCAGGACGGCGAGGATACCGCAGACGGCGGCGCCCACGATCGCGCCGCGAATGCCGCCCTCGGCGTTGCCCACGATCGTCGCGCAGCCGATCTCGAAGAAGCAGGTGGAGATCAGCGGGATGACGACGGTCGGGAAGATGCCCATGGAGCCGGTGATCAGGATCGTGGCGGTGGAGGTGATGAGGGCCACGATGAAGCCGATCAGCAGCGCGTTGGGGGCGTAGGGGAAGATGACCGGGCAGTCGAGGGCCGGGATGGCGTCGGGGACGACCTTCTCGGCGATGCCCTGGAAGGCAGGGACGATCTCGGCGATGAGCATGCGGACGCCCTGGAGCATGATCGTCATGCCGACGCCGAAGTAGATGGCGTGCGTGAAGATGTAGGTGAAGATGCCCGTGGTGCCCTCGGCGTAGCCCCAGACGACGGCCGGGTCGTAGCCGTTGGCGGTGAGGATGAAGAACATCACGATATAGCTGATCGCGATCGCGATGGAGCCGGTGATGGAGATCTCACGCAGGAAGCCCAGGGACTTGGGGAACTTGATGTCCTCGGTGGAATGGCTGGGGTCGCCGACGAGGCGAGCGAGCAGGCCGGAGATCACCGAGAGGCAGGTGGTGGGGTGACCGATCGTGAACGAGTCGTCGCCGGTGACCTTCTTCACGAACGGCTTCATGAGGTTCGGGGAAATGATCATGTAGAGCGCCGTGAAGATCGCGGCGAGCGCGATCAGCGGGGCACCGGAGAGGCCCGCGCCCACGCCGGCGGCGACGAAGACGTACGGGAACCAGTAGAGCATGTGGCCCGTCAGGAAGATGGACTTCCACTTGGTGAAGCGGGCAAAAATCACGTTGATCGCAAAGGCCACGATCATGACGATGCCGATCTCGGTGCCGAACTCGCCGCCGATGTCGACGGTGGTGGACTCGACGGCCTGCGGCATGACGGTGTTGAACGCCGTGGCGATGCCGTCGATGGAGCTGCCGGTGATGAGGCCGGTACCGGTGTTGAGCACGAAGAAGCCGATGGCGGTCATGAGCGTGCCGCGCACAATCTCCGAGAAGGACTTCTTCTGGAGGATCAGGCCGATCATGGCGATGAGCGCCAGGAAGATGGCACCCTGTCCGAAGATCTCGTTGATGATGAAGTTGAGCCAGGCTGGCATCATCGTTCCTTTCTCTCAGATGTCGGGACTCCCGCAGGGCCGCGCGAGCCGCCCGCTACTTGCCGAACGACGCGAGGTACGCGAGGGTCTTCTCCTCCACCTCGGCCTTGTTCATGAAGTTGTCGAACTCCACGACGGGGACCTTGGCGCGGCCCTCGATACGCTCGCCGAGCTCCTTGGAGATGAAGATGACGTCGCAGTCGTTGCCGCAGCAGGTCCCCACGTCGCCGCAGAACGCCTCCACCTCGTAGCCGTTGGCCTTGGCGATCTTCTCGACGTTCATGCGAAGCATGAGCGACGAGCCGCACCCGTAACCGCAGACCGTCTGGATCTTTGGCACCGCCATAGGTGACTCCCTTCTCTCGTGGCCCTGCGGGCCGCTTCCCTTCCTATGCGTTGACGAGCTCGTAGAGCTCCTGGTCGCTCCGGCAGGCGACCATGCGCACCACGAACGTGTCGTCGAGCAGCTTCTCGGCCACCGCCTGCAGCCGGGCGATGTGGGACTCCCGGTCCACGCAGGCGAGGCACATGACCACGCGCACCGGGTCGTTGTCGGAGCCGAAGAAGACCTCGTCGTCAAAGAGCGCGACGGAGAGGTCGCTCCGGTGGACGTCCTCCCCCGGCGCCGCGTGCGCGAGGGCGAACCCCGGCATGAGCACGATGTAGGGGCCGAGCTCCACGACGCTTGAGATCATGCGGTCCACGTAGCCGTCCTCGACGCTGCCGCGCTCGACGAGCGGGGCGGCGGCGGCGCGGATCGCGTCCTGCCACGAGCCGGCGCGCAGGCCGGTCCTGACGCAGTCGCGTGCGATCGAATCGCTCATCTTCCCTTCCTTCTCCCTTCTGTCGGATGGCTGTCGGATGCCTGTCAGATGTCCGTCGGACGTCGTCAATCGTGCTGGTCGAGCAGCTCGGACGCCGTGAGGTCGGCGCGCCCGAGCGCCCGTATGGTCTGGTCGAGCTCGAAGATCGGGGCGAGGCCCAGAAGGAGGCTGCGCTCGGCGTCGTGGATGCCGAGGACGACGACGCAGCGCACGGGCTTCTCGCCGCGCGGCCCGAAGGGCACGTCATGGCTCAGCACCAGCACCGAGGCGCAGTTCTCGCGCGCGCCGTCGGCCATGCCCGCGTGCACGTACGCCGTGCGGGGCGTGAGCACCATGTAGGGGCCAAAGTCCTCGACCGCCGCGACCATGCGCTCCACGTAGCGCTCCTCGATGGCGCCGCGCTCCAGCAGCGGCCGGGCGGCGACGCTGATGGCCTCGCGCCAGTCGTCGCAGTCCACGCCCACGCGGACGTCCTCCGGGCGCACGAAGTCCCGCACGTGGTGCATGACGTCCTCGTCCGGTCCCGTGGTCGCGTACGAGCGCAGGAAGTGCGAGCAGACCTTGGAGTAGGAGAGCTGCATGATCTGGCTCTTGACGCGCTCGATCTCCGACTGGCGCAGCAGCGGGTCCACGGTCATCACCGGGACGTCGGGCAGACGGCAGTCCGTGGTGGAGACGACGAGGTCCACGGGGTTTCTCGCCACGTAGTCGCGCGCCTCGGCCTCGGTCATGGGCCCCACGACGGTGCACTCCGCGAGCGCGTAGGAGAGCCGCGTCATGAGCACCGAGCTCGACGCCAGCCCGAAGGGACACACGAAGAGCACCTTGAGGACCACGGAGTCCCGGGCGCTCGACTCGTAGATGGCGTCGAGGTACATCGCGACGTAGGCGATCTCCGCCTCGTTGAGGCTGATGCCGTAGCGCCGCTCGGCGAGGCGCATCTGCTCGCGCGTGAAGTCGTAGAGCAGCGAGATGGAGGCCATGAGCTGGCGCGGGAGCTCGCTCTCCACCTGGATGTCGTTGCGGCACCGGTAGATGGCGGCGCGCAGGTGCGTGGTGAGGCCGTCGATGAGGTGCTGGAGGGCGCCCTCGTCGATCACGTGCAGCTCGCGCAGGGCCGCGATGAGGTCGCGCGAGATCTGGGCCGCCTCGTCGTCGGTCGCGGGCGGGACGCGGTGCATGGCGCCCACGCTCGTGGTGCGCTGCGCGAAGACGAGCGAGCCCGCGTAGCGGCGCTCCTGCGGCCGGTCGAAGGCGTCGCACAAGAGCTCGCTCAGCGAGCGGAGGAAGAGGTCGTCCGTAGCTTCCGGGGCGCTCGCGACCTCGTCCGCCGGGGCGGCCGGGGCCTGCGGGACGGCGGCCGACTCGGCTATGACCCTGCCGGCGGCGACGCGCTCGATCGCGTACGCAAGGGAGATGACGAGCGCGTCGCCGTCGACGAAGGAGGCACCCTGAAGACGCTCGATGTCCGCGACCAGGCGCTCGGCGCGCGCGAGGTGGTCGGGCGCGAGCTCGCGGCGCGCGATCGGCCGCGCGACGTCGCGCGCGTCCTCGCGGGTGACGAGCCTCGTGAGGCAGTGGCGCATCTCGAGCTCGGGCCCCCGCAGGAAGGACCCCACGCCCTGCTCGCGGCAGAGCTCGATGCCCGACGCCCCGAAGAGCGCGGCCACGTCGTCGCACTGCGCGACGACGGTCTGCCTGCTCACGCCGCAGAGCTCGGCGATCTGCTGGAAGGTGACCGTGGGGCGCACGAGCAGCAGGACCGCCGCCGCCACGACGCGGTCCTCGCGGTCCGGATAGGCGGTGTCGGGCTCGTCGAGCGCGGCGAGAAGGGCGTCGCGGGCGGCGTCTCCGGCCACCACGCGAACCCCGAGGCCCGGGACGCGGTCGAGCTCGGCACCCCGCTCGCGCACGTACGCCCCTACGACGCCGAGGTCGGAGCGCACGGTTCGCTCCGACACGCCCAGACGATGGGCGAGAAGGGCGGTCGTGACGTGGTCGTCCCGTCGGCTCAGGTACCGCAGGCACGCCTTCTGTCGTCTGCTCAGCTCGATCATCTCGGCCCTCCTCGAATCCATCGTGGCGGGAGGCACGGGGCGCTTCAATGGCAAAAGGGCGCAGCGGCTGCGGCAATTATCTTACTTGCCCCCGGGGCGGGGGCCTCCGGGGCTACCATGTGTGAGACGACCACGGCGAGAGGGGCGGGGACATGCGACAGTCACGGACGTTCTGGGCGGGGTTCGGCCTTCTGTGCGGAGCGATGCTGCTCTGCGCGCTCAACCCCTGCGTGGGGATCTTCGCTCTGTTCTACCTGATACTCGCGTTCGTGGTGCTGACGGGCTACCTGGTCATGCGCCGGCGCGCGCTCAACCTGCGCGCCCTCGCGCACAGAAGCGAGGCCGCGCGCGAGGCGTCGCGGACGAGCGTGGCGCTCATGAGCCGGATGCTCTTCGGCATGGCCGCCGTGTTCGCGGTCTTTGTCGCCGTGGCGACCCTCGTGCTCACGATGCTCGGCCTGGACCCGGAGGTCGGCGGGCGGGTGATGTTCCCCGTGCAGCTGGCCCCCTTCGACGTCGCGTTCGACCTCTGGGCGCTCTCCGCCGTCGCGGCGGTCGCCGGGGCGGTGCTGCTCGTGACCGCAGGGTCCGACGTGCGCCGCTGGCTCGGAAGCGTGGGATAGGCGCCGGGCCCTACTCCCCCTCCACGCGGCGGCGGAGCTGCTTCACCTTACTGCGGGCGCGCTTGGCCTCCAGCCGCCTGCGCTTCTGCGCGGCGGAGACGTGCGTCCTCTTGCGCGGGCGCGGCGGGCGGGAGCGCCGGCGGCAGGCCTCGAGGATCTTCTCGACGCAGCGCTCGCGGTTGCGCAGCTGGCTGCGCTCCTCACGCGACACCACCACGATCCCGGTCGGCACGTGGCGCATGCGCACGGCGGAGTCGGCCGTGTTCACGCCCTGGCCCCCGGGGCCCGAGGCATGGAACGTCTGCACCTCGCAGTCGCGCGCGATCTCCTCGGCGCTCATCCGCGCGAAGGCGGCGTAGTCGCGATATGTCAGGTCTGCTCCGCTCATGGGGCCATCCTAGCAGAGCCGCCGGACGCGGGTCGCCCGGCCTGCGCACGTTCTTGACGCGGAGCCCGTATCATGGGCCCTCCCGCAAGTTTTCAGTAACCTGACCACAAGGACGCCCATGCCCGCATCGCCTCTGGCCCTCGTTCCCCTGGCGGCCGTCGCCGCCGTCGTCGTGTCCGCCCTCCGCCTCGCCCGCGCCGGGAGCCGGCCGCGCCTGAGCGACCTCTGCTGGCTCGCCGTGCCCCTCGTCGCGCTCGCGGCCGCCTGCGCGTGGTGCACGCTCGGGCTCTACCGGGGCGGTGCCGCCGAGCTGGTCGCGCTGGACGGCGCGGCGCTCGTGGCGGCCGCCTCGGCGCTGGGCCGCCGCCGGGCGCTCGCGGCCGTCGACGCGTGGGCAGAGCGGCGCGGCGCGCGGGTCCGGCTCGTGCGCGCCCTTCTCGGCACGGGCGTCCTTCTCGCCTGCACGGCGCTCGGCTTCCTGGCGCTCGAACTGCCCTACAACACCCTCCTGCCCGAGATGGTCCGTAGGTTTGCCCTGATCGAGTGCCTCCTCATCCTCGCGGCGCTGGCGTGCCTGCTCTTCCTCTTCCAGCGGCACGGCGCGGGCGTGGCGCTGGGGGTCGGCGCCTGCTTTTTCGTCGGCCTCGCGCAGTTCTTCGTCGCGACCTTCAAGGGCGCCGCCATCCTGCCCAACGACCTCTTCGTTCTCGGGACTGCGGCGGCCGTGAGCGGCGGCTACGTCTACGCCGTGGACGGGGGCGTCATCCTCGGCCTCGCCTGCCTGCTGCTCGCCGCAGCGGCCTCGGCGCTCGTAGTGCCGGCGGCGCCGGGGGCGACGACCCTCCGTGCCCGCGCCCGGCGCGTCGGCGCCAACCTCGCCGCCTCCGCCGCCCTTCTCGCCGCGCTCGTCACCGGCGTCACCGTGCCCAGCTACTTTGACGACCTGGGCCTGGGGATGTACTACTGGTACTCGCTCGACTACTACCGCCGGCAGGGCTTCCTCACCACGTTCGTCGCCGTCGCGCAGGATCTTCCCGTGCCGATGCCCGAGGGCTACGCGGCCGAGGGCGCCGCCGAACTGGAGCGCTCCTACGCCGCGCGTTACGACGAGACCCGCGGCCTAGACGCAGGCCGCGCCGCAGCCGAGGCGCAGTTCGACGAGCTGCGGCCTACGGTCGTCTGCATCATGAACGAGACCTTCGCCGACC
This sequence comes from Olsenella uli, assembly GCF_016899935.1. GTDB lineage: Bacteria > Actinomycetota > Coriobacteriia > Coriobacteriales > Atopobiaceae > Thermophilibacter > Thermophilibacter uli_B. The sequence continues at coordinate 308,245 of NZ_JACJJK010000001.1, forward strand.
TCAGCCTCCTCGACGGCGCCTCCTGGGGCTACGAGGGGCCGACGCGCTACAACGCGGCCACGGACCGCCTCATGACCGGCGAGCTCCTCGTCTCCGTCCACGGCGCCGCGACCTGCAACACGGAGTTCGAGTTCCTGACCGGCGTCTCGCTCCCCTACCTCGGCGACGGTAAGTACCCCTACTCGCTCTACGACCTCTCCGGGGCGCCCAGCCTGGTGCGCCAGTTCTCCGAGCTTGGCTACGCGACCACCGCAATCCACCCCAACCTCACGAGCAACTGGAACCGCGGCCGCGTCTACGAGGCGCTCGGCTTCGACCGCTTCCTCACGATCGACGACTTCGAGGGCGCCGAGCGGTTTCACAGCGGCGTCTCGGACGAGGAGACCTACGACAGGGTCCTCGAGCTGCTGGAGCAGGACGACGGCCCCCAGCTCATCTTTGACGTCACCATGCAGAACCACTCCGGCTACGACCAGAACAACATAGGGGAGGTCCCCCGGTACGCCGTCGAGGGGCTCGACGAGGCGCAGAACGCCCAGCTCAGCGAGTACCTCGCCTGCATCGAGGAGTCCGACCGCGCGCTCGCGGAGTTCCTCGCCGAGCTCGAGGGGCTCGACCGGCCCGTGATCGTCGTGTTCTTTGGCGACCATCAGCCCAAGCTCTCGCGGGACCTCTGCGACGCCCTCTACGGCACCAACGAGGACGCCCTCACGCGCAACCGGCGCCTCTACGAGACCACCTACTCCGTCTGGACCAACTACGACGTGGCCGGAGTCGCAGGCGCGCAGGGCGACGGGCGTGCGCACGCAAGCATCTCCTACCTCTCTGCGGCGACGCTCGAGGCCATCGGCGCGCCGCTCACGGACTTCCAGAAGGCGCAGCTCGTGGCCAGCGAGGAGATTCCCCTGCTGAGCCTGGCGGGCGCCCAGCTGGACGACGGGGCCTGGGTCGCGATCGACGACGAGGACGCGCTGCCCTCAGCCTATGACGACATGGCGCAGATCACCTACCTCGAGTTCGCGAGCGAGCTGGGATAGCACGGGCGAGAAGGACGGCGCGGTCCGGGCGCATCGGGGCGACGCGCGCGGGCGAGCCTGCACACGTTTTTGACACGGGTCCCGTATGATAAGGGGTTCGTAAACCCGTCGTCAGGAAAGCCCCATGATCAGCCTTCGCCTCCTCGCCCCCCTGCTCTCGCTCGCCGCACTCGTCGCCGGCACGGTCCTGCTCGCCCGCCGCGACGGGCGGCCGCGCCCCGCGACCGTCGCGTGGCTCGCCGTGCCCGTGCTCGCGCTCGTGTGGCTCGCCGCGTGGCTCGGCCTCGACCTCTACCACGAGGGACGCGCCGAGATCGTGGCCTTCTGCGCGGCGGCGCTCGTCGCGGGCGCGTGCGCGCTCGGGCGCGACCGCGTGCGGTCGGCGCTCGCCGCCAAGGGGGCTCGCGTGCGCGCCGCCGCCTTCGTCGGCTCGTTGCTCCTCTGCACGGCGCTCGCCTTCGTCGCGCTCGAGCTGCCCTCCGCCGTTGACGCCGACACGATCCTCCCCCAGTTCGCGCTGCTGGAGTGCGCGCTCATCCTGGGGGCCGACCTCGCGCTCTACTTCCTCCTCCAGCGGCGCGGCGCGGGCGTCGCGGCCCTCTCCACGGTCCTCGTCATTGTCGGCATCGCGGAGTTCTTCGTCATGTCCTTCAAGGGCGCCGCGATCCTGCCGACCGACCTGCTCGTCCTCGGCACCGCCGCCGCCGTGAGCGGGGGCTACGTCTACGTGGTCAGCGGGCAGGTTCTTCTCGGCCTCTCGTGCTGGCTGCTCTGCGTGGCCGTGAGCTCGCTCATGCCCGTCTTCCCCGCCGCGCAGGCCGACGCGCACCCCCACACGGCGCTGCGCAACGTCGCCGCCGGCCTCGCCTGCGCCCTCGCCGTCGCGCTCGGCGTGGCGCTGCCGTCCTACGAGGACCTCGGGGTGGAGATCAGCTACTGGAACACGGTCTGGACTTACCACACGCACGGGTTTCTCCCCGCGTTCGTCGCCGTGACGCAGGACCTCGCGATCGAGGTGCCCGAGGGCTACTCCGACGAGGCCGCCGAGAAGCTCGAGGCCTCCTACGTCGCCGCCTACGACGAGACGCGCGGCGCCTCGGAGAGCCGCAAGGCAGCCGAGGAGCAGTTCAGCGAGCTGCAGCCCTCGGTCGTCTACGTGGTCAACGAGACCTTCGCCGACCTCAACTCGCTCGGCGGCGAGCCGTGGGGCTACGCCGGCCCCGAGCGCTACAACTCCCGTGACGACGACCTGCTGCGCGGCGCGCTTTCCGTCTCCACCACAGGCGGCGGCACCGCGAACTCGGAGTTCGAGCTGCTCACTGGCGTCTCGCTCGCCTACGTGGGCGAGGGGAAGTACCCCTTCTCCCTCTATGACCTGAGCCTGGGGCCGAGCGTGGTCCAGCAGTTCAGGGACCTCGGCTACGCGACCACGGCCATGCACCCCAACAACCCCAACAACTACAACCGTCTGACCGCCTACGCGGGCCTCGGGTTTGACACCTACCTCTCCGCCGAGGACTTCGCGGGCGACGAGTGGTTCCACAGCGGCGTCTCCGACGCCGCCACCTACGACAAGGTGCTCGAGGTGCTGGAGTCGAGCGACCAGCCGCAGTTCGTCCTCGACCTCACGATGCAGAACCACTCCGGCTACGCGCAGAACAACCTCGGAGAGGTGCCCCAATACTCCATCGACGGGCTCACCGAGGAGGAGAACGCCCAGCTCAGCGAGTACCTCGCCTGCATCGAGGAGTCCGACCGCGCGCTCGAGGAGTTTCTCGCCGAGCTCGAGGAGCTCGACCGCCCGGTGGTCGTGGTCTTTCTCGGCGACCACGAGCCGTACTGTGCGCCCTTCGTCAACGACGCCCTCCATCCCGGGGAGAGCGGCTACGAGCACGAGACGCGCCTCTACGAGACCACCTACATGGTCTGGGCCAACTACGACGTCGCCGGCGCGGACCAGGACAGCCCCACGCGCGACGCGGGCATCTCGTACGTGACGGCGCTCGCGCTCGACGCGGTGGGAGCCCCCATGACCGACCTTCAGAAGGCCCAGGTGGTCGCCAGCGAGACGCTCCCGGCCGTCACTGCCATGGGCGTCCGCGACCTCGAGGGAACCTGGGTCCCGCTCGACGAGGCGGCCACGGTGTCGGAGGCCTACGCGGACCTGCAGACGATCACGTACCTGGAGTTCGGCCGGCTCGTGAGCTAGCCCGCGCGGCGCGCCCGGGGCGTGCGCTCAGGGGGCGGGGTCCTGCGCTTCCCTAGAGGCCGAGCAGCCTGACGCGCTCGTGGATGGCCGCCTCGACCTCCTCGCAGATCTGCTCGAAGGTGACCGTCGGCGCCGTCGCGGTCTCACGACCCCGCCCCGGATGGAGGATGTCCCAGCGGGAGATCTTGCCCGCGGCGCGGCCCCTGCCGGGAGCGTGGTTGCCAAAGCCGGGCACGATCGAGTTCCACACCGGCACGTAGCGGGCGATGAGGGCCGACTCCGTGAGGGGCACCCAGACCGCGTTGAGGACGAGCATGCGGCACGAGAAGTCCTCGACCCTCAGGTTGGTGGCCGCCTCGATCGACGCGCGATGGTCGCTCGCCACGCGGTCGTAGAGACGGGTGCCGGCCCTCGGCGTGTCGACGGCGCTGGTGTCCAGCTCGTTGCCCGTCAGGGTCTTGGGGCTCGCCTTGCCGATGTAGATGGGAAACGTGCCGGGGTCGGCGAGGTTGACGCCCGAGAGCTCCCGATAGGCGGGGAAGTCGCCGCTGTAGAAGAGGGCGTAGACGCCGTCCCCGTAGAACCGCTCGATGTCGGCGAGCGGCATCAGCTCGGAGCTCATCAGCTCGCGGGCGAGCGACTCCGAGAGGGAGGCGTAGTCGAGCGGGTTATACGAGCGCGGCTTCATGTCTGACCTCCTCGCACGGCCCGGACGTGAGGGCGTCGTCGAACCACCTGCGCGCCGTGTCCTCGCGCAGGGCGCACGCGACGGAGGAGGCGACCACCCGGGCGAGCTCGACGGGAACGGCGTTGCCGATCTGGCGCATGCCCTCGCTCCATGCGCCTGTGAACTCGTAGCCGTCCGGGAACGTCTGGACGCGCGCGGCCTCGCGCACGGTCATGTAGCGCAGCGAGCCGTCGTCGAACCTGATGGTGTTCTCGCCGCCGGGGACGCCGTGGACGCCCGCCTTGATGGTCTTGCTGGGCCTGTCGAGCGGCGAGCCGGTGTGACCGGGATACGACCGGGCCTCGCCGCCGCGAGACTCGTTGTTGAGCGCGGGGACGCCCTCGATCGCCTCGCCGAGCGTGACCCACGGCAGCCGGCCGCGCCCGTGGGTGCGCTCCGGGAAGGCCCAGGAGGCCTCGACGTCGGAGCGGAAGCCGACGATGATGACGCGATGGCGATGCTGGGGCACGCCGTAGTCGGCGGCGTCGATGACGGTCGGGACGACCTCGTACCGCACGGCCTCATGGTCGGCGCTCGTATGGGTGCGGGACAGACGGACGGCGTGCTGCTCCCACGTCTCCCCCGCTCGCCTGGAGAGCGAGGGGTGCTGGAGCCGCAGGAGGATGTACTCGTAGTACTGATGGAAGGACTCGCGCGTGAGCCCCTTGACGTTCTCGCAGATGAACGCACGCGGCCTCAGCTCGGCGAGGACGGCGGTGTAGGCGGGGAACATGTCGCGCTTGTCGGCCTCGGCGCGGGCCAGCCCGCCCAGGGAGAACGGCTGGCAGGGCGGCCCGCCGGCGAGAAGGTCGATGTCGTCCGGCAGAAACGACCAGTCCACGTCGCGGACGTCGCCCTCGATGATCCGCATGTCGCCGTCGATGAGAGGGTAGCCCTTCTCCTGATTGAGGCGAAGGGTGTTGCAGCAGTTGTGCTCCCACTCGGCGGCGGCAAGGTGCCTGAACCCCGCAAGGGAGGTGCCGAGCAGAAGGCCGCCAGCGCCGGCGAAAAGCTCGACGGCGGTGAGGTTGCCGTTGGCGTCCATCGTTCGCCTCCATCCACGCGGACCGAACCAGCTCCATCATACGTGAGGCCCCGGACAGAGGGCGCGTACAAAAACAGATCGGAAGCAGCTGCCTCCGACCTGCGAGAGTTTGGTGGGCGTTACAAGATTTGAACTTGTGACCTCTTCCGTGTCAGGGAAGCGCTCTCCCCCTGAGCTAAACGCCCGTATGTTCCGCACTGCTTGGGGACCGCAGCGCGAGGGATATATTAGCAAGGAACCCGCCCGGAGCGCAAGCACAAATTTCGAGATTCTGAGAGATCGGCCAAAACGCCCGCGCCCCTACTTCTCGGCGGCGTCCTTCTTGGCGGCGGCCGCCTTGCCGGCTGCGATGCGCGCCTGGACGTCGGAGCCGCCCGCCTTCGCGCCGCCGCCGGACACCACGACCTTCTTCTTGGCCCCGGGCCTCACGGTGACGCCGCCGCGCGCCGCCACGCGCCTGCCGGAGCCCCGCCCGCTCACGAGGCCCACGATCTTCTTGCGCGCGCGGTTCCAGCGGCGGTTGAGGCTCTCGCCGCTCTTGGAGCGCATGCCCATGCACGGCGCGGCGATCAGCACCGGCAGCAGGTACTCCACGGCGCGCCAGATCACGAAGCCGGCCGTGGTGTGCACGCCGTACATGCCCTGGAACAGGATCGCGAAGCCCACCTCGGCGCCGCCCGCGCCGCCCGGCAGCGGCACCGCGTTGATCAGCAGCTCCAGCATGGAGCCGGACGCCAGGCAGATCAGGAAGTCCGCCGGCTCGCCGAAGGAGCGCAGCACGAACCACGGCAGCGCGTACATGCAGCCGAGCTGCAGCAGCGTCACCGCCATCGTGAGCAGCATCTCGCGGACGTTTTTCGCGGAGCGCTTGAAGGCGGCAGAGAACTTGACCACCTGCGTGTTGACCATCTCGTAAGCGCTCTCGTACTTCTCGTCCTTGAGCCAGCCGCGCCGGTTGGCGAAGCGCAGCGCCCAGTTGCCGATCGCCACGACCGGCTTGGGGAACAGGCACAGGAAGAGCATCGCGCCCACCTGCACCACCTTGAAGCCAAAGAGGAAGAGGCCGATCAGCGTGACGTCGCCGAAGGTCTCGTAGAAGTAGCCCCCGCAGAAGACGAGCATGATCGCCGCGAAGACGCCCTCGCCCGCCTCGTAGAGCACCGTGCGCGTGAAGTTGAGGGCGCTCGCCTCGCCCACCGACAGGCCCGCGCGCGTGAGGCGGTAGATCTGCGCCGGCGGGGCGCCCGCGCTGTTGGGTGTCAGGCGCATGAAGAAGACGCCGGAGGCCTCCACGCTCATGAGGTCGCGGATGCCCACGGGGTTGTCCGGGTCAGCGATGATCGAGAGCGCATAGGCCAGCACGCCAAAGACGTAGTAGAAGAGGAAGCAGACCACGCCCGCCGCGATCCAGGTCAGGTCCACGCCGGCGAGCGACGTCACGAACTCGTCGACCTGACCGGAGAAGACCAGGTAGGCGGCATAGGCCAGTGCCACGAAGCCCAGGAAGATGAAGGTCGTGCGCACCTGCCCCATTGACTTCTTGTCGGCAGCGCTGTCCTCGGGCGAGACCGTGCGCACGGCGGAGACCTTCAGCGGGACCTTCTTGGTCTTGGCCGCCGCGCTGGCCTTCTTGGGGCTCTTCTCGTCTGCTGCCACGTGCGCTCCCGTCGCGTGCGTCATGGGTCCAGTCAGTCAAGTGTAACGCGCGGGGAAGGGGAGCGCGCGCTCGCGGCCCGCCGGCGGCGCGTCTACGGCAATTCTTCGTCTCTCCAGCCCTTGGCCACGTCGACCCAGCCCCGTGCGCCGGAGAAGCGCTCGAGCTCGTCCAGGGTGAGCTCGATCGCGGAGTTGGAGCTGCCGGCGGCCGGCCACACGGTCTCGAAGCGCCTGAGCGACTCGTCGAGAAACACGTCCACCCCCGGCTCCACGCCGAACGGGCACACGCCGCCCACCGCGTGGCCGATCAGCTGCTCGGCCTGGTCGGGCGTGAGCATCTTGGCCTTGGTGTGGAAGGTCGCCTTGAAGGCCGGGTTGTTGACGCGGGCGTCTCCGGCGAAGACGATCAGCGTGGGCGTCCCCCCCACCATGAAGCTGAGCGTCTTGGCGATGCGCGCGGGCTCGGTGCCCACGGCCGCCGCCGCGAGCTCCACCGTGGCGCTCGACTCCTCGAACTCGCGGATGCGCGCGTCCGCGCCGAACTGCGCGAGGTGCGCGCGGGCCCTCTCGATCGACATGGCTCCCCCCCCTGTTAATTGGGGACAGTCCCCAATTCCCACAAATTAGTTATATCAATCGTTTCTGTTAATTGGGGACTGTCCCCAATTAACAGACGATGCCGCCGCCGAGGCAGCGAGGGCCATCGTAGACCACGGCGGACTGGCCGGGCGCCACGCGGCGCACCGGTTCTTCGAAGCGCAACACGGCGCCATCGAGCTCCGCCTCGCGGAGCTCCCCCGTGTGGCGCGTCCGCACCAGATAGCGGCCCGGCGCGGGCGCCTCGCCGGAGATCCAGCGCACGTCGTCAAGGGCCATCTCCCGCGTGAAGAGCGCCGGGCTCATCCGGTCCGCCGTCACGTACACCACGTTCTTCTCGACGTCCGTCCTGACCACGTAGCGAGCGGGACCGCCGCCGAGGTCAAGGCCGCGCCGCTGCCCCACCGTGAAGAGGAACGCGCCGTCGTGGCGCCCGAGCACGCGCCCGGTCTCCCACTCCACCACGTCCCCGGCGCGCCGCTCGAGCGCGTCCAGAAGAAACGTGCGGATGCCCACCGGCCCCACGAAGCAGATGCCGTCGGAGTCCGGCTTGTTCTCCACGCCCAGGCCGCGCTCGGCGCACATCCGGCGCACCTCGGCCTTGTCGCGGATCTCGCCCACGGGAAGGAGCGTGCGCGCCAGGGCCTCCTCGCCCACGCGCCAGAGGAAGTACGTCTGGTCCTTGTGCTCGTCGCGGGCGCGCAGCAGGCGCGTGCGCCCGTCCTCGCCGCGCTCCACGCGCCCGTAGTGGCCCGTCGCCACAAAGTCCGCCCCGGCCGCGAGCGCGCGCTCGAGGAAGGTCCCGAACTTGACCGTCTGGTTGCACATGACGTCCGGGTTGGGCGTGCGGCCGTGCGCGTAGGCGTCCACGAGGTAGTCCACGACTGTGGCCTTGTACTCGGCCTCGCAGTCCCAGACCTCGAGGTCGATCCCCAGCGTCACGGCCACGCGCTCCGCGTCCGCGAGCTCGCGCGCCCACGGGCACCGAAAGCCCGGCAGGTCGCGCGACCAGTTGCGCATGTAGACGGCCGTCACGTCGTGGCCGGCCTCCACCAGCAGCGCCGCCGCGAGCGCGGAGTCCACGCCGCCCGAGAGCCCGCAGAAGACGCGCGCCATCAGCGGTGCCCCCAGTCGCCGGCGAGCGCAGCCATGCCCGCGTCGGTAAGGCCCGTGCGCGCCGCCTCCGCCCGCACGGCCTCCGCGATGGCGCCCGCGGCGTAGTCAACGTCCTCCTCGGTGGTGCCGCGCCCCAGCGTGAGGCGCAGGCTGCCCTCCGCGAGCGCGCGCGGCATGCCGATGGCCTCCAGCACGTGACTCACGCGCATGCGGCTGGCCGCGCAGGCCGAGCCCGTGCCCACGGAGACCCCCGCGCGCTCGAGCGCAATCACGAGCCGGCGCGCCTCCACGCCCGAGAAGGACACGTGCAGCAGGCCCGGCAGCCGCCGCCTGGGGTTCGCAGGACCGCTCACCACCATTGACGGCACGCGGGCGAGAAGCCCCTCCAGCAGCCGCTCCCGCAGGCCCGCGAGCCGACGGGCCTCCTCGCCGCGCCGCTCGCTCGCGAGCTCCAGCGCCCTCGCGAACCCCACGATGCCGGCCACGTTCTCCGTGCCCGAGCGCACACCGCCCTCCTGGCCACCGCCGTAGACGAGCGGGCGCAGCCGCACGTCCTCGGAGGCCCAGAGCACGCCCACCTGCTTGGGGCCGTAAATCTTGGCGGCGGAGAGCGTGAGCAGGTCCACGCCCAGCGTGGCCACGTTCACCGAGAGGGCGCCCGCCGCCTGCGAGGCGTCCGAGTGCAGGTAGATGGGTGTCGTCTCCCCGGCCTCCAGGCGCCGCGCGCGCTCGGCCGCCACCACGCGCGAGATCTCCCGCACGGGCTGCACGCAGCCGATCTCGCCGTTGGCGAGCTCCACCGAAACGAGCTCGGTGTCCGGCCGGATCGCGCGCGCCACCGCCGCCGGGTCCACGAGGCCGTCCGGCCCCACGCGCACCGTGCGACGGGCGTGCGTGCCGGCGCAGGCGAGCACGCTCTCGTGCTCGATCGCGTCCACGACCACGTGGCCCTCCACCGCCGCGAAGGCGAGGTTGTTCGCCTCCGTGGCGCCCGCCGTGAACGTGAGGCAGTCCGGGCGCGCGCCGATGAGCCGCGCCACGGTGCCGCGGGCGCGCTCCACGTCGTCGCGCACCTCGCGGGCGCGCGCGTAGGGCGCCGACGGATTCCAGAAGCGCTCCGTGAGGTAGGGCACCATCACGGCCGCGACCTCCGGGTCGACCGGCGTGGCCGCCGCGTAGTCCAGGTAGACCTCGCGCGTCACGGGCGCTCACCGCCCCGGCTCACCGCGTTGCCGTTCTCGTCCAGCACGATGTTGCCGTTCTCGTCCACGAGGTCGCGCCGGTCGCCGATCTTGAGGTTCTGGAAGCGGCTCGAGATGAACTCGTCGTCGTAGTTGGTGTCCACCCACTGCTCGAAGGCGTTGGCCGGCGGCACGCCCGCGTCGCGCGCGGTCTTGCGGTCAAAGCACACGAGCGTCATCGCCACGTCAGCCACCAGGTAGATGGCCACGAGGGTCACGAAGACCGCCTGGCGGCGCGTGGTGGGCATGCCGATCTGGTAGAGCAGGCGCGGCATGACGGCGCGGCACCACACGAGCCCCAGCACGCCCCACGCCACGAGGAAGCGCCATGCGACCCACTGCGTGATGTGGTCGGGCAGCCCGAGGTAGGTCCAGGACTCCGCGTCAAAGAACGTGGACATGGACCATCCCGCGAACTGCTCCAGCACGCCGCCCACGAGCGCGGAGACGAGAAACACCTGCCAGCCGCGCGCCCCGCGCGAGCGCAGGAAGAAGCTCATCCACGTGAGCAGCACCGCGCCCAGGCCGTAGAGCGGCGAGAAGGGCCCCCACACGAGGCCCACGCGGCTCTCGGTGAGGCCGGAGCTCACGAGCATCCAGACCTCCTCGATGAGCAGGCCCGCCATCGAGCCGAGGAAGAAGATGATGACGGCCTGGTACCAGCCCAGATGCAGGTGGTCGAGGTACTCGTCGATGGCCTCGTGCGAGGCGTGCCAGCGGGCGAACAGGCGCCCCAGGCCGCGCTCACGCTCGGCGCGGGCGAGCTCGCGCTCGAGGACGTCCTCGGACTCCTCGAGGGCGCTCTCGGCGCGCTCGACGCTCTCCTCCCCGAGCTGGTCCCCGCGCGACAGCCACTCCCAGAAGAAGACGACCACGCGCACGAACCCCTGGATCACGGCAAAGAGAAACGCCACGAAGATGAGGGAGAGAAACATGGGTGCAGCGGCTCCTCGAAACGGTCGTGCGACAACCCCTCAAGCATAACAAAGAGGGCCGGTACATGACCGGCCCTCGAGAGTTTCTGGAGCGGGCTACGGGGTTCGAACCCGCGACCTCAACCTTGGCAAGGTTGCGCGCTACCAACTGCGCTAAGCCCGCGACGCAAGGAGTAATGATACGGGAACGTCCGCCCGGACGCAAGCGAAAATTTGGACGGCGGCCCGACGTTCTTCTCGCCCGGCGCGGCCCTCTCGGCCGCACCGTCCATCTCGCCCGAGATAACGCGCTCGATTCAGCACAACTTTCTATATCAGCAGGTGGAAATTACGCGCTTGTATGATTGAGCACGTTAATCGCGGGAGCAGAGGGGCATCAGCCGCAGCGGCACGGAAAAGGGCGCCCACTGGGGGCGCCCGTCACGTTCTGGAGGCGAAGCCCGGATTCGAACCGGGGGTCAGGGCTTTGCAGGCCCGTGCCTTACCACTTGGCCACTTCGCCGTATGAAAAAGGCCGAGGGAATCGGCCGGAGGGTGCATGGAGCGGGCTACGGGGTTCGAACCCGCGACCTCAACCTTGGCAAGGTTGCGCGCTACCAACTGCGCTAAGCCCGCAAAAGCAGGGAATACTATACGGGCCGGGGGCCGCTCGCGCAAGCCTTGGTTTGCCCGGAGATGGAGAAACGATGAATCCGCAGCGTGCCTAGCATGCCGGGGCGCGCTTCTCGGGCCGGACCAGCTTCACGAGGCGCACCACGGTCCCCTCCCCCGCCCGCTTGAGCGAGATGCTCACCGAGTCGACGAGCAGGCGCATGAGCTTGATCCCGCGCCCGCGCTCGGCGAACGCGCCCGTCTCGGGGAGCTCGCCGTCGTCGGGGACCTCGAAGCCGCACCCGCAGTCGGAGACCTCCACGAGCGCCCGGTCGGGATAGGCCACCACCGTGACGAGCACGCCCCCCTCGCAGGTGTGGTCGACGGCGTTGCCGAGGGCCTCCCCGCAGGCGAGCTTCATGTCAAAGACGTCGTCCGGCGAGAAGGGCATCGTGGCCAGCAGCTCGCCCACGCGCTCGCGCGCCTCGGAGAGCGTGCGCTCGTCCACGCGAAACGTCATGCGCCGCAGCGGGAGCACCGAGGGGTCGAGGCTCGTGACCCGCGAGACGGCGCGGGCGCGCCGCACGGGCATGAAGTCGAGCATGCGCATGCGCCGCAGCGCAAGGTACAACTGGTCGGAGACGTTGATGAGCGAGAGCAGGCCGCCCAGCCGCCGCAGGTGGCGCAGCTCCGAGAGGATGAGCCCCAGGCCGGCGGAGTCCACGTAGCCCACGTCCGCCATGTTCACGAAGATGCGCCGGCAGCCGTGCGCCGCGAGGCGCTCGATGCGCCGACGCACGGCGGGCGTGCTCGTGACGTCGAGGTCTCCCTCCACGGGAACGATGGCTATGTTCACGGAGCCGGACATGTGGTCCTTATTCCCCGCGCGGCCGGATGCCTAACGCCGCGCGCCGCCCTTCTCGGCCGGCGCGAGCCCCACCTCGTCGAAGCGCAGCGCCACGATGGCCACGTCATCCTCGAGCCGGTTGCCGGTGAAGGCGTCGAGCGTCGCCAGCAGGCGCTCCACGAAGCCCTCGAAGGGCTTCTCGCCCGCCGACTCGCGCATCGCCGCCTCGCGCAGGCCGTCCTCGCCGAAGAACTCCCCCGACGGGTCGCGCGCCTCGGTCGTGCCGTCGGTGTAGAGCAGCAGCACGTCCCCTGCGTGGATGCGGGCGACGCCGTCCTGGTACGCGATGTCGTGGAAGGCCCCCACCACGCCGGACTGGACGTTCAGGGCGGAGATCTCGCTCGCGTCGGCGCTCACCATGAACGCGGGCGGGTGGCCGGCTGAGCAGTAGCGGATCGTACCCCCGTCGAGGTCTATCAGGCCCACGAAGAGCGTGGCGAAGGTCTCGAGGCGCGAGAAGCCCAGGAGGAACTCGTTGAGCGAGCGGACCATGCGCGCGGGCGCGAGGCCCTCCCAGGCGTAGGCCCCAAGCGCGGTCTTGACGGCGGCGGAGACCGAGGCGGCCTCCACGCCCTTGCCAGAGACGTCGCCCATGATCACGCAGGCGCGCCGCCCCGGCAGGCGGATCAGGTCGTAGAAGTCGCCGCCGACCGAGGCCGAGGCCGTGGCCGACGAGTAGACCGCCTCGGCGGTGATGCCGTCCACGTCCTGCAGCTCGTTTCTCATGCCCGTCTGGAGCGCCTGCGCGATGCGCTTGTCCTGCTCGCGCGCCGCCTCGCCGCGCGCGATGTCGCAGACGTCCGAGACGAGGTCGGCCAAAAACTCCGCCTCCAGCTCGTCGAGCGGCTCCGCGCCGTCCGGGCGCAGCAGCAGGGCGTAGCGCTGCGGCCCCGCCGGCTCGCCGAGGTCGAGCAGGGCGCCCACGCACGGCTCGCCGAGGTCGCGCAGGGTGGCGGAGAGCTCGCTTTCAGGGGGCACCGGCACCACCGCCACGCCGTCGAAGGCGTGGTCGGCCGTGAGCTCGCGCAGGCGGACGGGGAGCTCCCGGGGGCCGTTGAGGGGCAGGTCGGCCACCGCGAGGGCGTCGTCGCCGCCCGCGTGCACGGGGACGAGGGCCGCGTCGAGCTCGTCGGCGACCTCGCGCAGGACGTCGTCCAGGCGGTCGAGCGCGCCGGCCCCCTCCCCCGCCGTGGCGGCGTCGAGGAGCTCCTCGCGCAGCTCGGTCTCGAGGGAGGCGAGCTCGTCGGCCCGCTGCGACCGGAGCGCGGTGAAGGCGCTCGCCAGCTGGACCGAGAGGTAGTGCGCCACGGAGTCGAGCAGGCGCGCGTCCTCCTTGGGCATCGGGCGCAGGCGCCTCCAGCCGACCTCGATGATCGAGATGACGTGCCCGCCGAACCACACGGGCACGACCATGAAGCTCGTGAAGGGCGGCAGCATCGAGGTCCGCACGCGCAGGACCTCGTGGGTCTCCTCGTTCACGACGTCGCGCGCGGTGAGGCGGCCCTGTCGCAGCGCACCCGCGTCGGGCGCGACCACGCGCAGGCGCACGGTCCGCCCGTCGCGCACCGCGACGCGCTCGATGCTGCGCCCGAACGGCATGAAGCGCGCCGGGCGCTCCTCGAGCAGCGAGCTCGAGACGCCGCGCAGGCGAAAGCCGTCCGCCTCGGAGAGGTAGACGAGGGTGCCGTCGGCCTCCATGGTGTCCGTGATCTCCTCGAGGACGCGCCCGAAGAGCGCCTGGAGGTCGTCGGCGTCGATCGTGTCCAGGACGATGTTCAGCGTGCCCGAGAGCCGGTGGTTGGCGCGGCGCAGGTCGGCGATCGTGCGCTCCGTCTCGCGGTCGGCGAGCTCGCCCGTGTCTGCGGGGAGCGCCAGCAGCAGGTACGTCTCGCCCGGGGCGCGGACGGTGTCGCAGCGCACGCGCACGGAGACGGCCCGTCCCGAGGCGCCGGCGCAGACGGAACGCGCCGCCGTCCCGTCGACCGGGAAGGGCAGCGCGGCAGCCGAGAAGGGCCCCGCGGCGTCCCCCTCGTCTCCCGTGGGGAAGAGCAGGCGGACGTCGGAGCCCACGAGCCCCTCGGGGGCGCGGAAGAGCTCGGATGCCTCCTCGTTGGCCAGAAGGACGCGCCCGGAGCCGTCAAAGACCAGCACGGCCTCGCAACTGAGCTGCAGGAGCTTGGCGAGCGTCCCGACGACGCTCCCCTCCCCGATGCCCTCGACGCGCCGGCTCAGTGCGCCCTGTGCCATGCAGGCCCCCTCCACGCGGTCCGTTTTGGCTAGCGTACCACGGCGCGCAGGGGGCAACGTTCTTCTCGCCGTACAGGGGCACCGATTCTTGGGAGCAGGCCGTACCTATACGAAAACGGACCCCTTACGGGGCCCGTCTGCTTTCGTGGTGTCGGAGGCGGGACTTGAACCCGCACGACCTTTTAGTCAGTCACTAGCACCTCAAGCTAGCGCGTCTGCCAATTCCGCCACTCCGACTTGTCACTGCGCTTTCGCGCAAGGAGTAGTATGCACCAGTCCCCTCCCACGCGCAAGCCCCAATTTTGAGGAATTTCTCGGCCGGCGCCGGTGCGCTCCGCCGACAGCGCTCAGGTGGGCCATTCAGACGTTTTGTACGCAGTCTGGCGAGAAGAACGTCGGTTTGCTCCACCTGAGCCGGCAGCGCAGCGCCACGGCCGCACGAGAAAGGCGGGGCCGGGACGAACCCGACCCCGCCTCCACGGGAACGCAATACAAGCGTGCGGCTACAGCTCGATCGAGGTCTCCTTGATCGGGTTCACGGCCGCGCAGTGGCACGCGCAGAGGTGGCCCGGGGCGACCTCGCGCAGCGTCGGCTCCTCCTCGGAGCAGTGCGCCTGGGCGATCGGGCAGCGCGTGTGGAAGCGGCAGCCCGTCGGCGGGTCGATCGGCGAGGGCGGGTCGCCCGGCAGAATGATGCGCTTGCGGGTCTTCTGGACGTCCGGGTCTGGCACCGGCACGGCCGAGAGCAGCGACTGCGTGTAGGGGTGGTGCGGCTCGGTGTAGAGGGTCTTCCAGTCGGAGATCTCCACGATCTTGCCGAGGTACATCACCGCCACTCGGTCGGAGATGTGCTGGACCACGGAGAGGTCATGCGCGATGAAGAGGTACGCGGTGCCAAAGTGGTCCTGCAAGTCCTTGAGCAGGTTCAGCACCTGCGCCTGGATGGACACGTCGAGCGCGGAGACCGGCTCGTCGCAGATGATGAGCTTGGGGCGCAGCGCGAAGGCGCGGGCGATGCCGATGCGCTGGCGCTGGCCGCCGGAGAACTCGTGCGGGTAGCGGTTGATGTGCTCCGGGTTCAGGCCCACGACGTCGAGCAGTTCGCGGACGCGCTCGATGCGCTCCTCCTTGGTGCCGATGCCGTGGATGGTCATCGGCTCGGAGACGATCTCGCCGATCGTCATGCGCGGGTTAAGCGAGGCCTGCGGGTCCTGGAAGACGAACTGCATCTCGCGGCGCATGGCCTTGAGCTCCTTGTTGTTCATCTTCGCGACGTCTTTGCCCTGGAAGTACACGTGGCCCGCCGTGGGGTTGGTGAGGCGCATGATCGAGCGGCCGGTGGTGGACTTGCCGCAGCCGGACTCGCCGACCAGGCCGAAGGTCTCGCCGGGGTAGATCTCGAACGAGATGTCCTTGACGGCGGAGACCACGCGCTTGGAGAAGCGCCCGGCGATCATGCCCGCCTCGGCGGGGAACTCCTTGGAAAGGTGCTCGACCTTGAGCAGCGGCTCCTTCGTGGTGTCGACCATTAGGCCTCGCCTCCCTTCGGGGTCACGTCGAGCGTGTCGGGCATGCCCGTGGCGATCTTGCCGCGCGAACGCGACGTGTCGGGCGCGAACTTGAGGAACTCGGGGTCGTCCGCGAAGTGGCAGGCCGAGTAGTGGCCGGACTCGGTGACGATGTGCTCGGGCTCCTTCTGGTGGCAGATGTCCACGGCGTAGGGGCACCTCGGCGCGAACGGGCAGCCGGAGGGCAGGTTCACGAGCGACGGCGGGTTGCCGTGAATCGGCGTGAGCGGCTTCTTCTCGTCGATCGCCTGCTCGGGGATCGAGCGGATGAGGCCCCAGGTGTAGGGGTGGCGGCTCTCGTAGAAGATCTCGTCGGCGGTGCCGAACTCCACGGGACGGCCGGCGTACATGACCATGATCTTGTCGGCCATGTCGGCGACGACGCCCAGGTCGTGGGTGATCATGATGATCGCGTTGCCGTTCTTCTCCTGCATCTCCTTCATGAGCTCGATAATCTGGGCCTGGATGGTCACGTCCAGGGCCGTGGTGGGCTCGTCGGCGATGAGGATGTCAGGGTCGCAGGCCAGCGCCATGGCGATCATGACGCGCTGGCGCATGCCGCCGGAGAACTGGTGCGGGTACTCGTTGACGCGCTTCTCCGGGGACGGGATGCCCACCAGGCGCAGGAGCTCGGTCGCGCGCGCGAGGGCCTCCTTCTTGGAGTAGCCGCGGTGCAGGCGCAGGCCCTCCCCCACCTGACGGCCGATCTTGTAGACCGGGTTCAGGGAGGTCATGGGGTCCTGGAAGATCATCGCGATGTCGTTGCCGCGGATGTGCTGCATCTCCTGCTCGCTCATCTCCAGAAGCGAGCGGCCGCGGTAGCGGACGTCGCCGCCCTCGATCTTTCCCGGGGGCATGTCGATGAGGCCCATGATGGTCATGTGCGTCACGGACTTGCCGGAGCCGGACTCGCCCACCACGCCCAGGGTCTCGCCTCGGTCGAGCGTGTAGGAGACGCCGTTGACGGCCTTGACCACGCCGTCCTCGGTGTGGAAAAACATCTTGAGGTTGTCGACCTCGAGCAGGTGCTGGCCCTCGGGGATGGGCTGCGTCTTGAGGTCGACGTAATCGTTCTTCTTCTTTGCCATCATGCATCCTTCATCTTGACGTCGAGGGCGTCGCGCAGACCGTCACCGAGCAGCGTGAAGGCGAGCACGGTAGAGAGGATCGCGAGACCCGGCATGATCATGAGCCAGGGCGCCGTCATGAGGTAGGCCTGACCGTCCTGGATCATGATGCCCCAGGAGGGGTTGGGCGGCTGGACGCCCATGCCGAGGAAGGAGATGGCCGCCTCGGACAGGATGGCGGAGCCGATGTTCATCGTCGCGTAGACCACGATGGAGGCCACGGAGTTGGGGAAGATGTGGCGGGCGATGATGCGCGCGTCGGAAGCGCCCATCGCGCGGGCGGCGTCCACGTAGTCGTTCTCCTTGACCGAGAGGATCGCGGAGCGGAAGACGCGGGCGATGCTCGGCCAGCCCAGGATGCCGATGGCCACGAAGACGTTCGTGATGCTCTGCCCCAGGGCCGCGATCAGGCACAGGACGAAGAGCACGTACGGGAAGGCCAGGAAGATGTCCGCTGCGCGCATGATGATGGTGTCCCAGATGCCGCCGTAGTACGCGGCGAGGGCGCCCATCACGAGGCCGATGGCCGTGGAGATCGCGGTGGCGAGAAGACCGATGGTCAGCGAGATGCGCGCGCCGTAGATCACGCGGACGAGGATGTCACGACCGGTGACGTCCGTGCCGAACGGGTGGTCGAGCGACGGCGGCAGCAGCGACTGCGTGGCCATCTGCGTGGTGTCGGCCGCCGTGGGCGAGCCGAGCAGCTGGGGCGCCCAGAGGTCGGCCGTGATGGCGACGAGGGCGACGAAGATGATCCAGCACGCGGCGATGATCGCGAGCTTGTTCTGGCGCAGGCGCTTCCAGGCGTCGCCCCAGAGCGTGCGCGACGTGCCGCTGCCCTTGTCGTGCTCCTGAGCCGCGGCGTCCGCCGTGGCCTCCATCCCCAGACGCTGGGTGGGACTCGGATACAGCATGTTCCGCCCTCCTAGTCTTCGCTCTTGCTGCTACCCAGCCTGATGCGAGGATCAAGGAAGGCATAGCTGATGTCGACGATGAGGTTGATGATCATGACCACCACGATGATGATCGTGACGCCGCCCATGACGAGCGGCCAGTCGCGCGCCGAGATGGCGCGGTAGATCTCGTAGCCCACGCCGGGCCAGTTGAAGACCGTCTCGGTGAGGATGGCGCCCGCCATCATCGCACCGAAGTCGATGCCGATGTAGGTCACGACGGGGATGAGCGCGTTCTTGAGGGCGTGGTGCAGGATGACCGCACGGTTGGAGAGGCCCTTGGCCTTGGCCGTGCGGATGTAGTCCTGGTTGAGGACGTCAAGCAGCTGCGAGCGCATGATGCGCGCGGTGTAGGCCGTGGAGACCGAGGCCAGCGTGAACGCCGGGAGGATGTAGTGCATCCAGTCCTGGTACGGCGAGCTCGGGCTGCCGGCGCCGGAGATGGGCATCGAGAAGGCCCCGCCCGTGAGGTCCTTGAGCCAGATGCCAAATATCAGCTGCAAGATCATGCCGAGCCAGAACGCCGGGACGGCCACGAGCACCGAGGTCACGAGCGTCACGAGGACGTCCCAGAACGAGTAGCGCTTGACGGCCGAGATGAGGCCGGCGCCGATGCCCATCACCGCCTCGAGGCAGATGGCGCAGGCGGCGAGCTTGATGGTGTAGGGGTACTTCTCGGCGAAGATGTCCGTGACCGGGCGCTTCTTGGAGTAGGAGGTGCCGAGGTCGCCGTGGAGAAGGTCATCCATGTAGCGGATGTACTGCTCCCAGACGGGAACGGGAATGGTGTCGCCGTTCTCGTCGTAGATGGGCTGGCCGTTCTCGTTGCCGTAGATCATGTTGTTCTGCACCTCGAGCTGAAGACGCGTCTGCTCGGGTACGGCACGACCGCCGGTGATCATCGAGATCGGGTCACCGGGCACGATTGCCTTCATGGCGAACAAGATGATCGTCACGCCGATGAAGACAGGGATGAATTGAAGCACGCGCTTCAATATGTATTTCCCCATAGACTACTCCCTGCTGCCTAATCCATCAAAAGCGGGCGCCCATCCACGAGGACGGGCGCCCTGCACAGATATAATCGAAATTATATCTTTAGAAGCCCTTCTTCACCAAAGCTACGCTTCGCCAAAGCTACTCGGCGCTGACGAGCTGGGCCTTGGAGAGGTCGGCCTTCTTCTGCGGGTCGAGGTACAGCGTGGCCACGTTGGAGCCGCCGACCATGGTGTGGGTATAGAACATGATCGGGATGACCGGCATGTCCTCGGCGATCTCCTTGTTGACGGCCTGGAGGGCGGCCTTGCGCTCGGCGTCGTCAACGGTGGAGCGGGCGGCCATGAGCTTCTCATCGACGTCCGGGTTGCTGTAGCCGGCGCGGTTGTCGCCGTTGCCGGTGTAGAACAGCGGGTAGAGGAAGTTGTCCATGATCGGGTAGTCGGCGACCCAGCCCAGACGACCGAACTGGTAGTCCAGCTTCTGGTAGAGGTCGAGGCAGGTGGCCCAGTCCGGCGTGTTGGCGACGCAGGTGATGCCCACGGCCGCGAGGTCGGAGATGATGGAGTCCATGACCTCCTTGTGGCCGCCGTCCTGGTTCGAGGTGATCTCGAGGTTCAGGCCGCGGTTGCCGTCGGCGTCGGCGGGATAGTACTGGTCGAGGATCTCCTTGGCGGCGTCAACGTCGTAGCGGGAGTACTCCCACGCGCCCTCCTCGTAGCCGTCGATTCCGGGCGGGACGATGTTGTCAGCCGGCGTGCGGGAGCCGCTGAAGAGCGTGTCGCAGATGGCCTGACGGTTGATGGCCAGGGACACGGCGTGACGCAGGTTCACGTCGGCGAACGGGCCGTCGACCACGTTGCAGGTCAGGTAGTACGTGGAGGGCTCGGTGCCGTTGAGGAACTGGTGGCCCGGGGTCATGGTGTAGCCGTCCTCGGACTCGCCGTACTGCTCGGCAGCGGACTTGAGGGAGGCCACGGGGACGTCGGAGACGTCGAGGTTGCCGGCCTGGAACTCCTTGTAGGCGGTCTCCACGTCCTTCTGGATCATGAAGTTGACGCCGTCGAGGATGGCCTTGTCGCCGTAGTAGTCGTCAAAGCGGACGATGTTGATGTACTGACCGTCGACCCACTCGCCGTCCATCTTGAAGGGGCCGTTGCCCACGGGCGCGAGGCCGAAGTCGACCTGGTCCATGTCCTTGGCGCAGTCGGGGATGGGGGCCAGCGCCGGGTGGGAGGCCACGTAGGGGAAGTCAGCGTAGCTGTAGGAGAGCTTGACGACGAGCGTGGAGTCGTCAGGGCAGGAGAGGCCCGTCATCTCCTCGGCGTTGCCGGCGGCGAGGTCGTCGTAGCCCTCGATCATGGCGAGGTGGTAGCCGATCACCGACGGGCTGTCGGGGTTGGTGGCGGGGTTGACGATGCGCTCCCAGCCGTACTTCCAGTTGGCGGCCTTGACGTCAGTGCCGTCGTGGAACTTGGCGGCCTTGAGGTGGAAGGTGAACTCGGTGGCGTCATCGTTGACGTCCCAGCTCTCGGCGGCCAGCGGGACGAGCTCGCTGTTCTGGAAGTCGTACTGCGTCAGCGAGTCAAAGAGCTGGAAGCCGACCTGGGTGCCCTGGTCCTCCTGCAGGTTGAAGGGCTCGATGCAGACCGGGTTGTTGATGTAGTAACGCAGGGTGCCGCCCGTGGCGCCACCCTCGGCGGCGCCGCCGCCACCCTTCTGGCCGCAGCCGGCAAGCGCCGCGAGCGCGCTGGCGGCGATGCCGCCCTTCACGAACGAGCGACGAGTGACACCACCCATCTTCTCCTGAGCCATACTTTTCCTCCTCCTGTAAACGAGGCGGGCAAACCGTTTGCCCCGTCCCTCGGCCTGGGTGGGCATCTGATGCGCCCACCTTGACGGCTGCTTACTTTACCCTAAAAAAGCATCGGAGGGCCGTCCCGACACGCATCTGAAACGTTTACGCCCCCAGATGCCGCATAACGGGCGTCCGGGGGCGCAATCTGTTGTGGTTTGGGCGACGCCTGGGCGCAGGCGCGGGGCGGCGCTGTGCTGCGCGCTAGCCGAGCCTGCCGGTCGGGAACGTCACGGCCATGACGACGACGCAGACGACAAAGACCGTCGCGGTGATGACCGTGAGGCGGTTGAGGTTCTTCTCGAGCACGCCCGAGCCGGTGCCGGAGTTGTAGAGCGAGGAGGCGATCATCTCGGAGACGCCGGTGCCCTTGCCGGAGTGCATGAGCACGAGAATCACGGTGAGGGCGCCGGAGAGGAAGAGCAGAACGGTGAGGACGATGTTGAGCGGGTTCACAGGGGCTCCTTCAGGACAGCTGCATAGCAAGTGGTTATGGTAGCACACCGCCGTGGTCGCTGCTCCAGGGAGGAATTTCGTACACTCGACGCGCATTCCTGCGGCACGGTTCTTCTCGACCTGCGCCTTTTCCGTTTTTCGGGTATCCAATATACGAATTACGCCACAGAAAGGGCCCGAGCCGAAGCCCGGACCCCAAAAAGTTGCCTAAAACGGGTCTGACCCCTTTTGAGCAAGTTTTACGCCATGGCGCTCTTGACCATCGCGGCGAAGCTGTCGGCCTTGAGGGAGGCGCCGCCGACGAGCGCGCCGTCGACGTCCTCCTTCTCCAGGAAGCCGGCGATGTTCTCGGGCTTGGCGGAGCCGCCGTAGAGGACGCGGATGCCCTGGGCGACCTCCTCGCCGAAGACCTCGACGAGGGTCGCGCGGATGGCGCCGCAGACCTCCTGGGCGTCGTCGGCCGTGGCAGTCTTGCCGGTGCCGATGGCCCAGATGGGCTCGTAGGCGATCACGTACTTGGAGGGGTCGGTGATCGTGAGGCCCTCGGTGTCCTTCTTGATCTGGTCGACGACGAACTCGACGTGCTTGCCGGCCTCGCGGACCTCGAGGGACTCGCCGCAGCAGGAGATGGGCACGATGCCGTGAGCCATGAGGGCCTTGGCCTTCTTGTTCACGTCCTCGTCCGTCTCGCCGAAGTAGTCGCGGCGCTCGGAGTGACCGATGATGCAGTGGGTGGCACCCACGGCCTCGAGCATGTTGGGAGCGGTCTCGCCGGTGTAGGCGCCGGACTCCTCCCAGTAGACGTTCTGCGCGCCGAGCGCGAACGGGGCGCTCGTCTGCTCGATGACCTCGGAGACGCCCTTGAGGTCGACGGCGGGCGGGCAGACGACGACGTCAACGTCGCCGGTGCCGCCGGCCAGCTCGTCGGCAAGGCCCTGGGCGAGGACGACGCCCTCGCTGTAGGTCTTGTTCATCTTCCAGTTGCCAGCGATCATCCTCTTACGCATCGAGAAGCGCCTCCACTCCGGGCAGGGCCTTGCCCTCGACGAGCTCCATGGACGCGCCACCGCCGGTGGAGATCCAGCTCATCTTGTCGGCCAGGCCGAACTTGTTGATGGCCGCGACGGAGTCGCCACCGCCGATGATCGAGGTGCAGTCGGAGTCCGCGATGGCGCGGGCGACGGCCTCGGTGCCGTGGGCGAAGTTGTCAAACTCGAAGACGCCCATCGGGCCGTTCCAGAAGACGGTCTTGGCGCCCTTGATGGCCTCGGCGTAGAGCTTCTCGGTCTCGGGACCGATGTCCATGCCCTCACGGTCGTCGGGGATGGCGTCGGAGGCGACGATCTCCGGCACGGCGTCCTCGCCGAAGTGGTCGGCAACGCGGTTGTCCACGGGGAGCAGGATCTTGACGCCCTTCTCCTCGGCCTTCTTCAGCATCTCGCCGGCGCGCTCGACCCAGTCCTCCTCCTTGAGGGACATGCCGACGGACATGCCCTGCGCGAGGAAGAAGGTGTAGGCCATGCCGCCGCCGATGATCAGCGTGTCGGCGGAGTCGATCAGGTGATCGAGGACGCCGATCTTGGAGGACACCTTGGAGCCGCCGACGATGGCGACGAAGGGGCGCTCGGGCTCGGCGAAGATGGAGGTCAGGGTGTCGACCTCCTTCTCGAGCAGGAAGCCGGCGTAGGCGGGCAGGTACGCGGCGGGGCCCACGACGGAGCCCTGGGCGCGGTGCGCGGTGCCGAAGGCGTCGAGCACGAAGATGTCGCCGTAGGACGCGAGGATCTTGGCGATCTCGGGGTCGTTCTTCTTCTCGCGCTTGTCGAAGCGGACGTTCTCGAGGACGAGGATCTCGCCGTCCTGGAGGGCGTCGACGGCGGCCTTGGCCTTCTCGCCGTAGGTGTCGTCGACGAACTTCACGTCATAGCCGGTGAGCTCGGCGAGCTTGTCGGCGGCCGGCTTCAGGGAGAAGGCGGGCTCAGGGCCGTCGCCCTTGGGGCGGCCGAGGTGGCTCATGAGGATGATCTTGGCGCCCTTGTCCTTGAGGTACTTGATCGTGGGGATGGCGGCGCGGACGCGGGTGTCGTCGGTCACGACGCCGTCCTTCAGGGGGACGTTGAAGTCCACGCGCATGAGGACGCGCTTGCCCGCGACGTCGGCGTCGCGGACGGTCTTCTTGGTGAAGGCCATGTTCACTCCTTCTTACGGGACCTTACGGAAAAGGGGCGCGGCCGCGGCCCTGTGAGCTGCGACCGCACCCCTGAGCGAAGCTGATGCGAAGCGGTTGCTACGCGACGAACTTCTCGAAGTACTTGATGGTGCGGACCATCTGGGAGGTGTAGGAGTTCTCGTTGTCGTACCAAGAGGTGACCTGAACGAGGCTCTGGCCGTTGCCGAGGTCCTGGACCATGGTCTGGGTGGCGTCGAAGATCGAGCCGTGGGTCTCGCCGATGATGTCGGAGGAGACGATGTCGTCCTCGTTGTAGGCGAAGGTCTCGGGGATGGTCTCGGCGTAGGCCTTCATCGCGGCGTTGACCTCGTCCTTGGTGACGACCTTGTCAACCACGCAGTAGAGGTTGGTGATGGAGCCGGTCGGCGTCGGGACGCGCTGGGCGGCACCGATGAGCTTGCCGTTGAGCTCCGGGAGGACCAGGCCGATGGCCTTGGCGGCACCCGTGGAGTTGGGGACGATGTTCTGCGCGCAGGCGCGGGAGCGACGCTTGTTGCCCTTGCGCTGCGGGCCGTCGAGCGGCATCTGGTCGCCGGTGTAGGCGTGGATGGTGGTCATGATGCCGGAGACGATCGGGGCGAAGTCGTTCAGGCCCTTGGCCATCGGGGCGAGGCAGTTGGTGGTGCAGGAGGCAGCGGAGATGATGTTGTCATCGGCGGTCAGCTGCTCGTGGTTGACGTTGTAGACGATCGTGGGGAGGTCGTTGCCCGCGGGAGCGGAGATGACGACCTTCTTGGCGCCGGCGTCGATGTGGGCCTGGGCCTTGGCCTTGGAGGTGTAGAAGCCGGTGCACTCGAGGACGACGTCAACGCCGAGCTCGCCCCAGGGGAGCTTGGAGGCGTCGGCCTCCTTGTAGATGGTGATCTTCTTGCCGTCGACGGTGATGGAGTCCTCGCCGGCCTCGACCTTGTGGTCGCGGGCGTAGTTGCCCTGCGTGGTGTCATACTTCAGCAGGTAGGCAAGCATGTCCGGGGAGGTGAGGTCGTTGATGGCAACGATCTCGGAGCCCTCGTGACCGAACATCTGACGGAACGCCAGACGGCCGATGCGACCAAAGCCGTTGATAGCAACCTTTACTGCCATGCTTTCTCCTTTCACGGGGCCGTCGGGGCTCCTCCCCGGCGGACCAAAGCACACATGGGCGTCGTGCCCTTGCCAAGCGATAGTGTACCCCACACGAGACGGACCATACAACGCAATCTGAAACACGGCGGCAATTTGAGCGGTGGGCGCTCAGATTTTGGCGGCTGACGTGAGATGGTTCCCGTACGGGGCTACGTGCGGGGCGCAGCGAGAAGGACGTGCGGCCGCTATTCCGCGCTCTTCTCGGCCGCTCGCTCGGCCTCCTCCACGAGCGCCTGCAGGCGCAGGAAGCGGTGGTACATCGCGGACTTGGACGCGGGCGGGTCGAGCCGCTCGCCGAGCGCCGCGAGGCTGAGCTCGGGGTTGGCCCTCCGGGCGCGGCAGAACTCCCGCAGCGCCGGCGGCAGCGCGGAGAGCCCGACGCTGCGCTCCGCCCGCTCGATCAGCTCGAGCTGCTCGGCGGCCGCCCCCGTCGAGCGCGCCTGGTTGGCCATCTCGGCGTTGACGCGCCGGTTGACGTCGTTCTTGACGGACTTCTTGGCGCGCGCGACCTCCACGAAGCGCGCCGTCCTGAGCGCGCCCATCCCCCGCAGCAGGGCGCTCACGTCGTCGTAGCTCTTGAGGTAGACGGCAAAGGCGCCGCGCCGCCGGTTCAGGCGCGCGGCCGCGCCGAGCGAGCCGACGAGGCGCACCAGGTCGGCCGCGTAGTCCTCCCCCGTCACCGCGATCTCCAGGTGGAACTCGCCGCGCGGGTCCGCGATGAAGCCGCCCGCCATGAAGGCGCCGCGCACGTAGGCGGAACGCGCCTCCGGGCTGGCGACGAGCGCCGCGGGGACGCCCGGGCTCAGGCCGCGCCCCGGCGTGAGGATGCCCATGCGCACAAGGTCCGCGTCGAGCCCCTCCTGCACGGGCATCTCGATCAGGTAGTTGCGCGTCTTGTGCAGCACCGAGCGGCGCACCGTGAGCGAGGTCTCCAGGTCGAAGAGCTTGTGCGTGAGCTTGATCACCGTGCGCGCCACGGCGCCCGTCTCGGTGGCCACGCGGATGGAGTAGCGCCCCGACCCGTGGAACGACAGCGTGCCGCAGATGCGCACGAGCGCGGAGAGCTGCGCGAGCTCGGCCGCGCGCGAGGGGGGCTCCACGCGGGAGAGCTCGTCTTTGACCTCGGCGGTGAACGACATGGCGCCCCTAGCTCGTCCGGACGTTGGCGAGCGCGAGGTCGCGGTGCGAGATGCTCACGTGGTAGCCGCCCTTCTCGAGGTAGGCGGCCGTGGCCTCGGCGATGGCGACGCTCCTGTGCTGGCCGCCGGTGCAGCCCACGGCGATGGAGAGGTGGCTCTTACCCTCCGTCACGTAGCCGGGCATGGCCACGTCGAGCAGGCGCTGCCACGCCTCCATGAACTTCTCGGTCGTGGGGTTGTTGAGCACGAAGTCCGCGACCAGCTGGTCCTTGCCCGTGAGCGTGCGCATGACGGGGTCGTAGAAGGGGTTGGGCAGGAAGCGCACGTCGATCATCAGGTCCGCCTCGACCGGCATGCCGTGCTTGAAGCCGAAGGAGAAGACCGAGACCTCCATGAGCTGCTGGTCGGTGAGCTCGGAGAAGGCGCGGCGCAGGCGGGCGCGCAGCTCGCGGGTGCGCAGGCGGCTCGTGTCGATCACGAGGTCGGCGGCGTCGCGCACGGCGGAGAGCTGGGCGCGCTCGCGGGCGATGGCGCGCCCGAGCGGCTCCCCCGGCGCGGCCAGCGGGTGGCGGCGGCGGTTCTCGTCGTAGCGGCGCATGAGGACCTCGTCGGAGGTGTCGAGAAACACCACACTGCAGGAGATCTCGTGCTCGCGCAGGCGGGTCACGGACTCCGCGAACTCGTCGAAGAGGCCCTGGCTGCGCAGGTCGCAGGTCACGGCGAGGTGGCGCCCCACGCCCGAGTTGATGCCCACGAGCTCGGCGAGCTGCAGAAGCAGGCGCGGCGGCAGGTTGTCCAGGCAGTAGTAGCCCATGTCCTCGAAGACGTGGAGGGCCTGGGTGCGCCCGGAGCCGCTCATGCCCGTGATCACCACGACGTCGGGCACGCGCGCGGCACCCTCCGCGGCGCGCATCTGCTGGCCGTCTGCTGACATGGGACCCCCCTCTCGGCTCCCGCCTAGTATACCCCGCCGCCCGGCGCGAGGCCCGAGCGCTACCGCTCCTCGGGGTAGACGACGCCCCAGTCGGCGCGCAGGCGCGTCATGAGCTCCATGACGTCGGCGGCGTAGTCGAGCAGGACGCGCTTCTCGGCGTCGCCCGCCACCGCGGCCTCGAGGTCGGCCATCTCGTAGCAGAGCGCGTAGGCCTCCTCGCCGGCGGCCACCTCCTCGGTGCGGCCGTCGTCGGTCCAGACGATCTGCGCGCGGTCGGCGCGGGGGTAGCCCGTCACCTCGAGGTAGCAGCGGTCGAAGGCGACGACGGCACGCTTGGGCTGCTTGGCGTGCAGCGTGAGCGAGACCACGCCGAGCTGGCCCTCGGCGTTGCGGCAGACGATGCCGCCCTCCTCGTCCACGCCGGTCGCCGCGAGGTTGCCGAGCGAGACCACCTCGGTGGGCTGGCTCTCCATGAAGACGCGCATGATGGTGAGCGCGTAGACGCCGATGTCGAGTAGGGCGCCGCCGGCGAGCGCGGGGTTGAAGAAGCGGCTCGAGTAGTCGCCGTACTCGCGGAAGCTGCCAAAGTTGACCTGCGCGAGCCGCATGCGGCCGAACTCCCCGGAGCGGGCGCGGCGGAGCAGCTCGGCGTAGAGCGGCATGTGCAGGATCGTCGTGGCGTCCATGAGGACGACGCCGTTTTTGGCGGCCAGCTCGCGCGCCTCGTCGAGCTCGGCGGAGTTCAGCGTGATGGACTTCTCGCAGAGCACGTGCTTGCCCGCCGCGAGGGCGCCGCGCAGGTAGCGGATGTGCGTGTTGTGCGGCGTGGTGACGTAGACGGCGTCCACCGCCGGGTCGGCGTAGAGGTCCTCGACCGTGTCGTAGACGCGCTCGACGCCGTGGCGCTCCGCGAAGGCGACGGCCTTCTCGTGCGTGCGGTTGGCGACGCCGTGGATGCGGCGACCGGCCAGGGCGAGGGCGTCCGCCATCTGGTTGGCGATCACCCCGCAGCCGATGACGGCCCAGGTGAGCTGCGGCGCGGTGAAGATGTCGTCCGGGAACGGGCGGCCCTTCACGGCCTCGTAGGCGGCAGCGGCAGCGGTTGCGGCGTCGAGCGGAACGGCGGTCTTCTCGGGCATGGGGCCTCCTTTGAGGTCAGACGGCTTCTCCGGGCTTCTCGCCCATTATCCCCCGCCGGCCCCCGTTTTTGTCGCGCGTCTTCATGATGTCATGCAGAGATGACTCACATGTAACTGTAGTGCGACCACACGTTGCCGTCCTGGTCGACCATGTCGGTCGTGACCGGGTCGTACGTGAAGGTTATCTCCACGGGCTCCAGAACGATGACGGTCGTGGAGTCCGGGCTCGTCCAGCGTCCCTCCTCCATGTTGACCCAACAGGTCCCGTCCGGATTGAACATGACGTTGCGCGTGGTCCCCTGCTGGTCCCACTCCCCGCTGAGCACGACCGGCGTCGACATCGCGTCGTCGTAGGCAGCCACCGCCTCGGGGAAGCTCGCGGAGAGGTCGCCCGCGGCCGCGAGCGAGACCATACGGTACCCGAGCACGCTGGCGTCGCTCCGCTGCGCGACCACGTGGTAGTAGCAGAGGCGGGGCGCGTCGGTGCCAGGCAGGGTGAGCATCGCCAGGTCATAGGCGAGGTAGGTGCCATACGAGGTGAAGTTGCCCGTCCAGACGGTCTCGCCGACGGGGGGCGGTACCCACGCGCACAGTCCAGGTGCCCGTGGACTCGTCGTAGAGGAGCGCGTCGGTGGCGTTGTGGAGGTAGGAGAGGTCATCGGGCGCCGAGCCGTAGTAGGTCGAGAGAATCGCGCGCACGCCGTCGTCGGTCAGGGTGTAGCTCCAGCCGGGGTCATGGGACTCGGCCACGCCCAGCGGGTCGCCCGAGACGCTCTGGCCCGTCTCGCCGTGCGTCAGAGCGAACGTGTCGCTCAGCGTGAGCGCGATTGCCACGAGCTGGGCGTCGACGGTCACGTCGCCCGCCTGTGCCCGGACGACGGAGATCGTCTGCTGCCAGGCCCGGGGCTCCACGCCAAAGTTGTAGAGCGCGGCGAGGAGCTCCAGGTTGTCACGGGTCTGGTCGTCCACGGTCGCGGCGTCGCCCGAGACCTGGACGGCGTCGTCGAGGCGAACGTCGGTGAGGCCGGACAGGCCGGCGAGGTCGACGCTCTCCAGGCCGCAGCCGGTGGCGCTCACCGTCCCCAGGACGTCGCCCTTGGGCAGCGCGAGGGAGGAAAGCCCCGCGTTTCCGTCACAGCTGACGGACGCGAGGGCACCGTTGGCCGAGAGGTCGAGGCCCGTCAGCTGGTTGGAGGAGCAGTCGAGGTCGGCGAGGTTTGCCTGGCCGGAGACGTCGAGGCTCGCCAGCTGGTTGGAGGAGCAGTCCAGCGCCGTGAGGTTGGTCAGCCCCGAGAGGTCCAGCTCCGTCAGCTGGTTGCCGGCGCAGACGAGCTGCGCGAGGTTGGAGAAGGTCGAGATGCCCTCCAGGCTGGTGACGCCGAGGCCGGCAAGGCCGTTGCCCGCGACCGCGTCCGCCGAGGCGTCGCCGATCGCCGTGACGGCGTCAGCCTCCTCCTGGTCGATCCCGCCGTTGCCGTCGACGTCCACGTTCTGCGCGAGGTAGGCTCGGAAGGCCTCGTCCGGCACGTCCTGGAGGTCGAGCACGATCTTGGGACCGAGCAGGTGCGGCAGCAGGAGCCACGCGGCCACGCCGAGCGCCGCGACGACCACCACGACCGCGGCCGCGACGAGCGCCGCCCGGCGGCGGCCGGGGCGTGCGGGCTTCTCGTACTTCTCGCCAGACGTGCCCTGGCCGAGGCTCGTGGGGTCATCCGCATGGGACCCGGCTGCGACGGCCGCTCCGCAGCGCGTGCAGAACCTCGCGTTGTCAGGAATGGTGCTTCCGCAGCTTGCACACCTCATGGGCACCCCTCTCGGTCCGATTGCTCGCCCCATTCTAGCGTGCGGCCCCAACGCGGCTGTTGCGCAACTTCTCGACCGCGCGTCCACGCGAGCGCGTCATCGATTAACGCACAGAATCAAGCACAAGCTTTTATATCCGCAGGTGGAAACAACGCACATGTACGATTTTGTGCGTAATTGAGAGAGGGGCACGAAGGCGGGCGGGCGAGAAGGACCCCGGCTCGCTACTCCCCTTCCACGGGTTTCTCGGCAAGTTCCTCGGCGGCGCGCAGGGTCTGCCAGACGGCGCGCGCCACCTCGGCCGGGACGCCCGGCGTGGCCGCGATCTCCTCCTCGCTCGCGGCGCGCAGCCGCTTCATGGACCCGAACCGCCTCATGAGGGCGCGCCGCCGCTTGGGGCCCACGCCCGGGACGTCGTCGAGCGCCGAGCGCGTCATCGCCTTGTCGCGCAGCTCCCGGTGGAAGGTGATCGCGAAGCGGTGGGACTCGTCGCGTACCTGCTTGATCAGGTAGAGCGAGGGCGAGCCGCTCGGCAGCACGACCGGCGTATCGTCCCAGGGCACGAAGATCTCCTCGTCGGACTTGGCCAGTCCGCAGACCGGGATGTCCAGGCCGAGCTCCGCGAGCTGCTCCATCGCGGCCGTGAGCTGCGGCTTGCCGCCGTCCACCACAAGCAGGTCCGGACGGGACCCAAAGCGCTCGTCGGCCATGCGCTTCGGGGCGTAGCGCCGCCCCAGCACCTCCTGCATGGAGACGAAGTCGTTGGCCTCGGTGAGCGGCGTCTGGATCTTGAAGCGGCGGTACTGGGACTTGTCCGGCCGGCCGTTGGTGAAGACCACCATCGAGGCCACGGTGAAGTGGCCGTGGAGCGTCGAGATGTCGAAGCACTCGATCCGCATCGGCGGAGCGTCGAGCGCGAGCGCGCTCTCCAGCTGCAGCAGCGCCCGGTTGGTGCGCTCGTCGGCGTAGCCGGTCTTGACCATGTAGCGCATGAGCGCGTGGCGGGCGTTGGCGGCGGCCATGTCGAGCAGGTGGCGCTTCTCGCCGCGCTGCGGGCGGTGCAGGCGCACGCCGTGACCGCGCTTCTCGGCGAGCCAGCCCTCGATGACCTCGGCGTCGGCGAGCTCGCAGTCCAGGTCCACCTCGGCCGGGACGTCGGCCGTCTCGTCGTAGTAGCGCTTCACGAAGCCGCCGACGAGCTCCTCCTCGCCCACGTCGAGGCCCTTGTCCAGGATGAACTCGACCGAGCGCACGGTGCGGCCCTCGCGCACCACGAAGACGCAGGCGCAGCTGATGGTCTCCTCGCGGTAGAAGCCGATGAGGTCCGCGCTCACGTTTGACGAGAAGACCACCTGCTGGCGGTCGTCGAGCGCGTCCAGGCCGTCGAGGCGCGCCTTGAGCCGGCCCGCGCGCTCGAAGTCGAGGTTGGCGGCCGCCTCGTGCATCTGGTCGGTCAGCTCGCCGACGATCTGGCGGCGGTTGCCGGCAAGGAAGCTCTCCACCTGGCGCACGTGGCGCGCGTACTCCACGGTGTCGATCATGCCGGCGCACACGCCCGGGCCGCGCCCCACGTGGTAGTCGAAGCAGGGGCGGCAGCGCTGCGCGAGCACCATGTTGGCGACGGCGGCCTGCGAGGGGTCGCGGTCCAGGACGCGCTTGGCGCGCTTCCACTCCGCGCAGGTGGCCATGCAGATGGGCACGACCTTACGCAGCGTGTCGATGGTCTCGCGCGCGGCGCGGGCGTCGGTGTAGGGGCCGAAGTAGCGCGTGCCCTTGCGGTGCTTCTCGCGCGTGTACTTGATCGCGGGGAAGACGTCGGACTCGGTGATGGCGATGAAGGGGTAGCTCTTGTCGTCCTTGTAGTCGACGTTGAAGTAGGGGTGGTACTGCGCGATGAGGTTGCGCTCCAGCACGAGCGCCTCGTGCTCGGAGCCCACGACCACGTAGTCGAAGTCGCGGACCACCTGCATCATGAGCGGGATCTTCTCGCGGTCGTCCTGAAGCGTCACGTACTGGCGCATGCGCGCGCGCAGGTTCTTGGCCTTGCCGACGTAGACGACCTCGCCCTTCGCGTCCTTCCACAGGTAGCAGCCGGGGTCGGTCGGGACCTGCGCCACCCGGGCGGCGAGAAGGGCGAGGTGGTCGTCGGCCCCGGGGGCGCCCCCCGCCTGCTGCCTAGACATCGAGCGGCTCGGCGTCCCACACGTAGCGCTTGAACTTGGTGATCTGGTGGTAGTAGGTCACCGCCGCCCAGAACGCGTGCGAGAGCGTGTCGGGCTTGTAGAAGAGCGGGCACTTGGCGAGGCCGCGACGGTACATCTCCAGGGTCCGCTCGCGCAGCTCGGGGTCGGCCACCGTGCGCCTGACCACGTAGGGCGGGACGCACGTGTAGAGGAAGGGCCTGGTCGCGTCCTGCGGCTCGATTCGGCGACCGAGCACGAAGTCCTCC
Source organism: Olsenella uli (assembly GCF_016899935.1). Lineage (GTDB taxonomy): Bacteria > Actinomycetota > Coriobacteriia > Coriobacteriales > Atopobiaceae > Thermophilibacter > Thermophilibacter uli_B. The sequence goes on from NZ_JACJJK010000001.1 coordinate 340,327, forward strand.
ACCATGAGGCGCACGAAGTTGGACCCGGCGAGGTCCACGTAGAACGTGTTGCGCCCGGGGCGCGTGTTGACCTCGAAGAACTTGTACTCGCCGTCACGCGGGTCATACTTGACGTCAAAGTTGGCGAAGCCTCGGTAGCCCACGTGCGTAAGGAAGCGGCAGGCCTCCTCGATGGTCTTCTCGACGCGCTCGGAGAGGATGCAGACGGGGTTTCCGATGGCAAGGGGCGCGTGGTCCTGCAGCACGACGCGCCCCATGCAGGTCATGGCCGGCGTGCCCGTGGCGTCGACGTAAATCGTGATCGAGCGCAGGCCGTCGTCGCCCCCGGGGATGAAGTCCTGGACGATGAGCTCGCGGTCGTAGCAGGATGCCTGGAGGTTGCGGTAGATCTCCTCGAGCTCCTCGGGGGTCCGCACCTCGAAGATCTTCTTCTTGCCGGGGAACTCCGCGTAGTGGTAGCGCGCCGAGTTGGACGGCTTGGCGATCACGGGGAAGCGCAGGGAGCTGGCATCGATGCGGGCCGTCCGGTCCGCGCAATCAAAGAGCAGCGTCTTGGGATAGGGAATCCCCAGCTCCTCGCAGATCGCGTAGAAGCGCTCCTTCTGGGTGATGTCGTCGAGGAGCGAGAAGTCGATGTAGGGCACGAAGAACCGCTCGGAGAGCTCGACCTTGTGGGCCGAGAGCGTGCGCGCGTACCAGTCGCCGCTGCCGACCAGCATGCCCACCTTCCCCCGGCCATCGAGCTCGTCCGCGATGCCCGCCAGCGTGGCGAGAAGGACCTCGTCGGAGTCCACGCCGTCGACGATGCGATAGTCACAGAACCGGCTCGAGGACGTGGCCTTGACGTCGGCCGTGGCCAGCACGATGGAGCGCAGGCCGTAGGTCTCGTGGAAGCAGCGCACGTAGCTGTAGCCCAGGATGTCCGCGCCCAGGACGACGGGGACCAGACGCTCCCGAACCTCGGCCTCACCGGAGAGGAACTTCACGCTCATACTCACCCTTCATCTTGTCAACAGGGGCGGCGCGCCGCAAAACGGCACGCCGCCCGACAGCACCTGCCTGTCAGAACCCTAGACGGGGCTCCCGCCTCCGCAGAAGCCGCTGTCAAGGAACACGGAGGTGATCACGACGCCCGAGCCGTAGCCGTTGGCGTGGCACACCATCCCGCCGCCGATGTAGACCGCAACGTGGTAGATGACGCCGCCGCTCTGATAGAACACGAGGTCGCCGGCAGAGAGCGACGAGGCGCTGGACTTGAGGTTGCCGGCGTTGACGACCATGCGGTACTGCGCGCCGGACTGGTGCGGGATGGAGATGCCCGCCTGCGCGTAGGCGTAGCTCGAGAGGCCCGAGCAGTCCATGGCGACGCCGGGGCTGCACGCGCCCAGCACGTAGGAGACACCCAGCTGCGACTTGGCCGCGCTCACGATCGTGGAGCGCTGCGAGGAGGAGAGGCTGCCGGAGCCCCCCTGCGAGGAGCCGCCGCCCGAGGTCGTCCCGCCGCCCGACGGGGCACCGCCGGAGGGGGTGCCGCCGCCGGAGCCGCCCTGAGCGGGCTGCTGCGGGTCCTCGGCGACGATGCTCTCGGCCTCCTGCCGCTGGCGCTCGGCCTCGGCGGCGCGCTCGGCCGCGAGGGCCTCCTGGAGCTCGCTCGAGAGGCCGTCGACGTAGGACTGCGCCTCGCTCTGGGCCGAGGCGAGGCTCGCGGCGTCGGCCTCCTGCTGCTCGAGCAGGTCCTGGAGCTCGCTCTCCTGCTCGGAGAGCTCGGACTGCTGGCCCTCGAGCTCGCCCTGGAGCTGCTGCACGCTCTGGATCTGCTCGTTCTCCGCGTCGACGACCTTGCCGGCGTAGTAGATGTTGGAGGTCAGCTCCTCGAAGGAGCCCGAGGAGAGCACCAGGTCGGTGAGGGAGAGGACGCCGCCGCTCTTGTAGAAGTCGGAGACGTGGTCGGAGAGCGCCGCACGGGCGTCCTCGAGCTCCTCGGTGGTCTCGGCGATCTGGTCCTCGAGCTGGGAGATCTGATCCTGGGTGTCGGTGAGCTGCGTCTCGGTCTCGTCGGCCTTGGCCTGGGCGAGCTCGAGCTCGAAGGTGAGGTCGTCGAGCTTCTGCTGGGCCGTCGCCAGCTCCCCGGAGATCTCGTCGGACGTGGCCGCGCCCGCGACGGCGGGTGCGGAGAAGATGCCGGAAAGGCCGAGGACGACGGCGATGGACCCGGTAAAGACCCCACGCGCGATACGATGCGAGGGCGCGCACGCGGAAAAAGCTCGTATGTGGTTCATGTAGTACCTTCCCGTGGCGGATGTAGGACTTCTAGCCATCATAGCAAGTCTGCCCCGCGACGAGGAACATTCCACAATCCATAAAGACGCGCGGGCGCGACCCTTAGTGCCTGCGGGCGTCGAGCTCGCCGGCGAGCTCCTCGAGCGTCACGCCGTAGCGCTCGAGCGTGACGAGCAGGTGGTAGACGAGGTCGGCGGTCTCGTAGCGGATGTGGTCGTGGTCGCGGTCCTTGCACGCCATCACGACCTCCGTCGCCTCCTCGGTGAGCTTCTTGAGGAGGCTGTCCTCCTTGCCCTGGAGCAGCCGCGCCGTGTACGACTCCTCCGGCGAGGCGTCAACCCGGGAGTGAATCACCGCTGCGAGGCCGGCGACGGTCTCCCCCAGGTCCCCGTTGACCACGTTCTCCGTGCGCTCACCCATGTCTACTCCCCGTCCTTCTCGTCCGTGTTTCCCACAAGCTCCCGGAAGAAGCAGCTCCTGTGCCCCGTGTGGCACGCCGGCCCCGGCGAGTCCACCTCCACGAGCAGCGTGTCGGCGTCGCAGTCCACGAGCACGCGCCGCACCTGCTGCATATTGCCGCTGGTGGCGCCCTTGTTCCAGAGCTCGGAGCGACTGCGGCTCCAGAACCAGGTGGTCCCCGTCTCGAGCGTGAGGGCGAGCGACTCCGCGCTCATCCACGCCACCATGAGGACCTCGCCGGTCCCCGCCTGCTGCACCACGGCGGGCACCAGCCCGCGCTCGTCGAAGCGCACGTTCGCGACGTCCGCCGCCAGCGGCTCGACCTTCTCGCCCGCATACTGATCTCCCATCTTGTCCCCTCTCTTTTCGTCTGACTTCAGAGACCGCAAACCCGCTGGGCGAGAAGGACCTCAGAAGTCCAGGCGCACCGGGATGCCCTGGCTGGCCATGTACTCCTTGACCTGGCGAACCGTGAACGTGCCAAAGTGGAAGACGCTCGCGGCCAGGACCGCGTCCGCCTCCCCCTCCAGGATGCCCTCGGCGAAGTGCTCGAGCGTGCCCACGCCGCCCGACGCGATGACCGGGATCGGCACGGCGCGCGCGACCGCGCGGGTGAGCGCGAGATCAAAGCCGTCCTTGGTGCCGTCGCGGTCCATGCTCGTGAGCAGGATCTCGCCCGCGCCGCGCCGGGCTGCCTCCTCGGCCCAGGCAACCGCGTCGATGCCCGTGGCCTTTCGGCCGCCCGCCAGGTAGACCTCCCAGCGGTCCTCGCGCCCCACGCGTTTGGCGTCGATCGCGCAGATCACGGCCTGGGAGCCAAAGGCGGTGGCAGCGGCGGTGATGAGGCTCGGGTCGCGCACGGCGGCCGAGTTGAGCGAGACCTTGTCGGCGCCCGCCGCGATCATCGTGCGGCAGCCCGCCACGTCACGGAAGCCGCCGCCCACCGTGTAGGGGATGCGCAGCTCCGCCGAGGCACGGCTGGCGAGCTCGATCGTGGTGGCGCGATCGTCGGAGGTGGCGGTGATGTCCAGGAAGACGACCTCGTCGGCGCCTTCGCGGTCGTATCTGCGGGCCAGCTCCACGGGGTCGCCCGCGTCGCGCAGGCCCACAAAGTTGACGCCCTTCACCACACGGCCGTCCTTGACGTCCAGACACGGGATGACGCGCTTGGTCAGCATGGCTTCCTTTCGGGTCCGTCCGGGGCCTCGCCGCACCTCTCGCACGGCTCGGCGCTCACTGCGTTCGCTCGCTGCGCGACTCGCCCTGCCGAGAAGAACGGCGAGGCCCCAGCCGCACGGAGGGTCCATGTTGGCAAGCTTACCGAAGGTTGGGGGTGAGGGGGCGTCTCGCTCCCGGGTCGTAACATGGACGATCAGCGGCGGCGGGCCCAGGCCCTGAGGGCCCAGCCGACGGGCCCCGGCTGGAAGCGGCGGCCCACGTCGGCGAGGAGCGCGGGGATGTCGATGTGCTGGGGGCACTTGCGCGTGCAGGCACCGCAGCCGACGCAGTTGCTCACGAGCCTGGGCTCCGCCGTGCGGACCGCGCTCGCGGCGTAGTACTGCCACGCGCCGGTGAACCAGCTGTGCGCGTAGCTCGCGTTGTAGGCCGAGAAGGACCCTGGGATGTTCACGCCGTGCGGGCAGGGCATGCAGTAGTTGCAGCCGGTGCAGGGGACGCGGTTGGCGCGCTCGAACTCGGCGACCACGCGCGCGATGACCTCGTGCTGCTCGGGCGTGAGCGAGCCGGGGAGGGCCCGCTCGGCGACGGCGGCGTTCTCTTCGACCTGCTCGGGCGCCGCCATGCCGGAGAGGAGCATCGTCACCTCGGGGTGGTCCCACACCCAGCTGAGGCCCCAGGCCGCAGGCGTCGCCAGCTCGGGCGTGGCGGCCGCGTCGAGGATGCGCCGGGCACGGTCGGGCAGGCGGTCGGCGAGGCGGCCGCCCAGGAGCGGCTCCATGACAAAGACCGCGAGGCCGCGCGCTGCTGCGGCGCGCAGGCCGGCGGTGCCCGCCTGGTACCTCTCACCCGCGTAGTTGTACTGGATCTGGCAGAAGTCCCAGTCATAGGCGTCCAGGACCACGGGGAAGTCCCCGGCGCTGCCGTGGTAGGAGAAGCCGATCTGCCGGATGCGGCCCGCGTCGCGCTGGCGGGCGACCCAGCCCTCGACGCCCAGCCCGCGCAGGCGCTCCCACTGGCCGGGGCTCGTGACGTTGTGGATGAGGTAGTAGTCCACGTGGTCCGTGCGCAGGCGGCGCAGCTGCTCGTCGAAGATGCGGTCGAGGTCGGCGGCGGTGCGGACCGAGCCGTGCGGGAGCTTGGTCGCCACGAGCACCCGGTCGCGCACGCCCAGCTCCTCGAGGGCGGCGCCCACGCAGGCCTCGTTGCCCGGGTAGAGGTAGGCAGTGTCCAGGTAGTTGATGCCCCGCTCGACCGCACGGGCGATGATCTGGCGCGCCTGGCGCGCGTCGGGACGGCCGAGCGCGCCCGGAAAGCGCATGCACCCGAGCCCGAGCGCCGAGATGCGCTCGCCGTTTCTGGGGTTCACGCGGTACTGCATGGCTACCTCCCTCGCGTCTCTCCCGAGCACCGTTTCTGGCAACGTCACTCCTCATGCAGATGATTTGCGGCAAGGAGCTCTCGGTTGATGGGAGCTGACGGGTCACACGGTGTGACGATCTTGGAAAACATGCGAATCAGCTGTGAGTAGTCCCTGTCCTCCGCCGCCGAGCGGCTCGCCTCGTCATTCTCCTCGCCGGAGACCAGCCGCCAGTCAAGGTCGTATCCCGCATCGTGACAGAGCAACGTCCAGAACACACGTTGTGTCCTGCCGTTGCCCTCGCGAAACGGATGAACGAAGTTGTAGTTGTCATAGTGATACGCAAGCCGCTCAAGGAACGCCGAGCGTTCCAGCCCCTTGAGCATCTTGTCTCCAAGGAGCTCGGAGCGGGACCACTCCATTCCCATGGCGATGTTGGTCGACGGCAAGAAGAACTCCGCCCCGTCCACGTTCTTGCGAATCTCGACCGTGCGGACGCACCCCGCCCACGCATATATGTCCTGGAACAATGCGTGGTGAATGCGGCAGAAATCATCCAGCGTGCCAGCAGGATGCAAATCCCCGCGCTCAATCAGCTCGCCCATTCGCAGCGATGCAAACTCCCCCTCCGCTCGGGCGAGGTCGTCGTAGGTCCTTGCCCCAACGAGGTTGCTCAGAACGCCGGTCTCGGGATCGAGGTAGGGGTCGACGAACTTATCCGGCATGCGCGGACTCCCTACGGTCAATTCTCCAGCGACGTTTTGTCCTCTTCATCAGGTCCTCGATGGAGATGTCACCCTTTACGTACTCATCCGCGTCCTCACGGAACTCATCGGAAACGTATGCGCCCTCCATCTCTCCCGAATGAATGGCCTCTTCCATAAGTCTTCTGCGGTCCACAGCTGTCAACCCCTCATACCCTCTATATGAGCACGTCCCCAGGGAGGGCCGTTTTTCGTTTTGAGCGACTCGAGTCCAGGCCAACCTGAGGCAAACTACGAGCAAGCGCCGGCTCTACGTCGATTGTATAGGATGAGACGCCCTCGAACGCAAAGCGCGAGGGGTGCGCTACCGGCATGCCGCGAGGGCGTCCGCGAGCGAGAAGGACCCCTCGTAGAGGGCGCGGCCGGTGATGGCGCCCTCGATGACGTCCGGCCCGAGGGCCGCGAGCGCGCGGAGGTCGTCCAGGCTCGCGACGCCGCCCGAGGCTACCACGGGGAAGCCCGCGACCTCGGCCACGTGGCGATAGGCCGCAGCGTCGACGCCGCAGCGCATGCCGTCGCGCGCGACGTCGGTGAAGACCAGGTGGCGGTAGCCCAGCTCGGCGAGGCGCGCCACGAGCTCGTCGGCCGAGAGCGCCGCGCCCTCGCGCCAGCCGTTCACGCGCACCTGACCGTCGCGCGCCGCGACGTCGGCCACGACGAGCTCGCCGAACTCGCGGGCCGCCGACTCGGCGAAGGCCGGGTCGCGCACGAGAGCCGTGCCGATGGCGATGCGCCGCACGCCGAGCGCGGCCAGGCGCTCCACGGCCGCCATCGAGCGCACCCCGCCGCCGGCGTCCACCGAGATGCCGTCCACGGCGCAGATCGCGCGGATCGCGGCGTCGTTGGCCGCGCGGGCCGCCTCGTCCTCCTCGAGCGTGGCGGAGAGGTCCACCACGTGCACCCAGCTCGCCCCGGCGTCACGGAACTTCTCGGCCACCGCCGCCGGGTCGTCCGAGTAGACGTCCATGCGGGAGCGCTCGCCGTTCGCGAGCCGCACCACGCGCCCGCCCACCAGGTCGATCGCCGGGAACAGGATCATGTTGCGCTCCTCCTTGTCGCGTCGCCGGACGGACCGTCGCAAACAACGTACATATTTTGCTTCAACTACACATATCCGCAGGGAAAAATAACGCACATTGCAAATTATGTACGTTAATTAGGGCGGGCGCTCCCCTCAGAGCCCGCCAGCCGGACGAAGTTGCGCAGGATCTGGAGGCCCACCGCCGAGCTCTTCTCGGGGTGGAACTGCACGCCGTAGGTGTTGGCGCCGTCCCAGACCGCAGAGGCAAAGCTGCGCGCGTAGTGCGTGCGCGCGGTCACGACCTCGGCCGGCACGTCGTCGGCGAGCGCGTAGGAGTGCGTGAAGTAGACGTGCGCGCCCTCGGCCACGCCCTCGAAGAGCGGGCACGTGCGACCGAGCGGCGTGAGGTCGAGCTCGTCCCAGCCCACGTGGGGCACCTTGAGGCGCGAGGACTCCAGGCGCGTGGCGCCGCCGGACAGCACGCCGAGGCCTGCGGCCGGCGCGCCGTCGCCCGACTCGGTGCCGTAGTCAAAGAGGAGCTGCAGCCCCAGACAGATGCCCAGAAACGGCGCGCCCCGGCGCAGGGCGGCGAGAATCGCCTCGTCCTCGCCGCTCTCGCGCAGGTACGCCATCGCGTCGCCGAAGCTCCCCACGCCGGGCAGCACGAGCGCCGCCGCGCCGGCGATCGTGGCGGGGTCGTCGCTCACGAGGACTGTCCCGCCGGCGTCCGCGAGCCCCCGCTCGACGGAGCGCAGGTTGCCCTTGTGGTAGTCAACGACGACGATCGGCGCCGCCGTGCCGCTGGCCGCCATCAGAGCGCCCCCTTCGTGGAGGGGACGCCGTCGACGCGCGGGTCGCTCTCGACGGCCGCGCGCAGGGCCCGCGCCGCCGCCTTGAACGTGGCCTCGATGATGTGATGCGCGTTCTCGCCGCAAACGAGCCGCAGGTGGAGCGTGATGCCCGCCTCGCGCGCGAGGCCGACGAAGAACTCCTGCGCGAGCTCGGTGTCGAAGGTGCCCACCTTGGCGGGACCGATCGGCACGTCCCAGTAGAGCCCGCCGCGCCCGGAGAGGTCCACGGCGGCCAGGACCAGCGCCTCGTCGAGCGGCACCAGGACCGAGCCGAAGCGGCGCACCCCGCGCTTGTCGCCGAGCGCCTCGCGCAGGGCCTGGCCAAGCACGATGCCCGTGTCCTCCACGGTGTGGTGGTCGTCGACCTCGGTGTCGCCCTTGACGCGCACCGTGAGGTCGATCAGCGAGTGGCGCGCGAACGCGCAGAGCATGTGGTCGAAGAAGCCCACGCCGGTCTCGACGTCGTAGGCGCCTGTGCCGTCGAGGTCCACGGAGAGCCCGATGTCCGTCTCGGACGTGGCGCGCACGGCCTTTGCGGTCCTTGTCATGATTCCTCCCTTGTGAGCACCGCGAGCGCGTCGAGAAGGGCGTCGTTCTCCTCGCGCGTGCCCACGGTGAGCCTCAGGCAGTCCTGCGTGCCCGGCGCGGAGCTGAAGTCGCGCACCAGGATCGAGTGCTCGTCGCGCAGCCGCTCCCAGGTGCGGTGGGCGTTCGGCACGCGCGCGAGCACGAAGTTGGCGGCGGAGGGCCACACGCGCACCCCGGGCAGCCCCGCGAGCCCGGCGGCCAGCCGCTCCCGCTCGGCCACGATGTCGGCCACCACGGGGACGAGGAGGTCGCGCCGCTCCACGAAGGCGAGCGCGACCGCCTGCGCGAGCACGTCTACCGAGTATATCTGCCGGACAGCCCCGAGGGCGTCCACGACGGCCGGATCCGCCACGAGGTAGCCCACGCGCAGGCCGGCGAGGGCGAAGGCCTTGGAGAGCGTGCGCAGCGCGACGAGGCGCGGATTGTCCGCCACGAGCGGCACGAGGCTCTTGTCCTCGCCGGCAAACTCCACATACGCCTCGTCCACGAGCACGAGTGCCTCGGTCTCGGCGAGCAGCCGCCCCACGAGCGCGCGGTCCGCAAGGCCGCCCGTGGGGTTGTTCGGCGACGTGAGGATCACGAGGGCCGCGCCACGCGCGGCGGCGAGAAGGGCCTCGGCGTCCACGGAGAAGTCCTCCGCGTCGCGGGGTACGGCCACGACCGGCGTCTCGCACATCGCGGCGAAGTTGGCGTACTCGGCAAAGTCCGGCGGGCACGTGACGACCGCGCGCCCGGGGCCGCCGAAGGCGAAGAGCAGGTTGAAGAGCAGCTCGTCGCCGCCGTTGCCCACGATCACGTGGGCGCGGTCCGTGCCGTGGCGCGCGGCCAGGGCGTCGCGCAGGGCGTTGGCCATCGGGTCGGGATAGCGGTTGAGCGGCGTGGCGGTCGCGGCGTCGCGCACGGCCTCGACGAGCTCGGCCGGCAGCGGGTGCGTGTTCTCGTTCGCGGAGAGATTCACGCGCACGGGGGAGAAGCGCGGGTCGTAGGGCTCAAAGCCGTGCAGCGCGGGCCGCAGGCGCGCCGTCACGTCGAGGCACTTCTTTGCCATGGCTAGTTCCTCCGCTCGAAGCCGGGCAGCGGGACGCCCACCGGCGCCGACAGCGCCTCCGGCCAGGCCACGCGATGGACGTCCACGACGTCGAGGTCGCCTCCCTCGGCCAGGCGGCGACGGATGCCCACGGAGAGCGCGTGGGCCCAGAGACCCTCGGCCTGGGCGATGGTCTGCGTGGCGGGGGCGTCCGCGAGCAGGCCCTCGGGCGTGTAGCAGATCACGCTCGAGCGCTTCTGGAAGTCGTAGACGCCGAGCGGGTTGGCCCAGCGCGCGGTGCCGCCGGTGGGCAGCGTGTGGTTGGGGCCGGCCACGTAGTCGCCCAGGGGCTCGGAGCTCCAGGGGCCCACGAAGATCGCGCCGGCGTTGCGGACGCGGCCGAGCAGGGCGAGCGCGTCCGCGCAGTGAAGCTCCAGGTGCTCGGGGGCGATCACGTTGATCGCGTCCACGGCGGCGTCGAGCGTGTCGCAGACCACGACCACGCCGCGCTCGGCGAGGCTCGCGCGGGTGATCTTCTCGCGCGGGCTCTGGGAGACGAGCGTCTCGATGGCGGCCCCCACGCGCTCGGCGAGGCCGGCGTCGCAGGTCACGAGGTAGCAGCTCGCCATCGGGTCGTGCTCGGCCTGGGCCATGAGGTCGGCGGCCACCACCTCGGGTGCGGCCTCGACGTCCGCGAGCACGCAGACCTCGGAGGGGCCGGCCACCATGTCGATGCCGACGTCGCCGGAGACGTAGCGCTTGGCGGCCGCCACGTAGGCGTTGCCCGGCCCCACGATCTTCTCGACCGCCGGGACGGACTCGGTGCCGTAGGCCACGGCGGCAATCGCCTGGGCGCCGCCCACGGCGTAGACCTCGTCAACGCCCGCGAGCGCCGCAGCGGCGAGCGTGTAGGCGGAGAGCGTGCCGTCCGCCTGGGGCGGCGTCACCATGACCACGCGCGGGACACCTGCGACCTTGGCCGGGATCGTGTCCATGAGGACCGTGGAGGGGTACTGGGCGCGGCCGCCGGGCACGTAGACGGCAGCGGAGGCCACGGGCGTCACCTTGACGCCGAGCATCGTGCCGTCCGCGCGGGTGGTGAACCAGGACTGCTCGCGCTCGCGCTCGTGGAAGTCGCGGATCTGGTCGCGCGCCCGGGTGAGCGCGGCCAGGAACTCCGCCGGCACGACGTCGAGCGCGCCGCGCACCAGCTCGTCCGGCACGCGGAAGTCCCGCGGGCACGCCCCGTCGAAGCGCAGGCAGTAGTCGCGCACCGCCGCGTCGCCGCGCGCGCGGACGTCGTCCACGATCTTCTCGGCGGCGTCCATGACCTCGGCGGGGAGGACCCCGGAGCGGTTGAGGTCGGCCTGGGTGAGGCGCGCGCCCCCTTCGAGCGTTACCGTCCTCATGACGCACTCCCCTTCCTAACCTCGGCGAGACGGGCGGCGAGGTCGCGAATCCTGCGGTCGCAGCGGTACGCCGCCGGTCCGGCGAAGAAGCGCGCCGAGCAGGCCATGACCTCGTCGACGATCACGAGGTCGTTCTCGGCGAGCGTGGTGCCGGTGGCGGTGATGTCCACGATGCGGTCGGTCATGCCCACGATCGGGCCCAGCTCGATGTTACCGTGCAGCGTGACGATGTCCACCTGCTGGCCGATCGAGTCGTAGTAGCGCTGCGTGATGCGCGGGTACTTGGTGGCCACGCGCACGGTGCCGCGCCAGGCGTAGTTGCGCTCGGCCTCCCCGGCGCTGCCGGCCGGCTCCGCCACGACGAAGCGGCACGCGCCGTAGCCCATGTCCACGAGCTGGAGCAGGTCGAGGTCGGCCTCTACGAGCGAGTCCGTGCCGCAGAAGCCGCAGTCGGCGCCACCGTGGCCCACGAAGGCCGGAGCGTCCTGGGCGCGCACGATCACGTACTCCACGTCGCCCTCGCGCACGACGAGGCGCCGGCCCGGGTTCTCCAGCTCTGCGGTGGGCAGGCCCGCCGCCGCGAGCGCGCGCACCGTGTCCTTGAAGAGCGAGCCCTTGGGCACCGCGACGCGCAGCGGCCGCTCGGCCAGGCGCACGCCCGGCGTCACCACGCCCGACTCGCCCGGCTCGCCGAGGACCTCCTGGAGGCGCTCGAGCGAGAGCGCGAAGCCGCAGGCCACGAGGCCCGGTCGGCCCAGGTTGGCGAGGACCGCGTCGTAGCGGCCGCCCGAGGCGAGGCTCGCGGCGATGCCCTCGGCGTAGCCCTTGAAGATGATCCCGGTGTAGTAGTCGAACGAGTTGATGATCGAGAAGTCAAAGGAGAGCCGGCCCGCCTCGAAGAGGTCGGAGAGCTCCTCGGCGAGCGCCGCGAGCTCGGCGGTGCCGCGCGCGGCGGCGGGCACGCCGGCGTCGGCGAGAAGGGCGTCGAGCCGGGCGATCACCTCGATGCCGCCGCCCATGCGGCAGACCTCGGAGAGGGCGCGGCCGGCCGTCGGGTCGAGGTCCTTCTCGGCGGCTATTACCTCGTCGAGCGTGACGAGGTCGGACTCGTGGACGAGGTCGCGAACGCGCTCGGAGAACGCGGGGCTCGGCGAGCAGGCGTCGAGCAGGGCCGTCACGGGCACGGGCGAGCCGAAGACGATGCGCCACGCGGGAACCTCGAGCATGGAGAGGGTCTCCGCGAGCAGGCGCACGACCTCGGCCTCCGAGGCGGTGCCGTCCTGCGCCACGAGCTCGACGCCGAGCTGCGTGAACTGGCGCGGCTGGCCGCGCAGGCTCGGCTCCTCGCGGACCACCGGGGCGCTGTAGCGCAGGCGGGCCGGGAGGTCCCCGGCAGCCACGCGGCCGGCCACGAGGCGAGCGACGGGCAGCGTGAGGTCGGGGCGCAACATGAGCAGCGTCTGGTCGGTGTCAAAGAGCTGGAAGGCGGAGTCCTTGATGCGGCCCCCGCGCTCGAGGGCGGAGCGCTCCTCGAGAAGCGGCGTCTCCACGGGGAGGTAGCCGTGCTCGGAGAAGCACCCCCGCACGACGTCGGAGATGCGCTCGCGGGCGAGCGCCTCCTGGGGAAGGATGTCGCGGAATCCGCGCGGCGTTTTTGCGATCACAGGTGCTCCCTTCGGGCCGGGACCCGTCTCGGTTTTGCCCCGACTACTTTAGCACACTAAAGTGACGATGCAAGGCGGCGGACGGACGAGCCCGCGCCACCCCGCGCGCCGGGAGACGAGCCGAAATCCTCCACGGGCGAAAGCCGCGCCGCCGGCGGGCGAGAAGAGGCCTCATGCCTACAACTTCTCGAACCAACGAGCGTGCACGCCACGCCCAAGCTGCGCCGTTAGTCACCCGTCGGCCACCCGTAAGACGGGGTCGCGCCCTCCCCTGCTACGCTCGGCACCCCCATAGGGCGAGAGAAGGGAGACAGGATGGCACTGCACTGGAAAGAGGCCCGCGTGATCGTGACGTGCGGAGGCCTGGGGGAGGTGGACGACGCGCCTGAGGACACCATCGTCATCGCGCTCAGGCCCGAGGAGGTGGACGAGCCCGAGACGATCGAGGCGGTCCGCAACCTCGTGCTCGACCGCACGATCGAGCGCCGGCAGCAGATTCTGAGCGACGTCTACGCGCTCGGAGTCTCCATGCCGGACCCCACGGTCGAGGAGGGCGAGGACGACCCCGACGAGGTGACGGACGCCGAGCGGACCCTCCTTGAGAACCTCCGGGAGCGCGAGGGGGAGGACGAGGGCGACTCGGGCGCCGAGGACGACTGGACGGGAGGTCGGCCCTCGGTCGCGGAGAGCGGCCTTCTGCTCGGGGCCGACGCGGGACGGGGCGTGAGAATCTTCATCAGCCACGTCGAGGAGCTCGTGGTGCACAACTGAGCGGGTCCCGGCGGGCGGCAGCGACTCGCCGCCCGCCGGGCTTGCCCTTGCACCTCCTTCTATTTTTGTATAACGTTCTGTTTAACGAAAGGTGCGCCATGAGGAAGGAACTCATCCTGATCCATGAACGCATCCATCGACGTCATCCGGAACTCACGGACCTCGACGTGCGGACGGCCTGGCTCGACGCCTTCGCCATCGGCGAGCGCGTCGGCGCCGACCTGCCACGACCGACGCTCGTCGGTCTGGGATACGACGGACGCGGTCGAGCTCTGGAAATGATCGGAACCGTCTTGGAGGACGGGGTCACGCTGGTCTACCATGCCCGAACCCCGCCGACGAAGAAGGTGCTGCGCGAACTGGAGGAGGCGCATCGTGGAGTACATCACGCAGGGAGGCGACGCCCTCACCGACCGGGACATCGAAGAGCTGGCTGAGCGCTTCGAGCGCGGCGAGCTCCCTGGAAGATGGGGCCGCGTGCTGGTGGGGCGCCCGCGCATAAGCTCGGAGCAGCTCAAGCTCATCGGGGTCAGGGTGCCCGAGTCGGAAGTGCGCGCCTTTGACGCGAAGGCGGCCAGGAACGGTCAGACGCGCTCACAGCGACTGCGCCAGCTCATCGAGCGCGACCTCGACGAGGACGGCGCCTAGCCTCATGCGACCCGGAGAGGAGACGTAGCGGTCCTGTGCCCTCCGGAGCCGGCTCGGGGCGCCGTGTGTGGAGTCTGGCCGTACTTCTCGGCCGCGACCTCGCCCGCAGGGGCGTTGGTGGCACTATGAAAACGTTGTGCCGCCGACGCGAAGGGGGACGAGAGGTGGGCCACGGGTCCGTGTATCAGCCGAAGCACATGAGGTCCTCGACGCCCGTCGAGGCCACGGCCGCCGACGCCGGGACGCCCCGTCCCGAGGGCCCGTCGGAGCCGGCCACGCAGGAGCAGGTCGGCCGCAGCGCGGCGCTGATGAGCGTCCTGGTGATCGTGAGCCGCCTCACCGGGTTCCTGCGCACCTGGGGCCAGGCCTACGCCATCGGCGTCACGGTGATGGCCAGCTGCTACTCCGTGGCCAACAACCTCCCCAACCAGCTCTACGAGCTCGTCGCCGCCGGCATGCTGACCACGGCGTTCCTTCCGGTCTACATGACGGTCAAGAAGCGCGCCGGCGCCGAGGGGGCGAGCGCCTACACCTCCAACCTCGTCTCCATCGTGCTCGTGGTCATGGGCGCCGTCGCCGTCCTGGGGTTCGTCTTTGCCGCGCAGATGGTCTACACGCAGTCGTTCACCGCGACCGACGAGTTCGACTTCGACCTCGCGGTCTACTTCTTCCGGTTCTTCGTGATCGAGGTCGTGCTCTACGCCCTGTCGTCGATCTTCTCGGGTGTGCTCAACGCCGAGCGCGACTACTTCTGGGGCCAGGCGGCTCCCATCTTCAACAACTTCGTGACCACCGCCTCCTTCCTGGCCTACGCCGCGCTCGCCGACTCCAACCCCCAGCTCGCGCTCCTCATGCTCGCGCTCGGCAACCCGCTCGGGGTGGCCGTCCAGGTCGTCCTGCAGATCCCCCCGATGCTTCGCCACGGCATCCGCCTGCGCTTCCGCATCGACCTGCACGACCCTCTGCTGAAGGAGACCCTCAGGATCGGCGTCCCCTCCGTCGCCGTGGTGGTCGCCTCGTTCGTCACCACCTCGGTCCAGTCGACCTCGGCGCTCTCCGTCGAGGCCACGGGCGCCTCGATCACCTACTACTCGCGCCTGTGGTATACGCTGCCCTACTCCATCCTCACGGTCCCCATCACCACGGCCATGTTCACGGAGCTTTCCGACTACTGGGCACGTGACGACCGCACGTCATTCGCGCGCGGCATCGTCTCGGGTTCGGGGCAGATCCTGTTCTTCTCGGTCCCCTTCATGCTCTACCTGATCGTCTTCTCGGTGCCCCTCATATCGATCCTCGCGGCGGGCAGCTTCTCCGAGGAGGCCCTCGCCATGACGGCCTCCTATCTCGCCGTGTACGCGATCTCGCTCCCCTTCTACGCGGTCTATATGTACCTGCAGAAGGTCGCCTCGGCGATGCGGCGCATGATGCTGTGCGCCTTTGCCAACGCGGCGGCCGCCGTCGTCCAAGTGGTAACGCTGCTGGTGTTCACCCCCGTCGTCGGGCTGAACTTCGTCGCCTTCTCCTCGACCCTCTTCTTCGTCACACTCTGCGTCGTCATGTTCGCGAGCCTTCACCGGGCGCTCGGGCACATCGGGCTCGGCGGCCTCCTTGCCTCCGCCCTGCGCGCGCTCGCGCTCGGCCTGGCGGGCGCACTGGTGGGGGCGCTCATTCTGCGCGTCCTCGACTCCGTCGTCGGGGACTGCATGGGCTCGCTCCTCCGCTCGGCCGCCTACTGCGTGCTCGCGGGGGTTCCCGCCCTCCTCGTCACCTACGGCGGCGGCATGCTCCTGCACGTGCCGGAGGCGGAGATGATCCGGCGCCTGGCGCGGCGCGTCCTGCGGCGCTAGCCCCGTACGATGTCGGCGAGGGCGGCGTCGCAGAAGCGCGCGAGGTCGTCCGGGGCGAGCGTGAGGCTGAGGCCGCGTCGCCCGCCCGAGACGTGGATCTCGTCGAAGAGCTGGGCCGTCTCGTCGATGAGCGTGGGAAACCGCTTCTTCATGCCGACCGGCGAGCAGCCGCCGCGCACGTAGCCCGTGACCGGCTCGAGGTCGCGCACATGCATCAGGCTGAGGCTCTTCTCGCCCGCCGCCGCAGCCGCCTTCTTGAGGTCGAGCTCGTCGGCCACCGGCAGGCAGCAGACCACGTGGCCGCCCGCCGGCGTCACGCACACGAGCGTCTTGAAGCTCGCCGCCGGGTCCTCGCCGAGCATCTGGGCTATGTGCAGCCCGAGCTCGCTCGAGGTGTCCGTCTCGTCGACCTCGTAGGTCACGTGCGAGAAGGGCACGCCGGCCGTCTCCAGCTCGCGCATCGCGTTGGTCTTCTGGAACTTCTCCCGGCGCGCCACGGGCCTACTCCCCCGCCTGACGGGCGCGGTCGCGCGCGAGAATCTCGCGCAGGAACTGGCCCGTGTAGCTCTCCGGGACCTCCGCGACCTTCTCGGGCGTGCCGTAGGCGACCACCATGCCGCCGCCGTCGCCGCCCTCGGGGCCCATGTCGAGCACGCGGTCGGCCATCTTGATGACGTCGAGGTTGTGCTCGATCACCAGCACCGTGTTGCCGGCGTCAACGAGCTTCTCGAGCACCTCCACGAGCTGTCGCACGTCCTCGAAGTGCAGGCCCGTGGTGGGCTCGTCCAGGATGTAGAAGGTCCTGCCGGTCTGCTGGCGGTGCAGCTCCTTGGCGAGCTTGACGCGCTGGGCCTCGCCGCCGGAGAGCGTGGTGGCGGGCTGGCCGAGGTGGATGTAGCCCAGGCCCACGTCATAGAGGGTCTGGAGCTTGTTCTTGATGCGCGGGATGTTGGCGAAGAAGGCCAACGCCTCATGGACGGTCATGTCCAGCACGTCCGAGATGGACTTGCCATGGTAGAGGACCTCGAGCGTCTCGCGGTTGTAGCGTTTGCCGTGGCAGACCTCGCAGGGCACGTAGACGTCCGGCAGGAAGTTCATCTCGATCTTGATCTGACCATCGCCCTTGCAGGCCTCGCAGCGGCCGCCGGGCACGTTGAACGAGAAGCGCCCCGGGCTGTAGCCGCGCGCGCGGCTCTCCGGCAGCGACGCGAAGAGCGCGCGCAGGTCGTCCCAGAGCCCGATGTAGGTGGCCGGGTTGGAGCGCGGCGTGCGCCCGATCGGCGACTGGTCGATGTCGATGACCTTGTCGATCTTCTCCACGCCCTCGAGCTTCTTGTAGGGGCCCACGGGACGCTTGGAGCGGTGCACCGCGTTGGTAAGCGCGGGCGCGAGCGTGTCGGTGACGAGCGAGCTCTTGCCCGAGCCCGAGACGCCCGTGACCACCGTGAGCGTGCCCAGCTCCACCTTGGCGGTCACGTTCTTGAGGTTGTTGGCCGAGGCGCCGACGATCTTGATGGCGCCCTTGCGCGGGTTGCGGCGCTTCTCCGGAAGACGGATCTGGCGGGCGCCGGTGAGGTAGGCGCCCGTGATGGAGTCCGGGCAGGCGGCGATCTGATCCGGCGTACCGGCGGCGACCACGCGCCCGCCCAGCTCACCGGCGCCGGGGCCCATGTCGATCACGTAGTCTGCGGCGCGGATCGTGTCCTCGTCGTGCTCGACCACGATCACGGTGTTGCCCTGGTCGCGCAAGCGCTTCAAGGTCTCGATCAGGCGGTTGTTGTCGCGCTGGTGCAGGCCGATCGAGGGCTCGTCGAGGATGTAGAGCACGCCCATGAGGCCGGCGCCGATCTGGGTGGCCAGGCGGATGCGCTGGGCCTCGCCG
Organism: Olsenella uli; assembly: GCF_016899935.1. Lineage (GTDB taxonomy): Bacteria > Actinomycetota > Coriobacteriia > Coriobacteriales > Atopobiaceae > Thermophilibacter > Thermophilibacter uli_B. The sequence goes on from NZ_JACJJK010000001.1 coordinate 358,077, forward strand.
CCGGAGAGCGTGGCCGCGGCGCGGCTGAGCGTGAGGTAGTCCAGGCCCACGTTCACGAGGAAGCGCAGACGCGCGACGATCTCCTTCACCACGGCGCCCGCGATGAAGCGCTGACGGTCGGTGAGCTCGAGCGCCTCGAAGAAGGCGAGCGCGTCGCGGCAGGAGAGCTCGCAGACCTCCCAGATGTTCTTCTCGCCCACCGTGACGGCGAGGATCTCCGGCTTGAGGCGGGCCCCGTGACAGGTGGAGCAGGGCACCTCGCGGATGTACTTCTCCAGGTGCGTGCGCATGGTCTCCGAGGTGGTCTCCTGGTACTTGTCAAAGAGGATCGTGCGCACGCCGGAGAACGAGGTGAACCAGTGCGTGTTGCGGCCGTCGCGCGTGAGGTAGTCCACGCGGACCTTAGTCGTGCCCAGGCCGTCGAGAAGGGCGGACTGGACCTTCTTGGGGAGGTCCTTCCAGGGCGTCTCCTCCGAGACGCCGAGGTGGCGGCAGACGGCGGCGAGCACCTGCGGGTAGTAGTTGGAGTGGCCGAAGAGGCTGCCGAAGACGCCGCCCGCGACGGAGAGCGTGGGGTCCTCGATCAGGGCCTCGGCGTCCACGACCTTGCGAAAGCCCAGGCCGTCGCAGTCCGGGCAGGCGCCGTAGGGGGCGTTGAACGAGAAATCGCGCGGCTGGAGGTCGTCCATCGAGTGGCCGTGCTCGGGGCAGGCCAGGGCGAGCGAGTAGCTGAGGAGCTCGCCGGGCAGGCGCTCGGGGTCGTCGCGGTCGGGCAGGAGGTAGAAGCCCACGCGGCCGGCGGCGAGCTTGGTCGCCTGCTCCACGGCCTCGGCGATGCGGCCGAGCGAGCCCTCGCGCACCACGATGCGGTCGACGACCACCTCCACGTTGTGGCGGTTCTTCTTCTCCAGGCGGATCTCCTCGTCGCCGAGCTCGCGCACCTCGCCGTCGATGCGGACGCGGCTGAAGCCCTCGCGGCGCAGGTCCTCGAAGAGCTTGGTGTACTCGCCCTTGCGGTCGAGGACCACCGGGGCCAGCACCAGGGCGCGGCGGCCCTGCGCGCGCTCGAGGACCTTGTCGGCCACCTGGTCGGTGGTCTGGCGCTCGATCACGCGCCCGCACTCGGGGCAGTGCGGCGTGCCCACACGGGCGAAGAGCAGGCGCAGGTAGTCGTAGATCTCCGTCACGGTGCCCACGGTGGAGCGGGGGTTGCGGCTCGTGGTCTTCTGGTCGATCGAGACCGCCGGCGAGAGGCCGTCGATGGAGTCCAGGTCCGGCTTGTCCATCTGCCCCAGGAACTGGCGCGCGTAGCTGGAGAGCGACTCAACGTAGCGGCGCTGGCCCTCGGCGTAGATCGTGTCGAAGGCGAGGCTGGACTTGCCGGAGCCGGAGAGGCCGGTGATGACGACGAGCTTGTCGCGCGGTATGTCAACGTCGACGTCGGCGAGGTTGTGCTCGCGCGCGCCGCGGATGACGATCGAATCGTGGGCCATGGGACCCTCCTCGGATGTGCCGGCCGGACCAACCTTGTAATTGTAGCCCGTGGGGGCTGGGGGCATTCCTCCGGGAGGTGCGCTTCGCGGAACCTCCCTACGGAATGCCCCCAGCCCATCACCTCCAACAACTAGGTACCGAGCAGCACCGAAGTGGCGCGCCGGGCGCCGCGAGCCGGGCGTCCCCGTCGTCGCCGCTCGCTGCGAAAGATTGGTTGCCGTAGGCGTCCCGGTGTTCCGCAGGGAAGTTCCGCGCAGCGCACTTCCCGGAGGAACACCGGGGCGCCCCGAGAAACCTACCGTTCCGCAGCGACGTAGCGGTGCACGCCCGCGGCGTCGGGCTCGCGGCGGACGGCGCCCGTCGCCACGAGGTGATCGAGGTGCGCCACGCTCTCGGAGGCGAGAAACCACCTCGTGAGCGCCGGCGTGGCGGCCCAGTCCTGCGGGTGCAGGCGCCAGCCCATCTCGCCCACCAGCTCGCGGCCCGCCCGCCCCGGCTCGCGCCGGATCGCCTCCAGCGCGCGGGCGCTGCGGCGCTCGTGGTGGTCGGCGTTCTTCTCGCACCGCACGGCGAGCGGGCCGCCCTGCAGGCCGTGGCCCAGGAAGGCGTGCTCGACGCCGCACGCGGCGAGCCGCCGCAGCGTGGCGACCTGCTCCCCGATGGGGTCCTCGCCCTCGTCCCAGAAGCCGATGCACGTGGAGCACAGGAAGAGCACCGCGTCGCCGAGAAACGCCGTGCGGGTGCGCGGCTCCCAGAGCGCGCACTGCCCCGGCGTGTGCCCGGGGGTCGGCACGACCTCGAGCTCCCAGCGCCCGCAGCGCAGCGCCGCGCCGGCCGCCACCGTCTCGAACGCGATCTTCTCGGCCTCGAAGTTGCGCGCGTGATCCCAGATGACGTCGGCGAGCTCGGCGGACTCGACGGCGGGAAAGCCCTCCGCGCACAGGCGCCGCACCATCGTCTCGCGCCAGGCCGGCACGGCGAAGCGGCGCATGTCGGCGAGCACGCCCTCCGGGACCACCACGCGGGCGCCCGCGGCGGCGAGCTCGCGCGCGAGCCCGGTGTGGTCGATGTGGGCGTGCGTGAAGAAGACCTTGACGTCCTCGGCGTCCACGCCCAGGCCCAGGAGCGCCCGCATGAGGCGCGTGTCGTTGAAGTCGTCCGGCGTCCCGGAGTCCACGACGAGCGTCTCGTCGCCGTCGCGGACCACGAAGGCGTTCACCGACGGCAGGAAGGTGTCGTGCATGAGCAGCTCGACGCGCCAGACCTCGGGCTCCTCGAGCACCCGGTGGCAGGTGAAGCCGTCCCCGTCGAGCGTGAAGCAGTTCTCGCCGCAGCCCTGCCCCCAGTCCGCGTCGCGTACGTCGCCTGTCATGTGCGGCCTCCCTCCGAGCGACACCGTTCTTCTCGCCAGTATGCCCCATCCGGGGGACCTTGGTTAGAATTGACACGAGCAAACACGGGCCACGACGAGAGGAACGGCATGGACCAGAACGAGCAGGACAAGCTTCGCCAGGAGGTCGACGAGGTGCTGCACGGCCAGAAGCAGCCCCAGGAGCCGGCCGGCTTCCAGCAGAACGACTACTCCAACATCCGCCACGTCATCGGAGTGATGTCGGGCAAGGGCGGCGTGGGCAAGTCGCTCGTCTGCGGCATCCTGGCCGTGGAGCTCGCGCGGCGCGGCGCTCGCGTGGGCATCCTCGACGCCGACATCACCGGTCCCTCGATCCCGCGCATGATGGGTCTCGCAGACGCGCGCGCCCGCGGCGTGGACGACCTCATCGTCCCCGTGCTCACGAAGGGCGGCATCAAGGTCATGAGCGCCAACCTCGTACTGGAGCACGAGAGCGATCCGGTGCTCTGGCGCGGTCCCGTCGTGGCCGGCGCGATCAAGCAGTTCTGGGAGGACTGCGCCTGGGGCGAGCTGGACTACCTGCTCGTGGACATGCCCCCGGGGACGGGCGACGTGGCGCTCACCGTGTTCCAGTCGCTGCCCGTGGACGGCGTGGTCATCGTGAGCTCGCCGCAGGACCTGGTGCAGATGGTCGTCGGCAAGGCCGTGAACATGGCCAACATGATGAACGTGCCGGTGCTCGGCCTCGTGGAGAACATGGCCTACGTGGAGTGCCCGCACTGCGGCGAGAGGATCTACCCCTACGGCCCGAGCCGCCTCGCGGAGACCGCCCAGGCCTTCGACGTGGACGCGCTGGGGCAGCTGCCGATGGACGCCGCGCTCGCCGAGGCCTGCGACACGGGCACCTTCGAGGGCAAGCTCCCCGAGGGCCTCTTGCCGGACGCCGTGGAGGCCGTCGTGCGCACCGCCGAGTTCATGGACGCGCTGCACGGCCAGGACAAGTAACGTGGCGCGCGGGCCGAGAAGAACCTCGAGGTCGCGGGCGCGCGAGGAGGCGCTGGCCGCTGCGGGGGCCGTGCGCGTCCCCGCGCGCTGCGACGTCTGCGTGGTCGGCGGCGGGGCGGCCGGCCTCGCGGCGGCGATCGCGGCCGCAGGGGCGGGCGCGTCCGTCGTGGTGCTCGAGCACGCACCCGAGTGCGGGCGCACGATCCTCGCCACGGGCAACGGCCGCTGCAATTTCTCCAACGCGCGGCTCGCGTGGGAGCGCTACAACGACCCGGCGTTCGTCGAGGCCGTCTGCGGGCCGCGCTTTGACGAGGACGTGCTGGGGTTCTTCGGGGAATGCGGCCTCGCCTGGGCCGAGGAGGAGGGCGGGCGCCTCTATCCCCTCTCGCGCCAGGCGGCCTCGGTGCGCGCGGTGCTGCTCGGGCGCGCCCGGAGGGCCGGAGCCGTGCTGGCGGCCGCGCGCGAGGTCGTCGGCCTGGCAGGCGAGGGGGACGGCTGGCGCGTCTCGTATGCGGGCGTGAGCTCGGGCGCGCTGACCGCACGCTCCCTGGTGCTCGCGGTTGGCGGCGGCGAGGAGCTCACCCGCTCGCTGGGCCTTGCGTGCGCGCCCTACGAGCCGGTGCTCTGCCCGCTCGCGTGCGAGAGTCCCGACGGTGTGTCGCTCGCTGAGTTGGACGGCCGGCGCGCGCACGTGGTCGCGCGGCTCCTGTGCGACGGCGCCGAGGTGGCCCGCGAGGAGGGCGAGGTGCTCTTCCGCGGCTACGGGCTCTCGGGGATCGCGGTCTTCGACCTCTCGCGCGTCGCGCGCGCGGGCGACGTGATCGCGCTCGACCTGACGGACGGGCTCGACGGGGACCGGGCGCGGCGGCTCGCCGAGAGGGCGGGCGGGCTCGCCGGGCTTCTCGACCCCGTGATCGCCGAGGCGCTGGGGGGCTCGCTCGAGCTTGCCCGTGACCTGCGCCTCGTCGTGCGCGGCCCGGCCGAGCAGGAGCGCGCGCAGGTGACGCGCGGCGGGCTGGTCACGAGCCAGTTCGACCCGGCGACGCTCATGGCGCGCGCGGCGCCCGGGCTCTTCGCCTGCGGCGAGGCGCTCGACGTGGACGGCGCCTGCGGGGGCTTCAACCTCGCCTGGGCATGGAAGAGCGGCCTCGTGGCAGGCGCCGCGGCGGGCGCTGCGGCAACGGGCTGAGTCCCCGGGCGCGCTCGCCGAGGCGGAGCATCTGCGGAAAATGCCGCCATTTTTACGGACAGTTTTCCGCAGATGCTCCGTCTCGAGAAACTGGCAGGGTGCGCGGCACGGTAAGCTGACGGGAGAGCAACGGGAGGACGGATGATCGAGGTCTCAGGCATACGCGTGCCGCTCAGGGCGCTGGACGGCACCGACGAGCGCGAGCTGGCGGCGTGTCGGCGCGCGCTGGCGCGCAAGCTGCACGTGGACGAGAGGGACCTCGTGAACGTGGAGCGCCGCCGCCGCTCGATCGACGCCCGCAGGCGCGGCAACGTCCAGCTCACCTTCACGCTGCGCGCGGAGCTCGCGGGGGGCACGCGGCTTCCGGCCGACAAGAGCGTCCGCATCGTGGACGAGACGCCGTTCGCCTTCCCCGCCCCCGTGACGCGGCGCCCCGCAGGGCGTCCCGTCGTCGTGGGCGCCGGCTGCGCGGGGCTCTTCTGCGCGCTCTCTCTCGCGCGCGCCGGCCTCGAGCCGCTGCTCGTCGAGCGCGGCGACGACGCCGCGCGGCGCGCGGAGGCCGTATGCCGGCATAACGAGACCGGCGAGCTCGACTGCGAGAGCAACATCCAGTTCGGCGTCGGCGGCGCGGGGACCTTCTCGGACGGCAAGCTCCAGACCGGCACCAAGAGCCCCGCGCACCGCCTCATCCTCGAGACCTTCGCGGCGGCCGGGGCTCAGCCCCAGATTCTCTGGGACGCCAAGCCCCACATAGGAAGCGACGTGCTCCCCCGCGTGGTCACCGACATCGTCCGCCAGATCGAGGAGGCGGGCGGCGAGGTCCGCACCCGCTGCCGCATGAGCGACCTCGACGTCGCGGGCGGACGCGTGCGCGGCATCACGCTCGTGACCACAGGCGAGGAGGGAACGGAGCGGGAGGAGCGCGTGGACGCGAGCTGCGTGGTCCTCGCCTGCGGCCATTCCGCGCGCGACGTCTTCGAGCTCCTGCGCGAGCGCGGCGTCACCATGGAGCGCAAGACCTTTGCCATGGGGGTGCGCATCGAGCATCTCCAGGCGGACGTCAACCGGGCGCTCTACGGGCCCGCCGCCGGCCATCCCGCGCTCGGCGCGGCCCCCTACAGCCTCTCCTGCCACCTTCCCTCCGGGCGCAGTGCGTTCTCGTTCTGCATGTGCCCCGGCGGTTACGTGGTCTCTGCCGCGAGCGAGCCGGGCGGCGTCTGCACCAACGGCATGAGCCTCTCCGACCGCGCCGGCACGAACGCAAACTCGGGCCTGCTCGCCAACGTCTTCCCCGGGGACCTGCCCGGCGACGACGTGCTCGCCGGAGTGGAGCTCCAGCGCGCCTGCGAGCGGGCGGCCTTTGCGGCAGGGGGTGGCGCGTACGTGGCGCCCGCGCAGCTCGTCGGCGACTTCCTCCAGGGCGCGCCCAGCTCGTCCGGCGGTCGCGTGGCCCCCACCTACCCGCGCGGAGTCGCCTGGGGCGACGTCGCTCCCTGCCTGCCTCCGTACGTGGCCGAGACGCTGCGAGAGGCGATCCCCGCCCTCGGGCGCAAACTGCGCGGCTTTGACGCGCCCGACGCCGTGCTCACCGGCGTGGAGACCCGCTCGAGCTCGCCCGTGCGCGTAACGCGCGGGGACGACGGCCAGAGCCTCTCCGTGCGCGGCCTCTGGCCCGTCGGCGAGGGCGCCGGCTACGCGGGCGGCATCATGAGCGCCGCCACCGACGGCATCCTCGCCGCCGAGAAGATCGTGGCGAGCCTCTAGTCCTTCGACGTCCCCGTGGGGAGAAGGGCCGTGAGGTCCGGGAGCTCGAACTCGGGCAGCTGCGGGAGCTCGACGTCCGGCATGACGGCTTGAACGAGCAGCACCAAGGCGCGCGTGATCGCACCGCGCTCCTCGGGCGCAAGGCCACCGAGCTCGCGCAGCATCGCGGGAACGGAGGTCTGCCAGCTTCCCTCCAGCTCCCCAAAGGTATCCGCCCCGGCGGCGCCGATGACCGAGAAGAGCGCGTCGACAAAGGCCGCCCGCTCCTCCCGAGTCATGCGCGCGATCCACTCGTTGAGCGTCCTGTCAACGAGGCGCGCGCCGTGCCCGATGGCCTCCTCGGACACGAAACCCGTGCCCTCGACGACCCACGAGAAAGGGTCGTGCTGCATGAGGCCGCTCGTGGATGACGCCACGACGGCATAGTCCTCCTGGCGCTCGAAGAGCATCCCGATCACGGACGAGTGGGGGACGGTCTTGGAGACGAGGTGCGCACGCCGCAGCCAGCTGGCATCCGCCAACGCCTCCTTGGTGAAGCCGGGCCCGTCATGCGAGAAGGCCCTCGTGATGCGTGCCGCCACCGCCTCCGGGCAGCACACGGCGGCGTACACCGCAAGGTTGCCTCCCTTGGAGTGACCTCCCAGATAGAGCGGCCCCTCCACCAGGGACGCCACGCTCTCGAGATAGGCGAGCGCGGCACGCTGGGAGGGCACGCCCGTCTCGAACGCCATGTTGAAGTCCTCCTTCCAGCCCACGACCGTGTTGTCCGTGCCGCGGAAGGAGACGTAGGTGCCGCCTGCGGGCAAACGCAGGGTGCAGGCCGAGAACTGCTTCTCGGCGGACTCGTCGAAGTCGTCGACGTAGCCGCAGACGCGGACGTCACGGAAGCGCGGGCTCGCCGCGACGGACGCGAGTAGCCGCACGAGCCCGTTGGGATCCCAGAGCCCCCTCGTCATGTCGTCGAAGCACTCGGCCCGAAAGAGCTCGCGCACCGGCAGTCCCTCCGGGCCGCGCACCTCCTCGCCCGGCCAGCGATAGTAGGAGAGGCAGGCCAGCACGAGGCTGTCCACCTCGCCCAGAGGGCGCTCGTCAAAGGTCTCGAACTCGCGTGCGAGGTACCCGAAGAGGCTCTTCTCGCTCCGTCCCATGCCAGGTTCCATGGTGCCCCTACTTCTTCCGCGGGCGGTAGCGGCGGCGGGTGGCGTGGGCGCTGCCCTTGCGGGCACCGGCCTTGAGGCGCTCGATCACCTCGTCGGCGCTGCCGCCCTCCACGCGCGTGCGGATCTCCACGATCTGGTCGCGGATGCGCGCGGCGGCCTCGAAGTCCATCGCCTCGGACGCGGCGGCCATCTCCTCCTCGAGCGCGTCGAGCACGTCGGCGAGCTCCTCCTTGGAGAGGCTCGCGAGCTCCGCGGCCACAGAGCGCGCCGTCTGCTCGCTCTCCTCGTGCGCCGAGAGGCTCTCGAAGGCCCCGTGGCTGCCCGTTCCGTGACGGTCGCGCGTCTTGCCCTCGAGCGTGGCCTCGGCCTCGGAGATGAACGAGGAGACGTCCGTGATCGACTTCTTGACCGTGCGCGGCACGATGCCGTGCTCCTCGTTGAAGGCTTCCTGCAGGGCACGCCGGCGGTTGGTCTCCCCTATCGCGGCGCGCATGGAGTCCGTGATCGTGTCCGCGTACATGATGACCTCGCCCTGGGCGTTTCTCGCCGCGCGGCCCATGGTCTGGATCAGCGAGCGCCGGTTGCGCAGGAACCCCTCCTTGTCCGCGTCCAGGATCGCCACGAGTGAGACCTCGGGGATGTCCAGGCCCTCGCGCAGGAGGTTGATGCCCACGAGCACGTCAATCTTTCCCACGCGCAGGTCGCGGATGATGTCCACGCGGTCCAGCGTGGCGGTGTCCGAGTGCATGTAGTTCACGCGAACGCCCTCGTCGAGCAGGTGGTCCGTGAGGTCCTCCGCCATGCGCTTGGTGAGCGTGGTCACGAGGACGCGCTCCTTCTTCGCCACGCGCTCCTTGATCTCGCCGATGAGGTCGTCGATCTGGCCGTTCACCGGACGCACGTCCACCTTGGGGTCGAGCAGGCCCGTGGGACGGATGATCTGCTCAACCTGCTGCTGGGAGACCGACTCCTCGTAGTCTCCGGGCGTGGCCGAGACGTAGATGAACTGCGGCACGCGCGCCTCGAACTCGTCAAAGCGCAGCGGCCGGTTGTCGAGCGCGGAGGGCAGGCGGAAGCCGTGGTCGACGAGCGTGACCTTGCGAGAGCGGTCCCCCTCGTACATGCCGCGGATCTGCGGGACCGTGACGTGGGACTCGTCGATGATGCAGACCATGTCCTTGGGGAAGTAGTCGATGAGTGTGTAGGGCGGCTCGCCCGCCTTGCGCCCGTCGAGGTGGCGCGAGTAGTTCTCGATGCCATTGCAGTAGCCCATCGTCTCGAGCATCTCGAGGTCGTAGCTCGTGCGCTGGGCGAGGCGTTGGGCCTCGAGCAGCATGTCGTTGGCCTTGAGCTCGGCCACGCGCTGCTCGAGCTCCTCGTTGATCGTCTCGAGCGCGTGCGTGACCTTGGGGCGCTCGGTCACGTAGTGCGAGGCGGGCCAGATGGGGATCGCGTCATACTCGCGCACCAGCTCGCCCGTGACGCCGTCCACCTCGGCGATGAGCTCCACCTCGTCGCCGAAAAAGGAGATGCGCAGCGGGTTCTCCGCGTAGGGCGGATAAACGTCCACGGTGTCCCCGCGCACGCGGAACGTGCCTCGGGAGAGGTCGTAGTCGTTGCGGTCGTACTGAATGTCTATGAGCGCTCGGATGAGGTCGTCGCGCTCGAGCGGCTCGTCCTTGCTCACGTTGGGCGCGAGCCCCGCGTAGTCCTGCGGGCTGCCGATGCCGTAGATGCAGCTCACCGACGCCACAACGATGACGTCCCGGCGCGAGAGCAGGCTCGAGGTGGCCTGGTGACGGAGCTTCTCAACCTCCTCGTTGATCGAGGCGTCCTTCTCGATGTAGGTGTCCGTCTGGGGAACGTAGGCCTCGGGCTGGTAGTAGTCGTAGTAGGAGACGAAGTAGACCACCGCGTTGTTGGGAAAGAGCTCGCGCATCTCGCTCGCCACCTGCGCGGCGAGCGTCTTGTTGGGCTCCATGATCAGCGTGGGACGGTTGAGCTTCTCGATGGTCTTGGCCATCGTGTAGGTCTTGCCCGAGCCCGTGACGCCCATGAGCGTCTGGTAGCGCAGGCCCCGCTCCACACCGTCCGCCAGCTTCTCTATGGCCTGGGGCTGGTCGCCAGCCGGCTCGTAGGGCGAGACGACCGTCAGCGGCTCGCCCGCGCCCTCGCGCCCAAACCGCACCAGCTCGCCGCCCACGCGCTCCGGCACGCCCGTCTGCATCGCCTCCGCCACCACGGCCCCCTCTCGTCGTTTCCAGCAGTGTACCCCATTTCTCGCAATACAAACACGTGTTCTTATTCTTTCTGATTTGTGTCCGCCCTTCATGTAGAATCGGGTCAGTCACGCGAACGGAGGGCTTCATGGGAAGGCCGAGAAGAACGTCGCGCCCGGACCGGACGGGCGTCGCCCTGGTCGCCGTGGGCGCGCTCATCGCGGCCGCCGGCTTCCTGCTGCTCATCTCGCTCGACGACGCCGGCAGCCTCGACCAGCGCGCCGGCGCGCGCGTGCTCGTCGTGGGCGCCTTCGCGGCCCTCTACGGCCTCTATCGCCTGTGCTCGGACGGGACGCGGGGCAAGAAGGACACGTCCGCGCCCGGCGCCGCCGGGACCGCCTCGGGCGCGCCCGTGCTCGAGGGCATGCTCGCCCACAGCGACGACGTCGTGGCCACGCTGCGCGACATCGTCGCCCACGGCGGGGACGGCTTCGGGGAGCTGCCGGAGCTGCTGCGCCGCACGGGCCTCATGGACTGGCCGGATTCTCCCGTCGCACGCGCCCACCGTCTCCACCGCAGCGGCCGCTGGTGGCTCCTCGAGCCCTCAGGCGCGGACGAGACGGCGCACGAGCGCGTCGTGGCGCTCGAGGTGGCGCTCAACCTGAGCGAGGACCTCGCGGGTCGGCCCGGCCTGCCCGGGGCCGCCCTCGAGGAGCGCACCCGCGCCGTCCTCGCCGGCGCCCATCTCCTGCGCCCCCGTGCGCACGATGCGAACGACCCCGCCGGCGAGCTCCTGGACTTCCTGACCGAGGGGACGGACGCGCGCGGCGAGTGGGCCTGCCGGGCGCGCTTCTCGGACGCGTTCGAGAACCTGCCGCTGCCGGTGCGCATGGGACTCGCCTTCAACGCGAACGTCGCGTGCGGCCTCCTCTGCGCGCGCCTGACCGTGCCGGGACCCGCGTGCCTCTCGGCCGTAAGTGCGGACGAGGCATCCCGTGTTCGGATTCTCACGGGCTACGCCGCGCGCGTCGCGCTCGCGGTGGCCCGGGCGGCCTTCACCTCCTCCCCCGCGCTCACGCGCGTCGTGGTGAGCTGCGGCCATGGTGACGACGAGACGCTCGTCTCGCTCGACCTTGACGCTGGGGCCCTCGAGCGGCTTGACCGCCTCATGGGCACGGACGTCGAGGTCCTGCCCGCCGACCCGGCCCTGCGGGCGCGCACGGGGACGGAGGGGGCGCCCGAACCCCTGGAGCCCCACCTCGCCCCCGACGACGAGCGGCTCTTTCCCCCGGAGCGCTACCAGGAGGTGGAGCTCGACGTCGCGCCCGCCGGGAGGCGGCTCCTCGAGGCCTGCGGGGCGCGCCGCGCCGCCGACCTCGGCATCATGGAGAAGGCCGGGCGCGCCCGCGCCTGGCGGGAGCTGGCCCCGCAGCTCGGCGACACGACGCAGGGAGCCGTCATGCTTCTCGTGGAGCTCCGTGACCGGACGACCGACGTCACGGTCGCCGAGGCGTGCGGACGCGTGAGCAAGGCGCTCGTCGACGGCAGGGTCGACGTCTCCGCAACCGACGAGCTCGGACGGCTCTTCGTCGACGGGAGCGAGCTGGCCACGGTGACGGAACGGGCACGCGCCGCGCTCGCTCAGGAGTGCTCGCCCGCGCGGCTCGAGGAGCTTCTCGCCGAGCTCGAGGCGGCGCTCTCCCCCGTCACGGGCATGGGCATCTACCTTGACGACACCGCGTCGGTGTATCGCTACTTCAACTCGTTTCCCGAGCGCGTCCGCTACAACCTCACGTTCCGGGACGACGGGCGCGCCGTGCGGCTCGTCCCCGACGAGTACTACGCGGCGCACTCGCTCGCGGCCCGCGCCCTCAACCTGCTCGGACGGCCCGAGGAGGCGATGCCGCACGCCGAGGAGCTCATGCGCGTGGCGCCCGTCACCCCCGACGCGGCGCTCATGAAGGTGAGGGTCCTGGAGGACCAGTCGCGCATCTTCGAGGCGGCCGACCTCCTCAGGGAGACGATCGGCTTCGCCTCGACGCCCCGGGACCTGGCCATCTGCTTCTATCGGCTCGCCTTCATGGAGTGGAAGCTCGGGCGCGGCGACCTCACGGTTGCCTGCTACCAGCGGGCCATCAGCCTGCACCCGGAGGTGGCCGAGCTGGCGCAGGAGGAGCTGGACGACCTTCTCTCGGCAAACGGCGACTTGAAGAGGCTTCCCGACGACGACGTCACGGCCGCGCTCACCCGGGGCGGACTGCCCGTAGGAGGGGTGGCCGAGATGCGCCGGCAGACGCGCGACGCCCTCGTCGCCACCACCGACGCCGGCATATTCCCCGTCGCCTACGCGCTCGCGGGAAACCTCTGCGAGCTCGTCCGCGACGACGCCCTGCTTGACGTCCGTCGCTCGCTCATGCGCCCGTGATCCCGTTGGGATAGCTCCGCCGGTACCCCTCGTAGGCCTCGCGCACGCGCTCCACGTAGGCGCGCGTCTCCGCGTACTCGATGTCCTCGGGAATCGAGCGCCCCTCGGCGATCCACCCCCGGACGGTGCCGATGCCGGCGTTGTAGGCGGCGATCGCCTCGTCGATGCTCGAGAGGTGCTCCTGCAGGTAGGCAAGGGTCGCACAGCCGTACTCGATGTTGACCTCCGGGTCCGCGAGGCGCGCAGGGTCCCACCGGTCGGGGTCCACGACGCCCTGCGCCACCATGGTCTCCGCCGCCACCGGCATGAGCTGCATGAGGCCGACCGCGCCCGCCGGGGACACCGCGTCCTCGTCCCATCCGGATTCGCACTGGATGACCGCGCAGACGAGCAGCGGGTCCACGCCGTGGCGCTCGCTCGCCTCCTCGATCGCCTCCGCGTGGTGCACTGGATAGACGAGGTAGCGGCCGAGGCTCGTCGGCGTCGCGGCCACCACGGCCACGACGGCCAGCGTGACGGCGAGAAGGACGACGGGCACCACGCGATACCAGCGTGCGAGGCGCTCGTGCCGGCCCCTCCTGCGGGGCGTGGGGCGCGCCCTCCGGCGCGGCGTCGGCCTACGCCCAGCCATGGCCGTCCCACCAGGCGCGGACCCGCTCGAGCAGGTCCTTCTCGCCCGCCGTGTTGTCGATCACGGTCGTGGCGTGGGAGCGCAGGTACTCCTCGGAGGGCTGGCGCGCCACGCGCCGGTCAAAGTCCTCGGGGTCCATGCCCCGCCTCTGCGCCCGCGTGCGGCGGACCTCGAGCGGGCATGTCACCGCGACCACCTCGTCGGCGAGGTCGAGCATGGGCTTCACGCGGTCGAGCAGCGGGACCTCGACCACGCAGCACACCGGCTCGCGCTGGCCGCAGATGCCCGAGGTGAGCATGCGGGCGAGCATCGCGCGGATGTGGGGCAGCTCGATCAGCTCGAGCAGCTCGGCGGACTCCGCGTCCGCGAAGGCGCGGCGGGCGAGAAGGGCGCGGTCGAGCTCGCCGGTCTCCGGGTCCACGAGGTCGTCGCCGAAGGCGTCGCACACCTCCGCCAGGCACTCGGTCCCCGGCGCGAGCACGGCGCGCGAGACCTCGTCGAGGTCGATGCGCCACGCGCCGAGCCGCTCGAGCTCACGCGCGACCGTCGACTTCCCCGACGCCGTCCCCCCAGCGAGAAACACCGTGTACAACCCAGACCTCCCTCTCGGACCGTGGACCCATCATCGCACATGCGCGGCAGGGCGGAACGTCTAGAATTTTCCGCCCTTGTCCCCACTCTTTCTGCGAATCGCCGCCCTTGTCGCAATGGTCTCTAGAAAACGCCCCCTTTGTCCGAGCGCGTTCTAAGAAAATCCCCTCTTGCCAAAGGTCACTCTAGTAATCGCCGCCCTTGTCCGGTTGAAGCGGCCAAAGTCCAGACAAGGACGGCGTTTTTTAGAACGCCTCATGACAAGGGCGGCATTCTCTAGATCGACGCCGGACAAGGGTGGAAATTCCTAGAATCCCCGCGGCAAGGGCGGCGATTCGTGGAGCAGGGAGGCGCATCGGCGCGCGGCGCTAGCAGGCGGAGACGCGGCCGCCCTCGACGCGCCAGAGGGTGGGACCGTCGAAGAAGCGCAGCTCGCGCGCGTCATGGGTGGCCCAGAGGACGGTCTTCCCCGCAAGGAGCGGCCCCACGAAGGCCATGACGGCGTCCACGGTCTTCTCGTCCATGCCCTTGAGCGGCTCGTCGAAGAGGAGGGTGTTGGCGTCGGCCAGCACGCAGCGCAGGATCGCCACGCGCCGGCGCTGGCCGCCCGAGAGCTCGCGCACGGGCCGCGCGTCAACGGGCAGCCCGCAGGCCGCGAGCGCCTCCCGCTCGTACGCGAGGAAGCGCGCGAGCGCCTCGCCGGAAAGTCGCGCCCTTGGCAGGCGGATGTTCGCCGTGGCCGTGAGGTTCTCGCAGAGGCGGTCCTCCTGGAACGTCATGGAGAGACGCACGCCCGCGCCGCGAACGACCTCGCCCGCGTCCGGCCGCTCCAGTCCCGCGAGCAGCCTCAGAAGTGTGGTCTTGCCTGCGCCGGAGGGGCCCATGAGCACGTGCGCGCGCCCCGGCTCGAAGCGCGCGGTCACGCCCCTGAGGACGCGCAGCTCGCCATAGCTCTTCTCGACGGCGCGGAGCTCGAGCGTAAGATCGCCGCCTGCGGACCCCCCGCTCACGGTCGCGCCTCCCATCGAGCCATGAGACGTCCCATGCCGCGCGTGACGAGCGCCTCCAGCACCACGGACGCCACGACGATCGCTACGGTCCAGGCAAAGAGGTCGGGCGTGTCCAGGTAGACCTTGGCGTCGTAGAGGTGCTCGCCGATCGTGAAGTCCGGCAGGCCGATGACCTCGGCCGCGATGCCCGCCTTCCAGGAGAGCCCCAGCGCGAGCGTCACGGCGGCGCGGAAGTACGGCAGAACCTGCGAGGCATAGACCAGCCGGACGCGGTCCCAGCCGCGCACGCGGAAGACGTCGCACATCTCCAGCAGGCGCGGGTCGGTCTGACGGATGCCCTCGAGCACGTTGGTGTAGACGACGGGCAGCGCCATGACCAGGGCGATCACGACCGAGAGATAGCGCGAGGACACCCACAGCAGCACGAGGATCACGAACGACGCCACCGGCACCGCCTTCATCGCGCCCATGAGCGGGGCGAGCAGCTCGCGAACGACCGGGACGCGGCTCGCGAGCGCCGCGAGCGCGGTGCCGGCCGCGACCGCTGCCACGTACCCGGCGCCGATCCGTCCGAGCGAGACGCCCACCGATGCCCAGAACTCCCCCGTCCCCGCCAGCTCCGCGAGGCGTGCCAGCACCTCGAGCGGCCCCACGAGGATGATCCGCGCGTCGATCGCGCGCGCCGCGACCTCCCACGCCGCGAGCCAGAAGGCTACGCAGACGAGGCGGACGGCCCACGTCCGGAGCCGCCCGCCCTTCTCGTCTCCCCTGTCGCTGGCGCCGGACAAGCCTAGGCGCCGTAGTAGAAGTCGTCGCCGGGCAGCGAGCCGCCCACGGCCTCGGCGTTCTGGTCGGCGAGGACCGCCAGGTAGCCGGAGAGCTGCTCCTTCATATCAGCGCCGGTGACGCAGACGATGTTGCACTCGGGGATGGCCTTCTCGGCCACGGCCGCCGGCACGATGTCGTAGTCGCCCACGAGCTGCGCGGCACCCTCGACGTCGCTGTTCACGTAGTCGACGGACTCGGCGTAGTGGCCGAGGAAGGCGTCGACGGCGGCGGGGTTCTCGTCGGCGAACTCGGAGCGCACGATGGCCACGCCGGTGATCATGGAGCTCTTCTCGTCGCCGGTCTGGACCTTGTCCCACTCCTCGGTGAGGTCGAGCGCCACGCGGATCTTGTCGTTTTGGACCTGAGCGGTGGTCACGAAGGGCTGCGGGAGCATCGCCACGGCCTCGCCCGAGGCGGACGCGAGCGCGGCCACGCACTCGGCGTGCTCGCTCTTCCACTCGATCTGCACGTCCTCGCCCACGGTGAGCCCGTTCTTCTCGAGCACGTACTGGAGGCCGTACTCGGGCGTGGAGCCCTTGCCGGAGGCGTAGATCGTCTTGCCCTTGAGGTCTGCCACGCTCTGGATGGCGTCGCCCAGCTCGCAGATGTAGAGGACGCCGAGGGTGTTGATCGCGATCACGCGCACGCCGGCGTCGTTCTTGTTGTAGAGGACGGACGCGAGGTTGGCGGGCACGGCCGCGATGTCAACCTCGCCCTTGGCGATGAGCGGGGTCACCTCGTCCGGCGAGGCCACGATCTGGAACTCGTAGTCGTTGTCCGTGAGCTCGCCGGCGTCGGCCTCGCTCATGAACTTGACGAGGCCCATGGCGGTCGGACCCTTGAGGGCAGAGGTGCGCACGGCCACCGGGTCGGCGGCGGGCTCCTCCTCGGTCGCGGTCTGGTCCTGGTCCTCGGAGGCCGTACCGTCGCAGGCGACGAGCGCGAGCGAGGCCGCACCGGCCCCGGCGATCCTGAGGAACGTCCTTCTGTCAACTCTCATGGTGAGCCTCCCTGTCGTCGATATGCCATTAGCACGATAGCACTCGGGGGCTCGCCGCGCCCGCTGGCCGGGCGCCGACCGCCGAGCGGCCTACGAGCGCACCTCGAACTTGGTCTTGCAGCGCGGGCACGTCACGCGGAGCTTGCCCTTGCCGCGCGGCACACGTACCCTCTGCTTGCACGAGCTGCACCGGACGTGCTTGTACGCGCGCAGCTCGCCCCACGCCGCGCGCGGGTTTTGCAGCCAGGGGCGCGCGGGGCCGAGCGCCTTGAGGAACGCCGCGTTCTCGCGGGAGCGGGCCGCGAGGTTTCTCGACTGGATGCGGAACATCGCGTACGCGACGAGCGCGAGGGCCACCCAGCCGAGCCAGCCCGTGCGCGCGAACACGTTCACGAGCACGATCACGACAGCGAGGTCAACCGAGAAGACCGCCAGGTCGTCCGGCCCCTGCCGTCCCCTCAGCCACTCCGCCACCTTGCGCTGCCAGTCCCCTGCTGCCATGTTCCGTTCCCTTCGCGACGTCCAACGAGTCTCTCATACCCCATTTTCGTCGCGCGTACACGTCCTTCTCGCCCGCGTCCCTTGTCCACGAAGAAGCGGGGCCACCCGAAGGCGACCCCGCTCTCAGAAAACGCGCTGGCGAGAAGGACTACTCCTCGACGGACTCCTCGTCCTCGGCAGGCTTGTCGCTCTCGGGGAGCGGCTTGACCTCGACCTCGGTGCCGAGGGTCTCGGCGGCGGCCTTCATGGACAGGGAGATGCGACGACGGTCGAGGTCGATCTCCATAACCTTCACCTGGACGGTGTCGCCCACGGAGCAGACCTGGGACGGCTGGTCCACGTGCTGCTTGGCCATCTCGGAGATGTGCACGAGGCCCTCCACGCCCTCGCCGAGGTCGACGAACGCGCCGAAGGTGACGAGCTTGGTGACGGTGCCCTCGACGATGGCGTCGACCGGGTACTTCTTGACGAGCGTGCGCCAGGGGTCCTCGGTGGTCTGCTTGAGGCCGAGGGAGATGCGCTCGCGGTTGAGGTCGACGTCGAGCACCTGGACCTCGACCTCCTGGCCGACCTTGACGACCTCGGAGGGGTGGTTGACGTGGTTCCAGGAGAGCTCGGAGATGTGCACGAGGCCGTCGATGCCGCCGAGGTCGACGAAGGCGCCGAAGTCGACGATCGAGGAGACGGTGCCCTTGAGGCGCATGCCGACCTGGAGCTTGGAGAGGATCTCCTGGCGCTCGGCCTTGCGGGC
Organism: Olsenella uli; assembly: GCF_016899935.1. GTDB lineage: Bacteria > Actinomycetota > Coriobacteriia > Coriobacteriales > Atopobiaceae > Thermophilibacter > Thermophilibacter uli_B. The sequence continues at coordinate 375,996 of NZ_JACJJK010000001.1, forward strand.
CTCCTCGAGGACGACGCGGCGGGAGAGGACGACGTTGTTGCGGTTGCGGTCCATCTCGATGACGCGGGCCTCGATGCGGGTGCCGAGGTAGGCGTTGAGGTCCTTGACGCGACGGAGGTCGACGAGGGAGGCGGGCAGGAAGCCGCGCAGGCCGATGTCGAGAATCAGGCCGCCCTTGACGACCTCGATGACCTCGCCCTCGACGGTCTCGCCGGAGTTGAACTTCTCCTCCACGGCGTTCCAGGCGCGCTCGTACTCGGCGCGCTTCTTGGACAGGACCAGACGGCCCTCCTTGTCCTCCTTCTGAAGGACGAGCGCCTCGATCTCCTCGCCCATGGAGACCACGTCGGCGGGGTTGACGTCCTTGCGGATGGAGAGCTCGCGGGAGGGGATGACGCCCTCGGACTTGTAGCCGATGTCAAGCAGAACCTCGTCGCGCTCGATCTTCACGACGGTGCCGGTAACCAGACCACCCTCGTCGAAGTCGGTCACGGTGCCGTCGATGAGGTTGCTCATCTCCTCGTCGGAGATGTCGTCCAGCGCAAAGATGGACGAGTTCTGAATCTCACTCAAAAGTGGACCCCTTTCGAACTTTCGGGGCCCCGGTCGTCATGGTCGCTGCCTGCAGTGCCTGAAATCGTGGCGTCTACGTGGAAACTTACATGCTCTCGGGGGCCGACAGATACGGTCGTGCGGGCCCTCTGCCCACACGCGCATTAGAATAGCGTTTGTCTCACCTGTTTTTCAAGCGTGAGGAACGGGTATTCTCTATTTTCTGTGGGCGGATTTCGCCGGACGGCCGCACGGGCGAGAAGGGAGGCGCGCGTGATCAAGGCGGTGCTCTTCGACCTGGACGACACGCTGCTGAGGCTCAACCTCGCCGCGTTCATCGCCCGCTACGTCGCCGGCGCCACGCGCCTGCTCGCGAGCGCCGCCCGCACGAGCCCCGTCGCGCTCGGCGTCCCCTACGTCCGCGCGTTTCTCGCCATGGACGCCCAGGACCGCGAGGACTCCCTCACCAACGAGCGGCTCTTTGACCAGACCTTCTACGCGGCCACCGGCATCCCGCTCGACGACCCGGTGATCGCCGACCTCATGACCTACTACGAGTCCCAGATCGTGCCCGGCTTCTCCGGCGGGCTCGTAGGCGCGCGGCCCGTCGAGGGCGCCCGCGCGGCGATCGAGGCCGTCCATGACGCCGGGCTCGTCTGCGCGCTCGCCACCAACCCGACCTTCTCGCTCGCCTGCGACCGCGCCCGCATGGGCTGGGCCGGCGTGGCCGAGGAGGACTTCGCGCTCATCTCCACCTACGCCAACTCCACGCGCTGCAAGCCGAGCGTGCGCTACTACCAGGAGTTCGCCAACCAGCTGGGCGTGCGCCTCGAGGAGTGCCTCATGGTGGGAAACGACGCCGTGCGCGACATCGTGCGCCCGAGCTGCGGCCTGCGCACGGCCTACGTGGGCCACGCCCGGCCGAAGGACGCCGTCTGGCGTGGCCCCATGGAGCGGCTCGCCCGCGAGCTGCCCGATCTTCTCGCCCGCCTGAACGAGCAGGACGCGTAGGGGCGCCCACCGCTCACAGCAAGGCCGCCGGCCGAGAAGAACGAGGGCGCCCGACGCGCATCGCACGCGCCGGGCGCCCCGAACCGGGTTGCGGCCAGTCTCTACACCCAGAAGAGCATCTTGTTGTAGGTGGGCACGGGCCAGTAGTCGGCGCCACAGATCTGCTCCATCGCGTCGACCGGCGCGCGCAGGGCGTCCATCGCGGGCAGCACCTCGTCGCGGTAGGCGTCGCAGCGGGCCTGCGGGTCCTCCACCTCGCGCGCGGCGGCGTTGGCGGCCTCGAGGTCGGCCGCGGCGACGTCGATCCGCGCGATGCCCTCGGTGAGCTCCCGCACGAGGTCCTTCTCGACCTTGGCGTCGATCCCGATCTCCGCCTTGGTGGCCACGCTCGTGGCGAGGTCGCCGGAGTAGTCGGAGAGCGCCGGCACGTAGAGGTGGCGCGCCATGTAGACCATCGTGTTGGCCTCGATGTTGAGGAGCTTGGCGTACTGCTCGGCCTTGGAGACGTAGCGGGCGCGGATCTCCGCCTCATCGAGCACGTGGTACTTCTCGTAGAACGCCACGTTCTCGGGCTTGATCATGCAGGGCAGCGCGTCCGGCGTGGTCTTGAGGTTGGGCAGGCCCCGGCGCTCGGCCTCGGCCTCCCACTCCTCGGAGTAGCCGTTGCCCTCGAAGAGCACGCGCTGGTGGTCGCGCAGGGTGTGGCGCACCCAGCGCATCGCCAGGTTGGTGAACTCCTCGGCCGGCACGCCCTCGAGCTTGGTCGCAAAGCGGTCGCACTGCTCGGCCACCGCAGTGTTGAGGACCACGTTGGGGTCGGCGAGGTTCTGCTGGCTGCCGCACATGCGGAACTCGAACTTGTTGCCCGTGAAGGCGAAGGGCGAGGTGCGGTTGCGGTCGGTGGAGTCGCGCAGGAGGTCGGGCAGGGCGGGCACGCCCAGGTCCATGCGCTCGGCCTCGTGGACCTCCGGCTCCTCCTTGTTGATCAGGGCCTCAACGATCTCGTGGAGCTGGTCGCCCAGGAAGATGGAGATGATCGCCGGGGGCGCCTCGTTGGCGCCGAGACGGTGGTCGTTGCCGGCGGAGGCCACGCTCATGCGCAGCAGGTCCGCGTGCTCGTCGACGGCGGCCACGAGCGCGGCCAGGAAGACGAGGAACTGCAGGTTCTCGGAGGGCACCGCGCCGGGCTCCAGCAGGTTCTTGCCGTCGGCGCAGATGGACCAGTTGTTGTGCTTTCCGGAGCCGTTCACGTACTCGAAGGGCTTCTCGTGCTCCAGGCAGGCCAGGCCGTGGCGCGTGGCCATGAGCTTGAGCTTCTCCATCGTGAGGAGGTTGTCGTCGATGGCGAGCGACCCCTGCTCGAAGATCGGCGCGAGCTCGTGCTGGGCGGGCGCGACCTCGTTGTGCTTGGTCTTGACCGGGATGCCGAGCTTCCAGAGCTCGTCGTCAACCTCCTTCATGAAGTCGTTGACCGTGGGGCGGATGGCGCCGAAGTAGTGCTCCTCGAGCTCCTGGCCCTTGACCGGCTCGCAGCCAAAGAGCGTGCGGCCGCAGTAGATGAGGTCGGGGCGCTTCTCGTAGTCCTCCTCCTTCACGAGGAAGTACTCCTGCTCCGGGCCGATCGTGGTGAAGACGCGCTTGGGCTCGCGGCCAAAGAGCGCGAGCACGCGCTTGGCCTGCTGCTCCAGAGCAACCTGTGAGCGCAGGAGCGGCGTCTTCTTGTCGAGCGCCTCGCCGGTGTAGGAGACAAAGGCCGTGGGGATGCAGAGAACCTCGTCCTTGATGAAGGCCGGGCTCGTGGGGTCCCAGGCGGTGTAGCCGCGCGCCTCGAAGGTCGCGCGCAGGCCGCCGGACGGGAAGCTCGAGGCGTCCGGCTCGCCCTGGACGAGCTCCTTGCCCGAGAAGGACATCAGGATCGTGCCGTCGTTAATCGGCGTGAGGAAGCTGTCGTGCTTCTCGGACGTGATGCCCGTGAGCGGCTGGAACCAGTGCGCGAAGTGCGTGGCGCCCTTCTCGAGCGCCCACTCCTTCATCGCGTGCGCGACCTCGTTGGCGATGTCCAGGTCGAGCGGCTTGCCGTCGTCGATGACCTGGCGGAGCTCCTTGTACGTCGGCTTGGGGAGCCGCTCCTGCATCACCGCGTCGGTGAACAGCAGGCTGCCGAACTCCTGAGAGACCCTGTCCTTGCCCATGTGCGCCCCTTCTCTTGGCGTCGTGGCTTACGGCCGAATACTCTACGAGGCCATTGTTTCACAGCCGTTGCGCCCGCGTGAAGCGCGCGGTGTGGTTTGGTTGCAACTTCAAAGCCATTTCATGGCGAGAAGATTGAGCCCCGGCGCGGGCGCCCTTCTCGCCCGGCGGGTGAAAACCTCACAGGTGGTGCTTCTTGTGTCAAGTTAGAGATTATGTCAGCCAAGTAAGGGCGTGAAAACTCGCACCACCTGTGAGGTTTGCGGACGGACGAGAAGAACGCGGGGCGCGCGGCGCCGGGGGTTTGTGTCGCCCTTCTCGCCTACAATCAGGTGACGACAACGAGGAGGACCCATGTCAGACGTCGCCCGCACCATCGCCGTCATCGACGGCAACTCGCTCATGCACCGCGCCTTCCACGCGATCCGCCAGCCCATGACGGCGCCAGACGGCCGCTCCACGGGCGCGCTCTTCGGCTTCTTCAACATGTTCATCAAGATGGTGGACACCTTCCGCCCCGACGGCGTGATCTGCGCCTTCGACAAGGGCAAGCCGCGCGTGCGCATGGAGATGCTGCCCCAGTACAAGGCCCAGCGCCCGCCGATGGACCCAGCGCTCCACGAGCAGTTCCCGATGGTGAAGGAGCTGCTGCGCACGCTCGACGTGCCGGTGGCCGAGCTCGAGGGCTGGGAGGGCGACGACATCCTCGGCACCCTGGCGCGCCGCGGCGAGGCGGCGGGCTACGAGATGCTGCTCTTCACCGGCGACCGCGACATGTACCAGCTCTCCACCGAGCACGTGAAGATCGTCTCCACCCAGAAGGGCGTCTCCGAGGTCAAGATCATGGACCCGGAGAGCGTGGAGGACCTCTACCACGGCATCACGCCGGAGCTCGTGCCGGACTTCTACGGCCTCAAGGGCGACTCCTCCGACAACATCCCCGGCGTGCCCGGCATCGGCCCCAAGAAGGCGGCGGCACTGATCGTGCAGTACGGCAGCCTCGACGAGGTCATCGCCCACGCGGACGAGGTCAAGGGCAAGATGGGCGAGAACCTCCGCGCGCACGTGGACGACGCGCTGCTGAGCCGCCGCGTGGCCACGATCCGCACCGACGCCCCGATCGAGCTGGACCTCGCGGACGCGCGCTTCCCCACCTTCGACCCCGCCGAGGTGGCCCGCGCCTTCTCCGCGCTCGGCTTCACCGGCATGACCACGCGCCTCGTGCGGCTGGCCGGCGAGGGCGCCGTGGCGGAGGCCCGCGCGGCGCTCGGCGAGAGCGAGGCCGAGGAGGCGCCGGCGGCCCCGCTGCCCGACCCCGTCTCCGGCGACGAGGCCGCCTCGGCGCTGGAGGCCGCGATCGCGGAGGGCGCCTGGGTCGGCTGCGCGCTCGACGACGACCGCGCGGAGGGCGCGCTCTTTGGCACGGCCCACACCCTCTGGGCGGCGGCGGGCGAGAAGATCTGCCGCTTCGACGGCCCGGACGCCGACGACGCGCTCGAGCGGCTCCTGCGCGCGGGGCGCCTTGCCGCCGCCGACGTCAAGGCGCTCCTGCACGTCCTCTCCCCCGTCGACTCCAGCGAGCCGGAGCGCCTGGCGCCGCGCGAGGTGGACCCGGCCCGCGTCTTTGACGTGGCCGTGGCCGCCTACCTGCTGGACTCCGAGCGCGGGTCCTTCTCGCCCGCCGAGCTCGCCGAGACCTACCTGAGCCGCGTGCTGCCCGCCGCGACCGAGGAGCTCCCCGAGGCCGCGCTCGACGCCGTGCGCGCCCGCGACCTGGTGGGGCCGCTGCGCGAGCGACTGGCCGCCGACGGCTCCGAGCGCCTCTTCGACGAGATGGAGATGCCGCTTCTGCCCGTGCTCGCCGAGATGGAGCGCGTTGGCCTGGCCGTTGACACGCGCGTGCTGGCCGCCCAGTCCGCCGAGCTCGGCGCCGAGATCTCCGGCATGGTCGAGAAGATCCACGCCGCGGCCGGCGAGCCCTTCAACATCGACTCCCCCATGCAGCTCTCCCACGTCCTCTTCGACGTGCTGGGGCTGCCCACCTTTGGGCTCAAGCGCACCAAGCGCGGCTACTACTCGACCAACGCCAAGGTGCTCGCCGACCTCGCCGCCGAGCACGAGATCGTGGCCGACGTGCTGGACTACCGCGAGCGCTCCAAGATCAAGAGCACCTACCTCGACGCCCTGCCCGCGCTCGTGCGCGGCGACGGGCGCGTGCACACCACGCTCAACCAGACGGTCACGGCCACCGGGCGCCTCTCGAGCTCCGACCCCAACCTACAGAACATCCCCACGCGCTCGGAGCTTGGCCACCGCGTGCGCCAGGCGTTCACCGTGCCCGAGGGCAGCGTGTTTCTCGCCTGCGACTACTCGCAGATCGAGCTCAGGCTGCTCGCACACCTCTCCGGGGACGAGCACCTGATCGCCGCCTTCTGCGAGGGGCGCGACTTCCACGCCGCCACGGCCGCGCGCGTCTTTGGCGTGCCGCTCGACGAGGTGACGCCGCAGCTGCGCAGCCGCGCGAAGGCCGTGAACTTTGGCATCGTCTACGGGCAGCAGGCCTTTGGCCTGGCGAGCTCGCTCAAGATTCCGCGCGCCGAGGCGCAGGAGATGATCGACCGCTACTTCGAGGCCTACCCCGGCGTGCGCGCGTTCCTGGACGACGCGGTCCGGCGCGCGCACGAGCTGGGCTACGCGGTCACGCTCTACGGCCGCAAGCGCCACATCAAGGAGTTCCAGCAGCGCAATCGCCAGCTCGTGGCCTTTGGCGAGCGCACGGCGATGAACCACCCGATGCAGGGCACCGCCGCCGACATCATCAAGATCGCGATGGTGCGCGTGGAGCGGCGCCTGCACGAGGAGGGCCTGGCCTCCAAGCTCGTCCTGCAGATCCACGACGAGCTGGACCTGGAGGTCCCGGAGGCGGAGCTCGAGGCTGTGAGCGCGCTCGTGCGCGAGACGATGGAGGGCGTCGTGGAGCTCAAGGTGCCGCTCGTGGCCGAGGTTTCCTACGGCGCCAACTGGGCGGAGGCCAAGTAGTGGCGAGCTGGACTGAGTTCTCGTCTGTCAATCGGGGACAGTCCCCGATTGACAGAATGCGGGTGGAGGCGTGGTCGGACGGCTCCTCACGCGGCAACCCGGGCCCGGGCGGCTACGGGACCGTGCTGCGCTACACCGACCCCGACGGGCGCGCCCACGAGCGCGAGCTCTCGGCCGGCTACCGGCGCACGACGAACAACCGCATGGAGCTCATGGGCGCGATCGCGGCGCTCGAGGCGCTGCGCCGGCCGTGCGCGGTCACGATGACGACAGACTCGCAGTACGTGGTCAACGCCTTCAACAAGGGGTGGATTCCCGGCTGGCAGAGGCGCGGCTGGAAGACGGCCAACAAGCAGCCCGTGAAGAACGTCGACCTCTGGCGGCGCCTGATCGCGGCGGCCGAGCCGCACGACGTCACGTGGGTCTGGGTCAAGGGCCACGCGGGCCACCCCGAGAACGAGCGCTGCGACGAGCTGGCGACGGCCGCAGCCGACGGGACGGGCCTTCTGGAGGACGCCGGCTTCGAGGGGTAGTCCCGCGCGCCCGCGCCCCATTGCGCTACCCTAGTGGTGCTGCCGAGAAGAACCACGCGTCGGAAGGGAAGCCATGCCCGCGCTCATCACGCACCACATCTTCGGCGAGGACATCGTCTCCGGGCTGCCCGCCGGCCTCGTCACCGGCGAGGAGGAGCTGCTCGCCTTCCTGCTGGGCAACCAGGGGCCCGACCCGCTCTACGCGCGCTTCTCGACGCTCCCCTCCCGCGCTGCGGCCTGCCACGAGCTCGCGCGGCAGATCCAGGGCGGGCGCGTCACGCGCACACTGCTGGCCCTGCGCGATGGGGTGGCGCACCTCCCCCGCGCCGACGAGCGCGTCGGGCGGGCCTTCGCGCTCGGCATCGTGGGGCACTACGCGCTCGACCGCGCGGCGCACCCGTTCATCGTCGCACAGCAGCGCGCGCTCGAGGCGGCGGGCGCCGGGCTCGAGGGAGCCGGCCGCGAGATCCACGCCGTCATCGAGTCCGACCTCGACTCCTGGATCCTGTGGGAGAAGCGACGCGCCACCACCGACGAGCGCCCGCCGGCCGGCAACCTCATGCGCACCGCGCGGACCGAGCGCGTGGGCGGGGCCCTGCTCTCGCAGGTGGCGCTCTCGGTCTACGGGACGTCCGTCGGCGCGGGCGAGTATGCGGCGGCGGTGCGCGACTACGAGCTCCTCTACCGCGCGATCGAGCCGGCGGGCTCGGCGCGCGCGCGGCTTCTGGGCGCGACGGAGCGGCTCGTACGGCCCCATTCGATCCTCCAGGCGTCCGCCCACTACGTGCGGCGAACGGACGAGTGCGCGGCGGCCAACCTCGAGCGCGGCGCCTGGCGTCACCCGTTCACGGGCGCGACGCGCACGGACAGCTTTGCCGACCTCTTCGACGAGGCGCGGCTCGCCTACCCCGCGCTCGCCGAGGCCTTCGTCCGCGGAGACGAGGGACGGCTGCGCGACCTCGTAGCCGGCCTCGACTTCTCCGGCCGCCCCGGCACCGACAACTGACCCGAGGTTCTTCTCGGCCCCAGGCTCTTCTCGGCCTGCGGCCCCTTTTGGCCTGCGACCCGTTTCGTCGCGGGCTTGTCTGGGCAAAGATTTGGAATCATCTCGACCCAGATAACCCGGCTGGCGAGAAGAACCCCGGCTCAGAGCGACCCACATAAGCAACCTGAAAGCCGTTAGTTTCAGATGTTTGCCCAGACAAGCCGGGGGGCGACGTAGGGTGACGGGCAACGGGGTGCGGGGGCGGAACCGGAAACGGCGGGCGAGAAGGACGTCTCGGCCCCTCACAGCCAGACGAGCTCGGGCGGCTCCTCGTCGGGGCGCTTGGTCCCCTCGGGCGCGGCGGGGGCGTCGCCCCAGTCGGACGACTCCTCGAGCCACGGACGGCGGGCGCCGGCCGGCTCGAAGGCGACCTCGCGGCCGTCCTCGAGCCAGACGATGCCGGCCCCCCTGTCGTCCGCGCCGCCCATGTCAGAGCCCCAGCGCCTCGGCGACCTCGCCCGCGCAGGACATCGCGTCGGCGATCGCGCTCACCACGAGCGACGAGCCGGTCCGCACGTCGCCGGCCACGTAGACCGGCGTCCCCTCGGCGGCGGCGCGATGCGTCCCCGCCACCACCACGGGCAGCCCGCGCTCGCCCGCGCCCACGCCAAAAGCGTCGAGCACGCCGCGCTCCGGGCCCACGAAGCCGCACGCCACGAGCACGAGCTGCGCGGGAATCTCCCGCTCGGAGCCCTCCACGCGCTCCGGGCGCCCGGCGGACCAGTCGAGGTCGGCCACGGCGAGGCCGCGCACCGCGCCGTCCGCGCCGAGAAGGACCTCGAGCGTGTCCACGCCCCAGGAGCGCATCTCACCGCCCATGAGCTCGATGGCCTCGGCCTGGCCGTAGTCGGTCTTGAGCGTGGCGGGCCACTCGGGCCAGCGCGTGACGCCCGGGCCCGGCTCGGCGGGACGCGGCAGGAACTCCAGCTGGGCCACGCTGCGGGCGCCCTGGCGCACGGCGGTGCCCAGGCAGTCGTTGCCCGTGTCTCCGCCGCCGATAACCACCACGTCACGCCCGGCCGCGCTCACGGCCGGCTCGCCGCCGTCGAGGAGCGCCCTCGTGGCGGCCTCGAGGTAGTCCACGGCCCAGACCACGCCGCCGGCCGCGCGGCCGGCGTCAAAGCCCTTCGCCGCAAGGCCGCGCGGCACGCGCGCGCCCGCCGCCACGACCACGGCGTCGCTCTCCGCAAGCAGCGCCGACGCCACGTCCTTCTCGGCCGCGTCCGTGTTCAGGCGGAACTCGATCCCCAGCTCCTCCATGAGGGCCACGCGGCGCGCGACCACGTCCTTCTCGAGCTTCATGTTGGGGATGCCGTAGGTGAGCAGGCCCCCCGCGCGGTCGGCGCGCTCCACGACCGTCACGCGGGCCCCGCGCCGGGCGAGCTCCCACGCCGCCGCAAGGCCGGCCGGCCCGGAGCCCACCACGGCCACGCGCGGGGCGTCCGGTGCGGCGGGCGAGAAACGCCGGGGGCCGCCGTGCGCCCACTCCCAGTCCGAGATCGCGCGCTCGTTGTCGTGAATCGTCTCGGGCTCGCCGTGACAGCCCAGGTTGCAGGCCGCCTCGCAGAGCGCCGGGCACACGCGGCTCGTGAACTCGGGCAGCGGCGACGTCAGCGCCAGGCGGTCGGCGGCCTCGCGCCAGAGGCCCCGATAGACGAGGTCGTTCCACTCGGGGATGAGGTTGTGCAGCGGGCAGCCGCTCGGCCGCGCGCCGCCAAAGCCGAAGCCCGCCTGGCAGAACGCGACGCCGCACATCATGCAGCGGCTCGCCTGCGCGCGGCGCACGCCCTCGTCCGGCTCCACGTAGAGCTCGTCCCAGTCGCGCGTGCGCTCCGCGACCGGCCTGAGGTCGTGGGCGCGCCGGCCCACCGTGAGAAACGCTCCTGGCTTGCCCATCCTAGGCCTCCCTCATCGCGTCGAATGCGTGGTTCAGCGCCTGCTCGTGGGTGGCGCCCGCAGCCTTGGCCTCGGCGACCAGCGCGAGCACGCGCTCGTAGTCGCGCGGAATCACCTTCACGAAGTGTGCCGACGCCTCGTCGAACTGGTACAGCAGCTTGATGCCGCGCGGGCTCGCCGTGCGCCGCACGTGCTCCTCCACGAGCGAGCGCACGAGCTCGAGGTCCTGGGCGTCCGGCTCCTCAAGGTTCACGAGCTCGGTGTTGCAGCGCCGCGCGAGCGTGCCGAAGCGGTCGTAGACGTAGGCCACCCCGCCCGACATGCCGGCCGCGAAGTTGGCGCCGACCTCGCCGAGCACCACCACGCAGCCGCCCGTCATGTACTCGCAGCCGTGGTTGCCCACGCCCTCCACCACCACCGTGGCGCCGGAGTTGCGCACACAGAAGCGCTGGCCGGCGAGTCCGTTCACAAAGCCCCGTCCGCTCGTAGCGCCGTAGAAGGCCACGTTGCCCACGATGACGTTCTCGTCGAACTTGTAGGTGGCGCCGTCGGCCGGGCGCACGGACAGCACGCCGCCCGAGAGCCCCTTGCCAAAGTAGTCGTTGGCGTCGCCGGAGACGTTGAGCGTGACGCCCGCCGGCAGGAACGCGCCGAAGCTCTGGCCGGCCGAGCCCTCGCAGTCCACCGTGATCGAGCCCTCGGGCAGGCCCTCCGGGTGCGCCCGCGTGACGTGGCTGCCCAGGAGCGTGCCCACGCAGCGGTTGACGTTGTCGATGTCCGCGCGGAAGCGCACCGGCGTGAGGTGCGCGCGGGCCTCGGCCGTGTAGGGCACGAAGAGCGTGGCGTCGAGCGTGCGGTCGAGCTCCAGGTCCGGGCCCATCTCGGGCAGGAAGTGACGGCCGTCCGCGCCGGGGACGTGCCGCCCGAACTCGGGCTCGGCGCAGGCGAGAAGGTCGGAGAGGTCCAGGCGGTTGGCCTTCCAGTTGGCCTCCCCGGCGACCGGCACCTGGCGCAGGCAGTCCGCGCGGCCCACCATCTCGTCCACCGTGCGGAAGCCCAGCTCGGCCATGACCTCGCGCAGCTCCTCGGCCACGAAGGTCAGGTAGTTCACCACGTGCTCGGGCCGGCCCGCGAAGCGGCCGCGCAGCGCGCAGTTCTGCGTGGCGATGCCCGCCGGGCAGGTGTCGCGCTGGCAGTCGCGCTGCATGAGGCAGCCGCAGGCGATGAGCGGCATCGTGGCGAAGCCGAACTCCTCGGCGCCGAGAAGCGCCGCGATCGCCACGTCGCGCCCGCTCATGAGCTTGCCGTCGGTCTCCAGCACCACGCGGGAGCGCAGGCCGTTTCTCAGCAGCGTCTGCTGGGTCTCCGCGAGGCCGATCTCAAAGGGGATGCCCGCGTGGTAGATCGAGTCACGCGGGGCGGCGCCCGTGCCGCCGTTGTGCCCGGAGACGAGGATCTTGTCGGCCCCGCCCTTGGCCACGCCGGTGGCGATGGTGCCCACGCCGGCGAGCGCGCAGAGCTTGACGGAGATGCGCGCGCCGGGGTTGGCGTTCTTGAGGTCAAAGATCAGCTCGGCGAGGTCCTCGATCGAGTAGATGTCGTGGTGGGGCGGCGGCGAGATGAGCCCCACGCCCGGCGTGGACTGGCGCACCTCGGCGATCCACGGATAGACCTTGCGGCCGGGCAGGTGGCCGCCCTCGCCGGGCTTGGCGCCCTGGGCCATCTTGATCTGGATCTCGATCGCGCTCGAGAGGTAGCGGCTCGTCACGCCAAAGCGGCCCGAGGCCACCTGCTTGATCGCCGAGCACGCGGAGTCGCCGCCCGGGAGCGCCGTCTCGCGGGCCGGGTCCTCGCCGCCCTCGCCGGTGTTGGAGCGCCCGTGCAGGCGGTTCATCGCGATGGCCAGGCACTCGTGCTGCTCGCGGGAGATCGAGCCGTAGCTCATCGCACCGGTGTTGAAGCGCTTGACGATCTCGCTCGCGGGCTCCACCTCGTCGAGCGGCACGGGCGCGCCGACGGGCGAGAAGTCCATGAGGTCGCGCAGGGTGACGGCACGCCCGCCGCGATGCACCCAGGCGGAGAACTCCTTGAAGAGGCCGTAGTCCCCCTCGCGACAGGCGCGCTGCAGGAGGTAGATGGCCTTCGGGTCGATGAGGTGCTCCTCGCCGCCCGGGCGCCACTTGGTGAGGCCGAGCGTGGGGAGCTGGTCGGGCGCGGGCGAGGCAGCCTGGGCGCGGGCCGCGGCGGCGCGGGCGTCCAGCTCGCGCTGGAGGTCGGCCACCGTGAGGCCGCCCACGCGGGTGGCCGTGAACGTGAAGTACTTCTCGACCAGCTCGTCGGAGAGGCCCAGGATCTCGAAGATCTGCGCGGAGTGGTAGCCCTGCATCGTGGAGATGCCCATCTTGGACATGATGGAGACGATGCCCGCCGTGACGGCGCGGTCGTAGCGGGCGCAGGCCTCCTCGGGAGCGAGGGAGAGCTCGCCGCGCGCGCAGAGGTCGGCGATGCAGTCGTGCGCCAGGTAGGGGTAGATGCCGCTCGCCGAGTAGCCGACCAGGCAGGCGAAGTCGTGGGCGCAGATGGCGTCGCCGGTCTCCACCACGAGGTCGGCGCGGGTGCGCAGGCCGCAGCGGATGAGGTGGTTGTGCACGCACCCGAGGGCCAGAAGCGACGGGATCGGCGTCTCGCCGGCGCCCGCGCGATCGGAGATCACGACGATGTTGGCCCCGGAGCGCACGTCCTTCTCGGCCGCGACGGCCAGCTCGTCGAGGGCGTGCTCGAGGGCGCCCTCGCCGCCGCCGGCCGGGTAGACCGCACGCACCGTCTCCGCGCGGAAGCCTGCGCGGTCGATCGCGCGGATGCGCTCGAAGTCGGCACGGGAGAGCATGGGGCCGGGCAGGCGCACCAGGCGGCAGGAGTCGCGGCAGTCCTCGAGGAGGTTGCCGTGGTTGCCGAGGTAGAGCACCGTGCTCGTGACGAGGCTCTCGCGCAGGGCGTCGATCGGCGGGTTGGTCACCTGGGCGAAGAGCTGGTTGAAGTAGTCGAAGAACGAGCGCGTCTTGGTGGAGAGACAGGCGAGCGGCGCGTCCACGCCCATCGAGGCCAGCGGCACCGCGCCCTTCTCGGCCATCGGGCGCACGACCTCGTCCACGTCGTCGTAGTGCCAGCCGTAGGCGGCGAGGCGCGCCGCGAGCGACGGGGCGTCGGCGGGCACGGGCACCTCCGCCTCCGCCGGCTGCGGCTCCGGCAGGTCGGCGACGTCGATTGTCTCCTCGTCGAGCCAGTCGCGGTAGGGCTTCTCGCCGGCCAGGCGGTCGCGGATCTCGTCGTTGCCGATGACGCGGCCGGCCACGGGGTCGACCTCGAGCATCTCGCCGGGGCCGAGACAGCCCGTGCGCAGGATGTTGGCGGGCTCGACGTCGATGGTGCCCACCTCGGAGGCCAGGATCAGACGGTCGTCGCGCGTCACGTAGTAGCGCGCGGGGCGCAGGCCGTTCCGGTCGAGCGCGGCGCCCAGCGTGCGCCCGTCGGTGAAGACGATCGCGGCGGGGCCGTCCCAGGGCTCCATGAGCATGGACTGGTAGGCGTCGTAGGCGCGGCGCTTGTCGCTGAGCGCGGGGTTCTTGTCCCAGGGCTCCGGCATCATGAGCGAGACCGCGCGGTCGAGCGGCCGTCCGTTCATGACGAGAAACTCGAGCACGTTGTCCAGGATCGCGGAGTCCGAGCCCTCGCGGTTGATGATCGGCAGCACGCGCGCCAGGTCCGCGCCCAGCGCCGGGGAGTAGAGGCTCGGCTCGCGCGCGCGGATCCAGCTCACGTTGCCGCGCAGGGTGTTGATCTCGCCGTTGTGGATGATGTAGCGGTTGGGGTGCGCGCGCTCCCAGGAGGGCGTCGTGTTGGTGGAGTAGCGCGAGTGCACGAGGGCGAGCGCCGTCTCCACGGCGGCGTCGTTCAGGTCCAGGTAGAAGCGACGCATCTGGGTGGCGACGAGCATGCCCTTGTAGACGATCGTGCGACTGGACATGCTGCAGACGTAGAAGATCTTGCCGGCGAGCGCGGGCGTGGCGTCGGCGGCGCGCTCGATCGTGCGGCGGCAGACGTAGAGGCGGCGCTCGAAGTCCAGGCCGCGCGCCACGTCCTCCGGGCGGCGCAGGAACGCCTGGTAGATCGTGGGCATGCAGGCCTGCGCCGTGGATCCCAGGTCGTGCGGGTCAACCGGCACCGCGCGCCAGAACATGAGCGGCACGCCGCACTCCGCGCAGCCACGCTCGAAGACCTGGCGCGCCGCCGTGACGCCCGCCGGGTCGTCGTGCGGCAGGAACAGCATGGCCACGCCGTAGTCACCCTCGTCGGGCAGGAGCTGGCCCTCCTTCTGCGCCTCCTTGCGGAAGAAGCGGTGCGGCAGCTGAAAGAGCACGCCCGCGCCGTCGCCGGTATTCTTCTCGAGGCCCTTGCCGCCGCGGTGCTCGAGGTTCACGAGCACCGAGAGCGCGTCGTCGAGCGTCTGGTGGCTGCGGACGCCGTGCAGGTGTGCGATGGCGCCGATGCCGCAGGCGTCATGCTCGTAGCTCTCGCGATAGAGGCCGCTTTCCATGTGACTCCCCTCGTTCGGTTCCAAGGGCGAGTCTACGGCGCGCCGTCGGCGGGCGAGAAAAGCGAGACGAACTTGCTACGCGCTCGCCACGCGCGCGTTTCCCGGCGGTCACGCGCGCGACGCGCTCCGGTAACGGGCGCGAAACGCGGAGCTGGGCCGGCGGCGGGCGACGAGACGGGATGGGCTCACAGCCCGCGCGGACGGACGGGACGCGCGTCGTCGGTCGCCGCGAGGCGCGCGTCGTCGTCGGCACGCGGGGCCCAGCTCTCCGAGAGCGGGCCCGCCTCCGGCACCGGCGCGGTCCCGAGCAGCTCCCACGCGCGCACCGCCGCCGGGACGTAGAGGGCCACGACCACGAGGTAGCTCGCCACGAGCGAGAGGCCCGCGACCACGGCGAGGGCGCCCTCTCCCCCGCTCACGTAGCCCCCGAGGGAGTCCTCCAGCCCACCGAGCACGGCGAGCGGCGCCATGAGCAGGAAGTCCCCGAGGGCGTGGAGGGCGGCGACGCCGAGGAGGCTGTGCGTCCGCACGTAGACGGTGCCGAGCAGAAGGCCGATGAAGGCGGCCTGCGCGGTCTTGAGCAGCATCTGGGCCAGCGTGATCGGGTCGAGCGACGCGGACAGAGCGACGTGGGCCGCGCCAAAGGCCACGGACGAGACCAGCACCGACGCCACCACACCGTTGCGCGTCCCCCCGTGCCGCGAGAGCAGGCCGCCGAGGAGCAGCACCCGGAAGAGCGCCTCCTCGTAGAGGCCCACGCCCGCGCACAGCAGCGCCGTCGCCACGAGGTCCGCCGCCCACGAGGGGGAGACGGAGGCTCCCTCGCCCGCACCCGCCGCGCGGAGCAGGGCCGTCACCTCAAGGACGCACAGCCCCAGGGCGAGCAGCACCGGGTAGCGCCCCTCGTGCAGGGCGCGGCGCAGCCCCGCCACGCTCGGCACGAGCGCGCGGCCGCCGCCGAGCAGCGCCACGAACGCCGCCACGAGCGCGAACAGCAGGAAGCGCTGCAGCGCCTGGTCGAGCAGGAGGGGCAGCATCGGGACGCTCGGCGCGACGAAGAGCGCGAGGAACCCGACCGCCGTGAGCGCGATCGCCCACCCCTGCCTGTGCGTCCTGATGAGCGCCATGTGGACCTCCCGTCATATCGCAAGCATACCCGTTGTGCCGGGCATTGATGTCCGGGCGATTCGCTACCATGGGTGAGAACGGTCCCGCCCACGAAGGGAGCCCCATGCTCGAGGACTACGCCAAGGCACGCAAGCTCGGCCTCAAGCAGGTGGAGCGCGACGTCGCCGCCGGTCGCTACCCCTATCCCCCCGCCCTCGACGACATCCTCAAGAACCAGGGCTACCAGGGCGAGGTTCCCGTCGGCCTCACGGAGATAGACCTCTCGCTCATCGCCGGCACCAAGACGCGCGGCCGCCAGAACATGTTCTCGAGCGGCTTTCTTCCCATCGCCGAGCCCACCTCCGAGTTCGCGATGAAGTGGAGCGACCTCATCGACTCCCAGCGCACCGAGGGCCTGCGCGACCCAATCGTGGTCTTCGAGTACCTGCAGCGCTTCTACGTGCAGGAGGGCAACAAGCGCGTGAGCGTCTCGCGCTACCTGGGCATGCCCACGATCCTGGCAAACATCACGCGCGTGACGCCCATGCCCTCCGACGAGAAGGCCCTGCGCCTCTATCACGAGTTCACGCGCTTCTACCGCGTGTGCCCCATCTACGGCATCATCTCCTCCGAGGAGGGCTTCTACGCGCGCCTCGCGGCCCTTCTCGACCGCGACCTCGACGAGCCGTGGCCCGAGGACGACGTGCGCGACCTGCGCTCGCTCTTCGACAGCTTCTCCGCGTCGTGGCGCGCCCGGGGCGGCGACGCGCTCGACCTGCAGATCGGCGACGCCCTGCTTACCTATATCACGATCTATGGCTTCTCGCACGCGCGCGGCCTCACGCCGTCGCAGGTGGACGCCGAGGTCGGCAAGGTCTGGGGCGAGTTCGTGGTCACGCAGGGCGAGGGCGCTCGGGCCTACCTCGAGGACCCCAACACCGAGCACACCGCGCCGCTGCCCAAGCTCAAGAACCTCGCCAAGAAGGCCGTGCTCGCCAAGCCCTTCCGCGTGGCCTTCATCTACGACCGCAACCCGCTCTCATCGGGCTGGATCTCGCTGCACGAGCGCGGCCGCCGAAGGCTCGAGGAGCGCCTGGGCGGCACCGTGGAGACGCGCGCCTTCACCGACCGCAGCTCCGACGCCGCCTTCGACCAGGCCGTCGAGGAGGCCGTGGGGCACGGGGCGGACCTCGTGATCACCTGCTCGCCCTCGCAGATGCGCCAGGTCACGCGCGCCGCAGCCGAGCACCCCGGGCCGGCCTACCTCAACTGCTCCGTGAGCCTCTCGCACAGCGCCGTGCGCGGCTTCTACGGTCGCATGTACGAGGCCAAGTTCCTGCTCGGCGCGCTCGCGGCGAGCCTGGCGGGCCACCACAAGGTGGGCTACGTCGCGGAGTCGCCGGTCTTCTCCACGGTAGCGGAGATCAACGCCTTCGCGATCGGCGCCCAGATGGTGGACCCCTACGTCACGGTCCACCTCAAGTGGTTCTCGGCCAAGGACTACGACTGGCGCCGCGAGCTCAAGGAGGAGGGCGTCCACATCATCTCCGGGCGCGACTACGCCAACCCGCTCGCGCCCAAGGAGTCCTGGGGCCTCTACCGCGTGGAGGAGAGCGGCGCGGAGACCCATCTCGCCGAGCCCGTCTGGAAGTGGGGGCGCTACTACGAGATGCTGGTCCGCTCCATCCGCAACGACACCTGGAAGCGGGAGGGCGAGAAGGTCGCGGGCCAGTCGCTCAACTACTGGTGGGGCATGTCCGCCGGCGTACTGGACGTGAGCCTTTCCGACGAGCTGCCGCGCGGGCAGCGCATGCTCGTGGACGTGCTGCGTCAGTCGGTGCTCTCGGGGCGCGTGCACCCGTTCACGGGCAAGCTCGTGGCGCAGGGCGGCGACGTGGTCCAGGGCCCGGAGGCGGGACGGCTCACGAGCGAGCAGATCGTGCGCATGCGCTGGCTCAACGAGAACGTGGTGGGCCGCCTGCCCGAGCAGCACGAGCTCGACCGCGACGGCCTCGTGGAGGTGGAGGTCGCCGGCGTGATCCCGGTGGACCCCGCGACGGTCCTGCTCAAGGACACGAGCCGCTAGGGGGCACGGGACGTGAGGATTCTCTGCATAGCGGACACCGAGGAGAGCTGGCTCTACGACCACTACGACCGCGAGCGCATGGCCGGCGTGGACCTGATCGTCTCCTGCGGCGACCTGCCCGCGACCTACCTCGAGCACATCGTCACCCTCGCCAACGTGCCGCTGCTCTACGTATGGGGCAACCACGACACCGCCTACGAGCGCCACGCACCCGAGGGCTGCATCGACATCGACGGCCACGTGCGCGACTTCTGTGGCCTGCGCGTCATGGGGCTCGGCGGGTCCATCCGCTACAACGACCAGGTCCACGGCTTCACCGAGGCGGAGATGGCGAGAAGGGCGGCGCGCATGGCGCTGCTCGCCCAGGCCTCGGGCGGGGTGGACCTGATCGTGACGCACGCCCCGGCGCGCGGCTACGGCGACCTCGACGACCTGCCGCACCGCGGGTTCGAGGCGTTCGACCGACTGCTCGACCGCGTGCGGCCGCGCTACCTGCTGCACGGCCACGTCCACATGGAGTACGGCCGCATCGAGCGCGTGCGCGAGCACCCCAGCGGCGCCACGATCGTCAACGCCTGCGGCTCCTACCTGCTGGACCTCCCCGACGACTCGATCCCCGAGCGCCGCGGCCTCTTCCGCCCCGAGAACGTGTAGGGGCGCGCGTTCTTCTCAGCCGCAGGTTCCTCTCGACAAAATAACGCGCTCGATTGTACGAGCGCGTTATTTTTATCTGCAGATATAGAAGGTTGTGCTTGATCGAGCGCGTTAATCTGGCGAGAAGAACGTGCGACTGAGAAGAACGACGGCACAAGAAGGCGGCCCCGCTCCCTCCGTGAGGGAACGAGGCCGCTCCTGGTATCAGGGACGTCTGCCGCTAGCCGTCGTGACGCCTGCGGTAGATCACCGTGCCCGCCACCAGCGCCGCGCCACACGCCGCCAGGACGCCGGTCAGCACCGTCGGGGTGCGGTCGCCAGTCCCCGGCATGCCAGAGCCGTCGGGTTCCGTCGCGGGCGTCGTGCCATGCTGCTCGTAGCCGCAAACGGTGCAGGTGCGCACCCACTGGCCCTTCTCGGACTCGGTGGCCCCGCTCACCTGCTCCCAGTCGCCAAAGGTGTGCTCCGCCCTCTCGGAGACGGCGCCGCAGACCTCGCAGACCTTCCAGTGGGTCTCTCCGTCGCACTTCCAGTCGGACCAGACGTGCTCGTGGGGAGCTGCGGACTCGGTCTCGAAGGTGGCCTCGATGCTGTGGTCCTCGGTCACGCCGTCGAAGGCGTAGGAGTCCACCCGGCCCACGGACTCGCCGTCGACCTTGACGTCGGCGATGGCGTAGCCCTCGTTCGGCGTGATGGTGAAGGTCTGGCCGTCGCCCTCGGACACCGTCACGTCACCGGACGGCGTGATGGTGCCGCCCTCGCCCGCCGTGGCGGTGATGGTGTGGAGCGTCGAGCGGGACGTGACCACGAGCTCCTGGTTCTCCTCGCTCGCCGGGACGGTGAAGGTTCCGTCCTTCACCTGATCGAGCACCGAGACCCCGTTCAGGGTGACGTCGGCGATGGCGTAGTTCTCCTTCGCCTCGATGGAGAAGGTCTTTCCCTCCTCGACGGAGACGGTGAACGTGCCCGCCGGGGTCACCGTGCTGCCCTCGTCGGCCTTGGCGGTGATGGTGCGGGCGTCGGTCTGCCACACGATGGCGTACGGCGAGAAGCCCTCACGAGGAACGTTGAACTTGATGCCCTGCGGCGTGCACTCAGCCTCGACGACCTCGGGGACGCAGGCCTCGATGGCGGGCACGACCTCGGCCTCGCCGGAGAATCCGTACTCGCGGTGCAGCTCGGGATAGTGCACCACGGTGAAGTTGATGTACTTCGCCTCGTCATAGGTCATCTCGTCGGGGTACGGCAGGTACACCGTGGTGCCGTAGCTGGCGGAGACCCAGGCGTTGCCGTTGTAGGCGTCGACGAGGTCGAGGTAGTGGAAGTCGAAGCGATAGGCCTGACCCTCGCCCAGCGCGGGAAGGACGCCCTCGTCGACGGCGCGCTGCTCGAGAAGGTACTGACGGTCGGTGCCGTCCTCGTCGACGAGGAGGTCGTCGTCAAGGATCTGGATGCCGTCGGCCGCGACCTGGCGGTCCTCGTCGTCGTTGGTGTAGAACTCAGTCTTAAACAACCCCGGCAGCGGGCTTTCGTTGGCAATGGCCTCGGCATGCTCCACGAGCTCGGTCGGCTCGTCGTCCAGCAGCTCGTGGGTGTTCGTGCCGTCGATGGCCTCGTCGATGTTCTCGACATAGCGCACGGTAAGCACGCCCGTGCCGAACTCGTCCGCAACGTCGTTGCCGTTGATGCGAACCTCATGCTCGCCTTTGGCCCACTGGAGGGTCATGGTGTACTCGCCGGCCTCGGCGTCATTGGTGACGGGGTTGCCCTCGGCGTCGGTGTAGGTCACCGTGAAGAGCTGGAGCAGCTCGCCCATGAGGTCGCCGGAGTCGACCGGCTGGCCATCCACCTCAAGCGTCTCAATGTCATCCAAGCAGTTTGTGAGCGTCAGCGCAGGAAAGCCGTTGTCCGAGGTCTCCTGACCCTGACCACCGCCGGTATAGATGGTGACGTCGTCAGGTGCGAGCGTGTACTCATTGTTGTTGACGAACATCATCGCGTAAGACTGGCCAGCGGTAAGACCTGTAAGCGTCACATCAACGGGATCGGAGTTCTCGACCTCCTGAAGGATGACCTCTGCCCCACTGACCGGCGTTCCGTCCTCGTTAAGGGGAATAAGCGCAGCGAACAGGGCAGTCTTCTTCATGTAGGAACTACGGGACGCAGTAAAATGCACCTCGCTTGTCGACGGCTGAACCCAAGCGGCACTCGACCCGACGACGGTCCAATCGGCGCACTGGCTTGCAACGGCATCTTTAATGGCAGTTGCCGCCGAGCTGCTCGCATTTCCAAGCTTGATGTTCTCGTAATCGGAATCAAGCGTCACGTCAAAAGCAGTAAGGTCAACCGTAGTGTTGCCGTCAAGACCACCCGGCTCAAGCACGATGTGCTCCTGCGCATCGGTTGCAGGAAGCGTGTTCTGCGCACGAACCTGAGCCCCACCATCGTTGTTGTCCTCGATGGTTGCGGTGCTTTTAATCGTCAATAGTGACTGGTTGCTCTTGGGGTAATACTGTAGGGCATAGCTCGAGCAGTTGGTAATCGTACCGGCAATAGTTACATTGGACGGATCCTCGAGTCGCATACCGTAACCGGTGACGTTCGTGATAACGCCCGTCTCCGTCAGCGTAATGCTGCCGTCCTTGCGCGAACCGTTGTTAGACATGAAAAACACCGTTGGGCTGACATCCTCGATAGTGCCAGCGATCTCGACGGTTGGCTTGCCGCCGTTCAAATAGACAACGGCAGTGTCCGCTGCGCACTCCTTAATGCTGCCCGTCTTACGAAGATAGAACGCACCCTGCGTACCGCGCATACGGAAAAGTACGTCCTTAGCATTCACGTTCGAGATAGAACCGCCGAGATCAACCGTCGCACCATTCATGTCGGCAATCCCGGAAGGCGAGATGTTGCGAATCTCAGAGCCCTGCTCCGTCGTAAAGGTGCAGCTAATCAGGTGCAGCACAGAATCCGACCCGGTGTTGTCGTGCGAGTTTATGCTCTCGATAACACCGCCGGAAGCCAAGGTGAACTTGGTATTACCGCTTCCGTAGTATGCAACGCCGGCGTCAACCGGGCTTTTAACCTTTTCGCTCGACGTAATGTTCTTGATGGTTCCAGCGAACGTGGTCACACCGCCGTTGTCGGCGAAAATCGCGCGTCCGTCGATGCCCTCAATCGAGGAGCCCTGCTCGGCCGTGAACGTGCCGCCATGGTTGAAGACTGCAGCGTAGCCACCCGCACGCGTACCGAGATTGTCGTCGCAAATCTTGCTGCCAGACTGCATGACAAGCGTGGCGCCCTCGCCGTTCTCACCGGTGATGTACACGGCGGAAAGGCCGCCGAAGTTCTTCAGCGTGGCGCCGTTGCCGAGGATGATGGTCGAGCCGCCATCACCGTAGGATGCAATGATGCCATCCTGCACCTTACCGGTGTTGTCCTCGGCACTCGAACCCGCGAGGCTATAGTCGTCCTCCTCGTGAAGGAACTTGTCGTTCAGCGTGATGTCGACAAGCGTAAGCTCAGACTGATTAGCGACCTCGATAATCGCGGAATGATACCCGCCGCGGCCCTGGTCCTGCGCACGTTCGAATCCTTCTGCACGGGTGACTTCGTAGCCATTGCCGTCAATCGTAAGGATCTTGCCGCTAACAAGCGCAAGCCGGCTGGCCTCAACGTTCGAGAGCAGCTCGACCGTATCGCCGCTCTGCGCCTCCTCCACCGCCTTGGCAAGCGATGCGTACGGGGCGTCATCGCTGCCCGTGCCGGTCTCGTCACTGCCGGAGGCGCTCACATACAGCGCACCCGCAGCGCGGGGCTCGACGTCCTTCTCGTCCTCGGGGACCGACTGCTGCTCGACCGTGACCTCGCCCAGGTCTTCCGCAGTCGTCTCGGCGAGGGCGGGGACCGCCCCCAGGGCCATGCTAGCTGCTAGGGCAAGCGAGAGCCAGCATACCCCCCCCCTGATGCTTCTTCTCATGTCTCTCGCCTTTCTCTCGGTACCCCAACACGGGCATATGAGCAAACGGAATGACGCGTGCATCCGCCCACGCCATTCAGACATGCGAAAATTGTACCTCCTCCTGCCAATCGCTCAATAGACAAACGTTACATGTTCGATACCGCATCGGCGAACGGGGCTCATGTGCTCTTCTCGCCGGGTGTACGAAACTCCCGGCGCCCGTCCCCGTCTCAGAGCTTCTCAACTGGGAAAACGTCAGTGAGAAGTACCGATTTGGCGCAACGTTGCGCGGACTTTCGTACACTCGGCGAGAAGATGCCTCGAACGGGGTGCGCCGGTATGTAACCGCACAGAAGGGCGGCGACGCAGCCGAGACCGCGCCGCCGCCCGAACGAGCGAGTATGTCGAGAAGAGCATGCCTCCGCCTACGCCTTCCCCAGGCAGGCGGCGCCCGTCTGGCGGATGTTGGTGAGGTAGACGTTCTCGCGGCCGAAGTAGCCGGCCATGTAGTCCACGTAGCCGGCGGTCTCGGCCTTGGGGATCACGCACATGATGACGCCCGCGAAGCCACCGCCGTGCAGACGGCAGACGCCCGCGCCGATCTTGCGCAGGTAGAGCTCCGTGAGGGCGAGCGCCATCGGGATGGGCTCCTCCTCGGGCATACCCGGGACCACGGCGTTCTGCAGCCACTCCCAGGAGCTGCGGCCGGAGGCGGTGATGAGGTCGAGCACGCGGTCCTTCTCGCCCGCGTTGATCGCGGCCTCCGCAGCCTCGACGCGCTTGACCTCCTCGAAGTAGTGCAGGGCGCGCAGCACCGCGCGGTCGCCGCACTTCTCGCGCAGCTCGGAGAGGCGCGCGAGCACCGCGTCCTCGCTCGAGTCGCAGAGGTTCTTGACACCCAGCTCGGCCGCCACGGCGTGCATCTCGTTGGGCACGGAGGAGTACTCGGCGGAGAGGTCGGCGTGGCCCTTGCCGGTGTTCACGATCACGAGGTCGCAGCCCAGCTCGTCAAAGCCGAAGTCGACCTTCTCGTACTTCACGCCGTCCGAGAAGTCCAGAAGGATCGTGCCGCCCACGGCGCAGGCCATCTGGTCCATGAGGCCGGAGGCCTTGTCCCACCAGACGTTCTCCGCGTACTGGCCGATGCGCGCATAGTCGGCGCGGTCGATGGCGTCGTCGTTGTAGAGGTGGTTCACGATCTCGCAGACGAGCATCTCGAACGAGGCCGAGGAGCTCACGCCCGCAGACGGGATGACCTCGGAGGACGCCACGGCGTTGAAGCCGCCGATCTTGAAGCCGCGCTTGACGGTGGCCTCGAGCATGCCGGCCACGAGCGTGGTGGAGCCGCCGCCGTGGGCGATCCTGTCGATGGCGTTGGTGTCCACGACGATGGCCTCGGGGTAGCCCTCGCTCCAGATGGTCACGATGCCGTCATCCGTGCGCTGGGCCGCAGCGATGCTGTCCATCGTGATGGAGGCGGCGAGAATCTTGCCGCCGTTGTGGTCCGTGTGGTTGCCGATGATCTCCGTGCGGCCGGAGGCCGTGAAGAACTCCGGGTCGCCGGCGCCGAAGGCCTCGTCATAGCGCGCGGCCAGCTCGGCGAGGCGCTCGGCGGCGCGCGCGGCGTCCTCGCCGTAGACCGTGGTCAGCGCGTCGGTCGTGGGAACTCCCATGGGTGATCTCCTTTCGTATGTGGAAAAGGGACAGTCCCTTTTCCACCTAGCAGACGGTCGCGACAAAGCGCGCGAACGCCGCCCTGCCCTCCTCGTCGTCAGCGAAGACCGCGCAGCACTCGAGCACCTGCGCAAAGACCTGGCCGATCTCGTCCTCGATCACGGCGTGCAGCACCGCCGCGTCCGCCCCGGCCACGTTCTGCGGCTGGAACTCCGGGTGGCGCTGCAGTACCTCGGCCGCCCACGGCGCGTGGCTCGCGACCTCGGGCACGCCCGCCGGGTCCTCGCCGGCGAGGATGACCTGCTCGAGACGGTCCATCTCGCCGAGCAGGCGCGCCGGCAGCACCGCCAGGCCCATGACCTCGATGAGGCCGATGTTCTCCTTCTTAATGTGGTGCAGCTCCTGGTGCGGGTGGAAGATGCCGAGCGGGTACTCCTCGGTGGTGCGGTTGTTGCGCAGCACAAGGTCCAGCTCAAAGTCGTCCCCGCGACGGCGCGCGATCGGGGTGATCGTGTTGTGCGGGGTGCCGTCGGTCTCGGCGAGCACGCCCACGGTCTCGTCGGTGTAGCCGCGCCAGGCGGTGAGGATCTTGTCGGCCAGCTCCACGAGGCGCGCGGGGTCGGCGCCGTCCAGGCGAATCACCGACATCGGCCAGTCCACGATCTGCGCGCGGACGTCGTCAAAGCCCTCGAATGCGATCTTCTCGCGCACGCCGGCGCGCGCCATCGCGAACTCGTAGCGGCCGCCCTGGTAGTGCTCGTGGGTGAGGATGGAGCCGCCAACGATGGGCAGGTCGGCGTTGGAGCCCACGGTGTAGTGCGGGAACTTCTCAACGAACTCGAAGAGCCGCTGGAACGTGGTCCGGCTGATCTGCATGGGGACGTGCTTCTCGGACAGCACGATGCAGTGCTCGTTGTAGTAGACGTAGGGGCTGTACTGCAGGTACCACGGCTCGCCCGCCAGCGTGAGCGGGATGAGGCGGATGGTCTCGCGCGCGGGGTGGTCGAGCCGGCCGGCGTAGCCCAGGTTCTCCGGGCAGAGCTGGCAGCGCGGGTAGGGCTCGGCGCCGCCCGCCTTCTGCTTCTCCAGCGCGGCGGCGATGGCCTTGGGGTCCTTCTCGGGCTTGGAGAGGTTGATCGTGATGTCCAGGTCGCCGTAGCGCGTGGACGCGACCCACTTGCGGTCGCGCGCGATGCGGTAGCGACGGATGTAGTCGGTGTCCTGGGCGAGCGCGTAGAAGTAGTCCGTAGCGGCCTCGGGGGACTCGTCGTAGCGGTGCCAGAACTCGCGGACGACCTCGCTCGGGCGCGGGGTGACGCAGCCCATGAGGCGCGTGTCCAGGAGGTCGCGGCTGGCGATGCCCGGGTCGCAGACGCCCCGGGCCACCGCGTCGTCCAGCAGGCCGGCGAGAATGACCTCGAGCTCGGGGCGCGCCTCGGCGGTGCGCGCGGCAGCGACGGCCTCGCGCGGGACGAACGAGCCCTCGGGCTCGTAGGAGAGCGCGTCGAGCATGAGGTTGGCGGCGTAGGTCACGTCCTCCTCGCCAATGAGCCCCCGGTCAAGCGCGTAGGCGACAAGATCGGCGACTCCCCTCTCCACCGCTCCAGAGCGATCATCGGCCATTGCGCGCTCCCTCCTCGGGCGTCCGCCCGAAACAAATCGGCTCACTTGCTTGAAAACGATACCGCATCCGCACCGGCCCGGACGCGGGGTTGCGGCCAGCGGCGCGGCGCCTCCCGCACGCGGACCGGTCCGGGAATTGGCGACGTTGTTCCGGGGTGGTCCGGGAATTCGGGACGTTGGCGCAGGCGGATCCGGGAATCGGGGACGTTGGCGCGGACGCGTCCGGGAATTGGCGGGGTTGCTCCGGGTGCGTCCGAGAATCGGCGCCCGCGCACCACGGGAGGGGCCTCGACTGCCGCACGGGCGCCGATTCTTAGAATGCGTTGCGACAAGGGCGCCGATTCTTAGAGCTTGCCGCAACAAGAGCGCCGATTCCTGGAGCGCGCTGCGACAAGAACGGCGATTTCTAGAACGTCCCGCGACAAGGGCGCCGATTCGCGGACGAGCCCGGCCGCGCCACCCCGTCCGCGCCGGCGGACGGTAGCTTTTCGCCCGCCAGCGGATTTTTTGCAACGTCGCCGTTCTTCTCGCCCGCGCGTGGTATATCTGTCTCAGCGACTGGAAACGTTTCCAATCTGAGAGAGCGAGGCGACATGGACATCCGGGACATCGCGGCGAGGTCGGGCTACGGCGTGGGCACCGTCTCGCGCGTCATCAACGACCAGCCCAACGTCAGCGACCGCGCCCGCAAGCGCATCCTGGCGGTCATGGCCGAGTGCGGCTACGAGCCCAACTCCAACGCGCGCTACCTCAAGATGCGCCAGCAGACGCCGGTCGTGGTCTTTGTGATGGGCGTGGGCAACCGCCTCTTTGACGACATCATCGGCCCCCTCCAGGCGAGCCTCGCCGCGGCCGAGGAGGAGATTGCGGTCACCTACCTGGACGACGACTCCCGCGAGGTGCGCGCCGCGATCGACTACCAGCAGAGCCGACGCCCCAAGGGGATGGTCTTTCTCGGCGGCGAGCCGCGCTACTTTGCCGAGTCCTTCCATGAGATCGAGGTTCCCAGCGTCCTCGTGACCAACTCGGCAGCAGACCTCGGCTTTCCCAACCTCTCCAGCGTGACCATCGACAACGAGGCCGCCGCCGCGCGCGCGGTCGGGCACCTCTGGGAGCGCGGGCACCGACGCATCGGCGTCGTCGGCGGGGACCGCGACGCCAACAGCGTGGCGGCTCAGCGCCTGAGCGGGGTCGAGCGCGCCCTCGCCGAGCACGGCGCCGCCCTCGACTACGAGCGCGACTACGAGCCGTGCCCGTTTCTCGAGGCCGCAGGCTACGACGCCACGCGCCGCCTGCTCGACCGCGCGCCCGACCTCACCGCCGTCTTCGCGCTCGGCGACGTCCTCGCCTTCGGGGCCCTGCGCGCCATCGCCGACGCCGGGCTCTCCGTGCCGGGCGACCTCTCCCTCGTGGGCTTTGACGACACGTCCTTCTCGCAGTTCTCCGTGCCCCGGATCACGACCATCCGTCAGGGCTCCGAGCTCCTTGGCCGGCGCGCCGCGCAGCTCCTGCTGGACCTGATGGCCGGCGGCACGGCGGCCCACGAGGTGGTCCCCTTCGAGCTCATGGAGCGCGAGAGCGTCCGTGTTGCCTAAAAGGGGCTTGACCCCTTTTAGGCAAGTTTTCGAGAAAGGAAGAGATGTGAGATCTGGCGGCATCCTCATGCCCGTGACGTCGCTCCCCTCCCCCTGGGGCGTGGGCACCCTCGGTGCGGCAGCCCGAGACTTCGTGGCGTTTCTCGCCCGCTCGGGGACGGCGGTGTGGCAGGTGCTGCCCGTGGTGCCCACGAGCTACGGCGACTCCCCGTACCAGTCGTTCTCAACCTACGCCGGCAACCCCTACCTGATCGACCTGGACGACCTGGCCGAGGAGGGACTGCTGCGCCGCAGCGAGTACGCGGGGCTCGACTGGGGCACGGACCCGACGCGCGTGGACTACGGCGCGCTCTGGCGCAACCGCTTTGGCGTGCTGCGCCACGCGGCGCGCCGTCTAGAGCGCGAGCACGCCGCGGAGCTCGCCGCCTTCTGCGAGCACGAGCACGCCTGGCTTGACGACTACGCCCTCTTCATGGCCGAGAAGGACGCGCACGGCGGCGCCTCCTGGGTCACCTGGGAGCGCCCGCTCCGCCACCGCGAGCACGCCGCGCTCGCGGCCGCGCGCGACCAGCTCGCCGACGACGTCCGCTTCTGGAAGGCCGTCCAGTGCCTCTTCTTCCGCCAGTGGGAGCGCCTGCGCGCCGAGACGACCGCGACCGGGGTGCAGATCATGGGTGACCTGCCCTTCTACGTGGCGCTCGACAGCGCGGACGTGTGGGCGCGCCCCGAGCAGTTCCAGCTGAACGACGAGCTCGTCCCCGACGAGATCGCCGGCGTGCCGCCCGACGGCTTCTCCGCGATCGGGCAGCTCTGGGGCAACCCGCTCTTTGCCTGGGACCGCATGAAGGCGGACGGTTACGAGTGGTGGTGCGACCGCATCGCCGCGCAGCTGCGTAGGTACGACATCCTGCGGATCGACCACTTCCGCGGCTTTGACTCCTACTTCGCGATCCCCGCCACCGCCGTCACCGCTGCGGACGGCCGCTGGCGCAAGGGCCCCGGCATCGAGCTCTTCCGCACCCTGGAGCAGCGCCTGGGCCCCTGCGAGATCGTGGCCGAGGACCTCGGCTACCTCACGGACTCCGTGCGCCAGCTCCTGGCGGACTCGGACTTTCCCGGCATGAAGGTGCTCGAGTTCGCCTTCGACACGCGCGACTCCGAGGCCGGCGACGAGACCTACCTCCCGTACGCGTACCCCGTGAACAGCGTGGCCTACGTCGGCACGCACGACAACGACACCGCGCTCGGCTGGCTCGCCACCGCGCCCGAGAAGGACGCCCGGGTCGCTCGCGAGTACCTGCACCTGGACGCCGCCGAGGGCGAGGGCTGGGGCATGATGCGCGGCATCTGGGCCAGCGCCTCCGAGCTCGCCGTGGTCCAGATGCAGGACCTCCTGGGCCTGGGCAGCGAGGCGCGCATGAACACGCCCTCCACGCTCGGCGGCAACTGGTGCTGGCGCGCCGAGCCGGACTTTGCGACCGACGAGCTGGCCGCGCGCATCCACCGCCAGATGGAGCTCTACCACCGCCTGCCCGCGCGGCGGGCCCCGAAGCCTGCGGGCTCGCCTGAGAAGAACGAGAAATCCGAGAAGAACGGAGGACGCTAGAGATGGACTTCGAGAACCGCCTGAACCAGGTACTCGCCGACATGGGGACCTCCCTCGACGACGCCAGCAACCAGCAGGTCTTCTGCGCCCTGCTGCGCGCCACGCGCGACGTCGAGCACGAGCTGGCGCCCGCCGCCGGCGACCGCAAGCTGTACTACTTCTCCGCCGAGTTCCTCGTGGGGCGGCTGCTTCACGCCAACCTGGTGAACCTCGGCCTCGCCGACGAGGTCGAGCGCGTCCTCGCCGCGCACGGCACCTCGCTCGCGGCCGTGGAGGACTGCGAGCCGGAGCCCTCGCTCGGCAACGGCGGCCTCGGCCGGCTCGCCGCGTGCTTCCTCGACTCGATCGCCTCGCTCGGGCTTCCCGGCGACGGCGTGGGCCTCAACTACCACTACGGTCTCTTCCGGCAGGACCTCACGGCCGGCGTCCAGCGCGAGGAGCCCAACCCCTGGATTGAGCCCGAGTCCTGGCTGCTTGACAGCGGCAGGTCCTTCTCGGTGCCCTTTGGCTTTGGGCCCCTCACCGCGCGGATGTACGACATCGAGGTCCCCGGCTACGAGAACGGCGTGGTGAACCGCCTGCACCTCTTTGACGTGGAGGACCCGGCGAGCGCCCCGGAGCATGGCATCGCCTTCGACAAGCGCGACGTGGCCCACAGCCTCACGAGCTTCCTCTACCCAGACGACTCCGACGAGGACGGTCGGCTGCTGCGCGTCTACCAGCAGTACTTCATGGTCTCCGCCGGCGCCCAGCTCATCCTGGCGGAGCTCGAGGAGCGCGGCTTCGCGCCGGAGGAGCTGGCCGACCACGTGGCCGTCCACATCAACGACACCCACCCCTCGATGGTGATCCCCGAGCTCGTGCGCCTGCTCATGGAGCGCGGCGTCTCCTTCGAGGACGCGGCCGACATCGTGGAGCGCACCTGTGCCTACACCAACCACACGATCCTCGCCGAGGCGCTGGAGACGTGGCCCATGCGCTACCTCGAGCAGGTGGCGCCCGGCATCGTGCCCGTGATCCGGCAGCTGGACGCGCTCGCCCGCACCCGC
This sequence comes from Olsenella uli, assembly GCF_016899935.1. Taxonomy (GTDB): domain Bacteria; phylum Actinomycetota; class Coriobacteriia; order Coriobacteriales; family Atopobiaceae; genus Thermophilibacter; species Thermophilibacter uli_B. The sequence goes on from NZ_JACJJK010000001.1 coordinate 406,211, forward strand.
ACGGACAACGACGGCCTCGCCGTGATCGACGGCGGCGACGTCGTGCACATGGCCAACCTGGACGTGCACTTCTCGCACGCGGTGAACGGCGTGGCGGCGCTCCACACGCAGATCCTCGTGGAGTCCGAGATGCGCCCCTTCGCCGAGCTCTACCCGGGCAAGTTCTCCAACAAGACGAACGGCGTCACCTTCCGCCGCTGGCTCATGGGCTGCAACCCCGCGCTCGCCGAGCTCGTGACCGACGCGATCGGCGACGCCTGGAAGCGCGACGCCGCGCGCCTCGAGGACCTGCTCGCCCTGCGCGATGACGCCGTCTTCGTGCGGAGCCTGCTCGACGTGAAGGTGGCCAACAAGAAGCGCCTGGCCGCGTGGCTCGCCGCCGAGCAGGGCATCCAGATTGACCCGCACTCCGTCCTCGACATCCAGGTCAAGCGCATGCACCAGTACAAGCGCCAGCAGATGAACGCCCTCTACGCCATCTGGAAGTACCTGCAGATCAAGCGTGGAAACGTTCCCAACCGGCCGGTCACGATGGTCTTTGGCGCAAAGGCGGCCCCGGCCTACGCCCTGGCCAAGGACACGATCGCGCTGCTTCTGGCCCTGGGGAGGCTCATCGCGGAGGACCCGCAGGTCTCGCCGTGGCTGCGCCTGGTCTTCGTGGAGAACTACAACGTCACGGCCGCCGAGCACCTCATCCCCGCAGCGGACGTCTCCGAGCAGATCTCCCTTGCGTCCAAGGAGGCGAGCGGCACCTCCAACATGAAGTTCATGGCCAACGGCGCGGTCACGCTCGGCACGCTCGACGGCGCCAACGTGGAGATCGCCGACCTCGTGGGGCACGAGAACATCTACCTCTTCGGCCGCTCCTCCGAGGACGTGATCGGCCTCTATGCGCGCGGCGACTACCGGCCCTGGGACTACTGGCAGCAGGACGGCGAGCTCGCGGAGGTGCTGGACTTCATCTGCTCGCCGGAGCTCCTCGCCTGCGGCGACGCGGGCTGCCTCACTCGCGTCTACCGGGACTTCGTGGCCAAGGACTACTTCATGGCGCTGCTCGACGCGCGCGACTACGTGGCAGTGAAGGAGCGCTGCCTCGCCGACTACGAGGACCGCGCCGCCTGGGGCGAGAAGGCCCTTGTGAACGTGGCGAAATCCGGGTTCTTCTCGTCCGACCGCACCATCCGCGAGTACGACCGCGACATCTGGCACCTCTCGTAGGGACGGGGGGCGACGTTCTTCTCGCCGGACCCGCCCCCACCCCCTGCCTCCC
>NZ_JACJJK010000020.1 GCF_016899935.1 Olsenella uli
ACATAGCTCAGATATATTCTGAGCTATTTTATTAGGATTTTTCATTATAAAATCTTGGACAAGAATAATTTTGTACGTTCTTGCTTAGGATTTTCAAAAATTTCTTTTGGAGTACCTTCTTCTATAATACGACCTTCATCAACAAATAATACGCGGTCACCTACTTCACGAGCAAAACCCATTTCATGTGTTACAACAACCATTGTCATGCCTTGTTGTGCCAATTTTTTCATAACATCTAAAACTTCTGTAACCATTTCTGGGTCAAGTGCTGAAGTTGGTTCATCAAAAAGCATAACTTTAGGC
>NZ_JACJJK010000021.1 GCF_016899935.1 Olsenella uli
GTTTTCTCACTATTCGATTGTATCAACGAATTTTAAAATAGTAAATAGTTATTTACTATTTTTCTTCGTCTTTAATTATTTTTTAATGATATTTTAATTTTTTATTCTTCTACTTCAACACTTGTTTGTACATAATTATCAATAACATATTTAGTTTCCATTTTAGTTTCACGATTTTTGTTAAGTTCTTCGCGTTCTTTTTTGCTCATCTTACTAATTTGTTCTGATAATTTAATAGCATCCGCAATCGCTTTACTTTGGTCTTGTTCGCTTTGAATATCCACTGTAGGCGTTATGAC
>NZ_JACJJK010000022.1 GCF_016899935.1 Olsenella uli
CAATTGATATGCCTGCTACAGTTTTAGCAGCGCCTATCATCTCTCTTACAATTTTGCCATTTCCAGCAATCCCAATTTTCATCAAAACTCCCCCTATTTCATTATCTCTGCCAAAATCTTTATTCCCGTTTTTATTTCCGCCAAAGACAATACAGCAAAACTTATGCGCAATTGTCTATGGGGTGCTCTTCGCACAAAAAACGGTGCACCATTTGAAATTATCACCCCTTGTTTTTTAGCATTCTCAATCACATCATCAGCTAATAGTCTTTCTGGTAAATTAAGC
>NZ_JACJJK010000023.1 GCF_016899935.1 Olsenella uli
ATAAGAAGCAGCGCGAACGGCGCAATCAATTGCAAAGACCTCTACCTCAAATTTTGGCAACAATCGAACAGCTAACCAAAGTCTATGCACTGGGATTATGCGGCTATCTTTCAAAATTGTTTTTAAATCGGTGTCATTTTCTCCGTACAGACTTAAGTAAGTTTCTAGTCCCTCCGGGCATGGTTCAAATCTCTCGATTATTTTTGAGTTTACTTTGATTTTCACTTCACAGCCTTCCACCCAACCGGACGAACCTCTGCATCGCAGCTACAGCATTTATATCTCT
>NZ_JACJJK010000024.1 GCF_016899935.1 Olsenella uli
GCTTCATCCAGGACAGAAAGATTCAATTCGTAATAAATAAAGTTTTTGTATCTTGTTTCGTAAATTAAATCCGCTTTTTTCAGCTTAGACAGATGATATGATAAAGCTTGTGGTGTCATATTCAACGCCTGAGCTAAATCTCCCGAACTTATTCTACCTTCTCTTAATTTCAAGAGGATTTTCCTACGGGTTTCATCCGCTAACGCAGATAAAACTTCGTGTAATGCCAAACTATCACACTCCAAGTATTTCAAATTATTTTTAAATAGATTGTATTGTATGCCC
>NZ_JACJJK010000025.1 GCF_016899935.1 Olsenella uli
TCCTACGACTTCATAGCGGGAGGAACGGGCTCGGGTAACGTCAACCACGCCTACGTGGTAAGCCTCACCGAAGGACTCGGGAACGCCGGACTCAGGATTGACAGGAAAGTACAGAAGGCCTACCTCGACTACATTCCAAAGGCCAAGGCGGCGCTGGACAAAGGCAAGAAAGAAAGGGACCGCTTCCTGCCGGAGAAGCTCATCGACGAGATGGAGCTGCCGCAAGACATGCTCGACAAGGCCGCCAAGGGCAACGACATGGCCATAATAACCATCGGCAAGAC
>NZ_JACJJK010000026.1 GCF_016899935.1 Olsenella uli
ATTCTTTTGTTGTTCAGTGAAATGCCCCGCCCTTGATTTGTGGGTTATGTTTGTCTTTCTTCTTATACAGCAATAAGCAAGCTGCCCGAAACGTTTGAAGTCCTCTCGTATGGTGAAAAGTCAAGTCCTGGATGGTCTGCCTTGAATTTATTGGCGTTGAATGATAGCCTTGTAGTCGGAAGTTTTCTCGTCAACCGCATTGTTCCTGTATCCCATGTTTTCACACCCATGCTTTCCATATCCTCCAAGATTTCAGACTTGATTTCGCTTAGTCTTGCCTC
>NZ_JACJJK010000027.1 GCF_016899935.1 Olsenella uli
GTATAATTGCATTAAAAAAGTTTTTTGTTGCTAATATAAATAAAAATGACAGTGATGATGCGATGATAGCTGATAAAGTAAAAGCTGTTATTCGTGATTTTATTGAAAAAGAAAACAAGCAAAAACCGCTTAGTGACCAGCAATTAGCTAATTTATTGCAGGAAAAAAATATGAAAATATCTCGACGTACTGTAATGAAATATCGTGAACAAATGGGATATCCGTCTTCGACAAAGAGAAAAAGATATTAATAAATCAGAGCAGGTGGAATAGTTCTATCT
>NZ_JACJJK010000028.1 GCF_016899935.1 Olsenella uli
GGGCAAGGGTTGCAGCTTGCATGGAGGATGATTTCCATAACAGCTTTTTTAACGCCTTTTACACCATCAGCAGGTACAAGCATTTTAAGGCCTGATTTATTTTCGCTACCGAAGCCTTTTGGTTCAACTTGGATTGTAAGTTTATCACCAGGAACAACTTCAGTATAAATAACAGCAGGAGTATTATTTCCAGTGTTTTTGCGGTTGAAGAGAGGTTCTTCAACAACGGATTTACGAAGGTATCCTTCAGTATAGCCTTTTGCTACACCAGCATTAATAG
>NZ_JACJJK010000029.1 GCF_016899935.1 Olsenella uli
TGATATGGTAATACTTTCATCAAACAAAGAAGAGCTTCACTCTCTGCTTGGAGATATAAAATCATATCTGCATAATAAGCTTCATTTAAATTTAAAAGACAATTATCAAATATTCCCGGTTGATAATAGAGGAATTGACTTTGTTGGCTATGTTTTCTTTCACACTCATATTTTAATGCGGAAAAGTATCAAGAAAAACTTCTGTAGAAAAGTAGCAGTGTTGAACAAAAAGAAAACTACATCCTGCAACTGCAAGATAGCACTTTGTTCATGGATGGGA
>NZ_JACJJK010000002.1 GCF_016899935.1 Olsenella uli
TGGGTGTCGGCGCCGGCCGCCTCGAGCGCCTGGCGGGCGCCGTTGTCGACGGCGGAGGCGTCGCCCCACATGACGTCAACGTTGTTGGAGTTGATCCACTGCTCGGTGAGCTTGGTGCCGAAGGAGGCGTCGGTGAAGCCGGCCTCGAAGTTGTACTGGCCGGTGACGCCCTCGTTGACCTTCTGGGCCGCGGCGAGGTAGGCGGAGTACTTGGTGGTGGTGGAGGGCAGGCGCATGCCGCCGATGAAGCCGATGGACTTGGTCTGCGTCATGAGGCCCGCGACCACGCCGGCCAGCGCGCCCGTCTGGACGAAGTCGGGAAGCACGGTCTCGACGTTGTCCATGACCTCGCAGTCGGTCATCTCGGTCTCGGGGTCGGTGTTGGTGATGAGGAAGTGGACGTTGGGGTGCGTCTCGGCCGCCTCGGTGATGACCTCGGCCCACGTGGAGGCAAACTGGTTGCCGTTGCCCACGATGAGGTCAACGTCCATGTCAACGTAGGTCTGGGCAGCGGTGGCCGCGTCGGCGTCGGCGGTGTTCTCCTTGGGCTCGAGCATCTCCCAGTTGGGGTGGCTGTCCACCGCACGCTGGAGCGACTCGTAGTGGCCCTGGTCCCAGCCGCCGTCGGTGATGATGCCGCTCATGATCATGGCAACGCGGTAGCTCTTCTCGCCGCCCTCGGAGGCGTCGCCCTCCGTGCCCTGGCCGCTGTCGCAACCGGCGAGGGCCAGCGCCGCGGCGCTGCCGAGGCCGAGCCCCAGCGCGGCGCGCCTCGAGACCATCATGGAGCCGAGCTGGCTGGTGTTGTTCTCGCTCATATCTTGGTCCTTTCTCGTTACCATTGCGTCCAACGTCTTTGGGCGCGTTCCCTGTCACCCTCTGCGGCCCGTGCTGCGGGACCGACAGCGCCCCTCTTTTTATGATAAAGCAAGTCGGCCCGCCCGCGCAGACGTGATGCCGGCGCCTGCGGGCCGCGTTGGTCCCACGCGCCCGCGCTAGCGCTGCTCGCGCAGGTACGGCTTGCCGCTCGCCTTGGGGCCGGCGCTCCTGGAGCCAAAGAAGATGAGCGCCACGATGGTGAAGACGTACGGGATCATCTTGAAGAACATGATGGGCGCGGCCTGGAACTGGGCCTGGAGCGCCACGCTCGTGCCGTCGAAGAAGCCGAAGAGCAGGCTCGCGCCAAGGACGCCGAAGGCGTTCCAGCGACCGAAGATGAGCGTCGCCAGGGCTATGAAGCCGCGACCCATGACGATGCCGTCGGTGTAGATGGGCGTGTAGCACAGCGTGAGGAAGGCGCCGCCTGCGGCCGCGAGCGCGCCGCACACGATGCAGGCCACGTACTTCATGCGCACGACGTTGATGCCGAGGGTCTCGGCCGCCTGGGGGTTCTCGCCCACGGAGCGGAAGGAGAGGCCGGCGCGGAAGCGGCTGAAGAAGACGGCCACGCAGGGCACCAGGAGAAAGGCCAGGTACGCCACAGGCGTCTGGTTGAAGAGGGCGTCACCGATGAAGGGGATCTGCGAGAGCCCGGGGATGGCGAGGCTCGCCATCTGCTCGCCGGTGGCGTTGGCGGGGTTGGCGCCCACGAAGAGGTTGTAGCCGAAGAGGGCGATGGCGGGCGCGAGGATGTTGATCGCCATGCCCGTGACCACCTGGTCGGAGCAGAGCGTGACCGTGCAGAAGGCGTAGATCATGTTGATGACGATGCCCGCGAGCATGGCCACCAGAAAGCCCAGCCACAGGTTGCCCGAGACCTTGGCCACGGCAAAGCCCACGAAGGCGCCGATGGCCATGATGCCCTCGAGTCCGATGTTGACCAGGCCGCCACGCTCGGAGAAGAGCTCGCCGAGGGACGCCAGGAGGATGGGCACGGCGCCCATCGCCATTGCCTTGAGAATCGTAGGCAGGGCAGTGATGAAGGCATCCATTACGCGTTCGCCTCGACTTTCTTGGTCTTGGAGCCCATAGATGCGATGAAGGCCTTGATGGCGGGGAGCTTGATCATGGCCATGCCGGCCACCGCGAAGATGATGATGAGGCCGCGCGTGATGTCGATGATGGCCGTGGGGACGCCGATGACGCTCTGCATCATGGTGCCGCCCGTGGAGAGAATGCCGAAGAGGATGGCCACGACGATGGCGGCAACCGGGTTGAGCTGGGCAATGAGCGCGATGGCCACGCCGTCGAAGCCAAAGCCCGAGCCAAAGCCGTCGGCGAGACGGTAGGGCGCCTTGCCCAGAAGCTCGATCGAGCCGCCCATGCCGGCGATGGCGCCGGAGATGATGAAGGAGAGCAGGACGAGCCGACGCACCGGGAAGCCGTTCACGCGCGCGGCGACCTGGTTCATGCCCGTGGCGCGGATCTTGAAGCCGAAGGAGGTGCGGAAGAGCACGTACCAGATGACGAGGCCCAGGACGATGGCCATGAGCACGCCGATGTGGGCGCTCAGGAGCTCGGGCAGGCGGCCGTCCTTGGGGATGGCGGGCGTCTTGGGCAGGCCCTGGTCGGAGAAGAGGTTCTTGAAGACGAACTCCATGAAGTACATGGCCACGTAGTTGAGCATGATCGTGGTGATCATCTCGTTGAGGCCGCGCGTGATCTTCATGATGCCCGGGAGCAGGCCCCAGATGCCGCCGACCACGATGCCGGCGATGAGGCCGAGCGCGAGCGCCGCCGGGCCGGTGAGCCCCAGCCCAAAGACGGTGAGGGCCGTGGCGCAGCCGCCCATGATGAACTGTCCCTCGCCGCCGAGGTTGAAGACGCCGCACTTGTAGGCGAAGACGGCCGCGAGGCCCGTGAAGATGAGCGGGCAGGCGCGCTCGAGGGTCTTGCCGATCTTGGGCAGGTCGCCGAGCGAGCCCTGGAGCAGCGCGGCGTAGCCCTGCAGCGGGTTCTTGCCCAGGCAGGCGATGATGATGGCGCCCACGATGAGAGCGAGCAGCACCGAGGCGATGGGCGTGAGGACCATGAGGGTCCTCTCGCGCCGCTCCTCCGCGCTGAGCGTGTGCTTTGACTTGGTCACCGTTGTTACCTCCTACTTCCCTGCCATGGCGAGCGAGATCTCCTTGATGGGCGGGTTGGCGCCGGGGTAGGTGCCCATGACCTCGCCCTCAAAGAGAACGACGATGCGGTCCGAGAGCTTGAGGACCTCGTCGAAGTCGGCCGAGATGAGCAGAACGGCGCAGCCCGCGTCTCGCTGGGCGACGATCTGGTTGTGGATGAACTCGGTGGCGCCGATGTCGAGGCCGCGCGTGGGGTAGACGGCCACGAGCAGCGAGGGCGAGCCGTCGAGCTCGCGGGCGAGAATGACCTTCTGCTGGTTGCCGCCCGAGAGACTGCGCGCCGTCTGGTTGACGGAGGTGCAGCGGATGTCGTTCTCCTGGCGCTTCTCCTCGGCAAACTCGGCGATGGCGCCCATCTTGAGCCACGCGCCGTGGCCGGAGGAGAACCGGTCCGAGGTGGTCTGCTTGAGCACGAGGTTCTCGGCCACGGTCATGTCCCCCACGAGGCCCATCTTGTTGCGGTCCTCGGGGATGTTGCCCACGCCCGCGCTGATGAAGGCGTCCGGTGAGAAGAGCGCGATCTTGGCGCCGTCAGGGCCGCTGACCTCGCCGGACTCCGGGGAGATGAGACCGGTCACGAGCTCGGCGAGCGGGGTCTGGCCGTTGCCGTCGATGCCGGCCACACCCAGGATCTCGCCGCGGTGGATGGTGAGCGAGACGTCCTTGAGGCCGCCGTGCTTGACCTCGGGGTGATAGGAGACGTCCTTGAGGGTGAGCTCGGGCTCGCCGGGCTTCTCGACCTTCTCGTAGACGCTCTCGGTAAACTTCTGTCCGATCATGAGGTCGGCGAGCTCCTGCTCGGTGGTGTCGGCCACGCGCACCGTCTCGACGGACTCGCCGCGGCGCAGCACCGTCACGCGGTCGGAGATCTGCATGACCTCGCGCATCTTGTGGGAGATGAAGATGATCGACTTGCCCTCGTCGGTGAGCGAGTTCATGATGTCGAAGAGGCCCTGGACCTCGAGGTCGGTGAGAACGGCCGTGGGCTCGTCGAGGACGAGCAGCTCAGCGCCGCGGAACAGCACCTTCATGATCTCCACGCGCTGCTGCATGCCGATGGACATCTCGCCCACGCGCTCGTCGAGGTCGATCTCGAGGCCGTAGCGCTCCATGAGCTCCTCGATGGCCTTGCGGTCGTCGGCCTTCTGGAGCATCGGGGACTTGTGGCGCTTGTCGCCGAGGATGATGTTCTCGAGGCCCGTCATGTTCTCGATCAGCATGAAGTGCTGGTGGACCATGCCGATGCCCTGGGCCACGGCGTCCGCCGGGGAGGCGATCCTCACCTCCTTCCCGTTGAGGGCGATCGTTCCCTCCGTCGGCTGATAGAGGCCGATGAGGACGTTCATGAGCGTGGACTTGCCCGCGCCGTTCTCGCCGAGCAGCGTGTGCACCTCGCCCCGCTCCACTTCCAGGTTCACGTTCTTGTTCGCGTAGAACGAACCGAAGCGTTTGCTGATGTTCGTCATTCTCAGCAACTCGGCCATACCTACCACCTTTCAGGGTCCTGTGTCGTCCCACCCAGCTATAGTACCTGCACCGCGCGGTTTCGTCCCCCTGGTCACGTCATCGCAACCCTCGCCTCACTTCCTCGCATAGGGCGTGTCATCGAGCGGCAACCTCGTCTGGAGCCGGCCGGTGAGGGCGCGGTAGGCGTTCTGCACCGCCGGGGCAGTGGGAATCGTGGCGATCTCGCCGATGCCCTTGCCGCCGTAGGCCACCGGGAGCAGCTCGTCCTTCTCGACGTAGATCGCGTGGATGTCGGGGATGTCGGGGGCACGGAAGAGGCCCAGCGTGCCAAAGCGCTCCTGCGGCACGCAGTCCTTGAGGTCGAAGCGCTCCCTGAGCGCGTATCCCATGCCCATGAGCACGCCGCCCTCGATCTGGCCCTGGATGGCGATGGGGTTCACCACCTTGCCGGCGTCGTGCGCGGCCCAGACCTCGCTCACGCGGCCGTCATCGTCCAGAATCACCACGTGCGTGGCAAAGCCGTAGCAGATGTGGCTCTTGGGATTGGGCACGTCCGCGCCGAGCTTGTCGGTCTTCTCGAGGTACTCGTAGCCAAACTCGCAGCCCTCGAGCGCGCGGATGGCGGACGACGGGTCCTTGGGGTGCAGGCCCTCGCCGGCGCGAAGGTGGGCGCCCCAGCCCTCGTAGGGCGTGCCGTCCAGATACTCGGAGGTGATGCCGTCGCCCCGGGCGCGGACGGGCCCCTCGGGCGCGCCCTCGCCCGCCTCCACGCGCAGCATCGCGTCGCGCAGCAGGAAGGCGGCGCCGCGCACGGCCTCGCCCGTCACGACGGTCTGGCGCGAGCCGGAGGTGGTGCCGGAGTCCGGCGCGGCCTCGGTGGAGCACTCGCCGTTGGCGACCTGCGTGCGCGGCAGGCCCGTGGCCTCGACGATGTCCTGGAGAAAGACGGTGTTGCAGCCCTGGCCGATGTCCGAGGTGGCGGCGTAGGCCACCGCCACGCCCCCCTCGACGCGGATGAGGCAGCGCCCGGCGTCCGGCAGCCCCACGCCCACGCCGGCGTTCTTCATGGCGCAGGCGATGCCCGCGTGCCCGGGATGGGCCTCGTAGGCGTCCTTGACGGCGAGCAGGGTCTCCTTGAGCGCCGTCGAGCAGTCGGCGATCTGGCCGTTGGGCAGCACCTCGCCCGGCTCGATGGCGTTGCGGAAGCGAATCTCCCACGGCGAGATGCCGACCTTCTCGGCGAGAAGGTCGATGAGGCACTCGAGCGCGAACTCGCTCTGGCACACGCCAAAGCCGCGGAACGCCCCTGCGGGCGGGTTGTTGGTGTACCAGCCGTAGCCGCGGATGTCGGTGTTCTGATAGCGGTAGGGCCCCACGGAGTGCGTGCAGGCGCGCTCGAGGACCGGGCCGCACAGGCTCGCGTAGGCGCCGGTGTCGAAGTTGATCTCGCAGTCGAGGCCGGTGAAGATGCCGTTCTCGTCGCAGCCGAGGGTGAAGGTCCCCTCCATGTAGTGGCGCTTGGGATGGAAGTTGATGGACTCCTGGCGCGTGAGCCTGCACTTGACGGGGCGCTGGAAGTGGTAGGCGGCGAGCGCGGCCAGATGCTGCACGGAGACGTCCTCCTTGCCGCCGAAGCCGCCGCCCACGAGCATGGTCTCCACGACCACGCGGTCCTGCTCGTCGTCCCAGCCAAACATGTGGGCGATCTCGTGGCGCGAGTCGTAGGCGCCCTGGTCGCTGGACTGCACCCACACGCCGTTCTTGTACGGGTGGGCGACGGCGCACTCCGGCTCCAGGAACGCGTGCTCGGTGAAGGGCGTCTCGAAGGTCCGCGTCACGGTGTGGGCGGAGCTCGCGAGCGCCGCGGCCGCGTCGCCGCGGGTCACGTGGCGCTGCTGGCAGATGTTGTTCTCGAGAAGGACCTCGTTGCCGAAGGCGTGGTAGCTCCTGTGGAGGATCGGCGCGCCCTCGGCGCGGGCCTCGGCGATGGAGCGGACAGGCTCGAGCACCTCGTAGTCGACCTTCACGAGCCTCTTGGCGCGCGCGAGCGCCGCCTCGTTCTCCGCCACCACGAGGGCGATCGCGTCGCCCACGCAGCGGGTGACGTCGCCCTCGGCGATCATGACGTCCCAGTCCTGAATGAGGTGGCCCACCTGGTTGACCGGCACGTCGCGCGCCGTGAGGACGCCCAGGACGCCCGGCACGGCCTCGGCCTTGGAGGCGTCGATCCTGAGCACGCGGGCGCGCGGGTGGGCGGCGCGCACCGCGCTTGCGTAGGCGAGGTCGGGATAGTCGCGCTCGTCGATGTCGTCCGGGTACTTGCCATAGCCCAGGACCTTGGGGCGAACGTCAACGCGGAAGGCCCGCTCGCCCACGCCGTAGGTGTCGCCGCGCTCGAGGGCCTCGTCGATCTGGGCCTCCCCGCGCAGCACCCTGGCGGCAAGCAGGATGCCCTCGATGATCTTCTTGTAGCCGGTGCAGCGGCAGACGTTGCCGCGGATGGCGCGCTTGACCTCGTCCTCGGTGGGGTCGGGGACGTGATGGATGAGGCCCGCCCCGCTCATGACCATGCCGGGGATGCAGAAGCCGCACTGCACCGCCCCCACGGCGCCGAAGGCATAGACGAAGGCCTCCTGCTCCCTCGCGGGCAGGCCCTCCACGGTCACGATGTCGTGTCCCGCGGCCAGGCGCGTGGTGAGGACGCACGCCTTGGTGGCGCGGTCGTCCACGAGCACGGTGCAGGTCCCGCACGCACCCTCGGAGCAGCCGTCCTTGGCGCTTGTGATGTGGAGGTCGTCGCGCAGGTAGCGAAGGAGCGGCTTGTCCTCGTGGGTGACGCGCTCCTCGCCGTTGACGGTGAAGCGGTACTCGGCGCTTGCGCTTGCAGTCATGATGACCCTCCTACCTGCTCGCAAAGAGGCCGAACGCGTCGGCGATGGCGCCGCGCGGGCACCTGGTCGCACACATGCCGCACGAGATGCAGAGCGCATGGTCGATGCGCGCGCAGCCGTCCACGACGCGGATGGCGCCCAGGGGGCAGGAGCGCGCGCAGAGGCCGCAGCCGATGCAGCTCGTGGCACAGACCTTGCGCGCCACGGGACCCGGGTCGGGGCTCACGCAGCGCACGGTGATGCGCTGGTCGGGGTCGACCATCTCGATCACGCCCTGCGGACAGGAGCGTGCGCAAAGACCGCAGCCGCGACACGCCTCGCGGTCCACAACGGCAACGCCGCGCTCGCCGATGCTCACGGCACCAAAGCGGCAGGCCTCGACGCAGACCCCGCAGCCAACGCAGCCGTGCTCGCAGCACGCTCCGCCCTCGATCGCGGGGGTGCCGCCGCCGCAGCGCACGAACGCCACGGGACGCGGCCTGCGCGAGCGCTTCTCACCCATGTCTCTCCCCTCTTTCCAGCTTCTGCCGACTCCTCTCGCCGACAGGTCGCCCCTCGCGCCGCCCCTCTCGGCGAGCAGGGCCCCCTGTGTCCGGTTCGTACCCGGCACAAACCGGACACAGGGGGATGGTCGTTACTTGGCCAGCAGGTAGGCGTAGTCGTCGCGGACCGCGCGGATGGTGAGGCGCACGTCCTCGGGCAGGCCGCAGGCGGCGTCGTCCACGTCGTAGACGCCGTCGGAGCCGGCCAGGCGCACGCGGAACGTGCCGTCGGGCAGCGGGAGGAAGCCGCGGTTCTCGCTCGCGTCCATGTCCTCGGCGCTCCAGAAGAGCGTGAGCTTGTCCTTGTACGGACGGCCGCTCCACGGGCAGAAGACGGCGCAGTTGCCGCACTCGTTGCACATGCCGTCCACGTGGACGACCTGCTGCTGCGCGAGGCCCGGAACCTTGATGGCAACGTTCGCGCGGTTGGGGCAGACGTCGCAGCAGACCTCGCAGACGGTGGCGCAGCCCAGGCAGCGGCTCGTGGTGCAGCCGGCCACATCGAGGCAGACCTCGCCCTTGCGCGCCATGATGGCGTCCAGCTTGTCCGCGCGGACGTTCTTCTCGGCGTACCTGTTGAAGTCGACGCCGGCCAGATCGCGCGCCACGGCCTGCGCGTCGGCGATGGCCTCCACGAAGGTGGCCGGCCCGCGGCGGCAGTCGCCGGCGGCCCAAACGTGGTCCACGCCGGTGGCGGTGCCGGCCGGGCGTCCGCGACGGTCCGTCTCCACGCCCGCGCCCTCGTAGAGCCCGCGCTCGATCTGCTCGCCCACGGCGCAGATCACGGCCGTGGCCGGGACGTCCACGGTGTCGCCCGTGGGCTCGGGGCGACGGCGCCCGGACTCGTCCGGCTCGCCGAGGCGCATGACGTCGCAGGTGAGCACGCCGTTCTCCACGCCGACCGGGGCGAGAAGCTCCATCAGCTCCACGCCCTCCTCGAGGGCCAGCTGCAGCTCCTCCTCGTCCGCCGGCATCTCCTTCTTGGTGCGGCGATAGACGATGCGCACGTTCTGCACGCCCTCGGCACGCTTGGCCACGCGCGCGGCGTCCATCGCGGTGTTGCCGGCGCCCACGATCACCACGTCGGTGCCCAGCTCCATCGGCTCGCCGGACTTGGCGGCCTCGAGGAACTCCAGGACGTCGATCTCCTCGCCGGCCTTGAGGCCCACCTTGCCCGGCGCCCACGCGCCCGTGGCCACCACGACGTCGGTGAAGCCCTCGTCGAAGAGCTCGGCCACGCTCGTGACCTCCCGCTCCATCTGGACCTGCGCGCCAAAGGCGAGGCAGAGCGCCACGTCCTTGTCGATGTCGTCGTCAGAGATGCGGAAGCTCGGGATGACGTGGCGCGCCACGCCGCCGAGACTCCCCGTGCGCTCGATGATCGTCACCTTGGCGCCGGCGCGCGTGAGGAAGAACGCCGTGGCCAGGCCCGCCGGGCCGCCGCCCACGACCGCCACGTTCTTGTCGGCCGCAGAGGCAAGCCGAGTCGGACCGTCCGCCCGGAGCTTCTTTACGACCTCGTCGAAGCCGCCGCGCGCGGCGTCCAGCTTGTGACCGCGGATGCGCGCGCCGTCGGGCTCGTAGAAGGCGCGCTCACACTTGGCACCGCAGGGGTGCGGGCAGAGGTTGCCGGTGATGTGCGGCAGGGCGTTGCGCTCCACGATGATCTGCAGGGCCTCGGCGAACTTGCCCTCGTCCACACGGGAGAGGTAGGCCGGGATGTCCTGCTGGATGGGGCAGCCGGTGCGGCACGGCGCCGTGAAGCAGCTCATGAGCGGCAGCTCCGCGTCGATCTTGTGCGGCTTGGCCGGCTTGATGGGCTTCTGGTAGTCAGGCCCGGAGGCCACGCGGGCCGCGAGCTCGGTCACGGCGTCCACGTCCACGACGTCTGCGCGCGGCGCGCCGGCGAGAAGACCGGCGATCTGGAAGAAGCGCTCATAGCCGCCCGGCTTGAGGACGTTCGTCGCCATGGTGATCGGCCAGATGCCGGCCGCGTAGAGGTCACGGATGTTGCGCGCGTCGGCGCCGCCGGAGTAGGAGATGCGCAGGCGCCCGTCAAACTGGCGGGCGATGCGGCGCGCCAGCTCGATCGTGAGCGGGAAGAGCGAGCGGCCGGACATGTACATCTCGTCGCTCGGAAGCTCGCCGCGCGTGACGTCCACCGGGAACGTGTTGGTGAGCTTGACGCCGAAGGCGAGGTTCTTCTCGGCGCAGAGCTTGATCAGGCGCTCGAACATCGGCACGGCGTCGACCCACTGCAGGTCCTCGCGGAAGTGCGTGTCGTCGAAGACGATGTAGTCAAAGCCGAGCTCGTTCAGGCGCGACCGCGCGAAGTCATAGCCCAAAAGCGTCGGGTTGCACTTGATGTAGGTGTTCACGCCCTTCTCGGTGATGAGGTAGGTGGCGATGCGCTCGATCTCGTCCGGCGGGCAGCCGTGGAGCGTGGACTCGGTGACGGAGGTGGACACCTGCGGGGAGACCCCGTTCACGAAGTCGGCGTCCACGTTGGCGAAGCGGTCGAGGTTAGCGAGGGCCCAGTCGCGGCACTCGGCCCAGACCTCCGTGCCGGAGGCGTCCTTCATGCCCTCGATGTAGCGGTCGACCTTCTCGGACTTGATGCCCTCGAGGCTGTAGCCCACGGACATGTTGAAGACGAAGCCGTCCGGGTCCCCGAGGCCGTACTCGCGGGCGATGAGCTTGCACGCCCACCAGGCCTTGACGTACTCGGCGAAGGCCTGCGGCACCGTGAGCTCAGTGGACCACTCGCAGTTGTAGCACTCGTCCTCGGCCACGATGCAGGGCTTGTTCACGCAGGCGGAGAGCTCCTCGCCGTCCATGACCTGCACGGTCTTGAGCTCGAAGAAGCGCGAGCCGGCCACGTAGGAGGCGATGATGTTCTGCGCGAGCTGGGTGTTGGGGCCGGCGGCCGGGCCGAAGGGCGTCTCGATCCTCTCGGCAAAGATGGGTTCGGCGCCGCCCTCGTGGTGGTAGGCCTTGCGCACGCCGAAGATGGCGCCCTGGGTCTCGTGCTCGGTCAGGACCCAGTCCATGACCTGCGCAAACGGCATCGGCCTCATGACGTCGCTCATTGTTGCTCCTCTCCGATGTGGAAAGGGGACAGTCCCTTTTCCACATGTGGTGCACCGGCGAGACCGCGCGCCGGCGAAGGATGAATCGGCCCCGCGGAGGCCGTCGGTCCTAGTACGTGCGCTCGTTCAGCGTGCCCCAGAGCTTCTTTGACTGCTCGAGGGTCCAGGCGTTGATGCGCTCCTCGTCAAAGGCCACGAACTCGCGGTCCTTGTAGAGCACCTTGCCGTTGACGATGGTGGTGCGGCAGTTCTTGCCCATCATGCCGAAGAGCATGTGGCCGTCGATGTTCTCGTCCGAGAAGGGCGTGAAGACCGGGTAGTCCATCACGATGACGTCGGCCGCAGCGCCCGGCTTGAGCGCGCCGATCTCGCGCCCGAAGTAGGCGCTCGCCATGGCGGGGTTGTTCTGGAAGAGCATCGTCATGGCCTCGACCCAGCCCACGTTGGGCATGGCCGCGTTGTGACGCTGGATGATGAGGAAGACCTTGAGGCTCTCCAGCATGTCGTGCGTGTAGGCGTCCGTGCCCATGTGCACCGGAATGCCGCGGCGGAAGAACTCGAGCACCGGCGCGCAGCCCACGGCGTTGCCCATGTTGGACTCGGGGTTGTTGACGATGTGGGTGCCGGTCTCCTTGATGATGTCCATCTCGGCGGGCGTGACGTGGATGCAGTGGCCGAGCATCGTGCGCGGGCCCAGGAGGTCGTGCTGCAGCAGCCGCTCGATCGGCGAGATGCCGCCGCGGTTGAGACGGCTGTCCCAGACGTCGTTCATGCCCTCACAGACGTGGATGTGGAAGCCGGTGAGGCCGGCGTTGGCCTCGGCCATCTTGTCCATCGTCTCGTCGGAGAGCGTGAAGGTGGCGTGCCCGCCGAACATCGCGGCGATCATGGAGTTGCCCTCGGCCTGGGCCCGGGCGGCCCACTGCGCGAACTCGGCGTTCTCGGCGATCGACTGGTCGCGCTTCTCGTCGCCGCGGCGGTCGGAGGTCTCGTAGCAGAGGCACGCGCGGATGCCCGTCTCCTCGCAGACGTCCTTGATCGCAAAGAGCGAGCCCGGTATCTCGCAGAAGCTCGCGTGGTGATCGAAGATTGTGGTCACGCCGTCGCGCAGGCTGTCCAGCACGGTGGCGTAGGCGCTCGCGCGCGTGCCGTCGAGCGTGAGGTTGTCGTCGATCTTCCACCACTGCTGCTCGAGGTTCTCCAGGAAGTTGTGCGGGTTGCAGCCCTTGATGGAGAGGCCGCGCGCCAGGCCGGAGTAGATGTGGGTGTGGCAGTTCACCAGGCCCGGCATGATGACGCCGCCGTGGGCGTCCACGTATTCCGCAGCGGGGTTGGCGGCGCGCAGGGCGGCCTCGTCGCCCACGCCCGCGATCTTGTCTCCGTCGATCAGAACGGCACCATGCTCGAAGTAGGGGCTTGCAGGGTCGCGCGTGATGACGCGTCCGTTTCCCACGAGAACCATGTCTCTCCAATCGCCGTCGCATACCCGTGCGAGAAGACGTCCGGACATGTCCCCGACATGCGTCGACATGCCCCCGGCGCCGTGTCAATTCCTATTATGAGGTTGGATGATGTCGGAATTCTTACAAAATGTCTGCTAGCAAAAAAATCTGTCAGACGGTAGGAAGCGGCGGGCGAACGGCAGGTGAGGGCGTTTCTTTGCGGTTATAGTTACGTTAAAATAACGATTCCAATCACTCAGGGGGAGGACGCAATGGACCGCACGCAACTCGACTTCTACCGTCGCCTTGCCAGGGCGATCGCCCTGCAGTTTGGAAGCGGCTGCGAGGTTGTCATCCATGACCTCACGTCCGACCCCTCCCACCCCATCGTTGCCATTGAGAACGGCCACGTCACCGGCCGCAAGGTGGGCGACGGTCCCTCCCGCGTGGTGCTCGAGACCCTGCACGCGAGCAAGGGCCGGCACTTCGAGGACCGCATCGGCTACCTCACCAGGACGGCGGACGGCAAGATTCTGCGCTCCTCTACCATCTTCATCAACGACGACGCGGGCAACGCCGTGGGCATCCTCGCCATCAACTACGACATCACCCTCCTGCGCGCGACGCGGGGGCTTCTCTCCGAGCTCTGCGACACCGAGCCCGAGCCCGGCGCGCACGAGCCCGAGCCCATCGTCCGCAACGTGGCCGACCTGCTCGACGACCTCATCGAGCAGAGCGTGGAGCTCGTGGGCACGCCCGTGGCCCTCATGACGCGCGAGGAGAAGGTCCAGGCCATTCGCTACCTCAACGACACCGGCGCCTTCCTCATCACCAAGTCAGGCTACAAGGTGTGCAAGTACTTCGGCATCTCCAAGTACACCCTCTACAGCTACCTCGACGAGGCCAAGAACGGCCCCAAGGAGGCGTAGCCGGGCGCCTGCGAAGAGCTCTCGGCGCGCTACCCGAGCGCGGCGCAGTACGCGGGGGCGTCCATGCTGGGGACGCGCGACCCGCGATAGGCCGACGCGTCGCGCGTGACGATTGCCTCGGCGCCCAGAAGCTCCGCCGTCGCGCGGACGATGCCGTCCTCGAGGTCCGGCTCGTCCGACGCGAAGGCCGCGTCCAGGACGGGACCCGTGAGCTCGGCCACCTCCATCAGCGCTCGGAAGTCGTCCAGCCGCGCCCGCACGAGCCCCTCGTCGTGATAGTGACGACACAGGATGTAGTAGGCGTCCTTGATGCCGGCCGCGAGGATCACGGGCGTCTTATCCTCTGCGGAGAGTAGCGCCTCGAGCAGGTCGACGGCATCGTGGTGCCTCTCGCGCGTCGCGCTGAGGTAGTCGAGGATGATGCTGGTGTCGAGCACGACCCTAGCCAAAGCGCCTCGCCCGCTCCTCGTCGAGCAGCTCGCGGTCGCTCTTGTCCGATGCCCAAGCCGGCTCACGCGAGACATCCTGCTCGATGGCGGCCGTGAGCGCGTGAAGGCGCTCGAGGCGCGCGCGACGGCTGGCCGCCTCGGGGTCAGCCGGGTGGATGGTGACCCACGGCCTGTTGTTCTTGAGCACCACAAGTGTTGACCCCAGCTCGTTGACCTGCGCAGTCAGCTCGCTGAATCGGTTCTTCGCCTCACGGACGCCCACCGCAGAAAGCTCCGTCATATCAGCCTCCCTCAACGTAGCTACAGCATACACCTTTGTAGCCACATCGGGTACGCGTTCGCGCAGGCGCTTCTCGCCCGACGTCACACCAGCTAGTTCACGCCGCGGAAGCCGCGACCGATGATCTCCGAGCTGCTCGTGATCGTGATGAAGGCACCCGGGTCCTGCGCGCGGACAAAGAGGCGCAGCTTCATGGCCTCGCGGCGTGAGAGTACGCTCGTGAGGATGGTCTGTCGCCTACCGGAGTAGGCGCCCCAGCCAAACTGCACCGTGGCCGTGCGGCCGAGCTTCTTGACGATGAACTCCTCCACGTCGCGCGGGTGGTCGCAGATGACCTGGCAGACCTTGCGCTGGCGGATGGACTCGATGAAGCCGTCCACCACGAACGTCTTGCCGATGAGCGCGAGCACGCAGTAGAGGCCCACGCGCGCCCCGTAGAGCCCGATCGCCGCCACGACCACGGCCACGTCCACGGCAAAGAGCGCCTTACCGATCTCCAGGTCCGTGCGCTTGCGCAAGATCATGGCCAGGATGTCCGTGCCGCCGGTGGACGCGCCGATGTCAAAGACCAGCGCCGAGCCCACGGCGGGCAGCAGCACCGCAAAGCAGACGTCGAGCCACAGGTCGCCGGTGATGGAGGCCGTGACCGGGAACAGCCACTCGAAGAGCGAGGTGTAGCCGGAGAGCGCGAACGACGCGAACGCGCTCCACAGCACCGCCCTGCGCTCCAGAAAGACCAGGCCGAGAAGAACGAGCACGGCGTTCAGGATCCACATGTACGCCGAGACCGGAAGCGCCGGCAGCGCGGTGTTGAGCAGGATCGCAAAGCCCGTGGTCCCGCCGAAGGCCAGGTGGTTGGGCGTCTTGAAGAGCACGAGCGCCACGGCGGTGAGGATGAGGCCCGCGTTGAGCAGGCCAAAGAACTGCGGAAAGCTGTAGGCCATACGCCGACGCGAGAGCTTCTCCGCCCGGCGCGCCTCGTCGGGCGTCATCTCCCCCGCGACCGGCTCGACAGTCTCCTCGACCTGCACGTCCTTCTCGCCCACCGCTGGCTCCCCTCCGCGCGCGACCACGCCCTTCGGCTCGGAAGTCTAGCAGGTTGCACCGGTCAGGTCAGCGAGAGGCACGCCGCAACTCAAGTGGAGCATACGGACGTTTCTGGCTGCCAGAGGCCCAAAAAACGTCCGTATGCTCCACTTGAACATCACTTGTCCGAAGGAGCGGCCGAGAAGTACGGGCGGGCGCACGGGGAGACCCCGCCCCTTCGTTAAGCGGGATCTTCCGCGCAGCGCAGTCCCGCGTACGAAGGGACGGGGTCTCCCCGTCTGCCCCGGGCCCCTACGACTCGAGCCGCTCCGCGAGCATCTTGTTGAAGGCCTTGGGGTTGCCCGAGCCCTTTGCCGCCTTCATGCACTGGCCCACGAGGAACCCGAGCACCTTCTTGTTGCCGTCGCGGAACTGCTGGACCTGGTCTGTGCAGCGGTCCAGCACCTCGTCCACGATGGCGCCGAGCGCGCCGGCGTCCGTGGACTGGCGCATGCCGTGGGCGTCCACGTAGGCGGCCGGGTCCTCCTCGGTGCCGTTGACCGCGTCGAGCACCTCGCGCGCCTGGGCGAACGTGATCGCGTCCTCGGCGAGAAGCCCCGACAGGCTCGCGACCTGCGCCGGCGTGAGGGCGTCGTAGCTGGGCACGAGGTTCACCATGACCTTGGCCACGGTTTCCACGTTCTTCTCGCCCGCCGCGGACAGCGTCTGCTCGAAGAAGGCCGCGACCGTCGGGTCGCCCGCGAGCTGGGCGGCGTCGGCGCGCTTGAGGCCGTAGTCGGCCATGTAGCGGTCACGCTTGGCGTCCGGCAGCTCCGGGATCCGCGCCCGGCAGCGCTCGACGAACTCGTCGGAGAGGTCGAACGGCGCGAGGTCCGGGTCCGGGAAGAGGCGGTAGTCGTCCGCGGTCTCCTTGACGCGCATGACCACGGTGCGGCGCCGCGAGGGCTCCCAGTGGCGCGTCTCCTGATAGACGATGCCGCCCTCCTCGAGCACCTCGGCCTGGCGGCAGATCTCGTACTCGAGCGCGTCGTGCAGGCTCTTGAACGAGTTTATGTTCTTCATCTCGGTCTTGGTGCCAAACTTCGTCTCGCCGCGGCGACGCAGCGAGATGTTGCCGTCGCAGCGCATGGAGCCGCTCTCGAGCGAGCAGTCGGAGATGCCGAGCGTGAGGAACGTCTGGCGCAGCTTCTCCATGAAGAGGCGCGCCTCCTCGGGCGTGCGCAGGTCGGGCTCGGTAACGAGCTCGATGAGCGGCGTGCCGCAGCGGTTGTAGTCGATGAGGGACTCGGTGGCCGCCGTGATGCGACCCTCCTCGCCGCCCACGTGGACCATCTTGGCGGCGTCCTCCTCCATGTGGATGCGCAGGATCCGGATGGGCGCCACGTAGCTGCCGTCGTCGTTCTTCTCGACCGTGGAGTCCGGGCGCTCCTTGGCGCCGGCGCCGGCAACCTCCAGGTCCAGGTGGCCGTGCATGCAGAACGCCACGGGCCCCTGCGTGGTCTGGAAGTTCTTGGCCATGTCCGGGTAGAAGTAGTGCTTCCGGTAGAACATGGAGTGGCGCTGGATCTCGCAGTTGGTGGCCAGGCCCGCCATGACGATCGACTCGATGGCCTTCTCGTTGGGGACGGGAAGGGCGCCCGGCATGCCCAGGCAGACCGGGCAGACGTTGGTGTTGGGCGGGTCGTCGTGGCTGAGGCGGCAGTTGCAGAACATCTTGGTCTCGAGCGCGGTGAGCTCGGTGTGGACCTCGAGGCCGATCACGGCCTCCCAGTCGCGCAGGACCTCGGCGAGCTTCTTCATGCGAGCTCACCCCCCTTCCCGGCACAGGCGGGCGCGACGGGGGCCCCCGCGCCGTCGGGCGAGAAGGACCGCTCGATCGCGCGCGCGAACGTGAGCAGCGTGGCGTCGGCGAAGGCCGGGCCCTGCAGCTGCGCGGAGACCGGCAGGCCGGACTGCGCGCCCAGGCCCAGCGGCACCGAGATGCCGCCGTTGCCGACGATGTTGTTGGAGATCGTGAACAGGTCGGATGCGTACATCTGCGTGGGATCGCTCAGCTCGCCGAACCTGAACGCCGTGCGCGGCGCGGCCGGCATGAGGATGACGTCGCACTGCTCGTAGGCGCGGGCGTAGTCGGCCGTGATGAGGGTACGGACCTGCTGCGCCGGGTAGTAGTACGTGTCGTAGACGCCGCTGGAGAGGAGGTAGGCGCCCAGCATCTGACGGCGCTTGGCCTCCTCGCCGAAGCCGTGCGCGCGGGAGAGCGAGGTCTGCTCGGCCAGCGTGGCACAACCCTGCTCCTGGTAGCCGTAGCGCACGCCGTCGAAGCGCGCGAGGTTGGAGAAGGCCTCGCACGGCGCGATCACGTAGTAGGCGGCGATGGCGGAGGCGATGTTGGGGAGGTCGACCTCCACGAGCTCGGCGCCCTGGTCCTGCAGCGCGCGACCGGCGGCGGTGACGGCGTCGCGCACCTCGTCGGTGAGGCCGGCGGCCTCCATGAGCGCGGGCACGACGCCGACCTTGCGGCCCTCGATGGGGTCATCCAGGTGGGCGAGAAAATCGGTCTCGCAGGGCTGGCTCGTGGAGTCCCACGGGTCGCGCCCGCCGGCCGTGAGCGCGTTCATGGCCAGGGCCACGTCCTCGACGCGGCGACCGAAGGGACCGACCTGGTCGAGCGAGGAGCCGAAGGCCACCACGCCGTAGCGGCTGACCGCGCCGTAGGTGGGCTTGAGGCCCACGACGCCGCAGAGCGAGGCCGGCTGGCGGATGGAGCCGCCGGTGTCCGAGCCCAGGGAGACCGTGACCTCGCCGGCGGCGACGGCTGCGGCCGAGCCGCCCGAGGAGCCGCCCGGCACGCGCGCGGTGTCCCAGGGGTTGGCCGTGGGGTGGAAGGCGGAGGACTCGGTCGAGCTGCCGAAGGCGAACTCGTCCATGTTGGTCTTGCCCACGGGCGTGGCACCGGCGTCGAGCAGGCGCTGGACGCAGGTGGCCGTGAACGTGGACTCGTAGTTGGCGAGCATGCGCGAGGCGCAGGTGGTGCGGGTGCCCACGAGGTGCATGTTGTCCTTGAAGGCCACGGGCACGCCGGCGAGCGGACCGAGCTTCTCGCCCGCCGCGCGGGCCTGGTCCGTGGCCTCGGCGGCCGCGAGCGCGAGGTCCGCGGAGACCTGCAGAAACGCCTTGACCTCGCCGTCGCGGGCCTTCACGGCGTCGAGCGCGGCGCGGGCCACCTCGGTTGCGGTGAAGTCGCCGTTTGCGACGCCCGCCGCGATCTGGCGCGCGGAGAGCTGGTCGAAGTTGGCCATTACGCGTCACCTCCCGCCTCGCCGAGGATGGACGGCACGCGGAAGCTGCGGTCGCGGGAGGCGCCGGCGTTTGAGAGCGCCACGTCCACGGGCAGGTGGCGCACCGCGTCGTCCGGCACGTCGTCCGCCATCACGTTGGAGAGGTCCCCGATGGGGTGGAACGTGGGCTCCACGCCCTCGAGGTCGTACTGGCGGATGGGCTCCAGCAGGTCGATCGCGTCGTTCATGTACGCGGTCATCTCGTCGAGCTCCTCGGGCGTGAGCGCGATCCGCGCGTAGTCCGCGATGCCCGCGACGTCTTCTCTGGTTAGGGGCATGGGTCCTCCTATCTACACTGCGCCCCATTCTACGACAGGCCGACACGGGCCACCCGCGCGCGCACGAGGCCGTATCCCCGCTGAAATCTTCCCGTTTTGGGCACCGCGCTTGACGCTCTTCTCGGCAACGCATGCGTCCTGTGCCCCACAACCGGACGTGACCCGATGCCCTTCTCGCCAGTACGCGCTTTCCTACGTTTTGGCGCCCAATTCCGTTGGCAATCGCGTATTGGCTTCCGTCGATACGCGATTGCCAACGTTTTTGGCGTCTCATTTGTTGGAAGTCGCGTATTGGCGAGAAGCGAGCGCCACGCCCCAACCTTACGAAAGTGAAAGCCCACAGTAAGCCGCATCGATGGCCCCGCGACGGCACCCCTGCGAGGATTGAGCCAGCAACCACGAAGGAGGTCACCATGAAGAAGCTCATCTTCATCGCGTTCGTCGTCATCGCCGGGCTCGCCGTCATTCTCGACGACGGAAAGCCGCGCCCGCGGATGTACCGCCACCGCTAGGCCGCGTCGCCCCGCTCCCCGTCGCGCTCCGCCGCGCGCTCGGCTCGCCCCAGCCGCCGCAGCAGGCTCCCGTAGAGCGCGGCGAGCACCTGCTGGAAGAGGGTCCCGATGACCACGGGGAACATCACCTCGCCGGGGAAGTACTCCCCCGCGATCACGGCGCCGGCCGAGATGTTGCGCATCCCCACGAGGTAGGTCATCGAGACCGCCTGGTCGTGCGGGCGGCGCAGCAGGCGCGCGACGAGCAGCCCCAGTGCGTAGCCGCACGTCGCGAACACGGCGATGAACGCCGCCACCGCCACGAGCGTGGGCGTGAGGTGGCGCACGTAGGGCGCCACGCCGGTGGCGTTGGTCAGGATCACCAGCACGAGCGCGATCTTGGCCGCTGGCGCGATCACCGGGGAGAGCTCGCGCGCCGCGCGCCCGTGAGAGACGTCGTTGGCCAGCGTGCCCGCGAGCGCCGGCAGCGCGATCGAGACCACCATCTCCCCCATCATCCGCGCGGCGTCCACCTCCACCGTCTGGCCCAGGAGCAGGTGCAGCGTGAGCGGAATCGTGAACGGCGCCGCCACCGTGGAGACGAGGATCGTGGCGAGCGAGAGCGCCGGGTCGCCGCCGAGCATGTTGGTCCACATGGCCGCGACCACCGCCACCGGCACGCTGTACTCGAGCACGACCCCGCAGACGAGGTTGGGGTCCGCGCCGAAGAGCGCCGTCGCCAGCGCGCACGCGGCGCACGGCATGGCGACCGTGGCCAGCGCCAGCGAGACCACCATGGGCACCGGGTGGCGCACCGTCCGCGCGAGGTTGGCAAAGGTGTTGGAGAGCGCGCTCTGGAACGTCATGAAAGCAAAGAGCGGCGTGACCAGCGGGTGCATGACCCCGATCTGCGGGAACAGCACGCCCAGCACCACGCACGCGGGCGAGACGAACGCCATGTGGCTCCCGATGAAGCCGCCGAGCCGCTTCCACGCATCCATGCCAGCAGGAACCTCCCCTTCGCACGTCCCCGCACATGGTAGTTCCCGCTGCGGCACGCGGCGCGGCGCCGTAACGCGGCCGCAAACACCCGTGCGGCCGACACGCACTTGTAACGAAGCCACGTTTTTCTCGCCCGGCCCTTGCCTTTAATTCCCCACTCATTACTATGAATTAGGCGAAAAAGGCGCGGGCCCCGCGGTCCGCGAGAAGAAAGGCGGACCCATGTCCACTCAGCTGCTCAACGTGAGCTCCCTCTCGGCGGGGACCGAGGACAAGCCCATCCTGCACGGCGTCGACCTCGCCGTGGGCGCGGGCGAGTGCCACGTCCTCATGGGACCCAACGGCGCCGGCAAGTCCACGCTCGGCCACGTCATCATGGGCGACCCGGCCTACCGCGTGACCGGCGGCTCCATCACCTTCGACGGCGCGGACGTGACCGAGCTCTCCGCCGACAAGCGCTCGCTCGCCGGCATCTTCCTCTCCTACCAGGCGCCCGTCGAGGTGCCCGGCGTGCCCCTCTACAGCTTCCTGCGCTCGATCTGCCAGATGCGCCCTGAGCTCAAGACCACCGCGCGCAAGTTCCGCCAGCGCGTAGGGGAGATCGCCGACCAGCTGGAGCTCGACCAGGGCTTTCTCATGCGCGAGCTCAATGTGGGCTTCTCCGGCGGCGAGAAGAAGAAGATCGAGATGCTGCAGCTGCTGCTGCTCCAGCCCAAGCTCGCCATCCTCGACGAGACGGACTCCGGCCTTGACGTGGACGCGCTGGGCATCGTGAGCCGCGGCATCCAGGCCTACCGCGAGCAGGTGGGCGGCGCGCTGATTGTGATCACGCACAACACGCGCATCCTCGAGCGCCTTGAGGTGGACCGCACGCACGTCATGGTCCACGGCCGCATGGTGGCCGAGGGCCCGGCCGAGCTCATCGCGGACATCGACAAGAACGGCTTCGAGCGCTTCACGGGCGCGGCGGCCGGCCAGGACGCCGAGAGCTGCGCCGAGTGCCCGGGCTGCCCCAAGGCGGGTGACGCCCAGTGAGCGACCAGCGCCGCCGCACCGAGGTCGCCGACGTCGATCGCTCCCTCTACGACTTCACCAAGTCCGAGGAGGGCTACGAGCGCTACGACGACGGCCTGACGCCGGAGATCGTCCGCGCGATCTCCGCCAAGAAGGACGAGCCGGAGTGGATGCTCGAGATGCGCCTTTCCGCGCTCGAGGAGTACCACCGCCGCCCGATGGCCCCCAACTGGGGCCCGAGCATCGCCGGCCTTGACCTAGACCACATCTCCACGTACGTCTCGCCCAAGACCAAGCAGGCCAAGAGCTGGGACGACGTGCCCGCCGACATCAAGGACACCTTCGAGCGCCTGGGCATCCCGGAGGCGGAGCGCGAAAGCCTCGCCGGCGTGGGCGCCCAGTACGACTCGGAGATCGTCTACCACAACATGCGCGAGGACGTGGCCAAGCAGGGCGTGGTCTACACCACGATCGAGGACGCCCTCCACGACCCGCAGTGGGAGCCCGTGGTGCACCAGTACTTCGGCACGCTGATCCCGCCCACCGACCACAAGTTCGCGGCGCTGCACTACGCCGTGTGGAGCGGCGGCTCCTTCGTCTACGTACCCGCCGGCGTGACGCTGCCCTACCCGCTGCAGAGCTACTTCCGCCTCAACGCAGCGGGCGCGGGACAGTTCGAGCACACGCTCATCATCGTAGAGCCGGGCGCTGACCTGCACTTCATCGAGGGCTGCTCGGCGCCCAAGTACTACGAGGCCAACCTCCACGCCGGCGCGGTGGAGCTCTTCGTGAAGGACGGCGCGCGCCTGCGCTACTCCACGATCGAGAACTGGTCCAAGAACATGTACAACCTCAACACCAAGCGCGCCACGATCGGCGCCGACGCCAAGATGGAGTGGGTCTCCGGCAGCTTTGGCAGCCACGTGAGCTACCTCTACCCCACCACCGTCATGGCGGGCGACCGCTCCAGCTGCGAGTTCACCGGCATCACCTTCGCCGGCGCCACGCAGGACCTGGACACCGGCTGCAAGGTCATCATGAACGGCGCGGACACCACGGCGTCCGTGAGCACGAAGTCGATCTCCAAGGACGGCGGCGTGAACACGTTCCGCAGCTCCGTGGTGATCGGCCGGCGGGCAGACCGCGCGCGCTGCAGCGTGAGCTGCCAGAGCCTCATGCTCGACGACATCTCCCGCTCCGACACCATCCCCGCGATGGACGTCCGCAACGCCACCGCGCAGGTGGGCCACGAGGCCACGATCGGCCGCATCTCGGACGACACGGTGCTCTACCTCATGAGCCGCGGCTGCTCCGAGGCCGAGGCGCGCACGCTCGTGGTCAACGGCTTTGCCAACCCCGTCTCCAAGGAGCTCCCGATGGAGTACGCCGTGGAGATGAACAACCTCATCAAGCTCGAGATGGAAGGGGCCATAGGATGACGGCCGAGAAGAACGGCGCACTCGTGGCCGAGGCCACCGGCGCCGCGCCCGAGCTCACCCTCGAGCGCGTCAACGTGGCCCCCGCGCAGACGTGGAACCGCCTGCGCACGAACGACATCACGCTCACGGTGCCCGCGCCCGGCCGCGCCGGCGACGTGTACTTCTCGCTGCCGCGCCTCTTCGAGGGCGTGGAGTGCGGGATGGGCCGCGCCGTGACCGACTGGGTGGAGTCCCAGGCGAAGGGCGCCCGCTACGTGGAGGTCCCGCGCGGCGAGAAGCGCGAGGAGCCGATCGTGGTTTCCGTGGGCGCGGGCGAGGTCGCCGACACGGGCGTCATGGTCCGCGCCGGGGCCGAGGTCACCATCGTCGTGGTGGCGGGCGCGGGCGAGAAGGACGACGCGGCGGGCACGTCCGCGTCGCTCCTGCGCGTGATCGCCGAGCGCGGCGCGCGCGTCCACCTGCACGAGTACGTGAGCGCGGGCGCCGCCCAGCAGCACCTCGAGAGCGTGGGCATCACTGCCGCGCGCGACGCCCGCGTGGACGTGCGCCAGTACCTGCTCGGCGGCGGGACCGTCGCGCTGGGACTGGCCTGTGACCTCGCCGGCGACCGCGCACGGATCGACCTCGGCTGCCGCTATCACGCGGCCGGCACGGAGGTCCTGGACGTGAACGAGGTCGTGCGCCAGCGCGGGCGCGACACGCGCTCCGAGCTCGCCTACAACGGCGTGCTCGAGGACGCGGCCAAGAAGTCCCTGCGCACCACGATCGACCTCGTCCACGGCGCCAAGGGCGCACAGGGCAACGAGGCCGAGACCGTGCTCGTGCTGGGCGACGACGTGGTCAACAAGACGCTGCCCACGATCCTCTGCGACGAGGACGACGTCGCCGGCAACCACGGCGCCACGATCGGCTCGGTGAGCCCCGAGCAGCTCGCGTTTCTCGCCAGCCGGGGCCTCTCCCGCGCGGACGCCGAGCGGCTCTTCGTGCAGGCCGTCTACGAGGACGCCCTCCTCCACGCCCCCTGCCCCGAAGCCCGTCTGTTAATTGGGGACAGTCCCCAATTAACAGAAACTTTTGATGAGGATGGGGAGGCGTGATGGACATCCGGGAGAACCCCTATCGCGCGGACTTCCCGCTCCTGGCGGCGCACCCCGAGATCGCGTTTCTCGACAGCGCGGCCACCGCGCAGCGCCCCGCCTGCGTGCTGGACGCCCAGCGTCGCTTCTACGAGACCATGAACGCCAACCCGCTGCGCGGGCTCTACAGCCTCTCCGTGGCGGCCACCGAGGCGATCGCCGCTGTGCGCGCGCAGGTGGCGGCGCTCATCGGCGCGCCCGACGCGCGGGACGTGGTCTTCACGCGCAACACGAGCGAATCGCTCAATCTCGTGGCCAAGTCGTACGCCCCGCTCGTCCTGGGCCCCGGCGACGAGGTGGCCATCACGATCATGGAGCACCACTCCAACCTCATCCCGTGGCAGGAGGCCTGTCGCGCGGCCGGGGCGCGCCTCGTCTACCTCTACCCGCAGAAGGACGGCACGCTCACGGACGCGGAGATCGCCGAGAAGATCGGGCCGCGCACGCGCATCGTGGCGGCCGCGCACGTCTCCAACGTCATGGGCTGCGAGCTGCCCGTTCGCAGGCTCGCGGACGCCGCGCACGCCGTGGGCGCCGTGATGGTCGTGGACGCCGCGCAGTCCGTCCCGCACCTGCGCGTGAACGTGGACGAGCTGGGCGCGGACTTCCTGGCCTTCTCCGGCCACAAGGCGCTCGGCCCGATGGGCGTGGGCGTGCTCTGGGGCCGCCATGACCTTCTCGACCAGATGCCGCCGATGCTCACCGGCGGCGAGATGATCGACTCCGTGCGCGAGCAGGACGCCACGTGGGCGCCCGTGCCCGAGAAGTTCGAGGCCGGCACGCAGGACGCCGCCGGCATCTATGCCACTGGCGCCGCCCTTGCCTACCTCACGGAAACCGTGGGCCTTGATGCCGTGGCCGAGCGCGAGGCGGCGCTCGTGGCCTACGCGTTCGAGCGCCTGGGCGAGCTGGGCTTCGTCGATCTTATCGGCAGCCCTGACCCAGCGCGCCACCACGGTGTCATCAGCTTCAACGTGCGCGGCGTTCACCCGCACGACGTGGCGAGCATCCTCGACGCCTCCGGCGTGTGCATCCGCGCCGGCCACCACTGCGCGCAGCCGCTGCTCGCGTGGCTCGGCGTGGAGAACCTCGCCTGCTGCCGCGCGAGCCTCGCGTTCTACAACGACGCCGCCGACGTGGACCACCTCGTCGACGGCCTTAGCCAGGTCTGGGGGATCTTCCATGGCAGCAACTGACCTCTACAACGCGGCCTTCATGGACCACGTCTCGCACCCCGACTACAAGTACCAGCTGGAGGACGCCGACTGCAGCCACGAGGGCGTGAACCCCTCCTGCGGCGACGAGCTCACGTTCTCGGTGAAGTTCGCTGATGACGGCACCATCGAGGAGGCGGCGTTCACCGGTCACGGCTGTGCCATCTCCCAGGCGAGCGCGGACATCATGAGCGACCTCATGATCGACAAGACGCCCGAGGAGGCGCGCGAGCTCTGTGGACTGTTCATGCGCATGGTTCGCGGCGAGGAGACCGACGAGGCCGCGCTCGAGGCGCTGGAGGACGGCGTGCTTTTGCGCGACATCGCGCACATGCCGGCGCGCGTGAAGTGCGCCGAACTTGCCTGGCGCACCCTCGACGAGATGCTCGAGGCCCGCGCGTGATGTGGAAAAGGGACTGTCCCTTTTCCACATGGAGGTGATGAGATGGCGGGGATGTTCTCGACCAAGGGGATGTACGCGCTGCGGGCGATGGCCGACCTCGCCGCGCACGACGGCTGGGTGTCGCTCGGCGACGTCGCGCGCCGCCAGCACATCTCGCGCAAGTACCTCGAGCAGGTCATCTCCCTCATGCACAAGGCCGGCTACGTGGAGAGCCAGCGCGGCAAGGGCGGCGGCTACAAGCTCACGCGCGCCCCGGAGGACTACACGCTTGGCGAGCTGCTGCGCGCCGCCGAGGGCTCGCTCGCGCCGGTGAGCTGCCTCGACTGCACCAACGAGGAGATCTGCCCGCAGGTCGGCACCTGTCCCACCGTGGGCGTCTGGCGCGACCTCGGCCGCGTGACGGCGAGCTACCTGGACTCCAAGACGCTCGCCGACCTCGTGCGCGACCCGGGCTCCGGCGACGACGCCCCCTGCACCGCCAAGCCGATGTAGCGCGACGCGGTCTCGGCCGCACGTTCTTCTCGCCCGCCGCCTTGACTCAAGTGGAGCAGACAGACGTTTTCCGCCCCCTTTGGCGAGAAAAACGTCCGTATGCTCCACTTGAGCGAGACAAAGCCGTCCATACAAAAACGCCCGGCCCCGCGCGCTGCGGGACCGGGCGCCTTCATGCGGCGATGCGCCGGACGTGAGCCTACGCCCAGCCCTTGCCCTCGGAGCCGAACTCGACGATGAGCTCCTTGGTGCGCTCGACGATGGCGTCGCGGCCGGGCTTGAGGAGCTTGCGCGGGTCGTAGCCCTTGCCCTGCTGGTCCTTGCCGGCCTCGATGTACTTGCGGGTGGCCTCGGCGAAGACGACCTGGAGGTCGGTGTTGACGTTGATCTTGGAGATGCCGAGGGAGATGGCCTTCTGGATCTGGTCCACGGGGATACCGGTGCCGCCGTGCAGGACGAGCGGCAGGTCGCCGGTCAGGGCCTTGATCTCACCGAGGCGCTCGAAGGAGAGGCCGGCCCAGTTCTCGGGATAGATGCCGTGGATGTTGCCGATGCCGCAGGCCAGGAAGTCGACGCCCAGGTCAGCGATGGCCTTGCACTGCTGCGGGTCGGCCAGCTCGCCGTTGGAGGCGACGCCGTCCTCGACGCCGCCGATGCCGCCGACCTCGGCCTCGACGGAGATGCCCTTGGCGTGGGCGGCCTTCACGACCTCCTCGGTGCGCTTGAGGTTGAGGTCGAAGGTCTCCTCGTGGGAGCCGTCGTACATGACGGAGGTGAAGCCGGCCTCGATGCACTTGAAGACGTCCTCGTAGGTGCCGTGGTCGAGGTGCAGCGCCACGGGCACGGTGATGTTCTTGTCCTCGACGAGCTGCTTCACGATGTCGGCGACGACCTTGTAGCTGATCTGCCACTTGGCGGCGCCGGAGGTGCACTGGATGATGACCGGGGACTGCAGCTCCTCGGCGGCGTCGAGAATCGAGGACGCCCACTCGAGGTTGTTGGTGTTGAACGCGCCGACGGCGTAGCGGCCCTTCTCGGCGGCCTGGAGCATGGCAGTGGCGTTGACGAGCATGTTGACCTCCATACGTTGTTGAAAAACACGTTGGGCAGAACCGGCTCTATTCTACCCCAGACCAGCTGGTATGGGGCCCGCAGGAGCGGCTTTTTCCGCCGGCTTGTAAGGTCTTCGTGGCGTTTGGCGCGCCGCCGCACGTCAGAGGCCGCAACGGGTACGGTTGAGGTGTGAAATCGTTCACGGAAGGAGCCTCATGGCCGAGAAGAACGAGCGGTCCGGCGGCATCCTCGGGGACTTCTCCGTCTCCCAGCTGCTCGCGACGGCGCTCGCCGCCGCGACGTCGTTTGCCCTCTCCACGCAGATCGGCATCGCCGGGTCGATCATCGGCGCCGTCGTCGGCGCGGTGGCCTCCGCCGTGGCCACGCAGGTCTACCGCAACATCCTCACCTCGTCCGCCGAGAAGCTCCGCGCGCTCGGGACCGACGGCCCGGAGGACGCGAGCGAGACGCGCCCGCGGCCGGCGCGCTCGGTCTCCGGCCGGGCGCAGGTCGAGGAGGTCGCGCCCACGGGCACGCCAGTCGCCCCGCCCGAGGTGCGCGACGCCGCCCACGAGCGCGAGCGCACGCGCACCCGCCGCCGCGTGGCGCTCATCGCCGCCGCTGCGGGCGTCGTGGCCGTGCTCGCCTTCGCGCTCGTGGTGAGCTTGGCCACGCAGGGCTCCGGCATCGGGACCAAGCCGCAGGCGAGCGCGCCGGTCGTCGAGGAGGGTGCGCAGCAGCCCAGCGAGC
This sequence comes from Olsenella uli, assembly GCF_016899935.1. Lineage (GTDB taxonomy): Bacteria > Actinomycetota > Coriobacteriia > Coriobacteriales > Atopobiaceae > Thermophilibacter > Thermophilibacter uli_B. Next base: position 27,815 of record NZ_JACJJK010000002.1, read on the forward strand.
CCCCAGCCCCAGAGGCCACGCCCGAGGACGACACCGCAGACGAGACGGATAGCGGCGAGCCCGCCGAGGACGACGCGGCGCCCGCGCCGTCCGCGCCCACGGACGACGGCGCCACCTCGTCCCCGACCGACGACGCCCCGGACACGCAGGACGGCACCACCACGCCGGACACCGGCGACTCAACCGACGGGAGCCAGCCCACAGACGGCGGGAGCGCCGCTCCGTCCGACCCGACCTCCGGCACCGCGCCCACGAGCTGACCCGACCACCGGTCCTTCTCGCCCGTCCTTCTCGCCCGCCGCCCGAGTGGGTAGAATCATCTGCGGCACAACGATCGAGAAGGGAGCCACATGGAGCGTCCGAACGCCTGGAAGGACTACACCCCCGAGCAGCTCGACGAGCTGCACTACCTCTGCGAGGGCTACAAGGCCTTCATCTCCGACAACAAGACCGAGCGCGAGTGCTGCGCCGCGTCCGTGACCATGGCCGAGGAGGCCGGCTACGTGAGCCTGGCGAGCCGTCTGGAGGCCGGCGACGAGCTCAAGCCCGGCGACAAGGTCTACGCCGTCAACCGCGGTAAGAGCCTCATGCTGCTGCACCTGGGCACCGAGCCGCTGGAGCGCGGCGTCAACATCCTGGGCGCCCACATCGACTCGCCGCGCCTGGACGTCAAGCAGGACCCCGTCGAGGAGAGAAACGAGCTCGTCACGCTGGACACGCACTACTACGGCGGCGTCAAGAAGTACCAGTGGGTCACCATGCCGCTCGCCATCCACGGCGTCGTGGCCAAGAAGGACGGCAGCGTCGTGAACGTGGTGATCGGCGAGGACGAGGCCGACCCGGTCTTCTGCATCACGGACCTCCTCCCCCACCTGGGCAGCCAGCAGATGGGCAAGAAGGCCTCCGAGGTCATCGAGGGCGAGATGCTGGACGTCCTGGTGGGCAACCGCCCGGTCGTGATCGACGAGAAGGACGGCGAGAAGGACGAGGACGCCGAGAAGTCCCCGGTCAAGGCCGGCGTGCTGGACATCCTGCGCGAGCAGCTCGGCATCGAGGAGGAGGACCTGCTCTCCGCCGAGCTCGAGGTCGTGCCCGCCGGAGCCGCCCGCGACCTGGGCCTGGACCGCTCGATGATCCTCGGCTACGGCCAGGACGACCGCTCCTGCGCCTACACGAGCCTCGTGGCGCAGCTCGACGCCGAGGCGCCCGCGCGCACGGCCGTCTGCCTGCTCGTGGACAAGGAGGAGATCGGCTCGGTGGGCGCGACCGGCATGACCAGCCACTTCTTCGAGGACACGATGGCCGAGGTGCTCGAGCTCGCCGGCCAGGGCGGCCCGCTCGCGCTGCGCCGCTGCCTCGCCGCCTCCAACATGCTCTCGAGCGACGTCTCGGCCGGCTTTGACCCCACGTTCGCCAGCGTCTTTGAGCCCAAGAACAGCTGCTACCTGGGTCACGGCCTCACGTTCAACAAGTACACGGGCAGCCGAGGCAAGTCCGGTTCCAACGACGCGGACGCCGAGTACGTGGCCACCATCCGCCGCGTGATGGACGAGGGCGGCGTGCACTTCCAGACCGCCGAGCTCGGCAAGGTTGACGCGGGCGGCGGCGGCACGATCGCCTACATCCTGGCCACCTACGGCATGAACGTGATCGACTGCGGCGTGCCCGTGCTCTCCATGCACGCGCCGTGGGAGGCCACGAGCAAGGCCGACGTCTACGAGGCGTATCGCGGCTACCGGGAGTTCCTGAAGCTCGCGTAGGGCATTCGGCTGCTGCAACGACGGCCGCCCCGGCTTTGGCTGGGGGCGGCCGTTTTTCTCGCTCAATAGCATACACTGGGTAACGCAAAAACCGTAAACGCCGAGAAGAACTTTCAGGTTTCCACGCCCAGTGTATGCTATTCGCAAAACACCCGACGGCAATCAGCCGAGAAGGGCCATCACGGCGCGCTTGGCGGCGAGGTACTGGTCGGTGAGCTCGAAGCTCTCGGACGCCACACGCTCAACGGGCACGATGCCGGCCACGTGGCTCGGCTCGCCGGCCGCCGGCGCGCCCGCAAGGACGTAGATACGGCTCGCCATGGAGACGGCCTCGTCCACATCGTGCGTGATCACGAGCGCGGAGAGCCCCAGCTCCGCGGCCACGTCCACGAACCAGCGGCGCACGTCCGTGCGCGTGAGCGCGTCGAGCGCGGAGAAGGGCTCGTCGAGCAGCGTCACGTCCGCGCCCATGAGGTAGGTCCGCAGGAACGCCGCGCGCTGCCGCATGCCGCCGGAGAGCTCGCTCGGCCACTTGAGCTCGCAGCCCGCGAGACCAAAGCGCTCGAAGAGCGGCGCCGCCTTCGCGCGCGCCTCATCGCGCGACATGCCCGCGAGCACGAGCGGCAGGCACACGTTGTCGATGATGCGACGGCTCGGCAGCAGCAGGTCCTTCTGCAGCATGTAGCTCACGCGCCCCGGGCGCCCGGTCACGTCCTCCCCGTGCAGGAGGACGCGACCGGAAAGGGGCGTCGTGAGGCCGGCGAGCGCGTGCAGGATCGTGGTCTTGCCGCAGCCGGAGCGGCCGACGAGGCAGCACACCTCGCCGGGCGCCACGTCAACGGTGACGTCCTCCACGACGACGTGCTCCCCGTCCCAGGAGAGCGTGAGCCCCTCGGCGGAGAGGGCCGGGGTCTGCGCGTTCTTCTCGCCAGCTGTGGTCATGCGCTACTCCAGGAAGGAGAGGTCGTAGCCGGCGTTGACATCGAGCTTGTTGGCCACCAGGTCGTTGTCGTTCAGCCACTGGTAGAAGGCCGCCCAGCGGTCGGGGTCGATGACGCCCCAGCTCTCGGCGTCGGCCACGTACTGGTCGGCGAGGTAGGTCTGGCTCTGGTGGACGAGGTCGGCGTCGAGCTCGGGCACCTGCGCGCAGAGGATGTCGGCTGCGGCGTCGGGGTTCTCCACGGCGTACTCGTAGCCCTTCTTGACCGCGCGCAAAAACGCCTTCACGGCCTCGGGGTTGTCCTTGGCAAAGTCATCGTTGGCGGCGATGACCGGCGTGTAGTAGTCAAAGACCGGGTCGATCGAGATGAAGCTGAAGTAGTTGTACGGGAAGTCCTGCACCACAGCGTTCTGGACGGCCCAGGCCTCGTAGACCCACACGGTGTCGAACATGTTGGCACGCAGGCCGCTGACCTCGTCGTCCACCTCGTAGGGCACGAGCTCGACCTTGGACCAGTCGCCGCCGTCGGCCTCCACGCAGTGCTCGACCGTGGCCTGCTCGACGGGCATGTTCCAGGTGGCGTAGGTGTGGCCCTCCATGGCAGCCGGGTGCGTGATGCCGTCCTCCTCGCGGCTCATGATGCCGGAGGTGTTGTGCTGGATGACGGCGGCCACGGCCGAGTAGGGCATCGGCTGGTCGGAGGCCAGGTTGTTGGCGATGTAGTCCTGGTAGGAGACGCCCATCTGCGCGCCGCCGGCGCCGATGAGGGCGTCCGCACCGTCCGCGGGCGGCTGGACGATCTCCACCTCGAGCCCCTCGTCGGCGAAGTAGCCCTGGTCGAGGGCCACGTAGATGCCCGTGTGGTTGGTGTTGGGGGTGTAGTCCAGGACAAAGGAGATCTTGGTCGTGTCGCCCGCGCCGCCCTCGGAGCCGCCGGTGGCGGACTGGTCGGACGTGCCGCCGCACGCGGCGAGCGCGGTCGTGGCCGCAGCGCCGCCGGCAACCGCGAGGAACTGGCGACGGTTGAGGTTCGTGAGGTTCTTATCGGTCATTGTTGTTCCCTTCCGCCCTCTTCCAGGGCATGAACGCGCGCTGGGCGAGCTCGACGAGCTTCATGAGGCCCAGCGACAGGGCCGTGATGACGATGATCGACGCAAAGAGCCGATCGTAGGAGAAGGACTTGCGCACGCGCGTCATGTAGACGCCGAGGCCCGCGTTGCCGCCGAGCCACTCGGCAATGACCGCGCCGACGATGGCGTAGGTCGCCGAGATGCGCAGACCCGAGAAGAACTGCTCGGCTGCGGCGGGCAGCTTGGCGTACCAGAAGATCTGCCGGCGCGACGCGTTCATCGTGCGCATGAGGTCGATGACGTCGGGGTCCACCGAGCGGAAGCCCGAGACCAGCGAGACCGTGATCGGGAAGAACGTGGAGAGGATCACCAGCACGATCTTGGGCAGCGCCCCGTAGCCGAGCCACAGCACCAGAAGCGGCGCGATGGCCACGGTGGGGATGGTCTGCGAGACGGTCATGAGCGGCTCGAAGGCCAGGTAGAACGTCTCGAAGCGGTCCATCAGCACCGCAAAGACAAAGCCCAGGGCCACGCCTGCGGCAAGGCCGGCGGCGGCCTCCGCGAGCGTCACGACGCAGTGCCCGGCGATGAGCTGGGCGTCCTCCACGAGGGCCGCGACCACCTGCACCGGCGTGGGCAGCAGGAAGTTGGGCACGAGGCCCACGTCCACGGCCAGCTCCCAGACCACGAGCAGCGCCGCGAGCGCGACCAGCGGCACGGCGACGCGGCGGGCCTTGCTCGGCGCGGACACGCTACGCCGCCTCGACGCTCTTCTCGGCGAACTCGGGGTCGCCGGGGTGATACTTGCCGATCTTGCGGTCCGTGGACATGACGTCGCCCTCGGGCCGGAAGTTGATCTTGGCGTAGGTCATCATGTGACTGCAGCCCGCCTTGGCGCCCACGAGCTGGCAGTTCTTGAGAATCTCCATGCAGGTCTCGTAGTCGCCCTCGATCGCCGTCTCGAACGGGCCGACGAAGTAGTCGACCCCCGTGGAGTCGATGTAGGCGATGACCGCATCCACCGCGTCGCACGTGGCGTCGTCGGTGGTGGCGTCCATGGGCAGGAACTGGATCGCGACCGAGCAGTTCACGCGCCCTCCCTTCCGGGTGCCCTGGGCACCCCGTCTGTCGTAGGCGCCCTGCGCTGCGCGCGAAGCTCGTCCCTACGCCGGCATTACCCGGATCAGGTTCCTGGGTCAGGGCCGCGTTGCTGGGCCCTATCTCAGCCGGCGTGCGCCAGCCCCCCGCTGTCGGTGACAGTGTAGCACGCGCGTGCCGGCCCCCGTGGACTTGTCTGGGCAAACACTTCGAACGAGTTCCGGGGCACGGACTTATCTGGGTCGCGATGACCTGCCCGTTTGTCGCGGGGCGGTCGTATCTGGGTCGAAGTGATTCCAGAAGTTTGCCCAGATAGCCAAGGGGGATTCGGGTAGGCTGGGAGAGCGTGGAAGCGACGAGAAAGACGCGGGACGAGAAGAACGGAGGGGTCGTGACCGGGAGGACGCACCTGGCGGTCGGCGTGGCGGCGGCGCTCGTGGCCGCAGGGCCGACGGCGGGGCTCACGGGCCTGGCCGTCGCCGCAGCAGGCGGGGCGGTGGGCGCCGTCCTGCCCGACCTCGACGTCCGCGACACCGCGCACCCCTGGCGCGAGCGTCTTGCCCGCGTCGGCGCCGCCGTGCTGCTCGTCTGCGCGCTGGCGCTCGACGCCGCACGCGGCGGCGTGCTCATGCGGGCGGCAACGGAGCGCGGTCTCGGGCCGGTCCTGCTCGGGGCTGTCGCTCTTCTCGCCCTCGCGTGCGCGGCGTGGCTCTCCGCGCACCGCTCCTTCGCGCACTCGCTGCTCGCGCTCGCGGGCTTCACCGTGGCGACGCACCTCGTCTGCCCGCCGCTCGCGCCCTCCGTGGCGCTCGGCTTTGCCACGCACCTCGCGCTCGACGCGCTCAACCACCGCGGTCTGCGTCTCCTCTGGCCGCTGCGCCACGGCTTCGCCGCCGACCTGTGCAAGACCGGCGGCGTCGCGGACGCGTGCCTACTCGTCGCGGCGCTCGCCGCCATCGCTCTCGAATGCTGGGGCGCGCTCGCCTAGCTCCGCCCACCGCAACAGCGGTCCCACCGCATCCGGAACCCGCCTTATCTGGGCACATAATTTGAACCACTCCTCTTGAGCCCCTTATCTGGGCTTCGCTGAGCTGGCGTTATCTTGAACGATTTGCTTATCTGGGCAGTTTTGGTTGAAGAAGTTTGCCCAGATAAGAGCGAGGGCGGCGGACGGGGCGCAGCGGCAACCGCAGAGGGTGTAAATTGGGGACTGTCCCCAATTCACAGACAAGGGAGTGGGACATGAAGATCTTTGCCTACGCGCTGCGCCCCTATGACGAGCTGGGGTATCTCGACGAGCTCAGCCGCGAGCTCGGCTTTGAGTACGGCTGGACGGCCGACTACCCCACCCTCGACAACGCCCCGCTCGCCGCCGGCGCGGACGGCGTCTCCATCATCACGAACCCCATGACGCCCGAGCTGCTCGCCGCGTACCGCGAGCTCGGCGTGCGCGGGCTCGCCACGCGCTCGATCGGCTACGACCACATCGACCTCGCTGCGGCGCACGAGCTGGGCATTCGCGTGGGACACGCGACCTACCCGCCCGAGGGCGTGGCAAACTACACGATCATGCTGATGCTCATGGCGCTCCGCAAGGTCAAGCTCGTGATGCGCGGCGCGGCGGCGCAGGACTTCTCGCTCGTCGGCAAGATCGGACGCGACCTCTCGAGCTGCACCGTGGGCGTGGTGGGCACGGGCGCGATCGGCGCCTGCGTGGTGCGCCACCTCCAGGGCTTTGGCTGCCGCGTCCTCGCGTGCGACCCCGTGGAGAAGAACGAGCTCGCGGGGCTCGCCACGTACGTGGGCCTGCCCGAGCTGCTCGCCAGCTCGGACGTGGTCACCCTCCACGCGCCGGGCCTGCCCGAGAACCACCACATGATCGGGGCTGCTGAGCTCGCGCAGATGAGGCCCGGCGCCGTGCTCGTGAACGCCGCGCGCGGGAGCCTCGTCGACACGGAGGCGCTCGTGGCGGCCATCGAGTCCGGGCACCTCGGCGGGGCCGCGCTCGACACCATCGAGCACGAGGAGGGTCTCTGCTACCTGGACCGCAGCCGCGACGCCCTGCCCAACCGCGATCGCGCGATCCTCTGCGCCTTCCCCAACGTCATCGTCTCGCCGCACATGGCGTTCTACACCGGCGAGGACGTGGCAGGCATGGTGCGCAGCAACGTTGAGGCGCTCATCGCCTTTTCCGCAGACGGCGAGACCCCCCACGAGGTGCGCTGAAACCCCGACGGCCGCGCGGACCGGGCCCGGTGCCCACGACGCCCGCCCGTCGGCGCGTGGCGGCCGCAGGTCGTGCGAGCAGTCCTAGGCCTCCGCGCGGACGCCGAGCTCGCGGCAGAGGATGCGGGCGGCCTCGCCGGCCGCGATCGCGCAGTTTTGCTGACAGCCGGCCACGCGCTCGGCGCTCCCCCACTCCATGCCGCGCGTGAGCACGCGGCAGCAGGGCGTCCGGTGCCCCGTGCCCACGCAGAAGGCGTCGTGCAGCTCGGCCGCGAGCGGCTTGGCGCGCTCCTTGGTCCCCAGCATGAGGCCGAGAAACGCCACGCCGCCGGCGAGCGCCCCGCAGATGCAGCCCGACCCGCCGACCCCGGCGCCCATGCCGGCTCCCGCCGCCACGACCGAGCGCGGGAAGTCCGGCTCGAAGGCGTCCCAGAGCGCGGCGATCACGGACTCGCCGCAGTTCATGTGGTCCGGCCCCGGGCGGTTGTTGGCCCGCGCGGCCGCCTCCACGGCCCCGATGCTCACGCGATCACGCATGTCCTTCTCCCCCGCAGGTCGCGGCCGGCTACTCCTCGTCGTCCTCGGGCTCGTCCCGGCGCGGCTTGCGCGAGCGCTGCTCGATCTCCTCGGGCGTGAGGACGTCCTCGATGCGCAGGTTGACGCCCGCCACCTCGAGGCCCGTCATGCCCGTGACCTGCTTGACCACGGCGCGCTTGACGTCCTCGAAGACCTGCGGGGCGTACGCGCCGTACTCGATCAGCACAGAGATGTTCACGCGCACGGCGCTCTCGGGGGTGACCTCGACGGTCACGCCCGCCGTGGAGTCGCTCGCGCCGAAGGCGTCCTGCACGCGGTTGAACCAGGTGCCCTTCATGCCGACCACGCCCGGGACCTCGCGCATGGCGATCGCGACGATCTTCTCGATGACCCCGTTGGAGAAGGTGAGCGAGTCCTCGGAGTCCACGTCCTCGTCGTCGGTGAGCGCCTCGATGTCGGTGCCTGCGGCGTCGGTCTCGGCGAGCGCCGTCTGGGGCTCGTCCGCGACGGCGAGCGCGCCGTCCTTCTCGGCGTCCTTGGAAAGCGTCTTGTCTTCGGTCTTGCTCATGTCCCACTCCTCGCTGCCGGGGCGCGCGACGCCCGTGGCCAGAACTCGCAGCCGCTAGTTACGTGAAAAGAGCCGACGGACCAGGTCCATGATCTTGGAGTCGCCGTCGAGCGCCTGCCCGATCGCCACGCCCACGGTCACGAGCGCCACGATCACGAGGGCCTTGAACAGGCCGAGCACCAAAAACAGCACCGCAACGACGAACCCGAGGACGCCGCCCCAGAAGGCGTGCTCGTGCCCCGGGAACGTCCGGCGCACCCAGGCGGACAGGCGCGCCGACCCGTCGCGCACGGCCTCCCCGACGGTGTAGGAGCCGTCGTCCGCCGGCGCCTCGGGGGCGTCCGGCGCGGGGCGCCCGCCCTTCTCGTCCAGCTCTATCCTGGGTCGCGGGGTCCTCTCGTCCGCCATGGCTTACGCCTCCCTCTCGGTCTCTCGGGCGGGGCCCATGGAGACGGTGATCTCGCTCGTGGTGTCGTCCGGGGACGCCGCCGCGGGCTCGGGCGCCGCCTCGGCCGTGGCCTCGACGCCCTCCTCATGCGCCGCGAGCGTCACGGACTCGGGCTCCACGAACTCCAGGCTCACGTTCTCGACGGTGTCGCCGCAGACGGCGGCGAGGCCGTCCACCAGCTCCGTGTGCAGCTCGGCGCCCTTGGCCACCACGTCGACCGTCTGGCGCGGCAGCACGCGCACGTGCACGCGGACGTGGCCGCGCGGCTTGGCGTCCACGCGGACGCGCGCGGCGGTGCAGGTGCCGTCCGCCTCCACGATGTGGGAGGCCTGCGCGGCGATGGCGTCGCGGGTGACGGAGATGACGCCGCCGTCCACCGAGGCGACCTCGACCGTGCGCACGCGCCGGCCGGCAAAGAGCGCGCGGACGAGAAGGACGAGCAGGCCCAAACCGCTCACGACCAGGCACGCAAAGACCGCGAGCGCGTAGGGCTCGAGGTAGAGCAGCGACGTGGCCGCATCCGTCCACGGGCCGTACCACGTGAGCGTGAGCGCCCCGAGGGCGAAGAGGTCCGCAAGCACGAAGATGACCGTGCAGAGACGCTTGAGTCCGCGCATGTGAGTCTCCAATCAGACGCCGTTCCGAGGGCGCTTCCCCCTAGGATACCCCTTCGCCCGGACCGATTTTCCCGGCTTGAGGAACAGGCGGCCGAAGAGGGTGCCGAGCAGGGCGGACGCGAGCGAGCCCAGAAGGATCGCGCACTTGGCCGCGATCGCGTTGGCGGGATCGGCGAAGGCGAGGCCGGTGATGAGGATCGACATCGTGAAGCCCACGCCGCCCATGAGGCCGACGGTGACCACCTGCGGCCAGTCCATGCCGCGCGGCAGGCGTGCGAAGCCCAGGCGCACGAGCAGCGCCGTCATGCCGATGATGCCCGCCGGCTTGCCCACGACGGCGCCGAGGAAGACCCCGTGCGCGACGGGGCTCGTGAGCACGGAGGGCAGGCTGGCGCCCACGAGGTGCAGCTCGGCGTTCACGAAGGCAAAGAGCGGCAGCACGCAGAAGTTCACTGCGACCGAGACGTAGCGCTCCATGCGCTGCAGCGGCGGCGTCACGTGGTGCATGACGCGCTCGACGCGCCAGGCGCCCTCGGTGAAGTCGTGCTGGCCGAGGACGTGATGGGCGTCGTCGTAGGTGTCGTCGAGGTCCCGGGCGCGCTCGCCGAGCCAGCCGCCCAGCTCGGAGAGGCGAACGTCGGAGCGGCTCGGCAGCGCGAAGGCAAGGATCACGCCCGCGAGCGTGGCGTGGACGCCTGAGTTGAACATGCACGCCCACAGCACAAGGCCAACGGCCACGTAGGGGCCCACGGAGTAGACGCGCGCCCGGTTGAGCGCCGCGAGCACCGCCACGAGCGCGAGCGACGCCGCGCACCACGCGAGGTCGGGCGTCTGACCGTAGAAGAGCGCGATCACCACGATGGCGAGGATGTCGTCGGCGATGGCGAGCGTCTGGAAGAAGACCTTGGTCTCGGGCGAGACGCGCCGCCCGAGCAGGGACACCACGCCGAGCGCGAAGGCGATGTCGGTGGCGATGGGCACGGCCCAGCCCTGCGGCTCTCCGCCGGACGCCACGTTGACGGCAAGGTAGATCAGGGCCGGCACCGCCACGCCGCCCACCGCCGCGAGCATGGGCAGGGCCGCCTGGCGCGGGCGCCGGAGCTGCCCCACCGTCATCTCGTACTTGAGCTCGATGCCCACGAGCAGGAAGAAGACCGCCATCAGGAAGTCGTTCACGAACTGCTCGACCGTGAGCGAGACCGAGAGGCGGCCCGCGCCCACGGAGAGCGGCAGCGCGAGGACGTGCTCCACACCCTCGTAGAGCGGGGAGTTGGCCACCAGGAGGGCGAGAAGGGCCGCGCCCACCATGACCGCGGCGGCCACCGTGCCGTTGCCGGTCACCCGGGCGAGGGAGCCGCGCCGCTCCAGGCGCCGCACGACCGCAGGCTCGTCGAAGATGGCCCCGGGCCGCGTCATCGTCGCTCGCCCCCGGCGTCGAGCAGGAGCGTCTGCTCGACGTAGACCCGCGTGGCGAGCGACGCCACGGCGGCCTCGATCAGGCGGGCGAGCTCGGGGTCGAGGCTCTTCTCGCCGTGCGGCTCCCCGATGCCGGGGTCGAACGCCCCCTCCTCCGACGCGGGCGAGAAACACGCGGCGAGCGAGCGCTCGAGCAGGCCGCAGGTCTCGTCGTAGAGCCAGGCGAGGTCGACCCCCGAGGCGTAGATGCGCTCCATGAGCTGCTTCACCTGCGCGATGGAGAACACCCGCTTGAACGCGCAGACAAAGAGCAGGGAGGCCAGGTGGCGCCTCGTGTAGCGCTTCTTGCGCGGCGCAGGGATGACGCCCTGCTTGACGTAGTTGTTGACCATCGAGCCGGTCACCGTCGCGTCGCCGGGGACCCGCATGAACTCGAGCTCCTGCGTCACGAGGGTGAGCACCTGGTCGAGGTAGAGCTCGATGCGCGGCATCTCGCCGATGCGGGTGATGTGGAGCGCGCGCATGCGCTCCGCGAGCGCCCGGCGTGCCTCGACGTCGACGTGCGGGAGCGCGACGATCTTGTCCTTCTCGCCCATGTGCCCCTCCTGTGCAGTTACCGAAAAGCAGACAATCTAGTATTGAATACCATGTTTGGGGGCGGTACGCTCCCATCATAGCGAACGTCAGCCTCGACACGCTTTGGGGGGACCATGAACGACCAGCGCATCGCCGTCATCACCGACTCGGGCACGGACACGCCCGCAGACTTCGTCAGGGAGCACGACGTGCGCGTCATCCCGCTGCGCATCAACTACTCGGACGGCTCCAGCTACGAGAACGGCGTGGACATCACGACCGAGGACGTGGTGCGGCGCTTTGAGGAGGAGATTCCCACCACATCGCTTCCCTCCCCGATGAAGATCCAGGACACCCTCGAGCAGGCCCGGCGCGACGGCTATGCGGGCGCCGTGGTGGTGACCATCTCCTCCGGGCTCTCCGCCACGCACGAGACGGTGAGCATGGTCGCGCGGCAGATGGACGACTTCCCCGTCGTGGTGGTGGACACCAAAAGCATCGGCGTGGCGGCGGGCATGGTCGTCATGGAGGCGGTGCGCCAGGTGGAGGCCGGGATGCCGCTCGAGCGGCTCGGCAGCGTGCTCACGGCCGTGAGCGAGCGCGTGCGCGTGTACTTCTCGGTGCAGAAGCTGGACTTCCTGCGCAAGGGCGGGCGCATCAGCGAGGCCGTCTACCGCGTGGGCTCCGTGCTCAACATCAAGCCGGTCCTCACCTGCGACGAGGCCGAGGGCAAGTACGTGATCGAGAAGAAGCCGCGCGGCTGGCAGAAGGCGCTGAGGACGCAGATCGACCTCGTCGCCGAGCAGGCGGCGCGCTGGCGACAGGTGCGGCTGGCCGTCTGTACCTACGACCCGGCGCTGCGCGGGGAGCTCGAGGCGCGCCTGCGCGAGCGCGTGGACAACGCCGTCGAGCTCATCAGCTGCGGCATCTCCGCCGACCTACTCGTGCACACGGGCCCCACGCTCGTGGGCATGGCGGTCATGGGCATGTGACGAGCTCGCGGGGCGGAGGGGCGAGAAGGTCCGGCGCTCGGACAGCTTGCCGAGAAGGGCGCTCGGCAAGAACTCGCGGCGGACCTTCTCGCCCCTCCGGCGGCGTTCGTCGCTGCGGGCCATGGAACCGAAGGTAATTACAGCGCGGCGACCAGGTGGGCGACGATTTTCGCGCAGTGGTGGGCGGCGGCCTGCTCGAACTGGGCGTAGGTGACGGTCTGGCCCTCGGTGCCGGGCTTGTCCGAGATGGCGCGCACCACGACGAAGGGAACGCCGTTGAGCGTTGCCACCTGGGCGATCGCAGCACCCTCCATCTCGCAGCAGAGCGCGCCGAAGGTGTCCACGATGCGCTCGCGGTCCGCCTCGGCGGAGATGAACTGGTCGCCGGAGGCCACGCGGCCGGGCACGGCGCGCACCTCGGGCGCCACCTGCGCGGCGACCTCCAGCGCGGCCGCACGCATCCGCGCATCGGCGACGAACTCCACGCGGTCGCGGCCGGGAATGAGGCCGGGCGCGTAGCCGAGCGGCGCCACGGTGAAGTCGTGCTGCACGCAGTCCGTGGCCACCACGAGGTCGCCCACGTCGAGCGCCTCCGGGTCGAGCGAGCCGGCGATGCCGGTGTTGATCAGGTGCGTCACGCCAAAGCGGTCCACGAGCGCCTGGGCGCAGACGCCGGCGTTAACCTTGCCGATGCCGCACTTGACCACGACCACGCCCTTCTCGCCCAGGCGTCCCTCGTAGAAGTCCATGCCCAGGGCCGAGGTGACCTCCTGGTCGAGCAGGCGCTCGCGCAGCAGCTCCACCTCAACGTCCATGGCCCCGATGATGCCGATCTTCATGTGATCCCCCTAGCCCTCCGGATAGACGAGGTGCGCCTCGTCGATGTGCTCGAGCGTGTTCGTGAGGTAGCGGCGCGCCCACCACTGCGCAGCCGCGAGGTCCGCGTCGTGCCAGTTGCCGCACTCCTCCGGGCGCGCACCGGGGATCTCACCCGTGAAGTCACGGACGAACTCGAAGGTCGCGCGCACGAGCGGCGCCACCTCGGCGGAGGTGTGCTCGCCAAAGAGGATGAGGTAGAAGCCCGTGCGGCAGCCCATCGGCCCGAAGTAGACCACGCGGTCGCGCCAGGCGGGGTCGTTGCGCAGGTAGGTGGCGCCCAGGTGCTCGATCGCGTGCACGGCAGCCGTGTCCATCACGGGCTCGCGGTTGGGCGCGGTGAGGCGCAGGTCAAACGTGGTGACCACGGCACCCGTGGCCGCGTCGGCGTCCACGCGGCTCACGTAGACCCCGGGCTCGAGCACGAGGTGGTTGACGGTGAAGCTGGCGATCTTGTCCATGAGGCTCCCTGCGACGCGGTTCTTCTCGCCCCCAGTGTAGCCCACGGACCGCGCTCCCCCGCCTCGCGCAAAAGTTTGGGACAAACTGAGCGCAGCCCCGTGTTCCAGGTAGACCACGACGACGAGAGGAACGGGATGCCCAGACGCGTGACGAGAGACGACGCGTTCCTGCGGGAGGCGATGCGCGGGCACGGGGCGAGCGTGCTCAGGCTGGCGCTCGCGCAGACCGGCTCGCGCGCCGACGCCGAGGACGTCTACCAGGACGTCTTTGTGGCGCTGGCCTGCAGCGACACGGACTTCGCCGACTCCGACCACCTGCGCGCGTGGCTGCTGCGCGCCACGCTCAACCGCTGCCGGGACCTCACGCGCTCGTGGTGGCGGCGGCACGCGCAGTCGTTCGACGCGCTGGGGATCGAGGTGGCGCAGGGCGAGAAGGACGAGGCGCCCTGGACCGACGCCCAGATCTGGAAGGCCGTGCAGCGGCTCCCCGAGCGCTACCGGGCGGTCATCCACCTGCGCTACGTGGAGCAGCTGCCCGCGGACGCCATCGCGGCCGCGTGCGGCATCTCGGAGTCGGCGGTGCGCACGCGCCTCTCGCGTGCGATGGGGAAGCTGAGGGTCTACCTGGGAGGTACGTCATGAGCGAGAAGAACCACGTGGAGAAGCGTCTGAGCCGGTTCCTTGGGGGGGTGCGCCCGAGCGCCGGGCTTGACGATGCCGTGCTCGATCGCGTGCACGAGCTGCGGGCGCGGGAGGCGGAGCCGGAGCGCCGCGTTCTTGTCACCCGTCGCGCCGCGCTCGTCGGGGCCGCAGGGTGCGCCGTCACGGCCGGGCTCGCGCTGGGGCTGCCGGCGCTCCTGCGGCCGGAGGACGGAGTCGCCGAGAGCGCCTTTGGCCTGGTCATCGCCCAGGCGGCCGAGACGGGCGAGGCCGTCGCCGTGGAGGCCACGCCCGACGGCCTCATGCCGCAGGACGGCACGTACGGAAGCTGCCTCGTGCTCTCGCTCAACCTCAGCGCGAGCGGCGACGGCCTCGCGTCCGTGACGTACCGCGTGACGAACAGCCCTGTGGAAAAGGTCGACCGGCCGAGCGTGCACGAGCCGATCTACGAGTATCCCGTCGTCTCGCTCTCCACCGAGGAGGGCGGCGTTGACTCGTTCACCGTCGACTGCGCCCCCGACGCGGACAACGGCGCCGCCTACCTCACAATCGACAACGAGGATGCCTACTGGGCGGCGGACGAGACGCTCACGCTGCTCAAGGCGTGGCTGGAGCTCCAGACGTCGTGGGCCCCCGACAACAGCGAGTACGACCAGCGCGAGGGCGAGACGGACGAGCAGCACCTCCGGCGCGTCGAGGAGCTTGACGCACGGGCGAAGGCGGACCGCCAGGCGTTGCAACCCCAGATCGAGGCCGCGCACGAGGCCTACCTCGAGAGCTTCCGCGCGCACGCCGCCACGACGGAGGGCTTCGTCGCGTGGGAGCGCTCGCTCTACCTGAACTCCTTCATCTGCGCGGAGGACGCCTTCGAGCAGGCGCGGCTGGAGGCGGTCGCGACCTTCTCGGGCGGCGGCGCGCAGACGCGGGGCTACCGCATCACCCTGGTGGACGGCTACGAGCAGGTGGTCTCCGAGCGCTTCGACGCGCTGCTCGCCATCGACGACGACTTCTCGCAGTGCCTGGAGGAGGAGCTTCCCTGGCACGAGTACCCCACGCCGACCGCCGAGCAGATCGCCGCGGACCCGCGCCTCTCGGAGCCGATCTTTCAGATCGAGGACGTGACGGAGGGGTAGACAGGGCGCGCGGCTCCAGGAATTGCCGACCATGTCCCGGTGCGCCCTAAGAATTGCGGACCTTGTTCCAACGCATTCTAGGAAAACCCGCCCTTGCTCCAAGGAGCTCTAGAAATCTGCGTCCTTGTTCCACGGGAAGGCTGTACGCGACACAAAACCCCTGGATTCCCGATGCACCCTGGGAACAAGGGCCGGACTTTCTAGAAGCCGCCGGGACAAGGGCCCGATTTTCTAGACCACCCCGGGACAACCCCCGCGATTCCTAGACGCGCCGCGCCCGCTACAGCGCGCTCGCGAGCCAGGGACGCCCCGAGAGCGCACGCGCCAGGCGGTCCTGCGCGGCCGAGAAGACCACGTCGGGCAGCACGTGCAGGCGAATCTCCCCCTGCGTGCCATATGCCGTGAAGGCCGAGAAGACCACGTCGGTCTCGAACGCGGGGTCGAGAAGATCGGCGAGCTCGCGCGCCGCCACGAGGCAGCACTCGTCCGCCACGGCGTTGAGGTCGGCCCCGGGCACCACCGCGATCGGCACGCCGCAGTAGCCGGCGCTCCAGCCCGTGATACGCGTGAGCGCGGTCTTGGAGAGCACCGAGTTGGGGATGACCTCCTCCGCGCCGCCGCGCATGCGCACCGTGGTGGAGCGCCAGGTGACGTCGGTCACCTCGCCGGTGACGCCCCCGACCGTGATGTAGTCGCCGGGCTGCACGGACTTGCTCACCATAAGGCTGATGCCGCTTATGATGTTGGAGATCGTGTCCTGCATGCCGAGCGAGACGGCGAGCGAGACCACGCCGAGGGCAGCGACAAAGCCGGCGGGGTCCACGCCAAAGACCGGCTGCAGCACGCTCAGCAGCGCGCACGCCCAGATGAGCCCGCGCACGATATTGATGAAGATCGAGGCGCTCGGCAGGTTGGAGGCGTCGAGCGCGCGGTGCATGAGACGCACCACGACGCGCTGAATCACGAGCGCGATGACGACCGCCACGACGAGCGTCGCGCCCCGGTCGAGCCACCCGCCCAGGTCAACGCCGATGAGATGCTCCATCGTCCCTTCCTCCGTTCGCTACGCGTCTCGTCCGAGACAATACTCGCTCAGTATCCTCACGCGGGGCGCCATGTCCTCGATCAGGTCCTCGGCGACGTAGGGCGTCGACTCCAGCACGTCCCCGAACGCACCCTCCGCCGCACCGCGAACGCCCCCGACCAGCCCCTCGACGAGCGGGCTCGCCAGACGTCTGAGCGCCGCATCCCTGATCCCCAGGTCGGCGGCGAGCACACGGAAGCTGGCGGGCGTCACCTCGTCGATCGTCCGCGCGTCGCCGACGCGCATGGCGAGACGCCTTGGGTGCTTGGGGAAGCAGGTCGTGCTCACGATGTCATACGCGGGCGCAAGGGAGACCAGCGCCCCTCCGCCGCGATCCGGGCCGTCGTGAAGCATCGAGAAGTTCTTGAGGTGGGCATCGCAGTTTCCCACGAGATAGTTGAGGCACACCGTCTGGGCCAGGCGCGCCACGTCGCCTGCGGGTCGTGTGCCGCGCCTCCTCAGGAGCTCCGCCATCACACGGATGCTACCGCCACCGAGCTCGGCATACTTGGAGCCCCCGGTGACCCCCAGCGCCTGGGCCATGTCCTCCTGATGGACCCGGGAGATCGCCATGCCCCCGGCCGTGCGCGACACCAGCCGGTCGAACCTCTCGACGGCCAGCACGGGATTCCCAAATCCCAGAAGCCGCACGTCGACGACATCCAGCCCGCAGCGACGCGCGGAGGACATGCAGAGAAACTCTATCTCCGGCAGGTCGCGCAGATGACTCGCCTTGAGGATGTGCGTACTCGCGGACAGGCCGACGGGGCGAAGCCAGCGCCCGCCCCCCGTCGCCTCGCCGTCCCACGCGAGCGCCGTCTTTAACTGGGTGCCCGCCAGCGAGAGACGCGTCACGACGTTCTCGCGCGCCACGCTCGGGTCGTCGAGGAACATCCCGCGCAGCGCGCCCTCGTCGAGCGTCTCGTATTCCCCGACGTCCAGCGGAAGCTCAGGCGGGCGATCGAGCACCAGCACGTCGCCGACGCACTCCCTTCCGCAGGCGACCAGCATGCCGACCCAGTCCTCCTCGGCAAGGCCGAGCTCCGCAGCCAGGGCGGCCCGCGCGCGACCCTCGGCGAGAAGCCCCTCGAAGTAGGGGCGAAGCTCTGTCCCGTCGAACCTCCCCTCCCTCAGGGGGAGCGAGAGGGACAGTGGGGTGGCCCCGGGCTTTGCCAGGTAGCCGGCATCATACGAGAAGGACTCACCGGACTCGCCAAGCGTTCCCACGAGGACGGGGATTGCCCGGTCGAGCCGATAGACGAGATGGGCCGGCATCTCAGCCCCTCGGCTCGACAAGGACGTCGACTCCCAGCATGGTCAGGACCTGCAGGACCTTGCCGACCTCCGCCGACCCCTTGCCGTTCTCGAGCTGCGACAGAAACGTGACGCCGACGTCCGCAAGACCGGCGAGCTCCGCCTGCGTCATGCCCTGGCGTCGACGCTCCGCGCGGATGACCTCGCCCAGGTCCGCAGAGCTTCTCACCTGGCTCATACCCGCTCCTTTATGCGTCCGCATAAAAACGTGTCATGACCATCCTAATTTATGCGTTCGCATAAATCAACCGAGATGGAGGCGCTGTTTATGCGTTCGCATAAATCGCGGGGGGCAAGCCGGACAGGGCAGCCTCTCGCGTCACCCCTCGATCTTGACGATGGGCGCAAAACCCTTGAGGAGCTTCTTCGTCGTGCCCGTGCGGGTGAAGCGAACCTCGATCGTGTCGCCCGAGGCCGCGACGACCACGCCCGGGCCGAAGGTCTTGTGCGAGACCTTGTCGCCGGGGGCAAAGGTCGCAGCCGCGCGCGCGGCGTCCGGCTTAGGACCGGCCGGGGCGCTCGGACGCGCCGCCCCGCCGCCCGTGGAGCGCGTGCGCGACCCAAAGACGTGCCCGCCGTAGACCTCCGAGCCGCGCCCGCTGCCGAAGGTGCCGTGGCGGTCGCCGCGCTTCTCCCAGCCCACGCCGGCAAAGCCGGACGAGCCCACACCCACGCGCTCCACGTCGGCCTCGGGGATCTCCCGCAGGAAGCGGCTCGGCGCGTTGGCGGCCACGGACCCAAAGGTGCGCCGCGTAGTGGCGTGCGTGAGGTAGAGCCGCTTGCGGGCGCGCGTGATAGCCACGTAGGCCAGGCGGCGCTCCTCCTCCACGCTCGCCTCGTCGCTCTCGTAGGAGGCGTGCGGGAAGATGCCCTCCTCCATGCCGGCCACGAACACAACCGGGAACTCCAGGCCCTTCGCCGAGTGGATCGTCATCATCGTGACCGCATGCGTCTGGCCGGCCAGAGAGTCCAGGTCAGAGCGCAGCGCCAGCCACTCGATGAGCGCCGGCAGCTTCTCCGACGCGACGGGCGGCCTAAGAGGGGCAGGCTCCGGGGCGACGTCCCCAGAGGGCGACTCGCCTTGGCGAGCGAGCGAAGCGAGCGCGGAGCCCGTCGGGGACGCCGCCCCGGGCCCTTCCGCGTCGAGCGCCCCCGCCGCGCGCAGCTGCGCCAGGCTCTCGAGCGTCTCCACCGCGTCGTGCGTCTCGTCGAACTCGGCGGCGACGCCCATGAACTCCTTGATGTTCTCGATGCGGCCGTCGGCCTCCACGGAGTGCTCGGCCTCGAGCGCCCGCACGAGACCGGAGCGGTCCACGATGGCCTCGACCACGTCCGCGAGCTCGCCGGTGAAGTGGCGCGCCGCCTCGATCGTGCCGGTGAACTCCGCCAGCGCCGAGCGCACCTTCGCCCCGAGCAGCCCCTCCTCGGCGATTGCCATCTCGCAGGCGCTGAAGAACGAGATGCGCTCGTCGGCCGCCAGCTCGCGGATCTTGTTGATCGAGGTGGTGCCGATGCCGCGGCGCGGCGTGTTGACCACGCGCAGCGCCGCCACGTCATCGTCTGGGTTCACGACGAGCTTGAGGTAGGCCATGACGTCGCGGACCTCGGCACGGTCGAAGAAGCGCGTGCCGCCCACGATCTTGTACGGCACGCCCGCGCGCAGGAACATGTCCTCAAGGATGCGCGACTGCGCGTTGGTGCGGTAGAAGACGGCCATGTCGTCGTAGCTCGTACCGCCGTCATGGAGCTTCTCGATCTCCGAGCCGATCCAGCGACCCTCGTCACGCTCGTCGGACGCCTGGAACACGCGGATCTTCTCGCCGTCGCCCGCGTCCGTGAACAGGCGCTTGGGCTTGCGGCGCGCGTTGTTGGCCACCACGGCGTTGGCTGCGGCCAGGATGTGGCCCGTCGAGCGGTAGTTCTGCTCCAGGCGCACCACGTGGGCATCCGGGTAGTCCTTCTCGAAGTCCAGGATGTTCTGGATGTCCGCGCCGCGCCAGCTGTAGATGGACTGGTCGTCGTCGCCCACGACCATGAGGTTGCGGTGGCGCGCGGCCAGAAGGTTGGTGATCGCGTACTGGACGTGGTTGGTGTCCTGGTACTCGTCCACGCTGATCTGGCGGAAGCGGTCCTGGTAGCGCTCCAGCACCTCGGGGCGCTTGGAGAGCAGCTCGAAGGTCTTGACCAGCAGGTCGTCGAAGTCCATCGCGTTGGCGCGCGCGAGGCGGCGGTCCAGCTCGCGGTAGACGCGCGCGGCGGCGCGGTCCGCCGGATTGGAGGAGCTCGCCAGCTCGTCCGGGCCCACGAGCGCGTTCTTGGCAGCGGAGATCTTGGCGCGCACGGAGTTCATCGGGAACTGCTTCTGGTCCAGGTCCAGATCCGCCATGATGGTCTTGACCAGGCGGCGCGAGTCATCGTCGTCGTAGATCGTGAAGTTGGGCCGGTAGCCCACCAGTTCCGGGTCCTCGCGCAGCATCCGCACGCACATGGCATGGAACGTGCAGACCCACATGCCGCGCGTGCCGTACGGGAGCAGGGCCTCCAGGCGCTCGCGCATCTCGGCCGCAGCCTTGTTGGTGAACGTGATGGCCAGGACCTGCCAGGGGCGCACGCCCTCGTCCGCGATCATGTGCGCGATGCGGTACGTGAGCACGCGCGTCTTGCCCGAGCCCGCGCCCGCGAGCACCAGAAGCGGACCGCGCGTGCACTCCACGGCCTCGCGCTGGGCGGGGTTCAGGCCCTCCAGGTCGATGGCGGGCGCCGAGGCCGGGATGGGCGTCGGCGAAAAGAGGGTCTGCTGGTTCTGGGTCATGAAGCCCCCACGTTCTTCTCGGTGACTGCGTGCCCTACGAGTGTAGCGGCATGACCGGACGGCAATTGCCGGGATCTGGCTACCCGACAAATGCTGACAAAGGTGTCAGGGCAGTTTGTCATGTTTTTCATAACAAACTGCCCTGACACCTTTGTCAGCATCCGGCAGGTCGGCTACTTGCGCTTCTTGACGCCGCCGAAGATGTCGTCCTTGTCGTAGGTGAGGCTGTAGGCAATCTCGAGGCCGCGCAGCAGCTCGCGGGCATCGTGCTCCCCCATCTTGCTCAGCGTGGCGGCAAGGCTCGAGACCCCATCGGAGCTGTCCTCGTTGGCATGGCAGCGGCCCTCGTCGGTGCAGTAGACGAGCACGCGGCGCCGGTCCTCCTTGTCCTGCTCGCGGACCACGTAGCCCTTCTCCTCGAGCGAGTCGATGATGCGGGTCATGCGCGGCCGCGTGTACCCGAGCGTCTTGGCGAGCTCGGAGGGCGTCATCGCCTCGTCCTGGCGCGAGATGTACTCGAGCACCGGGTCCTCGCCCATCGACATGCCGTACGCCGTCCCGATGGAGCCCTTGGCGACCCCCCGGGAGTACATGATGAGCTTCTTTGCGGCGTCCTCGTAATCCATCTGCTTGCAGCGGGCCCTTTCATCGAAACGCGGCGGAGCGGACGCGTCAAGCACGTCCTCTGACTGGTTAATAGTAGCAACTTTCCCCGTGCCTCGCATTTCGTTCACCTCTTTCAAATAAGCGAGAAGATCGTCTCGGCGAGGCCGTCGTGGTCGTTGTCGAACGCCGTCACCCGCGACGCGGCGTCGCGCACCTCGGCGGGCGCGTTTGCCATGGCCCAGCTCTCCCCCACCGCGCGCAGCATGTCGATGTCATTGCGGCCGTCGCCGAAGGCGGCCGCGTCCGCGGCGCTTACCCCCAGATGCCGGCAGACGGCCTCGACCCCCTCGGCCTTGCTCACGCGGCCGTCCATCACCTCGCAGAGGATGGGCGACGAGCGCACCACGGCGAGGTTGGGGAACGCCGCGCCCAGCTCGCGCTCCGCCCGCTCCACCGAGGCCGGCTCCCCCACGAGGAGGAACTTGTGGAGGCCCCGCTCCGAGAAGTGCTCCTCGAGCGTTCCCTCGACGGACTCCACGCCCACGATGCGCTCCTCGCGCGCCACGCGCGGGTCCGAGCGGTCCGACGTCACCCACGTGTGATAGCCATACGCCATGCAGCAGACGTCCGGCAGGGCGCAGACCACGTAGTCACGCACCTCGAGCGCGCACCCGAGCGCGATGGGCCTGCTCAGGAGCTCCGCCCCGGCGGCGTCGAGCACGTAGGCGCCCCCGTAGCACACGACGGGCCCCGCGTTGCCGAGCTCGCGGCGAATCTGTTCGAGCGCCTCGGGCATGCGCGCCGAGACGAGCACGAACGGGACGCCGCGCGCTCCGAGCCCGCGCACCGCCGCGGCCGTGCGTGGGCTCACGCGATGCGAGCCGTCGAGCAGCGTCCCGTCAACGTCGCTGAACACGACCGCGGGCAGGCTGCCCCCACGTTCTTCTCGCCCGCTGTCAGCCCTCTTCGTCATGGTGACCACCTTCCGTCCCGCGCACGCTCGCGCGCACGAACATGATTGGACCCTCGCAGCCGGCCGCGGGCCTGACCTCGTAGGCCCCCACGGCGGCCGGCACGATGAAGGTCTCCGCATAGTGCACCGTCAGGGGCTCGAAGGCGCCCCCGGGGCTTCTGACCACCGCCTCCGCGCCCGCCACCAGGTTGAGCACGTTGAGCGTCCCGCGCGTGTCCAGGCGCGCCGACCCGCCGGGCGCCACCGTGTAGCGCCGGCACAGGATGGGCTCGAGCTCATGCAGGCCCGTCACCTCCACGCGGTCGGCGCCGCCGGGCTCGTCGACGTCATGCGCGCGGTTGACGAGGTTCTTCTCCACCCACTCGGTCGTGCGGTCCCAGCGGATGACCTTGCCCCCATGCTCCAGGTGCACCGGGCGGGGACGCCCGTCAAGGCCGAGCCGACCCCAGTCCCAGAGCTTGAAGGTGAAGAGGTACGGCGTGGCGCTGATCTCCAGCACCATCGTCCCCGCACCCGAGCAGTGGACCGTGCCCGCCGGGATGAGAAAGTGGTCGTGCGGCCGTGCCGGGACGCGGTTGACGTAGCGCTCGGCATCGAAGGGGGCGCCGCCGGCGTTGGCGTCCTCGAGCGCGCCCATCATCTCCCCTGGGTCCACCCCCTCGCGAAGGCCCAGGTAGACGCAGGCCCCTTCCTCCGCGTCCAGGAGGTAGTAGCTCTCGTCCTGCGTGTAGGCCATGCCGAACTCCCGGCGGATGTAGTCCGTCGTGGGATGGACCTGCAGGCTCAGGTTCTGCCCGCCCATGGTGTCGAGCAGGTCAAAACGGATGGGGAACTCCGCCCCAAAGCGCGCGTAGACGCCCTCGCCGAGAAGCGCGCGTGGCCTCAGGAGCGTGAGGTCCATGGCGGGCAGGCGCACGACGCCGCTCTCCAGATCGAAGGCGATCGCGTTCTCCTCCGGGACGCCGTCGAAGGACCAGGCGTAGTTGGGCGCGTCCGCGGGCAGGCCAAAGCGCTCGCGCATCCACTGGCCGCCCCAGACGCCCGGGTCGAAGTAGGGCTCGGTCCTGAAGGGGCGACTGGACGCCGCGTCGAGGGCCTCCTGGAGCGCCGCGCCCGTCATGGCCCGCGGGACGCCCCGCTCGTCGGTCCCCACCACGTAGTCCGCCCGTCCGAGCAGGCCCGCCTTGTGCCGGTCGGCGACGCGCCACTCCACGAAGTAGCCGCGCTTGACCTTGCGCAGCACGTCCTCGTCCCCGTTGTCGCAGCCGTAGCTGGGCATGCCGGCGCGGTAGCGCAGCTGAATCTCCCAGCGCGTCACGTCCAGGTAGACGAGCACATCGCCGGGATGCACGAGCGCCGCCCCAAAGCCGCAGACGAGCACGAGGCCGCTCACGCCCTCGACGCGCCAGCGCGCAGCGAGAAGGGCGCGGGCGTCCATGAACTCCTCGAGCCCGCAAAAGCACATGCGGCCGAAGACCCGGTCGTCCGTCAGGAAGGGCTCCATGCGACGCGTAAGCTCGGCGGGCTCGGGAAAGAGCGTCCGCGTGTCCACGACCGCGTCCGGGCGCAGGCGGACCATCTGCGAGATGACCTCGTCATCCCAGACGCCGGGATAGGAGTCGCACACCAGGACGCAGCGCCCGCCGTTCTGCGCGCGGACCTCCCCCACGCGCCTAGAGAGCTCGGCGAGAAGGGCGTCATAGCCCACGATCGCCCGGTGCCCGGGCACGCGCACGGTCGGATGTCTGTCGTATGCCATGATCTTCTCTCACTTGATCGTCGCGCGCATTCTCCGGTTATCCCCACGATGCCACCGGCTAGCTGTCGTTCTCCTCGCTCTTGTCGTTCTTCTCGCCTTTCGCGTTCTTCTCGCCGCCCTTGCCCTTCCCGTGCTCGAGGGCCCACTCGTCGAGGTCCACGCCGGCAGCCGCGAGGATGTTCCTCACGTTCTTCTTAGCGTTGGTGGTCCCCACCTTGAGGACCGCCGAGACGAGCGCCCCCACGACGAGCAGCACGACCCCCAGCACGCCAAAGCCCGTCCCGCCCCCGCCGTAGAAGCCCCAGTAGCCCACGATGAAGCCGATGGCCAGAAGCGAGTAGCCGATGCGCAGCCAGACGTTGAGGCGCTGGATGGCGTCGGTCTGGAGCTTGGCCTCGCGGATGAGGTCGTCGCGGGTCCAGTTGGAGGTGTCGAGTGCCATGGGAGTTCCTCTCTATGGGGCTGCCCGGGCCGCAGGGGAGATGCGGCCCGGGCTCTGAAGGAGGACGCTCAAGCGAGCGTTCAGCGGTCGTGCGGGCCTTACGCGGCCGTGGCGATCGTGGCGGCGCCGAAGAAGCCACAGCACGCGCCGAGGAAGGCGATCACGAGCAGGATGAGCATCGTGATGATCGGGCTGACCTTCTTCTTGGACATGAGCCACCAGCAGAAGACCGTGAAGATCAGGGGCAGCAGCTTGGGGTAGATGCCGTCGAGCGTGCCCTGCAGGGTTCCGCCGCCCGGGAGCGTGAGGGCCGTGGTGATGGAGACCCACGTGGCGTCAACCGCACCGATGACGATCGTGCCGACCATCACGATGGCCTCGCGCAGGGCCTGGGCGTTGGGGCCCACGAGGGCCTCCACGGCATCACCGCCGAGCTTGTAGCCCTGGTAGTAGGCGAAACGCATGCCGAAGTAGGCGAGCAGGTTCCAGACCACGATATAGAAGATCGGGCCGAGCACGGACCCGCCCTCGGAGAGGCCCATGGCGATGCCGAGCAGGATCGGGATCAGCGTGCCCACGATCAGGGAGTCGCCGATGCCGGCGAGCGGGCCCATGAGGCCGGCACGGATGCCGTTGATCGTATCGTCATCGACGGGCTGGCCGTTGGCGCGCGCCTCCTCGAGGCCCACGGTGACGCCGACGATCATGGTGCCGATCTGCGGCTCGGTGTTGAAGAACGCGGAGTAGGTCTGGAGGGCCTTGGTCTGGTCGTCCTTATTGTCGTAGAGGTCCTCGACGATCGGCAGCATGGAGACCAGGTAGCCGAAGGTCTGCATGTGCTCCTGCGAGAAGCACGTGAGGTTGCCGTAGTACCAGTTGCGGAAGGACTTGGCGAGGGCCTTCTTGGAGACCTTGCGGCCGTCCTTCTGATCGGCGGTGGTGTCAGCCATTAGATGTCCTCCTCATCCTCGTCGTCAACGGTGGAGGCGTTGAGCGCACCTGCGGCGCCCACGCGCTCGACCTTCAGGCGCAGCGTAGTGATCTCGTAGTTGATGAGCGCGAAGAAGCAGGCGATCGCGGAGGCGGCGATGAGGTTGCAGCCCATGACCGCAGCGAGCGTGAAGCCGAAGAAGAACGGCAGGAAGTCGGTGGCCTTGGTGATGACCTGCTTGAGCAGGATGGCGATACCGACGCAGGGAAGCAGCGAACCCACGGCGAACAGGGTCTTCATGGGGATGCCGTCCATGGGCAGGCTCGCCAGCAGGTTGTTCACCGCGTCGCCGCCAAAGTAGACGAGCAGGAACGTGGGCAGGAAGGAGCAGATGATGTGGGAGATCCAGGGCAGGACCATGTCGACGAGGTAGAGCTTGTGGGTGTCGCCCTTCTCGAGCCACTTCCAGCCCATGGCCTGCCAGGCCAGGTTGATCGTCGCGGTGCCGTAGAACAGGATGGCGCCGAGGGTGCCGCACGTGGCGCCGAGCGAGGTCGCGAGGGCCGCAGCCTCCGCGCTGCCGGCGTCAAGCCCCTGGGCCTTGACGGCGATGAGGGCGAGCGGGATGCCGATGTAGCAGGCCGCGCGGACGTCGGCCGAGACGGTGCCGCCGGGGGTGACGAGGGCGATGTAGACCACCTGGATGGCCATGCCGACGAGAATGCCGTCGGTGACGTCACCCAGGATGATGCCGACCACCAGGCCGGCGACGAGCGGGCGGCCGAGCGTGTAGTTGCCGATGGACGTGCCGCCGAGGCCGGGCATCGAGGCCAGGCAGGCGAACAGTCCGAGCAATGCGGCCTGGAACGCGTTGATTACCATACGTACCACCTTTCTAGTGCGTGGGCCCGTGAGGGCTCCTGCAGCCTGTCACCGGGCGCCCTCCCGGGCGGGCGCCCGATGTCGTGCACGAAGCGAGGGCTAGTCGGTGTAGCCGAACTGGCCGCGGAACTTGTCCCAGGGGCCCGTCTCCTTGTCGGGGATCAGGCGGAAGTCCACGGCGTAGCCCTTCTTGGAGATGGCCTCCAGGGCGTCGGCCTCCTCCTGGGTGATGGACTGGTTGTTGCCGATCTTGGTGGTGCCGGGACGGTCGTTGCAGGGCCCCACGATGACGGTCTTGACGTCATCGGGCACAAAGCCAAAGTTCACGAGGATCTCGGCCATGTCCACCGGGTTCTTGGTGATCAGGAAGTAGCGGGTCTTGCTGTCGAGGACGGTCTGGGCCTTCTCCTTGAAGTGGTCCATCGTCCAGACGAAGGTCTTCTTGTCCGGCGCTGCGCTCTTGTAGGCGCTCTTGAGCACCGGGTTGGACGCCGCGGCATCGTTGACGGCGATGATGCCGTCGCAGGGGTACTCGACCGCCCAGCGCGTGACGGTCTGACCGTGGATCATGCGGTCGTCGATGCGAACGAACGAAACTGCCATGTCTGCTCCTTCTCTCATGCAGCGGACCTTCCGCCGCGCTTCTTACTAGAGGTCCTCGTCCTCGTCATTGTCGCCGAGGTCGAGCTCGACCTCGCGCATGGCCGCCTGGCCCTCGGAGACAGCGGAGGCGCAGAGGGCCATCGGATCGTCCGTCTGCAGGTCAAAGGCCGCCGTGAGCGCCATCGGCAGGCTCACGCCGCCAAAGGCGCGCGTGCGGGCGAGCAGCCCGCGCCCGGCGAGCACGTTGAGGGCGTTGGTGAGCGGGGACCCGCCGATGATGTCGCCCATGACGATGACCTCGTCGCCCTCGCCGATCTTCTCGACCACCTTCTCCAGCTCGGCGACGTACTCGTCGGCGCCCTCGCCGTCGCGCAGGCTGCAGCTCAGGATGTCCTCGCGCTTGCCCACCAGCATGTCGAGCACGCTGTGCAGGCCCGGCGCGAACGTGCCGTGGCTCACCAGAAGCAGATACCTCATGTCGTTTCCTCTCGCGTGATTGTCGGGGCCGCTTTTCAGGTCCCTGTTCGTGATTTGATTGTTGCTATTAACTATTAACGGGGCAATCGGATAGTTGCCAGCGGTAACTATTCGTCGGTTAACGGTAGCAACTATTTCGGTTTGAAACTACAATCACGGCATACCGAGGCGTGGCCTTCTAGGAAAAGACGGCCTTGTACCAGCGGATTCTCATAATTCGCGCCCTTGTCGCATGGGTGTCTAAGAAAACGGGACCTTGGCCACCGGAACCGGCCTACAGGTGCGCACGGGCGGGAATTCCTAGAGTCGCGCGGTACACGGGCGGCGATTCCGGGACGCCACCGGGACAACCCCGGCGATTTTCGGAAGGGCTCGCGACAAGGGCGGCGATTCCCGGACGCCGCCGGAACAACCCCGGCGATTCCCGGACCGCGCGGCGACAAGAACGCCGATTCCTAGAATCGCTCCGCCCAACGGCCGAGAAACGCGCCCACGGCGCCCCAGTAGCGCCCCGGGTCGGCGAAGACGGAGCAGCAGTGACCAGCGCCCGAGAAGGTCACGAGCTCGTGGCCCGTCCCCGCAGCCGCGAGCTCATGGGCCATCGCGACGGGGACCACGCGGTCGAGCTCGCCGTGGAGCAGCAGCACCGGCACCCGCACGTGCGCGAGCGCGTCGACCGGACGGGCGAGGCGCAGGTCGTACCCGCCGGGCGCGCGCAGGAGCCGGCGGCGCGCGACGTCGAGCAGCGGGTGCGCCGCGACCGGTGGCGTCCCGAGCGAGCCCGTCTCCACGACGTTTTCCGCCGCGCGCCAGAAGTCGGCGTAGCCCGAGTCCGCCACGCAGGCGAAGACCTGCGGCGGGAGGTCCTTCTCGGCAGAAGCCATGAGGCAGGAGGCGGCGCCCATCGAGATGCCCATGAGCGCCACGCGGGCGCCCTCCCCCGCCCGGGCCGTGACCCAGCGGGCCCACGCCACGAGGTCGCGCCGGTCGAGCCAGCCGCAGCCCACCCAGTCCCCGCCGCTCGCCCCGTGGGCACGCAGGTCGCAGAAGAGCAGGTTGAAGCCCATGTCGGCAAGCCGCCGGGCGAAGGTGAGGCCGGCGCGCCAGTTGTCGTGGTAGCCATGGGCAAAGACGACCCAGCGCGGGGAGTCCGGCCGGCACGCGAGCGCGTGGCCGACGAGGCGGGTCCCGTCGTCGGAGGCCACGGACACGTCCTCCACGCCTGCGGGCAGCTGATGCAGCCAGCGCCAGGTACGGTCGGCCTCCTCGGCGCGGTCCCACTCCATGACCTCCCCCTCGTGCGCGGAGAGGCCCGGGGACATGTCGCGCACGCGCGCGTCGCCGCCCCCGCCGAGGTAGGGCCCCAGCTCCTCGGAGCCCAGGTCGCGCTGCGGCCCCAGGACCGCCGGCAGCAGCCTGCCGGCGAGCGCCGCCGCGACGAGCCCACGAACGGCCGACGGCCTCCTGTTCCTCTCGTTCATAGGCCTCCTCACAGCGCGGCGAGCAGCGCCTCGCACCCGGCGAGCACGTCGCGGTACGTGGCGTCGAAGTCGCCGGTGTACCAGGGGTCGGCCACGTCGCCGGGCCGGCCGGTCCAGTCGAGCAGCCGGCTCACCTTGCCGTCCGGGTCGGCGCCGAGGATCCGCCGCAGGCCCCGGGCGTTCTCCGCGTCCATATAGATGATGTGGTCCCACGAGCCGTACTCGTCGCGCCTGACCTGCCGCGCCCGGTGCCGCCCGACCGGGATCCCCTCCGCGCGCAGCTTGGACACGGTCCCGTGATGGGGCGGGTTGCCGAGCTCCTCGCGGCTCGTCGCGGCGGAGTCGATCGTGAACTCGTCCGCGCGGCCGACGCGGCGGGCGAGCTCCTCCATCACGAACTGGGCCATCGTCGAACGGCAGACGTTGCCGTGGCAGACAAAGAGGATGCGGATCATGGAGAGCCTTTCGGGAGACGCGGGCGCTATTCGGTCATGACGCTAGCGCCGCAGGTGGCTGCCGCCGTGCCGGCCGCGCTGCGCAGGGGTCGCCTTCCGGCGCGACGGCCCGGCGCCGCGACGGCGAGCGTCGGCGGCCCGGCGACGGTGCACGTGGGCGTGAACGCCCGCCACGAGCCCGACGACAAGGACCAGCGCGACCACCGCCGCGACGGCGTACATGACGAGGGTCGGGTTGTTGGTGACCCACCAGTCCACATAGGCCGGGATCGAGAGGGACATCGCGTGCGCCACGCCCGCCGAGACCGTGCCGAGCCGCCGCTCGCCAAGGGCGACCGAGACCGTGCCGAGCTCGCGGCCCTCGCTGACCGGCGCCTGGATCGAGCCGCTCCACGACGGCGTGAGCGTCAGGTCGTCGATCGTGGTGTCGGCCGGGACCGTGGCGTAGATGGTCGTCGTGGCCGCCGCGTCGACCTTCTCGCCGTCGCTCGAAAGGGTCACCCCGACCTCGCCCACGACGTCGCCGATGCGCACGACGTCGCCGGTCCGCCAGGCCCCGAAGCCCCACTCCAGAAGCGAGCGCATGTCGTAGAAGCTGCCCGCCACGCCGTCGGCGTCCTCCTCCATCGGCGCGCCGAGCACGACGCCAATGAGGGTCCGGCCGTCGCGCTGCGCCTCGGTGATGAGGCAGCGGCCCGCGTCGTAGGTCGAGCCAGTCTTGCTCGCCACGATCGCGTCGCCCATGTAGACGGGGCTCTCCGGGTCGAGCAGCGTGTCGGTGTTCTCGAGCGTGCGGGCCTCGTTGTCCCCCGTGGCGGGGATGTCCCAGGTCGCGCTGCCCGCGATCTCCGCGAACTCGGGGTGCTTGAGCGCCTCCTCGAACATGAGCAGGAGGTCGTGGGCCGTCGAGTAGTGGTCGTCGTCGTGCAGGCCGCAGGGGTTGACGAAGTGCGTGCCCGTGCACCCGAGCTCGACTGCCCGCTCGTTCATCATGTCGACGAAGTCGTGCCAGTCCCCGCCCGCGACGTAGCGCGCGAGCACGTAGGAGGCGTCGTTGCCGGAGGGGATGAGCAGGCAGGCCAGAAGGTCGCGGACGCTCAGCGTGTCGCCCACCTTGAGGCCCGCCACCGAGCTGTCCCAGGTGACCTCGTCGAGGTCGTGCTCCTCCACGGTGACCATGTCGTCGAGGTCGGCGTTCTCGAGCACCAGGAGCGCCGTCATGACCTTGGTGATCGAGGCGGGGTAGGCGCGCTCGTCGGCCCCCTGCGCGTAGAGCGTCGTGTTGGTCTCGCGCTCGACGAGCAGGGCCCGGGTGCAGGAGAGCGCCGGCGGCTCGTCGGCGGACCAGGTCGCCTCGGGCGCGTCCTCTGCGGCGGCGGGCGCGGGCGCGGCCCCCAGCGCGCACGCGAGGGCGAGCAGCAGGACGAGAAGCGCGGCGAGGTGCGCGCGGCGGCTGGTCTTCACGGCAACCCCCTAGCCGACGAGGGCGAACCAGGCGATCACGGCGACGCCGAGCACGATGCGGTACCAGCCGAACGGCTTGAAGTCGTGGCGGCGCACGAACGCCATGAGGAAGCGGATGACCGCGAGCGAGACCAGGAACGCCACGACGCACCCCACGCCGAGCACGGCCGCCTCGGTGCCCGAGAGCGCGTTGCCCGCGAGGAAGTACTTCACGAGGCGCAGGCCGCTCGCGCCGAACATGACGGGGATGGCGAGAAAAAACGTGAACTCGGCGACCACGGTGCGCGAGCAGCCGAGCAGGAGCCCGCCGATGATGGTGGAGCCGGAGCGCGACGTGCCGGGCACGATCGAGAGCACCTGGAAGAGGCCGATGCCGATCGCGGTCCTCCAGTCGAGCGCCTCGAGCGTCCGCACCCGGGCGCCGGCGTCGGCGAGCTCGGAGCGCGTGGGGGCGTCGCCGAGGTCGGGGGCCGAGAAGTGCCGGCCGGAGGAGGCGAGGGAGGCGGCGCGGCGCTCGCGCACGGTCTCGATCACGATGAAGGCGACGCCGTAGACGACGAGCGCCGCCGCGATCACGAAGGGGCTGCCGAGGTTGGCCTCCATCCAGTCGTCGATGGGGATGCCGATCGCGGCGGCGGGGATGCAGGCCACGATCGTCTTGCCCCAGAGCGACCACGTGTCGCGCTTCTCGCCCGCGCTCTTGCTCGGGGAGAAGGGGTTGAGCCGGTGGAAGAACATCACGCAGACGGCGAGGATCGCGCCGAGCTGGATGACCACGAGGAACATGTTCCAGAAGTCCTCGGAGACGTCCATGGCGAGGAACTGGTTCAGCAGCAGCATGTGCCCGGTGGACGAGATGGGCAGCCACTCGGTCACGCCCTCCACGACGCCGTACACCGCAGCCTTGACGAGCTCTATGAGGTCCATGGTCCTTCCTTCAGCCGACAGCGTTCCTATAGTGGCGCAAGCGGCGCCCGCGCGGCGTCCCGCCACCGAAAATCTACGCCGTTTGGCGGTCCCGAGCTGCCGGACGGCGCCCCGTGGGGAATAAGAGCCGCAGCCTCCGAAACGGCCCGCAGCGGAAGGAGCCCACCATGACCGAACCAACCACCTCCTACCAGGACCTCGGCTACGACAAGATCTTCGTCTCCCTCGACGGCTCGGACGAGCAGGACAAGGTGCTCGACCGCGCCATCGTCATGGCGGCGAACGACGAGGCCGAGCTCTACATCGGACACGTGATCGACTCCACCGCGCTCGAGGCGGCGGGGACCTACCCCGTCGACATTGTCCCCAGCCTGGAGCGTACCTTCCGGGAGTCCATCGCCGAGAAGGTCCGCGTGGCGGAGGGGATGCCGGGCATCAAGAAGGTCGAGGTGCTCGTGCGCGCCGGGCGCATCCGCGAGACCCTCAAGGACGAGATGCTCGACGTGATCCAGCCGGACCTCGTGATCTGCGGGGCGCGCGGCCTCTCCTCGATCAAGTACGCCATCCTCGGCTCGATCTCCACCTTCCTCACCCGCAACACCGACTGCGACACCCTGATCATCAAGTAGCCGGACGTCCCGCACGGCCCGCATGGCCTCCCGTCGGCCCCGTCGCACGGCGGGGCCGACTCGTGCAGAAACGGTGTTTCCCGCCGCCCGTAGGTAGAATGGGAGGGTCTGTACGCTCGTGCGCCCGTCCCGACCGGTCGCCCAACGACGGAGGAATTCTGACGTGATAGCAGGTAAACGCACGGGAACGAGAGTCTTTGGCGTCCTTCTCGCCGGTCTTCTCGCCTGTGCGGCGTGCCCGTTCGTCGCCCGGCCCACCGTGGCCGCCGCCGACCCGATGGGCGAGCTCCAGGAGATCCAGCAGCAGATCGAGCAGGGCAACGCGGACTACGAGGCAGCCACCGCCCAGGTCGAGGAGATCCAGGGCCAGATCGACGAGAACGAGGACCGCATCGCCGAGATCGAGGCGGAGCTGCCGGACGCCCGGGACCGCGCCGCGTCGTCCATGCGCACCCTCTACAAGATGCAGCAGAGCTCCGGCGGCCTCGTGGAGCTGCTGCTCGCCTCCGATGACTTCTACGACCTCCTCTCCACGGTGCAGTACCTCGACGTCATCCAGTCCAGCAGCACCGACGCCCTCGACGAGCTCGTCGCGCTCGAGGGCGAGCTCGAGATGACGCGCGCCAGCCTCAGCTCGCAGATGGAGGAGGCGGAGGAGCAGCAGGCCGAGGCCGAGGCCGCGCTCGAGGCCGCCAACGCCGCCCGCGCCGAGCTCCAGGCGCAGATCGCCGCCCAGGAGGCCGCCGAGGCCGCCGAGCGCCAGGCCGCGCTCGAGGCGGCCCAGAAGGACCAGGGCAACTCCTTCACCACAGAGTCCGGCAACCAGGCGCCGGTCGAGGTCCCCTCCTCGCCCAACGCCGGCAGCGTCGACTGGAACATGGACCGCGAGTCCTTCATCAGCAGCTGGGCGTCGCGCATCGACGCCTACCTCGCCGGCTCCCCCCTCGCCGGGCAGGGCCGCACCTTCGCCGAGGCCGCCTGGGAGTACGGCGTGGACCCGCGCTTCTCGCCCGCGATCTCCATGGTCGAGAGCACGCAGGGCCGCTACTGCTTCCTCCCCCACAACGCCTGGGGCTGGGGCAGCTCCAGCTGGGGCAGCTGGGAGGAGGCCATCTGGGACCACGTGGCCGGCCTCGCGGCGGGCTACGGCGGCCAGCTCACCTACGCCGGCGCCCTCAAGTACTGCCCGCCCAACGCGGACCACTGGTACACGAGCGTCCTGGCCAACATGCAGCGCATCTAGGAATCGCCGCCCTTGTCGCGGGGGCGCCCGGGAATTGGCGACCTTGTCGCGCGCGCTTCTAAGAAATCCGGGCCTTGTCCCACCGAGTTCCAGGAATCGCCGCCCTTGTCGCAATTTGCTCCGGAAATCGTCGGGCTTGCCACGGATATGCGGTCCAACGGGGAACAAGGCCGAACTTTTCTAGAACGCGCCGGGACAAGGTCCCCACTTTTTTAGAACGCTCCGTACCAAGGGCGGCGTTTCCCGGATCGGCTCCCCGTGCCCTACGCCGTGAGGTAGACCATCACGATGATGAGGGCAAAGCCCACGAGCTCCGCGCCCGAGAAGGGCGTGGCCAGCCACACGACCGAGGCGACGGTGGCCGTGACCGGCTCGATGGTCCCGAGCAGGCTCGCGCGCATGGAGCCCGCGTCCTTGACGCCCTGCAGGTAGAGCGCGTAGGCGCCGAAGGTCCCCGCCACCACGCAGAGCGCGAGCACCGCGACCGCCAGGCCGTCGAGCGCCGGCATGTGCTCCCACGGCCGGTACCACGCCGAGAGCACCGCACCCGAGACCAGAAACGCCAGGCCGTTCACCGTGAAGTTGCCCCAGCGCGCCATCGGCGCGGCGGGCAGGACCGCAAGGCACGCCGCCGCGACCGCGCAGCCCAGGCCCCACGCGAGGCCCTCCGGCGGGAGGTTGAGCTGACCGGGGTTGCCGCCCGTGGCCACGAGGTAGGTCCCCACAAGCGCGAGGCCCACGCCCAGAAGCTCGCGGCGGCGCGGGCGGCGGCG
Source organism: Olsenella uli (assembly GCF_016899935.1). GTDB lineage: Bacteria > Actinomycetota > Coriobacteriia > Coriobacteriales > Atopobiaceae > Thermophilibacter > Thermophilibacter uli_B. The sequence continues at coordinate 62,048 of NZ_JACJJK010000002.1, forward strand.
CATCTTGAGGCACACGTACGCCAGCACGAGCACCATGCCCAGGCTCTGCATGATCGTGGCCGTGGCGGAGTTGGTCCAGTCGATCGCCTCGAGGTAGGCGACCTGCGAGAAGAGAATCGCCGCAAAGCTCACGCCGAGAACCTGCGCCAGGCCGCTCGGGCTTCTCAGCACGCCCGCCAGCTGCTCGCGGCCGCGCGCGGTCAGCGCCGCGGCGGCGAGGAAGAGCCAGCAGGCCGTGAGCTCGCGCACGCAGACGAGCCACAGCGGGTCGATCGCGTAGGTGTCCATGAGCCACTTGGAGACGGTCCCGTTGAGGCCCCAGAGCGTGCCGCCCACCAGCGTCGCCACGATGCCGCGCCGGATGCGCCGTCTCTGCTCGTCGTCCTTCTCGCCCACGCGTCCCCCTTCCTCGCACAGCGGTCGATAGCCTACCACGGCCCGCCTGCGCTATGCTCGACGCTGAGAGATTTGCGTCCAAGGAGAAGAACATGGCCGAGAAGAACTTCACAGAGCCGCGCGCCGAGCTCGCCGCGGGCACGCGCCACGCCGGCTTCACCGTCACGTCCGCGGAGCCGCTGCCCGAGCTCTCCGGGACGGCCTACGTCATGCACCACGAGGCCACCGGCGCCCGCGCACTGTGGCTGGCCTGCGCGGACGTCAACAAGGCCTTCGCGATCAGCTTCAAGACGCCGCCCGCCGACGACACGGGCGTCTTTCACATCCTGGAGCACTCGGTGCTGTGCGGGTCGGAGCGCTACCCGGTGAAGGAGCCCTTCGTCAACCTGCTCAAGACGAGCATGCAGACGTTCCTCAACGCACTCACCTTCCCCGACAAGACCATGTACCCGGTGGCCTCGACCAACACGGCCGACCTCGAGAACCTCATGAGCGTCTACCTGGACGCGGTGCTGCACCCCGCGATCTGGCACCGCCGGCGCATCTTCGAGCAGGAGGGCTGGCACCTGGAGGCGGCGGACGGCGGCACCCTCAGCTACAACGGCGTGGTCCTGAACGAGATGAAGGGCGCGATGTCCGACCCCGACGACGTGCTCTACCAGGCCCTCACGCGCCGGCTCTTCCCCGACACGTGCTACCGCTTTGAGTCGGGCGGCAACCCGCGCGCCATCCCCACCCTCACCTACGAGGCCTTCCTGGACACCCACGCGCGCCACTACGCGCCGTCCAACGCCTACGTCTTTCTCTACGGCGATCTGGACGTGGACCGCGAGCTCGCCCTCGTGGACGAGGCCCTGCGCGGCGCCACCGAGCGCGGGGCGGGCGCGCCGAACGAGCTCGCTCCCCAGGCACCCGTGCGCGCCGAGCGAACGGAGGTCCGCATGGCAACGGCGCCGAGCAACTCCGAGGTCGGGCTCTCCTACGTCATCGGCACGGCGGCCGACCGCACGCGCGTGCTCGCGGCGGACGTCCTGCTCGACGCCCTCTGCGGCTCCAACGAGGCGCCCCTCAAGCGGCGCGTGCTGGACGCAGGCCTCGCAGACGACTTCTCCGCCACGCTCATCGACGGCGTGCTCCAGCCGCAGGTCATGTTCACGCTCAAGGGCCTGAGGCCGGGAGCGGGCGAGAGGTTCCGCGCGCTCGTGGAGTCCACCTGCGCCGAGCTTGCCGAGGGCGGCATCCCGCGCGACAAGCTCGAAGCCTCGCTCGCCCAGGCCGAGTTCAACCTGCGCGAGGGCGACTGGGGCGGCTACCCTGACGGCGTGGCGCTCGCCATGCAGGCGATGTCGAGCTGGCTCTATGACGACGCGCGGCCCGTGGACTACCTGCGCTACGAGGACGCGCTCGCCACGCTCAAGCGCGGCCTTGCCGAGGGGCTCTTCGAGCGGCTGCTGCGCGAGCTCGTCTGCGAGAGCGCGCACTGCGCCGAGGTCGAGCTCGTGCCCGTGGAGGAGGGCGACGCGGACGAGGAGGCGGCCGAGCTCGCGCGCCTGCGCGCCGGCATGGGCGAGAAGGACCTCGAGGCCGTCCGCGCCGAGGTCGCGGCGCTGCGCGCGGAGCAGGAGGCGCCGGACTCGCCCGAGGCGCTCGCGACGCTCCCCCAGCTCAGGCCGTCCGACATCGGCCCGGCACCCGCCGAGCCCGCCCCGCTCGACGTGGCGGCGCCGCTGCCCTGCGTGGCCCACGAGCTCGACACCCACGGGATCGACTACGTCTATCACTACTTTGACCTGCGCCGTCTCGACTTTGCCGAGCTCCCCTACGCCGGCCTGCTGACGGACCTCCTCGGCCGGCTCGCCACGGCGCGCCACAGCGCCTCCGACCTCGACACCCTCGTGGAGACCCGGCTCGGCGGGCTCGACTTCTTCGTCGAGACCCACACGCGCGACGACGACCTCTCCTTCGCCGCGCCGACGCTGGTGGTGGGCGCCTCCGCGCTCTCCGAGAAGGCCGACGCCCTCACGGAGCTCCCCGCCGAGGTCTGGGGCGAGACGGACTTCACCGACCTCGCCCGGATCCGCGACATCCTGACCCAGCGCCGCGTCGCCCTCGAGCAGTACTACCTGAGCTCCGGGCATGCCGCTGCCCTCGGCCGCACGGGCACGTACTTCTCGGCCGCCGCCGTGGCCTCGAGCGCGATGGGCGGGCTGGACTACTACCTCTTCCTGCGCGAGCTGCTCGAGCACTGGGACGAGCGGGCCGCCGAGCTGCCGGGCCGCCTCGCGGGCGTCGCGCGGCGCGTCTTCGCGGCGGACAACGTGACCGTGAGCTTCACCGGGCCGGCCGGCGACCGCGCCCGCTTCTGGGAGCGCGGCGGCACCCTCGGCCTGGTCCCTGCGGAGGACGCCGGGGACCGCCTCGTCGTTCCCGCGCCGACACCGCGCCGCGAGGCCTTTGTCATCCCCTCCGACGTGGCCTACGTCGCGCGCGCCTCGGCGCCGTCCGCCGTCGACCCCGGCAGCATCGGGACCTGGCAGGTGGCCACGCGCGCGCTCACCTACGACTACCTCTGGAACGAGGTGCGCGTGAAGGGCGGCGCCTACGGCGTGGGCTTCAAGCGCTCGACCGAGGGCCTGCGGCAGTTCTGGTCGTACCGCGACCCCTCAGTGGACGCCACGCTCGGGCGCTACGACGGCGCGGCTGCGTGGCTCGCCGGCTGGCGGCCCACCAAGGACGAGCTCGACGGCTACGTCGTGGCCACGGTCGCCGCTCACGACGCGCCCGTGAAGCCCCGCCAGCTCGCGCGGCGCCAGGACGTGGCCCGCTTCAACGGCCGGCCCGCCGCCTGGCGCGACGAGGTCCGCGCGCAGGAGCTCGCCGCCACGGCCGACGACGTGCGCGAACTCGCCGCGGCGCTCGCCGACGCCGAGGCGCCGAGCGGCGTCTGCGTCTTCGGCGGGCGCGACGCGATCGAGGCGAGCGAGGTCGCCTTCGACGCCGTGACCGAGCTCTGCTAGGGTACGGGCGACGCCGTCCTTCTCGCCCGTCTTTCTCGCCCGTCTAGAAAATGGCGCCCTTGTCGCAGGCGCTTCTAGAAAGTGGGGACCTTGCGCAGTTGGACGGCCCGTCCGCCGCGCAAGGTCCCCAAAAGCTAGACAAATTCCCTCCAGAACGCGCAATCCCGCGTTTTCCTAGAAGCCGTCGCAGCAAGGTCCACGTTTTCTAGAACCGCTCGCGACAAGGGCGGCGATTCTCGGAACACCACGTGACAAGGGCGGATGTTCCTAGACGAGAAGGTCGTCGACCCCCAGCTTGGGCACGTGATGCGTGTTGGTCTCGAAGTCGCGCCAGTAGGCCACGCCGCGCTCGGCGTCCGCCTCCTCGAGGACCACGGTCTCGTCCGCCGCAGGGTAGCCGAGGGCGCAGAGGAGCAGCGGCTCGAGGCCCTTATCGTCAAGGCCGAGAAGCCCGGCGAGCCCGGCGTCGAAGCTCGCGACCATGCAGCCCGCGAGCCCCGCCGCCCGCGCGGCGAGCATGATCGTCTGGGCCGCGATGCCCGCGTCCTGGTTGCGCAGGGCGTTCGCGCGCGAGCCCGCCGGCCCCGCGATCGTGACGTAGGCCGTCGGGCGCTCGCCGGCTGCGGGACCGTCCCACTCCTTGAGCAGGCCGGCCCAGCGATGGTGCGCCTCGACCTCGAGCGCCTCGGCGCCCGTGCTCAGATGGAAGCGCAGCAGCTGCGTGTTGTTGGCGGTCGGTGCCAGGCGGGCCGCCCCCACGAGCGCCCGCAGCATTGCCTCGGGAACCGGGCGCCCCTCGTCGAAGCGTCGGTACGTCCGCGACGCGGCCACCAGCTCGACGAACTCGCTCTCGTTCACGACAACCCCCTAAATCCCGGCCGCAGCGATCGCCGCGACGACCTCGCGCAGCTCGTCGGGCGGCATGACGAGCGCCATCCGCACATAACCCTCCCCCGACGGGCCAAAGCTCGCGCCCGGCGTCACGATCACGCCCGCGCGCTCCATGAGCTCGAGCACGAAGGCCGCCGAGTCCGTGCGCCCGCCGGGCAGCTTGGCCCACACGAACATCGAGCCGTGCGCGTTGGGCCGCTCCCAGCCGATCGACTCCAGGCCGTCGCAGAGGGCGTCGCGCCGCTCCTGGTAGAGCAGGCGCTGGCGCTCGACGGAGTCGCGCGGGCCGGTGAGGGCCGCGATCGCCGCGTCCTGCTCGGGGTAGAACATGCCGAAGTCGATCTGCGAGCGCAGCTTGCGGGCGGCCGCCACCACGTCCGGCCGGCCCACCAGAAACGACAGGCGCGCGCCCGTCACGTTGAAGGACTTGGAGAGCGAGAGGAACTCCACGCCCACCTCGCGCGCCCCGGGGTACGCCAGGAACGAGCCGCCCGCCGGCCCGTCGAAGACGATGTCGGAGTAGGCGTTGTCGTGGATCACGACCAGGTCGTGCTCGCGCGCGAAGGCGATGACCTCCTCGTAGACCTCCGGCGTTCCGACCGAGCCCACGGGGTTGGCCGGCAGCGACACGATGAGGTACCTGGCGGCGTCCGCCACCTCGGCGGGCACGTCCGCCAGGTGCGGCAGGAAGTCGTGCTCGGCCGTGAGGCGGTAGTAGTGCGGGCGCGCGCCGGCGAGCAGCGTCGCGTTCTGGAACACGGGGTAGCACGGGTCGGGCACGAGCGCCACGTCGCCGGGGTCCGCGAGCGCCGCGCACACGTGGACGAGGCCCTCCTGGGTGCCCCGGCAGCTCATCACCATGTCGCGCGTAATCCCGGCCACGCCGTAGCGCCGCTCGTAGTAGGCGCACACGGCGTCGAGCAGCTCGTCCTTGTCGTGCAGCGAGTACTTCCAGTTCTCGGGGTCCGCCGCGCTCGCACGCAGCGCCTCGACCACGTGCTCGGGCGGGCGGAAGTCCGGCGTGCCCACCGAGAGGTCAAAGACCCGACGGCCCTCGGCCTCCAGCTCGCGCCGGCGCGCGTTGAGCGCGGCGAACACCTCGTCACCGAACAGGCCCAGCCTCTTGGAGAACTCCATGACTCCCCTCTCGTCGTCCTTCTCGCCTAACTCTAGCGCAGGCGCGCGCCGCGCCGCTCGCCGAGCCGCTCACGGAAACATCAAGGACAATTTGAGGACCAATTGGCGAAAGCTTTTTTCTGCGTCATTTTTACTACCTGCGGTGATATGGGTTATCAACATCAAGCCACATGTTTTCGACCACTTGTCAACAACATATAGTATGTTTGTCGGTCAAAACCACTAGCGGTTGTGGCATAGTTGATTCCGCACGCACGACTTGCACCCCTGGCGCGCCCTCGGGAGCGCCTCTTCAGCGAAAGGTCGACGCACCATGAAGATCATCAAGCGCAACGGCTCGGAGGTCGCCTTCGACATCTCCAAGATCGAGAACGCCATCCGCGCGGCCAACGGCGAGGTCCCCGCCAACGAGCGCCTCACCGAGCGCGAGATCAAGTTCGCCTCCCTGAACGTCACCGACGAGTGCATGGAGGCCGGCCACACCGTGACCGTCGAGGAGGTCCAGGACCTCGTCGAGGACCAGCTGATGGGCCTGCACCACTTCGAGGTGGCGCGCCGCTACATCATCTACCGCTACGTGCAGAACCAGAAGCGCCACAAGAACACGACCGACGACAAAATCCTCGCGCTCATCGAGTGCAACAACGAGGAGGTCAAGCAGGAGAACTCCAACAAGAACCCCACGGTGGTCTCCGTCCAGCGCGACTACATGGCCGGCGAGGTCTCCAAGGACCTCACGATGCGCGAGCTGCTCCCCGCCGAGGTCGTCGAGGCCCACAACGAGGGCATCATCCACTTCCACGACTCGGACTACTTCGCGCAGCACATGCACAACTGCGACCTCGTGAACCTCGAGGACATGCTGCAGAACGGCACCGTGATCTCCGGCACGCTCATCGAGCGCCCGCACAGCTTCTCCACCGCCTGCAACATCGCCACGCAGATCATCGCCCAGGTGGCCTCCTGCCAGTACGGCGGCCAGTCCATCTCGCTCACGCACCTGGCGCCCTTCGTGGACGTCTCGCGCCAGAAGATCCGCCGCCAGGTAGAGGCCGAGATGGAGGCCATCGGCGTGGACCCCGGCGAGGAGAAGCTCTCCCAGATCGTGGAGGGCCGCGTGCGCGAGGAGATCGCCCGCGGCGTCCAGACCATCCAGTACCAGGTGGTCACCCTCATGACCACCAACGGCCAGGCGCCGTTCATCACGGTCTTCATGTACCTCAACGAGGCCAAGAACGAGCGCGAGAAGGCCGACCTGGCCATGTGCATCGAGGAGATGCTCAAGCAGCGCTACGAGGGCGTCAAGAACGAGGAGGGCGTCTGGATCACGCCGGCCTTCCCGAAGCTCATCTACGTGCTCGAGGAGGACAACGTCCGCGAGGGCACCCCGTACTTCTACCTCACCAAGCTCGCGGCCAAGTGCACGGCCAAGCGCATGGTGCCGGACTACATCTCCGAGAAGAAGATGAAGGAGTACAAGCTCTCCAAGGGCGAGACCGAGGGCAACGGCGACTGCTACACCTGCATGGGCTGCCGCTCCTTCCTCACGCCGGACCGCTCGGGCAACGGCTTTGACAACGTGGCCAAGGCCAAGAACTACGAGCCGGGCAAGCCCAAGTACTACGGCCGCTTCAACCAGGGCGTCGTGACCATCAACCTCGTGGACGTGGCGCTCTCCGCCCACCGCGACATGGACGAGTTCTGGAGGATCTTCGACGAGCGCCTGGAGCTCTGCCACCGGGCCCTGCGCTGCCGCCACGAGCGCCTGCTCGGCACCACCTCGGACGCCGCGCCGATCCTCTGGCAGTACGGCGCCCTCGCGCGCCTGGACAAGGGCGAGAAGATCGACAAGCTCCTCTACGGCGGCTACTCCACGATTTCTCTGGGCTACGCGGGCCTCTACGAGTGCGTCAAGGCCATGACCGGCCACAGCCACACCGACGAGGAGGCCACGCCGTTCGCGCTCGCCGTCATGCAGCGCATGAACGACAAGTGCGCCGAGTGGAAGGCCGCCGAGAACATCGACTACTCGCTCTACGGCACGCCGCTCGAGTCCACCACCTACAAGTTCGCCAAGTGCCTGCAGCGCCGCTTTGGCATCATCCCGGGCATCACGGACAAGGGCTACATCACCAACAGCTACCACGTCCACGTGACCGAGCAGATCGACGCCTTCACCAAGCTGCGCTTTGAGTCCGAGTTCCAGCGCCTCTCCCCCGGCGGCGCCATCTCCTACGTGGAGGTGCCGGACATGCAGGACAACCTCGAGGCCGTCATCTCCGTCATGCAGTACATCTACGACCACATCATGTACGCCGAGCTCAACACCAAGAGCGACTACTGCCAGGTGTGCGGCTACGACGGCGAGATCAGAATCGTGGAGGACGACGGCAAACTCGTGTGGGAGTGCCCGCACTGCCACAACCGCGACCAGTCCAAGATGAACGTCGCGCGCCGCACCTGCGGCTACATCGGCACGCAGTTCTGGAACCAGGGCCGCACCGAGGAGATCAGGGACCGCGTGCTGCACCTGTAGGGCTGTCTGCGGACCCCCGAAAGGCGAGGTCCGGCGCTCAGACAGCTTGCCGCACAGGGCACGGCAAGAACTCGCGGCGGACCTCGCCTTTCGGGGGTCCGCCGCGAGTCGTCTCTGCTCGACGTTCTTCTCGCCCAGGCAGGCCCGCTCAGGTGGCGCAAACAGACGTTTTCGGGGCACAATGGGCTGAAAAACGTCCGTTTGCTCCACCTGAGATGGAGGCCGCAACTAGCGCGTCCGGGAGGACACCCATGAACTACGCGAACATCAAGTACTGCGACATCGCGAACGGCCCGGGCGTGCGCACCACGCTCTTTGTCTCCGGGTGTCGCCTGCACTGCCCCAACTGCTTCAACGAGGAGGCCTGGGACTTCGACGCCGGTGAGCCGTTCACCACAGACGTTGCCGAGAAGATCATGGACTCGATGGACGTGCCCTACGTGGGCGGCCTCACCATCCTCGGCGGCGAGCCGATGGAGCCCGAGAACCAGCAGGGCCTCGTGGGGTTTCTGGAGGCGGTGCGCGAGCGCTTTGGAGACGGCAAGTCCGTCTGGCTCTTCTCGGGCCACACGTGGGATCAGCTCAGGCCCGGCGGCGCCTGGAACCTCGGAGACGTGACCGACCGTCTGCTCGACACGCTGGACGTGCTGGTGGACGGGCCCTTCGTCCAGGACCTCCATGACATCACGCTGCGCTTCCGCGGCTCGTCCAACCAGCGGCTCATCGACGTGCCCGCCACGCTCGAGGCGCCCGGCGACGACGTCGTCTGGTGGGAGGACGAGCCGATCTTCTCCACGCACACCATGGACTAGGACGAGCGCGCGCCACGCCCGACCGCCGCGCGCCAGGTCCCGGGAGACGCCGGGCGAGACCCTGCCGCTCGCGGGCCCGGACGCGCCGTCTGCGAACTCGTTCCTCGCGCGCGTGGGCGCGCCAACGTCTCTGAGCTCGGGACGGAGCGAGCCGACAGCCAGCCGTCGGGCAGGGCCTCCCCCACCCTGATAGCCTCCTTCGCACGACGACCGAAGGAGGATGCATGGGAAGGCCAAGGACCGTGGGCGACGTCCTCAGGGACGCGCGGGCACCATACTCGCACATGGACGACGAGGACGCCCGCCTGTTCTACTCGACCATGAATGCCCTGCTTGTCTACGCTAACGAGCGACTGCACGTGGTCGCCCCCGAGCGTCTCAGGGAGCGACCCGAGAACCCCGACATGCTCTACGAGAACGGCGGTCAGGTGAGCGAGGCCCTCTGGCGCCATCGGCAGCTGGTGGACGACTTCGTGCGCGACAACCCGCTTGGGCTCTCGGAGCGGCAGCTCGAGACCGCACGGCCCTGGCGCCACTCCCTGCGTGACATGTTCACCGTCGTGGACGCCGACGAGGACCGCGCCGTCTACATGAACCGGGACCGGCTCTTCGTGGTCGGCGCGATGCAGGACCCCGCCGACTCGCACGTGCACCACATCCCCTCGCTGATGCTCCTCACGCTGCTGCCGTTCAAGGGCGGGATCGTCACGGACGGCAAGACGCTGCACCTCTCCCCACGGCCCGCGTCATGGGCCGTCCCGATGATCGCCGCGCAGGCGGCCGCCCTCGCGGGGCGTCGCCCCATCGCCAGCGCGCGGCAGCTCCTCGCCTACGCGCGCGAGGTCCCCGACGACGAGAACCGCCTCACCGAGCGGCTCCAGCGCGACGTCGACCGAGGCTTCGCGAGCGGCGAGCTCGTGTAAGGACGACCTGCGAGCGGGAGGCCTAGAAGACGTAGCGCTCGAGGCGCGCGAAGGCCTCCTGCACGCGGGAGAGCGGCAGCGCAAGGTTCATGCGGATGTGACACGCGCCGCTGAAGGCACGCCCGTCCTGCCAGTAGACGCCCACGCGCCATCCCGCGCGCAGGAGGTCGTCGATCGAGCGCCCGCTCTTCTCGCACCACGCCGTGCAGTCCAGCCACAGCATGTAGGTGCCCTCGGGCCGCGACACGCCCACGCCGGGCAGGCGGCGCTCGATGAAGTCGCACGCCCAGTCCACGTTGCCGGCGATGACCTGGTTGAGCTCGTCCGCCCACGCGCGCCCCTCCGGGCCGTAGGCACCGACGAGGGCGTGCTGCGAGAGCACGTTCATGCTGTTGTAGTGCGTCTTGGCGCCCTTGGACGTCACGCGGTCGCGCAGGTAGTCGCTGTAGATGACGTGGTAGCTGCCGATGAGGCCCGCGAGGTTGAAGGTCTTGCTCGGCGCGTAGAGGGCCACGGTGCGCTCGCGTGCGTCCTCGGAGACGGACTGGGTGGGGACATGGGTCACGCCGGGACGGACGATGTCGGACCAGATCTCGTCGGAGATGACGACGCAGCCGTGCCGCGCATACAGCTCCATCGCGCGCTCGATCTCCCAGCGCTCCCAGACGCGTCCGCAGGGGTTGTGCGGGGAGCAGAAGATCGCCACGTGGATGCGGTTCTCGGCAAGGCGGCGCTCCATGTCCTCGAAGTCCATGCGCCAGACGCCGGCCTCGTCGCGCACGAGCGGCGAGCGCACGATCTTGAAGCCGTTGTCCTCGAGCGCGTGCGTGAAGCCGACGTAGGTCGGGCTGTGCACGAGCACGGGGTCCCCGGGCGCCGCGAAGGCCGTGAGCGTGGAGACCACGCCGCCGAGCACGCCGTTCTCGTAGCCGATGTGGCGGGGCTCGAGGTCGGCCACGCCCTTGCGGTCACGGTGCCAGTCGATGATCGCCCGGTAGTAGGCGTCGCTGGGCGAGAAGTACCCGAAGGTCGGGTATGCCAGGCGCTCCTCGATCGCCCGCGTAATCGCGGGCGCCACGGGGAAGCTCATGTCCGCGACCCACATTGGGATGGGATCGAAGCCGGCCTCCGGCGCCGGGTAGCCCGAGCCCGGCACGCCGATCGCGTCCAGCGCGAGCGCGTCATGTCCGGCACGGTCGAGGATCGAGGTGAAGTCGTAGGTCATGGGCGTCCTTTCGTCACGTTGCCATCTGTCAGCATACGCCGTTCTTCTCGCCCGCTCGACCATAACGCGCACAGTTTGCCATGCGCGTTATTCTCAACTGCGAACATACGTAATCAAAGCAAACCGTGCGCGTTAACCCAAAGGAGGGACCATGCTCCTCACTCCGAGTCACCAGGCCGCGCTCCGCGCGCTTCGCGTCTACCGCTGCGCGTGCGGGACGCTCCCGGCCCTTCGGCACGAGCTTCCCAAACCGGACCCCACCCCTCGCGCGCGGTGGACGAGAAGCGCTCTCCCGCTCGACGCGCTCGGACTCGCCGCAGCCCCCAGCGAGGCGCGCAGCATCGACGTCGTCGTGCCGAGCGCAGGCAATCGCGTGCGGGCGTCGTTCTTCTCGTGTCACGTGCAGCCAATCGGTCTTCCCGAGGACTCGTTCGTCTCACTCGGAAATGGGCTCTGCATCCCCTGTCCCGAGCTTCTCTTTCTCCAGCTCGCCGACATCATGACGCCCGAGGTCCACGCACTTCTCGGCTGCGAACTCTGTGGCACGTACTCCCGTTCGGCAAAAGACCCGCGCGTCGACGAGGCGGCCTACGGCGTCCCGCCGGTCACGAGCGTCGAAAAGATCACGGACTACCTGGGCGCATGCGGGAGGCGCAGGGGCGTCACCCTGGCCCGGCAGTCCCTCAGGTGGGTGCGGGACAACGCCTGGTCCCCCATGGAGGCGATCGTTGCCCTGATGACGTGCCTGCCCACGTCGGCAAACGGCTATGGCATCGGAGACGTCTCCCTCAACGTGAGACACGGGACGACACCCGAGCTCGTGCGCCTTGGCTGCAAGGGGTCGCGCGTGCCGGACATCGAGATTCTGGGAACCCACGTCGGCTTCAACTATGACAGCCATGCACGCCTCGACCTCGACTCGATCGTGGAGGCCGCCGTGAACGGCAACCCGTCCGAAGCAATGAGAAGCGTGCGCGAGAAGTACCTCGACGACCTCAGACGCAACCGGGAGCTGGCCGCGGTGGGGCGGGTCATCCTTCCCGTGACGCCCAACGACCTGTTTGCCCCGGGAGGCCTGGACGCGGTCATGCTCGAGGCGGCGCTCGCGATGGAGGAGTTTGACGACCGGAGCGCCACCCACCTGAAACTGTGCCTTCAGCTCCGCTCGATGGCCCTGAGACGCCAGAGGCTCATCTGGTCGCTTCTCCCGTGGCCAGCGGGCAGGCAATACGCCCGCGAGCTGCTTGAGAGCGTCCCGTGGGAGGCCGTGCTCAACCGCGCGTAAGAAATAACGCGCACGGTTTGCCATGCGCGTTATTCTCAACTGCGAATATATTCGATTGAAGCAAACCGTGCGCGTTAATGCCCGTTGCCGAGAAGAACCGAGGGCCGCCGCCCCGTCGGGACCTAGCCCAGGGCCTCCACGATCTTGTCGCCCATCGCGGCGGTGCCGAGCACGCGGTCCTCCGGCGTGTCCTCGTCGGCGATGTCCACGGTGCGCCAGCCCTCGTCGAGCACGCGCGTGACCGCGGCGGCCAGCTCGTCGGCGGCCTCGTCCATGCCAAAGCTGTAGCGCAGCATGAGCTCCACGGAGAGGATCTGCGCGATCGGGTTGGCAATCCCCTGCCCCGCGATGTCGGGCGCCGACCCGTGGCTCGGCTCGTAGAGCGCCGTGCCGTCGCCCAGGCTCGCGGAGGCGAGCATGCCGAGCGAGCCCGTGAGCATGGAGGCCTCGTCGGAGAGGATGTCGCCGAAGGTGTTCTCGGTCACGAGCACGTCGAACTGCGCCGGGTTGGCGATGAGCTGCATCGCCGCGTTGTCCACGTACATGTCCTCGAGCGTGACGTCGGGATACTCGGCCGCGATGTTGTGCGCGACCTCGCGCCACATGCGGGAGGTGTCGAGCACGTTGGCCTTGTCCACCGAGTGCACCACGCCCCGGCGGCGGCGCGCCGCGTCGAAGGCCCAGCGCACCACGCGGTCCACCTCGTACTCGCTGTACTCCAGGATGTCGCGCGCGTACTCACCGCGGGTGCCACCCACGCCGGCGCCCTCGACGCCCATCGTGCGCTCGTGACCGCCAAAGTAGAGACCGCCCGTGAGCTCGCGGACGATGATGAGGTCCACGCCCTCCAGCACCTCGGGCTTGAGCGTGGAGGCGCCGATCAACGCGGAGAACATGCGCACCGGGCGCAGGTTGAGGTAGAGCCCGAGCTCCTTGCGGATGGCGAGCAGCCCCTGCTCCGGACGCACGGCGCCCACGCGCGTGTCGGTCCACTTGGGTCCGCCCACGGCGGCGAGAAGGACCGCGTCGGCCGCACGGGCCGCCTCGAGCGTCTCGGGCGGCAACGCGCTCACGGGACCGCCGGCGGCCTCGGTGGCGTCGATCGCCGCGCCGCCGATGAGCTGGTCCTCGCAGACGAACTCGACGTCGTACTTCTCGCCCAGGGCCGCGAGGACCTTCTTGCCCTCGGCGATGATCTCGGGGCCGATGCCGTCGCCCGGCAGCGTGCAGACGTGGTAGGTCGCGGACGCCATGGCTAGTTCCCGCCCTTCTCGGCCATCACGCGCTTGGTGCGCGCGACGAGGCCGCCGTCGTTGATGATCTCCTGGATGAACGGCGGGAACGGCTGCGCGTGGAAGGTGGCGCCCGTGGTCTCGTTGGTGATGGTGCCGGTGTCGGCGTCCACGGAGACGACGTCGCCCTCGGAGATGGCGTCGACGGCCTCCGGGCACTCGAGGATGGGCAGGCCCATGTTGATCGAGTTGCGGTAGAAGATGCGCGCGAAGCTCTTGGCGATCACGCAGGACACGCCGGCCGCCTTGATGGCCACGGGCGCGTGCTCGCGGCTGGAGCCGCAGCCGAAGTTCTCGTCCGCGACCACGATGTCGCCGGGCTGCACGCGCGTCACGAACGTGGGGTCGAGGTCCTCAAGGCAGTGCTTGGCGAGCTCGGCCGGGTCCGACGTGTTGAGATAGCGCGCCGGGATGATGACGTCGGTGTCGATGTCGCGCCCGTAGCGGAAGACGGTTCCCTTGAACTGCATCGTTGTCCTTTCTTGTCGCGGACGGCCGGCCGTGGCGTCTGCCCCCGACTCGGACAGGTCCTCGCCGCGCAGAACGCGGCTGCGGAACTCGCCGGATGACAGACGCCACGGCCTCTGGTCGAGAAGAACATGCGGGTGGCGGGGGAACCGTCCTCGTGCGTCGCGACATGACGGGCCCCGCCGATCACCTTCGTTGGCGCCATTCTAGCGTCGGGACCAGGGAGCTCTTACGGAAAGGGGGACGGGTTCTTCGAGCTGAAACGGAACTCGTCTCGCTCGAGGAACCCGTCCCCGGAACCTGCCTCAGGTCAGCGTGCGAGCGCCCTTACGCGAAGGGGTTCTCCGTGGGGTACGGGAGGCTCTTGGGCTGGTTGTAGGCGATGTCCTCGACGCCGAGGAAGCGCAGGGCGTCAAAGAGGGCGCGGCCGCAGTGGTTGAAGGCCACCGCGCCGTGGTGCGGGTAGCGCTTCTGGATGAGGACGTGACGATAGAAGCGGCCCATCTCCGGAATCGCGAAGACGCCGCGGCCGCCGAAGGAGCACGTCGTGACCGGCAGGACCTCGCCCTCGGCGACGTAGCTGCGCAGGACGCCGTCGGAGTCGCACTGCAGACGGTAGAACGTGATCTCGCTCGGGGCGATGTCCGCCTCGAGGGTGCCGCGGGTAAAGTCGGGCTCGGAGCCCTCGGGCTCGAGCAGGCGGTGCTGGATGAGCTGGTACTTGACCGCGCGGTCGGCGCAGAGCTTGCAGCTCGGGGTGTTGCCGCAGTGGAAGCCCATGAAGGTGTCCGTGAGCTTCCAGTCCTGCTCGAACTTGCCGGCGATCTGCTCCTCGTAGAGGGAGGCGGGCACGGAGTTGTTGATGTCGAGCAGGGTCACGGTGTCGTCGGACGCGCACATGCCGATGTACTCGGAGAGGGCGCCGTAGATGTCGACCTCGCAGGCCACGGGGATGCCGCGGGTGGCCAGGCGCGAGTTCACGAAGCACGGCTCGAAGCCGAACTCCTCCGGGAAGGCCGGCCAGCACTTGTCGGCGAAGGCCACGTACTTGCGGGCGCCCTTGTGCTGCTCGGCCCAGTCGAGCAGGGTGAGCTCGAACTGCGCCATGCGCTCGAGGAGGTCGGGGTAGTACTTGCCCTCGCCCATCTCGGCGGCCATGTCGGCGCAGACGTCGGCGATGCGCGGGTCGTTGGCGTGGGCCTTGTAGGCGACGAGCAGGTCAAGCTCGGAGTTCTCCTCGATCTCCACGCCGATCTGGTAGAGGCCCTTGATCGGGGCGTTGCAGGCGAAGAAGTCCTGCGGACGCGGGCCGAAGGTGATGATCTTGAGGTTGCGCACGCCGATGACCACGCGGGCCACGGGCACGAAGTCCTTGATCATCTGCGCGACCTCGGCGGCGGTGCCCACCGGGTAGGCCGGGATGTGGGCGGCGAGGTGACGCATGCCCAGGTTGTAGCTGCAGTTGAGCATGCCGCAGTAGGCGTCGCCGCGACCGTTCACGAGGTCGCCGTCGCCCTCGGCGGCCGCGACGCACATGGCCGGGCCGTCGAACTTCTTGACGAGCAGGGTCTCCGGCGTCTCGGGGCCAAAGTTGCCGAGAAACACCACGAGCGCGTTGGCACCGGCGGCGACGGCCTCGGCGAGCGCGGGGGCGACGTCGGCCTCGGACTCGACAGTCTTCTTGACCTCCACGGCGTCCACGCCGAGCTTGGCCACCTCGGCGGCCACGGCGGCGCGACGGCGCTCGGAGAGCTCGATCGGGAAGCAGTCGCGCGAGACGGCGACGATGCCAAGCTTCACGTCGGGGATGTTGGGTGACTTGATGGCCATGCTTGCTCCTCTCCTTCGGGCGCGGCACGCCCGCGCCCCCGGTTCTCTGCTCCTCCCTACGTTAGTACGGACGAGCGTTTTTATAATGTTTAGTACCGGGGCAATTCTGCGAACGGTAGATATTCTCTCAGTTGCGGCACAAAGCGGGAGAATTGAGGCTGTAAACGTTTATAAACACTGCGCAAACAACACCCTCTCAGGCGAGAAGAACGAGCGGTCACGCCTCTCCCGCGACGGCCGCGAAGCTCTCCCTGAGCGCGGGGTACAGACCGCGCCAGACCCGGTAGCGCCGCTCGTAGGCGTCGGCGAGCCCGGGGTTGGGGACGACGCGCTCCCGCTCGCTCACGATCGCGCCCGCGCAGGCGGCCACCGACTCGTAGGCGCCCGCCGCGACGGCCGCGAGCATGGCGCCGCCGTAGCCCGGGCCCTGCTCCGTCGCCGGCAGGACGAGCTCGATGCCGAGGATGTCCGCGAGCATCTGGAGCCACGCCGCGCTTCTCGCCCCGCCGCCGCAGACCGTCGAGGACGAGACACCCTCGCCCAGCGAGCGCGCGATCTCCACGGAGTCGCGCACGGCGAACGCCACGCCCTCGAGCACGGCGCGCGTGAGGTCCGAGCGCGTGGTCGACATGCTCATGCCCACGAAGGCGCCGCGCGCGTTGACGTCGTTCAGCGGCGTGCGCTCGCCCATGAGGTAGGGCAGGAAGTACGGGAGGCTGGCGTCGGCGGAGCCGGTGTCGATCCCCGCCTGCTCGGCGTCCATGTCGTCCGCGCCCAGGACGTCGTTCACCCACCAGGCGTTGCAGCTCGCGGCGGAGAGGATGCACCCCATGAGGTGCCAGGCCCCGTCCGCGTGGCAGAAGGAGTGGATGCGGTCCCCCACCCCGGCGGCGAAGCCGGTCGTGGGGATGAAGACGGTGCCCGAGGTGCCGAGGCTGATGTTCATCGTGCCCGCGCCGACGGCGCCCGTGCCCACCGCCGCGGCCGCGTTGTCCCCGGCGCCGGCGGCCACGACCACGCCCGCAGGCAGGCCCAGCTCGGCGGCGACCTCCGGCAGCAGCGTGCCGATGGGCTCGTAGCTCTCGTGGACCTCCGGCATCTGGGCGGCCGTGAGCCCACAGAGCGCGAGCATCTCCTCGCTCCACGCGCGGCGCGCCACGTCGAAGAGGAGCGTCCCGGACGCGTCCGAGACGTCGGTGGCGTAGGCGCCCGTGAGCAGGTGGTTCACGTAGTCCTTGGGCAGCATGACGTGGGCGATGCGCGAGAAGAGCTCCGGCTCCTCGTCGCGCATCCACAGGAGCTTGGGCGCCGTGAAGCCGGCGTAGGCGATGTTTCCGGTGAGCTCGAGCAGCCGGCCGGTGCCAACGGTCTCGTTGAGGTAGCGCACCTGGGCGGCGGTGCGGCCGTCGTTCCAGAGGATCGCGGGTCGAATGACCTGGTCCCTCTCGTCCAGGGCAACGAGGCCGTGCATCTGACCGCCGCAGCCGATGCCCGCCACCTGCGAGGCGTCAAGCCCGGCGAGCAGCTCCGGCACGCCCTCGCGCACGGCGCGCCACCAGTCCGCCGGGTCCTGCTGGCTCCAGCCGGGACGCGGGTACTCGACGTCATAGGACCTGCTCGTGATGTTGAGGATCTCGCCCCGCTCGTCCATGAGCAGGAACTTGCAGGCTGACGTCCCCAGATCGATGCCGATGAAGTACATGGCCCCTCCCTTGCGCCAAGGTTCTTCTCGCCACCATTATGCGCCCTCTCGGTACGAGTCGCACACCGGCGACGAGCCGCCGTCGTGGGCCATGTTGCCGGGCGTCCACTCGACACGCAAAAGGGCGACCCGGGGTCCTTCTCGCCAAGCGATTCACGAAGTGAGCGAGCGCAGCGAGCGCTGAGCTTGGAGAGAAGGACCCCGGGCCGCCCGGACGTGCCCTACAGGTCCGATGGCAGGGCGATGTGGCCCGCGACGGCCGAGGCGGCCGCGACGGCGGGACTCGCCAGGTAGACCTCCGAGGTGGGGTCGCCCATGCGGCCGACGAAGTTGCGGTTGGTGGTGGAGACGCACTTCTCGCCCGCCGCGAGGATGCCCATGTAGCCGCCCAGGCACGGGCCGCAGGTGGGCGTGGACACGACGCAGTGCGCGTTGATGAAGATGTCCATCAGGCCCTCGTGGACGCACTCGAGCCAGACGCCCTGCGTGGCGGGGATCACGATGCAGCGGACGCCGTCGGCGACGGTGCGGCCGCAGAGCACCTCGGCCGCCGCGCGCATGTCCTCGATGCGGCCATTGGTGCAGGAGCCGATGACGACCTGGTCGATCTTGACGTCGCGGCTCTCCGCGACCGGACGCGTGTTGCTCGGCAGGTGCGGCCAGGCCACGGTGGGCACGATGTCTGCGGCGTCGATGTGGATGACCTGCTTGTACTGGGCGTCCTCGTCCGGGTGGTACTCGACGAAGGCACGCTGGGTGCGGCGGCTCACGTACTCGCGGCACGTGTCGTCGACCTCGAAGAGGCCGGCCTTGCCGCCCGCCTCGATGGCCATGTTGGCGATCGTGAGGCGGCCCTCCACGGAGAGCGCCTCGATCGTGGAGCCCGCGAACTCCATCGCGCAGTAGAGCGCGCCGTCCACGCCGATCTTGCCGATGACGTGGAGGATGACGTCCTTGGCGCTGGCACCCTCGGGCAGCTCGCCGTCCACGACGATGCGGATGGTCTCGGGCACCTTGAACCAAGCGCGGCCGGTGGCCATGCCCACGCCGGCGTCCGTGGAGCCCACGCCGGTGGAGAAGGCGCCGATGCCTCCGTAGGTGCAGGTGTGGGAGTCCGCGCCGATCATGAGGTCGCCGGGGACCACGACGCCGCGCTCGGGCAGGAGGGCGTGCTCGATGCCCATGCAGCCCTGCTCGTAGTAGTGCGTGATCTGGTACTCGTGGGCAAAGTCGCGCGTGACCTTGGTCTGCTCGGCGCTCTTGATGTCCTTGTTGGGGGCGTAGTGGTCCGGCACGAGACAGATCTTGTCCCGGTCAAAGACACCGGCGCCGATCTCGCGCACGGTCTTGATGGCGATGGGGGCCGTGATGTCGTTGGCGAGCACGAGGTCGAGGTCGCACTCGACGAGCTGCCCGGGGACGACCTCCTCGAGCCCAGCGTGGGCGGCCAGGATCTTCTCCGCCATGGTCATGGGACGCGCCATGCTTCCTTCCTTTCTGACGTGGAAAAGGGACAGTCCCCTTTCCACATCCGTTACTTGCCCTCCTTGGAGCGGGCGGTCTGGATCATGCGGTTGATGGCGTTCACGTAGGCCTTGGCGCTGGAGACGATGATGTCGTTGTCCGCGCCGCGCCCGGTGTAGACCTTGCCGTCCTCGGCGGTGATGCGGACCGTGACCTCGCCGATGGCGTCGATGCCGCGGGTGACGGCCTTGACGGAGAACTCCGCGAGGTCGCCGTGAACCGCCACGACCTTGTCGATCGCCTGGTAGGCGGCGTCGACGGGGCCCGCGCCGGTCGCGGCCACCACGTGGCGCACGCCGAGCTCGTCGCTGATCGTGGCCGTGGCCGTGGGGATCAGCGGGTCGCCGCAGGAGACCTGCAGCGCCTCGAGCGTGTAGACGGCGGCCACGTCGCGCTGGCGCTCCTGGACCATGGACTCGAGGTCCTCGTCGTAGACCTCCTTCTTCTGGTCCGCGATCTCCAGGAAGCGCTGGTAGACCTCGTCGAACTCGGCGTCCTCGAAGGTGTAGCCGAGCTCGGCCAGGCGGTGGCGCAGCGCCGCGTGGCCGGAGCGCGCCGAGAGGATGATCTCGGAGCCGGCCGCGCCCACGTCGGCGGGGTCGATGATCTCATAGGTGTCGCGCGCCTTGAGGACACCGTCCTGGTGGATGCCCGAGGAGTGCGCGAACGCGTTGGCGCCGACGATGGCCTTGTTGGCCTGGACGTTCATGCCCGTGATGCGGCTGACGAGGTGGCTCGCGCGGGTGAGCTCGGTGGTCACGATGTCGGTGTGGGCGTCGAGCTCCTGCCCGTGCATCTTGATGGCCATGACGACCTCCTCGAGCGCGGTGTTGCCGGCGCGCTCGCCCAGGCCGTTGATCGTGCACTCAATCTGGCGGGCACCGTTCTTGACGCCCTGGAGGGCGAGCGCCGTGGCCATGCCGAGGTCGTTGTGGGTGTGCACGGAGATGATGACGTCCTCGATGCCGACGACGTTGTCGCTAAGGCCCTTGATGCGGCGGCCGAAGTCCTCGGGCAGCTGGTAGCCCGTGGTGTCGGGGATGTTCACGACGGTGGCGCCGGCCTTCACGACGGCCTGGATCACGCGCTCGAGGAAGGCCTGGTCGGCGCGGCCCGCATCCTCGGCGTAGAACTCGACGTCCTCGACGTACTTCTTGGCGTACTCCACGCAGTGGATGGCGCGCTCGACGCACTCGTCCTCGGTGATGCGCAGCTTGTCGCGCAGGTGGGAGGGCGACACGCCGAGGCCGGTGTGGATGCGCGGGCGCTTTGCGGTAGCCAGCGCCTCCGCCGCGCGGTCGATGTCCTTCTCGACGGCGCGCGTCAGGCCGCAGACCACGCAGTCGTCGCCCGCCAGCCGTCCGATCTCCTGCACGGAGCGGAAGTCGCCCGGCGAGGAGATGGGGAAGCCCGCCTCGATGACGTCGACGCCCATGCGGATGAGCTGCTGGGCGATGACGAGCTTCTCCTCGGTGTTCATGGACGCGCCGGGGCTCTGCTCGCCGTCGCGCAGGGTGGTGTCAAAGATGTGAATCTTCCTGGTCATGGTGTGCCTTTCCCGTCAGCCGTCATGTCGGATTGTGAGCGCTCGAGAAGGGCCCGGCAGGGTCGGGCCGCGTGCGCGCGCCAGGCGAGCGGGGTCCTAGCGCGCGCTCGGTAGCGAGAGTAGGTTGAGGGCGAGAAGGACATGGGCGCGCGCGGGCGCTTCGACGACGGCAGCCGTGCGACGTACCATGCCATACCCCCTTGCAGCGGGCGCCCCGACGGGCGCAACTCGTTTGATACGTAGCAGTTTCTCACAGCGCGCGAACCGCGCGCAAATAATTTCGCGGCAGAAACAAACCGCCTCGCGCCACGCGGCGCCCCCGGCCCCGCATCACATCCATATTACAATATATGTAATCAAAATTCATATGTTGACCCCATCCGCAAAGTGCTTGAATTACGTGGTACAGGGTTTGTATTTGGTTCATCTCTAGGAAACGTACGTAAGCTTTCAGCTATAGACGGGGTGACGAGATGAAGCTGTCTCACGACACGGTGCTGTTTTCCTTTGGGGGCGTGCCGATGGTGGGCAACCTCCGGACGGGAGGGCTCATCGGCCTCACGCCCGAGGGGGCCGAGACGTGCCGCGCCCTGACGGGGCGAGACGTCCCCGAGGAGGAGATCCCGGACGGCTGCCGGGAGCTCGTCGACCATCTGCGGCGCGGCGGCTACCTCGAGGGACCCAAACCCGGACGCGCCCGCGTCCGCTCCGCCTACCTCCACGTGACCCAGCGGTGCAACCTCTCCTGCCGCTTCTGCTACTCCGAGGCCGACGACAGGAACCGCGTCGGCGACCCGACGCTCGACGAGCTCGCCGCCGCCCTGGGGCTTCTCGCCTCCCTCGGGTGCGAGCGGCTCGTCATATCGGGCGGGGAGCCGTTCCTGCGCGCCGACCTCCCCGACGTCGCCGAGCGCTGCCGCGCCGCCGGCATCTCCGACGTAACCGTGCTCACCAACGGCCTTCTGGTCAACGAAGGGAACGTCCGCCCGCTGGCGGGCCTCGTCTCGTACGTGGGCGTCGCCTTTGACGGCCCCTCCGCCGACGCGCCGGCCCACCTGCGGGGAGCCCAGAGGTTCGACCGGCTCGTCGCGGCCGTCCGGGCGGTGCGCGACGCCGGCATCGAGGCCCGGATCATCCCCACGCTGCACGCCGCCAACCTCGCGGACATGCCCCGCTACGAGCGGCTCGCCAAGGAGCTGGGCGCGACGCTCGGCTACAGCCTGCTCACCGCCGACGGGTGCGGGATGGGCGAGCTGGCCCTGAGCGAGGCGCAGCTCCGCGAGCTCGGCCGGCGCTGCGCGGCGGGCGGCCTGCCCGGGGACGAGTCGGCCGGCGCGGGCGCCACGAGGCTCTGCGCCCGGCGCAGCTGCGGCGCGGGCGTCGGCACCCTGAGCGTCGCCGCCGACGGCACCGCCTACCCCTGCCACATGCTGCACGACCGCAGGCTCGCCATGGGCAACGCGTTCACCGACACGCCCGAGAAGATCATGTCGTCCGAGGTCGCATCCATGATGCGCGAGCTGGGCGTCGAGAAGATCGAGCGGTGCGCCGCCTGCTCGGTCCGCCACCTCTGCGGCGGCGGATGCCGGGCGCGCGCCCTCATGGCCGGCAGCGGCCTCCGTGGTCCGGACCCGTACTGCGAGCTCTCGCGCTCGCACTACGAGGCCGTCGCCGACCAGCTGTCGCAGCGATACGGCACGAAGGGAGGTGGGTGAGATGCTGTTCGAGATCGCCGTTAGCCGTGCCGATTGCATCTATATCGGCCCCGTCGTAATCGGAGTCTAAACCTGAGGAGGAACCCGTGTCCGAGGAGATTCTGGGAGAGTACCGCCGCGCCAGCCGAATGGCCCGCATCGGTACCGTCTGCATGTACGCCATAGCGGCCCTGTTCGTCGTCATCGCGCTCGTCAGCGTGTCCGCCTCCGTGCGAGACGGCCTCCCCCGCGACGCGTCCGTGGCGATACGCCTGCTCAAGCACGCGACCGCCATCACCACGACCGTTCTTCTCGCCGAGTTCCTCCGGCACTTCGGGAGGAGCAGCTCCCCGTTCGGGCGCGGCCAGTCGCTGCGGCTCGTCACGGCGGGGCTGCTCCTCGTCCTCAGCACCATGTTCGACCTGTTCGGAATCGCGCCGAGCTACGACGTCCAGCTCCTGGGAGGGACCCTCTCCTTTGGCGCGACCTCACAGCCCGGCATCAACCCATTGATGTTCAGCTTTGCCGTCTTTCTCTTTTGTCTGGCCCTCGTGACCCGTTACGGAAACTTGCTCAAGGAGGACTCGGACAGTATCGCGTAGAATGGACGGGTACGTTCCCCACTGAAAGAGGTGATGAGGTGCCCATCGTCATACGACTCGACCGCGTCATGGCCGAAAGAAAGATTTCCTCCACGGAGCTCGCCAAACGCGTGGGCACCTCGACGGTCAACCTGTCCAACATAAAGAACGGCCACATCCGCGGCATGCGCTTCTCCACGCTCGAGGCGCTCTGCCAGGTGCTGCGCTGCAAGCCCGGCGACATCATCGACTACATGACCCCCGAGGAGCTCGCCGAGGAGCAGACCCTCGGGGAGGTCGGCGAGTAGCCCTGCCCTACTCCCAGGCGGCGCGGCCCATCGTGCGGAAGCGCTCGATCATCTCGCCCGTCATGGACGCGCGGTCGTCCGTGCGCTCGAGGGGAATCTCGGCGCGCGTGAACCAGCGCGCCTCCTTGAGCTCGTCGTGGTCCACGCGGATGTCGCTCGGCCCGTCGACTTCGCACCAGAAGCCGACCATGAGCGTGTCGGTGAAGCTCCACGGCTGGCTCTTGTAGAAGCGCAGGTTCCTGACGTGCAGGCCGACCTCCTCCATGACCTCGCGACGCACCGTGTCCTCGAGCGGCTCGCCGATCTCGGTGAAGCCGGCGACGAGCGCCCAGAGCGCCGTCGTGCGCCCGTTGTAGCGCGTGAGCACGATTGCGTCGTCGGCCGGGTCGTCGGCGAGGCGCGTCACGGCGCAGATGACGCCCGGGCAGATCTTGGGGTAGACAATGCGCGCGCACTCCGGGCACACGATCTCGCGGCTCGTGGGCGCGATCTCGGTGGGGTGGCCGCAGCGGCCGCAGAAGCGGTTCTCGCGATACCAGCGGTCCAGCTGGGAGGCCGTGGCCGCCGCAAAGAGCAGGTGCTGCGGCTCGGCGCGGCGCAGCCAGCTCACGGCCTCGTAGGCAAAGCCCGCCGGCGCGGTCACGACGTCGTCCAGCGCGAGGAAGAAGCGCTCCTGCCCGAGCGAGAAGAGATACGTCAGGCGAGAGGGACGCGTCGGGTAGGCGCCCATCCGGGGCAGCTCGACCCGACCCTCCGCCACGCGCGCGAGGCAGCCGCCGTCCGAGAAGTGCAGCAGGTAGTCCCCGTCGGCCGCCTCGTGCGGCTCGAAATGGTTGTCGAAGGCGTGCTCCGCGCCAAACTCCTGGATCATGGGCGCCCCTTCCGTAGCCCGACTACTTGCCCTTTCTGCGGCCCCCGAGCAGCTCGCTCACGACCACGGCCACGAAGATCGTGGCAAAGCCGAGCGCGATCCTCGGCGTGACGAGCTCGCCGTAGAACACCACGCTCGCCACCACGGCAAAGACGCTCTCCAGCGAGAGCAGCAGCGACGCCTGCGCCGGAGGCACGTTGGCCTGCCCCACGTTCTGCCCGATGGTGCACACCGTGGACGAGAGCACCACCAGGTAGGCGAGCGCGCCCCAGACCTCCGGCCTCGCGAGCGCCGCGGCGTCGAGCGGCGGCTCGAGCGCGAGCGCCGTGCCGAGCGCCACGAGCGCGCCTACCACGAGCTGCACCGCCGTGAGCGTCATCACGTCGTGCGCCGATGAGAAGCGCGCCACCAGCACGATGTGCACCGCAAAGAGCACCGCCCCCACGAGCGTGAGCCAGTCGCCGCGGCTCATGGCGAGCGAGAGGTCGTCCCCCAGCGCCACGAGGCCCACGCCCACGATGGCGAGAAGCGCCGCCACGACGTTGCCGCTGCCCGGCCGCTGCCGTGCGACGAACCAGTTGATGAACGGCGTCATCACGCAGTACGTGGCCGTGAGGAAGGCGTTGCGCCCCGGCGTGGTGTCGTCGAGCCCGATGTTCTGGACCACGTAGGCGGCGCCCCACACCAGGCCCAGGATCGCGCCCATCGCGAGGTGGCTCACGTCGAGGTTGGCGCGCAGCTGCCGCCAGAAGAGGGCGGCCGTGAGCACGGAGGCCAGCGCAAAGCGCACGAACATGAGCCACGCGGGCGTGATCGCGTCGAGCGTGTCCTTCATGACCACGAACGACCCGCCCCAGATGGCGGCGCACGCCGCCAGCAGGAGCTTCCACGCCCACTGCGGGACGTCCCGACGCGACGGCCGCGCCGCGGCCCAGATGTTCTTCTCGGCACTCATGACGCGGAATTATAGCTCCGCGAGCCCTGACGTGGCTATGGTATATTATGCGATGTGAGTAGTACATCATGCGATCTTTATCACACAGGAGGCACCGATGACCAGCTACGCGATCCGCGTCGACGAGAACCTCAAGGCCCGGGCCGCCGAGGTGGCGCAGAGCTTCGGGCTGGACCTCGCGTCGGTGACCCGCGCCTTCTGGACGTACATGGTCCGCACCGGCTCGATCCCCATCACCTTTGACGGCGAGCAGCCCAACGAGGAGTCCCTCCAGGCGATCCGCGAGTCCGAGGAGATCTTCGCCGCCCACGCGCGCGGCGAGCGCACGGGGTACTCCTCGGCTGCCGAGATGTTCGCCGCCCTGGAGGCCTAGATGGCTCCCCTGCGCCCCGACTTCACCCCGAAGTTCCACCGGGACTACAAGCGCCTCGCCAAGCGGGGAATCGACGCCGCGCCCCTGCACGAGGTCGTCGGCCTCATCCTCGAGAACACCCTCGCGGCCCGCGAGGAGCTCGTTCGCCACCACAACATGCACCGCCTCGCCGGGACGTGGGCGGGCTCGAACGAGTGCCACGTCTGCAACGCCGGCGACTGGCTGCTCGTGTGGGCCGTTCGCGACGGACTCGCGGTCTTTCAGCGCACGGGCACGCACCGAGAGATCTTCCGCTAGCGTCGGAACGGCAAATCACGTCCCCACGTTCTTCTCGGCAGGCGATTTGCCGTAAACTAGAGGCAGACTGGCACTAGGGCCGGTCGCATGGCACCGACCTGAGTATCGGAGAGGAGCATTACATGCAGTATTCCGCAGAAGTCGAGAATATGTGCCCCGTCGCCAAGGGCGCATATCACGGCCCCGCGCCCATCCCTGAGGAGGGCAAGTGGGTCCAGGCCAAGGAGATCAAGGACATCTCCGGCCTCACGCACGGCGTGGGCTGGTGCGCGCCCCAGCAGGGTGCCTGCAAGCTCACCCTTAACATCAAGGAGGGCGTCATCGAGGAGTGCCTCGTCGAGACCCTCGGCTGCTCCGGCATGACCCACTCGGCGGCCATGGCCTCCGAGATCCTCCCGGGCAAGACCATCCTCGAGGCCCTGAACACCGACCTCGTCTGCGACGCCATCAACGTGGCCATGCGCGAGCTGTTCCTCCAGATCGTCTACGGCCGCTCCCAGACCGCCTTCTCCGAGGACGGCCTGCCCGTGGGCGCCTCCCTCGACGACCTCGGCAAGGGCCTGCGCTCGCAGGTGGGCACCATGTTCGGCACCAAGGCCAAGGGCGCCCGCTACCTCGAGCTCGCCCAGGGCTACGTCACCCGCATGGCCCTGAACGACAAGAACGAGATCATCGCCTTCGAGTTCCTGAACCTCGGCAAGTTCACCGAGGCCCTCAAGGCCGGCAAGACCCCCGAGGACGCCATCGCCGGCGCCATGGGCCACTACGGCCAGTGGGAGAACGCCGCCAAGTACATCGACCCGCGCACGGACGAGGAGACCCACACGGTCGCCGACGTCTTCCCCGTTCACGAGTAGAAAGGGAGGGAAAACCAAATGGCAGTTTCGTTTGAGGGCTATGAGCGCCGCATCGACAAGATCAACAAGGTGCTCGCTGAGAACGGCATCTCCTCCCTCGAGGAAGCCGAGCAGATCTGCCTCGACAAGGGCGTGAACCCGCGCGAGATCGTCGAGGGCGTCCAGTCCATCGCGTTCGAGAACGCCAAGTGGGCCTACGTCTGCGGCTGCGCGATCGCCATCAAGAAGGGCGCCAAGAGCGCCTCTGAGGCCGCGTCCATGATCGGCGAGGGCCTCCAGGCCTTCTGCGTCCCCGGCTCCGTGGCCGAGGACCGCAAGGTCGGCAAGGGCCACGGCGACCTGGGCGCCATGCTCCTCGGTGACGACACCGAGTGCTTCTGCTTCCTGGCCGGCCACGAGTCCTTCGCGGCCGCCGAGGGCGCCATCGGCATCGCGCTCAACGCCAACAAGGCCCGCAAGAAGCCGCTGCGCGTCATCCTGAACGGCCTCGGCAAGGACGCCGCCCAGATCATCGCCCGCATCAACGGCTTCACCTACGTGAAGACCCAGTTCGACTACTTCACGAGCGAGCTCAAGATCGTCGAGAAGATCCCGTACTCCGACGGCCCGCGCGCCGAGGTCAACTGCTACGGCGCCGACGACGTCCGCGAGGGCGTTGCCATCATGTGGCACGAGAACGTGGACATCTCCATCACCGGCAACTCCACCAACCCGACGCGCTTCCAGCACCCGGTTGCCGGCACCTACTTCAAGGAGCGCGTGCTCGCCGGCAAGAAGTACTTCTCCGTCGCCTCCGGCGGCGGCACCGGCCGCACCCTGCACCCGGACAACATGGCCGCCGGCCCCGCCTCCTACGGCATGACCGACACCATGGGCCGCATGCACTCCAGCGCCCAGTTCGCCGGCTCCTCCTCGGTGCCCGCGCACGTCGACATGATGGGCCTCATCGGCATGGGCAACAACCCCATGGTCGGTGCGACCGTCGCCTGCGCCGTCGCCGTCAACGCCGCGCTGAACGAGTAGCACGTCTCGCACAGAGTCTGTGGCTGAGGGCCGTCACCTCCGGGTGGCGGCCCGCTTTGTTTTGCGCAGAGAACGAGGAGAACGCGCACGTGGTATCGATTTCGGTGAACGGCATGTCTGGGTACCGTGAATGTGGTAGAGTGCCCGCTGACTTGAATTCACCCACTCGTCCGGGAGGATTGAAGAGATGGAACTCGCTGACCTTGACCTCGCCCGCGCCCTGCTCATCGCCAACAAGGACGCCACGCTCGTGGCCGTCCGGGACGACGAAGTGATCACCTGCACCGAGCGCGGGATCAAGCCTCTGCTCGCCTGGGTCCGCGAGGGCCGCGACCTCACGGGCTTCTCGGTGGCCGACAAGGTCGTGGGCAAGGCTCCCGCGCTGCTCTACGCCGTGCTCGGCCCCGACGCCGTCTTTTCCCCCGTCATGTCCTGGACCGGACGCGCGGTCCTTCTCGCCGCCGGCATCGCCACGAGCTACGACACCCTGGTGCCGCACATCTCCAACCGCGCGAAGGACGGGCAGTGCCCGATGGACGCCTCCGTCGAGGACGTCTGGGAGCCCTACGAGGCCGTGCGCGTGCTCGCC
The DNA here is from genome assembly GCF_016899935.1 of Olsenella uli. GTDB lineage: Bacteria > Actinomycetota > Coriobacteriia > Coriobacteriales > Atopobiaceae > Thermophilibacter > Thermophilibacter uli_B. The sequence goes on from NZ_JACJJK010000002.1 coordinate 90,180, forward strand.
GAGCGCGCCCGCTCGCTTGTTAGCGCTCCGGGCCTCGCCTAGACGCCGCCGAGAGGAACCTCTATGCTGCTCCTGACGCTTCCCATCTGAGACAGGGCCCGCCGCAAGCGGCCGTCCCGTCATGTCTCGACGTCAGGAGCAACCATGTTCATCCTCACCAGCCTGAGGTCGCTCTCGCTCATGGCGAGGCGCCTCGTCCTCATGCGCCTCTTCATCTACCTGGGCGTTCAGTGCTGCTACTTCATCGGCATCGTGGGCACGCTCACCTATGCCATGGACGGCGGCGTGGGCGACAACGTCCTCGGCATCGCCGTGCTCAACGGCTGCATGATCGCCGGCTCGCTCGTGGGCGGCCCCACGCTCGACCGCATCGGCCCCCGGCGCTACTTCGCGCTCGTGGTGGCCGGGCTCGTCACGTCCGCGCTCGCGTTCCAGGTGCTGGCCTCCACGGTCGTGGGCGTGCTCGCCGGCGCGGCGCTGTTCGGGTTCGCCTGGGGCCTCGGCGACATGGTCGCCAAGGCGTTCCCCTCCTACCTCACCGACGACCCCACCGAGCTCAAGAACATAAACTCGGTGGTCTTCTCCGTGTCCAACGCGGCCGTGGTCGTGGGGCCCCTGCTCGGCGGGGCGCTCGCGGCGGCCGTCTCCACCCAGGCGGTCTTCCTGCTGCTCGCGGCCTGCGCGCTGCTCTCGGTCGTGCCTGCGGCGGGCTTCCGGGCGCTCCGCGAGCCGCGTCGCAGCGAGCCGCGCGGCGAGGGCCCGGACCGCTCCGCGCTCAACGCCGGGCTCGCCGCCATCTCCACGACGCCGGCGCTCGCGCTGCTCTTCTGGAGCTGCTTCGCCGCGTACTTTGGCTACGGCGCCTTCGACCCGCTCGAGTCGCTCTACTATCGCGACGTCCTGCACGTGGGCGTGGAGTGGATGGGGTGGCTCTCGTCGGCGGCCGGGCTGGGCGGCATCGTGGGGTCGCTCGTGGTGCTGCGCCTGCCCGCGCGGCGCGTCACCGTGCGCACGCTGCTCGCGGTGCTCGCCTCGGAGGGAGTCTTCGCCCTCGTCTACGTGAGCACGAGCTCGGTCGCGGTGGCCTGCGTGGGCCAGGTCCTTCTCGGCGTCGCCTTTGGCGCCCTCATGCCCCTGCTTACCACGCTCACGCAGCTGCACGCCCCGCTCGAGGTGCTCGGCAGCGTGAACGCCGCCATGTCCCTGGGGAACAACCTGGCGGGCGTAATCCCGCTTCTCTGCGCCTCGCAGCTCGCCCGCGTCCTTGGGGTCCAGGGAACGCTCATGGCCGCGAGCCTGCTCGTGTTTCTCATGCCGCTTGCCGTCAGCGTCGCACGACGACGCCAGGTCGCGGAGCTTACGGCCGAGGAGGAGCGCAACGCCCGGTCATAGCGCCGCCCACGGAGACGCGTCGGGTGCGCTATGCTGAACGTCGCAGACAATCAAAGGGGGTACCATGTCCGACTACGTTCTCAGCTGCTGCTCCACGGCCGACCTCACGCACGACTGGCTCGTGTCGCGTGACATCAAGTACATCTTCTTCAATTACTACCTCAACGGCGAGGTGTGCAAGGACGACTTTGGCGCCACCAACTCGCCCGCCGAGCTCTACGCCAAGATGCTCGCCGGCGCCGAGGCTAAGACCTCGCAGATCAGCGCCGGCGACTACATGGCCCACTTCGAGAAGTTCCTCGCTGCGGGCAAGGACGTGCTGCACGTCACGCTCTCGACGGGCATCTCCGGCACCTACAACTCCGCCTGCACCGCGCGCGACCAGCTTGCGGAGAAATATCCCGATCGCAAGGTCATCGTGATCGACTCGATCGCGGCCTCCTCCGGCTACGGCCTCCTCATGGACAAGATGGCCGACCTGCGCGACTCCGGCATGGGCATCGACGAGCTCGCCGCCTGGGCGGAGGAGCACAAGGGCGAGGTCCAGCACTGGTTCTTCTCGTCCGACCTCACGTTCTTCGTGCGCGGGGGGCGCATCTCCAAGGCGGCCGGCCTCGTGGGCGGCATGCTCAAGATCTGCCCGGTCATGGACGTCGAGCCCGACGGCTCGCTCGCAGTCAAGGAGAAGATCCGCACCAAGGCCAAGGCCGTGAGCCGCGTGGTGGAGAAGATGGAGGAGCTCGCCGAGGGCGGCCTCGACTACTCCGGCAAGTGCTTCATCTCCCAGTCCGAGTGCGAGGACGACGCCCGCGAGGTCGCCCGCCGCATCGAGGCGAAGTTCCCCAACCTCGACGGCAAGGTCGAGATCTTCCCCATCGGCGCCACCATCGGCGTGCACACCGGTCCCGGCACCGTCGCCCTCTTCTTCTGGGGCAAGAAGCGCGCGTAATTCCGACCCGCTCAAAAGGTTGGGTACTTTTCTCGGCACCTCTCAAGTACGACTTGGGAGGTGCCGTTTTTCTACCTGCACGTCTGCGGGCACCTGACCGCACCCTACTTCGGGGGTCGGCGAAAAAGTACCCAACCTTTGAGCCCGCTAGATCTTGAGCGAGAAGAACCTCCGGTAGAGCGCCAGCTCCTCGGGCGTGTCCAGGCTCGAGGCGAACTCCACGCGCCCCGCACGATTGCGGTCGGCGAGCAGGCCGGCGTCGGTGAGACGGGCCCTGAGCTGGCGCGCGGTTCCGGCGCCCCCGTCGAAGAAGCGCACATCGGCGCCCAGGGCCTCGGCGATCAGCCCGCGAACGAAGGGGTAGTGCGTGCACCCGAGCACCACGCCGTCGACCTTGCCCGCGTACGCGCCCACGTACCCGGCGATCATCTCCGCGAGGTCGGGGGCGTCGAGCGAGCCGCGCTCGATGCGGGCGGCGAGCCCGGGACAGGGCACCGGGATGACCTCGCACTCCCCTCCCCAGGCGCGCACGAGCTCGTGGTACTTCTCCAGGCGCAGGGTGACCTCGGTCGCCATGACGAGGACGCGGCCGTGCGGGAGGGCGCGCGCCGCCGGCTTGAGGGCGGGCTCGATGCCCACGATCGGCACGTCGGGATACGCGGCGCGCAGCGTCGCCGCCGCGACGGAGGTCGCCGTGTTGCAGGCGATAACGATGGCCTTGGCCCCGCGTGCGACCAGGTCCTCGACGATGGAGCGCGAGAGGTCGAGCACCTGGGCCTCGGTCTTCTCGCCGTAGGGGGCGTTCGCGGAGTCGCCGAAGAAGCGAAAGTCCTCGTGCGGGAGCTCCGCCACGAGCGCACGGAGCACGCTGATCCCACCGACCCCCGAGTCGAACACCCCGACGAAGCCATCTCTGCGTTCTGACAAACCGACCACCCTCCCTCTACAAGAGGATAACCCATGGCCGGGAACGTGCCTCTCGCCGCTGGAAACGGTCCGCTCACAGTTTAGTGTCTAGTGATGTATATCGACACACATAGTATTGTTGAAAACAGAGCAAAAGGGAGGTGACCCATGGCCGTACGAGACGCGGAGAGCGACCTGATCCGGGGCAACATCGACGCCATCGTGCTGCGCGCGCTCGCGGACGGAGACTCCTACGGGTACGAGATCCTCAAGGGCGTGACCGTCGCGAGCGGGGGCGCGTACGAGATGAAGGAGCCCTCGCTCTACACGAGCCTCAAGCGCCTCGAGGGGCAGGGGCTCGTCAGGAGCTACTGGGGCAGCGAGTCGCAGGGCGCGCGGCGCAAGTACTACCACATCACCGACGACGGGCGCGGCGAGCTCGCGGAGGCCACCGCGCGCTGGGTCCACGCCAGGACCGTCATCGACAGGCTTCTCGGGCAGAACGGGAGTGACTCATGAGCGGCAGGGACGACATCAGGATGCACGTCGAGCACCTCTTTGAGGGACGCACGCTCGACGCCGAGACCATCGAGCTCAAGGAGGAGATCTACGGCAACCTCGTGGCGCGCTTCGATGACTACGTCGCGCAGGGGATGGACGAGGACGAGGCGTACCGTCGCACCTGCGAGGCCGTGACGAGCGTGGAGGACGTGTTGGACGGCGAGAAGGACGGCGCGGCAGCGGCCGACCGCACGGTCGCGGCGCCCGCCGCCGAGGCGCTAACGCCGCCACGGAGGCGCTGGTCGACCGGGGCGATCGTGGCGGCGGCCGTGATCGGGGTGCTGGTCGTGGGCATGGTCGTGGTCACGGCGTTCAACCTCCTGAACACGGACGACGCGCGCACCGCCTACGACAGCACGACGGACGCGACCGTCGAGCAGGTCACGGATGGCGACTCCCCCGCGTACCAGGATGACGCCACGACCGGCGGCGGGCGCGGCAACGGGAACGGCACCGGCGCCGCCCCGCAGGACGGCACGGGCAACGGATACGGCGCCACCACCGAGGGCTCGACCGGGCTCGATGCCGAGGTCTACGCGCACTCTGCCGACGAGCTCGCCGCCTACGAGGGCATGACCGTGAGCTCCGAGCCCTTCCTTGCGATGATGAACTCGCTGCCCCTCGGGTTCTACGCCCACCAGGCGCTGTCAGAGCCCGACACCGGAACCATCGAGGTGACCTACACCTACGACGACCGCGACGCGCTCGCCCGTGACGACGACTGCGTGGACCGCGCGCTCGTCTACGACGTGGTGGCGGCCATGTCCGTCACGAGCGACCTCCAGACGCTGCGAATCGTGGAGGTGGAGACCGAAGACGATGGGGAGCTCGACCGCGACGTGCACGTCTTTGACCGAGCGACCGTGGAGGGCATCCTCGGCTTCCCACTCAATGCCGACCTTCTTACCGCAGACGCCTGGAACGCCACGCGCAACCAGGTCATGACGGAGCACTACTGGGACGCCATCTGGGAAAGCGCGGACGTCGACTAGTCCCGACGGCGCACATCTGTCAGAATCTGGGGTCGGAGCATCCGACCCCAGAGACGGGAGCAACATGAGCAACGAGGGCAAGAAGGTCAAGGTCCATTACGTGGGCACGCTCGACGACGGCACGAAGTTCGACTCCTCGCGCGACCGCGGCGAGCCGCTGGCCTTCACCTGCATGGCCGGCCAGATGATCAAGGGCTTCGACGAGGCCGTGCGCGAGATGGAGGTGGGTCAGGTCGTCGACGTGCGCCTCGAGCCCGCCGAGGCCTACGGCGAGCGCGACGAGCGCCTGGTCCAGACCGTGCCCGTCGCGGCGATGCCCGGCGCGGAAAACCTCGCCGTCGGCGCGCGCGTGATGCTCTCCTCCCCCACCGGCCAGCCCTTCCCGGCCACGGTCACGGCCGTGGAGGACGGCAACATCACCTTTGACATGAACCACGAGATGGCCGGCAAGGCGCTCAACTTCAACATCGAGCTCCTCAAGGTCGAGTAGCGCCCCCGCGCCCGCCCCTCACGGAGGTTTGGGTTCATCGTTCGGCGCCAACTCGTGAGCCAGTCAGAAAACCCGCAGGTGAGCGACGTGCCCGCCTGCGGGTTACGTGGATGGCGCCCAGAAGCTGAACCCAAACCTCAGGGACGCCGCCGCCACGGGGCGGCGTCGGGACTAGACGGCCTTGACGCCACGCTCGCCGGTGCGGATTCGCACGCACTCCTCCACCGGGTAGACGAAGATCTTGCCGTCGCCGACCTCTCCGGTGCGCGCGACCTCGCAGATAAGGTCGATAAGTGCGTCGACCTGCGCGTTGTTGACAACGAGCTCGACCTTAATCTTGGGGATCATGTTGAGCATGACCTCACGGCCGCGATAGTACTCGCTCCAGCCGTGCTGCATCCCACAGCCGAGGACCTCGTAGACGGTCATGCCGTGAAGACCGCGCCGGTTGAGCTCGTCCTTGAGCTCCTCGAGCTTCTCGGGACGGATGATGGCAGTCACTTTCTTCATGGTTGGCTCCTTGTCGAGGGTTCAGGCGTCGAGACCGGTGAATGCGGGGTAGGCGCTCTCGCCGTGCTCGGCGACGTCGAGACCGAGCGCCTCGTCACGGTCGCTCACACGCAGCCGGCCTCGGAAGACGAGGCGCAGCGCCCCAATGAGAACGAGGTCGAGCGCGACCACGATGACGAGCGTCACCACGATGCCGAGCACCTGGCTCACCATGAGGGACGGGTCGCCGGTGTAGAGGAGCCCGCCCTGCCCGGTCCAGGAAAGCTCGGGGACGCAGAAGAGCCCGGTGAGCAGGCCGCCCAGGATGCCGCCCACGCCGTGGCAGCCAAAGGCGTCGAGCGCGTCGTCGTAGCCGATGCGCGCCTTGAGGTGCGAGATCGCGAAGTAGCAGACGGGAGAGACGAGAAGCCCCATCACGACGGCCGCCCACGGCTCCACGAAGCCCGCGCCCGGCGTCACCACCACGAGACCGGCGACCAGGCCGGTGCAGGCGCCCACGAGCGTGGGCTTGCCCGTGGCGAGACGCTCGACCACGAGCCAGGAGACCAGGCCCGCCGCGCTCGACACGACCGTGTTGAGGATTGCCAGAGCCGCCGTGCCGTCCGCCGCGAACTCGGAGCCACCGTTGAAGCCGAACCACCCGAACCACAGGAGCCCCGCGCCCAGCGCCACGAACGGCACGTTGTGGGGACGGTAGCTCGTGAGCCCGAAGCCGCGCCGGCTGCCGAGCGTCAGGCACAGAATCAGACCCGTGACGCCCGAGCTGATGTGAACCACGTCGCCACCGGCAAAGTCCAGCGCACCGATCACGTCGCCGATGAGCGAGCCCTCCCCGCCCCACACCATGTGCGCGAGCGGCGCGTACACCACGAGCGCCCACACGGCGAGAAACGCCACGACCGCCCCGAAGCGCATGCGGCCGGCCACCGAGCCCGTCACGATCGCGGCGGTGATCATCGCAAAGGCCATCTGGAAGGTCACGTCAATGATGCTCGGATAGGCGACACCCTCCGGCACCGCGCCCTTCTCGGCCAGCATGCCGTCAACCGCTCCGGCAAGCCCCAGCTGGTCGAAGCCGCCAAACCACGAGAGCGAGCCGTCGCCGCCGTAGGCGAACGACCATCCCGCGAGGACCCACACGAGCCCCACCACGCCGATCGCGGCGAAGCACATGAGCATCGTGTTGACCACGTTCTTGCGGCGTGCGAGGCCGCCGTAGAAGAACGCGAGCCCCGGCGTCATGAACAGGACGAGCATCGTGCAGACGAGCATGAAGGCGGTCGATCCGCTGTCATACATGAGAGCCTCCTCGGTCGCTCGGACGTGACCCGACCGATAGTGCTCCCTTTCAGCGCCGAGAAACGACTCGCCGCGCGGACGGTAACCTCCGCGCGGCGAGATCGAAACCTTTGACGCAGCCTCGCAACGTGCCGCCACGAGGCGGAAACGCGCGAGAAACCCGCGGACCTAGATCGCGGCGAGCGCCTGCTCGATGTCCGCAATGAGGTCCGCGCTGTCCTCCAGGCCGCAGGAGAAGCGCACCATCGCCGGGGAGATGCCGGCCGCGACCAGCTCCTCGTCGTTCATCTGACGGTGCGTCGCGGAGGCCGGGTGCAGGCAGCAGGTGCGGGCGTCCGCCACGTGCGTCTCGATCGCGGCCAGACGCAGGGCAGCCATGAACTTCTCCGCCGCCGCGCGGCCGCCCGCCAGCTCGAAGGACACGACGCCGGAGCCGCCCTCGGGCAGGTACTTCTGGGCGAGCTCGTGGTACGGGTCGCCAGCTAGGTGCGGGAAGCGCACGCTCGTGACCTTGTCCGAGCCCGCGAGGTACTCCGCCACGGCGAGGCCGTTGGCAAAGTGGCGCGGCATGCGCACGTGCAGGCTCTCGAGGCCCATGTTGAGGTAGAAGGCGTTCTGCGGGCTCTGGATGGAGCCGAGGTCGCGCATGAGCTGCGACGTGGCCTTGGTGATGAAGGCGCCGGCCTGACCGAACTTCTCGGCGTAGACGATGCCGTGGTAGGACTCGTCCGGCGTGGTGAGGCCGGGGAACTTGTCCGCGTGCGCCATCCAGTCGAAGTTGCCGGAGTCCACGATCGCGCCGCCCACGCCCACGCCGTGGCCGTCCATGTACTTGGTGGTGGAGTGGGTCACGATGTCCGCGCCCCACTCGATGGGCCGGCAGAAGACGGGCGTGGGGAAGGTGTTGTCCACGATCAGCGGCACGCCGTGGTCGTGCGCGGCCTGGGCAAAGCGCTCGATGTCCAGCACGTCCAGCGCGGGGTTGGCGATCGTCTCGCCAAAGACGGCGCGCGTGTTGGGACGGAAGGCCGCCGCGAGCTCCTCCGGCGTGCAGGTGGGCGAGACGAACGTGCTCTCGACGCCCATCTTGGCCATCGTGTGCGCGATCAGGTTGTACGTGCCGCCGTAGATGGCCGAGCTCGCCACGATGTGGCTGCCCGCCTCGCAGATGTTGAAGAGCGCAAAGAAGTTGGCCGCCTGGCCGGAGCTCGTGAGCATGGCTGCGACGCCGCCCTCGAGCGCGGCGATCTTTGCGGCCACGGCGTCGTTGGTGGGGTTCTGCAGGCGCGTGTAGAAGTAGCCCTCGGCCTCCAGGTCAAAGAGCTGACCCATGTGCTCGGAGGTGGCGTACTTGAAGGTGGTGGACTGGACGATGGGAATCTGGCGCGGCTCGCCGTCGCCCGGCGTGTAGCCGGCCTGGACGCAGCGGGTGCCGATGCTCTGCTCGCTCATGGGGCTCCTTTCGTAGGCTCCGACCATGATAGCGCGCGCCGCTCGCCTCCGCGCGTCACGCCGGACTCGGCTCCCCCTCCCGCCTGGGTGGCGGTCGCCTTATCTGGGCAAAGAACTCGAATCATCGACGCGCGTGTGGCTTATCTGGGTTCGCGTGACCTGCGCAAACGCGGGCACGGCCCCTTATCTGGGCGCATATGGTTAAAAATGTGTGCCCAGATAAGGATCAGACGGGGACGGGCGAGAAGAACGCCCGGCTAGACCATCTGCTCGGGATGGAAGACCTCGTCGAAGCGCTCGGGCGTGAGCAGCCCCAGCGCCACGCAGGCCTCCCTGAGCGAGGTGCCCTCGGCGAAGGCCTTCTTGGCCACGCGCGCGGCGTTGTCGTAGCCGATGTGGGGGTTGAGGCAGGTCACCAGCATGAGCGAGCGGTGGAGGTTCTCGTCCATCTTCTCGCGGTTGGCCGTGATGCCGGAGACGCACCGCTCGTCGAAGGAGACGATCGCGTCCGCGAGCAGGCGAACGGACTGCAGGTAGTTGTAGGCGATGACCGGCATGAAGACGTTGAGCTCGAAGTTGCCCTGGGAGGCCGCCATGCCGATCGCGGCGTCGTTGCCCATGACCTGCACGGCCACCATGGTGACGGCCTCGCACTGAGTGGGGTTCACCTTGCCCGGCATGATGGAGCTCCCCGGCTCATTGGCCGGGATCGTGATCTCGCCGAGGCCCAGGCGCGGGCCGCTCGCGAGCCAGCGCACGTCGTTGGCGATCTTCATCAGGTTGGCGGCGAGGCCCTTCACGGCGCCGTGGGAGAACACGAGCGCATCCTTGCCCGTGAGCGCGCGGAACTTGTTGGGGTCCGTCACGAAGGGCAGGCCCGTGAGCTCGGCGAGCTCCGCCGCCACGGCCTCGTCGAAACCGGCGGGCGCGTTGAGGCCCGTGCCCACCGCCGTGCCGCCGAGCGCCAGGCGGTAGAGGCCGCCCATCGCGGCCACGAGCTCCTCGCGCGAACCCTCGACGAGGCCGCGCCAGCCGGAGATCTCCTGGGAGAACGAGATGGGCACCGCGTCCTGCAGGTGCGTGCGCCCGCTCTTGACCACACCGGCGTTCTCCGCCTCCAGGCGGCGCAGCGTGGCCGTGAGCCGGTCGATCGCGGGCAGCAGGCGCCCCGTCACCGCGAGCGCCGCCGCCACGTGCATGGCCGTGGGGAAGGTGTCGTTGGAGGACTGGCTCATGTTGACGGAATCGTTGGGGTGCAGCGGCCGCTCCAGCGTGACGTTCTTCTCGGCGGCGAGCTGGTTGGCCCGGTTGGCCAGCACCTCGTTCATGTTCATGTTGGACTGCGTGCCGGAGCCCGTCTGCCAGACCACGAGCGGGAAGTCCCCGTCATGCGCGCCGGCCAGGACCTCGTCGGCGGCCGCGCAGACCAGGTCGCGCTCCGCCTCGCCGAGGCGCCCGAGCGCGCAGTTGGCACGCGCGGCCGCCTTCTTCACCAGCGCGAACGCCCGCACGATCTCCTCGGGCATGCGCTCGGTGCCGATCGGGAAGTTCTCGTGGCTGCGCTCGGTCTGCGCGCCCCAGAGGGCGTCCGCCGGCACGAGCATCTCGCCCATCGAGTCGCGCTCGACGCGCCAGCCGTCCCGCACGTCCTTCTCGCTCACTCCTGGCCCTCCTCGTCGTCCGCGACCTCCGAGGTGCGGGCGGGCCGGCCGTCGGCCTCGCGCCGCTCCATGCCGGACGTGATCGCGGAGACGACCTCGGCCTGGTCGCGCGCCACCACGCCGAGGTCGGCGCGGACGCCCCGGAAGCGCGGGCTCTTGGCGCACTCCTCGGCCAGCTGCTTGTTGCTGCGCGCGTCCGAGAGGGCCCCGAGCTCGCGCTGGATCTCGTCGAGCGCCTCGCTCATCTGCGCGCGGTCGGGGCCCAGGACCTCGCCCAGGCGCTCGGCGACGTAGCGCATCTCCTTGGTGTCGCGCCGGGCCACGTACACGGCGTCGCCGTCGCGCAGGTCGAGGCCGAAGAGGTCCTCGTCGACCTCGTTGAACTGGGCGTCAAAGCGAGCGCGGAAGTCCTCCGCGGTGAGCCCGCGCTCGGCCACCCGGCTCTTCCAGCCCAGGCTGGAGAGGTCGCGCGCGAGGTGCTTGAGGTCCTTCGCCGCGTGGCGCTTGCGCATGAGCGTGACGAGCGAGGAGCACTCGAGCGCGCGCTCCTTGGCGCAGGCCATCGGCAGCAGGCAGTTCTCGCCCAGCTCGCCGCTCTCCACGAGGCCGTCCACTGCTTCGGAGAGGATGTCGAGGGCGCGCAGGCGCGCGGAGGCCACCTGCAGCTCCTTGAGCACGTGCTCCGAGCGGCGGTTCTGCTTCTTGGTCTGCCACGGCTCGAGGAACTGCAGCAGCGAGCGCACGCGGCGGATGGAGACCCGGAACTCCAGGAGCCCGGACGGGTCGTCCGGCGCGGCGAGAAACGCCTTGGCGCGGGCCACGAGGTCGTCGGCGGACTCGGCGAGGGCGCGCTCCACGACGGCGAGCTCCTCCCAGGAGGCGCACTCCGGCCCGGCCACGTACCAGCGCAGCACGCCCCGACCGGACGGCCCCTCGGGCAGGTCGATCGCGGCAGCGGTGCCCTTGCCGAAGGACGGGCACGAGCCGACGAGGCGGGAGGCGAGCACGTCCACGAAGGGCGCGTGCCCCACGGCGATCACGCACGGCGCGTCCGCCGCCTCGAGCTCGGCGAGAAACGCGGCGCCGTCCTGGGCGTAGAGGGACTGGTGGACCTCGATGTCCTCGGCCCCGGTGACGGCGGCCACGACGTCGGCCGTCTCGAGCGCGCGGACGGCGGGGCTGCTCCAGACGCGGACGTGCGGGGCGTCGCCGAGCAGGGCGAACGTGCGGGGGTAGGCGGCCCTGAGCGAGCGGGCGCCCGACTCCGTGAGCCTGCGGTCGAGGTCGCTTCCGGAGGGCGAGGTCGCCTCGGGAGCGCCGTGCCGAACGAGAACCAGCGTCTTGACCATGTCTCCCCCGTCCCTTGTGGTCGGTCAACCCACGAATCCCTAGCATAGCAATTCGCCGTTCGCCGAATCGCGGCCTCGGGGAGCGGCCACACGCTTGAAACTTGCCTAAAAGGGGTCTGACCCCTTTTAGGCATTCGGCGGGGAGGTGAGGCATGGACGTCGGTTCCGCCGCGCGCCTCGGCCACGCGATGGCCGAGCAGCTCGCCGACGCGCTCAGCGCCCGGCAGGAGACGATCGCGCTCTCCGTGATGTGCCTGCTCTCGGGCGGCCACCTGCTGCTCGAGGACGTCCCCGGCGTGGGCAAGACCACGCTCGCCCGCGCCCTCGCGCGCGTGGTGCGCGCCCGCGTCACGCGCGTCCAGTTCACGCCCGACATGCTCCCGAGCGACCTCACGGGCGTGAGCGTGTGGGACCCGCAGGCGCGCTCGTTCACCTTCCACCCCGGCCCACTCTTCTCGGACGTGGTGCTCGCCGACGAGATCAACCGCGCCAACCCCAAGACGCAGTCGGCCCTGCTCGAGGCCATGGAGGAGCATCGCGTCTCCGTGGACGGCACCACCTACGACCTGCCCGACCCCTACTTCGTCATGGCCACGCAGAACCCCGTGGAGATGGAGGGCACCTACCCGCTGCCGGAGGCCCAGCTCGACCGCTTCATGGTGCGCGCAAGCCTGGGCTACCCGGACGCCGCCGCCGAGCGGGCCATGCTCGCGGGCGCCTCGGGCACGGACCCCGTCTCCCGCGTGCGGCCCGTCTGCGAGCTGGCCGACGTCCGGGCGTTCCGGGCACTGGCCGCCCAGGTGCACGTGAGCGGGGAGGTGGCCGCCTACGCGCTGGCCATCCTCGACGCCACGCGCCGCGCCCCGGAGGTGCGCCTCGGCGCCTCCCCGCGCGCGGGCCTCGCCCTCGTGGCCATGAGCCGCACGCACGCCCTGCTCGACGGGCGCACCGCCGTCTTCCCCGAGGACGTCCGCACGCTCGCGCCCGCCGTGCTCGCCCACCGCCTCGTGCTGCGCGACGCCGTGCCGGGCACCCCGCAGGCCGAGCAGCAGCGCGCCGTGCTCGCGCGGCTGATCTCGCAGGTGAGCGCGCCGGGCTCCGGGCGCAGATGAGCCGCCGGGGCGAGAAGAACGCCCGCACGCTGGCCCTCACGGGGCGCGGGGCCGTCCAGCTCGCCCTCGGCGCGGCCCTGCTCGCGGCGGGGCTCGTCGGCGGGTGGCACGCGCCGGCGGCCGGGGGCATGGCGCTGCTCGCCGGCTGCCTCACGGGCCTAGCCGAGGTCCTGCTCGCGCGGCGCGCGGGGGCGTGCGGCCGGGCGGCGCGGCTCGTGGAGGCGAGCGAGCGCACGGAGTCCTGGGTGCGCGTGGACCAGCGCGGCAAGGTCCTCGAGAGCCTGGCGCGCCCCGACGGGCGGCGCGGCCTCTACCGCCAGCAGAGCGTGCGCCTTACCTGGACGGACGCCCTCGGCTTCTGGCGCGCCACGCGAGTGGAGGCGACCGGTCGCGAGCTGCGCGTCCCGCCCGCGGTGAGCCCCGAGCTGCTGCGCCACGCGGCCGACCGGCCCCTGGCGCGGCTCGTGGACGCTAGCCCCGAGCCGGACATGGCGAGCGTGCGCCCCTACGAGCGGGGCGACGGCATCCGACAGATCTCCTGGCGGCAGTCCGCCCACCACGGCGAGCTCATGTCCTTCGAGGGCTCGGGCCGGGAGGCACCCCCGGTGCTCGTGGTCGCCGACACGCTCGGCGCGGAGGACGGCGACGCGCTCGCCGCCACGACGGCCGCCCTGCTCCGGGGCCTGGAGCGCATGCCGGACGTCCTGCTCACCGACGGCGTCCGGGCGCTGCGCACGCCCGTCCAGCAGGAGCGCTTCTGCGCCGCCGTCACGGGCGAGCGCGCGGACGGGCGTGAGGCCACGCAGCGGGCGAGCGAGGTGGCGCGCCTGGCCGGAGGCGGCTCCGCTCGCCGGCGCGTCGTGCTCGTCACCTGCGACCCGGATGGCGCGCTGGCACGCGCCCTGTCCCGGGGCCCGCTCGGCCGCTCCGTCACCGTGGTGCGCGCCGAGGGCGACGCGGCGGCCGGCCCGGCGCGCGAGGGGGCTGCCGAGAAGGACGGCGCCGCCCCGACGGCGCCTGCGGGACCGACGGGCCGCGCCCGCCCGCGCGCGGCCGGCGAGCTGCTGGCGCTTCTCGCCTGCTGCGCGCTCGCGGCGATCGCGACGGTTCCCTTCGGGAGCATCTTCTACGAGGGGGCCTGGCAGGACTGCGTGCCCGCGCTCCTTGTCGCCGGGGCGGCGGCCGGCTCGCTTCTCGGCGCGCACCTGCGGGCGCGCGGCGCGGGCCGGGGCGCCCGGGTCGCCCTCACGGGACTTCTCGTCGCGGCGATCCTGGCCGTGGGCGCGGTCGTCGCGCTGGGCATCCTCGACGGGCGGCACGGCCCCCTGGCCAGGGGAGGCCCCGAGGCGCCGACCGCGTTCGAGGACCCCCTCGCCGCCCTCCGGCTCATCGTCGAGACGGGCGCGGACCAGCTCGGCGGCGCCGCCTCGAGCGCCGCGGACGAGACCTGGGACCTGCTCGTCATCCTCATGGGCGCCGGCCTCGCGGCCCTTCTCGCCGCACTTTCCTCCTCGCGCGCGCTGCGCGGGGCCGTCGCGCTCGTGCCGCTTCTGCTCTCCGCCGCGGACCAGTCCGTCATGGGTCCGGCCGCGCGGACCGGCTGGGTTGGCGCGGCCGTCGCGCTGGGCCTCCTGCTCGTCTGGATCTCCGTGACCGTGCGTCCACGCCTTGTACGGGGCGTCACCGTCGCGCTGCTCGCGGCGGCGCTGGGCTGGGCCTCGGGCGCGCTGGCTCCCTCGGGAAGCTTCACGGCCTGGTCGGCCTCGGACTCGGGCGGGACGCGCGTGAACCCGCTCGTCGAGCTCTCGCGCGACCTGCGCAACCGGTCGAGCGCGCGCGTCCTCACCTATGAGACCACGGCGGACGAACCTCTCTACCTGCGCCTGAGCGTCCTCGACAGCTTTGACGGGGAGACGTGGTCCTTCGGCGGCGACGCGGGCACGGGGCTCGAGGACAGCTCGCCCCTCTACTGGGCCGGCGTCCGCTCGGACCCGCCGGCGGCCGCCCCGCTCGTCACGACGGAGCTCCGGCTGGAGGAGGGAGCGGCAACGGACGGCCCCGTGCCCCCGGGCACCGCGCTCGTGAGCGGCGACGGCTCCGCCCACGAGACGGCGGGCTGCTACGTCGCGCCGATCACGACCGTCCGGGACCTGGCCTCCCTGGAAAACCTCGCGCGGGACCTCGGCCGCAACGACACCGCGACGGCGGCCCCCGACGAGCGGATGCTCTGGGCGCCCGCGCAGCTCCCGCCCGAGGTCGCCGAGGTCGTGGACCAGCTCCCCTTCTCGCGTGGCGACGCCGCGCCGCAGACCCTCTCCGACCAGGTGGAGGTCGTCCGCTGGCTCGTCAGCTTCTTCACGGACGGCAGCTTCTCCTACTCGCTCGACGCGCCGGGCGGCGACGAGGGCAACCTTGACGCGATCGGCAGCTTCCTCGAGGCGCGGAGCGGCTACTGCACGCACTACGCCACGGCGTTCGCCCTGCTCGCGCGCGAGGCGGGCGTCCCGGCGCGCGTGGCCCTGGGCTTTTCGCCGGGCGACGGCACGGACGCGGACGGGGAGCGCCTGGTCACGATGCGCCAGCTCCACGCCTGGGCCGAGGTCTGGCTCGACGGCATCGGCTGGGTGGGCGTGGACGTGACGCCGTCCGCAGGCGACGGCGCGGCAACGCCGACGCCCGAGCCGGAACCGGAGGAGCCCGCCGATACGCCGGACGCCCCCGATCAGACGCCCACGCAGCCCGAGGAGGAACCTGCGGAAAACGAGCCTGCCGAGAAGAACGACGAGGTCGAGGCCACGTCGACGCCGTGGCTTACGCCCACCCTTCTCGCCCTGGCCCTGGTGGCAGCGGGCGGCGCTGCGGCCGTCCTTCTCGCCCGGCGGCAACGCGTCACGACCTGGCGGGCTGCCTGGGCCCGCGTCTGCCGCGCCGCCCGGCACGCCGGCGTCCGCTGGGAGCCCAGCGCCACCGAGAACCAGGTTGCGGGGCTTATCTGCGCGCGCATGCGCGACGAAGCCCTCGCCGCCGAGGTCCACCGCATCTCCCGCAACGCCTGCCAGGAGCGCTACGGAGAGAAGCCCGTCCCCTTTACGCCACCGCCACTCCGCGAAATCACCAGAGCCCTAAGAAAGCGCACCGAGTAAGTCTCCGTCGCCAAACGCCGCAACAACGCGGGCCCCGGCATAGGCCCGCCGCGAGTTCTTCTCCGCACCAAAGGTGCGGAGAAGCTGTCCGAGCGCCGGACCTATGCCGGGGCCACCCCCGCGCTGAAGCGATCGCTACATCAGCTCGCAGACCTGCGACGCAAAGGCCACGGGGTCCTCGGGCAGGATGCCCTCGACGAGCAGCGCCTGGTTGTAGAGCAGCCCGGCGTAGAGCGCCACCTTGTCCTTGTCGCCCGCGTCCTGAGCCGCACGGAGCTTCTCGAAGACCGGATGCTTGGCGTTGACCTCGAGCACGCGGACGGCCTTGGGGGCCTCGCCGGACTCGGGGCCGGCCGCGAGGACCTTCTCCATCTCAAGGCTGAGCGGGCCCTCGGAGGTGATCACGGCCGGCGCGCCGTCGGCGGCGAGGCGTGTGGACACCGCGACCTTCTCGACCTTCTCGCCCAGCGCGTCCTTCATGGCGCCGAACAGGCCCTCGTTGGCCTTCGTGGCCTCCTCGGCCTCCTTCTTCTCCTCGTCGGAGGCAAGGTCCAGGTCCCCGGAGGTCACGTTCTTGAGCTCGACGGTGCGGTCCTCGACCTCGGGCTCGGCGCCGTCGGCCACGGCCTTCTCCGCCGCCTCGCGCGCGGCGTCGTCCTCGTAGGTCTTGGGCAGGCCCGTGGCCGTGAAGTCGCGCATGGCCTGGAAGCAGAACTCGTCCACGTCCTGCGTGCAGAGCAGCACGTCGTAGCCCTTGGCGAGCACCGCCTCCACGACGGGCATCTTGGCCAGGCGCTCGCGGTCGTCGCCGGCGGCATAGTAGATCGCCTTCTGGCCGTCCGCCATGGCGGCCACGTACTCCTGGAGCGTAACCATCTTCTGCTCGCGCGCGCTCCAGAACAGGAGCAGCCCGGCGAGCTCGTCCTTCTTCATGCCGTAGCTGGAGTAGATGCCGTACTTGAGGCCGCGCCCGAAGTTCTCGAAGAACTTCTCGTAGTCCTCGCGGTCGTTGTCGCGCATCGCCTCGAGCTCGCCCGTGATCTTCTTCTCGATGCGGCGGGCCATGGCCTGGAGCTGGCGGGTCTGCTGCAGGGTCTCGCGCGAGATGTTGAGGGAGACGTCGGCGGAGTCGACGACGCCGCGGACGAAGTTGTAGTAGTCGGGCAGCAGGTCGGCGCACTTCTCCATGATGAGGACGTTGGAGCTGTAGAGCTCGAGGCCCTTCTCGTAGTCGCGGCTGTAGAGGTCGAAGGGCGCCTGGCCGGGGATGAAGAGCAGGGCGTCGTACTCGAGCGTGCCCTCGGCGTGGAGGCTGAAGGTGCGCGCAGGGTCGGTCCAGTCGTGGAAGGTGGACTTGTAGAACTCGGCGTACTCCTCGTCCGTGACCTCGGAGGAGCGCTTCTTCCAGATCGGGGTCATGGAGTTTATGGTCTCGAGCTCGGTGTAGTCCTCCCACTCGGGCTTGTAGTCGTCGCCGGCGTCGGCGGGCTTCTCCTTCTGGCGGCTCTTGGTCACGAGCATCTGCACGGGGTGACGCACGTAGTTGCTGTACTTCTTGATGAGCTCCTTGAGCTTCCACTCGCTGAGGAACTCGTCGTAGTTGGCCTCCTCGGCGTTCTCCTTGAGGGTGAGGACGATCGTGGTGCCGCAGGTGGCGCGATAGGCCGGGTCGTCGGCGGCGACGGGCTCGATCGTGTAGCCCTCGATGCCGTCCGAGGTCCAGCGGTTGCACTCGTCCGAGCCGTAGGCGCGCGTGACCACGGTGACCTCGCGCGCGACCATGAAGGCGGAGTAGAAGCCCACGCCAAAGCGGCCGATGATGTCCACGGCGTCACCCTGGGCCTCGGCGTTGGCGGCCTTGAACTCCTCGGAGCCGGAGTGGGCGATGGTGCCGAGGTTCTTCTCCAGCTCGTCGGCCGTCATGCCGATGCCGTTGTCCGAGACGGTGATGGTGCGCGCGTCCTTGTCAAAGGCCACGTTGATGGCGAGGTTGGCCTGGTCGACCTGCACGGAGCTGTCCGTGAGGCTCTTGAGGTAGAGCTTGTCGATGGCGTCCGAGGCGTTGGAGATGAGCTCGCGGAGGAAGATCTCGCGGTTGGTGTAGATCGAGTTGATCATGAGGTCGAGCAGCTTCTTGCTCTCTGTCTTGAACTTGCGCATGCGGCGCGCCCCTTTCCGTGCAGGTTGTTGAACGTGGGGTAGTGTACCCGACTTAAGAAAATCTTAGTCGCCAACGCTTAGATATCGAACAGGACGTCCCCGAGAAAGTCCTCGTCGAACGGGATGGCGTCGGGCAGGCCGATCGGGGCGTCGGAGGCCACGAGGAGGTAGTTGTCCTCTGCGGCGTGCGTCTCGTCGGTGGCGAGGGTCACCTCGACGTGAGGGAAGACCTCGAGGGCGGTGGCCGTGACCGAGCGCAGGAAGCCCACATCGGAGCCGCTTGCGCGCGAGACGACGTTCATGAGGCAGACGCCGCCCGGCACGAGCGCGCGGCGGACGAGCCGCAGCGCCTCCACCGTGGCGAGCGAGCGCACGGGCCGAGCGCCGACGAAGGCGTCGAGGACCACGGCATCATAGGGACCGACCGCGCGCTCGAGGTAGGCGCGGCCGTCGTCGCAGATGACGCGCAGGTCGCCGCCGCGCGCTCGGGCCAGGTCGACGGCCTCGTCGAGGAAGAACCAGCGGCGCGCGGCGCGGATGACCGCCGAGTCGATCTCCACCACATCCGTGCGCACGCCGGGATGCTCCGCCGCGACGAGCTTGGGGAAGGCGAACCCGCCGCCCCCGACCGCCAGCACGCGACGGGCGTCGGGCCGCAGGTCGAAGAGGCGGCCGAAGGCCCGATAGTACGCGAAGACCGGCTCCATCCTGCGCGCGTCGAGGTAGGTCGCGGACTGATAGACGGCGCCCGTGCGCAGGACGCGCACGGGCTCGCCGTCCTCGCCCCTCACGGTCTGGACGAGCGCGACCCCGCTCATGGTCAAGACGACGTGCGGGCGCGTGCGCCAGAGCCAGCCGCCCGCCGCCGCAGCGAGCGAGCCGCCCGCCAGCGCGGCCGCCACGAGCCTCTTTCCTCCGAGCGCCATGTCCCTCCCCCGGCATCCGACCTAGGTGCCTGCTAGGATTGTCCCCGAAAGGAGCGTCATGTCACTGAGATTCATCATCTCCCCGGCAAAGAAGATGCGGGCGCAGGACGCGCCGCCCTGGCCCGTGCACGAGCCGGCGTTTCTGGAGCGCGCCGAGACCCTGATGCGCGCCGTGCGGGCGCTGTCCCGCGACGAGGCCCAGGCGCTCTGGGGATGCAGCGACCGTCTGGCGGACCTCAACTACGAGCGGTTCCGCACCATGGACCTCTCCCGCGACACGACGGCCGCCGTCGTCGCCTACGAGGGAATCCAATACACGCACCTCGCGCCGCATGTCATGAGTGAGCGCGAGCTCGCATGGCTCGATGAGCACCTGCGCATCCTCTCGGGCCTCTACGGCATGCTGCGCCCGCTCGACGGCGTGGTGCCGTATCGCCTGGAGATGCAGGCGCGCCTTGCGGTGGACGGCGCTCGCAACCTCTACGAGTTCTGGGGGGACGCCCTCTACGAGACACTCGCCGCCGAGGGCTGCGACGCCATCGTCAACGTCGCCTCCGTCGAGTACGCGCGCGCCGTCACACCCTGGGTGCGCTCGGACGGCCCTCAGGTCACGACCTGCATCTTTGGCGTAATGCGCGACGGCCGGCTCCGCCAGCCGGCGACCGAGGCAAAGGCGGCGCGCGGCACCTTCATCCGCTGGTGCGCCGAACGCGGCGTGAGGACCGTCAACGAGCTGCGCGACTTTCGCGAGCGCGGGTACGAGCTGAGCGCCGAGCGCTCCTCCGACGACTCCCTCGTGTTCGTGCGCGATGCAAAACTGCCCTTCGTGTGATGAATCCGCCCCACCGGACGCAAAACGGTCACTCGTGTGATAGCAAAACGGGTCCGAACGAGCCTCCAGTTCAATATATAGTTGTAGATTCTATAACTCAACAGGGGATTTGCGGCTCGGGCTCCCCGGTAGGGGCGAAAATCCCATCACACGAACGGCCGTTTTGCGCCCGAGCGCGCGCGGATATCACACGAGCGCTCGTTTTGCATGGCTCGGACGCCCCGCCAAGGCCGGGTATGATGGAAATCGAGGCAAGGGAGGTGCGATGCCGGACGTCGACGCGATCATAGAGCAGATCCTCGCCGCGACCCGCGTCAAGGGCGGCCGCGCGTTCGCGACCGCGCGCACCTATGCCGACGAGCCCATCCTCCTGCGCGGCTCCCAGCTCTCGAGCTACCTCCCCGACCCCATCCGCGAGATGCGCGCGCTCGCCCGACGTCCCGAGGCGCGCTCCTGGTCGGACGCCCGGCTCTTCGTCGAGCAGGCGCGCCTCATGGTCGACTACGAGGACGACTTCCCCTACGAGGGCGAGTTCAAGACGTACTTCCCAACCTACGAGTCGATGACCAATCCCCAGCTGCGCGGCTATTTCACCTGGCGCTCGCGCGTACGCGCCGGCCACATCGAGCGGACCTCGGCCTCATTCGCATACGTCTACCTCTACGAGCTCATAAACGGAATCGGCGTGGAGCCCGGTGAGCCCGCCTTTCGCGCCATCGAGTCGTTCTGGCAGACGTATCGTACCTTTGAGCCGACCACGGACCGCTACGTGCGCCCCTGGCTCGTGGACTACGTCATCTACCACGGGCTCTCCGCCGAGCTTGCCGAACCCTACCTCAATACCACGCATGACCGTGCAGTTGCCACGCTCGCCCACGCCGAGTCTGCGGCGATCGCGTCAGCGCAGGGACGGAGTCGGCGCACCAACCCGTATGTGGACAGGACGGACCCCACGCTCTTCTCCGCCCTTGACGAACTCTCGACGTACCGCCTCCGGGAGTCGCGGCTCCACCAGGACGACCCGGACGCACTTGTCGCCGTCACCTGCGGCGTCTTTTGCCAGCTCGCGCGCTATTACCACAGAAGCCGTACCCAAGGCCTCTCCGCAAGCCTTTTTGGCACACGCCACACCATGCCTCACCTGATGTTTGCCTCGGCTGTGTTCTACCCGAGCCACAGGCACGAGGACTGCGTCATCGAGCTCGACGAGACCTGCCGCTACCTCTGCCAGAACGGCATCTGGTCGCTCGACGCGCTCCATGACGGCGGTGCGCGCAGCGCAAAGCTCGGGCAGATCCTCCATGCCGTCGACCAGCGGCTCAGGCAGGCGCTCGATTATCCCCACCAGCTCAAGGAGCGCGGCGATCCCAAGTACCTCACGCAGATCATCGACCGAGAGATTGGCGACTACCTTGCGTGGCGCAAGAGGCACGCCCCTCGTCACATAGAGATCGACCTCGCCAAGCTCGCGAATATCCGTGCAAGCGCCGCCGAGACCCGCGAGGCCCTGCTCGTCGACGAGGAGCGCGAGGAAGAGCCCCTGGCACCGGAGCCCGTGGCGCCGTCACGAGACGAGAAGAACGATACCCTGGCACTCACTGCGGACGAGCTCGCATTTCTCCGTGACCTGATCGATGGGCGTGCATCAGACGTCACCGGAGCGGACCTCCTGGTCGACGCGATCAACGGGAAGCTCTACGACCTGCTCGGCGACACGGCGGTCGAGTTTGACGCGCAGGGCGTCCCCAAGCTCGTGGAGGACTATGTCGAGGAGGTGCGCTCGGCGCTCGACGGCTAGGAGCGCCCCGCCCCCTCACGCACGGGCCCGCCGGACGCATCCCGCCTCCCAAAGAGCACGTCGACCGCATCGTCAATCAAGATGTCAACGACGCGGTCGAGTGTGGCGCGGTCGGAGACCCCCTCGGTCATGAGCGCGAGCGCCGCGACGCGCTGCAGCGCCATCGCCACCTCATGCGCCTCCGCGTCGCGCCCGGGGGCAACGCGCTCGAGCAGGCCGCCTATGATGCCGCTCCCCGCGACGGGCCCCAGCTGGAACCCCTCGGGCAGCGTAAGGCACACCCTGCGGTAATCCTCCAGCCCGACACAGCGAAACACCAGCCGATCGCTGTTCCACACCTCGTGCAGGCACGCCCGGACGCGCGCCTCGTCGGGACGGCCCTCGTCGGAGAGCAGCCCCTCGACCTCCGAGGAGAGCTCGCGCCGGTTCTCTGCGACCATCTCCTGAAGGAAGGCGTCCTTGGACGGGAAGAAGTGGTAGAAGGTGCCCTTGGCGAGACCCGCCCGCCGGGCCACGTCCTCCACGCGCAGCGCGCGGAAGCCCTTGTCGCGCAGCAGCTCCCAGCCGATGTCCAGCATGCGAAGGCGCAGCCCCCTGCGCTCCTCCTCGGAAAAAATCGCCGGCATGAT
Organism: Olsenella uli; assembly: GCF_016899935.1. Taxonomy (GTDB): domain Bacteria; phylum Actinomycetota; class Coriobacteriia; order Coriobacteriales; family Atopobiaceae; genus Thermophilibacter; species Thermophilibacter uli_B. Next base: position 112,341 of record NZ_JACJJK010000002.1, read on the forward strand.
CACCTCCCGCTCGTCTCCCTCCTCCATTTTGACCGAATAAACGTGACCGATTTTCTTAATCTGGTCATTTTATGGCTGCGCGTGGCGTACATTCGTGTACGCCAAGTCAGTCCCCCGACGGCAAGACCGAAAGGAACCAGCGTGAACAAGCAGAGCACATCGCCCTCGTCCCCGGCAGAGCTCTCCAAGGGGCAGAAGAACCTCGCCCTCATCGTCATCCTGTGCATGACGCTCATGGAAATGCTCGACACCACGATTGCCAACGTGGCACTCCCCACCCTGCAGACCGCGTTCGAGGTGGACATGGCCCTCGTCCAGTGGGTCTCGAGCACACTGCTGGTGGTGAGCTGCGCGTTCCTGCTCACCTTCGGCCGTCTCGGCGACATGATCGGCAAGGTTCGCGTCTTCCAGTTCGGCGTCGTCACCTTCACCGTGGGGTCGCTCCTGAGCGCGCTTGCGCCGAGCCTGCCCATCCTCATCGCCGCGCGCGCCGTCCAGGGCCTCGGCATCGCTGCCAGCATGGCCAACAACCAGGGCATCATCACCGAGATGTTCGCCGACAGCCGAGGCCGCGCCCTCGGGCTTCTGGCCACCTTCACCGCCCTCGGCGCCATGTCCGGCCCCACCATCGGAGGCGCCCTCGTCTCCATGGCCCCCTGGCGCGTCATCTTCCTCATCAACGTGCCCATCGGCGTCGTCTCGTTCCTCGTCGGCCTCAGGGTCCTGCCCAACCGCCGCCCCGCAGAGAGGAAGCGCTTCGACGTCAAGGGCGCCGTCCTGCTCTCCCCCGCCATCCTGCTCTTCTTTGCCGCCATCACCCTCATGCAGAAGGGCTTCTCGCCCCTGCACGCGATCATGCTCGCCGCGGCTGCGGTCCTGCTCGTCCTCTTCGTCGTCGTGGAGCGCCGCGAGTCCGACCCGCTCATCAACATGGACGTCTTCAAGAACCTCGGCTTTGACGCCTGCCTGCTCACGGCCGTGTGCGTGTTCCTCGCCCTCTCGGGCATCACGGTCATCTCCCCGTTCTACCTGCAGCAGGCCATGGGCATCGCGCCGGGCGTCGCGGGCGCCATCGTGGCTACGTACTCGCTCGTGAACGCCATCGTCGGCCCGATCTCCGGTACCGTCTCCGACAAGATCGGTTGCAACATCCCCGTCGTCGTCGGTGCGGCGCTGTTCGCGCTGGGCCTGAGCCTGTTCGCCTCGCTCTCGCTCGACACCCCCGTCCCGCTCATCGTCGCGATCATGATGGGTACCTCGCTCGGCAGCGCCATCTTCCAGGCGCCCAACAACTCCCTGATCATGAGCCACGCCAAGCCCGAGATGCTCGGCTTCGTGGGCTCACTTGGCAACCTCATGCGCTACCTCGGCCAGTCGCTCGGCATCACCGTCTCCATGGCGCTGCTCTACGGCAACATGAGCGACGTCGCCGGCTATCGCGTGACCGCCTACATCCCCGAGCGGCCGGACGTCTTCATCACTGGCATGTCGCGCACCTTCCTCATCCTCATGGGGCTCGTGATCGTGGGCATCATCATCACGCTCGTGCGCATCTTCGTGCTCGACAGGCGCGAGGGCCACACCTCCTAGCAGGAGCCGGGACCGGCGAGAAGAACCAGGTTGTCCGAGCGGCGGGTCAATGCCGCTCCCGAAGGAAAGGATCACCAACATGCGTGGATACGGCGTCATAGAAGTGAACAACCCCGGCTGGATGGAGAAGGACCGCCCACAGGTCGGCCCGCTCGACGCGCTGCTGCGCCCCGTCGCAGTCGCACCGTGCTCGAGCGACACGCACTGCATGCACGGCGGATCGGGTCCCAAGCACAACCTCATCCTCGGGCACGAGTCCATCGGCGAGGTCGTCGAGGTGGGCGAACTCGTCCAGAACTTCAGGCCCGGCGACATCGTCGTAGTGCCCTGCAACACGCCCGACTGGGAGGTCCCGCAGCTGCAGCGCCGCAACGACAACAACGCCCATGACCGCCGTCTCATCGGCAGCTTCAAGTTCATGGGCAGCAAGGACGGCGTCTTCGCCGAGTTCTACCACGTCAACAACGCCGACGCCAACCTCGTGGCCAAGCCCGAGGACGTGAGCGTCGAGGACGCACTCATGACCGTCGACATGATGTCGACGGGCTTCTACGGGGTGGAGCAGGCCGACGTGCAGTTTGGTGACACCGTCGTGGTCTTTGGCATCGGCCCCGTCGGCCTCATGGCGATCGCCGGCGCGGCGCTGCGCGGCGCCGGCCGCATCATCGGCATCGGCACCCGTCCCAACTGCGCTGCCCTCGCGCGGGAGTTTGGCGCCACGGACATCGTGAGCTACAAGGAGGGCGACGTGGTCGAGCAGATCCTCGACCTCGCCGGCCCCGTCGACGCCTGCATCATCGCCGGCGGCAGGGCGTCGAGCGTCAACCAGGCGCTCCAGCTCACGCGTCCCGGCGGGGTGATCTCCAACATCAACTACTTCGACGCTTCCGAGACCTTCGAGATCCCAACCGCGCTCTGGGGCCTCGGAATGAGCGACGTCGCCCTCAAGACGGGGTTCTGCCCCGGCGGCGCCTATCGCATCGGCCGTCTGCTCAACGTCATCCGCGCCGGTCGTCTGCACCCCGGCAAGATGCTCAACTACACCTTTGAGGGATTCGACGAGATCGAGGACGCCTTCCGCGTCATGGACGAGAAGCCCCGCGACCTCATCAAGCCGATCGTGAAGATCAGCTGGTAGCACATCCGGCGGCGCGGCATCTTCGGGGCCGGTCCCGACAGACTCGGGACCGGCCCCTCTCTGTGAGCAGAACATCTGTTTGCTCTGTCCCGGGCGCATGCTATCATGGGAGGCCCGTCGGGGAAGGGAGGCTCCGTGACAGGCACGCCGAAGGTACCCAAGCGCATAGCGGCGGTCATCATAAACTCGCTCAAGGGCGGCGTCGTGCCGCGCATCGGGCTGCCCTACGTCACCGTCGGACGCGAGCGCGAGATCCGGGCGCTCCTACACGACCTGGAGCTCGTGGCAGACGGCGGCGCGAGCTTCCGCTTCCTCGTAGGTCGCTACGGCGCCGGCAAGAGCTTCCTTTTGCAGACCATCCGCACACACGCGATGGGCAACGACTTTGTGGTGGCCGACGCCGACCTCTCCCCCGAGCGCCGCCTCCAGGGCGGCCAGGGCCAGGGGCTCGCCACGTATCGCGAGCTCATTCGCAACCTCTCCACCAAGACGCGCCCTGAGGGCGGGGCGCTGCAGCTCGTTTTGGACCGCTGGGTCGCCGCGCTGCGCGAGGCGCCCAACGCCGAGGAGGCGCTCGCCGAACAGCTCTCCCCCATCCGCGAGCTCGTCTGCGGGTTCGACTTCACGAGCGTGCTGCGCCTCTACTACCAGGCGAGCCTCGAGGGCAACGACGAGCGCCGCGACGGCGTGGTCAAGTGGCTGCGCGGCGAGTTCCGCACCAAGACCGAGGCCCGCGGCGAGCTGGGCGTCAACGCCTGCATCACCGATGACACCTGGTATGAGTACCTCAAGCTCTTTGCGCAGTTCCTCGTGGGCGCCGGCTACCAGGGGCTCATCGTCCTCATCGACGAGCTGGTGAATCTCTACAAGATCCCCAACGCCACCTCGCGTCAGTACAACTACGAGAAGATCCTCACCATGTACAACGACACGCTCCAGGGTAAGGCTCACCACCTGGGCATCATCATGGGCGGCACGCCGCAGTCAATCGAGGATCGCCGTCGCGGCGTCTTCTCCTATGAGGCGCTGCGCAGCCGCCTCTCGCAGGGACGCTTTGCGAGCGCGGGACTCGCGGACATGCTCGCCCCGGTCATCCATCTCGAGCCACTCACCTACGAGGAGCTGCTCGTCCTCATTGAGAAGCTCGCTGACATCCACGCCGGCTACTTCGGCTACGAGCGCGCCCTCACCGAGGCGCAGCTCGTGAGCTTCCTCCAGGTGGAGTTCGGCCGCGTGGGCGCGGACACCCACCTCACGCCGCGCGAGGTCATCCGCGACTTCATCGAGCTTCTCGACATCGTGTGCCAGAACCCCGGGACGGACGTTGACGCCCTGCTCAAGACCGACGCGTTCTCCGGAGCGGTGAGCGCGCCCACCGTCGCCGCCGGCGCCCAGGACGTGGACGCCGCCTACGCCGAGTTCACGATCTAGGCGTCGCCGTCCCCGTCCCACACCTTCTCGACCACGTCACGCTCGCCCACCACATACACGGAGTAGATCGGCTCGTCCGACGCCGTTGCGTTTACCTCAAGATAGCGGGGGTCCTCCCCGTTGCCCGCGAGCTCGTAGTAGACGCGCCCGTCGCCCGTCCACGACACGCAGCAGGGCTGGCCAAAGCGCCCCTCAAAGTCGTCGACAGTCTTCTCGCCCTCGTCGAGAAACGCCGCGACCTCGTCAACGTCAGAGATGGCGTCCCCGGCCTCATGGCGCAGGGGGTCGTTATTCACGAGGCACGTCTCCCACTGAAGGGGGTACGACAGCTCGAGGTGCAGGCCCGGCGCGTCGGGCCAGTCCGTCCCCCGCGCGTCGTAGAGCATCGCCGAGTACGCGTCCTCGGACCATACGATGATCGTGGAGACGCCCACCTCGTCCTCGTCAAAGTCGTTCTCGCTCACGGTCGTCAGGTAGCACCAGTAGTTCTGGCCGCCCAGGGCAAACGAGAACTCGACCGAGAGCTCCACGCGGCGCTTGCCGTCATCGACCTGCTCGGACTCCACGGGGCGCGTCACCGACTGGCTGTCGAGGTACTCGGACTGGCCGGAGCAGCCCTCCACCAGCTCATGCGCACGCTCCTCAAGGTCTTTGGAGGACGCTCGCGCGCTGGGCGAGAAGAGCCCGACAATCGCGTCCTCGTCCCCCGCCTCGAGCGCGCCGACAAGGGCCTCCGCCGCGTCGAGACAGACCTGGCCGCGCGGGCTCACGTACTGCTCACCCGTCACGCGACTGCCGACATAGCGGGCCAGGGTGTCGATGCCCTCCGAGCATCCTGCGCACAGGATGGCCGCGACCAGCGCAAGGGCGCACGCGGCAAGGCGCCTGACGCGCTCCGCGTCTCCCCGACCCATAAGGCCCCCTCCAGTAACACATCAAGTACAGTACGTATGTTAGCAAATGGCTCATCCCCAACGTTTTACCTGACGACGGGGCATATCATCGGATTCAGACGATCAACCCACGGGGCCCACCATGACAGAAGTCTCATCCGCAACATCATTGGCCTGCTCGCACAGATCGTGCCGTGCGCGACGCTCTGCCTCGTGCCGTTCCGTGGCCGCCTCCGCACGGGCACACGGCGCGCCTGGCTCAAGGCGGGCGCGATCGTCGCCGTCGGGCTCGTACCGTTTCTCCTAGTGGCAACGATGCCGGTTCCCGACGCGACCTATTTCTGGGTCCTCGTCAGAAAGACGTGCCAGAACCTCGTGTTTCTCGCCATCGTGGTGGCGCTGCTCGTGCTCTACGCGCGCGAGGTGGACGCCGATCGCTCCCATAAGGCCTTTGCGTTCTCGCTCGTCGCGCTCTACGGCTTTCTGGTGACGTTCACCACGTCAAACGCCAGCGCGCTGCTGCGCCTGGACGAGGGCTCCGACGGCTTCATGTACCGCCCGGCTTCCTCATCGCGCTTGTCATCGTGAACGCCGTCTTCTTCCTTGCCATGATCCCCGTCATGCATGCGCTCCGGCGGGCGTTCGACGCGCACATCTCCCCCTCCCTGTGGTGGCGCATGACCGCGCTCGTGCTGGTGATCCTCCTCACGCTGCTTTTGGGGGCGTGGCTACCTCCCCTCACCTACGAGCAGCAGTACTTCCCCCTGGCCATCGTCGTCAGCGTGGACTGCGTCGTCTTCATGTGGTGGCTCCTGCGCATGGTCCGCCTCGCGAGCGAGCAGGCGGCCCAGCGCGCGGCACTCGAGCAGACGCTGCGGCAACACACTCGCGCGCGCGACGCCCTCGCCGCCGAGCTGGCACGCACCCGCGAGCGCGTGGCGGAGCTTGAGCAGCAGGCGACGCTGCCCGTGGCGGACGAGCCCGTCGTGCCCTCCACGCCCTCCCAGGCCGTGAGCTTTCTGCCCGACGACATCACCTACGTGGACTCGCTCAACCGCGTCCGCGCCATCCACTTCGCGGACGGGGAGTCCATCCAGATGAACATGACGCTCGCCCAGATTGCCGAGGCGCTGCCGGAGGGTCGCTTTGCCTACTGCCACCGCTCCGTGGTAGTGAACCTGCGCCACGTTCGCTCCGTGGGCGCGAGCGAGCTCACGCTCGACGACGGCACCACGCTGCCCGTGAGCCGTCGGCGCGTCGCCGAGCTGCGAGAGACGCTGAGCACGAACGCCGACACGGGCGCTTAACGTTGCCGGGGCGTTGCACCGTCGGAGCACGTGACCGCTTACGAAACCCGGCGCGTTGCGCATCTGGACGAGAAAAACCTGCATTCCGCGCCAGACCGTAAGCACCGAGCCACCGCCAGCCTACCATGCGCCCGGATTTGTAAGCGGTGTTTTCACCCGCCACCTCTGGCGCACGTGCGTGGCGGCGCGGCGTGAACCCAAACCGCACGTGGAATGGTCACGGACGTCTTGCCCTACGAAACGTCTGTTCGTATACTGACGACGAGGTGGTTTCATGGGCGTCTTTGACCGATATGCACCGTTCGTGCAGGACTTCATCTACGCGCACGAGTGGGAGAACCTGCGCGGCATCCAGGTCGCCGCAGGCGAGGCCATCTTTGACACGGACGACCACGTGCTGCTGTGCGCCTCGACCGCGTCCGGCAAGACCGAGGCCGCCTTCTTCCCCATCCTGACCGAGTTCTGGGAGGACTCGCCCGCCTCGGTGGGGGCGCTCTACATCGGCCCCACCAAGGCCCTGATCAACGACCAGTTCTACCGCCTGACCGACCTCTGCGAGGAGGCCGGGATCAACGTCTGGCACTGGCACGGGGACGTCTCCGCCTCGCACAAGGCGCGCCTCATGAGACGTCCGTCGGGCATCCTGCAGATCACGCCGGAGTCACTCGAGGCCCTGCTCATGCGCCGGCACACCGTCGTGTCCAAGCTCTTCTGCGACCTGCGCTACGTAGTGATCGACGAGATTCACTCCCTCCTGCGGCAGGACCGCGGCGGCCAATGCCTCTGCCTCATCGAACGTCTGGCGAGAATTGCGGGCGTACAGCCACGGCGCATCGGCCTCTCCGCCACGATCGGCGACCCGGAGGCCGTGGGCGCGTTTCTTGCCGCCGGAACCGGCCGCGACTGCGTGATCCCGCGCGTCGAGGAGCCACCACGCGTCTGGCGCCTCTCGATGGAGCACTTCTACCAGACGGGCCCGCAGGCCGACGAGTCCGAAGTCCAAACCTCGGACGGATGTGTCGATGCCGACGTCATCGCGGTCGAGCCGGAGGAATCCCTGCATGGGGCCGGGGGGTTACCTCCGCGCGCAGTTCCGCACGAGCCGGACAGGCCGGCGGCCTGTCCGTGCGAGCAGGATTGTCCGAGCACGGCGATAAGCCCCGGCCCTCCCGAGCCTCCCACGGACCTGGCGCCTGCGAATGCCGACCCGGGTATCGGCTACATCTTCGAACACACCAGGGGCAGGAAATGTCTGATATTTAGCAACTCCCGCGAGGAGGCGGAGGAGGTCTGCACCACGCTGCGCGCCTACTGCGAGGCCAACGGCGAGCCGGACCGCTTCCTCATCCACCACGGCAACCTCTCGGCCGCCATCCGCGAGTCCGCCGAGGAGCAGATGCGCGACGACGCCTCCGACCTCTCGATCGTGGCCACCGCCACGCTGGAGCTTGGCATCGACGTGGGCCGGCTCGAGCGCGCGTTCCAGATCGACGCCCCGTTCACCGTGTCCGGGTTCCTCCAGCGCATGGGCCGCACCGGCCGGCGCGAGGCCCCGCCGGAGATGTGGTTCGTCATGCGCGAGGAGCAGCCGGAGGCGCGCACGCTCCTGCCGGAGACCATCCCCTGGAAGCTGCTGCAGGGCATCGCGCTCGTCCAGCTCTACCGGGAGGAGCGCTGGGTGGAGCCGCCCAACCTGAACCGCCTGCCCTACAGCCTGCTCTGCCACCAGACGCTGGCCACGCTCGCCGGCGAGGGGGAGCTCTCCCCCGCCCAGCTCGCGAGCCGCGTGCTCACGCTCACCTACTTCCACCGCGTGACGGCGGACGACTTCCGCGTGCTGCTGCGCCACCTGCTTGAGCTGGACTACCTCGAGCAGACCGAGGGCGGCGGCCTCATCGTGGGCCTCGCCGGCGAGCGCGTGACCAGCTCCTACAAGTTCTTCGCCGTCTTCCAGGAGAACGTCGAGTACACCGTGCGCTTGGGCTCCGAGGAGATCGGCACGCTCTGCGCCCCGCCCCCGCCCGGGGAGAAGGTGGCCATCGCGGGGCACGTCTGGATCGTGGACGAGGTGGACCACGAGCGGCACCTGCTCTACGTCACGCAGGTCAAGGGCAAGGTGCCGGCGTACTTTGGCGACGTGGCCGGAGACATCAACACGCACATCCTCGAGCGGATGCGCCGCGTGCTGGAGGAGAGCGCGCCCTATCCCTACCTGCGCGAGCACGCCCGCGCTCGCCTGCGCGAGGCGCGGCGCGTGGCCAGAAACTCCGAGCTCACGGCCGGCCCCCTCGTCTGCCTGGGCGAGAACGACAAGGAGCAGACCATGTGGTGCCTGCTGCCGTGGCTCGGCACCTACGCGTTTCTCGCCCTGGAGCGCCTAATCAAGATCAAGTGCGCCGGGGAGCTGGGCATCAAGGGCGTCAACTCGTCGCGCCCGTACTTCATGACCTTTGTGATGAAGGCGGGCGAGCAGGAGTTCTTCTCGGTGGTGAAGGACGCGGCAGAGCGCCTCGATGACCCGATGGAGCTCCTCTACCCGGCCGAGGTCCCCTACTTCGAGAAGTACGACGAGCTGGTGCCCACCGAGCTCGTCCGCAAGGGCTTCGCCGAGGGCGTGCTCGACGTCGCGGGCATGAGGGCCCGCGTGGCCGAGTGGTAGCCCCGCAGAATCACCTGGTTAGGCCGATGATATGATGATCAGAGAAGGAGGTGGAGACCGTGCCCTCGCCATCACAGTCGCACAAGCGCTACGAACTCAGGCTGCAAGACGAGGTCCTTCTCGTCTTCACGGCAACTCGGGACGCCTTTGGAACGGTCTCCGTCTCTGTGGACGAGCCTGTCACCGCGAATCGCCGTCTGCTCCCCCTTCCGCTCTGGCCCGACCCCGAATCGGGAGAGCGTCTGCTCTCGTGGCTCGAGACCCGGGTCATTCCCAAGAACCGAAGGTTCGTGGACCAGATCCTCGCCCAGGCGGGCGTCACGGACGACAGCACCTTCGGAATTCTTGACGTGTGTCTCGGGCTCTCTGTCAACGACGCCTACTGGGTCGTGCCTGCAGGCTTCCCGGGAACCTGGGCGGAGCACAACCTCTTTGACAACGATCTTGACGAGACACTGGCGCTGGTCGCCTACACGGGCTATACCACGAGTCAGCGGCACAAGGCCGGACTCTCGAGCGAATGGACGACCGACGGCCAGTTTCCCAAGGCATGGCGCCGTGTGGACGGAAAGCTGTGGCTCTACAAGGGCGGCACCGAGGGCTTTGCGAACTCCGGCATGGAACCCTACTCTGAGTTCTTTGCGGCGCAGGCGGCGGAGGCCTTTGGCGTGTCTCACGTCTTTTACGACCTGAAGGAATGGAAGGGTCGTCTCGCCTCGGTCTGCCCGCTCATGCACGACGCCGCAACCGCATACGTCCCCTTCTGGACCGCGACCCAGCAGTCCCTCTTCCCGGCGGCGCTCGAGGCGGCACGGCGCGTATCCGACGAGGCCTTCGGCGCGCTGCGGACCATGTACGTCTTCGACGCGCTCGTCTGCAACACCGACCGCCACGCCAACAACTTTGGCTTTCTCCGGAACAACCTGACGGGCGAGCTTCTGGGCATGGCGCCGCTCTTCGACCACAACCTGGCGCTCTTCCCCGGCGACATGGAGCAGGACTATCCGACCTGGCCCCGGCAGGGGGCGATCAGGCGACCGGCGGGCAGCAACCTCACCTTTGACAGCGTGGCCCGTCTCGTCATGTCGGAGGGGCACCATGAGGCGCTACGGGGGATGATCGACTTCCAGTTCTCCAACCACCCCCTCCACCCCGTCCCGGAGGCGCGCCTCTCCGCCCTCAACCGCTACATCTCGCAACGGGTTCGCCAGCTGCTCGAGATTGCCCCGGCCGACGAGAAGGGCCTGGCGGCTGAGCTCTCGCACGTCCTGCCCGACGACGCCGTCATTCCCGCCTGCTGCTGAGAGGACCGCCCGCGCCTCCTGACAGGTTATGCGCACTCGCGTAGGTTATGCGCACGGAACGGCGCGACGTTTTTCTCGCCCAGGGCGCTGAGCTGCGGCTTTGTTGAGGGACAGCATGCGCATAAGCTGCGGGAGTGCGCATAACCTACACGGGTGCGCATAATCTCCGTCAGCAAAGGGGCCCGGACCGTGGGGGTGACGGTCCGGGCCCGAATGTGGAAAAGGGACTGTCCCCTTTCCACGTTAGTGGATGCTCCAGGCGTGGTGGTCGGTGTGGAGGAGCTCCTCGGCGCGCTCGGAGTTGGGCTCGCCCAGGTAGTCCCGGTAGATGGCCTGGATCGCGGGGTTCTCGTAGGAGTTGCGGAGCTTGGCCCTGCGGTCGAGGCCCCACAGGACGTCTCCGCGGACGCCCGCCAGCTCCTCGCCGTCGTGGATGGGCTGGCCGCCGCCGCCCGCGCAGCCGCCGGGGCAGGCCATGACCTCAACGAAGTCGTACTCCACGGCGCCCTCCGCGATCGCATCCAGGAGGAACGCGGTGTTGGCGAGGCCGTGGACCACCGCCACGCGCACCGGCGTGCCGGCGAGGTCGAACGTGGCCTCCTTCCAGCCGTCGAGGCCGCGGATCTCCGAGAAGGCGTCCGGGCGCGGGGTCTCGCCGGTCACCACGTGGTACGCGGTGCGCAGCGCCGCCTCCATGACGCCGCCGGTGGCGCCGAAGATGACGCCCGCGCCGGTGGCGGTGCCGAGCGGCTGGTCGAACTCCTCCTCGGGGAGCGTGGTGGCGTCGATGTGCTCGGCGCGAATCATGCGGTCCACCTCGCGCGTGGTGAGCGAGACGTCCACGTCCGCATCGCCGCAGGCGTCGTTCATGACGGGGATGGCGACCTCGGCCTTCTTGGCCGTGCACGGCATGATCTCCACGCAGAAAATATTGTGCGGGTCGATGCCCTTGAGCTCGGCGAAGTAGCTCTTGGCCACGGCGCCGAACATCTGGCCCGGGCTCTTGGAGGTGGAGAGCTGGTCGGTGAGCTCGGGGCGCACGGCCTTGACGTAGCGCACCCAGCCCGGGCAGCAGGAGGTGAACATCGGGAACGTGTTCTCCTCGCGGTGCGCGAGCTTGTGCAGGAGCTCGGTGCCCTCCTCCATGATGGTGAGGTCGGCCGAGAAGTCCGTGTCAAAGACGTAGTCCACGCCCATCTGGCGCAGCGCCGCCACGAGACGGCCGACGGTGGCCTCCTCGCGCGGGAGGCCCAGGCTCTCGCCCCAGGCGGCGCGCACGGCCGGCGCGATCTGCACCACGACGACCTTCTCGGGGTCGGCAAGCGCGTCGAAGACCTTCTGCGTGTCGTCGCGCTCGCGCAGGGCCCCCGTCGGGCAGTGCGTGATGCACTGGCCGCAGAGGGTGCAGTCGGACTCGGCGATCGAGCCGCCGCCCCGGACGTTCACACTCGTGTGCGTGGCACGGTTGGCGAGGTCCCAGACGCCGAGGCCCTGGATCTTCTCGCACACCTGGATGCAGCGCAGGCAGTTGATGCACTTGTCGTTGTTGCGGATGAGCGGGAAGTTCTTGTCCCACGGGTCGTGCATGAGGCGCTTCTCGTAGGGCAGGTCGGAGATGCCGAGGTCGTTGGCAAGCGTCTGCAGCGTGCAGTTGCCGGAGCGCACGCAGCTCGTGCACTCGGAGTCGTGCGTGGCCAGCAAAAGCTCCATGTTCATGCGGCGCGCGGCGCGGACCTTGGGGCTGTTGGTGCGCACCACCATGCCGTCGAGCACGGTGTTGTTGCACGCGGCCACGAGCTGGTCGATGCCCTCGATCTCCACCACGCAGACGCGGCAGGCGCCGATCTCGTTGAGATCCTTGAGGTAGCAGAGCGTGGGGATCTTGATGCCCACGGTGGCGGCGGCGTCGAGGATGGACGTGCCCTCGGCCACGCTCACGGCGCGGCCGTCGATGGTGAGGTTTACCACTGCTCGATCCTCCCCCCGCGGAACGCGCCGAAGCCGAAGTGGTCGCAGCGCAGGCAGCGCGAAGCCTCCTGGTGCGCCTCCTCGTCCGTGAGGCCGTTCTCGACGATGTCGAAGTCGTTGATGCGCTCGGCCGCCTCGCGCTCGCGCATCTCGCAGCGCGCGCAGGAGATCTTGCCCTTGAACTGCACGGGCGGCAGCTCGACGTCGAGCTCGATCTGGTGGTTGTAGCCGAGGTAGTTGTCGATGTTGCCGGCCGCGACCTTGCCCGCGTTGATCGCGCGGATGACGGTGGCCGGGCCGCTCTGGCAGTCGCCGCCGGAGAAGAGGCCGTCCTGGCCGGGCACGGCGCCGTCCGGGTCCGTGACGATGCGGCCCCACTTGCAGGGCACGCCCTGCTCCTCGAAGGTGGCCGAGTCGATGTCCTGGCCGATGGCAACGATCACGCGGTCGCACGGGACCACCACGTCGCCGCCCTCGGCCGGGCGCGGCGCGGGGCGCCCGCGCTTGAGGCCGCCGATGATCTGCGGCGTGACCTTGAGGCCGGCCACGCGCCCGGCCTCGTCCACGACGACCTCCTTGGGCGCGTGCAGGTCCATGACCTCGCAGCCCTCGGCCTCGGCGCCGGCGATCTCCTCGTCCTGGGCCGTCATGTCGGCCACGCGGCGGCGGTACGCGATGATGACCTTCTCGGCGCCCAGGCGCACGGAGGTGCGGGCCACGTCCATCGCCACGTTGCCGCCGCCGACCACCGTGACCGTGAGGCCCTTGAAGTCGGGCGGGTTGTCGTCGCCCATGTCGCGCAGGAGCTTGACGGCGGACATGACGCCCTCGGCGTCCTCGCCCGGAAGGCCGAGTTTCTTGTCCGCGTGCGCGCCGATGGCCAGGTAGACGGCGTCGAACTCCTCGCGCAGGCGGTTCATCTCCTCGCCGTCCACGCTGTGGTTGAGCTCGACGTCGATGCCGCAGTCGAGGATCCACTGGATCTCCGAGTCGAGCTGCTCGCGCGGCAGACGGTAGTTGGGGATGCCGTAGCGCAGCATCCCGCCGAGGTGCGCGCGCTGCTCGAAGATCTTGACCTTGTGGCCCATGAGCGTGAGGTAGTACGCGCAGGAGATGCCCGCCGGGCCGCCGCCGATCACGGCCACGGTCTTCTTGGTGGGGGCCTTGATGATGGGGCGGTAGTCGCCGGCGTGGTCCACGGCGTAGCGCTTGAGGCCGCGGATGTTCATCGGGTCGTCCACCATGCCGCGACGACAGTGCATCTCGCAGGGGTGCTCGCAGACCAGGCCGCAGACCAGCGGCAGCGGGTTGTCCTTGCGGATGAGGCGCACGGCCTCGGTGTAGCGGCCGGCCTCGACGAGCGCGATGTAGCCGGGGATGTCCACGCCGGCCGGGCAGCCGGAGACGCACGGCACCGTCTGGTGCTGCGAGAAGCCGCAGGCGTGCTTGGTCACGTGGTGCTCGAAGTCGTCGCGGAAGCCGCGGATGGCCATGAGGGCCACCTCGCCGGCCTCGTAGCCGATCGCGCAGTCGCTCGAGAGGTACACCGTGCGGGCGGTGGACTCGATGAGGTCGAGCGTCTCCATCGTGGCGCGGTTGTTCAGGACGTCATTGAACAGATGGCGCAGCATGCGCAGGCCGTTTCTGCACGGCGTGCACTTGCCGCAGCTCTGCGTCGCGCACATGGCCACGTACGAGGCCGTGAACTCGACGGGGCACGGAGCGAGCGAGCTCACCGAGAGGCGCTTCTCGAGCATCTCGTGCATGCTCGACATGATCGCCTGGGACTCGCTCTGCTCCATGACGTGCATTCTTGCCATAGGCCCTCTCCTTGCACTCACGGAGTACGGTCGTCGCGGCCCCCTCGGCCGCGACACATTGGGGTCACATGGTAGCGGGAGATTGCACGTGTGTTTCCGGCCTTTCGGCGAGAAGGGCGGTTGGGCGCGCGGACGGCGTCGAAAACTTGCCTAAAAGGGGTCTGACCCCTTTTAGGCAAGTTCAGAGGCGATGCGGACGGTCTCGGTGGCATCCTTGGCGTAGAAGTCGGCGCCGACCATCTCGGCGTACTCGGGCGTGAGCACGGCGCCGCCCACGACGACCTTGCACCAGGGGGCCCGCTCGCGCAGGAGCTCGATCGTCTCGGCCATCGCCGGGACCGTCGAGGTCATGAGCGCGGAGAGGCCCGCGAGGGGCGCGTGGCGCTCCACCACGGCGTCCGCCACGGCCTCCGGCGCCACGTCGCGCCCGAGGTCGACCACCTCGAAGCCGTAGTTCTCCAGCAGCATCCGCACGATGTTCTTGCCGATGTCGTGGATGTCGCCGCGCACGGTGCACACCACGACGGGCCCCCTCCCCGCCGAGGCGGCGCCGTCGCCCGCAGAGGCCGCGCGCACGGTCTCGAAGCCGGCCTTGGCCGCCTCGGCCGAGGCCATGAGCTGCGGCAGGAAGAACGTCCCCGCCTCGAAGCGCCGCCCCACCTCGTCGAGGGCGGGCACCAGCACCTCGTTGATCGCGTGCAGCGCGTCATGGGCGAGAAGGACCTCGCGCATGGCGTCCGGCATGGGGCCGCTGCGGCCGTCCAGGACGAGCCGGCGGGCGCGCTCGACCGGGTCGGACGGGGCGTCGGCGGCGGGCGCGCCGTCCTTCTCGGCCTGCGGGTTCTTCTCGCCCGGGGCGGGGGACGGCGCCAAGTCGCTGCGGTTTGCGTAGTGCTCCACGTAGAAGCGGGCGGCCTCGTCCTCGCCGGAGAGCACGCGCCAGGAGTCCACGACGTCCATCATGCGGCGGGTCCCGGGGTTGATGATCGCGAGGTCCAGCCCGGCGCCGAGGGCCGCCGAGAGGAACGTGGCGTTGACGAGCGGGCGGAAGGGTAGGCCGAAGCTGATGTTGGAGACGCCGAGCACGGTGCGCACGCCGGGGAGCTCGGCCTTGACCAGGCGGATGGCGTCGAGGATGGCGCGCGGCGCCGTCTGGTCGGTCGAGGCCGCCATGGCGAGGCAGTCGATCGCCACGTCGCGGCGGGGGATGCCGGCGGCGTCCGTGGCGGCCACGATCTTGCGCGCCACGGCGAGGCGGCCGGCGGCCGTGCTCGGGATGCCGTCCTCGTCGAGCGTGAGGCCCACGAGCGCGCAGCCGTAGCGCGCGGCGATCGGCACCACGGCGGCGAGCGAGTCCGCCTTGCCGTTCACGGAGTTGATGAGGGGCTTGCCCGGGTAGCGACGGACCGCCGCCTCGATGACGGCAGGGTCCGAGGCGTCGATCTGCAGCGGGAGCGTGGTCACGCCGAGAAGCTCGTCCACCAGGCGGCACATGACGGCGCGCTCGTCGATCTCCGGCAGGCCGGCGTTGACGTCGAGGATCTGCGCCCCGGCGCGCTCCTGGGCGATGGCCTCGGCGATCACGTGATCGTGGTTGCCGCTGCGCAGGGCCTCCTTCATCTTGCGCTTGCCCGTGGGGTTGATGCGCTCGCCGATGACGCCCACCTCGCCCGGGGCGAGCGACGTCACGCGCTGCGGCCCGCAGACGGCAAAGCGGTCGGGCAGCTCGCGGGGCGCAGGGGCGCGGCCAGCGAGCAGCGCGCGCTCGGCCGCGATGTGCGCCGGGGTGGTGCCGCAGCAGCCGCCCAGGACGGTGACGCCAGCCTCGAGCATGGGCGCGACGGCCGCAGCGAAGTCCTCGGGCCCGATGTCGTAGACCGTGACGCCGCCCTCCACGTGGGGCAGGCCGGCGTTGGGCTGGACCATGAGCGGGCAGCGGGCCCAGGGCGCCATGCGCGCCACGAGCGGCGCGACCTCGGCGGGGCCGAGCGAGCAGTTGACGCCCACGGCCGCCGCCCCCTGCGAGGAGAGCGTGAGGGCCGCGACCTCCGGCGTGGTGCCGAGGAAGGTGCGCCCGTCCTCCTCGAAGGTCATCGTGACCAGGGCCGGAAGCGACGAGTTCTCGCGGACCGCGAGCAGCGCGGCCTTTGCCTCCGCAAGGTCCGACATGGTCTCGATGACGAAGAGGTCGGCGCCCGCCGCCGCAGCGGCGCGCACCTGGCGCGCGAAGAACTCGTAGGCGTCGTCGAGGGAGAGCGGTCCCATGGGGGCGAGGAGCTGGCCCGTCGGCCCGAGGTCGGCGGCCACGTAGCGCGGACGCGCGGCCCGGGCGCAGGCGACGGCGGCCGAGAAGACCTCCTCGACGGTCGCGGCGTCCCCGAGCTTGGCCGCGTTGGCGCCGAAGGTGTTGGTGGTCACCACGTCCGCGCCGGCAGCGACGTAGGCGGCATGGACCTCCGTCACCACCTCCGGGTGCGTGAGGCACAGCAGCTCCGGCAGCTCCCCGGCCGCCAGGCCGCGCGCCTGGAGCTGGGTCCCCATCGCCCCGTCCAGGAGCAGGAAGCCGTCCCCGGCGAGGGCCGTGGCGAGAAGGTCGGTGTGCGTGGAATCGGACATGGTGCTCCCGTCGTCGGTTTTTTCGCCCATGCTAGCAGCACAAGGTTTCCGGGGGGAAACGGGCTCCGCTCAGCCGCGCCCGCAGGTCCGCCCCGAGCGCCTCAGCGGGCAGAAGTCGCGGCAGTGGCAGGTCGCGCAGCTCGGCAGCGCCTCCGCGCGCGGCTCCGGGAAGAGGCCGATCACCGCCGTCACGCTCTTGCTGGGCGACATGAGGAAGTCGGCCGAGAGCGTGACGCCCAGGCGCCGCTGGGCGTCGAGCGCGGAGAGCAGCGCGACCTGGGTGTCGAGCGGAAGGTCGCCGTAGCCGGGCGAGAAGCGCGAGCCGCAGAAGAGCCCCCGGCCCGCCGCGACGGCCACCACGCTCGCCTCGGCGGCGTCGGCGGCGCGCTCGACGAGCGCCGACCCGGCGGCGTCGCAGACGAGCTGCCCGACGGGATCGGTGAGCGAGAGGCGCCGGAGCTCGGCGTCCAGCGCGAGGCCGGCCGTCACGGCGAGCACGCCCACGGCGACCGCGCCGTCCAGGTGCGCGGCGATCGAGCGCCCCCGCAGCTCGAGCGCGCAGCCGTCCAGGCGAATCACGGGCGCGCCGTCCTTCTCGCCCCGGGTGGCCACGTCGAAGACGCGCACGCACCCGCGCGGTCGGCCCACCTCGAGGGAGCGCGCGATGCCGGCGTCGATGCGCGCGTCGAGCTCGCCCGAGAGCGGCTGCCCGGCGTAGCCGAGGTAGCGCAGGACCTCCGCGCGGTCCACGGAGGGGACGTCGTAGGTCTGGACCGCCTCCACGCGCTAGGCCCCCAGGTACCCGCAGGCGAGAAGCGCCTTGCGGGCGGCGTGCGCGACGGCCGGCTTGTTCATGCTGTAGACGTGCAGGCCGTCCACGCCGTTGGCGGCGAGGTCGGCGAGCTGCTCGCAGGCGTACTCCACGCCGGCGCGGGCCTGGTCGGCCGGGTCGTCCCCGGCGAGGACGAGGCGCTTCACGACCTTGGCGGGGATGGACGCGCCGCAGGTGAACGCCATGCGCTGGATCTGCTTGACGCTCGTGAACGGCATGATGCCCGCCACGACGGGCAGGCGCACGCGGTGGCGCAGGCACTTCTCGCGGAAGCGGTAGAAGTCCTCGTTGTCAAAGAAGAGCTGGGAGACCAGGTAGTCCGCGCCGGCCTCCTGCTTCTTGTAGAGGCTCTCGAAGCTCTCCCGCTCGCTCGGGGACTCGACGTGGCCCTCCGGGTAGCAGGCGGCGCCGATGCACAGGTCCGCGCCGCTCGAGCGCAGGTAGGCGATGAGGTCGGAGGCGTGGGAGAAGTCGCGGGCCTCGAGCCCGGGGGCGCGGTCCCCGCGCAGTGCGAGCACGTTCTCCACGCCCGCCTCGGCGAGCCGGGCCACGTAGGCGTCCACGTCCGCGCGCACGGAGCCCAGGCAGGTGAGGTGCGCGAGGGCGGTGACGCCGAGGTCGCGCTCGATGGAGGCGGCGATGGGCACGGTGTTGGCGGAGTTGCCCGAGCCGCCGGCGGAGTAGGTGACGGAGATCCAGTCCGGGCGGTCGGCCGCCATCTCGCCCGCGATGGCGTACGCCTCCTCGAGCGGCAGGTCCCCCTTCGGCGGGAAGATCTCGAACGAGAAGGTCTGTCGCGCGGCGAGCTTGTCAGCGATCCTCATGCCTCGTCCCCTCCGTGACGCGTCGATCGTGGAACGTAATTGGGACCCCTATTGTCACACATGAACGACGGCAGGCGGCCCGCAGCGGTCGCCTCGGCGATGTCGAGAAACGCGCGCGCAACAGAGTCCCGGTCGGCGGGGCCGATGTGGTAGCGGGCGCACTCCCGCACCGCGGGCACCGCGTTGGCCACGGCGACCGAGTTCTCGTAGTGCCGCAGCACGGCGAGGTCGTTCTCGGCGTCGCCGAAGCAGCAGACCTCCTCGGGCGCGAGGCCCAGCCGCTCCATGAGGAAGTCGCCGCCGTGGTCCTTGCCAAAACCGTGCGGCGTGATGTCGATGTGGGGCGTGCCGGGCATCGGGCACACGAAGTCGAGCGCGGGGCGGCGCGCGGCGAGAAGGGCGGCCACCTCCTGGCAGCGCTCGAAGCTCCCCACCACGCGGACGTTCGCCTTGTAGCAGGGCTCCTCGGGCACCTCCGGGACCGCGGTCTCGACCCGCCAGAAGTTGTCCGGGTGCGCCACCACGAAGGAGAGCTCCGCGCCCACCGCGACCTTCTCGCCCCCGTACTCGACGACGAGGTAGGCGTCGGCGATCCCGGAGAGCTCCCCGGCCACGCCCACGAGCTCCCCGTGGTCGATCGCGACGCGCTCGACGAGCTCGCCGTCCAGGTAGACGAGCTGCCCGTTGCTCGTCACGGCGGTGGAGCAGGCCTGCTCGTCGCCGGCGAACATGTGGGGGAGGTCCCGGTAGATGCGCCCCGTGCAGGGCGCGAAGTGGACGCCCGCCGCGCGCAGCGCGCGGATCGCCTCGAGGGCGAAGGGGGTTATCACGTGGTCGTCCCGCCAGATGAGCGTCGCGTCGAGGTCGCTGAGCACAAGGCGAATCATGGGCGTTCCCTCCCTGGTACGGCTGCGGCGGGCCGCGAGTCAGAGCGCCTCGCGACTCCCGCGCGCAGCCGCCGGGAAGGCGCAGGCGCGACGGTCGGGGGCCGCCGCGCCCGAAAACGCCGCACGCCGGTGTTGGGGGCTCGACATGCGGCCATTTCTAGGTATAACCCGCTCCGGCGAGAGCGTAGCACAGAAAGTCGCGGACGGTAGCGCCGACACCTCAGAGGGTCGCCGCGACGGGGAGCCCCGCGAGGACGAGGGGCATCGTCACCACCGCGACGGCGGGGGCGAGCGGTATCGCGCCCGTGGCGGCCCGTCGTCGGCGGCGCAGCGGCGCCGAGACCGCCCACCCGACGACGCCCACCAGACACGACAGTCCGACCGCCAGAAGGCCCCCGACCGGGCCCGTCCACACGCCGACCGCAGAGAGGAGCTTGACGTCTCCCCCGCCCACACCCGGCTCGCGCCCGTGCCGTCCCGAGAGCGCTGCCGCCGCAAGCATGACGAGAAGGACGAGCGCCCCGCCGCCCGCCGCGCGCAGAAGCGGTGCCGCCCCGCCCGTGCCCGCGAGGATACGCGCGAGGGCGCGCACCAGGCCGGAGAGCGCCACCGCAAGGGCGCATCCGTTGGGCACGATCCTGCAGCTCAGGTCGGTCGCCGCCGCAACCCCGAGCGCGGCGGCGAGCACGCCCGCGCAGGCCGTCGTGACGACGAACTCCACCATGTCTCGTCCCCCTTTCCTTGCGCGGAATTGTAGGGACGCGCCCCGGCGCCCGCTTCTAGAAAACGGAGGGCTTGCAACGGGAGCCCGCCGGACCGTGTCCCACCTGCGCGAACGGAGGCGCCCGCCTGCGGAGGATTCCCGGAGTCTCGGCGAGCGGCGTATACTGGGGCGCGAACGCGACGAGAGGATGACATGAGCGAGAGAGGCGCACGGCCCCGCAATCCCCGCATCGAGGCGCTGCGCCTCGTCGCCATTCTCGGCATCGCGGTCTTTCACACGTTTCAGCCCTGGTTTGACGCGATGGTCGACGGCACGTGGGACGCGTCCCCCGCGCTGCGTGCGACCCTCGGCCTCGTGAGCCTGCTCGGCGCCTACGGAAACCACGTCTTCTTCCTCATCTCGGGATACTTCCTCGTCCCACGCGCGGTCCGCTCCGCCCGGGAGCGCGAGCCCTGGCGCGCCCAGGCACGTGCGATAGCGCGCCGGGCGCTGCCCATCCTGGCAACGGTGGCCGTCTACGCGGCGATCGCGCTTGGCGTGAGCGCGTGGGTGGTCCCGATGCCCGGCGTCTCCGTCCACGAGGCCGGCTGGCTCGTGGGCGGCCTCGAGTTCGTCTGGGTCTACCTGGCAACGGTCGTCGTGACGCCGCTGATCGGGCTCGTCTGGGCGCGGACGCGCCGCCCGTGCGCCGTCGTCTGCGCGCTCGTGGTCGCCGTTCTTCTCGTCAACGCCTACATCGCCTTCGTCTCCCCCGGAAGCGACGAACGCGGCCTGCTCGAGTGGCGCAAGCTCATGAGCGCGGCGAGCTACCTCACGTCCTTCCTCGTCGGCGGCGCGCTCGCCGACGCCCCGGCCCTGCGGGACCGCGCCGGGCGCCTGCTCGTCCCGCTCGCCCTCGTCGCGGCGGCGGTCGAGGGGGCCGCCGGGCTCGCCGGCGCCACCGACCTGATCAAGGCCCTCT
The DNA here is from genome assembly GCF_016899935.1 of Olsenella uli. GTDB lineage: Bacteria > Actinomycetota > Coriobacteriia > Coriobacteriales > Atopobiaceae > Thermophilibacter > Thermophilibacter uli_B. The sequence continues at coordinate 133,295 of NZ_JACJJK010000002.1, forward strand.
CCTTCAAGTCGACCTCCGCCCTCTCGTTCGCGCTCGCCGCCGCCTCGCTCGCGCGCGCCGCCCGCGAGCCGCGGCGGGACTGGCCCCCGCGCGTCTCCGGCACCTGCCGCGCCCTCGCCCGCTCCATCCTCGGCTTCTACGTCGCGCAGTCGATGTTCTCCCCGCTCTGGCGCCCCGCCGTCACGGACCTGTGCGCCTCCGCACTCGCGTCCGGCGAGGCGGCCCTGCTCGCGACGGGGCTCGCGGGGAGCGTCGCCCTTCTCGCCCTGCTCCTTGCCCTCGACCAGCTCGTGCGCCTTCCCCTCCTGCGCCTGGCCCGCCTCTCCTGAGAGTGGGTATACTTCTTCACGCTGCAACGTGAGGGGGCATATCAGATGACCAACTGGCTCGTGAGAACGTTCGTCCCGAACGCGGACGACACGTCCGACCCTGCGGTCCGCACGCGCTACGGGCTGCTTGCGAGCGTGACGTGCATCGTGTGCAACGTGGCGCTCTGCCTGGGGAAGGGCGCGGTGGGCCTGCTCGCCGGCTCGGTCTCCATCGTGGCGGACGCCGTGAACAACCTCTCCGACGCCTCCAGCAACGTGGTGAGCCTGCTGGGCTTCAAGCTGGCCAGCCGCCCCGCCGACGAGGAGCACCCCTACGGCCACGGCCGCTACGAGTACCTGGCCGGCCTCGTGGTGGCGGTGCTCGTGTGCGCAATCGGCCTCAACCTGCTGGGCTCCTCGGCCGACAAGATCGCCCACCCCGAGCCCACCGAGTTCGGCCCGGCCGTGGTCGTCGTGCTCGTGGCCTCCATGCTCGTGAAGCTGTGGATGGCGGCCTTCAACCGGCGCCTGGGGCGCGCGATCGACTCCGAAACCCTCGCGGCCACTGCGGTGGACTCGCGCAACGATGTCATATCCACGGCGGCGGTCCTGGCCTCGGCGGTGGTCTCGCAGCTCTCCGGCTTTGACCTCGACGGCTGGGCGGGCCTGGCCGTGGGAGGCTTCATCTGCTGGAGCGGCGTCGAGCTCGTGCGCGAGGCCGTGAGCCCGCTTCTGGGCCGCGTGCCCGACCCGGCCTACGTGGAGCACATCCGCGCGCGCATCATGGGCTACCCGGGCGTGCTGGGCACGCACGACCTCATGATCCACGACTACGGCCCCGGCCGGCAGTTCGCGAGCGCGCACGTGGAGATGGCCGCCGAGGGCGACCCTTTGGCGCAGCACGACCTTCTCGACAACATCGAGCAGGACTTCAAGGTGGACGAGGGCCTGATCATGACGCTGCACTACGACCCCATCGTCACCGACGACCCCCAGGTCCGCGACATGCGCCACTGGATCGACCTCGCGGTGAAGGGCATCGACGAGCGCCTCTCGATCCACGACCTGCGCTGCGTGCCCGGACCCACGCACACCAACGTGATCTTTGACTGCGTGAGGCCGGCCGGCTGCGCGCTCTCGGCCGCCGAGCTGCGCGAGAAGATCTCCGCCCTCGTGCGGGAGCGCTACCCGCGCGCCATCTGCAAGATCACGATCGACGACTCCTACGTCTCCCCCCGCCAGTGATGTGGAAAAGGGACTGTCTCCTTTCCACATCCCAGATTGGAGTGACATGCCTTCCAGCAGCTACCGCGCCAAGCAGATGATCGTCATGCGCCGCGACCTCAAGATGCGCAAGGGCAAGATCGCCGCACAGGCCGGTCACGCGTGCGTGGAGGCCGTGCTCATGGCCCTCGTGCGCGAGGGGCGCGGCGCTGACCTGCGTGCGAGCGACGGCTGGGCCTGGGTCGAGCACGACGAGGACGACGTCACACCGCTCACGGACTGGTTCGACGCGGGCGTGGCCAAGGTGTGCGTCTACGTGGACTCCGAGGAGGAGCTGCTCGACCTCGCGGCGCGCGGCCGCGAGCTGGGCTTTTGCGTGGCGCTCGTCCGCGACGCCGGCCACACCGAGTTTCACGGCGAGCCCACCTACACCTGCCTCGCCTTCGAGCCGCTTCCCGCCGAGAAGGTCGACCCGCTGACCGGCGACCTGCCGCTCTACTGAGTTGCCTAAAAGGGGTCTGACCCCTTTTAGGCAATGTTTCCGGTCCGTAATTCCTACTTGTAGGGTGGGTTTATGCGTGGCACGCTTGGGCCACCCGAACAAGGAGGCACCATGCGCGTCGCACGCACCGTTGAGGATCTCATTGGATCGACGCCCCTCGTGGACCTCTCGCCGCTGGCCGGCGGGACGGCCCGCGTCCTGGGCAAGCTCGAGGCCGCCAACCCTGGCGGCTCGGCCAAGGACCGCGTGGCCCGCGCGATGGTCGATGACGCCGAGCGCACCGGGCGCCTCTCCCCCGGCGGCACCATCATCGAGCCCACGAGCGGCAACACCGGAGTCGGCCTCGCGATGGTCGCCGCCGCGCGTGGCTACCGGCTCGTCCTCACGATGCCCGACACCATGAGCGTGGAGCGCCGCGCCCTCGCGGCCGCCTACGGCGCGCGCATCGAGCTCACGCCGGGCGCCGAGGGCATGGCCGGCGCCGTCGCGCGCGCCGAGGAGCTGGCCGCGACCACCCCCAACTCCATCATCGCCGGACAGTTTGACAACCCCGCCAACCCGCAGGCCCACTACGAGACCACCGGCCCGGAGATCTGGGCGGACACCGACGGCGCCGTGGACGTGCTCGTGGCCGGCGTGGGCACGGGCGGCACGCTCTGCGGCTCCGCCCGCTACCTCAAGGAGCTAAACCCGCAGGTTCGTGCCGTCGCGGTGGAGCCCGCCGAGTCGCAGGTCCTCGCCGGCGGCGCGGCCGGGCCGCACGCGATCCAGGGCATCGGCGCCAACTTCGTCCCCGGCAACTTCGACCGCTCCCTCGTGGACGAGATCGTCCCCGTGAGCTCCGCCGACGCGCTCGCCACCTGGCGCCGCCTCGAACGCGAGCTGGGCCTGCTCGTGGGCATCTCCTCGGGTGCCGCCGTGGCTGCAGCGCTCCGGCTCGCCGCGCGCCCGGAGCTTGCGGGCAAGACCGTCGTCGCTGTGCTTCCCGACACCGGCGAGCGCTACCTCTCCGTGGAGGCGTGATGGCGGGCGAGAAGACCAGCTGGTCGCAGCTCCGCGCGCTCGTTCGCGAGGACGCGCGGGCCGCCTTCGCGCGCGACCCCTCCGCCGACTCCGTCGAGGACGTCACGCGCTTCTCGGTGGGCTTTCGCATCGTGCGCGCCTATCGCCGGCAGCACTGGCTCTACGAGCGCGGTCACCGGACGCTCGCCCTGTGGCTCGCCAGGCGCTCGCGCGTCAGGTACGGCGCCGACATCCACCCCGCCGCGAGAATCGGCCGACGCTTCACCGTGGACCACGGGATCGGCGTGGTCATCGGCGGCACGGCCGTCATCGGCGACGACTGCCTCATGTACCAGGGGGCCACGCTCGGCATGACCGGCAAGCACGGCGGCAAGCGCCACCCCACGCTCGGCAACGGCGTGCTCGTGGGCGCCGGCTCCATCCTGCTCGGCGCCATCACCGTCGGCGACAACGCCCGCGTCGGCGCAGGCTCGGTCGTCGTCGACGACGTCCCCGCCAACGTCACCGTCGTGGGCAACCCGGCGCGCGTCGTGCGCACCCGCGCCTGCCCCCTCGTCAACGACGTCGTCTGCGTCACCGACGACTTTGGCAAGAGCTGGCTCATGGAGTCGTAGGCTCTGCCGGCCCATGCCCCGTGCTCAAACAGGCCGACTTGGCAGAGATTCAACCGCGCTGACGCAAAAAGATGCCAACTTGGCAGAGCGAGAAGAACCACCAACTGGGCGTTCTTCTCGCTTGCCGCATAAAAGGGCCGACTTGGCACGGGATTTCCTGCCAAGTCGGCCAATTCGTACGCGCCGCAACGCCATCCTCTGCCAAGTCGGCAGTCTTGTGCAACGGTAGCCTACAATACCTGCTCGAGGCAGGTCTTGAGCGGGGTCATGCCCATCGCGTCGTAGAACGCGCGGGCGCCGGGGTTGCACTCCCAGACGTTGAGCGTCACGTTGTGGCAGCCCAGCCCGCGCGCGAAGTCGAGCACGTACCGGTAGAGGGCGGTGGCGACGTGCCGCCCGCGATGGGTCTCGTCGACGCAGATGTCGTCGATGTAGAGGCTCACGATGGGCTGCCAGCTGTTGGACTCCCGATAGTCCTGGACCTCGCAGAAGGCGTGGCCGAGCACGGTCCCGTCGTCGTCCACGGCCACGAACACGGGGTGCGCGTCGTCCGCAAACAGGGCGAGCAGCTCCTCGTCGGTGTACTTGCGCGTCCCGGAGCGGAAGATGTCCGACCTCCCCGCCGCGTGCACCTCGAGCACCTGGCTCAGCAGGTTGCGCACGCCCTCGAGGTCCTTCTCGGCCGCCCGTCTAATCTGCATCCGTCTCCTCACGCTCCCTCTCGTGGACGTACGCCACGAACTCGTCCGCCGCCTCGCTCGTCTCGAGGCGCGCCGTGTACTGATAGTTTCCCATGTCGTCGGAGAGCGCGTCGGGCACGCGCCCGTGCGCGACGATCGCGTCGGCAAAGCGCGTAAGCACCTCCTCGTGGGAGTGCGCGTAGCGATGTGCGTCCCGACGGCTCGCATACACGCAGAACGCGTCCGTGCCGCAGCCCTCCACGCGACGCTCGTCAAAGCAAATCATGTCGGCCCAGATCTGATAGACGTTCACGCCGTGCGCGTAGTCCATCATCTCCGGCGTGGTCCCGCCGGGCGGGCGCACGTTGACCTCGAGGCCCACGTAGTCGCCGGCGGCGCCGAGGCCCGGGTGGTCGCGGTCCAGCCGGAAGAACTCGAGGTGGACGAAGCGGCTCGTGAGGCCGAAGGCGCGCACCGTGGCCCGCCCCAGGCGCGCGAGCTCGGGGTCCACGGTCGGGCACGAGCGATACGCGAGGTCGAGCCCGCCGTAGACGACGTCGGCCATCGACGGCGGGAACTCCTCCTGGTTCTCAAAGAGCGGCTCCCCCCGGCTGTCCAGCACGGCGTCCCAGGAGCAGATGCTCCCGTGGACGAGCTGCTCGATGACGTAGGGCACGTCGCCGTGGTCGGCGAGAAGCGCGCGCAGGTCGGCGTCAGAGGCGAGGACGCGCGTCCCGCCCGCGCCGACGCCCACCTCGGGCTTGGCGAAGACGGGGTAGTGGCCCATCTCGCCGATGAACCAGCGGGTCTCGTCAAAGGTGGTGAGGCAGGTCTGGCGCGCCGTGGGGACGCCGGCGGCGGCGTAGAGGGGCTTCTGGGCGGCCTTGCTCTGCCAGCGCGCGACGGTGTCCGGCCGGGGGCCGTGCGCGACGTTGAAGTCCTCGCGCAGGCGGGCGTCGAGCGGAAGCCAGTGCTCGTTGTTCGACTCGATCCAGTCCGGCTTGCCGTAGTGGAACGAGAAGTACGCGACGGCACGATAGACCTCGTCGTAGTCCTCGAGGTCGTGGACCCAGTAGTACTCGTCGAGGGAGTCACGCAGCTCGGGCGCGAGCGCGTCGTACGGCGTGTCGCCGATGCCGAGGACGCGCGCGCCGTCTCGCCGCAATGCCACGCAGAACTGCCAGTAGACATGCGGGAACTGCGGCGAGACGAAGACGAAGTTCATTTACTTGGCGCTCTTGGCCTTGGTCGCGGGCTTGGCGGCGGGCTTGGTCGTCGCGGGCTTGGCGGCGGCAGCGGGCTTCTTCTCGGCGGCGGGCTTGGTCGCGGGCTTGGTCGCGGCAGCCTTGGTCGAGGCCGGCTTCTTGGCGGCCGGGGCCTTGGCGGGAGCGGCGGGCTTCTCGGCCTTGGCCGGCGTCGCTGCCTTGGTAGCCTTGGCCGGGGCGGCGGCCTTCACGGCCTTGGCGGGAACCGCGGCCTTGGTGGCCTTGGCGGGCGTCGCGGGCTTCTCGGCCTTGGCCGGGACGGCCGGCTTCTCCACCTTGGCCGGGGTCGCGGCCTTGGTCGCAGCTGGCTTCTTGGCGGCGGCCTTCGGGGCCGTCGTCGCCTTCTTGGCGGCCGGCTTCTTCTCCTCGGCGGCCGGCTTCGCGGCAGTGGCCTTGGTCTCGGCAGGCTTCGCGGCAGGGGCCGTGGTCGCAGCGGGCTTCGCGGCCGTCTTGGTCGCGGCCGGCTTCTTGGCGGCAGCGGCCTTCGGCGCGACGTCCTTCTCGGCGTCCGCGTCCTTCTCGGCCTTCTTGGCGGCCGTCTTGGTCGCGGCCGGCTTCTTCGCGGCAGCAGTCGCAATCGTCTTCTTGCGGGTGGTCGCGCGCTTCTTGGGGGCGGGCTTCTCGGCCGCCGTGGTCTTCTCCACGTCGGCGAGCACGATCGGCAGGAAGTAGCGCAGCTGCTTCTTCCACCAGAACCAGGTGTGCGTCACGTCCGCGCCCCAGTAGTCGCACCAGACGTCCACGCCGAGGCGCGCGAACTGCTCGCCCAGCGCGCGCGTGGAGCGCAGCGCGTCGGCCTCGGAGCCCTCCTGGCCGGTGCAGAACAGCAGCTGGCGCTGGTTGTAGACGGCCACGTACGGGTGGTCGACGGGCATCTGCGACAGGAACGCGCAGGGGGTGTTGTCGTAGAGCGTGGCGTCCATCCAGTCGCCGAAGTAGCGACGGGCGTCGTAGCAGCCGGAGAGGCAGACGCAGCCCTGGAAGAGGTCCGGGCGGCGCAGCGCCACGACGGAGGCCTGCGTGGCGCCGGCGTCGAAGCCGAGGGCCAGCGGGCGCGCCTTGGTCTTGCCCATCTTGGCCACGAGCGGCACGAGCTCGTCGACCACGTAGTGGTAGTAGGTCTCCTGGCGCTGGGCGCGCTCGGCGGCGTCGCCGGTGCCGCCCCAGGACTCGTCGTCGATGGTCTCGGTGCAGAAGAGCTGGATGGTGCCGGAGTCCAGGTAGTCGGCCAGCTCGTCGATGACGCCGACCTCCTCCAGGCTCTCGGGCGCCTGACCCTGCGTCGGGAAGACCACGACGGGCAGGCCCTTCTTGCCGTAGGAGATAACGTGCAGGTCGCGGCCGAGGATGCTGCTCGTGCACATGATGTTCTTCTTGTCCATGTTTCCCCCAAAAGGTTGGATCATGTCCCCGAATGCGCATCAGTCATGATACCGCTCGCGCCCGGGACGCATGTTTTGCCTGTGTAAGGGTGACACAAATCGGAAACTTCCGCCATGTCGGGGCCCCGTGGGGCCGCAGTTTGTGGCGCGGCGGCGGGCGGGGCTCGTGATACCCTTTCCTATCGTGAGACTTTGAGGGAAGGGGCCCCATGCGCATCGGCTTTGACAACGACAAGTACATCGCTCTTCAGGCGGAGAAGATCCGCAAGCGCATCGGGCAGTTCGGCGGCAAGCTCTACCTCGAGTTCGGCGGCAAGCTCTTTGACGACTACCACGCGAGCCGCGTCCTTCCCGGCTTTGCGCCCGACTCCAAGATCCGCATGCTCGAGAGCCTCAAGGACGACGTCGAGGCCATCATCGTCATCAACGCGGACAACATCGAGAACGCCAAGCGCCGCTCCGACATCGGCATCACCTACGAGGAGGACGCGCTGCGCCTCATGGACTCGTTCCGCGCGCGCGACCTCATGGTCGGCGGCATCTGCATCACGCACTTCACCGGCCAGCCGCACGCCGAGGCCTTCCAGCGCCGCCTCGAGGCGATGGGCGTCTCAGTGTGGCGCCACTACCTGATCGACGGCTACCCCTCCGACGTGAACCACATCGTCTCCGACGAGGGCTTCGGCAAGAACGACTACATCGAAACCACGCGCCCGCTCGTGGTGGTAACGGCCCCCGGCCCGGGCTCGGGCAAGCTCGCCACCTGCCTCAGCCAGCTCTACCACGAGCACAAGCACGGCGTGCAGGCCGGCTACGCCAAATACGAGACCTTCCCGGTGTGGAACCTCCCGCTCAAGCACCCGGTGAACGTGGCCTACGAGGCCGCGACCGCCGACCTCGACGACCGCAACATCATCGACCCGTGGCACCTGGAGGCCTACGGCGAGGTCACCGTCAACTACAACCGCGACGTGGAGACCTTCCCCGTGCTCAAGGCCATGATGGAGAAGATCGCCGGCGAGAGCCCCTACCAGTCCCCCACCGACATGGGCGTCAACATGGTGGGACTCTGCATCTCCGACGACGAGGTCTGCCAGGAGGCGGCGAGAAACGAGATCGTGCGCCGCTGGTTCGCCGCAGCCGAGGAGCTGCGCCGCACCGGTGAGGGCAAGGAGGCGCTCGACAAGATCGAGCTGCTGATGAGCCAGGTGGACGTGACCTGCGACCACTCCCCCGCGCACCAGGCGGCGCTCGCCAAGGAGGAGGCGACCGGCGGCCCGGCGGCGGCGATGGTGTTGCCCGACGGCGCGCTCGTGACCGGCAAGACCTCCGAGCTCATGGGCGCCGCGGCGTCGCTTCTGCTCAACGCCGCCAAGCACATGGCCGGCATCCCCAAGGAGACCTACGTGGTGAGCGAGGAGGCGCTCGTGCCGATCTGCCACCTCAAGACCGAGCACCTGCGCAGCCACAACCCGCGCCTGCACTCCGACGAGATGCTCATCGCGCTCTCGCTCTCCTCGGCGGAGAATGCGCAGGCCGAGGCCACCGTGGACGCGCTCGAGCAGCTCGCCGGCTGCGACGCGTACTTCTCGGTCATCCTCTCCGAGGCCGACAAGAGCACCTACCGCAACCTCGGCATCAACGTCTGCTGCGAGCCCAAGTACGAGCGTCGCGGCTACTATCACCGCTAGGCCGCCCGCCGCGCCCCCCGGCCCGACGTCACCCCCATGTGCAAGGAGCCCGCATGACCTACCAGCTCATCGCCTTTGACATGGACGGCACGCTGCTCGACTCCAACAAGCGGGTCCTGCCCTCCACGACGGACGCCATACGAGACGCCATGGCCGCCGGCAAGACGGTGGCGATCTGCACGGGCCGCTGCCCCAAGATGGTCGAGATCGCCAACGACGGCTTCCGCGACGTCCGCTACGCCGTCTGCTGCAACGGCACCATCGTCTACGACCTGGCCGAGCGCCGCCTCCTCGAGGAGCGTCCCCTCGACCACGCGATCGTCGCGCGCGTCCACGAGCTGCTCGCGGGCGAGGACGTGATGGTCGAGGCCTTCTCCGGGCGCGGCGTCTACTTCCAGCGCTCGTTCATCGACCGCGTGGCGGACTACAACATGGGCCCCTACCGGGAGCTCTATCGCGCGACCGGCACCTTCGTGGATGACATCGCGACCGTCCTGGACGACCCCTCGATCAGCATCCCCAAGTTCATCGTCCACTCCCGCACCCCCGAGGCCCGCGAGCGTCTGATCGAGCGCGTGGCGGACCTGCCCGTCGAGCTCGCCAAGGCCGAGATCTCAAGCCTGGAGTTCACCGCGCGCGGCACCGACAAGGGCACGGGCCTGCTCGCCCTCGCCGACCTGCTGCACGTCCCGCACGAGCAGACCATCGCGGTCGGCGACTCCTACAACGACCTGCCGATGATTCGCGCCGCCGGCCTCGGCGTCGCGATGGGCAACTCCCGCGAGGCCGTCCTCGAGGCAGCCGACGTCACGGTCGCGGACAACGACGCCGACGGCTGCGCCGAGGCCATCCGCCGCTACCTGCTCGCCGGGTAGGCCGCCATGGGGCGCATCCTCATCGTCGCCACCGGGGGCACCATCGCGTCCACGCCCGAGGGCTCCGGCCTCACGCCCACCCTCACCGGCCGCGAGCTCGCCGCGCGCGTCCCCCTGCTCGACACCCTCTGCGAACTGGACTTTGTTCAGCCGCTGAACATCGACAGCACCAACATGCGCCCGCGCGACTGGCTGCGGATCGCCGCCGTGATCCGCGAGGCCTACGACCGCTATGACGGCTTCGTGATCCTGCACGGCACGGACACCATGGCCTACACCGCCGCCGCCCTCTCCTACCTTATCCGGGACAGCGAGAAGCCCATCGTGCTCACGGGCTCCCAGCAGCCGATGGCCAACCCCTTCACCGACGCCAAGCTCAACCTCTACCACAGCGTCCTCTACGCCTGCGACCCCGCGTCGCGCGACGTGAGCGTGGTCTTTGGCGGCGAGGTCATCTGCGGCACGCGCGCCCGCAAGCAGCGCACCATGAGCTTCAATGCGTTCACCAGCATGAACTTCCCGCCGCTCGCCTACGTGCGCGGCGACCGCGTCGTGCGCTCCGCCGTCCCGGCGCCGGGCGAGAAGGACGGTCGGCGCCCGCGCTTCACGGACGCCCTCGACGACCGCGTCATCGTGCTCAAGCTCACCCCGGAGCTGCGCCCGTCCATCTTCGAGCTGCTGGCGCCCGACTACGACGCCGTGATCCTGGAGACCTTCGGCATCGGCGGCATCCCCGCCTACGACGGGGCCTACCAGCGGGCGATCTTTGACTGGGTGGGGTCCGGCCGCACGCTCGTCGTGACCACGCAGGTGCCCGAGGAGGGCCTCGACCTCGGCGTCTACGAAGTCGGTCGCGCCTACGCCGATCGGCGCGGCATCCTGCGCGGCGACGACATGACCACCGAGGCGCTCGTCGCCAAGACGATGTGGACGCTCGGCCAGACCCGCGACCCCGACGAGGTCGCGCGCCTCTTCTACGAGCCCGTCAACCACGACCGCTCCGTACAGCAACGGTAGCCTCGCCCGGCGCTACAGCAACTCGGTCACCGTGACGGTGGCGGCCTCCTCGTTCTTCTCGGCGCAGCGGAACGCGATCTGGTCACCCGGCTGGTAGGTCACGATCTCCAGCAGGTCGGGTAGGGCGAAGTCGTAGATCATGCCCGAGGCGTCGCCCGCCAGCGTCACGTAGAAGTGCGAGTTGCCGTCCACCACCGCCTGCGCGATCGTGGCCACCTCGCCGGACACCTCCACCGTTGCCCCCGCGGCCTCCGCCTCCTCCTCGCTGAGCAGGCCGTCCGCCGCAAGCAGCGCGAGATAGGCCTCCTGGCACTCCTCGACCGTGGAGCCCGTGGCCACGCTCTGGTACTGCTCGATGTTGATCATCGCGAACATCTTGACCAGGCCCGCGTCGTCCTTGAGGCTCACGAAGTAGGTGGGCTGGCCGGCCACGTTGAGCAGCAGCGGGTAGGTGGCCTGGTAGCGCAGGTTCTGCAGCTGGCCCTCGGCGCTCGCCATGGCCGAGGCCTCCGTCGCGCCCGCCACCGGGTAGAAGTGCGACTCTCCGGTGCGCTGGTTCACCAGGATGAAGCCCACGCTCGAGTCGTCCGCCGTCACGGAGGTCACGCCGGTGTAGAGGTAGATGTCCTCGCCCTGCGCGATGTAGTTGTAGCCCAGCTGCCCGTTGGTGCCCGGCGTGGTGCGCACCACGCCCTCCTGGCCGAGCCACGAGTTGAGCCAGCCGTTCTCGTACATGCCGCTCCAGTTGTACTGCTCGATCAGCAGGTCGGAGGGGTAGGCTCGGTCCACCCACGTGGGGACCTCCTCCACGGCATAGAAGTCCGTCTCGCCCGTGCAGGCGTCCACGAGCACCACGGCGTAGATGTCCGTGCCGCCAAAGGTACCGATCGTGCGGCGCTGGACCGGGTAGACCCACCAGGGGTGGCCCTCCTCGTCCAGCTCGAAGGACTTCTGGTCAAACATGAGACCGGGATAGGAGAGCTGCGTGTGACGGTCAACGTTGCGCGCGAGCGGCTCGGAGTCGGAGTACATGATCGGCTCGTCCAGGCGCACGACCTCCGCCTCCTGCGTCACCATGTCAACGAGCACGTACGCCGGGATGCCCGAGTCGCGGTTGGCAAACCACTTGAAGAGGTCCGCGTAGACGAGCGGGCTCACGCGCACGGGGCGGCCCTGGTAGTTGATCTGGCTGTAGGTGTCCGCGATCTCGAACTGGCTCACGTACTCCGGGATGGAGCCCATCGCGCGGTTGCCCAGAAGGATGGCGGAGTCGCGGTCGATGACGGGGACCTCGGAGTAGTCGACCTCCTGGATGTCCTCGGCGAAGACGCCGTCGGTGGTGTCGAGCACGCTCGCGTAGCGCTCGGCGTTGCCGGGGAAGAACGGCTGGGAGAGCAGCAGGCCCACGAGAAAGCCCACGATCGGCGCGGCCGGCACGATCATGAGGCGGCGGAACAGCCGCTCGTTCTTGACGCTGCGCGCCGCCAGCACGGGCAGGACCAGAAGCGCCACGACGCAGATGCCCACGATCCACGTCCACACCTGCATGCTCTGCAGGTTGAGGGAGGGGTGGAACCACCAGTAGCAGGCGAGAAGCGCCACCACCAGCACGACGGCCAGGATGACGAGCGCCCGGCGCCCCCAGGAGGCGAGCCGGTCCACGAACGAGGTGCCCGGGCGCGGCATGTTGCCGGGCGCGCCCTGCCGATTGAGGCGGTCGAACAGGTCCTGGAAGTCAAAGCCGTTGTGGGGCATCGGGGTCCTTTCGCGGGATGCTGTGCCGACGTCGATTGTCTCATACCCGCCGGACGGCAATGTGGAAAAGGGACTGTCCCTTTTCCACGTCAGCGCTCGCGGCGGGAGAGGCTGCGGGCGCAGGGGCCGAGCACCCACCACGCGAGGCCGGCGCACTCCGCGACGAAGACGGCGAGCGCCAGGGCCAGCGCGACCGGGACCGCGAGCACCTCCCAGAGCGCGCCGGCGAGCAGCGCGAGCGCGGGCAGCGCCATCACGACGACGCCCACGACGAGCCCCGCGAAGACCATCAGCGTGGCCCCGCCGCCCTTGACGAGCTGGGCCTCGTTGTCCCACGCGAGACGCGGGAAGAGCGCGCCGAGCCCGAGCGAGAGCAGCCCGAGCGAGGCGGTGGCGCCCAGGTAGACCGCCACGAGGTAGGCGCCCGAGGCGGCGGGCACGCCCAGCACCACCAGAAGCGCCACGATGAGCACCAGCATCGGCACCGTGGAGAGCGCGAACGGGGCCACGAACTTGGCGGCGAGGTAGGCGCCCCAGTCCATGGGCAGGCCGCGCATGAAGAAGAAGTCCTCGCCGTCGCGGCTCACGCCCATCGTGAACGAGTAGGACGAGAAGCCCAGGAAGAGGCCAAAGACGAGCACGCCCACGGCGCACCACGCGAGCGCCACGCTGTCGAAGGTGAGGCCCGCCGTCAGCGAGCGCGCCATCTCGAGCAGCGTCGCCGGGTCGAGGCCCGCGTCGGCCGCCTGCGAGACGCCCATGGCGCCGCCCACCACCATGATCACGACGAAGTAGAGCGGCATGAGCAGCGAGCTCAGGACGAACTGGTTGAAGAACACCGGCACGCGCACCAGCGTCTTCCAGTCGCGGCTGAGGTTGGCCGCGAACGCGCCGCGCGTGCGCGTGGCCCGCCTGAGCTCGGCGCCCTCCACCCGGCGGCCGCGCCGGCCGCCCGCGCCCTGGAGCGCCTGCACGCCCTCGAAGTACCAGCGCCGCGCGACCGCAGAGAGGATGACGGCGTAGACGGCCACGGTCGCGACCATGCCGAGAAGCCCGGCTGCGGCCTCCGGGACGCCGCCCGCCACGACGGGCCGCGCAAGCAGCGACGGCGGGCACAGGAGCCCCATTACGACCGCAGGGACGCCGCCCGAGAGCAGGTCGCTCGAGCCCGCCGCGAGCGACGCCAGACCGTCTCCCCGCAGGGCGAACTGGCTGCCCACGCCCACGGCCAGCGCAAAGACGACGACCACCGCGCCAAAGACGCGCGAGAAGCGGTCCTTGTCGTGCGCGAGGCGCGAGAAGCGCATCACGGGCACGCACACGATCACGAGCGCGAGGTTGATCGCCACGGCGCACAGCAGGAAGGCGAGCGTCATCGTGACCCACGCGAGCGGGGAGGCGCCGGTCGCCAGCAGGCAGCCGAGGCCCACCGGCAGGACGATGAGGTCGCCGAGCAGCGACATCCCCAGGAAGTGCGTCAGCTTGGCCCACATGATCGTGGTCGCGGAGACGGGCAGCGTGAGGTAGTAGCCGAGGTCGCGCACGAAGTAGAGGATGTTCACGGCCTGGTAGAGGCCCGTGAGCACCGTGAGGCCCACGAGGCAGACCACGCAGAGGCTGAACGCGGCGTACGGCGTGGTGCCGAGCTCGCCCATCATGTAGCCCATCATGAAGAACATCGCGGCCACCAACAGCAGGAGCAGGACCATCGCGGCCGTGCGCGCGCCGGCGCCGAGCCTGCCCCACAGCCCGCCGCGCTTCTCGCCCGTCTCGTCGCCGCCGAGGCCCATGCCGGTCTGGTCCAGGTGCTGCTCGCCCTTGCGGATCACGCGCAGCATCACGCGGAACTGACGCCAGGAGAGGCCCTGGGGCTCCGTCGTCGCGCGCGCCATCACGCGCCCTCCCCGGCGGCGAGCGGGGACTCGTCGGAGGTGAGCTCGAGGAACATCTCCTCGAGGGAGCCGCCCATCCGGAAGTGCTCGCGCATCTCGTCCACGGTGCCAACGAACAGCAGCTCGCCGTGGGCGATCACGCCCACGCGGCCCACGACCTTCTCGGCCACGTCGAGCACGTGGGTGGAGAAGAGCACGGTCTTGCCCGCGTCCGCGTGGCGGCGCATGGACTGCTTGAGCAGCCACGACGCCTTGGGGTCGAGGCCGGTCATCGGCTCGTCGAGGATCCAGATGGCCGGGTCGGGCAGAAGTGCCCCCATGATCATCATCTTCTGGCGCATGCCGTGGGAGTAGGACTGGATCTGGTTGTCCAGCTCGCCCTCCATGCCGTACTCGCGCGCGAGCTCGGCGATGCGCGGGCCGCGCACGTCCTCGGGCACCTCGTAGACGTCCGCGATGAAGCGCAGGAACTCGTGGCCCTTGAGGCGCAGCAGGTGATCGGGCGAGTCACTCACGTAGCAGAGGTTGCGCTTGGCGGCGAGCGGGTCCGTGGCCACGTTCACGCCGTCGAGCTCGATCGTGCCCGAGGTGGGCGCGAGCACGCCGGCGAGCATGTTGAGCAGCGTGGACTTGCCCGCGCCGTTGGGGCCGAGCAGGCCGAAGATCTCCCCGGAGCGGATCTCCAGCGAGAGGTCGCGCACCGCGCGGGTGGCGCCGCCGTCGTAGGACTTGGAAACGTGGTCGATCCGGATCATGGGTCTCCCGTCGTCGTGGCCAAACAGTCACGCGCGCCATTCTACGACAGGAGAACCCCCCCCCGACAAGCGGCGGGTTACGGTTTGGTCACGAAGGGGGCGGGGGCAGCCCGCGCCGCGCCCCGCCCCCATGTCGACGTTCTTCTCGCCCGGCGCTACGCCTCGGCCGGGAGGGCCTTCTCGCAGTAGTCGCGGATGATCGCGCAGGACTTGCGCATCGCGCGACGCTCGTCGTAGGAGAGGTCGATCTCCAGGACGGCGTCGACGCCCGTGTCGCCGATGACGCAGGGCACGCCGGCGGAGATGCCGGACTCGCCGTACTCGCCGTCGAGGTGGGCGGAGAGCGGCACCACGCGCTTCTCGTTGTGCAGGATCGAGGTCACGAGCGTGGACACCACCGACGCGATGCCGAACTCCGTGCAGCCCTTGCCGGAGATGATCGCGGCGCCGGACTCGCGCACGCGGCGCATCACGTCGTCGAAGTCGATGGAGTCCACCACGTCGTCGCGCAGGGACAGGTACTCGCGCAGGCCGATGCCCTCGACGGAGATGCGCGAGGTGGGGATGAACATGGAGTCGCCGTGCTCGCCCATGCAGAAGGCCTGGATCTGGCGGCTGCCCACGTCGATCGTCTCGGAGAGCACGCGGCGCAGGCGCGCGGAGTCGAGCGCGGTGCCCGTGCCAAAGACCTGGCTGCGCGGCAGGTCGAGCTTGCGGTAGAGGTACTCCACCACGATGTCGGCCGGGTTGGAGACGCTGATCAGGATGCCGTGGAAGCCGGACTCCTTGAGCGGGCCCACGATGCCGTCGAGCACCTTGATCGTGCCGTCGAGCATCTGGAGGCGCGTCTCGCCGGGGCGGCGGCTGCGGCCGGCGGTGAGGATCACGAAGTGGGCGTCCTTGCAGTCCGCGTAGTCGCCCACGCGGATGGTGAAGGAGTCGCCGAGGCCGGAGGCCAGGTCGTCGAGGTCGAGCGCCTGGGCGCGCGCGGCGTCCTTGTTGACGTCCACGAACACGATCTCGTTCACGAGGTGCTGGAACATGAGGCAGAGGGCCACGTGGCTGCCGACGCGACCGGCGCCGATGATGACCGCCTTGCGGGTGCGGATGTCTTCTCCGTGCATGCGAGCTCCTATCGTCATGGCGCCGAGCGCCGCCTCTCACACAAAAAAGGGCGCCCCGTGGGGACGCCCCTTCATTCTAACCGGCTGTGGACATTCTGTGAGGAGAATGTTTCGAGAAAACGACGCCGTTCGCCGAGAAGTGCGGGCGCGCCGCAGACGCTCGCAAACTGCGTGGGCTTCCGCTTCCAGATTCTCGCCGCCAGAGGGTCAATTCTGGCACTGGAGGCCCAACGAGTTGCCGAGCGCGTCGCGCCGCCGCTAGTCGCGCGTGAGCTTGCGGTGGAGGCGGTGCGGCTTGGCGGCGTCCGCGCCGAGGCGCTTCTCGCGGTCCGCCTGGTAGGCCTCGAAGTTGCCCTCGAACCAGTGCCAGCGGCCGGGGTTCTCGTCCGTGCCCTCCCAGGCGAGGATGTGCGTGGCAACGCGGTCGAGGAACCAGCGGTCGTGTGAGATCACCACGGAGCAGCCGGGGAACTCCTCGAGCGCCTCCTCCAGGCTCTCCAGGGTCTCCACGTCGAGGTCGTTGGTGGGCTCGTCCAGGAGCAGCAGGTTGCCGCCCTGGCGCAGCGTGAGCGCGAGGTTCAGGCGGTTGCGCTCGCCGCCGGAGAGGACGCCGGCGCGCTTCTGCTGGTCGGAGCCCTTGAAGCCGAAGGCCGCCACGTAGGCGCGGCTCGGGATCTCGGTCTCGCCCACGCGGATGTAGTCGTTGCCGTCGGAGACGACCTCCCAGAGGGTCTTCTCGGCATCCAGGCCCTGGCGCATCTGATCAACATAGGAGAGCTGCACGGTCTCCCCCACCGTCAGGGTGCCCGACGTCGGCTGCTCCTGGCCCACGATCATCTTGAACAGCGTGGACTTGCCCACGCCGTTGGGGCCGATCACGCCCACGATGCCGTTGCGCGGCAGGGAGAAGCTGAGGTCGTCGATCAGCGCGCGGTCGCCGAAGCTCTTGCAGAGGTGCTCGGCCTCCAGCACCTTGGCGCCCAGGCGCGGGCCCACGGGGATGTGGATGTCCGTGAAGTCCACGCGCTTGGAGGCGCGGGCCTCGGCCTCCATCTGCTCGTAGCGCTCGAGGCGGGCGCGGTTCTTGGCCTGGCGGGCCTTGGGGCTGGAGCGCACCCACGCGAGCTCGGACTTCATCTTCTTGGCGCGACGGGCGTCCTGCTGGCTCTGGGCCTCCAGGCGCGCGGCCTTCTTCTCCAGGTAGGTGGAGTAGTTGCCCTCGTAGGGGTAGAGCTGGCCGCGGTCCACCTCGCAGATCCACTCGGCCACGTCGTCCAGGAAGTAGCGGTCGTGCGTGACGGCCATGACGGCGCCGGGGTAGCGGTGCAGGAACTGCTCCAGCCACAGGACCGACTCGGCGTCCAGGTGGTTGGTCGGCTCGTCAAGGAGCAGAAGGTCGGGGGCCTCGAGCAGCAGGCGGCACAGGGCCACGCGACGGCGCTCGCCGCCGGAGAGGATGGAGACGGGCGCGTCCGGGTCCGGGCACTGGAGGGCGTCCATCGCCTGGGAGAGCTGGGAGTCCAGGTCCCAGCCGTTGGCGGCGTCGATCTCGTCCTGGAGCTGGCCCATCTCGGCCATCAGGGCGTCAAAGTCCG
Source organism: Olsenella uli (assembly GCF_016899935.1). GTDB lineage: Bacteria > Actinomycetota > Coriobacteriia > Coriobacteriales > Atopobiaceae > Thermophilibacter > Thermophilibacter uli_B. The sequence continues at coordinate 150,997 of NZ_JACJJK010000002.1, forward strand.
CGTCCGGGTCCGCCATCTCGGCGCTCACCTGGTTGAAGCGCTCGATCTTGGCCAGCAGGTCGCCAAAGGCCTGCTCGATGTTCTCGCGGACGGTCTTGTCCTCGTCCAGCGGCGGCTCCTGCTGGAGGATGCCCACGGTGTAGCCGGGGCTCAGCATGGCCTCGCCGTTGGAGACGTCCTCGAGGCCGGCCATGACCTTGAGCAGCGTGGATTTGCCGGCGCCGTTGGGGCCCACCACGCCGATCTTGGCGCCGGGGTAGACGCCCACCGTGACGTCGTCGAGGATGACCTTGTCGTGGACGGCCTTGCGGGCGCGGATCAGCTGGTACACGAACTCTGCCATGGGGTCTCTCGCCTTCTCGCGGGGTTCTTCTCGTCCTCCCATCATACTTGCCAAAAAGGGGTCAGACCCCTTTTGAGCAAGTTCACACGGCCTGCACGAATGTGTCCGCCGCACGTGGCACAATCAGAGGCAACGCAGCCACTCGCAAGGAGCGCCCATGCCTGAGGGAATCCGCAAGATCAACGTGATCGGTCACCTGCACCCGGACACGGACAGCATCTGCTCGGCCATCGCCTACGCCCACCTCAAGAACGAGGTGGAGCACACCAACATCTACGAGCCGCGCCGCGCGGGCGCCGTCAACCGCGAGACCGCGTTCGCGCTGCGGCACTTCGGCTTCGACGAGCCGCAGCTCATCACCTCCGTGACCCCGCAGATCAAGGACACGGAGATCCAGCGCCAGGGCGGCATCGACGGCGAGATGAGCCTGTTCTCCGCGTGGAACCTCATGCGCGAGGCCAAGACCGACACCCTCTGCGTCACCGACGAGGACAACAACCTCGAGGGCCTCATCGCCGTCAAGGACATCGCCAACGCCAACATGGACGTCTTTGACACGAGCGTGATCGGCGAGTCGCACACCTGCTACGCCAACATCATCGACACGCTCAAGGGCGAGATGATCCTCGGCGACCCTACGGCGCGCGTCGACGGCGGCAACGTCCGCGTGGGCACCACGCCCGAGCTCATGGAGGACACCGTCGAGCCCGGCGACATCGTGCTCACCACCAACCGCTACGAGACCCAGCAGTTTGCCGTCGAGTGCGAGGCGCGCTGCCTCATCATCTGCTGCAGCGCGCACATCTCGCACCGCGTGATCGCCTCGGCGGAGCGCCACGGCTGCGCGATTATCACTACCCCGTACGACACCTACGCCGCCGCGCGGCTCGTCTCGATGTCCATCCCGGTGCGCGCCAAGATGCTCTCCGAGGGCATCCTCAAGGTGAGCGTCAACACCGCGATCGACGACGCGCGCAAGATGATGGCCCGCTCGCGCCACCGCTTCTTCCCCGTCATCGACGAGAACAGCAAGTACGTGGGCCTCGTGAGCTCGCCCAACCTGCTGTCCGCCAAGCGCAAGCACGTCATCCTCGTGGACCACAACGAGCGCTCGCAGTCCGTCGAGGGGCTCGAGCAGGCGGAGATCATGGAGATCATCGACCACCACCGCATCGGCTCGATCGAGACCAGCGGGCCGGCCTACTTCCGCAACATGCCCGTGGGCTGCACCTGCACCATCGTCCACATGATGTATCGCGAGAACGGCGTCGAGATCCCCAGGAACGTCGCCGGCCTCATGCTCTCGGCGATCCTCTCTGACACGCTGGCGTTCCGCTCCCCCACCTGCACGCAGGTCGACCGCGCCGCCGCCGAGGACCTCGCCCGGATCGCCGACGTGGACATCGACTCCTACGCCGACGCCATGTTCGAGGCGGGCGCCGACCTCACCGGGCGCACGGCCGAGGAGGTCTTTGGCGCCGACTTCAAGGTCTTCTCCCGCGGCAACGTCAAGTTCGGCGTGGGCCAGGGCAGCTACATGACCGAGAAGAGCCGCAAGGCCGCGGAGGCCCTCGTGGGCCCCTACCTCGCCGAGGCCGCGCGCGAGGAGGAGCTTCCGCTGGTCTTCTACCTGTTCACCGACGTCAAGAGCTCGTCGAGCGAGATTCTCTGGTACGGCGAGGGCGCGGAGGGCATCATCGCGCGCGCCTTCGACGTGGACCCGCACGACGGCCTGGCGCTGCTGCCCGGCGTGGTGAGCCGCAAGAAGCAGGTCATCCCCGCGCTCATGGCAACGCTCCAGAGCATCCAGGAGGACCAGGACTAGTGGCCGAGAAGAACGCGGGGCCCGCAGGCGGCACGGAAAGGGCGCGGGAGTCGCACTTCCTCGCGATCCTCTCGCGCATGAGATACATCGAGCGCTGGTCGCTCATGCGCAGCTCGCGGGCGGAGAACCTCTCCGAGCACTCGCTCGAGGTGGCGCTCATCGCGCACATGCTCTGCGTCATCGGCAACGTCCGGTACGGGCGGGCGCTCGACGCGGAGCGCGCGGCGCTCGTGGCGCTCTATCACGACGCCTCGGAGATCATCACGGGCGACCTGCCCACGCCGGTGAAGTACCACGACGGGACCATCCGCGACGCCTACAAGGCCGTCGAGCGCAGCGCCGAGACGCGCCTGCTCGACACGCTCCCCGCCGACCTGCGCCCCGCGCTCGAGGACGTCCTCTGGCCGGCCGACGACGCGGACAAGGACGAGCGCTACCTGCGACGCCTCGTGAAGGCGGCGGACAAGGTGTCCGCGCTCGCCAAGTGCGTCGAGGAGGAGCGCGCCGGCAACACGGAGTTCCGGAGCGCCGAGCAGAGCTGCCGCACGGCCGTCGACGAGATGGCCGCCGAGCTCCCCGAGGTGGCGGACTTCATGCGGGAGTTCTTCCCCTCCTACGGCGCCACCCTCGACGAACTGCTGTGAATGTGGAAAAGGGACAGTCCCTTTTCCACATCAGGAAACGGAGCCCCGGCCCATGCCCCATGCCCTTCACGCCCGACTGCCCAAGAACTTCGTGCTCGAGGAGCGCCTCGAGCGCTACGGTCGCGCAATAGAGCTCGATCCCGCCGCATGGCGCGGGCGCTGGGCGCAGGCCTGCGCGCCCCTCGGCTCCGCGCCCTTCTCGGAGGTTCGGCTGGATCTCGGCTGCGGCAAGGGGGGCTTTGCCGTCGAGGCGGCCCGACGCGAGCCGGACGTGCTCTTCGTCGCCATGGACTCGGAGCCCTTCTGCGTGGCCTACGCCGCGCAGCGCGCCTGCGAGAGCGGCCTTCCCAACGTGGTCGTGGTCCCCGGGACGGGCATGCGCGTGCGCGAGTTCTTCTCGCCCGGCGAGCTCTCCGTGATCTACCTCAACTTTCCCACCCCGTTCCCGCGCAAGCGCGACGCGGGCAAGCGGATGGCGAGCATGGAGCGCCTGATGGACTTTCGCGAGGTGCTGACGGACGGGGGCGAGGTCCGTCTGCGCACGGACAGCCAACCGCTCTTTGACTTCATGCTGACGCAGGTGCCCCTTGCCGGCTACGAGCTGCTCTGGGAGAGCCGCGACGCCCGGGCCGAGCGGCCGAACGAACCGTCGAGCGAGTACGAGCGGCGGCTCGGCGCGCAGGGCGCGCGCGTGCTGGCGCTCGTCGCGACGCCGGGGCCGGCGCCGGAGCACGTCAAGCAGACCGCCGAGCTCTCCCTGGCCGCGTACCTGCCCCAGGACCTCGAGACGCTGCAGAGCCTGGCCTACGCGCCGCACGGCATGGAGGCGACGGTCACGAACCTTAGAAACCGCGCGATCAGGAGGGGCTCGCAGAGCGCCTCCACAATTGGGGAGTAAGGTAGAGCCCCGCCCGCGTCCGCGGGCGCCCCGAGAGAGGTCGCCATGCCAAAAATCGCCCCAGGCAACCGCCTGTATCTGTACCAGCTGCTCTCGCGCGAGATTGGCGTGGGGAGGCAGACGCTGCTGCCGCGTGTCGAGGAGGTGCTCGAGGCGGACGGCCTGTGCGTCGAGGACCTGGGGTGCTCGAGCATGCGCGAGCTCTGCGAGCAGCTGGGCGAGTTCGTCAAGCTCACCGTCTTCAAGAAGGGCTACGTCTACGCGACGGTGCTCGCCAACGAGGAGTACGACCGGGCGCTCGAGCAGCTGGGGCGCGGCGACGCGAAGGCCCCGGGCAACAAGCCGTGGAAGCGGCGGCGTGGGGCCAAGGCGCTGAAGCCCGTCAGGCCGAGGCACGTCGAGCGGGTCGCGGAGCCGGAGGAGGCTATCGAGCCGGAGCCCGTAGCGGAGCCGGAGATGGCGCCCGAGCCGACCGTCGAACCGGAGCCGGCGCCCGAGCCCGAATCGGAGCCCGAGGTTGAGACGACGCCCGAGCCGGAACCCGAACCAGAGCCGGCGCCGGAGGCGGCGGGCGAGCCCGATCCTGAGCCGGCCCCCAGCCCGGAGCCGGAACCCCGGTCCTCGATCTCTCTCACCATCACCTACGTCCCCGAGCAGGCCTCGGGTCAGCCTCGCAGGAGCCGGGCCCAGAGCGACCTTCCGCAGGACTTCTACCGGGACGTCCGCTGCCCGGACGACCTGCTCAGCAAGCTCTACCAGGTCCTCCCGCCCGACGTCGACCCCATGGCGACGCTGGAGGAGGACTTCCGCGTCGCCCGCTCGACCGGGTCCGTGGAGGGGACGCGCAGCAACGCGACCTTCCCGCTCCGCTACCTGCGCGCCGGGGGCACCGATCCCGTGACGGTCACGCTGCGGCGATCGGCCAAGACGGTCGCCGGAAAGCGCTGGACGCTCGTCGACGTTGACGCCGGCGAGAGCGCCGAGGTCGGCCTCGAGGGCCTCGACGAGGGGGCCCGGGGGCCGTGGTCGGCGTTCCTGCGCCCGGGCGACTCCTTTGACCCCGAGCGCTCCTTCGCCCAGGTCGTGTCGATCGGCTCCTGGGAGAAGGCCCTCGAGCGGCTTGCCGGGCTCGCCGCCCCCGAGGACTGGGGCGAGGGCCGTCGCGTGCTGCGCGACTACCTCACCATGACGTTCACGCGCGTCAGGGCCGAGGGCAAGCTCGCCGTCTCGGACGACGGCGCAGCCGCCGACTTTGACACGGGCCTGCTCACCCCGGACAAGCTCCCCATCCACGCTAACCTCTCCAGCATGTCAGGTGACATCCCCTGGTCCCTGGACGGGTTCTCCACCGTCGGTCATGCGCTCCCGGCCCGCTACGTCTCCGCACTTGCCGAGATGACGCTCGACTCCGGCCTGCCCGCTCCCGAGCTCCCCTATCGAGAGGCCCTCCTCCGAAACCCGCGTCTGGCAACTCCGGCCTATGATCCCATCGCCAACGAGGTCAGGCTGCTCGTCCCCGCAGCCGAGGGGGCACTCGCGCTCGCCGTCACGAAGCACGGCTATGAGATTGTGGCGACGCTCCCCCGCGTGGACGCTTACGTCTGCGCCCGCGTTGTCAGCGCCGAGCAGCCCAGCTGGCTCGTCAGCTAGTCTTCGGAGGCCTTGTCTGCAAATCCTACGCTCGTGTGATGATTTTGCTTCCGTGAGCGCAAAAGAGGCGTTCGTGTGATGGATTTTTGGGCCCATTTGTGCATTTGATTCGATATTTAATTTCGAATCCTGGCCCTTTCCGCGAGTGAGTGCGATGGCGGGACAAAAGGGGGCACAAAACCCATCACACGAGAGCCCGTTTTGCTTTCGTAGCGCGCCAAACATCACACGAGAGCTCGTTTTGCAGAACCCCATATGTCCGGAACGTCTCTTCTTTTGCATCGGCGGCGGGCGCCTCTGCTCGGCGTGGTACATTTCACCCGGAATTCGACCGACCCGGGAGGACGACATGGCCAAGATCGAGATGAAGACCCCGCTCGTCGAGATGGACGGCGACGAGATGACCCGCATCATCTGGCAGATTATCAAGGACGAGCTCATCTGCCCCTACGTTGACCTCAAGACCGAGTACTACGACCTCGGCCTGGAGCACCGCGACGAGACCGACGACCAGGTCACCGTCGACTCCGCCGAGGCGACCAAGCGCCTGGGCGTGGCCGTCAAGTGCGCCACCATCACCCCCAACGCCGCACGCGTGGAAGAGTACGGCCTCAAGCAGATGTGGAAGAGCCCCAACGGCACGATTCGTGCGCTGCTCGACGGCACGGTCTTCCGCGCCCCCATCGTGGTGAAGGGCATCGACCCGGTGGTGAGCTGCTGGAAGAAGCCCATCACCATCGCCCGTCACGCCTATGGCGACGTCTACAAGAACGCCGAGATGCGCGTCGACGGCCCCGGCAAGGTGGAGCTGGTCTACACCGCCGCCGACGGCACCGAGCGCCGCGAGCTCGTCCACGTCTTCGACGGGCCGGGCGTGGTCCAGGGCCAGCACAACCTCGACGCCTCCATCGAGAGCTTCGCGCGCAGCTGCTTCGAGTACGCGCTCTCCACGGGCCAGGACTTGTGGTTCGCCACCAAGGACACGATCTCCAAGACCTACGACCACCGCTTCAAGGACGTCTTTGCGGACCTCTACGAGGCCGAGTACCGCGAGCGCTTCGAGGCGGCCGGCATCGAGTACTTCTACACGCTGATCGACGACGCCGTGGCCCGCGTGGTCAAGTCCGAGGGCGGCTTCATCTGGGCCTGCAAGAACTACGACGGCGACGTCATGAGCGATATGCTGTCCTCCGCATTCGGCAGCCTCGCCATGATGACCTCGGTGCTCGTCTCGCCCCACGGCTATTACGAGTACGAGGCCGCGCACGGCACCGTCCAGCGCCACTACTACAAGCACCTGAAGGGCGAGCCCACCTCGACCAACTCGGTGGCGACGATCTTTGCCTGGACCGGCGCCCTGCGCAAGCGCGGCGAGCTGGACGAGCTGCCCGAGCTCGTGGACTTTGCCGACCGCCTCGAGGCCGCCACGGTCCACACGATCGAGTCCGGCCGCATGACCGGCGACCTCGCGCGCATCACGAGCCTCCCCGACCCGGAGACGCTCGGCACGCGCGAGTTCATCCTCGCCATCCGCGAGACGTTGGACGCCGAGGCCGCCGCGTAACCCGTCCGGAGGCCGAAGCTCTTGGCAAATAGCATACACTGGCAAGAGAATCCCAAACTGGCAACTGGGGTTTTACCATAGGCAACTCAGCCAGTGTATGCTAATCGAGCTCCCTATCCATCGGGCACGCGCTAGCGTCACAGGTTGCCGACGAGCGCGTCCTTGGCAATCGCAAAGCACTCGCGTAGCGTCGCCTGCGGCAGATAGAGCGGGTTCGTGCGGGCTGCCAGGCCGTAGGCCTCGGACAGCCCGTTCTTGTGCGCGATGCGCAACGCACGATAGAGGTGGAAGTCGTTGGTGACGACCGCGACCGTCGCGCCCGGGGCGAGAAGCTCGGAGGAGTTGCGAACGTTCTCCACCGTGGAGGTCGAACGCTCCTCCTTGGTGACACGGTCGGCGTCGAGGCCGTGCGCGACCAGGTACTCGGCCATGGCGTCCGCCTCGGTCCGGCTCTCCCCCAGGCCCTGCCCGCCCGACACGATGCAGCTGGTCCCGGGATTGTCCTCGAGATAGGCCAGCGCGGCGTCCAGACGGTATTGGAGCGTCTCGGTCGGCGTGCCGTCGGGACGCAGGCCGGCACCCAGCACGACCAGGCAGTCGAGCCCTGCGGGAGGCGTCGCTGCGGCCGTGGTCATGATGAGCGCAAAAAGCGCGCCCACGGCGAGAAGAACGACGAGCAGAACCGCGCACACGACCAGGCGCACCCGCTCGACGAGCCCCGCCGCCGCAAGCGCCGTCCCCAGCGCCAGCCACACGAGAAAGAACCCGCCCGCCGGATAGAGCACGGCCATGAGCACGCCATAGGCAAGCGACAGCGCACCAAGCCCAACGAGGACGTAGACCATACGAGCCCTCAGCTAGTCGCGGCCGTTCCAGCAGTAGGTGCAGACCTTCTTGCGGTCGATACCGATGGCTTCGAGCATGCCGTCCAGGCTCTGGTACTCCAGCGAGTCGAAGCCCATCTCCTCGCAGATGGAGCGCAGCAGGCAGCGGCCGCGCTCGCTGCGGCCGTCGGCGTACTCGTCGAGGTGCTTCTCGCCCTCGTCGCCCTCCAGCTCGCGGACCTTGCGCCGGGCGATGAGCTCGTACTCGGAGCGGCTGCGGGAGAACGAGAGGAACTTGCAGCCGTACATGATCGGCGGGCAGGCCGAGCGCATGTGGACCTCGGCCACGCCGGTGTCGCGCAAGAAGTCAATCGTCTCGCGCATCTGGGTGCCGCGGACGATGGAGTCGTCAACGAGCAGCAGGCGCTTGTCGCGGATGAGCTCGGGCACCGGAATCTGCTTCATCTTGGCCACGCGGTTGCGAACCTCCTGGTTGGCAGGCATGAAGGAGCGCGGCCAGGTGGGCGTGTACTTGACGAAGGGGCGCGCGAGCGGCACGCCGGACTCGTTGGCGTAGCCGATGCCGTGGGGAAGCCCCGAGTCGGGCATGCCGGCCACGTAGTCCACCTCGGGCAGGAGGCCTGCCGCGCGCTCGTCGCGGGCCATGATGGCACCGTTGCGATAGCGCATGACCTCCACGTTCACGCCCTCGTAGTTGGAGTTGGGGTAGCCGTAGTAGACCCACAGGAACGCGCAGATGCGCATCTCGTCGCGCGCCGGTGAGAGCGTCTCGTAGCCGTCCGGCGTGATGCGCACAATCTCCGCGGAGCCAAGCTCGTACTCGTCCGCGTAGCCGAGCTTGCCGTAGGCGAAGGACTCGAAGGAGACACAGTAGCCGTCGTCGTCACGGCCGATCAGCACCGGCAGGCGGCCCATCTTGTCGCGCGCGGCGATGAGCTCGCCGGCCTCGGTCATGATGAGCAGCGTGAGCGAGCCCTCGATCTCGTCCTGGGCGTAGCGGATGCCCTCGACGATGCTGGCCTGGGAGTTGATGAGCGCGGCCACGAGCTCGTTGACGTTGACGGCGCCGGAGCCCATGGCGGCGAACTGGTGGCCCGCCTCCTCGAAGCGCGCCACGAGCTCGTCCTGGTTGGCGATCGCGCCCACCGTTGAGATGGCGTAGACGCCCAGGTGGGAGCGGACGAGCAGCGGCTGCGGGTCGTTGTCGGAGATGCAGCCCATGCCGCAGGTGCCCGAGAGGGTGGGCAGGTCATGCTCGAACTTGGTTCGGAACGGGGTGTTCTCGATGGAGTGGATCTGGCGGTTGAAGCCGCCGCCCTCGCGGCAGGTGACCATCCCCGCGCGACGGGTCCCGAGGTGAGAGTGGTAGTCAACGCCAAAGAACACGTCCAGAGCAACGTCGCGGTGAGAGACAGCGCCGAAGAACGCCCCCATGGTACCTCCGATAGTCTGCGGCCTTGCCGCACCTTTTTGGACCTCACGAGTATACTCGCGCCTCTCTTCGTCCCCACACTCCGAATGAAATCGAAACATCGGGACTTCAGAAGGAAACGGAGATACACATTATGTTCCGGACGCCCCTAGTTGGACACGTCGAACTCAAAGACGTTATTCTCCCCGCGATACGTCGCAATGGAGTACTCAACGGCAACACCATCCTCGTTGCGCCCCACGGTGTGCAGCAAAATCAGGGGATCTCCCGGCTCCACGTCGAGGAGAGCGGCGAACGCGGCAGTCGCTTTAATTGCCTCAAGCCGTCGACGCGCGCGCACGACCGGCTTACCTCGCTCAGTCATTGCAGCATAAAGCCGCTTGGTCTCGAAGTCGTAGTCCTCAAAATCCGGATAGAGCGCACAGGGAATGTAGCTCTCAACAAATACGTTGGCACGGTCATCCACGTAACGCAGACGCACAAGCTTATATACTTCAGAGCCGTTGGAGACCTCAAGGTTCTTCGAAACATCCGAATTTGCGCGAACTCTCTTGAAGTTGATCACCGTAGTGCGTATGACACGTCCAACGTTTCGCTGCTCATCCTCAAAGCTTCTGATTCCCATGGCCATAAACTGATCGACCTTGGGCCGCGTTACGATACTGCCTCGACGCTTCCTCCGTTCGAGATACCCCTCATCGGAGAGAATCTGCAGCGCCTGGCGAATAGTCGAGCGACTCACCCCATAGCTCTGCGAGAGCTCGATCTCGGACGGGATGGGCATCCCCTCGGGATAGGTCCCATCACTGATCTTCTCGTAGAGGTCATCTCGAATCTCTGTGTAGAGAGCCATCGGTTCATCCAGTCTTTCGAGCATATTTTTCTAATTGTATGTCATATGAGACGCTTCACCAACACGTCTCAACTCTGTTCTACGACGTAAGACGCGAGAGGCGCCGGACCGGTTTTCCCGGTCCGGCGCTCAGAACATAGCTTGTATTCACCAACTAGAAGACACCAAGCAGGCAGAAGACAGTGACCGCAACAATGAAAATGATGATCACCTTCGTTGGCGAGAAGTGCTTCTTGCTGATCATCCACCAAGTGAGAAGAACAGCGATAAGCGGCAGAAGACACGGGAAGATGCTGTTAAGCGTGTCCTGCAGCGGGAGCCACTCCTCGGTGCCGTGAGGAATACTCAGCGTCGTCGTGAGAGCAATGTTGCCCGCAGCCAGTGCACCAACGACCATAATTCCCAGAACGTTAAAGGCGTTCATAATGCGGCGCGCACCCTCGCCGACGATGAGGTCGATAGCGCTCACGCCCATCTTGTATCCCGTCCGGAAGCATCCGAACGAGACCGCAGTGCCAACGATGGCATAGGCGACAATATAGAAAATCGGACCAATCGCACTGCCCTCTGAGGCGAGACTCATGCCGATGGAGAGCAGAATCGGAACAACAATGCCCTGCATGACAGAATCACCGATGCCGGCAAGGGGACCCATGAGCGTCGTCTTGACGTTGTTGGGCATCTCCTCAGAAACTCCGCCGCCGAGGGCGATGTTCTCCTCGAGGGAGGCGGTTATTCCGTTGATGAGCTGCCCGGTCTGGGGTTCGGTGTTGAAGTACACCGCTTGCCTCATCAGCAGACGCCTGCGGGCTTCAGGATCATCCTTATAGTACTTGTGTCCGAAGGGGATATAGGACCAGGCATACGCAGGACCCTGAAGCTTCTCCCAGCCCATCGAAGAGAGGTGCGTGCACGCCCAGCGGAGCCAGATGGTATTGAGGTCCTTCTTGGTTAGTCGACCGGGGTTCTCCGACTTCTGAACGCGGACGGCGTCTTCGGTGTTTGCCATTATCTTCTCCTTTCTTAGAAGAGATCGTCGTCTTCGTAGGCAGCCTCATGGGCAGACGGCTCGGCGACTGTCTCCACAGCCATCTGCCCCTCCTGCTTATTCGCAGCGAGATAAGTCAAGTACGCGACGAGCGCGGCAAGGAACACCACCGCGACCATGCTCAGACCCGCAAACGAGACGAGGACGAACCCCGCAAAGAAGAAGATGAGCTGCATCTTGTTCTTAATCACGATATTCATGAGCATGCCGATTCCGAGCGCAGGGAGCACACCGCCCAGAACCGAGATGATGTGAGTAACGATCTCGGGGACGCTGCTCAGGAGACTATCGACAACGCCTTGCCCGAAGTAGACAACGAGAAAGACGGGAACGGCGCGGAAGACGAGTGTCACGAGCTGGGGATAGACGATGTGCATGAGGGTAATCCCATGCTCGTCATTGTTCTCAGCCGCCTTCTCAACGCCGCTATTGAAAAACGAGGTAAGAACGACCTGCGCGTTATAGAAAATAAGGCCCAGCGTCTGTCCCACGAGAATGGAAAGGGTGACAGCAACGGCAGGATCTTTAGTGGTCGCCATGGCAAGGCCAATTCCACCGTATGAGGCGTAGGTAATCTCCGAGTTGGTCGCCCCACCCGTCGAAAGGTTGGCGATGAACACCGCCTGGACCGCAACGCCACAAAGTACGCCTTGGGTAACGTCGCCAAACACCAGACCACAGAGCAAACCGGCCACGAGCGGACGGCCAACTATGTAGTAGCCGCCCGTCATACCGAGCAACCACGGACTTTGGATTGCGCCCAAATAGCAGAAAAGGCCACACATCAGCGCTTGAAACAACAGTGCCGCATCCATTCTTTCCTCCTCGTACTAACTCCGTTTACCAGTCCTATGTCCCGACGGCAGCTCGCGCTGTCCGCCCGCTACCCGAGAGCGTTGTACTTTTCCTTCATAACCGCCCACGACTTGGGGGCGTCGTCAGGAATCGCCTGGAACTGAATGTCGATCCCCTGACTCGCGAGATAGTCGAGCTCTCGGACGTCGCTCTCGTTGAGCAGAAACGCATTGCCCAGGTTCCGGGCGCCCTCGCTCACAATGCTGTAATTCCCGATGTTAAGAACCCCGCCGTAATCGGCGCCCAAGCGCGTGAGGTCGGCAAAGCCCTTGATGGTGTCCGAGATGATGAAGAACCGCTTATCGGAGGCGTGAACCTTCTCGAGGGCAGCAACACCCTGCTGGATACTAAAGACACCGAACTTGATGTTACCGGCAGCTGCTTTGAGCACCTTGACCCGAAGCGAGTCGGAGGCGACAGCGTCGCTGATGACGATAATCGAGTCTGCCCCTCTCTGCGCAACCCACCTCGTCATCGTCTGACCGTGAATCACCCGGTCGTCAACACGTGCGAGCGTAATCGCCATACCTACTCCTTTCTCAGCTTTCCTATGAATGACGGCCCGTGGACTAGAAGAGGTCCGCATCCGCCGTTTCGTCACCTTTGTCCTCGAATCGTTTCGCGCCAACAACACCCTGCCGCCCCACGAGAAGGGCGGTCTGATAGGCGTCCTCGAGACTGCACTCATCCATGGTCAGGAGACCAACCTCGATGAGCATGGGAAAGTTCGTCCCTGCGACGAGCCGTACGTGGTCGGGATTCTCCTGGAATATAATGTTTGCTTCATTGTATGGCGTCCCACCTAATAAATCGGACATAATGAGAACATCGCCCTGACGAAGCAATTCATCGCAAAGCGCCCGCAGACGGCTCCTGAATTCCCCCACGCCTTCTTCCGTCAAACCAAGGCAGTGTATGTGGCCAGAACTCGACGACACAAGCATGTTAAATGCGGCGACAAGCCCATCGCAGAGCGTTGCGTGAGATGTGACGATCACATTCATACGTCCTCCTCGAAGTGTTCGGTCTTACTGTTACACAAACTTGTTGGGGATGTATTCAGATGGATATGTAAGTCCCGCGGGTGGCAATTTTTTCGTTATGAACGGTACATATCAGACATTCTTTATTATTTTGTCCGTATATTATAGTCAGTTTGCTATCGTACATAACAGGATGGGCGCATCCCAGAACCTCGATGAAAGGATTGGAAATGGCACGCTACACGCTCGACCAGCTCGCCCGGCTCATCGATCACACGAATGTAAAGCCCTGTGCCACGCGTGAGGACATGCATCGCCTTTGTGAGGAGGCGAAGGCCTACCACTTTAAGATGGTCGCAGTAAACTCGGTCCAGTCCGAGTTCTGTTCCAAGCTGCTCAAGGGAACGGACATTGACACTGGAGCCGCCATTGGCTTCCCCCTGGGACAGACGACAATCGCATCGAAGGTCTTCGAGACTACTGACGCGCTCGCAAACGGTGCCAACGAGATCGACTACATGATCAACCTTACTGAGGTGAAGGCAGGCAACTGGGATTACGTCGCTGACGAGATGAGGCAGATCGTAGAAGTCTGCCGCGAGGCCGATGTCCCCTCCAAGGTGATTCTTGAGACTTACTTCCTTACCGATGACGAAATCGTCCGGATCTGTGAGATTGCCAGCGAGGTTCGTCCCACGTTCGTGAAGACCTCCACTGGGACGGTCGAAGGCGGCGCCACAGTCGAAGCTGTGCGTCTCATGCGTGCTCACGTGTGTCCTGAAGTCAAGGTCAAGGCAGCGGGCGGCATCCGCTCCGCTGATACCTTTGCCGCCATGGTCGCCGCCGGCGCTGAACGCATCGGTTGCAGCGCGGGAATCCCCATCATCGAGGAATTTAGGCGTCGCATGACCGAGAATGGCACCGACTATATTGAGATCTAGTGTCGGAGGCGCATCATGGGACCACTGCTGTTTTCCACGAACTATATCTCCCCCATCTGGTCGGGTGCGCGCATCAACGAGGTACGCGGACTTGGGAAGGAGCCTCTTTACGGAGAGGGCTTTGACCTAACCGCACACCGCGGCATGGTCACAAACGTGAAGGGAGGACCCTTCGACGGCGTTCCGCTCGACCAGTTGATTGCCGAACACCACGACGAAATCGTGGGTGACCTCCCCGACATGGGCGTCGTTCAAACGCTCTTACTGAGCGCAAGCGAGGTCGTCTCGGTCCAGGTTCACCCCGACGAGGCATATGCCCAGGCCCATGAGGACGACCACGAAAAGGACGAGGCCTGGTACGTTTTGGAAGCTGAGCCGAACGCCACGCTCATAGCCGGCTCGTTGACCGATGATATTGAGGCCCTGCGCGCCGCAGCAGCCGACGATACGATTGGAAACACCTACGGGCGGCAGGTCGGCGTCTCCGAGGGCGACCTCATCCTCATTCCCGCTGGGACACTCCATGCCTTTGGCCCCGGCATCTTTGCTGTCGAGCTGAGCACTCTCGGCTTCACTACCTACCGCCTGTGCGACTGGGGACGCGGCCGAGAACTTCACGTTGAGAAAGGATTTGACGTTCTCGACGTTTCTCCCCACCCCAGCCCCGTGAGCTTCGGTCGCTTCTCTCACGAAGGGCCGACACAGGTGCGGACGGGCGTCAATCACAGACTGCTCTCCATTGATGTTGTTGATGTCCGAGACGAGTGGGGGCTTGATCTTGAGGACGTATATCGCGTCATCACCGCCGTCGCAGGAGATGCAGAAATCGAAACCCCCGACGGATCAGCTCATCTCCCGTACACTCATTCTGCCCTCATTCCCGCCTCGGCGCGACATGTAGACATCAAGGGCCCGTGCCGCGTTCTGTGCAGCCGAGCCAGATAACACCCGAACCCACCCTCTTGACCGAACCCGGTGACCCCCCTCTGTCACCGGGCTCGGTCTTTGGGGTATCGTGGAAGCATCAGATGCCGAGAGGACGGGAGGCGCCATGACGGACGAGAAGTGCGTGCTGGTCGGACAGTCGGGCGGACCCACCGCCGCCATCAACGCGAGCCTGGCGGGCGTGATCGCCGCCGGCATGGACGCGGGCGCGCGCGTCGTGGGCATGCGCTACGGCATCCAGGGGTTTCTCGACGGGCGCACCGTTGAGCTGAGCCGCTCCTTCGGCGACCCGCGCGACCTCGAGCACCTGCGCAGCACGCCCTCGAGCTGGCTCGGCAGCTGCCGCTACAAGCTTCCCGACCCCGCCGACGACGAGGCCACCTACCAGCGCCTCTTCGCCCGCTTCCGGGAGCTCGGCGCCACCGCCGTGCTCTACATCGGCGGCAACGACTCCATGGACACGATCGCCAAGCTCGGCGCCTACGGCCGCGAGTACGGGAGCGACATCCGCTTTATCGGCGTGCCCAAGACCATCGACAACGACCTTGTGCAGACCGACCACACCCCCGGCTACGGCTCCGCCGCGCGCTTCGTGGCCACCGCCATGCGCGAGATCGCCTGCGACGCAGACGTCTACGACCTCAAGAGCGTCACGTTCGTGGAGATCATGGGCCGCGACGCCGGCTGGCTGGCCGCCGCCTCCGCGCTCGCGGGCCCCGACATCGTGCTGCTGCCCGAGGCCCCGCTCGACGAGGCGGCGCTGCTGGCACGCATCTCCGAGCTGCTGGCCGAGAAGAACACCGTGATGGTGGGCGTCAGCGAGGGCGTGCGCACGCCGGACGGCCGCCTGGTCTGCGAGGCGGCCGCGCGGGCCGAGGGCGTGGGCGTCGACGAGTTCGGCCACCTGGCCGCGCTCTCGGGCGCCGCGCGCTACCTGGCCGCGCTCGCCAAGGAGCACCTGCACTGCAAGACGCGCGCGATCGAGCTCTCCACGCTGCAGCGCTGCGCGAGCTACGTGGCCAGCGAGGTCGACCTCGACGAGGCCTTTGAGCTGGGGCGCACCGGCGTGCGGGCCGCGCTGGCCGGCGAGACCACCAAGATGTGCGCGCTCGAGCGCGTGAGCGACGATCCCTACGAGGTCCGCACGCGCCTGGTGGACGTGCTCTCCGTGGCCAACCAGGTCAAGCACGTGCCACGCGCGTGGATCAGCGAGGACGGCATGGGCGTCACCGACGAGCTGCTCACCTACGTTCGCCCGCTCGTCGACTGGATCCCCATCGAGCTCGCCTCGCTCGACTAGCGGGGGCGGCAAAGGAGGGAGCTCGCCCTCCCTCCCGCCACCCCTAGCGCTGCAGGTGCATGCAGGTCTGGGTGGCGCGGGCGACGGGCGTGCCCAGCTCGTCGGTCACGGAGCAGGTGTAGAACGCGAGCGTGCGGCCGTTCTTGTCCACGTCCGCCGTGGCGATGAGCTTCTCGCCCTTGGCGGCGCTCATGAACTCGATGGTGCTGCTCACGGAGACCGTAACGGACTCGCCCACGTTGGACGCCACGGCAAACGCGAGGTCGGCCACCGTGAAGATGGCGCCGCCCATCACGCCACCCTTCTCGTTGCGATGACCGGGCGTGATGTCGAACTCGGTGACCGCGTGGCCGCGCGCGGCCTCCACCACGCGGCACCCGCAGGCGTCGGTGGCAAAGTGGTCGTTCTTGAAGACGGCCTGGACCTCCTCGAGGGAGGCATTCTCGTCGATCAGAGCCATTCGTCCTCCTTGATCTTGACGCCGAGAAGCCCCATGAGCTCCGCGGCCTGGTCGGGGTCTATGACGGCGCCGCGCAGCTCCCGCAGGTCGCTCGAGACGCGCAGCCCAGCGATGTCACAGGTGGAGAGGTCGACACCGGCAAGGCTCGTGCGGAAGAAGGTCGCACGCGTGAGGTCGCAGCGGTCGAGCACGAGGTGTCGCAGGCGCGTGGCGTGAAAGCTCGCCTCGGTGAGCTTGGTCTCGCTGGCCACAAGCCGCTCGACGGTCGCCTCGGAGAGGTCCGCGTAGGAAAGCTGGCTGTCCGCCACGGAGACGCCGGAGAGACGGCCCTTGAGAAAGGAGAGCCCCGGCGCCGAGCAGCTGCGGAAGTCCACGCGATTGAGCCAGCTGCGCCCCAGGTCGCAGCGCACAAAGCGGCAGCCCGAGAAGAGCACGTCGGTGAACGTGCAGTTGGAGAGGTTCGCGCGCTCGAAGGCGCAGCCGCGAAAGATGACGTTCTCGAAGACGGTGCCGTTGGCCGCGACGTCCGCGAGCTCGAGGCCCGAGAGCGCCGTGTTGGCCACGTGCGCGTCCGGCGCCGCGAGCGCGGCGAGCAGCTCGTCCTGGCCGAGGTTCTGCCCCAGGTCGTCGCGCACCTGCGCGGAGCGGGCGGGCCGCCGGGGGCGCGCCATTACAGCAGCGCCCTCTCCCACTCGGCCTCGCGGAAGCCCACGAGCACGAAGCCCTCGCCCACGACGATCGGCCGCTTGACCAGCATGCCGTCCTCGGCGAGCAGCGCGAACGCGTCCGCGTCCGTCATGCCGGCGTCAAGCTGCGCCTTCACGTTGCGCTCGCGGTAGAGCCGGCCGCTCGTGTTGAAGAAGCGGCGCACGGGCAGCCCGGAGCGCGCCTGCCACGCGGCGAGCTCCTCGGCCGTCGGGTTGTCCTCGACGATGTGCCGGTCGGTGTACGCGACGCCGTGCGCGTCCAGCCACGCCTTGGCGCGCCTGCAGGTACTGCACTTCGGATACTCAACAAACAGCACGTTAGACATGGCGGGTCCTTTCAATCTCTGCAATCTCTCTCCCTATCGCATGGGGCACACCGACGACAAGGGCGTTGCCCATGCAGAAGGCTCTTCTGCCGTCAGTCATTCCGGTGTCGGTCCAGCCCCGAGGAAAGCCCTGGAGTTGGTCGAGCTCATCGGGAACGAGTCGGCGGTAACGTCCATCCTTGGTCTTGATGACGTGCTTGAACCGAGAGGCACCACGACCGCCCTCGCCCGTAAGAATCGTGCGAGAAGGACGGTCGAGCGCGTCGGGGAACGCCATCGCCCCCTCGGAGTATCGGTAGGTAAATCCCGTCTTCTTGTTGACGCGCTCCTCGCTCTTCGCACCCTTGAGGTACTCCCACTTGGGAAGCTGCTCCGGCTCGATGAAGAACTCCTCCGGCACGTCGGAATCGTCGACAAGAACGTCACCAAGCACCCGCCGCGCGCCCGTGAACACTTCGGTCACCTTGCAGGTCGCAACGTGGCCGTCCTGCATGACGCCGGCGTCCAGAAAGGGCGAGTCCTTTCCTCCCTTGTTGAACTCACGCGTCGCAATATAGGGGTCATCCGGGATGTCAACGTGGTGAATCGTCTCGGAGGCGGGCTCTTCGATAGGAAACGCCCGTGCCATCAGACCACAGGAAATCTGAGCGTCAAGATTCCACTGCTCCCCCGTCAGGCGCGCAAGAATGTACGTGCGCTTGCGTCGCTGCGGGAACCCGTATTCCGCACTGTTCACCACACGCCACTCAACCGAGTAGCCAAGGTCGTTGAGACAGGACAGGATGATCGCAAAATCACGGCCGCGCTGAGACGCGGGGCTCTTGAGCAGGCGATCGACGTTCTCGAGAAGAACGTATCGGACGGGGCTCTCCGGTCTGCTCTTCAACTTGAGGAAGCGGTAGATATCCCACCAGAGCACGCCCTTCTTGCCCTCGATACCACCCGCCTGCGAGAGGGGCCTGGCGACGGAGTAGTCCTGGCAGGGAAATCCCCCCACCACCATGTCTACGTCAGGGATGTCCACCTCGCCGCGCTCGAACCGGTCAAGAACGACGTGAATGTCCTCGTTCAGCACAGCGTCCTCGCCAAAGCGGGCTCGGTAGCAGCGGGCTGCAAACTGCTTGGTCTCGGTTCCCGGCGGCTCCCACTGATTGGCCCAGATGGTCTTGAAGGGGCCCGCCGCCGGCAGCTCCATATCAGGCTCATCAGGGTTGTGGTATCCCTCGAGCCCCAGCCTGAACCCACCGACGCCCGCAAAGAGCTCGGCCACTTTGATGGTCTTCTCGGACGACACGTTTCTCCGTTCGCTATCTGTGTCGCATTGCCAGATCATCATAACCGATCGACCGGACGAGATCAACTCGACAGGACCCGTTCAATCTCGCTCTGCAGATAGTCCTGGTTCAACCAAAAACACTTCTTCACGACAGGCGGGCCAAACGGCTGTGGACGCGTGTCCCGCGAATCACGCCCGTGTGGCCTTACGTGGCAGCATCTGTTTTCACTAGACTTAACCGATATCTCGGCACGCCCCTTCCGCACGTTGTCTCGCATCTGGTCGTAGCAGCGCTTCGCGTCCCTGAGGTCACCCTCCGGCATCTGCCAAAAACAGATGTCACGAAGTCGATAGGCGCCCGCCTCGTCTTCGCGATAGAGTACGAAAAGATACTTCTTCTGGAGATAGCCCAAAAAGTCGGAGTCCTCAAAGTCTCGCTCAGCAAGGTCGAAGTAGCTGAACGCCGGGAAGGACAGTGCCTCCTTTGGACGACCGCCCTTCTTGAGACGTATGGTCTTGGGAACGATACCCGCCTTTGCAAACTCTTCAATCTCCGCGTCGTCGGCAACACCCAGAATCTTCTTGGTGATGCGCGCACAACGATTCTTTGACTTGGAGACGCCAAATTGCGTCGCCAGTTCTTCTTCGGTCATCCCGAAGTACGGAGAGAACCTCTTCCTGAGAAGCCCGAGAAGATTGAGGTCCTTCTCTTCAGCCTCCCTTGGAATTCTTCTCAACTGATCAAGAATCCGACGTTGGATTGCCGTCATGTATGAGGCTTTAAGCGCCCAGGCGCGCGGCTTTGCCGGAACATCCGAGAAAGGCTGCCCGGTTCTTACGGACGAGTCCTTGGCCTTGGTACACGCCTCGAGATACAAGGTGTCGCCACCGGAGATATCCTCGGCATGGCCCGCTCGAACCTTGTTTACGACCGTCTCCCAGTCGCACTTAATCTGAGGAAGGTCCTCGGCGGGGAAGCCCCACTGGACGACAGATTTAATCTCATAGTCCAACGGGCTTTTGTCAGGCTCATAGAGATACGACACCAGCAGTATGCTCTTTGCCTTCTCCATGAGATGGCTGTGCTCAAAGTCCTCGTTGACCACAGTCATGTAGTTGATTTGCGAAATGACGAGACGCTCCTTTGCGGAAAGCTCTCCCTTTCCGTTCTTCTTGAGCGGAGTTGATTTGAGTTCAAGTCCAGCTCCATCGAAGTCTGCGGTCGGCCTGCTGTTTGCCGTAAGACCAAAATAGAGCTCTTCAAGTGCGTTGCCGAAGGCCCCTCTCCTCCTACGAGGGTCATCAATATCTGTTGCTCCAGTCGCTTCGCGGAGAGTCTTTCCAGCCAGATGTCCCGCATATTCAAGAATGGACTCCGGGTCGTTTGGGTCATAGTCAATCCACATCTCACCCATAGACGTCCCCCTCCGCTCCAAACGGAATCACTGAACCGACTTTATCCGAATCGGCCTAAATCGGCATCGTCCTTTTCTCCTGATAGACACTCTGTACGAACTGGGATAATTGCCGGCATCACCCATGGACTCCTGAAACCATCTTGGCGAACAAGCAGAGCACGTCTCCCTGTCCCCAAGACGAACAGAACCCGTCTGATGTCTCCACTCCCAACGCCCTCGCCGAGGTTTGGGTTCACGTTTCGCCACCTTCCCAACTAGCCCCGTGGACCACACCCCCGCTGACCTGCTCAAACGTGATTCGTCTTTCGACTTGACCACGAAGCATGAACCCAAACCACGGGAAGGGGCATCCTCGCACGCCGCGCGTTATACTCGCCTCAGGCAACGAAGGGAGCCACATGGACCGCAAGCTGCGCGCGATCGTCTTTGACATGGGCAACGTGCTCATGACCTTTGACGGCCCGTACTTCGCCTCGCACTTCACGGACACGCCCGAGGACGCGGCGCTACTCAACGACGCCCTCTTCGGCTCCGTCACGTGGGCGCTTCTCGACTCCGGCACCGTTAGCCACGAGACGATGGCGCGCGTGGCGGCCGCGCACCTCCCCGAGCGCCTGCACCCCAACCTGCGCGAGTGCCTCGCGCGCTGGCCGGAGCTCTCAGAGCCCCTCGACGCGGTCAACGAGCTGGGCATCCGCCTCAAGCGGGAGGGCTACGGCATCTATGTGCTCTCCAACGCCAACACGCGCATCATGGAGCAGCTCGGACACGCGCCGATCACGCCCCTTCTCGACGGCTGCCTCGTCTCCGCGCAGGAGCGCCTCATGAAGCCGGACCCCGCGATCTTCCGCCTCCTCTGCGAGCGCTACGACCTCGCGCCCGAGGCGTGCCTCTTCGTGGACGACAACGCGGACAACTGCGAGGGCGCGCGCGTCGCCGGCATGCACGCGTACCACTTCACCGGTGACGTCGCGGAGCTGGAGGCCACGATCCGCGCGCTGGGCTAGGCCTGCGCGACCGCCGACGCCACGACCCACGCCACAAACAGGACGAGAATGACGACGAGCCCCACGGCCGTCTCGCGGCGCACGGTGAGGCGCGCGAGCGCGGGAATCTCCCGCCGCAGCGGGCGCCGGTCGAGCAGCAGGTAGCCCGCGACGAGAAACGTCGGGACCAGGAAGCCAAAGTACGAGAGCAGGAGATACCACGTGGGCCAGGCGGCGTTCTCCGGCGTGGGGTCAATGACGGCCATCACGCACCCGATGACGAGGACCGCCACGACGCCCACGACCACCACGTCCCACAGCGCGCCGAGCCAGCGCGGGACGCGGGCGAGAAGGGCGGGGCGCTCGGTGCGGGGCGCCTCGAACGCAGGCGGCTCGGGCGGCACGTTCTTCTCGCCTGCGTTCTTCTCGCCCGGGGCGGCAGACAGCGCGGCGAGCAGGGCTTCCTTGAATGCGCGGACAGACGGAAAGCGCCGCGCGGGATCGAGCTCGGTCGCGCGGACGATGACCGGGCGCAGGGTCTCCGGCACGCCGTCCGCCACAAAGCCGCGCGCACGGTCCTCGGGCGCGGGGTCGCGCCCCGTCAGGCAGAAGAAGAGCAGCATGCCGAGGGCGTAGACGTCGCTCGTGACGTCCGTCTGCCCAAAGCCGAACTGCTCCGGCGGCGCGTAGGCGCGCGTGCCGAAGTGGGTGGTGTCCCGCTCGGCCCCCGCGTGCCAGCTGCGCGCGATGCCCAGGTCGATGAGGGTGACGCCGCCGTCGGACACCATGACGTTGCCCGGCTTGAGGTCGCGGTGGATGACCGGCGGGTCGAGAAGCTCATGGAGCTCGCTCACCGCGTCGCAGAGGTCGGGGAAGACGCGGCGCACGAGGTCGAGTCGGTCGCTCGCATGTGCCACGGCGTCGGCCAGCGTCTCCCCGCCCACGTGCTCCATCACCACGACGAGGCGCTCGCCCTGGCGGTGGCACTCCACAATGCGCGGCAGGTGCGGGAGCCGCACGCCGCGCCGCTGGGCCGCGAACACGCTCTCGTACGCGCCGCCCAGCCCCGGGGCGAGGTACTTGCGCACGAAGGGGCCCAGCTCGGAGCCGTTCTCGCCCACAAAGTAGACGCGCTGCGTGGTCTCGAGCGGGCCCTGCTTGAGCGTCGCGTCCACGCGGTAGCAGCTGTCGCGGTCGAGCGCCGCGAGGTAGTTTGAGAGCTCATCTTCCATGCGCCCATCCTAGCAGAGGGCGGCGCGGAGACGGGGCGTACAAAGTGGCCGACTTGGCAGAGAGTCGCGCCGGCAGGTGCACAAAAGGGGCGACTTGGCAGGATGCGCGCTGCCAAGTCGCCCCTTTTTGACACCCGAGGCAGCCGCAGACGAAACGCTAGCAGATGGTCTTCTCGCCAAAGCGGTAGAGCTCCTCGTTAACCTTTTGGAGCGAGCAGCCCCGGTCCAGGCAGAAGATGATGATCGCGTCGCGCCGGTCCTTGCAGTAGAGCTCGCTCACGCCCGCTGCGGTGAGCGCCCGGTTGGTCTCGCGCAGCGTGAGCGCCATGGCAAAGGCGATCTGCAGCACCTTGTCGCGGCTCGGGTGCCGCGTGCCCTGAAAGATCTGGTAGCCAAAGGTATCGTTGAGGTTGGCCATGCGCACCACGCGCGAGCGCTCGAGGCCCTTCTCCTCCAGCAGCTGCTGCAGGTACTCGGAGAGGCTCAGGGCGCGCGGCTCGTGCTCCTCCAGATACTCGTCCAGGCTCGACGTGGAGAGGAGCTCGTCGAGCAGCTCCTCGGTCAGCGGTTCGCTCATGAAGCCCCCCCCCCGCGTTCTAGAAGCCGGTGACGTCGACGAGCTCGTAGGACGCCACCTCGTCGGGCGAGGCGGTCCCGACGGCCTCGAACTTCCACGTGCCCCCGGCCTTGAGGTTGTTGGTGTTGGCGAGCGCCGTGCCCACCTGCGCGCCGTCGGCGTCGTAGAGGTTGTACTCGACCTGGATGTAGCTCGCCTCGTTCTCCGTGTTGTTGGTCAGCGTACCATTGATGTAGACCGCGAACTGGTTCGAGGTGTCGAGCTGCTCGTCGGAAATGGTGTACGGCTCCGTCTCCTCGGCGGGCTGCTGCTCGCTCGTCTGGGCCTCCTCGCCCGCAGGCGCCTGGTCCGTCCCGCCCTTGCCGCCCATCGAGCCGATCGCTCCGATCACCACGATCGCAACCACCACGATGAGGACGATCTTCCCGATGCCCTTCTTGCCTTCCTTTGCCGCCATGTCCGTTCCTTTCCTCACGCCCCGCAGGGCACCTTGTGCCGACGTCCCCGACGATACGGATATTCATCTGGCGTTTCATTAGCTGGGAGCTAATGAAACGCGCGGGGCCGGGCCTCTCCGCGCGATACGCGCTATGCTGTGAGGGCAACCAACAGATAAGGACCCCCATGGCACACCGACTCACCGAGCAGGAGCACGACACGGTGCTCACGCTCGCCAAGATCATCGGCAAGAAGCTCCCCGCGCAGTTCCGCAGCGTGGCCGGCGGCATCGCGAGCGGCCTCGTCCGCCTGCGCAAGAGCCCGCTGCCCGCTGACGACGTGACGGCGGTCCTGGAGAAGTACGGTGCGGACCAGACGGCGCTCGAGGCGCTGGTCGACGCCGGCGTCCTCGAGCCCGCGGGCAACGGCTACGCGCTGCGCGTCCCCCAGGACCAGGACGCGCCGGCCGAGAAGGACGAGCGCTCGATCGCCCGCACCGAGCCGCCGCGCCCGCCCGCGCGCCGAGCCGCGCGCGGCCTCACCGGCCTGGACACCGTCCGCAAGCAGACGCCCGAGCTGAACGACGTGCGCCGCCAGATCATCGACCTCGACCCGCGCCTGTGGATCAACGGCTGGCTGCTCAGCACCCCTGACGCCTTCCTTCGCTACGAGCGCGAGCTGCGCGCCCTCGACGCCGCGCTCGCCGGCGGCGCCACCCTCGGCGACGGCACGCTCAGCCTGCGCGAGCTCTCCTACCAGCTCTTCGGCGACGAGAAGTTCCTCGCCGTGGAGTCCGACGGCCGCAAGCTGCTGCACCTCATGGGCATCACCGACGTGGTGAGCTGCCGCCCGCAGGTCAAACTCGAGCTGCTGCACCACATCCCCAAGCACCACCGCCACCTGCGCCTCGTTGTCTCCGAGAACCTCGACCCCTGGGTCAACATGCGAAACGCCCTCTTCGTGGACGGCCGCAAGAAGCTCCTCGGCGAGCGTGTGCACGGCGTCGTCTTTGGTAACGGCTACCTCGTGGACGACCCCCACAAGCTGCCCGATCTTATCGACACGCTGCACGCGGACGACGTGCGCGTGCTCTACTGGGGCGACGTCGACCGCGCCGGCCTCTCCATCCTGGCCAAGCTCGTCGACATGGCGGACGGGCGCTTCTCGGTTGAGCCGTTCGCGCCCGCCTACCGCAAGATGCTGCGTCGCGCCATGCGCCGCTTCCCCGACCCGCTTATGAACGAGGAGACCGACCAGGGCGGCGTGCGCGTGGTCGGCCTCGAGCTCATGGAGGGCGTGCTGGGCGCGGACGAGATGGCCTACCTGCGCGCCGTCGTCGAGGGAGCACGCCTCATCCCGCAGGAGATTCTCACCGCTCGCGACCTGTAGAAACGCCCACTCGCGCGTGGACGCGAATAATTGCCGACTTGGCAGAGTTTCTCGCCTGCAGATGTTCAAAGCACCAAACTTGGCAGACGATGCAGGGGCGAGAAGAACCGCGACCTGTGGTTCTTCTCGCCAGCCCGCACGAAAGAGCCGACTTGGCAGACGGATTCCTGCCAAGTCGGCTCTTTCGTGCAGGCATCACCCCACCTCGCCGCCAAGTCGGAACCCCTGTGCGCACCAAGACGCGACGTACGGCAAGAGGGGCGCCGAGCCGGTCGCGCTCGAAGCGCACAAGGTCCTCGATAGATTCGTGTCAGATTCACGATAGTTTTGTGTTAGGTCAATTACCAGCTTTTTTCTTGTTTTTACATTCTACTATTGATATTTTTGCTACCATGCACGCATGGACATTCTGCTCACACATGCCACGGCCCTGGAGACGCTGCGTAGCTCCCGACTGCGCTGGCGCCTCGAGCGGCGGGAGCGCTGCGACGCACGCGTCCCCGACCGCGCGCCCACCAACGAGGAGCTTCGCGCGCACCTTGCCGCCGTGCCGGAACTAACCCGCGCGGCACGACCCCTCGAGCTGCTCGTGACCAGGGGTGCACGCCGCTCGCGCACGGCACTGATGCGCACCCATCCCTCTCCCGCCGAGCTCCCCTCCGGGTCGGCCTTCGAGGTCGCGCCCGGCATCCGATGCGTCTCTCCGGAGCACCTGCCCGTGACCATGGCCCCCGAGCTCACCGATCTTGAGCTGACGTTCCTGCTCTCCGAGCTCCTTGGCCTCTACGCCATCGCACCAGGACTCGAGGACGGGATGTTCCAGCGCCAGACGCCGCTCACCACTCCCGAGCTGGTGCTCTCCCATCTCGACGCGCTCGGCTCGGAGCGCGGGACGGCGCGGGTTCGGCGTGCGCTCGCGTGCGCGTGCGTCCGGTCGGGCTCCCCGCGCGAGACGAAGCTCTCCCTGCGGCTCGGGCTCGCGAGGACGCGGGGCGGCTATGGCTTTGACGTGCTGTCCATGAACGACCCGATCGCCGTGCACCACGTGCACGATGCGATGAGACACGGGATCCGCAAGCCCGACATCCTCCTGCGAGCTCCCAAGGGAGCGGGCCGCGGAGCCGTGCGTGGCGTCGCGGTCGAGTACGACGGGAAGGACCACGACAGCGCCGAGGCCCACGCACGCGACGCCGAGCGGCACACCGAGCTCATCGCGCTCGGGCTGGACGAGCACATCGTCACGGCCAAGCAGTACGGCGACCTCGACTACCTGGACGGACTCGCAGAAATCATCCGAAAGGCGCTGGGCATGCCGGCCCCACGCCTCACACCCGAACGCGCGGCGAAGCAGCGCCGGCTCCGCCAGGAGCTGTACGAGGAGCTCGAGCTCATCGACGGCATCCACTGGAGCGGACGCGCGCGGGCGCGGGCGAGAAGGGCGTGCGGAACAGGGCAGGCACCCAACCGGGACGCCGCCGACGATGCCGGCTGGGACGTCGTGCCTGTGGACGCGTACGGCGTCTAGTGGACGGTTCTTCTCGCCAGCTTACACGAAAGAGCCAACTTGGCAGAGAAATGCCGGTCCGAGCGCACAAAGCACCCGACTTGGCAGAGAATGGCCTGCCAAGTCGGGTGCTTTGTGCACCATGCTGAGAAGAACCGCTGGTCGCGTCCGCCAATGCCGCCGCGTTGTCTGCCAAGTCGCCCCAAACGTGCAGTGTAGGCCGCAAATCTCTGCCAAGTCGCCAGCTTTGTGCAGCCACTCGCCGACGCACGCTTCCCTCTCGCGCCGATATGCTACTTATTTAGTTACAATTCGGGCATCGACCCAAGCCGAGAGGAGCCCCATGAACGTCGTCATCGTCGGAGCCAACCACGCCGGCATCGCCGCCGCCAACACCCTGCTGGACAACTACCCGGACGCGCGCGTCACCATGATCGACCGCAACACCAACCTGAGCTACCTCGGGTGCGGCACCGCGCTGTGGGTCGGCCGCCAGATCGACTCCTACGAGAAGCTCTTCTACACCAACAAGGAGGCCTTCGAGGCCAAGGGCGCCACGATCCACATGGAGACGAGCGTCACCTCCGTGGACTTTGGCGCGCACGTGGTGCGCTGCGCGGGCGCGGACGGCAGCTCGCTCGAGGTGCCCTACGACAAGCTGATCCTGGCCACGGGCTCGCTGCCCATCGCGCCGCAGATCCCCGGCCACGACCTTGCGGGCATCAGCTTCCTCAAGCTCTTCCAGGAGGGCCAGGAGGTGGACCGCCAGGTCTCCGACCCCAAGGTGGACACCGTGGCCGTGGTGGGCGCGGGCTACATCGGCGTGGAGATCGCCGAGGCCGCCCGGCGCCGCGGCAAGCGCGTGCGCCTCTTCGACATCGCGCCGCACTCCCTGGCCAGCTACTACGACCCCGAGTTCACCGAGCTCATGGACGCGCGCCTGGCCGAGGGCGGGATCGAGTGCCACTTTGGCGAGGCGGTGACCTCCTACGTGGGCGACGACGCCGGCCACGTGCGCTCCGTCACCACCGAGAAGGACAGCTACCCCGCCGACCTCGTGATCAACGCCATCGGCTTTGTCCCCAACGTAGAGCTGGGCCGCGAGCACCTGGAGCTCGGCGCGAAGGGTGCCTACCGCGTGGACGCCCACCAGCGGACCAGCGACCCGGACGTCTACGCCGTCGGCGACTGCGCGACGATCTACTCCAACGCGCTGCGCGAGGAGACCTACATCGCGCTGGCCACCAACGCGGTGCGCTCCGGCATCGTGGCCGGCCACAACGTGGGCGGCACCCCGCTCGAGGCCATCGGCGTGCAGGGCTCCAACGCCATCTCCGTCTTTGGGCTCAACCTCTGCTCCACCGGCCTCTCCGTGGCGGCGGCCGGGCGCGCCGGGATGGACGTGGCGTTCTCCGACTTCACCGACCTGCAGCGCCCGGGCTTCATGCGCGAGAACGCCGAGGTCAAGATTCGCATCGTCTACGAGAAGGGCAGCCGGCGCGTGGTGGGCGCCCAGCTCGCCAGCGAGTACGACGTCTCCATGGCGATCCACATGTTCTCGCTCGCCGTCGAGGAGGGCGTGACGATCGACAAGCTCAAGCTGCTGGACATCTTCTTCCTGCCGCACTTCAACCAGCCGTACAACTACATCACCATGTGCGCGCTCGGCGCGGAGTAGGGGCCGGCTGCGCGGGCGAGAAGAACTGTGGAGAACCCTCCACAATCGAGAAAGCCCTTGCAGCCGAGAGGATCGATGCGTATAGTTATTCCTTGCACACACGAGGTGCACCACAGTGCGGGGTGGAGCAGTCTGGTAGCTCGTCGGGCTCATAACCCGAAGGTCGTAGGTTCAAATCCTGCCCCCGCGACCATGAACTTGCAACCCGGAGGTCTCATGGCCTCCGGGTTTTTCGTGTGCGCACCCCTTCGCCGAGTGTACGAATTGGCGCGCCAAGTCGGCCCGGACGCGTTCTTCTCGCCGGCGTTTTCCCAGTTGGGCGGTTCCGAGCGGGCACGTACATCAAATAATTCGTACACTCGGCCAAAGCCGGCGACGGGCAGGCGCCCTACCCCAGCCTCACGATCTTGGTACCGTGGACCTCGTGCACGCCGAGGGCATCGGCCACGGACTCGGCGTTCTCGAAGGTGATGCCGCCGCCGGGCAGGATGGTCAGGCGCCCGTCCGCGTGCGCGATCAGGCGGCGCAGGCGGTCGAGGTTGTCCGCGATCGGGGTGCCGGCCGCGCCGCCGTGCGTGAGGATGCGCTCCACGCCCAGCCCCGCGAGAAAGTCAATCGCCTCGCGCTGACGCTCCTCGGTAAGCTCGTCGAAGGCCATGTGGAAGGTCACCATGACCGGCGGCACCTCGACGCCCTCCCCGTCGGTCACGGGCCCGTGCGCCGCCTCGACCAGGCGCGCCGTCATCTCGCGGTCCACTACCGGCTCGCCCGTCCGGGCGTCTGCGGTCAGGCAGCCAAAGACGACGCCGTCGACGCCCAGGCTGCGCGCCATCGCGACGTCGTCGAGCATCATCTGCTCCTCGTCGGCGGTGTAGACGAAGTCGCCGCCGCGCGGGCGCGCCATCGCCATGACGGCGGTCCCGGTCCGGCGCGCGATGCCCACGGCGGCGCGAATCACGCCGTAGCTCGGGCTCGTGCCACCCGCGGCCAGGTTGTCGCAGAGCTCGATCCTTCCCGCCCCCGCGACGATGGCCGCCGGCACCCGCTCGACGTTCTCCGCGCAGAACTCCCTCAGCAGCGTCATGAGTCTCCCATCGCCCCGGAATCGTTGCCCTCATGATAGCGGCAGTCGCCGTGCCTGAGAACGCCCACACGGCCGCCCGTCCGAGAATCGGGGACCTTGTCCCGGGGTCTTCCGAGAAACCGGGACCTTGGCGCACGCCGATCCGGGAATCGCAGGGCTTGGCGCACGTTGATCCGAGAATCCGGGACCTTGACGAGAAGAACTCCGGGAATCGGCAGGTTTGCGCAGGCAGAGGTCCTTCTCGCCGGGACAAAAGCGGCGATTATCGGAGCGCACCGGGACAAGGGCGGCAAATCCTAGACGACCCCGGGACAAGGTCGCCAAATCCCGGAGCCGGACCCCGCACCCGCACCCGGGCCCCAAGCGCCCCGCAGCCCCTACAGCGTCTCCAGCAGCTCGCGCATCGCGGCCTGCACGGCGTGCTCCGCGTTGGACCCGATCACGCGCTGGGCCACCTGCTTCACGGCGTAGCGAGCGTTCTCCATGACGCACGGGTGGCCCACGTAGCGCAGCATCGCGTAGTCGTTCATCGAGTCGCCGAAGGCCATGACCTCGTCGCGCTCGATCCCCCAGTAGCGCATGACCTGCTCGAGGCCCGTCGCCTTGCTCACGTGGCGCGGCGTCACGTCGATCCAGCGCGAGCCGCTCGGCAGGAACGTGAACCACTCGGAGAGCTCGCGCTCCAGCACGTAGGCCATGTCCATGATCTGCTCGGGCCGGTCGCAGCAGATGGCGGCCTTGATGATGCTCACGTCCGGCGACGGCGGGTCAAAGACGCAGATCGCGTCGGGCAGGTCCTTGTCGAGCTCACGGAGATAGCTGCTCTGGTCGTTGAGCAGGTAGGCGTGATGCGCGTCGTAGAGTGCGAGGTGAAGGCAGTCAAAGAGCTGGCACGTCTCAAAGAGCCGCATCACCGAGAGCGTGGAGAAGACCTCGCGGTCCAGCAGGCGCCCGTCGGCGTAGACCTGCGTTCCGAGCGAGGCCACGTAGTCCATCTCGTCCGCCACCGGGCCAAAGAACCAGCGCAGCGTGTCGTAGCGCCGGCCCGAGCTGGCCACGAAGCGCACGCCCTTCTCGGCCAGGCGGTGAATCAGCTCAAAGGTCTCCTCGGGAACCCGGGAGTCCTCGTCGAGCAGGGTGCCGTCCATGTCGGATGCGATGAGCTTGATCATGAGGCCTCCTCGGTCAGAAACGCGGGCACCTCGCCCGCCCGTGTCGCACGAACGATCTCAAGGAGCGCGTCGGCGACCCCCTCGTCGGCGCTCGCCCCCACGCGGTAGCGGGCCGTGCGCAGCACCTCGTCGGTGGCGTTGGCCACGGCGACGGAGCGCGGGACCCGGCGCATGATCTCCAGGTCGTTCTCGGCGTCGCCAAAGAAGACCACCTCGTCGACGTCGATGCCCAGCGCGTCGAGAAGGACCTCGAGGCCGTCGGCCTTGGAGACCCCTGGCGGCAGGATGTCGAACCACGACGGGATGGGCGAGACGATCCGCACGTCGGGCGCCGCCTCCGCGACGATGCGCCGGCAGCGGTCCATGCGCTCCGGACCACCGGAGCAGGCGATCGTTGCCGCGATGAAGTCCTCATTGGGGACCTCGTCCACCGCCGTGCCCGTGAACTTGGTGATCGGCTCCCAGACGGCGAGCTCCTCGCGCGAGACCCCCACGCCGTAGGCGGGGTTGGTGAGGTCGGTGGCCTCCGGGTAGCACACGAGGAACATGCCCGGCTCGGGGCGCAGCGCCCGGTCGATGCGCACGAGCGCGTCATGGTCGAGAAGGACGGTGCGCACGGGGCGCCCGTTCGCGCGGACGCGCTTGCCGTTGGAGAAGACGCCCGTCATGAGGCCCGCCTCGTCGCCCTGGAAGAAGCGCTCGATCTCCACGCAGTCACGGCCCGTCGCCGGCCCGAAGAGCACGCCGGCGTCGAGAAGCGCGTGGACGGCCCCCAGGGTGCGCGCCGAGACGTGCGGGCTGCCAAAGGGGACGAGCGTGTTGTCCATGTCGGAGAGGACGAGCCTGATCACGGGACCCCCTAGCTCGCCTGCGGCAGCAGGTCAAAGCGGTCGATGCTCATGATGATCTGCTCCACGTCCACGATGCCGAGCAGGGTCACCGCGCGCCGGCCGTCGACCCACACGACCAGGTTGCGAAAGCCCGTGCCCGAGCGCACCCCCGCCCACTCGAGGCGGTCGATCCGGTCGTAGCGCACCCACACCTTGGGGCCCACGAGCGGCGTGACCACCATGCAGTCGCCGAAGGTCGAGACGCGGTAGCGGCAGACGCAGCACCACATGACGAAGCACGTGACGAGAAACGCGTCGAAGAAGCTCAGCACCGTGACCGCCCCGGTCAGGAAGACGTCGCGCTCGCAGAGCCAGGCGAGGAGCAGCCCGAGCGCCGCCATGAACGTCATGGTCAGCGCGAGGGAGCGCGTGAACTC
Source organism: Olsenella uli (assembly GCF_016899935.1). Lineage (GTDB taxonomy): Bacteria > Actinomycetota > Coriobacteriia > Coriobacteriales > Atopobiaceae > Thermophilibacter > Thermophilibacter uli_B. Next base: position 182,637 of record NZ_JACJJK010000002.1, read on the forward strand.
GGCGGAGACGACATAGGTGTCATGGTGGCTGTGGTGGCGCTCCGCGATGCGCACGTTGCCCACGTGCCCCGCGACGAGGGCGACGAGCGGCACGAGCACGTCGACGGCCACGGCGACAAACGGGACCGCCACGGGCCTACGCCTCCCCCGGCGCGGCGGCGAACTTGGCCACCAGGCGCTCGAGCAGGTCCACGGTGAGCTCGAGGCTGCGCACGGGGACGAACTCGCGCACGGAGTGGGCGTTGTAGCCGCCGGTGGCGATGTTGGGGCAGGGCAGGCCGCGGAACGTGAGCTGGGCGCCGTCGGTGCCGCCGCGCGCGGGCACGGCCACCGGCTCGATGCCGACCTCGCGGTTGGCCTCCAGCGCGTAGTCGATCAGACGCCGGTCCTCTGGGCCGAACTTCTCGGCCATGTTGCGGTACTGCTCGCGGAAGGAGACCTCGACGGTGCCCTCGCCGTAGCGGTCGTTGAGGAAGACCGCGATCCGGCGGAAGGTCTCCTTGCGCGCGTCAAAGTCCGCGGCGTCAAAGTCGCGCAGGATGTAGGAGAGCGTGACGTCGGAGGCGGTGCCCTCGATGTCGGTGGGGTGGTAGAAGCCCTCGCGGCCCTCCGTGTGCTCGGGACGCTCGGCGGCCGGGACCAGCTGCTGGAACTCGGAGGCCACCGTGATCGCGTTGACCATGACGTCCTTGGCGCTGCCCGGGTGGACCATCACGCCACGCACGCGCACCGTGGCCTCGCAGGCGGAGAAGCACTCGTAGTTGAACTCGCCGAGGGCCTCGCCGTCCACGGTGTAGCCCCAGCGCGCGCCGAGCGCCTCGAGGTCGAGCAGCGCGGCGCCGTGGCCGATCTCCTCGTCCGGGACAAAGGCGACCTTGATGGCAGGGTGCGGGAGCGCGGGGTCCGCCGCCAGACGGGCGAGAAGGGCGCAGATCTCGGCGACGCCGGCCTTGTCGTCGGCGGAGAGGAGCGTGGTGCCGTCGGAGCAGACGATGTCCTGACCGACGAAGCTATCGAGGTCGGGCACCTGGTCCGGCGTGGTCTGGACCGGCTCGCCTTCCACGACGCCGGCGACGAGCGGGCCGCCCTCGTAGCGGACCACGTGCGGGCGCACGCCAGCGGCCGGGGCGTCGGGCGAGGAGTCGATGTGGGCGCAGAGCAGGAGCGCCGGGCACGCCTCGGCGCCGGCGGAGGCGGCGAGCGTTCCCGTGACGTAGGCGTGCTCGTCCACGGTCACGTCCGTGCAGCCGATCTCGCGCAGCTCGTCGCCCAGGTAGCGGGCCATCTCGTGCTGGCGCGGCGTGGACGGGGTCTCGTCCATGTTGTCGGGGTCGGACTGCGAGTCGATCTGCACGTAGCGCATGAAGCGCTCAAGGACGTCGGACATGGTGCCTCCTTAGACGTTTTTCTCGCCTGCTAGTCTAGCGCAGGGAGCCGCGCCGAGTGTCAGCCGGAGGTCACGGAACGTCCGGAGAAAGCCGCGCGCCGCGCCTCCCGCGCATCCTACAATGAACGCGGACGCGTGAGGAGGCACCATGTCAGAGGGCTACAGCGAGCGCAGGCGCACGAAGCAGCCGCACCGTCGGGGGACGCCCCTGACCGAGCGGCGCGAAACCCCGCAGAAGCGACACGCAGAGCCGAAGGCACGCGAGACCCCGAGAGGCCACGCCAGGCCCAAGCAACGCACCAAGACGCGGGCCCTGCCGCTCGTCGGCGTCGGGGCGGCGGTCGCGCTCGTCGCTGTGCTCGCGCTCGCCCTGCACGGCGCCCTCTCCGCGCCGGCACCCGCAACCGAGCCCGAGCCCGCTGGCCCCGCGACCGTGCACTTCGTCGCCGTGGGCGACAACCTCCCCGAGATCGACATCGCCGCCTACGCGGACGCGCAGGCCGGCGAGGTCGGCGACGGCGACTACGACTACCGCCCCGTCTACGCCCCGGTGCGCGACCTCGTGAGCTCGGCGGACCTCGCCTACGTGAACGAGGAGACGCATCTCGGCGGTGACGACATCGGGCCCAAGGGCTACCCCTCGTTCAACACCACCGACCAGATGGCCGACGCGATCGTGGACACGGGCTTTGACCTCGTGGCGTCCGCGACGAACCACTCCTACGACTGGGGCGCATTTGGCGCGAACGAGCACTCGCGCGCGGTCTGGAACGCCCAGCCCGTCGCCTTCACCGGCACGGCCACGAGCGCGGAGGAGGCCGAGAAGATCGTCACGGTCGAGAGGAACGGCATCACGTTCGCCCTGCTCGACTACACCTACGGGCTCAACGGCTACGATCGCGACGACGTGCCCGACTACGCCGTGAACTTCATCGACAAGGACCGCATCGCCGACGACGTCGCCCGCGCTAGGGAGCAGGCGGACGTCGTGCTCGTGGCCATGCACTGGGGCACCGAGAACCTCATGGAGGCGGACGACTACCAGACCGAGTACGCCCAGTACCTGGCCGACCTCGGGGTCGACGTGGTCCTCGGCTCGCACCCGCACGTCATCGGGCCCATGACCTGGCTTACGGGCGAGGGCGGCAACCGGACCCTCGTGGCCTACTCGCTCGGCAACTTTGTGGTCAACCACGACGCGCCCAGCCCGCAGAACCAGCTCGAGGGAATGCTGAGCTGCGACTTCGTCCGCGGCGAGGATGGTGACGTGAGCGTTGAGAACGTGGTCTGGACCCCGCTCGTGATGCACACCGACGGCAGCGCCTTCGCCGTCTATCCCCTCGCGGACTACGCGCCCGAGCTTGCCGCCGCCAACCCGGTGCTCGCGGGACTCGACGACCCCCTCGCCTGGCTGCGCGACACGAGCTCCCAGGTGGTCAACTCGCTCGGGGACGACTTCGAGATAGACGCCTGACGCCCCCCGCCGCCTAACCGATCGATTGCTGACGGTTATGCGCAGTGCTGACGGTTATGCGCATCACCAACGGTTATGCGCGGCGGCACCGAAAGCAAATCGCCAGGTAGATAGCCTGGCGAGAAGAACGCTCTTCTCGCAGGGTGCGCACAACCTTCGGCGCTGCGCACAACCTTCGCCGAAGGGGGGGGCGGAGGGAAGCCGTCTCCCCTCCGCCCCGGGTCACCCTAGTCCACGCCGGCGTGGGCGCGGATCTCGGCCAGACGGGCGCGCTGCTCCGCGGAGAGCGGGATCCCGTAGTCCTCGCCGACCGTGGGGTCGTCGGGGTTCTCCAGCTTGAAGCCGCCGCGGTTCTGGCGGAAGTTCTCCTTGGCCACGGAGATCATGAGCTTGATGCGGTTGAGCTGGTTCACCTCGGAGGCGCCGGGGTCGTAGTCCACGGCCACGATGTTGCTCTCGGGGTGCATCTGGCGCAGCCGCTTGATCACGGACTTGCCGACCACGTGGTTGGGCAGACACGCGAACGGCGAGCAGCACACGATGTTGGGCGTGCCGGTCTCGATGAGGTCGCACATCTCGGCCGTGAGCAGCCACCCCTCGCCCATCGTGTTGCAGAGGGACAGCACCTGCTCGGCCTTGGCCGACAGCTCGAAGATGTCCGGGTAGGGCGAGAAGCGCGTGGTCTTCTCGAGCATCTTGTTGATCGGCGCGCGGAAGCCCTCGATGAACTTGATGCCCGCCATGTGGCTGAGGCGGCTCGTCGCCTTGGTGCCCAGCTCGGCGTTGGTGTTGATCGCGTTGGTCATGCCAAAGAGGAAGAAGTCCACGAGACCCGGCACGTTGGCCTCGCAGCCCTCCTGCTCGATGACCTTGACCACCTGGTTGTTGGCCGTGGGGTGGAACTTGACCAGAATCTCGCCCACCACGCCCACGCGCGGCTTGGAGCGGTCGTTCACGAGCGGCAGCGCCTCGAAGGCGTCGACCGTGCGCTGGCAGAGGTCGTAGAAGCGCTTGCGCCCACCGGCCACGATCGCGCCCTTGGCCTCGGCCATCATGCGGTCGTAGAGCGCGTTGGCCGCGCCGGGCTCGGCCTCGTAGGGGCGCACGCGGTAGAGCAGCTGCATGATGAGGTCGCCGTAGAGCAGCGCGTAGACGGCCTTGATGAGCAGCGCCGGGTCCTTGAAGACGTTGAAGCCGGGGTTCTTCTCGTCCAGGCCGGACGCGGCGGTGAGGCTGATCACCGGGATCTCCGGGTGGCCGGAGTCCTTGAGGGCCTTGCGGATGAGCGCGATGTAGTTGGTGGCGCGGCAGCCGCCGCCAGTCTGGGTGATGATCACCGCCAGACGCGAGAGGTCGTACTTGCCGGAGAGCACCGCCTCCATGATCTGGCCCGTGACCAGGATCGAGGGGTAGCAGATGTCGTTGTTGACGTACTTGAGGCCGGCCTCCACGGCGCCCTGGTCAACGGAGGGGAGCAGCACCACGTTGTAGCCGGAGCTCTTGAAGAGCTCCTCGATGAGCTCAAAGTGAATCGGCGCCATCTGCGGCACGAGGATCGTGTAGCCCGCCTTCTGCATGTCCTCGGTGTAGCGAACCTTCTCGAAGGCGGCGCTGGCGGCCTCGCGGTAGACCGGCACGCGGCCGGGCTGGGTGGCGCGGGCGCGCTCGAGCGAGCCGTCGGCCTGGTGGACGCCCACGGGCTCGACCTCGCGGATCTCGCCCCGGCTGGCCTCGCGGCGCAGCTCCTCGCGCTGCTCGGTGAGGGCGGCCATCAGCGAGCGGATGCGGATGCGCGCCGCGCCCAGGTTGGACACCTGGTCGATCTTGAGGACGGTGTAAATCTTGCCCGAGGCCTCCAGGATCTCCTGGACCTGGTCGGTGGTCAGGGCGTCAAGGCCGCAGCCGAACGAGAAGAGCTGGATGAGGTCGAGGTCGTTCCGGGAGGCCACGAAGCGCGCCGCGCGGTAGAGGCGGCTGTGGAACATCCACTGGTCGATGACGCGGATGGGGCGCTCGGGCTTCATCTTGTGCGCGACGGAGTCCTCGGTGAGCACGGCAAAGCCGAAGGAGTGCACCAGCTCCGGGATCGCGTGGTTGATCTCGGGGTCGTTGTGGTAGGGACGGCCAGCGAGCACGATGCCGTGGGCGTCGTGCTCCTCAATCCAGCGCAGCGCCTCGTCGCCGGCGCGGTGCATCGCGTCCTTGAACTCGAGGTCGGCCTCCCAGGCGGCGTTCACGGCCGCGTCGATCTCGGCGCGCGTGATGTGCTCGCCGCGCACCCGGCCGCGCCCGGCGGCCGCGTCCTTCTCGCGCTGCCCGGAGATCAGCTCGTAGAGGCGACGCTTGAGCTCCTTCTTCTTGTCGTACGGGATGAACGGCGAGAGGAACTCGATCTTGGAGCCCTGGCCGAGCTCGTCCACGTTCAGGCCCAGCGCCTGCGGGTAGCTCATGACGATCGGGCAGTTGTAGTGGTTGGTCGCGCCCTCGTCCTCCTGGCGCTCCCAGCGGATGCAGGGCATCCAGATGAAGTCCGGGTCCTTCTCGATGAGGTTCATGATGTGGCCGTGGGAGAGCTTGGCCGGGTAGCACACGCTCTCGGACGGCATGGACTCGATGCCCGCGTCATAGGTCTTGGCCGAGGTCTGGTCCGAGAGCACCACCGAGAAGCCCAGCTTGGTGAAGAACGCGTGCCAGAACGGGTAGTTCTCGTAGAGGTTGAGCGCGCGGGGGATGCCGACCGTGCCGCGCGGGGCCTCCTCGGGGTCCAGCACCGGGCGGTCGAAGAGTAGCTTGTTCTTGAACTCAAAGAGGTTGGGCGCCTCGTTCTTCTTGGCCTTGGAGCCGCCGGCGCCCTTCTCGCAGCGGTTGCCCGTGATGAAGCGACGACCGCCGCCAAAGTCGTTGATCGTGAGCAGGCAGTTGTTGGAACAGCGCCCGCAGTGGACGTTGGTGTGCTTGACCTTGAGGTTGTCGATGTCCTCGCGGGAGAGGATCTGCGAGGTGCCCGCCGCGCCGGCGCGGTCGCGGGCGAGAAGGGCCGCGCCGTAGGCGCCCATGCAGCCGGCGATGTCCGGGCGGATGACGTCGCGCCCGGTGAGCTTCTCGAAGGCCCGCAGGGTGGCGTCGGACATGAAGGTGCCGCCCTGGACCACGCACCACTGGCCGATCTCGTCGAAATCGCGCAGCTTGATGACCTTGAAGAGCGCGTTCTTGATCACGGAGTAGGACAGTCCCGCCGCCACGTCGCCGATGGTCGCGCCCTCCTTCTGCGCCTGCTTGACGCGGGAGTTCATGAAGACCGTGCAGCGGCTGCCCAGGTCAACGGGGCTCGTGGCGGTGACGGCCGCCTGCGCGAACTCCTGGACAGTCATGTTCATGGACACGGCGAAGCTCTCGATGAACGAGCCGCAGCCCGAGGAGCACGCCTCGTTGAGCATGATGTGCTCGATGACGCCGTCCTTGACCTGCAGGCACTTCATGTCCTGGCCGCCGATGTCCAGGATGAACTGGACGTCCGGGACAAAGGCCTTGGCGCCGCGCAGGTGCGCCACGGTCTCGATCTCGCCGGAGTCGGCGCGCAGGGCCTCGATCAGGATCTGCTCGCCGTAGCCGGTGGTGGTCACGTGGCCGATCGTGCAGCCCTCGGGCAGACGGTCGTAGATGTCGTCCATGATGCGGCGCGCGGTGCCCAGCACGTCGCCGTTGTTGTTGCCGTACCAGGTGTAGAGCAGCTCGCCGCCCTCGCCCACCACGGCACACTTCATCGTGGTGGAGCCAGCGTCGATGCCGATGAACACGCGGCCCGTATAGCTCGCCAGGTCGCCCTTGGGGACCACCTGCTGGTCGTGGCGCTCCTTGAACTCCTGATAGTCCTTCTCGGAGTCGAAGAGCGGCTCGAGGCGCGCGACCTCGGAGCCCTGGGTGTCCTTCAGGTTCTCCAGGGCGGAGATGACCTCGTCGAAGGTCACGTACTTCTCGGACTCGCCGGCAAGGGCCGCGCCCGTGGCCACGAAGAGGTGGGCGTTCTCGGGCACGATGATGTGCTCGTCGTCCAGGTCGAGCGTGATGTAGAAGCGCTTGCGGAGCTCGGAGAGGTACTGGAGCGGGCCGCCGAGAAACGCCACGTGGCCCCGGATGGGGTGGCCGCACGCAAGGCCGGAGACCGTCTGGTTGGCCACGGCCTGGAAGATGGAGGCCGCGATGTCGGCCGGCTTGGCTCCCTCGTTCAGCAGCGGCTGGACGTCGGACTTGGCAAAGACGCCGCAGCGCGAGGCGATCGGGTGGATCTGCGTGGCGTCCTTGGCGAGCTCGTTCAGGCCCGCCGCGTCCGTGTGGAGCAGGCTCGCCATCTGGTCGATGAAGGCGCCCGTGCCGCCGGCGCAGGTGCCGTTCATGCGCTGCTCGATGCCGTTGTCAAAGTAGATGATCTTGGCGTCCTCGCCGCCCAGCTCGATCGCGCAGTCCGTCTGCGGGATGAGCGTCTCCACGGCGCGCTTGGAGGCGATGACCTCCTGGACGAACTCCAGGCCCAGCCAGTTGGCGAGCAGCATGCCGCCCGAGCCGGTGATGGAGACGCGCATGGGGGCGCCTCCGATCACCTTGCGCGCGCGGGCGAAGAGCTCCTTGGCCGTGGCGCGGATGTCGGTGTGGTGGCGCTCGTAGTTGGCGTAGACGAGGTTGTCGTTGTCGTCGATGACGGCGAGCTTGACGGTGGTGGAGCCCACGTCGATGCCCAGGCGCAGGTGCGCGTGGGAGAAGTCCGTGGGGCGCGCCGGGGAGAGCTCGGCGCCGTCCGCCTTGAGCTCGAGCGGCTTGCGCGCGCTCTTCTCGGCCTGGATGGATGCGGCGGTCTTATCGGTCATCAGTTGTCCTCCTCGGAGCACATCGCGGCAAGGGCGAAGCTGGGCAGGTCAAGGTCAATGGGGTTGTCGTAGAGGTCGCCGGGGCGCACGAACATGAGCGCCGTCATGAGGCGCGCCATCACGGGCACGCTCTCCCGCATCCCGCCGTCGAGCCAGCGCAGCAGCACGCCGACCTCGGCGGAGATGGCAAAGGTGAGGTAGTAGTCAAAGAGGGGGCCGAGGGCGCGCAGGTCGAGCCCCTCGAGCGCGCGCAGGCCGATGACCTCGTGGACAAGCTTCTTGATGCGGCCGGCGAAGGCCGGGTCGCCGCCCTCCCCCAGCAGCGGGCGCAGGTAGTCGCCGCGCTCGCGCACGCAGGCGAGAAGCTCGGCGGCGCCGGGGGCGGGGCGGCCGCGGTCGAGCGCGGCGCGCAGGTCGTCCAGGTGGCACGACGCCAGGCGCGCGAGCGGGGCGCGCAGCTCGGAGAGGGTGTCCTCCTCGATCTGGTTCACGAGGTCGGGGATGTCGCGGAAGTGGGAGTAGAAGGTGCGGCGCGTGACGCCGGCACGCTCGGTCACCGCGGTCACGGTGACGCGGGAGAGGTCGCCCGTCGCGTCGATCTCGCGGGCGAGGGCGTCCCGGAGGGCCTGCCGGGTACGGACGCTGCGCCTATCGGTGCTGAGCACGCATTCCTGCATGGATGCCTTCCGACGTTTTTTCACAGCGTGCGTAGTATTGCACAACCTGTGCAGAAACTGGCGACGGCACAGCAACTACACATTGCCGAGAAGAACCTCCCCTCGCGGCCCCGCCGTGAGAGAATGGCTGGGTTGGGAGGCCTCATGAAGAAGCGAATCGCCATCGGTCTGACCGTTGTCGTGGTGCTGGCGGCGCTCGTCGCGGTCGGCGCCGTGCTGCTCCCCCGCCTCGCCGCCGCGCCCGAGGCCGCCGCGCCCGAGGCCGCCGCGCCGGAGACGCAGGAGGAGGACGCCGCCGAGGAGGAGCCGGTCGTGCAGGACCAGCCGGCCAAGCCCGTGACCATGGCCGAGGCGCCCGTGCACACCACCACCGACGAGACCGGCCTCACCGTTACCGCGCCGGACGCGTTTCTTGACCGCGCGGAGCTCGCCGACGTCCGCGAGCAGATCGCGGCCCTGGAGGACCGGGGCTGCACCGTCTGCGTGGCCCTCGTCGACCTCGAGTCGCGCCGCGGCCTCTGGTACAACGCCGACACGCTCATGTACCCCGCGAGCAGCATCAAGGCCTCGTACTGCACCTGGATCTACGAGACCAACGGGGGCGCGGGCTCCCTCTCCGGGACGGTCGCCAACTGCCTGATCAACTCGGACAACGACGCCTACCACACCCTGCTCGACGCCTACGGGCTCTCGGCGTACGCCTCCTGGCTCACCGCCAACGGCGCCCCCGAGGCGGCCAAGAAGGGCGGCGTGTACTACTACCCCGACACGACCGCCAACGAGCTGGCGGCCATCTGGGAGGAGATCTACCGCTACGGCACCTCCGGCGAGGCGGGCGCGGACGAGCTCGCGGGCTACCTCGCGCAGACCAACCATTCGCCCATCGGCGCGCAGCTGCGCGGCACCTGCGAGGTGTGGAGCAAGCCGGGCTGGTACCCGGCGGACGGCAGCGGGCTCGAGTCCTCCAACGACGCCGGCGTGGTCTTCTCGGACACGGGGGACTACGTCATGGTGATCATGACCGACCTCAGCTCCGACCTCGACGCGCTCACGCCCCTCGTGGACGCGCTCGACGCGGCGCACGCGGCGATGTGCGGGGACGAGGTCGCCTACTACGAGGACTGAGGCGCCGGGCGGCGCGCGGCAGGCCGGGGCCCGGACGGACCGGACGGCGCACCGGGGCTAGAGGCGCGCGACGCTCTGGCGTTCCACGAACGTCGTGGAGAGGTGCACCACGCTCGTGTAGCTGCGTGGCTCGCGCATCCGGTCGACGAGCGTGCGCACCGCGAGCTCGCCCATCTCGCGGTTGGGGACGCGCATCGTGGAGAGCGGCGGGGTCGAGATGCTCGCGAAGGAGAGGTCGTCGAAGCCGAACATCGAGACGTCGTCCGGGACGCGGACGCCCCACTCCGTCATGGCGCGCATGCAGCCGAGCGCCATGATGTCGTTCTCGACGAAGAAGGCGGTGGGCAGCGCGGGGTTGGTCGAGAGCCAGGAGCGCATCGACTCGTAGGCGGTGTGGACCGTCGTCCCCACCTCCACGCGAAAGTCCGGGTTGGCGGTGAGGTTGGCCTCGCGCATGGCGCGCCGGTAGCCGCGCTCGCGCAGCGGGAAGTTCTTGATGCGGTACGACCCCGCGATGTAGCCGATCTCGCGGTGGCCCATGTCGATGAGGTGGCTCACCGCGCGGAAGGCGGAGTTCTCGTTGGAGGTGACGATGCTGTCCAGGAAGAGATGGTCGCTCCAGCCGTCCACGACCACGAGCGGGACCTCGGACCCCCGGAAGAGGTCGTAGTCCTCCTCGGCCATCTCGGTGCCCAGCAGGACCACCGCGCTGGCGGACTCGTGCGTGAGCTCGCTGGCCTGGAGCGCGGCGGTCTGCCTGTCGGAGAGCTCGACGGTCGTGAAGATCGTGCTCATGTCCTGGGCGCTCGCCGCGCGCTCGACGCCCTCGATCACGCCGGTGTGAAACGTTCCCTCGTCCAGGATCAGGCCGGTCTTGCGCGCCAGGACAAAGTTGACGTGCGTGACGCGGCTCGGGCGGTCGTAGCCGAGCTCGTGGGCGGCGCGCATGATGAGGGCGGCCGTGTCCTTGTTCACGCCGCGTTTATGGTTGAGTGCGTTCGAGACCGTGGCGGGCGAGAAGCCCGTCTTCCTGCTGATCTCACGAACCCCCACGTTTCTCATCGGTCCCCCCGCCCCTCTTGTTTTCTAAACACAACCCATTTAACACCACAAAACGTTTTGTGCCACCGACAAGAACCTGTTTTCGTCAGCCGGTTCCGCCAACGGCCGCCCGCACCCGAATTCCCCACCCGTGTCGCGCAGCCCTTCCGAGAACCGCCGCCCTTGTCGCCAGCCCTTCCAAGAAAACGCGCCCCCTGTCCCGACCCACTCTACGAATCGCCGCCCTTGTCGCGAGGCGTTCCAGGAAAAGCTGACCTTGTACCGACCGCTTCCCGGAATCGCCGCCCTTGTTCCGGACAACTCTAGGAATCGTCACCCTTGGCCCAGGCAACTCTAAGAATCGCCAACCTTGCGCAACCGCCGTCTCCTACGAATGCGCAAGGTCGCCGTTTCTTAGAACACCTTGCGACAAGGGCGCCATTTCCCGGAAGCGGCCGGAACAAGGTCGGCAATTCCTGGACGGCACTGGAACAAGGGCGCGCTTTCTCGGAGCGCCCTGCGACAAGGGCGGCGATTCCCGGGGCCGCCCGGAACAAGGTCGGCGATTCGTAGAGTGGGTCGGGACAAGGTCGGCGTTTCCCGGAAGTCCCCCGCCCCAGCCCCGCCCCTCGGTCGACGACTTTTCGGCGTACGCAGCCGGCCCGGCCGGTCCTTCTCGCCCAGCGACTTTTGCGCGCAGCGCAATGAGCTGGGGAGAAGGACCGGCCGGGCCTTACGGGTGGGTATGGCGAGCGCTACCTACTCGTTGTCGCCCGCGGTCATCTGCGTGGCGCTCACGGCGTCGTCGGCGTCGGAGGCGTCACGCCACTTCCAGTCGGTGAACGCCGGGTGGTCGTAGCCGTTGTCGACGGCGAACTGGAAGGCGTCGAGACGGAACTGCTCCCACTCCGCGATCTGGTCGGCCCACTTCTCGGCGTCGACCATGCGCAGCGCGTCGGCGGCCAGCGCCCAGCGGTCCATGTCGTTCACGCGGACCATGTCGAACGGCGTGGTCGTGGAGCCCTGCTCCTTGTAGCCGTGGACGTTGAAGTTGTCGTGGTTCGGACGACCCCAGATGAGGCGGCGGATTGTGCCGGGGTACGCGTGGAACGCAAAGAGGACGGGCTTGTCGGCCGTGAAGAGCTCGACGAACTTCTCGTCGGACATGGCGCGGTCGTTCTCGGAGGCGTTTTGGATGCTGAGCAGATCGACGACGTTGACCAGGCGCACCTTGACGCCGAGCTTGTCGAGCAGGTCGAGCGCGGCCATGGCCTCGCCGGTGGGGACGTCGCCGCAGCAGGCGAGCACGACGTCGGGCTCCTCGCCGTCGGCGGTGTTGGAGGCCCACTTCCACTCGGCGGCACCGGCGGCGAGCTCCTCACGCGCCTCGTCGAGCGTGAGCCACGTCGGCGCGGGCTGCTTGCCGGCGAAGATCGCGTTCACGCAGTTGGTGGACTTGTAGGCGCGCTCGGCGACGGCCAGCAGCAGGTTGGCGTCGGCCGGGTAGTAGATGTTCACCACGTGGTCGTTGTTGAAGTTCTTGTTGAGAAGAACGTCGACGAAGCCGGGGTCCTGGTGGGAGAAGCCGTTGTGGTCCTGGCGCCAGACGTGGCTGGAGAGCAGCATGTTGAGGCCGGAGATCGGAGCACGCCAGTCAATGTGGCGCACGGTCGCCTCGAGCCACTTGCAGTGCTGGTTGACCATGGAGTCGACAATGTGGACGAACGACTCGTAGGAGCTCCAGAGGCCGTTGCGACCAGTGAGGATGTAGCCCTCGAGCAGGCCCTCGCACTGGTGCTCGGAGAGCTGCTCGATAATGTTGCCGACGGGCGAGAGGTGCTCGTCGTTGGCGGGGTCGTCGTAGTCGCCCTCGCCGACGCCGAACCACTGCTTGTCCGTCACCTGGTAGGACGGCTGCAGGCGGTTGGAGGCCGTCTCGTCCGGGCCGAAGATGCGGAAGGACTCGCGGTTGTTGTTGATGAGCTCGGCCGTGTACTCGCCGAGGACGCGCGTGGCCTCCACGGCGCCGAAGCCGTGGCCCTTCTCGGCGACCGGCACCTCGTACTTGCGGGTGTCGGGCAGGGTGAGCTCGTTGCGGATCAGGCCGCCGTTGGCGTTGGGGTTGGCGCCGATGCGCAGCTCGCCCTTGGGCATCCAGTCGTTGACCTCGGGACGGATGGCGCCCTTCTCGTCAAAGAGCTCCTCGGGCTTGTAGGACTCCATCCAGCCCTTGAGGACCTGGAAGTGGGCCTCGGTGTCGCGCGCGGAGGCCAGCGGCACCTGGTGCGCGCGCCAGGAGCCCTCGGTCTTCTTGCCGTCGATCATCTTGGGGCATGTCCAGCCCTTGGGGGTGCGGAAGACGATCATCGGGTAGAACGGGCGCGAGGCCTCGCCGGCGGCGGCGCGACGCTTGATGTCGCAGATCTCGTCGAAGACGGCCTCGAGCAGCGCCGCGAAGCGACGGTGGATCGAGGAGTGGTCCTCGTCGTCGAAGCCGGCGACGAAGTTGTAGGGGTGGTAGCCCATGCCACGGAAGAACTCGTCGCGCTCGGCGTCGGAGATGCGGGCGAGGATCGTGGGGTTGGCGATCTTGTAGCCGTTGAGGTGCAGGATCGGCAGGACGATGCCGTCGGTCAGCGGGTCCATGAACTTGTTGGTCTGCCAGGACGTGGCGAGCGGGCCCGTCTCGGCCTCGCCGTCGCCCACGACGGCCACCGCGAGCAGGCTCGGGTTGTCGAGCACCGCGCCGTAGGCGTGGGAGAGCGTGTAGCCGAGCTCGCCGCCCTCGTGGATGGAGCCGGGGGTCTCGGGCGCGTAGTGGCTGGGGATGCCGCCGGGGTAGGAGAACTGGCGGAAGAACTTCTGGAGGCCGGCCTCGTCGTCGGTGATGTCGGGGCGCACCTCGCGGTAGGTGCCGTCAAGCAGGCTCTGCGCGGTGCCGGCCGGGCCGCCGTGACCGGGGCCCATCAGGAAGATCGCGTTCTGCTGGTGGTCGGCGATGAGGCGGTTCACGTGACCAAAGAGGAAGTTGATGCCCGGCGTGGTGCCCCAGTGGCCCACGAGGCGGTGCTTGACGTCCTCGCGCGAGAAGCCCTCGCGCATGAGCGGGTTGGAGCGGAGGTAAATCTGGCCCACGGAGAGGTAGTTCGCGGTGCGCCAGTAGCGGTCGACGCCCTTGAGCTCCTCCTCGGAGACGGGGCCCTCCATCTTCTTCCACGGGGTTCCGATGACGGGGTTTGCCATGCTGCGTCCCTTCTCTCTGTGGGCACACCTTGTGTCCACATGTTTAGGTTCTGTTTTTACTCGCTCTACATCAGTATAAGACGAAAAATCTTGTACTTCTTGGCTTTTTTGTTTAGCAAGTGTTTAGTAGCGGATTACGCCGATGCGCCCTCCCGGGAACCATCCGGGTGGGGCACGGGTGATGTCTCACCGTACTTGCTTAGTGCGCGCCGCCCTGGCCGTAGTAGGCGTTGGGGCCATGCTTGCGCATGTAGTGCTTGTCCTGCAGGTACTGCGGGGCGGGCTCCACATCGTGGTTCAGCGCCTCGGTGCGCGTGGCCATCTTGGCGACCTCCTCGAGCACCACCGCGTGGTAGACGGCCTGCGCGGCGTCCTTGCCCCACGAGAAGGGCCCGTGGTTGCGCACGAGGACCGCCGGCACGGCCACCGGGTCCATGCCGCGCTCCTCGAAGCCCTCCACGATGACCTTGCCGGTGTTGAGCTCGTAGGCCTCCTCGATCTCGGCCTCGGTGAGCCCACGCATGCAGGGCACGGGACCGTAGAAGTAGTCGGCGTGCGTGGTGCCGTAGGCGGGCACGTCGCGGCCGGCCTGCGCCCAGGACACCGCCCAGGAGGAGTGGGTGTGGACGACGCCGCCGATCTTGTCGCCCCACTTCTGATAGAGATAGGCGTGGGTCGGCGTGTCGGAGGAGGGGTTGAGGTCGCCCTCGACGACCTTGCCCTCCAGGTCGCACACCACCATGGACTCCGGAGAGAGCTCGTCGTAGTCCACGCCGGACGGCTTGATCACAAAGAGGCCGCTCTCACGGTCGAACTCGGAGGCGTTGCCCCAGGTGAAGACCACCAGGCCGTGCTTGGGAAGGTCCATGTTGGCCTCGTAGACCTTCTCGCGAAGCTCCTTGAGCATCATGTTCTGACTCCAGTCTCTCGACGGGGCGGGGGATGCCCCCGCCCCTGCGTGGTGAACTACGCGGTGAAGGCGGCCTCGGCGGCCTTCTCGGCCTCGTTGGCCTTGCGGAACGCGGCCAGGAACGCGCGGTAGCCCTCGACGTCGGCGGCGTCGGGCTCGAGCGTCGTACCCTCCATGTCGGCGAAGACCTTGTTGGTCAGGTAGTCCGCCAGGGACTCCCCCTCCTCGTGGCGCGCCATGTAGGCGGCGGCGACGGCCTGGCCCCAGGCGCCGCCCTCGCCGGCGGTGGCCATGACGGTCACGGGTGCCTCGAGCGCGGCGGCGAGCAGGCTCTGGGCGACCTTCGGCGTCTTGAAGATGCCGCCGTGGCCGTAGAGCTTGTCGATCTTCACGTCCTCTGCGCGCAGGGCCTCGTTGCCGGCGGCCAGCGCCCCGAAGGCGGCCATGATGTTCATGCGCATGAAGTTGGCGATCGAGAAGTTCGCGTTCTGGCCGCGGACCACGAGCGGGTAGCCTGTCTGGACGCCCATGACCGTCTCGCCCGAGATGAACGGGATGGAGACGAGGCCGCCAGCGTCCTTGTCGCCTGCGAGCGCGGCGTTGAAGAGCTTGACGTAGACCTCGCCCTTGTCGAGCTTCTGGCCCATGAGCTCGGAGAAGTCGCAGAGCAGGTCGACCCAGTCGTTGATGTCGGAGGTGCAGTTGTTGCAGTGGACCATCGCCACCGGGTCGCCAACGGGCGTGGTCACGAGGTCGATCTCCGGCACGGTGGCGTCCTTGAGCGCGTGCTCGAGCACGACCATCGAGAAGACCGAGGTGCCCGCAGAGACGTTGCCGGTGCGCGGCGCCACGGAGTTGGTGGCGATCATGCCGGTGCCGGCGTCGCCCTCGGGCGGGCAGAGCGGGCAGCCCGGCTCGAGGTCGCCCTCGGCGTCGAGAAGCGCGGCGCCCTCGGCGGTGAGGTGCCCGGCGCACTCCCCCGCCACCAAGATCTTGGGCAGCAGGTCCTCGACCTTCCAGACCACGCCCTTGGAGGCGACGAGCTCGTCGAACTTGGCGACCATGGCCGCGTCGTAGTCGTGGGTCTCGGAGTCGATCGGGAACATGCCCGAGGCGTCGCCGATCGAGAGGACCTTCTCGCCCGTGAGGCGCCAGTGCGCGTAGCCGGCGAGCGTCGTGAAGAAGGCGATGTGGGGCACGTGCTCCTCGCCGTTCAGGACGGCCTGGTAGATGTGGGAGACGCTCCAGCGCTCGGGCGTATGGAACGCGAAGAGCTCGGAGAGCTCGTGGGCCGCCTGCGTCGTGGTGGTGTTGCGCCAGGTGCGGAACGGCACGAGCAGGTTGCCGTCCGCGTCGAAGGGCAGGTAGCCGTGCATCATGGCGGAGATGCCGAGGGCGCCCACGCGCTTGAGCGTGACGCCGTACTTCTCGGCCACGTCCCGCTTCATGGACGCGTACGCGGCGGCGAGGCCCGCGAAGATCTCGTCGTCACCGTAGGTCCAGTAGCCGTCGACCAGGGAGTTCTCCCAGTCGAAGGCGCCGATGGCGATCGGCTCGTTGTCGGAGCCCACGAGCACCGCCTTTATGCGCGTGGAGCCGTACTCGATGCCCAGCGCGGTGGCGCCGGACTCGATGTCGGCGACGATCTGTTCTTTGGTGAGTGCCATGTTCTCTCCTTGTTACGTGGACGCGGCCGCGACGTGGAAAAGGGGCTGTCCCTTTTCCACGCTAGCGGTAGCAGACCTCGCCGAGCATGAGGTCGCGCTTGAAGTCGCGGATGGTGGTGTCGGCGTCGATGACCACGCTCTCGACGCCCATCGCGTCCGCCCAGTCGACCATCTGGTCGGCCGTGAGGTCGTAGGACATCGCGGTGTGGTGGGCGCCGCCGGCGTAGATCCAGGCCTCGGTGCCGATCTTGAGGTTGGGGCGCGGGGTCCAGAACACGGTGCCGGTGGGCAGCATCGGCATGGGCTTCTCGACCTTCTTGCAGTCGACCTCCTGGATGATCAGGCGGAAGCGGTTGCCGAGGTCGATCAGGGACGTGGCGATGGCCGGGCCGGTCTTGGCGGTGAAGATCAGGCGCGCGGGGTCCTCGCGGTCGCCCATAGAGAGCGGCGTCGCGCGGATGGAGACCGTGCCCTCGGCGACGGACGGGTCGACCTCGGCCATGTGGGACTCGAGGATGCCCTCCTTGCCCGGGACCAGGTTGTAGGTGTAGTCCTCCATGAGGGCGGAGCCCTTGGCGGATGCGTCGCCGGCGGTCATGGCCTTCATGAGGCGCACCATCGCCGGGGTCTTCCAGTCGCCCTCCGGGCCAAAGCCGTAGCCCTTCTGCATGAGGCGCTGGATGGCCAGCGACGGCAGCTGCTTGAGGCCGCCGAGGTCGCCGAAGTGGTCGGAGAAGGCGTTGTAGTTGTGCTCCACGAGGAAGCGCTCGATGCCGATCTCCTGGGCCGCCTGGACCTCCACGTGACGGCGGAACTCCTCGGGGTCGCGGCCGTCGAGCACGAGCTGGTAGGTGTCGTAGTACTCGTCGGTGAGGGCCTTGACCTCGGCCGGCGTGACCGCCTCGACGTAGGGCACGAGCTCGTTCACGGGCCAGGCGTCCACGGTCCAGCCAAAGACCTGCTGCGCCTCGACCTTGTCGCCGTCGGTGACCGCGACGTTGCGCATCGTGTCCGCGAAGCGGCAGACGCGGATGTTGCGGGACTCGTTGACGCCCACCGCCACGCGCATCCACTGGCCGAGCTCGGCGAGGACCGCCTCGTCCTTCCAGTAGCCAAAGACCACCTTGTGGTTCCAGCGCATGCGGGCGAAGATGTGCCCGAGCTCGCGCTCGCCGTGGGCGGCCTGGTTCTCGTTCATGAAGTCCATGTCGATGGTGTCGTACGGGATCTCCTCGTTGTACTGCGTCGCGAACTGGCACAGCGGCTTGCGCAGGTCCGTGAGGCCCGCGATGTAGTTCTTGGACGGGGAGAAGGTGTGCGCCCAGGTGATGATGCCGGCGCACTCGGGGTCCATGTTGGCCTCGTTGAACGTCGCCTTGATCACGTCGCTCGTGAGCAGGTTGGGCTTGAGCACGACCTCGTAGGGGATCTTGTCGGAGGCGTTGAGCGCCGCGACGACCTCGGCGGAGTGCTCGGCGACGTGACGCAGCACCTCGTCTCCGTAGAGGTCCTGGGTGCACGGGCAGAAGTAGAAGCGGTACCTCTTGATCTCAAGCATGCCTTGTCCTTTCCTGAGGCGGGAGGGCGCTCACGCGCCGGTCGAGATGCGCGTGGGCCGCGCGACGCCCCCGTTACCCTTAGACCCCGCCCCGGAAGACCGGGGCGGGGCACGGGGAGGGAAGGGGGACGCCCCGAGGGCGAGGCGTCACCCGGGGAACCGATCCGTCACTCGACCTGCTTCTTGCGGGCCAGGACGATGCTCTGGATGACCAGGAACAGGCAGATCATCGCGGCGACGGTAATCTTGGACCACCAGGCGTCGGAGAAGCCGGCGGAGGAGACGATGTTCTGGATGGTGCCGAGGGACAGCACGCCGAAGAACGTGCCGATGATGTTGCCCACGCCGCCGGAGAGCATCGTGCCGCCGATGATGGACGCCGCGATGGCGTTCATCTCCATGCCGTCGGCGTTGGTGACGGCGCCGGAGGCGGAGTGCATGATGTAGACGTAGCCGGCGATGCCCGCGAGGACGCCGCTGATCAGGTGCGCGAGGAACAGCGAGCGCTTGGTGTTGATGCCGAGCATGAGGGCGCTCTGGCGGTTGCCGCCGAGGGCGTAGAAGCTGCGGCCCAGGCTCGTCCAGCGCAGCAGCACGAAGGCCAGGATCACGAGGATGAGCGCCACGGCGACGCCGATCTCCATGTAGGCCGGCGTGAAGTTGCCGGAGTTGTTGAGCGACCCGAGGAACGGAATCGTGATGCGGGTGTCCTTGAGGGCGAGAAATGCCTCGTTCTGGACGTTGAACGGCTCGGCGTGGATGATCGTGGTCAGGCCGCGCGCGAAGAACATGCCCGCCAGCGTGACGATGAACGGCTGGATCTCCAGATACGCCACCAGGAAGCCCTGGATCACGCCGAACGCGAGGCCGATGCCCAGCGCGATGGCGAGCGCCGTGACGGGGTCGCCGCCCATGTAGTCGAGGTTCACCGCGCAGCACATGGTCACAAGGCCCACGACGCCGCCGACGGAGATGTCGATGCTGCCGCAGATCATGACGATCGAGAGGCCGATGGCCGTGATGATGAGCGACGCGTTGGTGTTGAGGATGTTGAAGAACGTCTGCCACTTCAGGAAGCCCCTGCCCAGGCCAAACATGGCAAAGAGGTACATGAGGGCAAAGACGACGATCGTGATGGTGAGCAGGAGGTTGGTGTCGGTGATGCTGCGCTTGCCGACGGCTTTCTTCTTGAGGTCCGCCATCTTACTTCGCCACCTCCACTTCACTGTTCTTGGGCGCGCGGATCTTCTTCCAGAACGCGGAGAGCTTGGCGCGCACGACCGGGGCGCTCAGCACCACGAGCACGATGACGACGACGGCCTTGTACGCCGGCAGGGCGGCGGAGGCGACGTTGAACTTGTAGAGCGTGGTGGTGAGGAACTGGATGATGTAGGCGCCGAGGATGGAGGAGCCCATGTTGAACTTGCCGCCGGAGAGCGCGTTGCCGCCCAGGGCGACGGCCAGGATGGCGTCCATCTCGATGTCGGCCGCGATCGTCTGGTAGTTGATCGTGTTGAGGCGGCTCACCTTGATGAGGGCGGCGACGGCCACGCACACGCCGAGGATGACGAAGGTCAGCCACTTGATGAACGTGGGGTTGAGGCCGTTCAGGCGAGAGGCCCGCTCGTTGATGCCCACGGACTGGACGTAGAGGCCCAGGCTCGTGAACTTGAGCACGAGGAAGATGATCACGAAGCACGCGATGGCGATGAAGCACGGCGTGGGGATGGGGATCCCGGGGATGAACCCGCCGAAGATGCCGAAGCCGGAGTCGGTCGGGATGATCGGGAGCTGGTTGTTGTTGATCCACGCGGCGATGGAACGGCCGGCCGTGTAGAGGATCAGCGTCGCGACCATCGGCTGGACCTTGAAGATGGCCACCATCACGCCGTTGAAGGCGCCGCAGAGCATGGCCACGAGCACGCCCACCAGAAACGCCACGATGATGGGAACCGCGAGCGTGTCGGGGTGGATGTTGCCGCCGCAGAGCATGGCGAGCATGGCCGAGCCGGCCACGGCGATCGTGGCGCCGACGGAGATGTCCTGCCCGCCGGTGGCCGCCGTGACGAGCGTCATGCCGATCGCCAGGATGGCGAGCTCGGAGCCGTTGTTGAGAATCGAGATGAGCTGGCCCGAGAGAACCGGGTTGCCCGCGCTGTCCTGTCCGAGCGAAATGGCGAAGAACGACGGGTCAGCAATGAGGTTGAACAGCACGAGCGCGAGAAGCGCCGCGATCGGGATGATCATCTGGCTGTGCAGCAGCCGCTTGAAGAAGTTGCCCTCCTTGTTCTTCTCGATCGTCACTTTGCCTCACCTCCCGCGATGGTGCTCATGATCTTGTTCTGGTTGAGGTCGGAGCCCGTGAGCTCGCCCACGACGTGGCGGTCGCGCATGACGACGAGCCTGGAGCAGGTGCGGATCATCTCGTCGAGCTCGGAGGAGATGAACGTGACGCTCATGCCCTCGGAGGCGAGCTGGAGCACCAGCTTCTGGATGTCGACCTTGGTGCCGATGTCGATGCCGCGCGTGGGCTCGTCCAGAATCAGGTAGTCCGGGTGCGTGAAGAGCCAGCGCGCCAGGATGACCTTCTGCTGGTTGCCGCCGGACAGCGACGCGATCGGGGTGTCGGCGGAGGCCGTCTTGATGTCGAGGAGCTTGATGTACTCGTCGGCGATCTTGTAGGTCTCGGCCTTGGAGAAGGGCTTCAGGAAGCCGCGGAGCACCTGCGCCGCGAGGATGATGTTCTCGCGGACGGAGAGGTCGCCGATGATGCCGTCGCCCTTGCGGTCCTCGGGCAGGTAGGCGATGCCGTTTTTCATGGCGTCGAGCGGCTTGGAGATCTTGACGTCCTTGCCGGCCTTCTTGGTCTTGCCGCCCGTCACGTGGTCGGCGCCGAAGATGGCGCGCACGCACTCGGAGCGCCCGGAGCCGAGAAGACCCGTGAAGCCCGTGACCTCGCCCTTCTTGACGTGGAAGTCGAAGGGGTAGACGGCCGCGTTGCTCTTGAGGCCCTCGGCCTCGTAGACGAGCTCGTTGGCGTCCTCGCCGGAGTAGGTGGTGTAGTCGCCCTTGATGTCGGCCATGTCGTCCATCTGCTTGCCGAGCATGGCGGCGACGAGGTCGACGCGCGGCATCTTCTCGATCTCGTACTCGCCGACGAGCTGGCCGTCGCGCATGACCGTGATGCGGTCGCAGATCTCATAGACCTGGTCGAGGAAGTGCGTGACGAAGATGATGCCGACGCCGCGCTCCTTGAGCTGCCGCATCATGCCGAAGAGCTTCTCGACCTCGGACTCGTCGAGCGACGAGGTCGGCTCGTCGAGGATGAGGACCTTGCAGTCCATGTCCACCGCGCGGGCGATGGCCACCATCTGCTGCATGGCGATCGAGCAGCTGCCGAGCTGCTGCTTGGCGCTCACGGGGATGCCGAGGTTCTGGAGGATCTTGTCCGCGTCCGCGTACATCTTCTTCCAGTTCTCGGTCTTCTTGTGGCCGCGGCCGATGTACATGTTCTCCGCCACCGTGAGGTTGGGGCAGAGCGTGATCTCCTGGTACACGGTGGCGATGCCCAGGTCCTGGGCGTCCTGGGGCGAGCGGATGGAGACGGCGCCGTCATGGCCCTCCAGGTAGATGTCACCGCCGTCCTTCTCGTACACGCCGGTCAGAACCTTGATGAGCGTGGACTTGCCCGCGCCGTTCTCGCCCATGAGGGCATGGACCTCGCCCGGGCGGAGCGTGAAGTCGACGTTCTGCAGCGCCTTCACGCCTGGGAAGTACTTGCAGATGCCCCGCATCTCAACAAGATGGTTCTCGTTCACCGGTAGTTCACCTCCTTTAACGGGAAGGGGCGCGGCCCCGACGTTGTATCAGTCGCGTCGCGCCCCTTCGAGCAGTCAATCAGTCACGTGAATAGCTCGCCTGTCGACTTAGATGCCGTTCTCGTCGATGTACTCCTGCGTGACGTTGTCGCAGTCGGCGTAGCCCTCCTCCATGATGATCTTCTTCTCGGTGACCTCACCGCCGGACTCGAGGGTGTTGATGATGTCCAGAATCGTGGAGGCCTGGTAGGGGTTGCACTGACCGTCGTAGTTCCAGTTGCCGGCCATGACCTCCTCGAGGGCCCAGGTGTTGTGGTCGAAGCCCATGATGATGACGTCGCCGTCCTTACCGTGGGTGATGCCGGCGGCGTCGAGGGCGGCCACGGCGCCCTTGGCCATGTCGTCGTTCTCGGCGTAGATGACGTTGAACGGGGTGCCGGCGTCGATCACGGACTGGGTGATCTGCTGGGCGGTCTCGGCGTTCCAGTCGGCGGCCTGCTGGGTCACGAGGTTCCAGCCGTTGGCCTCGACGGCCTTGTCGAGCGCGCCGGTGCGGCCGACCTGGGCGGAGGAGCCCATGACGCCCTGGATGTGGATGATGTTGTACTCGGAGAGGCCCTGGTCGGTCAGCCAGTCAACGGCGGTCTGGCCCTCGGCGTCCATGTCGGAGACGACGGCGGCAACGTAGAGGTCCTCGGGGGCGTCGACGACGCGGTCGAACAGGATCGTCTGGGTACCGGCGTCCTTGGCGTCCTGGAGCGGGGTGTCCCAGCCGGCGGTGTCGGCGGCGGAGACGAGCAGGTACTTCACGCCGTTCTGGATGAACTGCTGCGCGGAGGCGATCTGCTCCTCGTTCTTCATGCTGTAGGCGAACTCGGCCTTGAAGCCGTTCTCCTCAGTGAAGGTCTCCTTCATGTCCTTGTCGTTGGCGGTGCGGTAGCCGGACTCGTTCGGGTCGTTGTTGATGATGCCGACGGAGATGAGCTCGCCGGAGCCGGAATCGCCGCCGTCGGTCGCGGCGTCGCCGCCACCGCCGCCGCAGCCAACGAGAGCGAGCGTGCCACCAGCGAGGCCGGCGCCCTTCAGGAAGTTCCTTCTCGAAATGCTCATGTCCCTTTCCCCTTCCTTTACTGTCTGTCTTACGACAGCCTACTGACCATAAGTAAACAGTGAATCGCATGTTTACTTACTAGCTGAACCCTGCGCGCCCCCATGCGGGCGGGACGCCCCCTCGTGCCTTGCCGCGTCCCGCGTGAGGTCCCCCAGGCCCAAGGCATGCAGGACGACCGGGGCACGGCGTCGTTTCTTCGAATTGTCACTGGCTTAGTTTTACGCCTTGCTTACAGATGGGCACGTTCCTACTCCGCTGAGTGGCCCATATTCGCCTGCAAGCGGATTGTTTAGTAACTGTTTATCCCAATTTCGGCGCTTTTTTGAGGAATTGTTTAGATGTGTTTACATCCGAGAGGCCCTCTGGTTGGCCTTCCAGATGCTCCAGAGCCCACGGAGGGTCAGCGTCTCGTCGACCGCCACCTCGTGCCTGAGCAGGCGCGCCATGTCCCGGGCGCCGTCGCCGGTCAGGACCACCGGCGCGGGCTCCCCCATCTCGTCGGCGATGGCGTCGAGGAGGCCGTCGATCCGCGCGACCTCGCCGAGCACCACGCCCGACTCCATGGCGGCGCGCGTGTTTCGGCCGATCACGGTCGCCGGCGCGCGGAGCTCGATCATGGGCAGGCGCGCGGCGGCGGCGTTGAGCGAGCGGGCACCGAGCGCGGCGCCGGGCGCGATGATGCCGCCGAGAAACGCCCCCGTGCCGTCAACGACCTCGAAGTTCGTGGTCGTCCCGAGGTCGACCACCACCACGGGCGACCCGTAGCGCTCGCGCGCGGCCACGACGTCCGCCACGCGGTCGGCCCCGATCTCGGCCGGGTCGTCGTAGCGCATGCGCACGCCGCTCCTGAGCCCGGGCCCCACGACGAGCGGCCGCGACCCGCACGCGCGGGCGAGCGCCTCGCGCCAGGCGTCGGAGAGGGGCGGGACCACGCAGCCGAGGATGGCCCCGTCGAGCGGGGCCCCGTCGAGCGCGCCCCTGACCTGGAGCCAGGCCTCGTCCGAGGTGAGGCGGTCGGGCGTGGTGAAGCCCCAGGCGCCCGTGAGGCGGCCTCCCGCGAACAGCCCCAGCCGCGTCACCGTGTTGCCGACGTCGACGGTCAGCACGCTCTTCTCGGCGGTGTCTGTCATGGGGCCTCCGAAACTCGTCGTTCTTCTCGCGCGTTCTCTATATATACTGTATCAGTCCATGCCGTAACCCGACTCCCCGTCCGGGGGAGCGGATATACGAAGGAGCACATATGAGCGAGCAGAGCTCTCGCGCCTCGTGGCGCGGGCAGCTGAGCCCCGCTGGCATCGCCATCGGGTGCGTCGGCTGCGTCATCATCACGGCCTCGTCGGTCTACACCGCCCTCAAGATGGGCGCGCTGCCGTGGCCCACCATCTTCACCTCCATCGTCGCGCTGTTCTTGCTGCGGGCCTTCGGGCACCGGAGCCTCAACGAGGCCAACGTCACGCAGATTGTGATGTCGGCCGGCTCCATGGTGGCCGGCGGCCTCGCGTTCACCATTCCCGGCATCTGGATGCTCGGCCTCGCCGACGAGGTGAGCTGGGTCGAGATGCTGGCCGTGGCGCTGGCCGGCACGCTGCTGGGCCTCGTGTGCACGGCGGCGATCAGGCGGCGCTTCGTTGACGAGTCCGACCTGGAGTACCCCATCGGCACGGCGGCGGCCGAGACTCTCATGGCCACCAAGACGGGCGGCGTCACCGGCAGGCGGCTCTTCGGGTCCATGGGCCTGGCGGGCCTGTGGTGCGTGGCGCGCGACGCGCTGGGCTGGATGCCCTCGCTCGTGGCGCAGCTGCCGATCCCCGGCGTAAGCTTTGCGATCTACAACTCCCCGCAGATGCTCTCCGTGGGCTTTCTGGTGGGCGGCTTTGCCGTGGCGTTCTGGTTCCTCGGCGCGCTCGTGGGCAACTTCGGCGTCATCGTGGGGGGCTCGGCGGCCGGCCTCTGGGACGTGGCGACGGCGCAGGGCATCGTGTCCAGCCTGGGCATGGGACTCATGATGGGCTCCGGCGCGGGCGTGGTCCTGAAGGACATCCTCCCGCACGCAACGGGGCTGCTGCGCGGGCGCGGGGCGCTCTCCGGCGAGCGCTCGCGGCGCGGGCGGCTCGACTTTGGCGTGCTCGCGCTCATGGTGGCCGCAGCGGCGCTGCTCGTCTGCATCGCGCTCGGACTGGGGCCGGTCGTGGCGGTGGTCGTGGTGCTGCTCTCCTTTGTGACCACGATTATGAGCGCGCAGTCGGTGGGCCAGACGGGCATCGACCCGATGGAGATCTTCGGGCTGATCGTGCTGCTCGCCGTTGCCGCGTTCTCCGACGCGAGCCAGGTGCAGCTCTTCTACGTGGCGGGCGTCGTGGCCGTGGCGTGCGGCCTGGCCGGCGACGTCATGAGCGACTTCAAGACGGGCGCGATCATCGGGACGAGCCCGCGCGCGATGTGGGTGGGCCAGGCCATCGGCGCGCTGCTCGGGACCGTCGTGGCCGTGGCCGTGCTGGTAACGCTGTTCGCCGCGTACGGGCCGGGCGCGTTCGGCTCGGGCCAGATGTTCGTCTCCGCCCAGGCGAGCGTGGTCGCGACGATGGTCTCGGGCATCCCGAGCGTGCCGGGGTTCGTGATCGGGCTTCTCGGCGGCATCGTGCTCTACTGGGCCGGGCTGCCGGCCATGATGTTTGGCCTCGGCGTCTACCTGCCGTTCTACATGTCGCTCACGGCCGCGCTCGGCGCCGGCGTCAAGTGGGTCTACGACCGCGTGTGCGCGGCGCGCGGCGTGGGCGACGCCGAGGAGAAGGGGGTCGTCGTGGCCTCCGGCGTGCTGGGGGGCGAGTCGATCGTTGGTGTGGTGATCGCGCTGGCGTCCGTGATCGGCGGGCTCGCGGGATAGCGCGGGCTCACGCGTAGCGGCGGGCCGTCGAGACCGCCTCGGCGAGGTACCAGCCGCCGAAGAGGACGCAGTGCAGGAGCAGCGGGGCCAGCTGATGGAGGCCCACGCGCTCCTGCCAGCCGTCCGCGAGCGGCGAGGTCTCGTCGTAGCCCCGCAGCACGTCGTCGAGGAAGGGATAGCCGAAGAGCGCGAGCATGGCCAGGTCCGTCTCGGCGTGGCCACCGTAGGCCATCGGGTCGATGAGGACGCCGCCCGTGGGCGCCGACGGGTCGGCGTCCCAGAGGACGTTGCCGGCCCAGAGGTCCCCGTGCAGGCGGGCGCAGGGCGCGCCCGCCTCGCGCACGAGCGCCGGCTGCGGGGCGTCGAACTGCCCCGACGCGAGGCGCGCGGAGACGCGCTCGAAGAGACGCAGCTCGGAGGGGCCGAAGTCGCCCTGGTCGACGAGGGTCCGCACGTAGTTCATGACGCGGTGCTCGGCGAAGAAGGCGCCCCAGGTCGCGGACGCGTCCTCGCGCGCAACGTAGGGCGTGCGGGCACGGCCGCACCAGGGATCACCGTTCCAGCCGTCCGGCACACAGCCGTACCACGGCGCGCCTGCAGCATGCAGGCGCGCCAGCCCGGCGCCAATGCGCCGGGCCGCCGCTGCGGACGGGACGCCCGTCGCGACGCGCTCCTCCACGAGCTCGTCGGGAGACACGCGCAGCACGCGGACGACGCGGATGCCCCCTGCGGGCTCCGCCTCCGCGAGCCAGCGCAGGGCCGCCGCCTCCCCGGGCAGGTTGTCCCCGAACCCCGCCGTCTTCACGAACGTCTCTTCCATGTCTCCCCCTACGATGCAAAACCGGCGCTCGTGTGATATTTTGCCCGTCCCGAGTGCAAAACTCTTCTTCGTGTGATGCGAATTTCCTCTCAGAGCGGCACATCGATTTTTCAAGTTCACGTTTGCGCAGGATTGCGTATTAAGATTCGAATCACTTTCACATTTTGCCGCAAAACCCCATCACGCGAGAGACCGTTTTGCAGCCGAGGCGGTCGAAACATCACACGAAGGAGCGTTTTGCAAGCCCGGGCCCCTCCTCGCGCCCCAGTCGCCCCGCAGCCGCCCACACGCTAGAATTGCCTCACGCAGTCGCACCCGAAAGGACACCCATGGCCGGCATCAACTACCAGACCGCGCGCTTCGAGGCCTCGTACGGCACCGTGGCGCAGCTCCCCGCCTCCACCACACCCGAGGTCGCGGTGGCGGGACGCTCCAACGTGGGCAAGTCCTCGCTGCTCAACAAGCTGTTCGGGCGGAAGGGCCTGGTGAAGGTCTCGGCCACGCCGGGCAAGACCGCCAACATCAACTTCTTCGAGGTGGACGGCATCCGCTTTGTCGACCTGCCGGGATACGGCTTTGCCAGGGTCTCGCAGAAGGAGAAGCAGCGCTGGGCGGACCTCATATCCGGCTACTTTGCGCAGGAGCGCAGCTTCAACCTGGTGATCGCACTCGTGGACATCCGTCACGACGCGCAGCGCCTGGACCATGAGATGGTGGGCTTCCTGCAGCAGAGCGAGCTGCCCTTCGTGGTGGCACTCACCAAGGCGGACAAGCTCGGCCGCTCCAAGCAGGCACAGCAGGCGGCCGCCATCGCGCGCCAGCTGGGCATCGGGCGCGACCAGGTGATCGTCACGTCCTCCGAGACCGGCCAGGGCATCGACGACCTCCGCCGCCGCATCGCCGAGGCGTGCCTTTAAGCGCGGGACGCACCGAACGGCCTTCTACGCCAGCACGCCCAGGTGCTCGAGCAGCACCTTGAGGCCAATCAGGATGAGCACGACGCCGCCCACCACGCTCGCGGGCTTCTCGTAGCGCGCGCCGAAGAAGTGCCCCACCGCCACGCCGGCAAACGAGAGCGCAAACGTGATCACGCCGATGAGCGACACCGTGAGCACGATGTCAACGTTGAGCGCCGCAAACGAGATGCCCGCCGCGAGCGCGTCGATCGAGGTGGCCACCGCCAGCACGAGGAACTCGCGCAGGTCGATGCCGCTCGTATCCCCGGCCCCGCAGTCGCAGCCGCCTGCCTCGCCGTCCTTCTCGCCCTCCTCGTGAACCGCCTCCCAGAGCATCTTGCCACCGATGAAGGCGAGCAGCGCAAACGCCACCCAGTGGTCGACCGGCCCGATGAGCCACATGAACTGGCTGCCGAGCGCCCAGCCGATAAGCGGCATCAGGGCCTGGAAGCCGCCGAAGAAGAACGCCAGCACCGCAGCCGTGCGCAGGTTGAGCCGACGCATCCCCAGGCCCCGGCAGATGGAGACGGCAAACGCGTCCATCGAAAGCCCCACGGCTATGAGCAGCAGCTCGGCGATTCCCATGTCGTCTCCCCTCTCCGGCCGACGGCACAAGAGAAGTTACCACAGGATCGGGGAAGCAGGGCTTGGCGCTCCCCCTACCGGCGATTAGCATACACTGGCTCAGCGCTTCTCGGTAAAACGCGGGAAGAACTTTCAGGTTCACACATCCAGTGTATGCTAATTATTTGCGCCCTAACGATTGGCACAGCAACCCGGAGCAACCTGCGGCCCACATCTGTTACCAGCATGAAAACCGCCTTGCGCTCCACTGCGCTAAAGCGTATATTCGACCGTGCACTTTAGTTGAGTAAAGTACCACCCGCCGAGAAGAACCTCGTGAAAGGATCACCCATGTTGAACAGAAGGTCGTTCATCTCCCTCGCCGCCGCCGGCCTCTCCTCCGTCGCGCTCGTCGGCTGCGGCGGTGCACCCGCCACCAGCGACGATGCCGAGCCCGCCGCCGACGCCACGTCCGGAACCGTCGACACCGGCGCCGCCTCCACCGGCAAGCTCATCGTGGGCTTCGACTCCTCCTACCCGCCCTACGGCTATGTGGGCGACGACGGCGAGTACACCGGCTTTGACCTGGACCTCGCCCAGGAGGTGGCCGCCCGCAACGACTGGGAGGTCCAGCTCGAGCCCGTGGACTGGGACGCCAAGGACACCATGCTCGACAGCGGCGCCATCAACTGCATCTGGAACGGCTTCACGATGGAGGGTCGCGAGGACGACTACACCTTCTCCGAGCCGTACATGATCAACGGCCAGGTCGTCGTCGTGCGCGCCGATTCCGGCATCACGAGCTTCGACGACCTCGCGGGCAAGGCCGTGATCACGCAAGTCGACTCCGCCGCCTACAACGTGCTCGCCGGCGACGACGCCACCCAGGCCGACCTTGCCGCCACCTTCGGCAGCCTCGAGACCATCGGCGACTACAACACCGCCTTCATGCAGCTCGAGTCCGGCGCCGTGGACGCCGTGGCCTGTGACCTCTCCATCTCCGCCTACCAGCTCGCCGCCAAGCCCGACGCCTACGTCCAGCTGGACGAGTTCCTCTCCGAGGAGCACTACGCCGTGGGCTTCAAGAAGGGTGACGACGCCACCGCCGCCACGGTCACCGACACCCTCCGCGCCATGGACGAGGACGGCTTCGTGGCCGACCTTTGCGACAAGTACGCCGCCGACGGCATCTCCTACGACAACTGGTGCCTCGCGTAGTTGTCTAAAAGGGGTCTGACCCTTTTAGACAACTTTGCAGGAAGGGAACGCCGTGGATCTTCTCACCATGACCGGCATGCTCTCCGAGGGATTCCTCGTGAGCCTTCAGATCTTCGCACTCACGCTGCTGGGGTCGCTGCCGCTCGGCATGCTCGTGGCCTTCGCGCGCATGAGCCGCTTCAAGCCGCTCGCGCTTCTCGCCCGCCTGTACATCTCGATCATGCGCGGCACCCCGCTCATGCTGCAGATGTTTGCCATCTACTTCGTGCCGTACTACGTCTTTGGCATCCGCCTCACCACGGACAGCAAGTGGTACGCCACAATCGTGGCCTTCATCGTCAACTACGCGGCCTACTTCGCGGAGATCTACCGCTCCGGCATCCAGTCAATCCCGCGCGGCCAGCACGAGGCCGCCGAGGTCCTGGGCTACTCGCGCGC
The DNA here is from genome assembly GCF_016899935.1 of Olsenella uli. Lineage (GTDB taxonomy): Bacteria > Actinomycetota > Coriobacteriia > Coriobacteriales > Atopobiaceae > Thermophilibacter > Thermophilibacter uli_B. The sequence goes on from NZ_JACJJK010000002.1 coordinate 212,390, forward strand.
GCAGACGTTCGTGCGCATCGTGCTGCCGCAGGTGGTCAAGCGCATCATGCCCGCCATGACCAACGAGGTCATCACGCTGGTCAAAGACACGTCGCTGGCCTTCTCCATCGGCGTCATCGAGATGTTCACCGTGGCCAAGCAGCTCGTGGCGAGCCAGGTCTCCATGCTGCCCTTTGCCATCGCGGCGGCGTTCTACTGGGTCTTCAACCTGCTCATCGACTTCGTCGCCGGGCGCATCGAGAGAAAGCTGAGCTACTACCATGACTAGCGCTCGCACAGCCGAGAAGGACACGGCCGAGAAGAACGTCGGCTCCGCGCGCCCCGTGGTCAGCCTCGCGCACGCGCGCAAGAGCTTCGGCGACGTGGAGGTCCTGCACGACATCTCGCTCTCCGTGGCGCCCGGCGAGGTCGTGGCTATCATCGGCCCGTCCGGCGGCGGCAAGTCCACGCTGCTGCGCTGCCTTACGCTGCTCGAACGCCTCGACGGCGGCGACCTCTCCTACGAGAACGTCACGGTCGCCCGCAGCGGTGCGTATGGCGACAAGAACGTCCTGGCTGCGGCGCGCGCCCGCTTTGGCCTCGTATTCCAGAACTACAACCTATTCCCGCACTTCTCGGTGCTGCGCAATGTGATGGACGCACCCGTGTGCGTGCAGAGGCGCGGCCGCGCCGAGGCGGAGGCGGAGGCCCGGGCGCTCCTGGCCAAGATGGGCCTCTCAGGCAACGAGGACAAGGTGCCCTGCCAGCTCTCCGGCGGCCAGCAGCAGCGTGCGAGCATCGCCCGGGCGCTGGCCATGCATCCCGACATCGTCTACTTCGACGAGCCCACAAGCGCACTCGACCCCGAGCTCACGGCCGAGGTCCTGCGCGTGATCAAGGAGCTCGCCGCAGAGAACATGACGCTCGTGATCGTGACGCACGAGATGGGATTTGCGCGCGAGGTCGCGGACCGCGTGATCTTCATGGACGGCGGTGTGATCGTGGAGGAAGGCCCGGCCGAGCAGGTCATCGATCACCCACGCGAGGAGCGCACCCGCGCCTTCCTCGCCCAGCGCGAGACTTGCTAAAAAGGGGTCAGACCCCTTTTTAGCAAGTCCCTTACCTTGGCGTACCATCAACCAATGTTCGAATTACGGATGATTCCGCCCATTCGCCATTAACTGAAGGCGAATCCAACGTGTTAGTCGGTCCCTCCATATCGGAGAGAGAACCATCCGACTACGCTTCCTGCAAGATTGTAGACGGGAATTGATCTGGTCCTCTCCACTCCGTACTCGACAACTGCTTCCTGGGGATTATCCGGCTCTGGAGTCCAGAGGTCTTCTCTGCGGACATACCCAGTAGCCCCGTTTTCTGCGACCGCTTGAATTAAATCAGGTTCAAACCCCAATTGGTCGCTGAGGGTAATTGAACCGTATGTCTTGCCTCCATTGGTAACCCCATATCTGGACATTTCAATGGTTCTGGAAGCGAGTATAGGGCTCTGTGGTATATCGAGTATCCGATATTCTCCCATTGCCGATCCGTCATAAACGCGCGCTCTACCCCAAGCACGATATTGCCTTCCAGAAACGAATTCCGCTGAAGCGGTGGCTCTAAGAGAGCTGCCACTTACACCTGTATATCTTGTAACATAATCAATGATTGATCCATTCTCCACAAGCATGGCGTCTAGACCGAGACTTCCAGCCGGCAAGGTCTTTGAGGCAACAATTCTTGGGGTTGCCATAGCCAGCGCAGCAGTTGAGAGCGTATTGTAAGCCTCATAGTTAACACCGTCGTATGTTTTATACACACTGCTTCCACGTGTTTCTGCAGCATATGCATGAGCTGGAGCCATCGTCAGGACCAGCACTGCACCGGCAATCAACGCCAGGTCCGACACCATAAATTACCTTATTCTATTCATCTCCACTCCATATCTGTTGAATAATAAATTCATCTATTACCGTAATGCCGTCCTTCTCAAATACAGGGACTTCTCTACCCGTCCCTCCCTTCAATAGGTCCTCGCTGTAAACGTATCCTTCGTTTCCGCTGCGGCCGCGCACGCGGATAAGGTCGGGGAGATTGTCCGATAACGGGGTGTCTCCAGAGGGAGACAGGACTTCGACGTCTTCAATCGACCCATAGGTCAGTCCGCGCTCGTTTACGTTGAAATGCGTTACAACCCCCTCATCAGAAGGGAATTCAGTCAGCGCCGATGTTGCGCCCTGCCAGACGGCAACCGTCACGGCAACGGCCACGACCGCCGCCACGCACGCGGCAGCGAGCCGACACGCCCGGCGTCGCCGTGGGGCGGCTGCCTCCTCGGCGAGCAAGGCCGCCAGCTCCTCGCGGGAGTGGACGCCCAGCATCCGGTACCCGTTCGCACGCGCCGAGCTCACGGTGCCGAGCGCGATGGAGAGCGCCTCCGCGATCTCCGCCGAACTGCGGCCAGCCGCCACGAGGGTAAGCACGTCCGCCTGGGTCTCGCTGAGCCCATGGGCGAGAAGGGCCGCGCGCACGGCGTCGTCTGCGGGAGTCGCGTCCGCAGACGAGTCCTCGTCCTTCTCGCCCAGCTCAGCAGCGCCGCGCACGCCGAGCTTGCGATAGGCGCGCTGACGCAGGCTTCCCACGGTCGAGGCGCTCACGCCCATGACCTCCGCCGCTGCCGCCGCCGTCATGCCGCGCAGCGCGGAGCGCACCGCGTCTCGCTCGCGGTCCGTGAGGCCGCGCTCCTCGAAGCGCCGCTCCACCTCGGGCGAAGCCTGGGGGATCCGGGAGCCGTCCATGCGCGCCTCCGTTCTTCTCGCCTGACGCGAGTATAGGGCGCACAGACACGGCGCCCGTGGCAAACGCCGTATGAACCTCGGTTGCCACAGAGGGGACAGGTTATTTTGTCTGCCACCAAACTAGTGGCAGACAAAAAACCCGTCCCCTCTTACTCCTGTTACTCCGCGGACTTGAGGGCGCCGACCATGTCCACGCGGTCGAGCGCTCGGTTGGTGATAAGGTTCACCACCAGCGTAAACGCAAAGGCCATGACCGCCGCGATCACGTACGTGAGCGGATCCACCACCACGTCGAAGTAGAGCGACGGCATGCGCAGGATCCACGTGAGGCTGCGCGCCAGCGCATATCCCAGCGGCAGGCCCATGACCACGCCGATCCCGGTGAGGATGAGCGTCTCCGTGTTGATGTAGCGGTGAACCTCGGGCCGCTTGAAGCCCAGGACCTTGAGGGTGGCGAGCTCGCGCTCGCGCTCGGAGATGTTGGTGTTGGAGAGCGTGAAGACCACGGTGAACGCCAGCGCCGCCGCCAGCACGATGACCACGTAGACCACAGTGTTGATCAGCGTGAACGCGCTGGAGAAGTCGTTCACGAGCTTCTGCGTGGAGACCACGGAGAGGTAGCGGCTGTCCTCGGAGAGCCGCTCCGAGAGCGCGACCTGCTCGTCCGCCGAGCCCGTCAGATGGGCGAGAAGCCCGTTGGGCTCCAGCTCCTCCCCGAACGCCTCCTCGTAGGCTGCCTCGGTCATGTAGAGCGTGTTGCCCAGGTAGCTGAGGACGATCGCGCGCGGCGCGGTCTCGCCCTCGGCGAGCGTGGAGTCCTGCAGGCCCAGCTCGTCGCCCACGGCGAAGCCCATGACCTGCTCCGCGTTCTTGGTGATGGCGACCTGCGCCTCGTCCAGGGAGACCGTCGAGCCGTCCTCGGCGACCAGGCGCACGTAGCCCTCGAGGCTCACCCCCTCCGGCACCACCACGAGCTGCACGGTCTCCTGGTCGTCGCCGTAGCTCACCGTGAGGTTGTCGGTGTAGACGCGCACGAGGTCCGAGACGCCCGGGTCGGCGGCAAGCTCGTCGGCGGCGGCGTCCAGGTCGTCCGCCGAGGTCACGGCCATGAGGTCGTAGCCGGTCACGCCCGCGTCGCCGTACTGGCGCGGCGAGAGCGAGAGCACCGTGTCGCGGATGCCAAAGCCGGTGACGAGCAGCGCCACGCAGCCCGCCACGCCGAGCGTGGTCATGAAGAAGCGCTGCTTGTAGCGGAAGAGGTTGCGCGCCGTGACCTTGTTCAGGAAGCTCATCCGCCGCCAGAGGGGCCCCACGCGCTCCAGCAGGATGCGTGACCCGGCCTTGGGCGCCTTGGGCAGCATGAGGGAGGCGGGGGTCTCGCGCAGCTCGTGGCGGCAGGTGAGGGCCGTCGCGCCCACGATTCCCGCAGTGAAGAGCGCGAGCGACACCGCAGAGTACGCCGCGTCGAAGCCGTAGACAAAGCCCGGCAGCGCGTACATGGTCGAGAAGATCGTGAAGATGATGCTCGGCAGCACGACGAAGCCCAGCAGCGTGCCCACGAGCCAGCCGAGCACGCACGCCGCCAGCGCGTAGAGCACGTACTTGGAGAGGATGCGCCCGCGCCCGTAGCCGAGCGCCTTGTAGACGCCGATGAGCCCGCGCTCCTCCTCCACCATGCGCGTCATCGTGGTGAGGCTGATCAGCACCGCCACCACGAAGAAGACGACCGGCAGCACCGTGCCGATGGCCTCGATCGAGGAGGCGTCGGAGTCCACGCTCGCGTAGCTCGAGAGGCTCGAGCGATCCTGCACGTACCACGTGGCGTCAGGGAGGTCCTCGATCTCCTCGCGGGCGTCAGCGATTTCGGCAAGCGCGTCGTCACGCTCCTGCTCGAAGGTGGCGCGGCCCTCGTCAAGCTCCGCCTGGCCGTCGTCCAGCTCGGCCCGCCCGTCCTCGATCTGGTCCCAGCCGTCGGCGATCTGGGCGAGGGCGCTCGCCCGCTCCTCGGAGAGCTGCGTCGCGCCGGCGTCCAGCTCCTCCCTGCCCGCCGCGACCTGCTCGTAGCCGGCGGAGATCTGGGCGCGGGCGTCGACGAGCGTGGCATAGCCGGACTCGGCCTCCGCGAGCTGCACCTCGCCGGCGACGACCGCCGCCATCCCGCTGCCGAGCTCGTAGGCCTGGCCGAGCGTCTGGCTCATACTGTCGAGCTGAGAGACGATCTGGCTCACGTCGCCGGCGAGGACGCGCTCGAGGGCGTCCTGGACCGCAGGGTCCGTCCCGGCGATGATCTCCTCGATCTGCTGCCGCTGCTCCTCGGGGAGCTCGTGGTACTGGGCGATGAACTCCTGGACCGCGTCGGACTCGACGATCGTGACGATGTCGGATACGGCGCCCTGCGTCTCGGACACGAAGGGCTCTATCGCGGCGTTGAAGGCGGCGGCCGCCGCGTCGGCCTCCTCGGCGGTGGTGGCGGAGCTCAGCGCCTCCCACTCCGCGCCGGGCCACGCGTCCCCCGCGAGTTGCGCGACCATGCCCGCCACCGTCTCGAGGCTCGCCCGTCCCGCGACGGACTGGTCGTGCGCGGAGGAGAGCGCGCCGGGAATCTCGTCCACGCTGCAGCCGAGCTCGGCGGCCATCGTCTGCAGCCCCGCCTCGACCTGCGCGCTCCGCGCGTCGAGCTCGTCCTCGGCGGCGGCGAGCTGCGCACGCCCGGAGTCTATCTCGGCCTGGGCGTCGCCCAGCTGCCGGTGGGCGTCCGCCTCCTGGGAGGCGAGCTCGCCCGCCGCGTCGTCGAGCTCCGCGCGCCCGGAGTCGATCTCCGCCTGGGCGTCGTCGAGCTCCGCCTCGGCGTCCCCCAGCTCCTCGAGCGCCTCTGCCTCGGCGTCGTCCACCTCGGCCGTCGCATCCGCGCGCAGCCCCTCGCCGCGCGCCCGCTCGCGCTCGGCGCGCGCGTCCTCCACGCTCTGGAAGACCCCGTCGACCGTGTCCTCGTACTCGGCCGAGTAGCACAGCGGCGCCTCGGCCCCCTCGACCGCGAGGTAGGCCACCGTGTAGGTCTCCGGGTCGACCACGTTGTCGTCCAGCACGAAGAACGAGTACTGCGAGCCGCCGCTCGAGCGGAACGACATCGTCCCCTCGCCCGCGTTGATCTCCATCGGGTCCAGGACCACCGCGATGATCGTGTACTCCTTGCGCTCAAAGACCTCGGTCGCGTCCTCGTCGCCGTCGTCCGCGCCCTGGAAGGTCACGGTGTCGCCCAGGTAGAGGCCGGAGTCGTCCAGGAAGCGCTTGGTCACCGCCACCTGGTCGTCGCGCTCGGGAAGGTGCCCCTCCAGCACGAGCGGCTCGTTCATCCCGTCCGGCGAGAGCGCCTTGACGTCCACCTTCTCCGAGGCGGATCCCACCGTCGTGTAGACGGTCTCCGACCAGCCGCCCTCGGCGGCCTCCACGCCCGGCAGCGCCGCGAGCGCCGACACGTCCTCGTTCGTGAGGCCGAGCGTGGACTGCACGCGCACGTCAAAGAGGTTCTGCTCGTCAAAGAAGCGGTCCGCGGAGTTGCGCAGGTCAACGCAAGCGGCCCGCAGGCCCACGAGCATCGTCACGCCGAGCGCCGTGATCGTGGTCAGCGCCACGAAGCGCTTGAGGCTCCCGCGCACCGTGCGCAGGATCCCCTTGGCAAAGGCGGAGGTGTTCCGGCGGGCGGCCATGCGCTACCACTCGATCTCCGCGATCGGCTTGGGCGCGGGGTTCACGGTCATCGAGGTCACGCGGCCGCTCTTGAAGCGGATGAGGCGGTCGGCCATGTCCGCGAGCGCCGCGTTGTGCGTGACGATCACGACCGTGATCCCCTCCACGCGGCACATGTCCTGCAGGAGCTGCAGGATCTGCTTGCCCGTCTGGTAGTCGAGCGCGCCCGTGGGCTCGTCGCAGAGCAGCAGCTTGGGGTTCTTGGCCAGGGCGCGCGCGATGGAGACGCGCTGCTGCTCGCCGCCGGAGAGCTGCGCCGGGAAGTTGGCCAGGCGCTCGGCCAGGCCCACCTTGGCGAGCGTCTCCTCCGGGTCGAGCGAGTCCGGGCAGATCTGCGTGGCCAGCTCCACGTTCTCGAGCGCCGTGAGGTTGGGCACGAGGTTGTAGAACTGGAAGACAAACCCCACGTCCGCGCGACGGTACAGCACGAGGTCACTCTCGCCCGCCGACGAGATGTCGCGCCCGTCCACCACCACGGTTCCCGAGGTGGCGCTGTCCATGCCGCCCAGGATGTTGAGCGCCGTGGTCTTGCCCGCGCCGGACGCGCCCAGGATCACGGCGAGCTCGCCGCGCTCCACGATAAAGCTCGCGCCGTCGAGGGCGTTAATCCTGGCGTCGCCCTCGCCGTAGGTCCGCACGACGTCCGTGAACTCGATGTAGGCCATCCCAGCTCCGATTGCTCGACAGCGTGTTGTCTACATCGAAGTATACTGGGGGCGCCGGGCGAGAAGAACCTGTGCTCGACAGGCGCGGCGCAAGTGTCGCGCCCTTCTCGCCACGTCCACAAATCTGGAGGCAAACGTGGAAAAGGGACTGTCCCTTCTCCACATCGGGAGGGAGGCGGCCATGAGGAAGCAGCCGCAGGTCACCGAGCAGACGCGCGCCAACCTCCGTCAGGCGTTCTGGGGGCTCTACGCCGAGCGCCCCGTCGAGCGGATCTCCGTCCGCGAGATCACGGACCGCGCCGGGTACAACCGCGCGACCTTCTACCTCTACTACCACGACGTCTACGAGCTGCTCGAGGAGATCGAGGGCACGGTGCTCGGCAACATCGAGCGGCTGGTCCAGGAGCGCCTGCTCAAGGGGGACACGCTCGAGTTCTCGCAGCACATGGGCCTCATCCTGCGGCTCGCGCAGCGCTCGCGCGACTACACGCGCGTCCTGCTGGGCCCGCACGGGGACCCCGCGTTCTCGGACCGGCTCAAGAGAATCATCAGCCCGCTCGTGGACCGCTTCTTCCTGCCCGGAGACGAGACCGACGCCCGGACGCGCGCCATCGTCCGAGAGTTCTACCTCTCCGGCATCCTCGCGATCATCCGCATCTGGACCGCCGACGACGACCCGATGCCCATCGACCAGCTCATCCAGATCGTGCTGCGCATCGCCCAGGGAGCGCCGGCGGCGGGGCCGGCGCCCGATGCCCGCTAGTCCGCGCCGCCGCTAGTTCTTACGGAAGAACGCGAGCGCGATGGCGCCCGGGCCCACGTGCGTGCCGATCGTGGCGCCCACGGACGTGATCGGCAGCTCGTCCTCGGCGACCCGGCCCTCCCAGATGGCGCGGTTGTCCTCGAGGTACTTGCGCAGCACCTTGTCCGAGAGGCCCGTGTAGCCGAGCAGGACCGGCATGTCGAAGTCGATCCCGAACTTCTCGACCTGCTGGTGCAGCTGGCTGCGGCCGTTCTTGGAGCCGCGCGCCTTGCCGAGCATCACGACCTCGCCGTCCTCCACGCCCACCACGGGCTTGATGGAGAGTACCTCGCCGATCATACCCACGCTCTTGGGGATGCGGCCGCCGCGACGCAGGTACTCGAGGGTGTCGAGAAGCGCGAGCAGGCAGACGCGGCCCACGGCGCCCTCGACCTTCTCGGCGATCTGGGCCGCGCCGAGCCCCTCGTCCGCGAGGCGCAACGCGTAGAGCACGAGGATGCCCTGGCCGATCGTGGCGTTCTTGCCGTCCACCACGTGGACCTCGGGATAGTCCGCCGCCGCGGTCACGGCGCTCTGATAGGTCCCGGAGAGCGCCGAGGAGAGCGTGATCACCACGGCCTCCTCCCCCGCCGCACGAACCTGGTCAAAGACCTGCTGGTAGGCAAAGGGCGTGGCCTGGCTCGTCTTGGGAAGCTCGTCGCTCTCTATGAGCAGCTCGTAGAAGCGGTCGTTGGTGAGGTCCACGCCGTCCGCGTACGTGGTCTCTCCGAAGGTGATGCCCAGCGGCAGCACCGTGAGGCGCGGGTCGCTCTGGTCGGGGATGTCAAAGCCGGAGTCGGTGATGATGCGAACGGCCATGGTCTGTCTCCTTCTGTCTGCCCGGTCGGGACGCTAGCGCCCGAAGGTCCTGAGCCTCTCGAGGATGTGGTTGAGCGAATCGTACATCTGCAGGCGCTGGCGCGTGGCGAGCTCCCCGCCGGCCTCGTCGAGGACTCGGTGAATGATGTCGTCGAGCGGTCGCGCGGCCTCGCGGCCCTTCTCGGTCAGGCGGATGGGCGCCCGGTAGCGCGAGGCCTCCTCGTCGGAGCCGCCCACCTCCACGAAGCCGTCCTCCGCGAGGTGCGCCACGGTCCGCGAGACGGCGGCGCGGCTCACGTCGACCATGCGCGCGAGCTCGGCGGCGGTCAGGCCCTCGGGGTGCTTGACGAGGTAGTAGAGGCACATGACGTCCGAGCCGCGAAACCCCAGGCGCTTGGCCTCGGCGGTCTTGATGCGCTGGATCTCCTTGCCCAGGGCACCGATGATGCCCACGAAGTCCTCGAAGCGGGTCTCCCCCATGGTGCCTCCCGACGTCTGCCGACGCGTCCACAGTAGCGACGAAGTTGTTACCTTGTCAACATCTTCAGGCCCCTCACCACGGTTCCGTCATGCCGCTCGGGCGCGCCGGTCTTCTCGCCCGCGCAATCGGGTATCTCAGGAGAAGCGAGAAAGGCGACGCATGGACCTCTTCGACTATCTGGAGACCGCGCTGGAGAGCTTCGACGAGCGCCCGCTGGGCCCGGTGGACTCGGCGGCGCTCTCGCAGTTCTGCATGGTGCGCGGCGAGGGCGTCATCCCCGACGCGCTGTGGGACGGGGGTGCGCTCGATCGGCTGCGCGCCCGACTGCGCCGGCCGACGCGCTTTTCCGACCTGCTGCGCGCCGAGCGCTTCGACGGGCTCTTCTGCGGCCTCGCGCCCGACGGGGTCAAACGCGAGCTGGCGGCGCTCGTGGCAAGCCCACGCTTCCGCGACCTGGAGCTGCGTGACTGCGCCTCGCGCTTCGACGAGGACGCGCACGTGCAGTTCTCGGCGACCGCCTTCGTGTGGCGCTCGCCCGCCGGCGCGGAGCGCGACTTTGCCTACGTGGGCTTTCGCGGCACCGACGACAGCTTCACCGGCTGGCGCGAGAACTTCGACATGGCCCTGGACCCGCCCGTCCCCGCTCAGCGCATGGCGGCCGACTACCTGCGCGCCGTTGCCCGTCGCCTGCCGCGGCGCCTCTACGTGGGCGGCCACTCCAAGGGCGGCAACCTCGCCACCTACGCGGCGCTGCGCGCTCCCGAGGAGGTGCGCTCGCACATCGTGCGCGTCTTTGACCACGACGGCCCCGGCTTCAAGGCGGGCTTCTTGGACGAGAAGGACTTCGAGCCCGTGCGCGACCTCGTCCATCGCACGGTACCCGAGGAATCCGTGGTCGGGATGCTCATGGACACGCCCGTCGAGCCGCACGTAGTTCGCAGCTCGGCGCGCGGCATCGAGCAGCACAGCGTCTTCACCTGGGAGGTGGACGGGAACGACTTCGCCTACGCCGACGCCCTGGCCCCGTCGGCCGTCTTCACGCACGACCTCATGGACACCTGGCTCGCGTCGCTCTCACCCGAGGAGACGCCGCGCGTGGTGGATGCCCTCTTCCGAGCGCTCGCGGCGTCCGGCGCACCAAGCGTGGGAGCCGTGATCTTCAGCGGGGCGGACGCGCCCGCGCTGCTCACGGAGGCCGCCCGCAACCTCGACCAGGAGTCGCGCGACGTGCTGCTCCCCGCGCTCGGCAAGCTCGCGGCGTCGGCGGCGCGCGCCGGGGCGAAGGGGCTCTCGGAGCTGTTCTAGAGCCGGAGGACGAGAAGGGCGGGGCGCTCGTGATGAGCCGCCCCGCCCCGATTGACTCGCGTGCGCCGTCAGTTAGTCGTCATCGCGGTCGTCATCATCGTCCCAGTCGTCGTGGTCGTCATCGCGGTCGTCGTCATCGTCCCAGTCGTCGCGATCGTCCTGGTCGTCCCAGTCGTCGCGATCGTCATCCCAATCGTCCTGGGCATCGTCGCGATCGTCATCCCAGTCGTCCTGGGCATCGTCGCGATCGTCATCCCAGTCGTCGTCACGGTCATAGCGGTCATCGTGCCAGTCGTCCCAGGAGTCGCGTCCGGCCCAGTCGTCGTTCCCGTCGACGTCGGCCTCGAGAACCTTACCGGTCCTCGCGTCGACCTCGTACTCGTACTCAACGCCACCCGAGGTGAACTCAAGCTCGTAGACACCGTCATCAAGCTCGTACTCATGGTCGTTGAACGACGCCTCGCTCAGGCCGAGCTGAGCGAGCACGATGTCCTTGGCGGCATCGATTCCAATGTAGCCGCGCTCATCGAGCTGCTCCGGGGCAACGGCAAGCGCGTCGGACTGCAGGCCAAAGCCGCCAACGGTCGAGCGAACGTCGCTCTCGATCCCCGCGAGGAAGTCGTCTCCGGGATACTCCGACCCCTGCTCGAGCTTGACGACGACGTTGCGGTCGTGGCCATCGATCGTCTGGTTGAAGTGTCCGGACTCGTAGATCTCGGTCACGAGCTCGGACACGACCTCGCGGCACTCCCGGCCCTCAAACCCGCTGTAGCCGTCCGCGATGCCCTTGCCCTCGTCGTTGACGCCCTCGACCTCGGTCACGAGGCCCTTCTCGTCATACTCGATCTCGATCTCGGGGTTGACGCTCAGGAGCAGAACGCCCGCCGCCCTCGTCGACGCCGTCTCCGCAGGCGCCCCCGTCGAAGTGGCCTGGGTCGCCTCCGGGGCGGCCCCGCACCCTCCCAGGGTTGCCACAAGGGCGGCGCCGACGGCCGCGGTCGCGATGATGCCCCTCATCTTCAGGCTCGTGGTCTTCATGGTGTCCTCCTTGGTGGTTGAGCCCTTTTCTTGCCGTACGGTGAGAGGGTGCGGAGAGACCGTCTCAAAACCGGGGTCGCCCAATAACTTTTTTCTCCCGACTAGTCATCGTCGTCATCGTCCCCGTCGTCATCATCGTCATCCCAGTCGTCATCGTCCCCGTCGTCATCGTCATCCCAGTCGTCGTCATAGCTGGGAGCGGGTTGTACGGGCGCGGGGGCGGGCGCCTCCGGAGCCTCCGCCTCCGGCGCGACCTGCTCCGGAGGCTCCTCAACGGGGTCCGCCTCGACAACCTCAGGCTCGGGGGCCACCGGCTGCTCCAGATGCACCTCAAGCTCGACGATGAGGCGGTCCTCCGTCGCGACGCGCCACTCCTCGTCATCGGACTCGACGCTGATCTTGATCGTCCCGCCCGGCACGAGGCAGCCCTGATCCTTGGCCCGCAGCGCAAGGTCATCAGAGACCTCGTCAATCGGGCGCCCGTAGTACGAGAAGCCCTCGATGAGCTTCTCGCCATCCTCGTTCTCTCCCTCGATTCCAACGACTCGATCGAAGTGGTTGACGTCGATGCCCACCTCGGGATTGATGCTCATGTGAACCGTGCCGATGGGCGTCTGCCACACCGCAAAGCCACCGATGACGAGCGCGCACAGGCACGCAGCGGCCGCGAGCGCCGCAACGAGCCCGCGCCGCGCCCTTCTCGGCCTCGCCTGCTCGAACGAAAGCACCTCGGCCTCGAGCATCACCACGTCGTCGAGCCTCTGCCCCACCTCGTAGCCGAGGTTGGGCACACGGGCAAACCTCCCCTGCTCGTCCAGGACCACGGCATAGGCCGGGCGGCACTCCATGACGAGATAGCTCATCGCCCGTCACCCCCTGTCGGAACGATCTTTCGCAGGTGACCGCGAATGATCTCGAACCCGTTCGTGAAGGCGAGCAGAACGGCCACGAGATAGCGGCGATGCCGCTCGATCGTCTTCCGCTCCACCCCCGAGCTGCGAGAGAGCTCCGCCATCGGCAGCTTCTTCGTCCGCAGCAGGCGGTCGAGCAGCTCGGGGTTCCTGCGCGCGCAGTCGAGCACGCGCCGGCACGCCTCGAACGTGCGCTGCTGCTTGGGGCAGTTCTCGGACACGTCGAGAAAGGTCAGGCCAAAGGACTCGAGCTCCGCGCCAAACTGGGCAATCTCGCGACGAGAGGCCTCGCGCGTCTGGCGCTCGCCGATCTCGTCCCGCTCGGAGGCGATGGTCTCCACGAGCGGACGTCCGTCCCCCTCGTCGCCGTCGGGGCGCCCCTCGTCGAGGGAAAGCACGTCGGCGTGGCGGCGCTCCCTGCGCGCAAAGTCCACGAGACGATTGCGCACGTTCATCGCCGCAAACGGCAGAAACGCGCCCCGCACCCGATCATATGAGAGCACTGCCTCGTGGAATGCGAACATGGCGATCCCCAGCTCGTCGTCTCTCCCCTGCTGCGGCGACCGCCCCATGAACTTTGCGGTCTCCGACCTGATGAACGGGAGGTAGTCGCGTACGAGGTCGTCTGCGTGGCGAGGATCCCGCTTTGCGGCAAGGACCCGAGTCACCAGATCCCCGTCTCGTCTCATCGTGCCCCCTGTGAAAGAATGCGCGCGACGTGCCCCGATTTCGGGGTCGCGGCGATGATTGCCTGAGCAACTCAGGTTACCGACCGGCAACGGCCGGAATGTAAGCCACGCGTAAGAAACGGCGAGAGGCGTGCCGTCCCGTGAAAGGCGCACAATGGAAGGACGAGAAGAACCGTCCGCCCGAGGGGGTGCGCGTGCCCACGCCGCTCGACATACTGCGCCAGACCTTTGGCTACCAGGAGTTCCGCCCGCACCAGGCAGAGATCGTGGACGCCGCGCTCGCCGGGCGCGACGTGCTGGCCGTCATGCCCACCTCGGCGGGCAAGTCGATCTGCTACCAGGTGCCGGCGCTTGCGCTCGACGGCCTCACGATCGTGGTCTCCCCGCTCATCTCGCTCATGGCCGACCAGGTGGGGGCACTGCGCCAGATGGGCGTGGCCGCGAGCTACCTCAACTCCACGCTCTCGGCCGGCGAGCGGGCGAGCGTGCTCCACGGCGTCGCCTCCGGCGCGCTGCGCCTGCTCTACGTGGCGCCCGAGCGCCTCGACGACCCGGCCTTCGTGGAGACGGTGACCGCGCGCGGCGTGAGCCTGCTCGCCGTGGACGAGGCACACTGCATCTCGCAGTGGGGCAACGACTTCAGACCCAGCTACCAGCGAATCGTTGACTTCCTGGAGGCCCTTCCCGCGCGGCCGCCGGTGATGGCGCTCACGGCCACCGCCACCCGTGCCGTGCGCAGGGACATCCGCGAGGCGCTGGCGCTGCGGGACCCGCTCGAGGTCCTGGCCAGCTTTGACCGCCCCAACCTCTTCTTTGCCGTGGAGCGCCCGCGCGGGCGTGCCGAGAAGGACCGTGCGCTCGTGGCCTTCTGCCGTGAGCGCGCCGAGCGCTCCGGCATCGTCTACTGCTCGAGCCGGCGCGCGGTGGAGGAGGTCTGCGAGGCGCTGCGCGACGAGGGGCTGGCCGCCACGCGCTACCACGCGGGCCTGCCCGCAGCCGAGCGCGAGCGCAACCAGGACGAATTTCTCTACGACCGCGCCCGCGTGATGGTGGCGACCAACGCCTTTGGCATGGGGATCGACAAATCCAACGTGAGCTACGTGGTCCACTACAACCTGCCGCTCAGCCTGGAGAACTACTACCAGGAGGCGGGGCGCGCCGGCCGCGACGGCACGCGCGCCGAGTGCCTGCTGCTCTACTCCCCCGGCGACGTGCACACGGCCGAGTTCCTGCTCTCCCGGAGCGAGCCGCGCGAGGACCTCACGGAGGAGGAGCGCGCGACCCTGGCCGAGCGCGACGCCGAGCGGCTGCGCCAGATGGTCTTCTACGCCACCACCACCGAGTGCCTGCGCGCCCACATCCTGCGCTACTTTGGCGAGGAGGCGCCCGCGTACTGCGGTGCCTGCGGCAACTGCCTCGCGGACTTTGAGGAGACGGACGCAACCGAGGACGCGCTCAAGGTGGTGAGCTGCGTGGCACGGATCGCCCAGCGCGGGCGGAGCGCCGGGGCCAGCATGGTCGTGGACGTGCTGCGCGGATCGCGCGGCGAGAAGGTGCGGCAGCGCGGCTTTGACACGCTCTCCACCTACGGCATCATGGCGGACGCGAGCGCCGCGCACGTGCGGGCTGTCCTGGACGAGCTGGTCTTTCGCGGCGTGCTCGCGCGCACGGGCGGGGACTACCCGGTGATCGCGCTCACGGCGACCTCTGGCGCGTTCCTGCGGCGCGAGGCTCCTTGGGACGGCCCGTTCGTGCTCAAGGTCGCCCGGGGCAAGCCCAAGGCCCCGCGCGTGCCGGCGGCGCCGGCAAAGTCGCGCTCGGCGACCGACGTCAGCGAGCTGGACGCCGCCGGGCAGGAGCTCTACGCGCGCCTCGCGGCCCTGCGTGGCGAGCTCGCGCGCGAGCAGGGCGTGCCGGCATACTTCATCTTCTCCAACGCCACGCTGGTGGACATGTGCGCCAAGCGGCCGAGGACCGTCGATGAGCTGCTCGGCGTCTCCGGCGTGGGCGCCAAGAAGGCCGAGCGCTACGCCGACGCGTTTCTCGCCGAGATCGCCCGGTGAGCCAAAGGGACGGGTTCATTTGTCTCACAGCGCCACGGTGTAGAGCGGCTTGTAGCGCGCTCCGTCGGGCCCGAGGATGCTGCGGAAGAGCGTGACGCGCCGGGCCTCGTCCGGCAGCGGGAAGGCGAGCTCGCCCAGGGCGCCGCGCGGCACGCGGGCCCGCCGCGCGAGCGTCACGTGCGGCAGGAAGTCCTTCTCGTCAGAGGCGAGGCCGCGCGCGGCGAGCTCCCCGCGCAGACGTCCCGCCAGGGCCGCGAGCTCGTCGGTCTTCTCGACCCCCAGCCAGAGCGTGGCATCGCGACCCCGGCCAAACGTGCCCAGCCCCGTGGCGCGCAGCCCGACCGGGCCCGCGCCGGCGCACGCCGCGTCCAGCGCGTCCATCGCGCCACGGACGCCCGTCTCGTCCAGTTCACCGAGAAATGCCAGCGTGAGATGGTGGCTCCCCTCGGCCACAAAGCGCCCCGGGCACGCGGCCGCCAGCCGTCGTGACAGCGCGGCAACCTCGTCCGCGAACGCCTCCGGCAGCTCCAGCGCGACGAACGCCCGCATGACCCCTCCTCCCTGTTTGACCGAACATCTGTCCGGCCCCTCGGCTATCATGGTCCCATCACAGAACAGACGTTTGTGAGGGGCATCGTGGATCGCGCGTATCTCTGCATAGACCTCAAGTGCTTCTACGCCTCGGTGGAGTGCGTGGACCGGGGAGAGGACCCGTTCGAGCATCGGCTCGTCGTGGCGGACCCGGACCGTGGCCGCACGACCATCTGCCTCGCCATCTCGCCGGCCATGAAGGCGCTCGGGGTGCGCAACCGCTGCCGCGTGTTCGAAATCCCGGAGGGCATCACGTACGAGATGGCCCGGCCGCGCATGCGGCGCTACATGGAGGTCTCCGCGGACATCTACAGTCTCTACCTGCGGTACTTCTCGCCCGAGGACATCCACGTCTACTCCGTGGACGAGGTCTTCATAGACGTGGCGCCCTACCTCGCGCTCTACGGGGCCACGCCGCGCGAGCTGGCGGAGCGCCTCGTTGCGATGGTGCGGCGCGAGACGGGCATCTGCGCCACGGCGGGCGTCGGCACCAACCTGTTCCTCGCCAAGGTCGCGCTGGACGTCACGGCCAAGCACGCGGCGAACAACATCGGCGAGCTGGACGAGGAGCGCTACAAGTGCCTGATCTGGCCACATCGTCCGATCACGGACATCTGGGGCATTGGCCCGGGCATCGCGCGGCGGCTCGCGGCGATGGGCGCGCACGACATGGGCGGCGTGGCGCTGCTGCCCGAGCGGGCCCTCTACGACGAGTTCGGCGTCAACGCGGAGCTGCTCATCGACCACGCGTGGGGCATCGAGCCCTGCACGATGGCCCAGATCCACGCCTACCGGCCGCGCGCGCACTCCGTGGGCTCGGGCCAGGTCCTCATGCGCGACTACACCTTCGAGGAGACGCGCGTGGTCCTGCGCGAGATGGTGGACGCCCTCGTGCTCGACCTCGTGGACAAGGGCCTGGTCTGCGGGCACATCTCGCTCTTCGTGGGCTACGCGCGCGAGCGGGGCGCGGCGGGCGATAAGGACGCGCCTGCGGAGACCTTCACGGGCGAGCACGGGACGCGCGTGGTGGGCCGGCGCGGCGAGGGCGCCAACGCGTCGCGCAAGCTCGCCGAGGCCACCTCGTCGCGCGAGGCGCTGATCGAGGCCTTTCTCGTCCTCCACGCCCAGATCGCGGACAAGAACCGCCCGGCGCGGCGCGTGAACATCGCGATGGGGGCGCTCGTGCCGGAGGAGTACGCGGAGCTCACGCTCTTCTCGGACCCTGCGGCGGACACGGCCGAGAAGAGCCTCGCGCGCGCCACACTGGCCGTGAAGCGTCGCTTTGGCAAGAACGCGCTGCTGCGCGGAACCAGCTACCGGCCCGCCGCGACCGGGCGGGAGCGCAACCAGCAGGTGGGAGGCCACCATGAGTAGGGAGCCCGAGCCGCGCCGCCACGCCGACCGCGCGGCGCAGTTCATGCCGTTCGCGGCGCTGAGCGGCTATTACGACCTCGTCCGTGAGTGCGAGCGGGTAAGCGAGCCGCGCCGCGAGCCCTCCGAGGAGGAGGCGGGGCGCATCTCGTCCGAGCTCGCCGCCGTGCGCAAGGGCCGGCTCGTCCGCGTGACCCACTACGAGCGCGACGCCTATGTCACGACCGAGGGCATCGTGACCCGCGTCGACCCTGCGGCCCGCGAGCTCACGGTCGTGCGCACGCGCATCCGCTTCGACGACGTCTGGAGCGTGCGCCCGGGCGGGCCGCCCCAGCCAACCTTTGAAACCGGCCGGCCCTAGCCCTGACGGTAGTGGGCAAAGAAGTCGGCGAGGTCGGTCATGGCCTCGCGCAGGACGCCCATGCGCGGCAGGTAGACGATGCGGAAGTGGTCCGGCTCCGGCCAGTTGAAGCCGCCGCCGCGCGTGATGAGGATGTGCTTCTCGTGCAGCAGGTCAAGCGCGAACTGCTCGTCATCGGTGATGTTGAACTTCTTCACGTCAATCTTGGGGAAGATGTAGAACGCGGCCTTGGGCTTCACGGCCGAGATGCCGTCGATGTCGTTCAGCGCCTCGTAGACGAAGTTGCGCTGCTCGTAAATGCGCCCGCCCGGCTCCACGTAGCGCTCCACGCTCTGGTAGCCGCCGAGCGCCGTCTGCACGATGGACTGCGCGGGCACGTTGGAGCACAGGCGCATGTTGGAGAGCATGTTGATGCCGTAGATGAAGTCGCGCATGCAGCGCTTGTTGCCCGAGAGGACCATCCAGCCGATGCGATAGCCCGCCACCATGTGGGACTTGGAGAGGCCGGAGAACGTGACGCACGGCAGGTCGGGCGCCAGCGAGGCGATGGAGACGTGCTCGTAGCCGTCCATGCACAGGCGGTCGTAGATCTCGTCCGAGAAGATCATCAGCTGGTGGCGGCGCGCGATCTCGACAATCTGCTCGAGCACCTCGCGCGGATAGACGGCACCCGTGGGGTTGTTGGGGTTGATGATGACGATCGCCTTGGTGTTGCTCGTGACCTTGGCCTCCATGTCGGCGAGGTCGGGCGTCCACTCGGCCTGCTCGTCGCAGAGGTAGTGGACGGGCGTGCCGCCGGCGAGCGTGGCGCACGCGGTCCAGAGCGGGTAGTCCGGGCTCGGGATGAGGATCTCGTCACCGGTGTTGAGCAGGACGTTCATGCAGAGCTGGATGAGCTCGGAGACGCCGTTGCCGGTGTAGATGCCGTCCATGCTCACGTTGGGCAGGTGCTTGAGCTGCGCGTACTGCATGATGGCCTTGCGGGCGGAGAAGAGGCCGCGGCTGTCCGAGTAGCCCTCGCAGTCGGGCAGCTGCTGGCGCATGTCGTAGACGACCTCGTCCGGCGTGCGGAAGCCGAACGGCGCGGGGTTGCCGATGTTGAGCTTGAGGATGCGGACGCCCTCGTCC
The DNA here is from genome assembly GCF_016899935.1 of Olsenella uli. GTDB lineage: Bacteria > Actinomycetota > Coriobacteriia > Coriobacteriales > Atopobiaceae > Thermophilibacter > Thermophilibacter uli_B. Next base: position 231,135 of record NZ_JACJJK010000002.1, read on the forward strand.
TCCATGCGGGCCGCCTCGTCGGCGACGGGGCCGCGAACGTCGTAGAGAACGTTGTCGAGCTTGGTGGACTTCTTGAACTCGCGCATGGTGGTGCTCCTTTGGTGGGCTGCGGGCGGTGCGGGCTGGGTCGCGGTCTCAGGCCGCGCGGCGGCTCGCGTCGCCGGCACGCCCGTGGCAAGCCAGGAAGCGTCCACGTCGAGAAGGGCGGCGAGCAGGCGCACGACGTTCGCGCGCGGGACGACCTTGCCGCTCACGTACTGGCTGACCTGGCTCTTTCCGAGCTTCTCGCCCTGTGCGGCGGCGGCGTGGACGAGGTCGGCCTGCCTGAGGCCCCGCTCGGCCATCGCCTGCCCGAGCCGCTCCGCGAACCCCTCGCGCGTCATCGCACCTCCCAAGGTTCAATTCTCGTTAAATTGAACTCTGTTCTCAGAAGTTCAACTTTGGTCACTCTATCACAAAACAGAATTGAACTCTGTCACCGAGTCGGGACGCTTCGCGCTTCTCGGCTTCTTCACACCAAAGGCGGCGGGTGCCGTCCTCTCGAACGATCGCCCGCCGCCGGAACCGTGCGTGTTGCGCCGCTGGCTACGCGCTGTACCCTATCGTGACCGTGGTGTCACCCGAGCTCCAGCGGGTGATGTCAAGGGTGCCGTCCTCAAAGTAGACCGTGATGCAGTCGTACGACGCGTCGCCGTGGATGTTGATGGAGACGTCGTCGCCGATTCCCAGGGCATCGGTGGCCTCGTCGGCCAGGTCGGACGAGGTGACGCTCAGCATGCTGACGTCACCCGAGAAGCCCAGGGAGTCGCGCAGCGCAACGACCGTCGAGACGAACTCCTCGGGGTCGAGATCGGCGTCGAAGCTGATGTTCGCCGAGTACAGCGTGGTGTCCTCGGGAAGCTCAGCGGGGTTGACGTCAAAGTCGTAGGCGGAGTCGTCCTCGTCCCACGGGAAGTCGAACTCCTCGGCGTCAAGGTTGAGCGTGACGGACACCTCGCCGCCCGCGTCCGCAACGGGGAACGGGCCACCCACCGTGCCCTTGTAGTCCAGATACAGCGAGTCGGAGCTGCCGTCGTAATGATAGGCGGAGGTGCCGTCGAGCGAGAGGCCGGCCGCCTCGAGGGCGTCGTCGATCTCCGCCGGCGTGCCGCTGTAGGTCGCCCGGTCGAACGCGGTGCCGCTGACGTCGACGACCTCGGCGGAGTCGCCCGCGCCGCCGACGCCGTCACCGAAGCCCTCGATCTCTCCGTCCTCGCCGTCACCGGCGGGCTCCTCCGCCGCAGGCTGCTCCGCCGCAGGCTGCTCCGCCGCAGCGCCGCCGAGCGAGAGCGTGCCCGTCATGAAGAGCGCCGCGACGACAACCAGGGCAACGACCACGACGGCGCCGACCACGATCGCCACGATGGCGCCGGTGCCCAGACCCTTCTTGGGCGCGCCGCCCTCCTGGACCGGACCCTGCTCGGAGTAGTCGGGCCAGTTCTGGGGCGGCGTCTCGAAAGCCGGCTCCTCGGGAGCGGGAGCGGGCGCCTCAACGGGCGGCTCGGGCTGCGGGGCAGCGGTCTGGGCGCCGCCCAGCGGCGCGCCGCACACGGTACAGAACTTGGCACCATCTTCGTTTTGGGCGCCGCACTTCATGCAGAACATCGCCCCTCCTTCCGTCGTTCTTCTCGCCGCGACCTGCGCGGCAGCAGCAAAACAGTACCACACGCCCCGAGCTCGCTGTGAGGGGGCGACGCTTTTCTCCCCCGACCGGTCGGCCTATCATCGACGAGAGGACGCGAGCAGGGAGGACACATGCCCCGAGAGACCAAGCAGGCAAAGGTCGAGCGTGCGGTCGAAGTGTGCCGCCGCCTGGACGAGAAGTACGGTCCGGTCGAGTGCTTTCTCGACCACGCGAACCCGTTTAGGCTGACCATTTCCGTGCTGCTCTCCGCGCAGACCACGGACGCGCAGGTCAACAAGGTTACGCCCGCGCTCTTCGAGCGCTTTCCCACACCGGAGGCCATGGCCGCCGCCTCGCCCGAGGAGGTCGCCGAGTACATCCACAGCCTGGGGTTCTACAAGTCCAAGGCACGGCACTGCGTGGAGTGCGCGCAAATGATCGTGAGCGAGTTCGGCGGAGAGGTCCCGCACACGATGGAGGAGCTGACGCGCCTTCCCGGCGTGGGGCGCAAGACGGCCAACATCGTGATGAACGTGGGGTTTGGCATCGTGGAGGGCATCGCGGTGGACACGCACGTCAACCGCATCGCGCACCGGCTGGCGCTCTCGCCCAAGACGCACGAGAAGGAGCCGCTCAAGACCGAGCAGGACCTGCTACGCCTGCTGCCGCGCGAGCTCTGGGGGCCGGTGAACCACCAGTGGATCAAGCACGGGCGCGACACCTGCACGGCGCGCGGCCCCAAGTGCGACGGCTGCGTCCTCGAGGACATCTGCCCGAGCGCCCATCGCTGCTGAGACGAAGGGGGCGTGAACCCGTCCCGTTTTACAGGTAGCGGCCCGTAACGCTCTCCGGGCAGACGGCGACCTGCTCGGGCGTGCCGGCGCAGACGATGCGGCCGCCCGCCTCGCCGCCGCCGGGACCCATGTCGATCACGTAGTCCGCGTTGCGGATCACGTCCAGGTCGTGCTCGATCACGATGACCGTGGCGCCCGCCTCCACGAGCCGCTGGAACACCGCGAGCAGCGTCCGCACGTCGAGCGGGTGCAGGCCGATCGTGGGCTCGTCAAAGACGAAGACGGCGTCGTCCTGCGCGCGACCCATCTCGCTCGCCAGCTTGAGGCGCTGCGCCTCGCCGCCGGAGAGCGCCGGCGTGGCCTCGCCGAGCGTGAGGTACCCCAGGCCCAGGTCATGCAGCACCTGCAGCCGCGTCGCAACGCGCCGCAGGTCGGAGCAGGCGTCGAGCGCCTCGTCCACGGAGAGCTCCATGAGCTGCGGCAGCGTGAGGCCGGTGCCCGCCGACTCGCCCTTGCGCGGGCGGCGCACCTTGTCTGCCGCCGAGGCGTAGCGCGACCCGCGACAGTCAGGGCAGGGGATGTCCACGTCCGGCAGAAACTGCACGTCGAGCGAGACCTCGCCCGTGCCGTCGCAGGTGGGGCAGCGCAGCCGCCCGGTGTTGTACGAGAAGTCCCCGGCCTTGTAGCCGGCGGCGCGGGCCTCGTCGGTCCGGGCGTAGGCGCGGCGCAGCTCGTCGTGGACGCCAGCGTAGGTGGCCACGGTCGAGCGCACGTTGATGCCGATCGGCGTGGCGTCGATGAGGTTCGCGCGGCGCACGCCCTCGGCGTCCACCCAGCGCACGTGCGCAGGCAGCGGCTCCCCCGCCGCAGCGGCGGAGAGCGCCGGCACCAGCGTCTCCAGCACGAGCGTGGTCTTGCCCGAGCCCGAGACGCCCGTCACCACCACGAGCCGCCCGCGCGGGACCTCCACGTGGAGCGGCCGCACCGTGTGGAGGGCCTCGGTCTCCATCGAGATGGTGCCCAGGTCGAACATCTCCTCCGCCGCCGCGCGAGGCCGGACCGCCACGTCCTTCTCGCCCGTGAGAAAGCCGCCCACGCGCGAGGCGGGATTCGCCGCCACCTCGGCGACCGTGCCCCGGCAGATCACGCGCCCGCCGTCCGCTCCGGCGCCGGGACCCATCTCGATGAGATAATCCGCCTCGGCGAGGATGCGCGCGTCGTGGTCCACCATCACGACGGAGTTGCCGTCCGCCAGGAGGTCGCGCATGACGCCGAGCAGCCCGTCCACGTTGGCGGGGTGCAGGCCAATGGACGGCTCGTCGAGCACGTAGAGCACGCCGGTCGTCCGGTTGCGGACCGCGCGGGCCAGCTGCACGCGCTGGCGCTCGCCCGTGGAAAGCGTGGCCGCCGCGCGGTCGAGTGAGAGGTAGCCGAGGCCCAGGTCAAGCAGGCGCCGCGCCGTGTGCTGGAAGGACTCGCAGATGCTCTGGGCCATGGGGCGCAGCTCGGCGGGCAGGCCCGCCGGCACCGCCGCGACCCAGGCCACTGCGTCGTCGAGCGTCATCGCCGTGGCGTCCGCCAGACTGACGCCCGCCACGCGCGGGGCGCGCGCCGCGTCCGAGAGCCGCGTGCCGCCGCAGTGCGGGCAGGGCCCCTCCGTGAGGAAGCGGCTCACGCGCTTGAGGCCTTTCTCGTCCTTGACCTTGGCGAGCGCGTTCTCCACGGTGTAGACCGCGTTGTAGTAGGTGAAGTCCAGCTCGGCGAAGTCGTCGCCCTTCTTGGACTTGTAGAGGATGTGGCGCTTCTCGGCCGCGCCGTGAAAGACGATCTCGCGCTCCTCGGGCGTGAGCTCGCGGAAGGGCACGTCGGTGCGCACACCCATGGCGCCGCAGACCTGCTTCATGAGGTCCCACATGAGGCTGCCCCAGGGCAGCACCGCGCCCTCGTCGATGGAGATGGACTCGTCCGGCACGAGCGAGGCCTCGTTGACCGTGCGGACCACGCCCGTCCCCTCGCAGGTGGGACAGGCTCCGCCGCTGTTGAACGCCAGGTCCTCGGCGCTGGGGCCAAAGAACTTCTCGCCACAGGCGGAACAGGTGATGGGCTGGTCCGTGGCCACCGCCATCGAGGGCGGGGCGTAGGCGCCGCAGCGCGGGCAGCGATGGCTCGCCACGCGCGAGAAGAGCAGGCGCAGGCTGTTGAGCAGCTCGGACATGGTGCCGAACGTGCTGCGCACGCCCGGCACGGCCGGCCGCTGGTGGAGCGCGAGCGCCGCCGGGACGTAGCGGACGTCGTCCACGGCGGCGTGGCCCGCCTGCGTCATGCGGCGACGCGTGTAAGTAGAGAGGGACTCCAGGTAGCGCCGGCTGCCCTCGGCGTAGAGCACGCCCAGCGCGAGCGAGCTCTTGCCGGAGCCGGAGACGCCCGCCACGCCCACGAGCTCGTTCAGCGGGATGTCGACGTCAATCCCCCGCAGGTTGTGCACGTGGGCACCGCGCACCTCGATGTGGTCGGGCGCCGATGCGCCGCCGCGCGCGGGCATGCTAGACCAGCTTGCCCTTGCAGTGGTCGGCCATGTGCTGGATCATCTGCGCGGTCCAGCCGATATAGTCACGACGACGGGCCTTGAGCTGGCCATCCACGAGCTCATCAAAGGAGACCTTGATCTTGGCGAAGCGCGTCACGCGGACCGGCTCCTCGTGGGTGAGACAGCTCTCCTCGACCTTGGCGGGCGCGAAGCCGGCGAGGACCTTGGGGTTGTACATCACGTGGGCGGTGCCGTCGTCGTCCTGGTAGGCGATGACGGCCTTGGTCACGCCGATCTGGTTGGCGGCAAGGCAGACGGCGTCGTCGATGGCCGCGAGGGTGTCGACGAGGTCCTGCGCGAGGGCGGCGTCCTCGGCGGTCGCGGGCTCGCACGGCGTGGAGAGGATGGCCTCGTCGTGAACCAGTTCCTTGATCATGGGGCTCCTTTGCAAAAGTCGGCCTTTGTCACACCCACACAGTATAGCGAGCCGGGAAGAAACGTCCCCGGCGCGCAAAACGGTCGCTCGTGTGATAGTTTGCTCGGTTAGAATGCAAAACCGCCTTTCGTGTGATGGGTTTCTTGCCCGAAACGCAGACATAGATATTCGTATCTTTTTGCCAACTGCGGAAACTTCGGAAAAGGCCACCTGCCGCCCAGCCGCTTGCGCTCCAGGAGGAAAAATTGCATCACACGAGAGCACGTTTTGCTTCAGAAGCCGGCAGAATGTCACACGAGAGGCCGTTTTGCACGGCGCCGGCCGACTCCCGGCGGCATTTTCAAGATGAGGGGGTGCGCCATGTTCAACGTCGTGCTCGTGGCGCCGGAGATTCCGGCCAACACGGGCAACATCGGGCGCACGTGCGTGGTCACGGGGTCGCGCCTGCACCTCGTGAAACCGCTCGGGTTCTCGCTGGACGAGCGGAGCCTGCGCCGTGCCGGCCTCGGGTACTGGGAGAGCCTGGACGTCACCGTCTACGCAGACTGGAACGAATTTGCCGAGAAGAACGACCTCACGGCAGACGACCGTCGGCTGCACCTCCTCACCAAGAAGGCGCGGCGCACCTATGCCGAGGCGCGCTACCAAGACGGCGACTTCCTCGTCTTTGGCTGCGAGAGCGTGGGGCTGCCGGAGGAGCTGCTCGCCGCGCACGCGAACCGCTGCGAGCGCATCCCCATGCTGCCGGACGCAACGTCGCTCGACAACGCGGCGAGCTGGGGTGCGTCGGGCGAGGCCTCGGACCATACGGCCCTGCTCGCCCAGGACGTCTGCGGGAACTTCGTGAACCCGGAGGACTACCGCATCAGCGCGCTCAACCTCTCCAACGCCGCCGCCGTGGTCCTTTACGAGGCCCTGCGTCAGACCGACTTCCCTGGAATGGAGTGACGACGAACAAAAACGTGAAGATACATCCCGTCGCCGAGCGCACGCCCGAGCTCGTCGACCAGCTCATCGACGTGTGGGAGCGCTCCGTGCGCGCCACGCACACGTTCCTCTCCGAGGCGGAGGTCGCCCAGATCAAGCCGTTCGTTCCGCAGGCGCTCGCGGGCGTGGGCACGCTCGTGGTGGCCGAGAAGGACGGCGTACCCGTGGGCTTCATGGGCGTGCAGGACGGGCGCCTGGAGATGCTCTTCCTCGACCCGGATGCGCGCGGGCAGGGCCTCGGCCGCACGCTCCTCACCCATGGCATCGAGCGCCTCGGCGTCACCGAGCTCACCGTCAACGAGCAGAACCCGCAGGCCGTGGGCTTCTACGAGCACCTGGGCTTCAAGACGTACCGCCGCACCGAGACGGACGAGGAGGGTCGCCCCTACCCGCTGCTCTACATGCGCCTCTAGGCAGAGGCTCTCGCACGGTTGAACCGCCGTCCCCCATGCGCTACTATGATAAGAACATTTGTTCGCTCATGGGAGGCGGCATGATCATCAACACCGGTGCGCGCACGGACACGGTGCAGTGGTACACGCCCTGGCTGCTCAGGCGCTTCGAGAAGGGCTACGCGCTGGCGAGAAACCCGCTCTTCCCCACCAAGGTCACGCGCTACGAGCTCACGCCGGACGTGGTGGACGTCGTGATCTTCTGCTCCAAGAACTACGCGCCCATCCTGCCGCGCCTGCGCGAAATCACGGACCGCTTCAACACGTACTTCCACTACACCATCACCGCCTACGGGCCGGACATCGAGCCGCGCGTCCCTAGCGTCGAGGACTCCGTGGCGACCCTCTACGACCTCGAGAAGATCGTGGGCGCGCGACGCATCGCCTGGCGCTACGATCCAGTGCTGCTCACGCCCGCCTACACGGTGGAGCGCCACCTGGAGACGTTCGACCTCCTGTGCGGACAACTGGCCGGCCACGTGGACCGCTGCATCTTCTCGTTCGTGGAGCTCTACAAGAAGCTGCAGTTCAACATGCCCGAGCTCATGCCCATCGGCCCGGAGGACATGGACCGGCTCGCGCGCGGCATGGGCGCCATCGCCGCCGAGCACGGCATCTGGCTTCAGACCTGCGGCTCCAACGGAGACTGGGGCGCCTACGGCATCCACCCGAGCGGCTGTACCACGCTCGACATCCTGGGCGCCGCCAACGGCATCAAGTTCGCGCCGCGCAAGCACAAGGGCCAGCGCGCCGGCTGCAGCTGCATCGAGAGCCGCGACATCGGCGCCTACGACTCCTGTCCCAACGGGTGCCGCTACTGCTACGCCAACAAGGACCCCAAGCGCGCGCTCGAGAACTACCGCACGCGGCACGACCCGGAGTCGCCGCTGCTCCTGGGGCACCTGCGCCCCGAGGACACCGTGACCCAGGGCGCGCAGAGGCCGCTGCGTCGCCTGCAGCCCACGCTGCTGTAGCTAGGCGCTCAGCTGCGCCTTGAAGCCCTCGCCCCACGTGCGCAGGGCGTCCATCACCGGTGCGAGGCTCCGGCCCAACGGCGTGAGCGAGTATTCCACGCGCGGCGGCACCTCGGCAAAGACCTCGCGACGGACGAGACCGTCCGCCTCCATCGCGCGCAGCTGCGCCGTGAGCACCTTCTGCGAGACGCGCCCGATGCCGCGCTGCAGCTCGCCAAAGCGCCGCGTCCCACCCAAAAGCTCGCGCAGGATGAGGACCTTCCACTTGTCGCCGATGAGCGAGAGCGTGGTCTCCACCGGGCATGCCGGCCAGTCTCGCTGCGTGAGGTTCTTCTCGTCCATAGCTGGTCACCGCCAATAGTTACTAGAAGGTACTTACCGTACTTTATTGTGCCTACTTTCTATTTTGCACTAATGGGGAGACCATACCGGTGTCAGCGAAAGTGCAAGAGAAAGGAACCGCAATGTCCGAGAAGAACCTCAAGATTGCCGTCGTCGCCGCCAACGGTCGCGTGGGCCAGCTCGTCGTGAGGGAGGCGCTGGAGCGCGGGCTCGACGTCACCGCCGTCGTGCGCGGGGAGAACAGGACCGCTGCCGAGAAGAGCCTCGTCAAGGACGCGCTCGCGCTCACCGCCGCCGACCTCGCCGGCTTTGACGTTGTAGTGGACGCTGCGGGCGGCTGGACGCCCGAGACCATCCCGGCGATCACCAACGTGGCCGTCCACCTGGCCGACTGCGTGGCGGGCACGTCCACGCGCCTCGTCGTCGTGGGCGGCGCGGGCAGCCTCTTCGTGAACCCCGAGCACACCGCCACCGTGGACCAGGGCCCGGACTTCCCCGAGGACTGGAAGCCGCTCTCGGCCGCCCACGGCGCCGCCCTCGCCAACCTGCGCGAGCGCACGGACGTCAGCTGGACCTACATCTCCCCCGCCGCAGACTTCCAGGCAGACGGCGCACGCACCAGTGCCTACACGCTCGCGGGCGAGGAGCTCACGCTCAACGCGGCCGGTGCGTCCACGGTGAGCTACGCCGACTACGCCATCGCCATCGTGGACCTCGTCGAGAGCGGCGAGCACGTGCGCGAGCGCGTCTCCGTGGTGAGCAAGTAGCGACACGGCGAGAAGGGCGGGCGACGATCATGACCCAGGACGAGCGCAGGATCTACCTCATCAAGGCGCTGCTCGCCGAGCGCGCGGACGACGAGAAGATCGTGGTGCCGGAAGACGCCGACGACCAACGGGCCCTCCTGCGCGCGCTCATGAACGTTCGCCCGCCCGCGCCCGTGGCGGCAGAGATGCTGGCCGTGCAGGGCGCCTACCTCGCGGAGCGCCTGCACGAGCGCGGCGGGGCGGTGGACGCGGAGGCCCTGCCGCCCGTTGACGCCGCAGACCCCGTGCTCTCCCGCGTGGCGCTCTGGCACGGCGACATCACGCGCCTCGCGGCGGACGCCATCGTGAACGCCGCCAACGACCAGCTGCTCGGCTGCTTTGTGCCCGGGCACCACTGCATTGACAACGCGATCCATACCTACGCCGGCATGCAGCTGCGCCTGGACTGCGCTCGGCTCATGGCGACGCAGGGCCACGCAGAACCTGCGGGGCAGGTCAAGGTCACGCGCGCGTACAACCTGCCGAGCGGGCTCGTCTTCCACACGGTGGGGCCGATCGTGCAGGGCGGGCGGCCGACGCTTCGCGACGAGGCCTTTCTCGCCAGCTGCTACCGGGCCTGCCTCGCCGAGGCCACGACCCGGGGCCTCTCCACGCTCGCGTTCTGCTGCATCTCCACGGGCATCTTCGGCTTCCCGCAGGAGGAGGCCGCCCGCATCGCCCTCGATGCGATCCTCGACCATCTCACGCACCACGACCAGCGACTCAAGGTGATCATCGATGTTTTTCTCGACACTGACCAGCGCATCTACCAGGAACTTCTCGACAGAGCTCGAGCGGCTTGCCGCCGCGCTTGACGCCTGCGACGCCGTGCTCATGGGCGCCGGCGCGGGCCTCTCCACGGCCGCCGGGCTCACGTACACGGGTGCGCGCTTCCGCGAGCACTTCGCCGACTTCGAGGCAGCCTACGGCTTCCATGACATGTACTCCGGAGGCTTCTACCCCTACGGCTCCCTCGAGGAGCGCTGGGCGTACTGGAGCCGCTACATCAAGATCAACCGCTACGACCCGGTGCCCACCCCGCTCTACGAGCAGCTTCTTGAGCTGTTGGCCGAGAAGGACTTTTTCGTCCTCACCACCAACGTGGACCACTGCTTCCAGCGCGCGGGATTTCCCAAGGAGCGCCTCTTCTACACGCAGGGCGACTACGGCCTGTGGCAGTGCAGCAAGCCGTGTCACGCGCGCACCTACGACAACGAGGCCGTAGTGCGTCGCATGGTTGCCGAGCAGCGCGACATGCGCGTGCCCACGGAGCTCGTGCCGCGCTGTCCGGTGTGCGGCCGCCCCATGTCGATGAACCTCCGCTCGGACGACACCTTCGTGGAGGACGAGGGCTGGCACGCTGCCGCAGCCCGCTACCAGGACTTCGTTCGTCGGCCCCGGGGCTCGCGTCTGCTCCTGCTGGAGCTCGGCGTGGGCGGCAACACGCCCGTCATCATCAAGTACCCGTTCTGGCGCATGGCTGCCGAGAATCCGCATGCCACCTACGCCTGCGTGAACCTCGGCGAGGCATGCGCGCCGGCGGAGATCGCCGGGCGGAGCGTCCTTCTCGACGCCAGCGCGGCGGACGTGGTGGGCGCGCTGCTCGGCTGACGGGGCGCTCGACCTGCTGGACGACTACGACCACCTCTGCGTGACGGCGCCCGAGGGCACGCCGACCCGTCCGCCGCTGGCGAGAAACGCGTCAAGCGCGGAGAGCCCTGCGGCGAGGCGATCGGTCACGTGCTGCATGTGGTTGCCGGGACCGAGCGCCACATCCACTCTGCATCCATGCGCGCGGAGGATCTCCGCGCAGGCGGCGAGGTCCTCCTCGACGTGGCGAAACGGCAGTCCCGCGCGCTTCTCCTTCCTCCCCACCGAGAAGTACGCGGAGCGCCCGGCGCAGTCCGGCGCGTTCGCGCGCAGCCACTCGACCCAGCCCTCGTACCAGACCGAGCCCGAGAGGCACGCGCAGGCCGCAAGCTGCGGCTCGCGCGCGAACGCGTAGAGCGCAAAGAGGCCGCCGAGCGAATAGCCGCAGATGGCATGGGGCCCGGGCGCCCCGTTGAGCGTCTCGGCGAGCGAGGCGAGCGTCTCGTCCGCCTGGCCGCCAAAGTCCTTCTCGCCCGGACGCAGGGCAGGCGCGGGCCACGGCGTGAGCGCGTCGCCCCAGTCTTCCACCGGCACGCTCACCACGCGCGACCGCAACCCCGCCGACGCCGCAGCCACATCCATCGGATGCTCCGGCGAGTCTATGACGTAGATCAAGCGACCCCCTTTGTCAGTCCGTTCCTCCCTCATCGAGCGCTCGGTACTCCGCGCTCAGCTCGAGCGCTAGCTCCTCCTTGGAGGGCAGGTGCGAGAGATACTTGGCAGCGAATATCTGTGTGTTGTCCTCGGGGAGAGTGTACTCGACGAGCGAGTCGCTCTTGTCGGCGCAGAGCACGATGCCCACGGGTGGGTTGTCCCCCTCGTTCATGAGCTCGCGCGTGTAGTAGTTTACGTACATCTGCATCTGCCCGAGGTCCTGATGCGTGAGGTCTCCCGTCTTGAGGTCAATGAGCACAAAGCAGCGCATGAGATAGTTGTAGAGGACGAGATCGATGAAGAAGTGGCGCCCGTCCATGGTAATGCGCTTCTGACGCGCCTCAAACGTGAAGCCGCGGCCGAGCTCCAACAGAAAGCGCTGGAGATGCGAGATGAGCGCGGACTCGACGTCCGTCTCGCGGAACTTCTCGTCTTGAGAGATGCCAAGGAACTCAAGCACGTACGGGTCCCGAATGATGTCCTCGGGCCGCCTGGGCGTCTCCTTCTCAAAGACCTCCGAGGCGACGGCCTCCTTGTCTCAGCTTGCGAGCAGGCGCTCGCGGAACAGGGTATTGATCTGTCGCTCGAGCTGGCGCGTGCTCCAGTTGTTCCTGGTGCACTCGTTCATATACCACATGCGCGCCTCAGGGTCCGCAACGCGAGAAAGGCGCCGGTAGTGCGTCCAGCTCAATTCGTGACGCAGTGCGTCACGAATCGGGAACGCAAGGTAGAACCGTCGCATGTACCTCAGGTTGGACTCGTCAAAACCCTTGCCAAAGTCCTTCGTAAGCCGCCTGGAGAGCTCCCTCAGCAGCGCCTCGCCATACTCCGCGCGCTCCTCCCCACCCTGCTGCTCCACGATGCTGCGGCCAATCTCCCAGTACGCCTCCACCATCGCAAAGTTGACTGCCGTGTACGCCCGGCGCCGCGCGGCGTCCAGCACGTCGGAGACGTGCTCGTAGAAGCCCTCCGGCATGATCTCCGATGCTGCCAGACCGCTCTTCTCGCCCATGCCCATACGCCCTCCGATTGATGGAACCTACCATGCAAGAAGACTATCTGGAGGACCGGACACAAATTGCGCCTTGCATCAGACGCCGAGGGCGGCAGCCAGATGGCCGCCGCCCTCGTGTGGGGTGACATGTGAACAGGCTAGAACGTCACCTTGAGGACGGGCGCGCCGGCCTCGACCTTCTCGCTGTAGCCCGCCGTGAGCTCGACGTCCGCCAGCTCGTCGGAGTTGGAGATGGCGAGAACCACGCAGTCCTGGTAGCCCGCCTCGGAGATGACCTTGCGGTCCATCTTGATGAGCGGCTGGCCCGCCACCACGCGGTCGCCCTCGGACACGAAGGTGGTGAAGCCCTTGCCCTTGAGGTTGACGGTGTTCACGCCCACGTGGACGAGCACCTCGGCGCCGCCGTCGGACTTGATGCTCACGGCGTGGCTCATCGCGCTGGCGACCCAGCCGCTCGCCGGAGCATACACGACGTCGCCGTCCGGCCAGAGCGCGCAGCCCTTGCCCAGGACCTCGGTGCTGAACACCTTGTCGGGCACGTCGGTCATGCGGATGACGCGACCGGAGACCGGCGCATAGCCGATGCCGGGCTGGGCGTCGATTGCGATGCTGGCGGGCGGCTCGACGGCCGGGGCATCCTTCTTGGTGAACTTGTCGAACAGTGCCATGGGGGCTCCTCTCCTCCAACGAACGTCGAGGCAATGATAGCGTGACGGAGCCGCATATGCCCTATGATGGATGCAGGTCGACCGCTTTTCTCGGAGGTCTCATGGACATCCTCTCCATCGTGTTTGGCGTGCTCGCGCTGGTCACGGCGTTCACGCCGCTCATCTGGCTGCAGGTCGTGGGCGGGTTCGTGGGCATCGCCGGCATCGTGCTCGCGCGGAAGGCGAAGAAGGCCGACTACCGCAAGAGCCTCACCACGGCGATCGGGATGCTGTGCTCCATAACGGGCGCGCTGCTGTGCTTTCTCACGCCGGTGCTCTCGGCCGTGAGCAACATCGCACTGTTTTTCATGACTCGCTAGGCGCCCGGCTGGGTATCTCTATAGGTAACGTCATGTCACCTATAGAGAGGACTTTCCCATGAGCGCCCTTGTCGCCTACTTCTCCGCAACCGGGACCACCGCCCGCGTCGCCCGCACGCTGGCGGAGACCGTCGGCGCCGACCTCTTTGAGATCAGGCCCGAGCAGCCCTACACCGCCGCCGACCTCAACTGGAACGACCGCCGCAGCCGCAGCTCGCGCGAGATGGCCGACGAGAAGTGCCGTCCTGCCGTCGCGGGCGACGCGCCCGACATGGGCCGCTACGACACCGTGTTTCTCGGCTTCCCGATCTGGTGGTACGTGGAGCCGCGCATCATCGACACGTTCCTAGAGGCGCACGACTTTGCCGGCAAGACCATCGTGCCATTTGCCACGAGCGGTGGGTCGGGCCTGGGGCGCGCGCCGGAGCGCGTGGCCGCGCTCGCCCCGGGCGCCACGGTCACGGAGGGACGGCTGCTCAACGGCCCCCTGAGCACCGACGACCTCCGCGCCTGGGCACTTGCCTAAAAGGGGTCAGACCCCTTTTTAGCAACTTTTGCGAAAGGAGCTCCATGAGACCCATGCGCCGAAGCAGGCAGCAGCTCAGCGAGGCCGCGTGCCGCGAGATCCTCGCCCGGGGCCGCGAGTGCGTGCTCGCGCTCGCGGCGAGCGACGCCACGGACGGCTTCCCATACGCCGTACCAGTGAACTACGCCCTGCACGAGGACTCCGACGGCACCCCTCATCTGCTTATCCACTGCGCACCCGTCGGCGCCAAGCTCGACGCCATCGCCGCCGATCCGCGCGTGAGCGCCTGCGTGGTTGCGCAGGCGGACGTGGTGCCCGAGAAGTACACCACGTATTTCCGCAGCGTCATCGCCTTCGGACGGGCGCGCCTCGTCACCGATGACGCGACACGCCGCGCCGCCCTGCTCGCCCTTGCGAACAAATACTGCGCGGAGCTCCCCGCAGACCGGACCGAGATCGAGATCGCCCGCTTCCCGCACGTCACGATCATCGACGTGACGCTGGAGCACGTCGCCGGCAAGCAGTGCGTCGAGCTTCTGTGAGACTTGCCTAAATGTGCCCAAAGGGCCGGACCTCTTTGGGCATTTATGTTAGGATGCCAATTGTTTGCATGCTAACAGATAGCCATCGGAGGGCGCGTGGAGCTTGACACGATCCATCACCAGCTGCTACTGGCGTTCAGCCGATCAAACCACGCCATGACCTCGCGCATCCGCGCGTTCGGCCTCATGCCGGGCCAGCCCAAGGTCCTCGAGTTCGTGGCGGAGAACGAGGGCTGTCTGCAGCGCGACATCGCCCGTGCCTGCGCCATGGATCGCGCCACGACGACCGGCCTGCTCGCGCGCATGGAGGAGACGGGGCTCGTCGAGCGCCGTCCCAAGGCGGGCGACCGCCGTGCGCTGGAAGTCTGGCTCACCGACGCCGGTTGGGCCGCAGCGGAGCGCGTGGCCGTCTGTGGAGCCGAGGTCGACGCCATCGCTCACGCGAACATGACACCAAACGAGCGCGAAACGCTCTCCAGGCTGCTCGCGCGCGTCATCGACAACTTTGCGGCAGAAGAGGAGAAGAACGCATGAGCGAGCTGGCAGCACGGTTTGGACTCGACGTTTCGAGGGAGGAGGCCGGCCGGGTCGCCCTGCGCTATCTCTGCTTTGTCGCGGGCCTGCTCATCAACTCGTTTGGCATCGCCTTCATCACCAAGGCCGCGCTCGGCACCTCGCCGGTCTCGAGCATCCCCTACGTGCTCGACCTCGCCTTCGTGCCCACCTTCGGCGAGACGACCTTTGCGCTCAACATGGTCTACATCGTGGCGCAGGTCGCGCTTCTGCGGCGCGACTTCGAGCCGGTCCAGCTGCTGCAGGTCGTGGCGAACCTCGTCTTCAGCGCGTTCATCGACGTGAGCATGGGCCTGCTCTCCTGGCTCGCGCCCGTGGGGCTACCCGCACAATTGGCATCGCTCGCACTCGGCTGCTGCATCCTGGGCTTCGGGCTCTCCGTCGAGGTGGCGCCGAGCGTCATTGTCGTGCCCGGCGAGGGCATCGTCCGCGCGATCGCTGGAAAGCTGGGCTGCCCGTTCGGCACGTGCAAGCTCTGCTTCGACGCCACGCTCGTGCTCATTGCCTGCGGGCTTTCTCTGCTGTTTTTTGGCTACCTCAACGGCCTGGGCGTGGGCACCGTGATCTCCGCGCTCGCCGTGGGCCCCATCGTGAACCTCATCAACGCTCGCCTGCCGCTCATCCGCGCGATTCGCTCCCTCTGCTGAGCAACCTGCCAAAGGGGTCTGACCCCTTTGGCAGGTTTGGCAGCTTACCAGATGCCCAGCACGTGCTGCATGCCCAGGCTCACCGCGGCGATGGCCACCCAGCAGGCCAGGCCCATCAGGATGGGCTTGCCGCCCGTGCGCACGAGCTTCACGACGTTGGTGTTGAAGCCGATGGCCGCCATCGCCATGACGATGAGGAACTTCGACAGCTCCTTGATGGGCGCCGTGACCGCCGCGGGCAGCGAGAAGACCGTGGTCACCACGCTCGCCAGCACAAAGAAGACGATGAACGTGGGGAACGCGCGACGCAGGCTGAAGGTGTTTCTCGCCTCCCCGCCTGCGCGACGGGCCTGCCGCACCTGCCAGAACGCGAGCGCCAGCGTGATGGGAATAATCGCGAGCGTGCGCGTGAGCTTGACAATCGTGGCCGCGTCGAGCGTGTTGGCGCCGGGATGCATGCCGTCCCACGCGGCCGCAGCGGCAGTGACGGAGGAGGTGTCGTTCACCGCGGTGCCCGCGAAGAGGCCAAAGCCCTCGTTCGTGAGCCCGAGGATGCCGCCGAGCGTGGGAAAGACCAGCGCCGCGATCACGTTGAACAGAAAGATCACGCTGATGGACTGGGCGATCTCCTCGTCATCGGCATCGATCACGGGTGCCGTGGCCGCGATGGCCGAGCCGCCGCAGATCGAGGAGCCCACGCCGATGAGCGTTGAGATCTTCCCGGGGATCTTGAGCGCGCGGCACAGCACGAAGGCCACCACGAGCGACGTGACGATCGTGGAGACGATGATGGGCAGTGACGTCATGCCCACCTGCGCGATCTGCGCCAGGTTGAGGCCAAACCCGAGCAGGATGACGGCCCACTGGAGCACCTTCTTTGACGTGAACTTGATGCCGGCCGCAAGCGGCGCGCCCTTCTCGGCCGGCACCACCAGGGCCAGCGCCATACCCAGGAGGATGGCAAAGACCGGGCCGCCCACGACCTCAAACCGCTTGCCCAGGAGCCACGCCGGCACGGCAATGACCAGCGCAAACAGCGCTCCCCTCCACAGCTTTCCAAAGTCCTTGACGAGCTCCATGCGTCCGCCCTTCTCGAGCCACTCCGTTCCAGAAGAGACTACCGCCGGATGTTATAATTAAATACAGCCAGTTGCTTATAGATTCATAAGCATTTACCGATAAGGACGCGGATGCTCGACTATCGCACGCACACGTTCCTGGCCGTCTGCCGCACGGGCAGCCTCACGCGGGCCGCCGCAGAGCTCCATGTGACCCAGCCGGCGGTCTCGCAGCACATACGTCAGCTCGAGCGGCACTACGGCTGCCGGCTGTTCACCAAGACGGGGCGCGGCGTGGAGCCGACGGCGGCGGGCAAGCTGCTCCGCCGGGAGCTCGGCGCGATGGAGAACGACGAGAGACGCCTGCGCGCGGAGCTCGACGCACTCGGGGGCGAGAAGAACGTGCGCCCGCCGCTGCGCCTAGGCTGCACGCGCACCGTGGGCGACTTCGTGGCTCCGCGCATCCTGGCGGGCCATCTGCATCGCCATCCAAACGAGCAGCTGCTCATGCGCGTGGGCAACACGGCCGAGCTCGTGGGGCTGCTCGACCGGGGGGAAGTCGACCTCGCGCTGGTGGAGGGGTCCTTCGACCGGGCGTCGTTCGAGAGCGAGACGTTCTCGCGCGAGCCGTTCGTGGCGGTGGCGGCCGCGGGCACACGACCCGCAAGCGTCGCCGACCTGCTGGAGATGTGCCTGGTCCTGCGCGAGAAGGGGTCGGGCACACGCGAGATCCTGGAGCGGCATCTCGCGGCACGCGACCTTGCCGTGGGGGACTTCGCCGGCGTCATCGAGCTCGCGAGCATCCCCGCCATCAAGGCCTGCGTGGCCGCAGGGGCCGGCGTGAGCTTCCTCTACCGCGTGGCGGTCGAGGACGAGCTGGATGCGGGCACGCTGGTCGACGTCACGCCGGCGGACTTAGCCGTAGAGCACGACTTCTCCCTCATCTGGCAGCGCGGCAGCCGCTACGCCCCGCGCTGGCGCGCGCTGCTCGACGAGTGGCGTGGGCAGGAGACGGGGCGGGCGCCCGCCTAGCCTGCAACCAAAGGGGTCGGGTCCCTTTGGTGGCCCCCTCTGGCCAGACACCGAGACGGAGGAATCACGGAAAATCGGGCCCTCAGGGCGCCTCTTTTCCGTAGTTCCTCCGTCTCGGCGAAAGGTCGCTTGACCGAGCGGCAAGCGACGGCACCTCGGGCGCGCATGGCCGAGAAGAGCGTGCCCGCCTCACCCGTGCCGTCCCATTGCCCACATCCCGTTCACGGGGCAGAGCGGGTATCGCATCGCAGCAAACAAAGCGGGGCGGGCGCCCGTTTCCAGGCGCCCGCCCCGCGCTCAGCCAAGCAGCGGGCTCGTTCTTATCGACGGCGCCTCGCGACGACGCCCGCAGCGAGCGCCGATCCGCCGAGAAGGGCGGGCACGAGCGAGAAGAGCACGCTCGCGTCACCCGTCGCGGGGATGGTCGTATCGCTCTTCTCGGGATCTTCGGGCGCCACGTAGTCCGGGTCCTTCTCGCCGCACACCGTGCAGACGCCGTCAACATAGTCGTGACCGAGGGCCGGAACCGACAGGTCATCGGCACTGACGAGCGTCGTACCCCCATCGTCCGAGAAGAGCGCGCCGCACTCCGAGCACTTCCAGTGCTCGGCTGTGCCCTCACTCGTGCAGGAGGGGTCAACGGCGGCAACGTGCTCCAGAACGGCGTGGGACTCGTAGTTCGCGGTAAGCTCGACGGCACCGGCGGGCATCGTGAAGGTGGTCTCGGCAGCTGAGGGGCTGGCGAGCACGCCTGCACCCGTCGGGTCACTCACCGTCCATCCGCTGAAGTGCCCACTTGCATTGAACGCGTCCGCAGAGATGGTGACCTGCGTGCCAGCAACGTACGAACCGCTGCCCTCGCCGCCCGAGACGGCCAGATCGTACGTGGTGCCAACGGGCTCGATGCGCAGATAGGTGTCGGTTCGGTCAGCAGAATCGTAAGCGTCGGACTCGCTCTTGGTCACCTCACCGGCCGCCGATGTTGCCCATTGGTACCAGTTCATGCCGCCAAAGTTGAGGTCCGCAACCGCAAGAGCCCCCGATGAACCTCCCTTGAGCGTTACGACACCACCGACAATCGAAGCATTGCCCGCCGTCGACAGAGCAGCATAGTTTTCGGAGGATAGGGTAATCGTCCCGCCGTCAATGGTCGCTCCGCCGCCAGTGACCCTCAGCCCGTTGGAGTCCGTGGACTGCGCATCGATGACGGCGTCGTGAACAGACAGGTTCTCGCGCGCGACGATGCCGTATCCTCTAACGCTGCTCGCGGACACGGACGCACCATCAATCGTCAACGCGCCCACAGCGTACAGGGCATAGGAGCCGCCCTCGTTTGATACCGAGAGCTTAGCACCGCTCTGAATCGTCACGTCTTTGTTGGCAACAGCAGTTCCGTCGACCTCGATTACTGCGCCGTCCTCTAAAACGAGATCGTTCCCCGCACAAAGCGTTGGATAGCCCGCGTTGACCGCCGCTTTGGCGCTAGACGCCTTAAGATACGTCCCTTTCCCGGAGACGACGATGTCGTTATCTTTGGTATCGCCACTCGGCTGCAGAGCACTGACGGCAAAGCTATAGTCACCAGCCGACGTCGCCTCCACATGAGCGCCGTTGATGATGTTTACGCTCCCGTTCTGCGCGTTGATGGCACAGCTGCTCTCGGTGCGAACGGTAACGCGCGCTCCGTCCTTAATTGTCAGGCTGTTATAAGCGTTGATGGCATTCGGCGCGACCTGAGAGCTCGTGACTTCAAGGCTTCCCGGACCAGAAATCGTGATGTCACCGCATGTACCATCGATCACCGGATCAGCCGAATCACCGCTCGTCGCGCTTATGGGCAAGGTCGTAGTGTTCTCGCCCACCAGGACGATGTTCAGGCTCATGTCCCTGCCGCTCTCGATACCGCACTGTGTGGTTATGTAGCCGGTACCCTTTGTAATCTTGGCATTCGTCAACGTGAGCACGCCGGTCGTGGGATCATACTCCGCCGTGCCGTCACCACACTTGACGATATGGTCGTCGTCCGTGACGATATCGACACCGTTGACGTTGATGCCCTTGTGCTCAACCGCCCATGCAGGTGCCGGCACCGCAAACAGCACCGCAGCGAACGCGCACGCCGCTATCGTCGCAAGTTTCTTCCCCATGGCCACCGTCCTTCTCGGCAATCCGTCGCATTGGACGGAAGAGAGGTATGACGGTCCAATTCTCAGCGAAGGGGGGGGGAGGGCGCATCACCCGTTCAGATGGGAAAACGGGTGATGCAAGACAGGTCTGGGGCCGACCTACGCCAGCATGAAACGCCCGAGGTCCTGGCGGCGCGTGATACCGAGCTTCTGCAGCGAGGACGAGATGTAGCTCTTCACCGTGTTGGGGGACACGCCCATGTGCCGGGCGATCTCTGCGTTGGTCCAGCCCCGCGCGGCGAGCATCGAGGCGGCGAACTCCGTGGTGGTGAGGTTGTCCGCCACGTCGTCGCCCGTGGCGGGGTTGTGCACGCTTCTCCATCCCGCGGAGAAGCGGTACGTGATGGCGATGATCCTCTTGAAGTCCTCGGGCCACGCGGGCTTGATGACCGCCTCGAGCATGCCGCCGAGAAGCCCGTGGTGCTCGCCGAACCCCTCGATCAGGTCGTCCGGGCGCGCCAGCTCCCATGCGGCCAGCAGGTGCTCGCGCGCCTCCTCGGTCCTCCTCAGGCTCATGAGGTCCATCACGGCAACGAGATGCAGGTAGATAAACGGTATGGGGTAGACCTCCTCCATGCCCGTGAGCAGCGTCTCCGCGATCCCGAGGCTGTGCGCGTAGTCGCCGGCGAGATAGAAGGCGTGGGCCCGGACGTAGAACGCGAAGGCGCGCAGACCCATCGGCAGGAGCGGCATCACCTCCTGGGCGCCCGGCGCGTCCGTGGGAACCGGAAGGTGCAGCAGCACGCTCGCAGCCTGCGAGATGAAGCCCTCGGCGGCTCGGAGCTGCGGGTTCTCCTCCGACGCGCGTACGAGCGCGCTTCTCGCCGCGTCGAGCGCGCGACGGGAGAGGTCGATGCGGCCCAGTGGAAGGTTGGCGTACGCGCAGATGAGGCAGGCAGAGAGACGAATCTCGAAGTCCTCGCTCTCGAGGTGCTCCTCGACGAGCCCGGCGGCCTCGTCCGCCCTGCCGGAGAAGTAGGCGAGCTCCGCGCGGGCGATGTCCGCGCGGGGACCGGCGTCGAGCGACTCGACGAACTCGCGGGCATGACCCGGCTCGAAGGGGGTGTTCATGAGCGGCATGAGGTTGGCGTGGTCGCCGGGCAGACGGCGCGGGCGCCACGAGACCTCAGGAGACGCTGCCGCGCGGCGAGGGTCCCCGGGCTTGCGCGCGACCGTGGGAATGCCCCACGAGCGGCCAAACTTGACCGCGCCGTCAACGCGGCCGTCGGCGCACAGCCGCTGCACCAGGCGCTCCGTCACGTTCCAGCGTCGCGCCGCCTCCCGCACGGTCATGTACTCCACTGCCATCTCCCGAACTGCCGCAGGGCGGCGTCGCCGTATGCTCGTCACAGTGGACAACTATGGCACGAGGGCCGGGGTGAGTTCTATTCGCTCAGGCGAATAATCGCTGAGAGGGAGACGCACGACCGGGCCCGCGCGGCGCCGCCCCGACGACGGCAGCGCCGCGTGACACGACTGTCGTCTAGTGCCCCTACGCCAGCTCGAAGAAGGTTGCCGAGCAGGCGGGGACGGATAGGGTGCCGTCGACGAGCTTTGCCGCGTCGCCGAGGGCGTAGAGCGTGCGCGCCGGCTCGCCCTCGCACGGCACCTCGACCGCGCGCGCCGACGGGTTGAGGGCCACCAGCACGCGCTGGCCACCCTCCCCGCGCTCCGTGCGCAGGTAGACGAGCGGGTAGGCGCCCTTCTCGCAGTAGACGAACTTCACCGCAGCGTTCACGCCGAGGGCCGGCGTGGCGCGGCGCAGCGCAATGAGCCGCTGCACCTCACGCCAGAGCGACGCCTCGTCGGACATCTCCGCGGCGACCGTGGGCACGTCGTCGCCGCTGTCCTGCGGGATGTAGAGCCGCTCCGTCGGAGCGTCGGAGAAGCCGAGGTTCTTCTCGGCCGTGTCCCACTGCATCGGCGAGCGCGCGCCCGTGCGCTGGTAGCCGCCCTCGACGGAGGTCACGTCCAGGTGGCGCATCCCGATCTCGTCGCCCGCGTAGACGAAGGGGCATCCCGGCATGGACATGATGAAGGCAAACGCCAGCTTCATCTCCTCCGGGTCGAGGAACTTGCGCAGGCGGTCCATGTCGTGGTTGCCGGAGGGGATGCACATGAGGCCGCGTCCGTCCGTGAGCTCCATGTTGCGACGGTAGGTGGCCACGAACTCGCTCGCGTCGCCCGCGCCCTCGCGCGCGAACCACGGGTGCTCGCAGCGGAAGAGGTCCATATAGTGCGAGGTGCCAAACTGGAGCAGGAAGTCCATGTGGAAGCCCGCGCGGATGGTCTTGTCCGGCTCGCCCCACTCGGAGATGAGCACGGCGTTGGGATAGCGCTCGTCAAGGAACGCGCGCATGTCCTGCCAGAGGGCTATCGTGCCCTCCTGCTCGGGATCGTTCTTCACGAGCGAGCCGGCCATGTCCACGCGGAAGCCGTCGCAGCCGCGCTCGAGCCAGAACGCCATGACGTCCTTCATGGCCTGCCGCGTGGCCAGGGCCTCGGGTGAGTCCATCGCGCTCTGCCAGGGCTCCGTCACGCGGTAGAAGCCGTAGTTGAGCGCCGGCTGGAAGGCGAAGAAGTTCACGGCCACCGCGCCGTTGCGCTCGGAGATGCCCCGCAGGACGCCGTTCACGCCGGGCACGTCGCCCACCGGCGTCCAGACGTCGTCGGTCCAGACGTAGCGGCCGGTGAACTCATTGGGCTCGGCGCGGCAGGACTCCTTGAACCAGGGGTGCTCGATCGAGGTGTGCCCGGGTACGAGGTCGAGAAGGACGTACATGTCGCGGGCGTGCGCCTCGGCGAAGAGCCGCTCGAGGTCGGCATTGGTCCCGTAGCGCGGCGCCACCTGGCAGTAGTCGGCCACGTCGTAGCCAGCGTCGCCGAAGGGCGAGACGAAGCACGGGTTGAGCCAGAGCGCGTTGCACCCCAGCTCACGCACGTAGTCGAGCTTCTCGATGACGCCAGGCAAGTCGCCGATGCCGTCGGCGTTGGTGTCGTTGAAGCTCTGGGGATAGACCTCGTAGAAGACGGCGTCGTCGAGCCACGCGCTCATGGGCACTCCTCTCTGGGCCCCGGTCCCGCCGGGATCGCGTTGGAAGCCGCCCGACCAGGGGGCGGCACGATGACATCGTAGCGCACGGCCTTGCCCGTGAGCTGGTAGCTCGGCCTGGCCCCGGCCAGAAACGGGCCCTTGGGCGGGCGCTTGACCACGACCTTGCGCGGGTGCGCGGCGAGCGCGGCGCCGAGCAGCGCGGCCTCGTCGTCGCACGGGCGCTCGAGGTGGTGCAGGAGCTGGAACTTCTTCTTCACCGCGGCGCTCTTGTGGCGCTCGGGGAACATCGGGTCGAGAAAGACGACGTCGGGCGGCCTGGGCAGGTCGCGCAGGGCGGCCACCGAGTCGCCCTCCACGAGCCGCATCCTCGCAACGGCGCCCGCGAGCTGCGGCTCGTTTGCTGCGCGCTCCAGCGCGTCGGCGAGAAGGGCCGCGATCACCGGGTCCCTCTCGTACAGCGTCACCTCAAAGCCCGCGGCCGCCAGCAGCAGGGAGTCCTCCCCCAGGCCCGCCGTGGCGTCCACCGCCGTGGGGCGCTCGACGCCCCGCACGCGCGCCGCCCGCACGAGCAGCTCGCGCCCCAGCCGGTCCGGCCGCAGCCGCGGCAGGAGCTGCGCGAGGTCGGCCGCAAGCCCCATGTCGTCGCCCGCCAGGACGAGCGCACCGTCCTTCTCGCGCCTCCGCAGCTCCAGGCCCACCCGCGCGGCGAGCTCGCGCGCGGCCTCCGGCGCCGCCATCTCCGGCGCCGTCATCATTTCCGGCGCTGCCATCTCCGGCGCCGCCATCACACGCGCGGCGCCGCGGCGGACGCCAGGGCCACGTCCGTCCGCGCGCCCAGGTCGTCCCGCAGGTGCGCGGCGAGCTCGTCGCAGGCCGCGCGCACCGCGTCGTCGTTCACGCCCACAAAGCCGTCGATGGGAAAGACCGCGCGCGTCGTGGCGGCGCCCATCTTGCCGTTCTCGCTCTGCCGCCAGGTCCAGCGGCGCGTCTGCACGAGGTCGCCCACCGCGTAGACCAGCTCGCCGGGCGCGAGCGTGGGGTCCGCGTCCTTCTCGCCCAGCGCAACGAAGGCGTCACCGGGACGGGAGAGGCGCAGCTCGAGCGTCTCCCCGGGGGCCAGCGCGTGCGCGCCCAGCGGCAGCGCGTACTTGATGGAGACCGCGTTGCCCAGGTCGACCACCGGGTTCACGCGCCCGAGCCCCTTGCCCTTGGCAATGCGCCTCAGCAGGGCGATGTTGGAGGAGGGATAGCGGCTCGGGCTCATGCCGAGCGCATGGAACGCCGCGCGGTAGGGCTGCACGCGCGGGTCGTCGCTCGCATGGATGCCCGCAAGGCGCCGCTCGGCGTCGGCCACCGCCTCGTCGAGCAACGCGTCGATCGCGGGCACGCTTTCGGAGGAGTTGTCAAACCCCTCGGCCGTGACCACGCCCACGCACAGCGCGGGCAGCGCGTCAAACACTGCGGCGTCTATCGAGAAGACCATCGCGCCCCCTTTCCTACGCAGATTATACGGATGCCGCGCCCCGGGCCGCGCATTCGCGCTAGGATGTCACGCGGCTGACACGACGGGGACGAGGAAGCGCATGGGGCAGAACGCGAGCAAAGGGCAGCAGCTGAGAAGGACCAAGGTGCCCGTGCGGCTCGGCCTCACGGTGATCTGCGCGGGTGGCTTCATGGACGCCTACTCCTACCTCGTGCACGGCCACGTCTTTGCCACGGGACAGACCGGCAACATCGTGCTGCTCACCGTGCGCTCCGCCGGGGGAGACTGGCTCGGGGCGCTGGGCTGCCTGGTGTCGGTGCTCTCGTGCGCAATCGGGATCTTCTTCTCGATGCACCTGCTGCACGGCCTGCTCGGCGGCAACCGCTACCGCACGCAGCGCTGGGTCGCGGCGCTCGAGGCCGTGGTGTTCGCCGCGATGGCGCTGGTGCCCGACGGCGTGCCCGACCTGCCCGTCAACTGCGTCATCTCGTTCTGCGCGGCGCTGGCCTTCGAGAACTTCCGCTCGTTCGGCACCAAGTCGACCTACGCGAGCGTCTTCTGCACCGGCAACCTCCGCTCCCTTGCCGAGACCCTCTACCAGGGGCTCGTTGGCGGCGACCGACACGAGCTTCACCGCGCGGAGCGCTACGCCGCGCTGATCGGGGCCTTCGTGGTGGGCGCGTTCGCCGGCGTGCTGCTCATCGGCGCGGTGGGGCGGCTCGCGTGCCTGGTCATCAGCGCGCTGTTCATAGGCGTGTCGGCCCGCCTCGCGCGCCTCGACGAGGACCCCGATCGCGGCGGCGTCGTCACCCTGTGAGACAAAGGGGACAGGTTCGTTTGTCTCATCCCGCTACGCGAGAGCTGGGGTGCGGCAAGACGCCGGGCGCGGCGCGAGGGAGATCGCGCGCGGGCTCGGGGCCTCCCACTCGACCGTGTCGCGCGAGCTCGCCCGCAACGCGCTCCCGGACGGCCGCTACGACGCCGGCCCTCGGCACCCGGCCGCTGGGGGGGCGACCTCGTCGTGGGCGCCGGCGCCACGGGCTTCGACGTCTACTTCTGCGACCCCGCAGCCCCCTGGCAGCGGGGCGCGAACGAGAACGCCAACGGGCTGCTCGGGCGGTTCTTCCCCAAGGGGGCGGACTTCTCGCTGGTCACCGACGAGGCGGTGCGCGAGGCCCAGGACCAGCCCAACGGGAGGCCGCGCAAGACCCTCGGATGGTCGGCGGCGAGCACGTCGCCCGACAGCGCGAGGTCGTAGAACTTGTTGACCAGGCCGACGTTGATGCCCGCGGGGCACGACGCGCAGTGGTTGCAGTAGACGCAGCGCCCGGCCACCTTCTCCGGAGCCAGGCCGTTCAGCACCGAACAGTCCTTCTCGACATCCGGCGCGTAGAAAAAGCCAAGAAGGACGCGCAGGTCGGCGCGGTCGCGCACGCCTGAGACCACGCAGACCACGCCCGGGGTGTCGAGCGCGTACTGCAGGCACTGGTAGCGGGCGAGCGCCTGGCCGAACGGCGACTGCGCGGCGTGGCGCCCAGCTGTGCGGCGCCCAAGCCGATGACGCCGATCTTCTCTCCGCCGTGCAGCAGCTCGCAATACTCCATGACTCTGCTCCTCGTGGTCGGGTCAGTACGCAACGTATCGTCGCCTATTGTGCGTCAAACGGCTAGCCGTCGGAAACGTCCGAAGGGAGCAGGGATCACGAAAAGGCCGGGACCGCCGTCATCGGCAGCCCCGGCCCGCAGGTCACGTCTCGCCACGCCTACGCGCCGAGCTTCTCCTTGAGGGAGAGCAGCTCGCGATAGGTATCGGCGAAGTTCAGCGCCATGAGCTTGCAGGTCTCCGCGCTCGCCATCTGGTCCTCGGCGTGAAGCAGGAGCAGCGGCAGCGTCTTCTTGCTCTCGCCGGACGCCTCGGCCTGGAGCAGCCTCATGTGAACCTCATGGCCGCCGTTGTACGCCTCGTCGCCCTGCTTGACCAGCTCGGCCGCCGCGTCGAAGTCGCCCTCCTTGGCCTTGGCAATCGAGTTGACGTAGCAGGACTTGGCGGTACCCACGCAGCTGATGATCTCGAAGCAGATCTGCTCGAGCTCGTCCATGTCTTCCATCGCAGCCTCCTAGCTGATTAGCCGAGCATCTTCTTGACGTCGTCGAGGATCTTGGGGGCGTTCATGCGGCCGTAGTCGACCATCGGGATGACTGCCACGGGGATGCGCCCGTCGACGGCCTTCTCGAAGTCGCCCTTGGCATAGCCGATCTGAGGCCCGAGGAGAATGACGTCGGCCTCGTTGATGTGGTCCATGGCCTCGTTCATCGGGCGCGCCTCGATCTCGACGTCCTCGCCGCGGCTCGCGGCCTCCTTCTGCATCTTCTGCACGAGGAGGCTCGTGGACATTCCGGCATTGCAGCAAAGCATGATCTTCTTCATGGTGGTTCCCTTCCGGCCGCCCGCGGGCGGCCTTGCGCTCCGGACGCTCGGAGGTCCGGATGGGTTTCCAACGCCAGCAAGCACTGTTCGGCATGTGTGACGTCGGCGGTGGAACGGGGGCGTGCGCGGGGACGGGCGCTTCGGCGAGCAGCTCGCGTCCGACGGTCGCGTGGGGGGGCGAGTCCGGAAAAGGCTGCCGGGGGTTGCGGAGGCCCAAGAGCCCCGCGCACGCCAGGGGGGACTAGTTCTCGGTGCTCTCGGAGGCCATCTCGAACTGCTTGCGCTGCGCGGACTCAGAAGCCTTCATGAAGGGCAGGTAAATCAGCGTGAAGATCACGAGCAGCACGATCTGGAGAATGCCGGCGCGGATGTCGCCGCCCGTGGACAGGATGCCCGAGGCGATGATTGGGGTGGTCCAGGGCACCTGGATGCAGGTCGGGTTGACCAAGCCGATAACCGTGGCGAAGTAGCCGACGAGGATGCCGATGATGGTGTTCAGCACGAACGGAACCATGAGCGGGATGTTGAACACGATCGGGTAGCCGTAGATGACCGGCTCGTTGATGTTGAAGATGGCGGGCAGGATGCCGAGCTTGGACACCT
Organism: Olsenella uli; assembly: GCF_016899935.1. Lineage (GTDB taxonomy): Bacteria > Actinomycetota > Coriobacteriia > Coriobacteriales > Atopobiaceae > Thermophilibacter > Thermophilibacter uli_B. The sequence continues at coordinate 258,594 of NZ_JACJJK010000002.1, forward strand.
CGCGGGAGGGCCGCCACTTGCCCCAGATGAACGTTGCGATGAGCAGCGCCAGCGTGCAGCCCGAGCCTCCCATGAGCGCGTAGACGTTGATGGTGTTCATGTTGAGCCACAGGTCCGGACGGGCGATCACGGCGTCGATGCCGCCGGAGCTGTACACGCTCGTGGCCTCGACGAGCACGACCGTGAGGACGGGCTCGACGAGCACGCCGTTGATGGTGGACTGGTGGATGCCGAGGGTGAACAGGAACACACCGAGCGAGTAGATCACCACGAGGCCGATCGGGTTGGTGGTGAGGGCTCGCAGCGGGGTCTGGATGAAGGTGTTGATGAGAGCAGTGACGTCAGTCTGGAAGCCTGCGTAGAGAACCATCGAGAGCACGCCGAAGGCGCCCAGGGTGAGCAGCATCGGGATCAGGACGTTGAAGGACTTCTCGACCGCGGGCGGCACGCCCTCGGGCATCTTGATGCGCAGCTTCTCGACGCCCGAGACCTTGATGAAGAGCGTGGGCGCAAACAGGCCGATGATGATGGCGGTGAACATGCCGTTGGTACCCGTGTAGTTGGTGATGAACGCGCTCGAGACCTGAGCGGTGGTCACCTCGTCAGCCACGTAGAGCGGCGATGACGCAGCAAGGTTGGCAGCCACCGTCTGCGGCATCATGATGAAGAAGACCGCGAGCGCCACCACCACGCACGAGACGGGGTTGTCAAAGCGCTTGTTGTTCGCGAAGCTGTAGCCCACCATGGCGCACAGCAGGATGGCCGAGATGGAGAGCGCACCCTGCGTGAGCGCGTTGCCCCAGTACTGGGCCGTGGCGAGCACGTCCGCGTTCGGGAAGAGTCCGGGGCTGCTCGGGTCCGCGCTCCACAGGAACGTGAAGACGACGTTGTTGAGCAGCGCCGCGATGCCTGCGAGGATGAAGATCGGCATGATGGTGGCAAAGCCATCGCGAAGGCTTCTCAGGTGCACCTGGTTGCCGACCTTGGCGGAGACTTCCGCGAACTTGTCGAGGAAGCTTTGTCCGTTGGCCATGTCTTTCACTCCTAACTGAACTGTTGGAAACATTAGCCGTACCATCGCGCTCCCCCTCCAGGGGGACGCGTATCCGATGACCGAACCAGGGGGGGGAGGGAGCCCGGGACCGTTCCTCCCGATCCGGACCAAGGACCTACTTCACCACGTGCGTCGTGGTGACCTCCTTGAGCCAAGCGGCTGATTTCTTGGGCCTGCGCTCGTAGTTCTCCATGAGGTCGACCTCGACGAAGCCATAGCGGTTCTTGAAGGCGTTTGCCCAGGACCAGTTGTCAATGAGGCCCCAGTAGTGGTAGCCGCGGCACTTGGCGCCGTCGTTGATCGCACGGGCGATCCAGGAGAGGTGGTCGCGCACGAAGTCGACGCGGTAGTCGTCCTGGATCTGGCCGCTCTCGTCGCGGTTCTTGTACTCGCCCTCGATACCGATGCCGTTCTCGGACACGAACCACTCGAGGTCGGGGTACTCGTCACGGCACTTCATGCCGAAGTCGTAGATGCCCTTGGGGTAGATCTCCCAGCCGCGGCTCTCGTTCATGACGCGCTCGGGCCAGACGTAGGGCTCGGCGAAGAGCGGGTTGCCCCACTCGTCATGATCGCGGGTCGGCGCCTGCACGCGGCAGGGCTGGTAGTAGTTGCAGCCGAGCCAGTCCACGACGCCCGAGCGCAGGACCTCCTCGTCGCCGGGACGCACCGGAGCCGGCGTCCCGAGGCGGGCGAGGGTCTCGAGCACGTCCGCGGGCAGGCTGCCCTTGGTCGCGAGGTCGAGCCACCAGCGCGTGGTGAGGCCGTCGTTCATGCGCAGCGCCTCGAGGTCGGCCTCGCTCGGGTCCTCCTTGGTGTAGGAGGGGCTGAAGTTGCACACGATGCCAATCCGCGCGTCCGGACGGAGCGCGCCCTCCTCGCGCGCCGCGCGGTAGCGGGCGACGCCGAGCGCGTGCGCGATCGAGATGTTGTACTGCGCCACCACGGCCTCGCGGAAGCTGTGGTGCTGCGGGTACCAGCCACCGTGCCAGTAGCGGTTCTCAGGCTCGACGCTCGGCTCGTTGAACGTGAACCAGTACCGAATCTCCTTGCCGAACTCGTGAAGCGCCTTCTCGACGTAGTTGGCGTACGCCTCGCAGGTCTCGCGGCTCTCCCAGCCGCCGCGGCGGAAGAGGAAGGTGGGGAGGTCGAAGTGGTAGAGGGTCACGAAGGGCTCGAGCCCCTCCTCGCGCGCCGCACGGAAGAGCTCGTGGTACCAGGCCGCGCCCTCTGGGTTGATGTTGCCGTCGGCATCGAGCAGGCGGCTCCACTGAATCGACGTGCGGAAGCTGTCGAGCCCGAGGCCCTTGAGGATGGCAAGGTCCTCCTTGTAGTGGTGCATGAAGTCGTTGCCCACGTAGGAGCCCACGCGGTTGTAGAACGCCTCGATGTCCTCGTTGGACCAGGTGTCCCACACGTTCTCAAGCTTGCCGCCTACGTTCCAGCCCCCTTCCGTCTGCGGGCCGGACATCGCCGCCCCGAAGAAGAAGCTCTTGGGCAGGATCAGTTCTGCCATAACGCCTCCGTTTCCTTGGTCGTCCTGCGCGGCCCTTTGTCGCGCTTTGTTAGTTGAATTGTAGCGCTCTTATTTTCTCTATGTAGCGGATTTATTGGAGACAAAGACGGGAACAAAGGAAGATAATGGATTACGTCAGACGAGAACCACGTCGATGAGCTGGGGTTTTGCAGCCGACCAGCCCGACGGGGCGCAACGCGCACGAACCCGCGCCCTCTTGCCTGACCGCCAAAGCAAACCGTTCGCGGCCAAAAATAGACCGTTCGCGGTGAGCGCCGAGAACCACAGAAAGCACGAGGGAGGCCGCCATGCTCAAGTACGAGACGATTGCCCAGGACATCCAGAGCCGCATCGAGGACGGCGACCTCGTGCCCAACGACAAGCTACCGACGGTCGTGGACCTCTGCGACCGCTACGGCGTGAGCAAGATCACCGTCAAGCGCGCCTTCGAGATCCTCACCGAGAAGGGCCTCATCGCGAGCAAGCGCGGGTCGGGCACCTACGTGAAGAACACCACGGAGCTCTTCGACACGGGGGGCGTCGACCCGCTGCTCGTGGGCGAGGACGGCACGCGGGAGGACACGTTCGGGTTCACCAGGCCCGACCAGCCGATCGGCTTCACCGCCTCGCACAGCGCGCGCGGGAGGAGCGTGAGCTCGGTGGTCTACGACTTCTCGGTCACGAACCCGCCCGAGAGCGTCGCGCGGCACCTGAGCATCTCCCCCGACGACTTCACCTACTACTTCTGCCGGGTGCGCTGCCTTGAGGACGACCCAATTACGATTGAGTACACCTACATGCCGATCGACGTAACGCCCGGCCTCAAGCGCGACCAGCTCTACCACTCCGTCTACTCGTTCGTCCAGGACACGCTCGGGCTCAAGATCTCGAGCTTCCACCGCATCATCCGCGCCGTGGGCGCGACCGAGGAGGAGGCCGGGCGCCTGCGGCTCGACGCGGGCACCCCCCTGCTCGAGATCTCCCAGGTCGGCTTCCTCGACGACGGAACGCCCTTCGAGTTCTCCGTCGCACGCAGCAACGGCATGCGCTCCGAGCTGCGCGACGTGAACGTCATATAGGCAGCAGGCGAAGGCAGGAGAAAGACATGAAGAGGCTGGCGGTTCTCGACGTAGGTGGCTCCGCGATCAAGTACTGCACCATATGCGGTACGGATATCGAGGGTAAGGGGCAGGTGCCCACTCCCGACGGGGAAAGCCACGACCCCGAGGCATTCCTCGAGACCATCGAGGGCATCCTTGAGCGCATGGGAGACGTCGAGGGTCTGGCCCTCTCCATGCCCGGGGAGATCGATGCGCGCCAGAAGTACATTCGGACGGGCGGGGCGCTGCTCTACAACTACGGCGTCGACGTGACGGAGTGGGAGAGGCGCTTTGGCCTCACGATCGAAGTCGAGAACGACGCGCGCTGCTCGGCGATTGCCGAGCTCTCTCGTGGCAACCTGCGGGGCGTCGACTGCGGCGTGGTGCTCGCGTTCGGGACGGGAATCGGTGGCGGGGTTATCGCCGGCGGCAAGGTCCTGCGGGGGGCGCACCTCTTTGCCGGTGAGGCATCGAAGGTCCTCACCTCCTGGCCCGAGGACCCCAGGGACCCCATCACAAGTGATCAGCTCTGGTCGTCTGCCTGCTCGACGAAGTCCCTATGCGAGCGCGTTGCCCAAGCGAAGGGGATCGACGGCTGCGACGGGCGGCAGCTCTTCGGCTGGCTCGAGGGCGGGGACGAGGCCGTCGCCAGCGTGTTCAATCGGGTGTGCGACGAGATTGCCCTGCAGATTCACAACATCCAGTGCTGGCTCGACCCCGAGCGTGTCTGCCTCGGCGGCGGCATCAGCCAGAACCCGCTCTTCGTGGAGGGTGTGAGAGACGCGCACCGACGCTTCAACGCCTCGTTCGACAACGCCTTCCCCGAGACGGACATCGTGGCGTGCCGCTTCTTCAACGACGCCAACCTCATCGGCGCCTACGAGCACTTCCTCGCCATGGAGCAGTCGCGCTGACGCGCGTGAGCCAAAAGGGGTCTGTCCCCTTTTGGCTCACGCGCAGCGACCGCAATCGGAGCAGCCGTTGCAGATGAGACGCTGCCCGCACGTCTCGCAGCGCTCGCGAAAGCGAGGCTGGTAGAGCTCCTCGGAGGGAATCGGCAGGCCGAGCGCGTCGCGCAGGCGCCACTCGATCGGCCGGCCGACAATGCTCACGCCGGACCTGAACGCCTGCTCGGACTGGAGCCGGTGGTCGCGCAGGCGATAGGTCCGCCCGTCCTTCACGAAGATCGTGCCCGTCTCGGTGAACGCGAACGTCACGTCGTGCTCGCGGCACTGTGCCGCGAGCAGACGCACCCAGTCGAAGTCGCACGGACGGGCGCCCTCGTAGTTCTCGCCGCCGCAAATGACCTGCTCGATGCCGCACCCGCGCACGCCGTCCCCGCCGCGCTCGCCGAGTTCCAGGTACGTCTCTATGTCCACCCGCCCGATGAGCGGGGCGCACATGATGCCCTTGTGGCGCGCCGGCGTGGCAAGCAGGATCGCGATTCGCTCATCGGCACGGCGCTGGTTCTCGCAGGTGACGTTGAGCATGACGTTGTCCCAGCCCTCGCCCCAGTCGTCCGGGAGGCACGCGGCAAAGCGCTCCGGGCGCTTGGCGAGCAACCAGAAGCGCACGTCGGGACGCTGGCGCATGACGTCCCAGGCCTCGTCGCGCCAGGCGTCCGCCTCCTCCACGAGGAAGTCCGAGGTCATGCACACGCGAATGAGCTCGCCGGGGCGCACCTTGAACGAGCCGTCGCGCGATCGGGACAGCGGGTAGCGGAAGGTCGCCTTGTTGCGCCGCACGACGGAGCCGTCCAGCCCGCGCCAGCGGTCCATCGTGAACATGTAGCAGTTGGTGCAGCCCTCGCTCGCCTTGCGGCACCCGTGCCACGGGTTCCAGATGTCGTGCACGCCTCGCACCCCCTACAGGAACGCACGTTCCTAGGGTAGCACGAGGGCCCTCCGCCGGCCGCTACACAACGCAGCGGATGGCCTTGCCCCGAACCTGATAGCTCGGCCTGACGCCCGCGAGCCACGGGCCCTTGGGCAGGCGCTTCACCACGACCTTGCGCGGGCGCGCGGCGAGCGCGGCGCCGAGCAGCCCGGCCTCGTCGTCGCGGCGACGCAGCTCCAGGCCCGCCCGCGCGGCGAACTCGCGGGCCGCCTCGTCTATCGAGAAGCCCATCGCGCCCCCCCTCCTGCGCACATTATACGGACGACATGTCTCCCTGCTCCATCTTAGATGCCCGTTTACGATGGTTTATCCCACCGTTTGCCTAGCAAATTTGCCATTTACCGATTTTTTCTCCCCTTTTTGGATACAAGGACTTCATCTTCCCCACAAGCGCCTGCGGCCCCGCCGCCGACAAGAAGGGAGCGGCCCTATGTGTACGGGCATCCGCTTCAACGACAAGAACGGCGCCATGTACTTTGGACGGAACCTGGACTGGACCCAGGGCTACGGGGAGCAGGTGGTTGTGACGCCCCCGGCGACGAGGGTCCCCGCAGCCTTTGAGCGCCCCGGGGATCTTGCGAGCGGCCACGCCGTGATGGGCATGGGCATCGTCGTGGCGGGCATTCCGCTCTACTTTGACTGCGGCAACGATGCCGGCCTGGCGGTCGCGGGCCTCAACTTCCCGCAGAGCGCGCACTACGCCCCCGACGCCGTGGACGGCACCACCAACGTCGCCGCCTATGAGTTTCCCTACTGGGTCACGCGGAACTTCTCGACGCTCGAGGAGCTGCGGGCGGCGCTGCCGCACGTGACCGTGGTGGCCAAGCCCGTGAACGAGCAGCTGCCGGTGGCCAACCTCCACTGGCTCGTCGGCGACGCCACCGGCAGCCTGGTGGTCGAGTGCATGGCCGACGGCCTGCGCGTCTGGGGGGACGACGTCGACGTGCTCACCAACGAGCCCGACTTTGGCTGGCACCGTCAGAACCTGCGCAACTACCTCATGCTCAACGACGGCCTGCCCGCGTCCGCCAGCTGGGACCGCGCCGAGCTCAGGCCGTTTGGCTCGGGCGTGGGCGTCCAGGGTCTGCCCGGCGATTATGGCGGCCCGGCGCGCTTTGTGCGGGCGGCGTTCGTGAACGCGCACTACCCCGTTCAGGACGGCGAGAAGGCCAACGTGACGCGTCTCTTCCGCACGCTCGGCGCGGCCGCGGTACCCGACGGCGTGGCCAAGATGGGCAACGGCGCCTACGAGAAGACCCTCTACACCAGCTGCTTCTCCGCCAGTACGCTGACCTACTACCACGCCACCTACGACGACCCCGCCATCCGCGCCTACCCGCTCTCCGCCTGCGACCTCACCGGCACCGCGCCGTTCGTCGCAACCGCCGCCTAGGCGTCCGTGAGGCCCCATACCCCATCTGCCAAGTCCCGGGCCTCGCGCCCGGGCGAAGGGAGCGCTCATGACGCGCACGACCCCTGCACCCTCATCCGCCCGTGCGGCGGCGGCATCGCCCGCGGCCGCGCCGGCGCCTGGCACGCGCGAGAAGTTCCTCGTGCTGCCCATCGTCATTCTCATCCTTGCCCAAATGGGCGCCACCGGCGACAACGGGGCGCTCTCGCTCGCCGCGACGGCCCTGACGGCCGACCTCGGGGCGACCACCTCTGACATCCAGCTCGCCAACATGATCTACCCGCTGGTGGGCGGCTCGTTCATGATCGCGGGCGGCCTCGCCGGCACCCTCATCGGCTGGCGAAAGACCTTCCGCATCGGCGCGTCGCTCGCGGCCGTGGGCGAGGTCGCGCTGGCGCTCTCCCCCAACATGACGGTCTTCATCTGGGTTGGCCGCGTGCTCGTGGGACTGGGGGCGAGCTTCCTCATCCCGTCCCTTCTCGGCATCATCCCCTTCATCTACCACGGCTCCAACCGCACCGTCGCCTTTGGCTGCATCGGCGCCGCGTCCGGCCTCTCGGCCGTGCTTCCGCTCGTCCTGGGCGTCGTCATGCAGACGGCGGGGATGCGCGTCACCTTCTTTGTGCTCGCCGCCTATTTCGTCGGCGTGGCCGCCCTCTCGCTGGGCCTGTCCAAGATCGAGCAGCCGCACGAGAAGTCCCACTTCGACGCCATTGGCGTGGCGCTCGCGGCGTCGGGCTTCTTCTTCGTGCTCATCGGCCTCTCGAGCATCTCGACGTGGGGCCTCATCGAGCCGCTGCGCACCGCCCCATTCACCCTCTTCGGCATCTCGCCGGCGCTTCCGCTCGTTGCGCTGGGCATCGTGGTCCTCGCCCTGCTCGTGGTGGTGGAAGGCAAGGAGGAGAGGCGCTACGGCCTGGTGGTGCTCCCGCGCTCGTTCATCACCACCCCACAGGTGCTCGCCGGCCTCGTGGCCAACGCGCTCATGTTCTTCTTCATGGGCGCCCAGTCCATTCTCATGGCTCCCTACCTGCAGCTCGTTGCCAACTGGACGCCCATTGAGGTCGGGACCATCTCCATCGCGACTGGCGTCCCCACCTTCGCGCTGGCGCTCGGCATCCCCAAGCTCTTTCCCAGGGCCAACCCGCGCCACGTGATTCAGCTGGGCTACGTGGCCATGGCGGCGGCGTTGGGCATCATGGCCTTCTCGGTGACCCTGGATGGCGCGAGCCGCGTGGGCGTCTACCTGGGCGCGTTCATGGCCGGCGTTGGCGCGGGAACCGTCTCGTCCCACGCGAGCAACGTGGTCGCCCTCGCGGTGAGCGACCGCGACGCCTCGCAGTCCGGCGGCATCCAGAGCACCATGCGCAACGTGGGCCAGGCCCTGGGCGTGGCCCTGCTCGGCGCGGTGCTCATCTTTGGCATCAGCTCCACCTTGCGCAACGAGATGGCCGCCGACTCCTCCATCTCGTCCGACGTGGCGCAACAGGTCTCCGAGCTCACCATCAACCTCAACAGCAACACGGCCTTTGAGGACGAGATCGCCGACATCAAGATGAGCGACGCCGAGCGCACCACGCTGGTGGGCCTGGAGGCCCAGGCACGCTTTGACTCGACGCGCCTCGCCTACGGCGTGGGTGCCGTCATCGTGCTGCTGGGGCTTCTCACCACCCCGGCAATCAAGACGCTCCACAAGGAGAATCCGGCACCCGGAGCGGCTTCCAACGGTAAGTGCCCGAGAGGTCGCAGAGCCCAGGGCAATCGCAAGTGAGTGACCCAAAGCGGCCAAGGCGGGCCCAGCGCCCCCTACGGATGCCTCGGAGCGTTCGTAGGGGGCGCGATTACGTCATAGCGCACGGCCTTCCCCGCAATCGAATGGCTGGGCCTCGCCCCGGCGAGCCACGGGCCCTTGGGCGGGCGCTTGATCACGACCTTGCGCGGACGGGCGGCAAGCGCCGCGTCGAGCAGCGCGCGCTCGTCCTCGCAGGGGCGCTCCAGATGGTGCAGAAGCTGGAACTTCTTCTTCACGGCCGCGCTCTTGGTGCGCTCCGGAAACATCGGGTCAAGAAACACCACGTCAGGTGCCTTATCCATCGCACGCAGAAAGGCTGCGCCGTCGCCCTCCACGAGCTCCATACGCGAGACGGTGCCCGCGAGCCGGGAATCGCCTGCCGCACGCGCGAGCGAGTCGCGCAGCAGCGCCGCGATCACCGGGTCCCTCTCGCACATCGTGACCGTGAAGCCCGCCGCCGCCAGAAGCAGCGAGTCCTCCCCCAGGCCCGCCGTGGCGTCCACGACCGTTGGCCTCTCGACGCCGCGCACCCGAGCCGCACGCACGAGCAGCTCCCGCCCCAGGCGGTCCGGGCGCAGCCGCGGCAGCAGACGCGAGAGATCGGCCCGCAGCTCCATGCCATCGCCGATGAGCGCCAGGCCCTCCGGGCCCTCCCGCAGCTCAAGCCCCGCCGCGGCGGCGACCTCTGTCGCATGCGTCAACTTCCTCGCCTCCCTCCGCACGGGCGTCGGATTGTTCTAGGATGGCACGCGGCTTGGGCAAAGTCGAGCATGGGAGGGCTCATGGACCAGGGACAGGCAGCGGGGAGGGCCAAGGTGCCCGTGCGGCTGGGACTCACCGTCATCTGCGCGGGCGGCTTCATGGACGCGTACTCGTATCTGCTGCACGAGCACGTCTTTGCCACCGGCCAGACGGGAAACGTCGCGCTGCTGGGGATGCGCCTCGCTGCGGGCGACCTGCCCGGCGTGGGCCACTATCTCGTGCCCATCGTCTCCTTTGTAGTGGGCATCGTGCTCTCCAAGCACATCCTCGCGAGCGTCCACGGCGGCGAGCGCCATCCGATGATGCGCTGGGTCGCCCTCTTTGAGGCGGCGGCGTTCCTGATCATCGCGCTGCTGCCGTCCTCTGCCCCAGACCTCCTGGTCAACAGCTTCATATCCTTCTGCGCCGCGCTCTCGTACGAGAACTTCCGGCTCTTTGGCACGCGCTCGGCCTACTCAAGCGTCTTCTGCACCGGCAACCTGCGCTCCCTAGGCGAGACCCTCTACGACGGCCTGATGGGCGGCGACCGTCACGAGCTGCACCGATCCGCCCGCTACGCCGCCCTCGTGGCCTCGTTCTGCGCGGGCGCCGTGGCGTGCAGCCTGCTCGTCGGCGTCGCGGGCAAGTTTGCCTGCCTGGCGATAAGCGCGCTCTTCCTGCTCTCCACGCGCTTCATCGCAGACCCAGCGGGGACTCCGGAGGCCTAGCCGTGCGCACCCCCTCACTCCTCATGCATCCTCCGCCCCCTTTGGCCCGACGCTCCGCCGCTACCCGCCAAACACCTGATAGCTCAGCGAGATGAGCACCGGCACGAGCGTCGAGCAGATGACCCCGTTGAGAACCGACAGGACGACGCTCTCCTCATCGGTGTACTTCATCATCATGGGGAGGGTGGTGTCCTCGCTCGTGGCTCCGGCGGCCGCTACGCAGGCGGCGGGGCTCAGGTGGCGCGCGAGCAGCGGGATGCAGAAGAACGAGAGCATCTCGCGCATGAGGTTGCTGAGAAACGCCACGCCGCCGTACATCCCGCCCGAGAGCGCGCCGATGGTGACGCCGCCGAGGCTGTACCAGCCCATGCAGCCCGCGATGGAGATGCTCTCGGCGAGCGAGTAGCCCGTGACGAGCGCGCAGGCCACCCCGCCCGCGACCGAGCCTATGGTCACGCCTAGGGGGATGACGAGCGCCCTGACGTTGTACTGGCAGATCTTGCGCGCGATCCCGCGCTGCATGCCGATGCTCATCCCAACCGAGATCATCAGCAGGTTGAGGATGAGGTCACTCGACGAGAGCAGCGCGTCCACAGCGGGGAGCTCCCCGCCAAAGAGTCCGCAGGCAACGCCGGCAAGCAGGGCGACCAGGGCCAGAAGGACCACGCTACCTCCCCTTGCCCACGCCAAGCGCGCGACGGGCGAGCAGGTGGACCAGCGCGACGGAGGCCGCCATGGGAATGAGGCAGAACAGGGCGCCGTCAAGCCCGATGGAGCCGAGGTCGCCGAAAAGGTCGTCGTTCCGCCCGATGGAGACGCCCATCGTGAAGATGAGCAGGACCGTGAGCGCGGCCTGCACGCGGCTGTTGCCGCGCACCCACCACGGCGGAAGCAGGAACCTCCCGATCAGCGCGCCAGCGCACATCAGCACTACCGTCAGCATGCTTCCCCTCTCTTCCGGGCGCCCTCAGAGGTGTAGCCGCTCGCGGCCGCGAGCGGAAGGGCTTGGCCGCAAGAGGCTCGCCGGCGCCCTACTTCCCCTGGACCATCGTGAGCGAGATCCTGCCGCGGTCGCGATCGACCTTCTCGACCCAGACCCTCACCGTGTCCCCCACGCTCACCACGTCGCTCGGGTGCTTGACAAAGCGCCTGGCCAGCTTGGAGATATGCACGAGCCCGTCCTGGTGGACGCCCACGTCCACAAAGGCGCCGAAGTCAACCACGTTGCGCACGGTGCCCGTGAGCTCCATGCCGGGCTCCAGGTCGTCGATCGAGAGCGCCGCGCGGCTAAAGACGGGCTCCGGAGCGTCGTCGCGCGGGTCGCGACCGGGCTTCTTGAGCTCGGCGACGATGTCGATGAGGGTGAGCATACCGCAGCCCAGCTCGCTCGCGAGCGCGCCCACGCCGCCCACGCGGCGCTCGATGTCGGGCACGCCGCCGCGCGTGAGCTCGTCGGCCGTGACGCCGGCCCGGCACAGCACCTCCGACGCCACCGCGTAGCTCTCGGGGTGCACCGCCGTTGCGTCCAGCGGGTTTACGCCGCCAGCGATGCGCAGGAAGCCCGCACACTGCTCAAAGGCCTTGGGCCCGAGCTTGGGAACGTCCTTGAGCTGTCGGCGGTCGGTGAAGGCGCCGCGCTCCTCTCGATAGGACACGATGTTCTTGGCCACCGCGGACGTGATGCCCGAGACGTAGCCCAGAAGGCTCGCGCTCGCGGTGTTCACGTCCACGCCCACGCGGTTGACCACGTCCTCCACCACGTTGCCGAGGGCTCGGGCGAGCTCCGTCTGGTCGAGGTCGTGCTGGTATTGGCCCACGCCGATGGACTGCGGCGGAATCTTCACCAGCTCGGCGAGCGGGTCCTGCAGGCGGCGCCCCAGGCTCATGGCGCCGCGCGTGGTGACGTCGAGGTCCGGGTACTCCTGGCTGGCCAGCTCGCTCGCCGAGTACACCGAGGCGCCCGCCTCGTTGACGATCGTGTAGCGCAGCTCCGGCGCGGACTCGGCGATGAACTCGGAGACGACCTCCTCGGTCTCGCGGCTGGCCGTGCCGTTGCCGATGACGATGGTGTTAATCGCGTACTTCTCGGCCAGGCGCGCCAGCGTGCGCTTGGTGCCCGCGACATCATGACGGGGCTTGGTGGGATAGACCACCCCGTGGTCGAGCAGCTTGCCCGTCTCGTCCAGCACCGCCACCTTGCAGCCGGTGCGATAGCCCGGGTCGAGCGCGATGATGCGGGCGCCGCGCACCGGGCGAGCGGAGAGCAGTCCCTCGAGGTTCTTGGCAAAGACCTTGATGGCGTCCGTCTGGGCGCGCACGGTGAGCTTTGCGCGGACCTCTCGCTCGAGCGAGGGCGCCATCAGGCGCTTGTAGCCGTCAGCGATGGCGGCCTCAAAGACCGGCGCAAAGACGCCCTGGCGGCGCGGCCAGCGCCCGGCCAGGCGCGCCACCGCGGCCGCCTCGTCCACCCGGACGCGCACGCGGAGCTTCTCCTCGCGCTCGCCGCGGTCGATGGCGAGCACGCGGTGGTTGGGTATCTTGGAGACGGGCTCAGAGAAGTCGTAGTACGGCTCGTAGGGGGTCTTCTCGTCGGCGTTCACCGCCGCGGAGACGACGTCCGCCGTTGCCTCCGTGAAGGCGCGCAGGTCGGCCACGTTCTCGGCGTCCTCCGCCACGACCTCCGCCACGATGTCGGCCGCACCGGCGAGCGCCTTCTCCGGCGTGTCAAAGCCCGCCTCGGCGGCCTCCGGCGTCACAAAGCGGGCCGCCTCGTCGAGCGCGGAGCCCTTGGTGGCCACCTGCATGAAGATCATGTTGGCAAGCGGCTCCAGGCCGGCCTCGCGCGCCTTCTGCGCACGCGTCATGCGCTTCTTGCGATAGGGCTTGTAGAGGTCCTCCACGCGCTGGAGCTGCGTGGCCGCGCGAATCTCCGCCTCGAGCTCGGGCGTGAGCTTGCCCTGGGCGTTGATGAGAACGAGCACGTCCTCCTTGCGCTGCTCGAGGTTGCGCAGGTAGGCAAGGCGCTCGTCGAGCGCGCGCAGGGCGACGTCGTCCATCCCGCCCGTGGCCTCCTTGCGGTAGCGCGCGATGAAGGGGATGGTGTTCCCCTCGTCGATGAGCTTGACTGCGGCTTCGACGGCTTCCGGCCTGAGGTTGAGCTCACTTGCGAGCGTGGCGATAAGGTCCATGTGTCTGTGGCTCCAAACGGTTGCGTGCAAGAGCCACCTAGCATAGCGGTCGGACGTTCTTCTCGCCCGTCAAACCTCATAGGTGGTACGACTTTTCACGACTTTCCGTTATTCTCGCAAACCATTTCTTTATGAGAGAAACACTACCTGTGAGGTTTTGAAGAGACGCGGGCGAGAAGAACTTGTAGACGTCCCGGAACAGGTGGCGCTGAATTCTGACGAGCACAGCAAAGGTTCCGACCTCAAAGGCTCCGAGAAAGCCCGTATCGTACATCTGCCGTAAGGGGCTGAGATTCTATAACCGCAATCTAAGCCCAACGTCCCCAGCGCCCTCAGCAAATTGAGCGCTATGATTCATGCAGCACAACTGGCGGCGGTGTTCGAAGGGACCATCTATGGACCGGAACGAACTTGCATTTGTGGCCATCGTTTCCCTCGTCGCGCTCGCTGTCCTCATTTTTGTTGCCTATCGAATCCTGCGAAACCCCTTCCGCTATCCGAATTACACGCACACGTTTGATGTCTCCAGAAAAAGGAATGTCGATATTGCCGACTACGTCGACCGGTTCCTGTGCAACCGCGCCAACTGGCAGGAGGTAAAGTGGCACGCAACCCAGATTGAGCGGTGGAAAACGGAGCAGGAGCAGTACCTACAAACGTGCGCCCTCAAAGGGCGGCGCACAAGACAATACCGAGAAGCCCTTGACGATGAGAGAGCGTTTCGCTTCATAACCGTAAGAGACCAGACGCGTTACAGGCAGCGCAACTATGTCAAAACGTCCTATAAGGTGTCTGTCGCTGATTCTGAGCTGGACGTGAGCTGGGGATGGCTCGTGGACCGCCACGAACGTCTTGCCAGAATTGGCTTTGAGGCCACCCTGAAGGAATATCACAGCAAAAGCCAGCGCAAACTGATGACCAAGGCGCTTCGAAAGCAAATCATGGAGCGCGATCACTACACCTGCCAAATCTGCGGAAAGTATATGCCGGATGAAGTCGGCCTGCAGATTGATCACATCATTCCCGTCGCAAAGGGAGGCAAGACCGTGCCTTCAAATTTGAGGGTCCTCTGCAACAGATGCAATGGTCGCAAGGGCGCCCGATAGCCAGGAGCCAAGGGATTGGCTGCACTTTTTTATTCACTGCAGGCTATCAGCATCTGCCGCCTTATGCCCAGCAGGGGCCGATCGGATTTTTTCTCGCTGGGACATGCGTTTGGGAGAGCCTCGGGAGAGCGGCGGTCCCGGCCATCCCCATGCTGTCCTCTGCCGTCACGCGAAAGAATCATGCTCTCTCATGCATAGGCAAATCCAGGCTAAACATTCCGTTCCTCTTTGCGTCACAAAGTCCACTTCGGCGCGACGCCCCGAGACCAGCTGAGACGCGTTGTGACGCGACCTCGATGGCCTTTCCTCCAGATTGCCGCGCTCACCGGCGACAGCCGCCCGCCCGTTGCGGTAACGCGCGATGAAGGGGATGGTGTTCCCCTCGTCGATGAGCTTGACTGCGGCTTCGACGGCTTCCGGCCTGAGGTTGAGCTCACTTGCGAGCGTGGCGATAAGGTCCATGTGTCTGTGGCTCCAAACGGTTGCGTGCAAGAGCCACCTAGCATAGC
>NZ_JACJJK010000030.1 GCF_016899935.1 Olsenella uli
GTTCCGGGCTTTATTGACAGCCATGAACACATTCTCGGAGGCGGAGGGGAAGGCGGCTTCCACACCAGGACTCCGGAGGCCTCTCTGGGGGACCTGACCCGGAACGGAATCACCACCGTGGTCGGCTGCATCGGTACGGACGGCATCGCAAGAGACGCCGCCGCCCTGCTGGCCAAGGCCCATGCGCTTGAGGAAGAAGGGGTCACCGCATATTTTTTTACTGTTTCGTATAAGTTTGAGATCTACACCCTGACCGGCAGTCTGATGAAGGATATTATGA
>NZ_JACJJK010000031.1 GCF_016899935.1 Olsenella uli
GCTTTGGATATTTACTATAAAAGTGTTCATCAATTGTTCGCAACAATAATCTAAACGAAGAATGTAACGTCGTAAAATCAAAAAGCTCGTCAAGAAGATTTATAAAATAGGCTAACTTTAACGACAAGAGTTCTGATTTATTTGGAATACATAAATCCAACCCATCAATATAACGTTCTACAATTTCATCACTTATCAAAGAGTCATGTCGCAGAGGAGCACTCAAAACAATACCATCTAACGTCTTACAACGGCTTAATGCGACATAAGCTTGTCCA
>NZ_JACJJK010000032.1 GCF_016899935.1 Olsenella uli
GCTTTGCAGCGGTATGTTGTCAACTCCGTAAAGATGTGAGTGGAAATCGAAAAAGTCGATGATAAGCAGTTGCACTGAGGCTATAAGCAGGTCGCGACGGAAATGGTGGTCGGTCTGAGCAAGCCTTTCTTCCACCATTTCGAAGTCTTTGCGGCACAGTTCAAGCTGCCCTGCGTCCAGTTTCATTACTGGGTCGAGGAACAGGGCCAGCTGTCCTTTCATGCCATAGTTGCTCAGTGGCGTGGAGAGCTCAATGAACTCGGAGGCTACATATATC
>NZ_JACJJK010000033.1 GCF_016899935.1 Olsenella uli
AGTCCGTTGCGCTTGAACACGTAAGGGGCTTCGCGGTATTTGTAGTCGCTCAGGCTGCCGCCCCGCGGGGTCATCAGCTTCAGCGTGGTTGTGTCTATCGACGTCATGTCGGGGTTGAGCCTGGCTCCGGCCATGTAGCCGTTGCCCCAGTATAGGTAGTCGATGCCGGTGTCGGGGTCGTTGAACACGTCTACGTCAATCTGCTGGCCGTTCTTCAGTCCGGCCGGCCTTTTGTTGACAATGGGGTGGCCCAAGTCGACGAAAGGCCCTGTAGGAC
>NZ_JACJJK010000034.1 GCF_016899935.1 Olsenella uli
GCACACGATTTTTCGCCGTATTTGCGTCTGCCAGCCTTTTATTTTCGGCCGACGGCCTTCCTGAGCGCCAACGAAAATCAGGAAGAAAGCCGCAAGGACTATCTTGACTGCATAATGAAAGTATGGCAAAATGCTGCTGTCTGACTGACAAAATATCGCATGAAGCAAGGCTTCTTTTCTTCCGTTTCATTAATATAACGGATAAAATACCGGAATAAAAAGTGTTTTATGAACAAAAATAACTAACTTTACAGCCGCTAACTAAAACTATCATGA
>NZ_JACJJK010000035.1 GCF_016899935.1 Olsenella uli
GCGTTACAGACCGCCTTTCCGATACAGCACAGAATGCACTTTGCAATATCGTAACGATTTTCTTAGCACTCGGTACTGGTCTTACAATGTCAGCTGATAGTTTCTTACGTTTACAGACTATTGAAATTATCTTCTTAGGCTTAGTTGCATTTGCTGGCGGTACAGCAGCAGGTGTATTATTTGGTAAACTCATGTGTAAACTCAGTGGTGGCAAAATTAATCCACTTATCGGTTCAGCTGGTGTATCTGCCGTTCCAATGGCAGCGCGTGTATCTC
>NZ_JACJJK010000036.1 GCF_016899935.1 Olsenella uli
GACTAGAATAGATAAATTTAAATTACGCATTATTTGATGATTTTGATGTATTTATAAATAATTTGGAGGGATTATCATAAAGAAAAAATTTTATGCAGTGAAGAAAGGTTATAAAACAGGTATTTTTGATACATGGGCACAATGCCAAAAACAGACACAGGGTTTTAAAGGTGCGCTATTTAAATCATTTGCTACGCTAGAAGAAGCAAAAAATTATTTAAATGATGATGAAGCGGTAAATATCATGGAAAAAGATGATGACCGCTATTATAT
>NZ_JACJJK010000037.1 GCF_016899935.1 Olsenella uli
TGTAAACACTGGGCTGAGCCCACATTTCTTTACATAAATGAAGTCTTTACATAACCTTTGGTGAAAGGATGCCTTGGTTTACAGAGCTTCGTCTGGAAACCGATCGTTTCCATGAATACTTTATAATCTTTCTGCCAGATAGGATGTCCCTCTGGATCACGCCGGATCACGACACTCTTCATGTTATCTGTCAGTATATAGTGTGGGATTCCCATATAAGTAAAAGCATGGATCATCCCTATAAAAAGATTTTCCTGTCTGGCATTGGGGAAG
>NZ_JACJJK010000038.1 GCF_016899935.1 Olsenella uli
CCCTGAAAGAGTATCCCGAGTCGAAACACCGGGAGGAGATCATGTACCTGATCGTCGACGCCAGCTACCGCTTTGCCAGCAACTCCATCGCCTCGAAGCAGACGGACCGTTATCTGGCAATGCTGGACTCCTACCTGTCGTTCAAGGAGGAGTACCCCGAATCGAAACACGTCAAGGATCTCGACCGCATGGCCAAGCACGCCCGCGACTACCTGGACCGCAACAACAAAGACAACAACATATAAGATGGAAATCAAGAAGAACATTCCCAAC
>NZ_JACJJK010000039.1 GCF_016899935.1 Olsenella uli
CCATATGATATTTTAAATTTACTGACTAGCATTGAAGAACCGTATAAAAACATGAAATGGCTCACCACAGCAATGGAGATGCAATTTATTGCTCAAGCGGGACTTGCCTATACAAAAGATAGAATTGACCATGAACGTTTTACACGATTAAGTGAAATGGCAGCAGAAATAATGGCTGAATATACTGATTTACCAAAAGAAAAAGTACAAAATCTGTTTTGCAATGAAACAGGATATCAAACACCAAAACTTGATACGCGCTCTGTAATTT
>NZ_JACJJK010000003.1 GCF_016899935.1 Olsenella uli
GACGGGGACGCCTCGGCGGGGGCTGTCGCGCCGGTCGGGGGCGGGGAGGACCCCGATGCTGGCGCGGCGTGCGGGACGCCCGGCGGCTCCGGCGGGGAGGACGGTCGCACGGCCGAGGGGGACGTCGCGGAGGCGGCGGCCGACCTTCTGGAGGAGCGCCGGTCGCGCGGCGACTGCGTGCTCGTGCGAAGCGGGTACCTGGACCTGTTGGGAGGGACGTGGGGATGCGTGCTGCAGGGGAACGGCTGGGTGGAGGTCTGCCTCGTCTCCGAGGGGGACGGGGGCGAGGGGTGCGACGTCGTCACCTGGCGCATGGACGCCGCCGACGCCGCGCGCGTCGCGGGCCCGTGAGGGACGAGAGGGGACAGTCGACTGTCGAGTACCTGCTCGTCCTCGTCGCCTTCGTCTCGCTCGTTGGGGCGCTCGGGCTGCTGTGGCACGCGGGCCGGGACGGGGTGCTCGTGGGGCTGGCCACGCGCAGCGCCTCGCACGGCGTGGAGCAGGGAAACGTGTCCCTGCTCAAGGACGTCCTGGGGTACTGAGATGGGCGGGGGACGCGGGCGCTCGGGCCAGATGAGCGTCGAGGCCGCGCTGCTGCTGCCGGTCGCCCTGACGCTCGTCGCGCTTCTCGCCCAGCCGGCTTGCGTGCTGTACACGCGCACCGTCATGGCGGCGACGGCGGGGGAGCTCGCCCGTCTTGCCGCGACGTCCCGGGGCACCGAGGGGGACCTCCGCTCCTTTGCGCTGCGTCGTCTCGCGGCCGTGCCCGACCTGTCGATCTTTCACGAGGGCGGGCCTGCGGACTGGGAGATCGAGGTCACGGGGCCGGACGACGGCGGCAGGGTCACGGTGGCGCTCGAGGGACGCGTGCGGCCCCTGCCCCTGTTCGGCGCGCTCGTCTCGGCGCTGGGCACGGCGGTGGACGGGACGGTGGTCGTGCGGGTGGAAACGAGCGGGGACATGCGGGCGGACTGGATTGGGGGAGGCTATGAGGACTGGATCGGCATGTGGGGATAGCGGGGAGCGCCCCGTGAGCGTCCTCTCCGTCTTTCGTGACGACGAGGGCGGGTTCACGACGGTCACCGTGGCCGTCGCGCTGCTGCTGAGCCTGACGCTCGTCTTTGCCGCCGCGTCGGCCGGATGGGTCAGCTCGCGCTCCTCCGAGGTGCAGCGCGTGGCGGACGCCTCGGCGCTCGCGGGCTCCAACGCCGTGGCCGCCTTCACGACGGTCTCCCAGGTCCTGGACGCCTGTACGCTGAGCCTCGGGCTCGCGGGCATCATCGTGTACGGGGCCGGGCTCGTCACCTCGTGCGTTCCCGGCCTCACGGGCGTCGGGGTGGAGATGTGCTCCGTGGGAGGGCGCATCCTCGACGCGCGCGGCCGCTTCGCGCAGTCGGCGGCGCGCGGCCTGGAGCGGCTGGAGGCCGCCCTGCCGCTGCTCGTGGTGGCGAACTCGGCGTCGTGCGTCGCGGCCAACTCCGAGGAGGGGCTGGGATACGTGGGGTGCGCCCTCCCGCTGCCGCTGACGTCCGCCTCGGACTTCTCGGCGATCGAGACTGAGGTGGGAGACGCCGGCATGGACGACCTCTCCGCCGAGATGCGGGAGGCCTCCGAGGAGGCGGAGGAGGCGCGGGACCGCGCGATGGAGGCGCTCGAGCGGGGGTGGACGGCGGACTGCGGGTCCTCGCCCTACTCGCTCTACGAGCGGGCGGCCTCCCTGGCCGGTCTCTCGGGCGCGGAGAACCCCTTCTACGCCTCGCCGGAGACGTGGGGCTTTGGCGTCCCGCTCGAGCGGGCGCGCGCCTACTACGCCGCCCGCCTCGCCGCCGAGCGCGTGGAGGGCGCCACGGCGGAGGAGCTCACGGACGCCGCGTGCCGGAAGGCGTTCTACGAGTACGCGCTCTCCGAGGTCCGGTCCGGCTCCTGGGTCGAGCATGAGGACGGGACGGTGGACGCCAACCTCCCGAGCCTGCCGAGAAACGCCGACGACACGCGCGCGTGCTCGCTCTACACGGAGGTGCGCTGGCCCTGCACCGACGAGGACGGCACCCGGACGCTCCATGCGGCACCCGGCTGCCCGGGCGCGCAGGGGCCCTCCTCGGGCAGCGCGTCGCTCGCCCAGCTCGACTCCGGCCTCGTCGCGCTCTGTCCCTCGTGCCAGATGGACGTCGGCGAGCTGGGCCGCGTCGCCGCCGCGTCCACCTCCATCGACAACGGCTTCGAGCACCACTGGAGCATCATCGTGGACGCGTCCGAGGACTACGAGGCCGCACGCGACGACTGGGCAGCCGCCGAGGCGAGGACGCGCGAGCTCGCGGAGGAGGGGGAGGAGGCGTTCTCGACCGCGCTCGACCAGCTCGGCGGCGAGCGCCCCGTCCTCTGCCCGCCCGGGGCGTGGGGGTGCGTCGCCGTGGTCGCGCGCTCCGAGGGGACGGTCGTTCCGACCGAGCTCACGGCCTCCTTCCTGTCGTCGGCCGAGCTCCCTGCGGGGGCGGCCGTCTCCGCCGCCACGCTCGCCCCGGACGAGTCGACCGCCGAGAACAACGTCCTGGCGAGCTTCTTCGACGCGCTCTCGGGCGGGGACTCGGCGCTCGGCGGCTCGCTCGACGGCGTGATGGAGCTCTGGGGATCGCTGCTGGTCGGCTACGGGTCCGCCTACGGCAGCCTGGCCGAGGTGGGCGGCGACTTCCTCGACGGCCTCGACGGGGTCATGGGAGGGACCGTGGGGGCGTGGCTGAAGGATCAGCTCAAGGGGGTCATGCGCGACGCCGGCCTGGAGCCCGTCGACATGCGCCTGAGAAAGCCGGTGTTGACCAACACCCAGGACGTGCTCGACCAGGCCGGCCTCGATACCTCCACGATCCGGGAGCTCGTGGCACGGCTTCCGGACGCCACCTCGGCGGCGGACCTGGCCCGATCGGTGGGGATCGACCTGGGGAGCTGGGCGGGAGGCGACTCGATCACGGT
This sequence comes from Olsenella uli, assembly GCF_016899935.1. Classification (GTDB taxonomy): domain Bacteria; phylum Actinomycetota; class Coriobacteriia; order Coriobacteriales; family Atopobiaceae; genus Thermophilibacter; species Thermophilibacter uli_B. The sequence goes on from NZ_JACJJK010000003.1 coordinate 2,968, forward strand.
GGCGGAGCTGCCCCTTCCGGGCACGGGGGCATCCATCCCGCTCACCGTGGACCTGCGGACCCTGGCGGGCGTGCCATGAGCGGGGCGTGCGCGCAGCGCCTGCGGGCACGGAGCGGCCAGATGACGGTCGAGCTGGCGGTGGTCACGCCCGTGGTCATCGTGATCGCGCTCGTGATCTTGAACCTCATGGGGTTCGTCGAGGCGTGTGCGGCCTTCGACCAGGCCGCGCAGGACGCGGTGCTCGCGCAGGGGGTGGCGCCGTCGGGGGAGCAGAGCGAGGGACATGCGACGGAGGAGGTCAGAGCCATGATCGAGGAGCTGCTCGACAGGCCGGGGAGCTGCGAGGTCGAGGTGAGGGCGGAGGCGGCCGCCTCTGCGTCCGGGAGCCGGGGGACGTTCGCGGTCTCCCCGCTGCTGACGCGCTACGTGTGTACGCTGACGTACCGCCCGTGGCCGAGGGAGCTGCGCCTCCCGGGCGTCACGTACGAGGCGCCGCTCGCGCTGCAGCACGAGTGCGAGCTCGTCGTGGACCGCTACCGGCCGGGCGTGGTGGTCTGAGATGGGGTTCGCGCGGCTCGCCTCGGACGAGCGCCCGGGCCTCACGCTCGAGCTCAGGGTCCTGACCACGTGGGCGGCCAGGCTGCGCGGGCTGCTGGGGACCGGCCCCGACGCGGACCCGGTCATGCTCGCCCGCTGCCCGTCGGTCCATACCTTCGGGATGCGCTACCCGATCGACGTGGCGCTCGTGGGCGAGCGGGGCGAGGTGCTCGCGGTGCGCCGCTCCGTCCCGCCGCGCGAGCTCGTCTCCCACCCGGAGGCGTGCTGCGCCATAGAGCGCCCGGCCGCGGCGGGGGAGTGGCTCGAGGAGGGGGAGCACCTCTGGGTGACGGCGGTCGCCCCGGAGACGATGGGCGGATGAAAGGAGAAGAGGGATGGGAGACTCAGGCAGGGGCGGCGTCACGGGCTACCAGACGAAGGTCTGCCCGCGCTGCGGCGCGCGGCTCTACGCCGACATGGACATCTGCTACGGGTGCCTGTACGACTTCACGCGGGACGCGTCGGGCCTCGAGGGGCCCGCGCTGCCCCTCGGGCGGATCGGGGAGGACGCCGACGAGACGCTCGACCTCGGGGCGGGCTCCGCAGGCGACGCCGGGGGCGAGGTGGGCATGCTCGTGAGGACGCCCTCGGTGGACGTGTGGGTGGGCGTGCCCCCGCAGGGCGTGTCGGTCGGGCGGGGACCGGGAAACGACGTCGTGCTCCACTCCCGCGCCGTCTCGCGCGGCCACCTGCGCCTCGTGCCCACGCCCGACGGCATGGAGGTCCGCGACCTCGGTGCCACGAACCCGGCCCGCTACCAGGGGAGGGACCTGCGCGGCACGCTCGTCGTCCCCTACGGGGACACGATCGACGTCTGCGGCTGCGTCCTCACCATGACCGGCCCCGGCGCGGCGTCCGAAAAAATGTCTTTGACACGTGCGGCGAGTTTGGTATAGTAAGCGCTGCACCAAATGGCTGGGTAGCTCAGTTGGTAGAGCAGGGGACTGAAAATCCCCGTGTCAGGGGTTCGACTCCCTTCCCCGCCACCAGAACTTGAGGCCCCTGGTCGCCCGCGCGGCCAGGGGTTTTCTCATAGGCCCCCGCCGCGCGGCCCCGTCCTAGTAGCGCACCTCAAAGCCCCGCTCGCCCCGGACCACGGGAATCTCGTCGCGCTGGTCGATCGTGTAGCTCGCGCGCTGCCCGCGCCCCGAGAACTCCTCCAGCATGCGCGAGAAGAACGCGCCCACGTGGTCCGGCTCGCCCTGGACCTCCGCCGTGACGGACCCGTCGGGCTCGTTTCTCACCCAGCCGGTCAGGGAGAGCCCGCGCGCGACCATCGACGCGGTCCAGCGGAACCCCACGCCCTGCACCCGCCCGACGAAGCGGACGTGCAGGCGCCGCGCGTTCTCGGGCGTGGGCGTCTCCTCGCGCGGCTCCCTCCTCCAGAACGCGGCCATGGCGGCTCCCTCCGACGCGGCATCAAGAATGTGGTGGTCGCATGGCCCGCGCGGCGCGCCTGCGGCCCGTTGCTACAATAGTATGCGCGCTTTCGTGCCGACACGGGGAGGGACCATGGGCTGTACACGAAGAGAGTTTCTCGCTCTCGCGTCTGCGGGGACGATCGCCGGGATGGCCGGCTGCTCCCCCGCCCAGCGCTCGCCGGAGACGCCGACGGAGGATCCGCAGGCAGAGACCCCCGTTGACGCCTCCAAGTTTGAGAAGCTCGCGCTCGATTCCTCGGCGTGGCGCTTTGACAGCGAGAGCAACGTCTACTACCAGCTCGGCCTCACCTACTGCCTCAACCCCGCGACCGAGACCTACGAGTCGCTGGCGATCTTCGTGCCCGGCGCCTACTTCAACGCCGAGAAGAACGGTGACACCTACACCTGCACGGTGAACGAGAAGGCCGTGGTCGGGAGCTTCACCCCCGCGACGGCCCCCGTCCTCATGCCCGTCAACACCGGCACCCTCGCCGCGCAGGCGAGCCCGACGGCCTATGACGGGGACGGCCTCTCCCCCTACCTCGGGGAGGGTTGCGTCTACGTCTACGCCGGCTTCCGCGGGCGCTCGGCCGCCGTGGACACAGCGACCGGCTCCGACGAGCTCATCCCCGGCGGGTCGCCCTGGCCCGTGGTGGACCTCAAGGCCGCAATCCGCTACCTGCGCTACAACGCGGCGGCCCTGCCCTGCGACGTCAGCCGCACCTTCGTCTTTGGCTTCGGCGCGGGCGGCGGCCTCTCCGCCGTCCTGGGCGCTTCCGGCGACTCGGCCCTCTTCGACCCCTATCTCGCCGAGATCGGCGCGATCACCCACGACGCCACCGGCGCCGCCGTGTCCGACGCCATCGCGGGCAGCGCGTCCTGGTGCCCCGTCACCTCCTACGACATGGCCGACGCCGCCTACGAGTGGTGCCAGGGCCAGTACGCGACCAGCGACACGCGCGCGGACGGCACCTGGACCCAGCTGCTCTCGCGCGACCTCGCCGGCGCCTACGGGGCCTGGGTGAACGAGATGGACCTGCGCGACGCCGACGACGCCCAGCTCACGCTCGACGAGACCGAGACCGGGATCTACGCGATGGGCTCCTACGCCCAGGCCCTTCTCGCCGAGGTGGACGACGCGGCGACCTACTTCGTCCAGAACACCGCCTTCCCCTACACCTACACCCCCCAGCGCCTGGACGAGCCGGTCTTCCCGGGAGACCCCAACCTCGTCGCCACGCGCGAGGCGGACGCTCTCTCGCAGGGCTCCTCGGGCGAGGCGACGGCCGACGGGACCGGCGAGAGCGAGGCGGGCCGCGCGGACGTCTCCGACGCGACCACGGGCGTGGCCCAGGTCCAGTCCACGATCTACGACTCCCCGCAGAGCTACTTCTCGTCGCTCAACGCGGGGGCGTGGTGGATCAACTACAACCACCGCTCCGCGAGCGTCTCGGTCTCGAGCCTGCGCGACTACGTCATGCACCTGCGCCCGGCGCGGCTCGCCGCGGCCCCCTTCGACCGGCCCGACCGCAGCTCCCGCGCGAACCAGCTCTTTGGCGTGGGGGAAGAGTCCACGCTGCACTTCTCGGCCTGCGAGGCCGAGATCGTCGCGGCGGGCGTCGACCGCTACGTGGAGTGCGAGGGCTGGAACCCCACCTACGAGACCGCGTGGGAGGACGACCTCGAGACAGCCGACGCGCTCGGGACCTCGATCGCCGACCGCGTGGCCATGATGAACCCCCTCACGTGGCTGAGCGGCCACTACGACGGCTACGGGCAGGCCACGGTGGCGCCGCACTGGCGCGTCAACGAGGGCCTCTTCGACACCGACACCTCGCTGTGCACCGCCGCCAACATCGTCTTCGCGCTGCGCAAGTATGACGGCGTGACGGACGTGGCGCACACGCCGGTCTGGGGCCAGGGCCACGTGCTCGCCGAGCGCTCCGGCTCCGCGACGTCCAACCTGGTCGCGTGGGTCGTCTCCTGCTGCGCCTCGTAGGCGGCGCGGCGGCCCCGGCTCCCGGCATGCGGGGCGTCCGGGCGGCCGTCCTTCTCGCCCGCGCCCTGCCGACCACCGACCGAAAGGATTTCGCATGACCGTCTCGAACAGGGGAAAGCGGCTGCTCCCGCTCGTCCTTCTCGCCGTCGCGGCCGTCCTGGTCCTGCTGGTGGTGAGCTCGCTGCCGACGGGGGACGCCCCGGCCGAGAAGGACGCCCCCTCGGAGGCTCCCGCGCAGGAGGCCGCAGACCCGGACGACCCGTACGCCACGGGCGTCCACCACGCGCGCATCGAGGTTGAGGGCTACGGCACCATCGAGGTGACCCTCAACGCCAACGTCGCGCCGATCACCGTGTCCAACTTCTGCCACCTGGCCGAGGAGGGCTTCTACGACGGCCTCACGTTCCACCGCGTGGTCCCGGGCTTCATGATCCAGGGCGGCGACCCGGCGGGCGACGGCACGGGCGGCTCGGGGCGGACCATCACCGGCGAGTTCTCCGCCAACGGGGTCCCCAACAGCATCCCGCACGTGCGCGGCACGATCTCCATGGCGCGCGCGAGCGACCCGGACTCGGCGAGCTCGCAGTTCTTCATCATGCAGGAGACCACGCCCTCGCTCGACGGGCAGTACGCGGCCTTTGGCACCGTGACCTCGGGCATGGAGGTCGTGGACGCGATCTGCGAGGACGTCCCGGTGGCCGACGAGGCGAGCGGCCTGGTGGCGCCCGAGGACCAGCCGGTCATCTCCTCGATCGAGGTCCTCGACTGACATCCGGCTCGGCAGGCGCCCAAAGGGTAAACGCTAAAACTTACCCATCTGACCGCCCGTTGACAATACCCTTTCCGCAAACGGCGTGAAAACACCCCTTTCCGTGGTATACTCGAACCACGTGAAAGGAGCGGCCTATGTATTCCGTGGGAGACTATCTCGTCCATCCCGGCCAGGGCGTCTGTCAGGTGAGGGACGTGACGAGCGGTCCGCAGGCGGTCTACCAGCTGCTTCCCATCGGCAAGCGCCATCCGGTGCACATCAGCTTCCCGGTCGCCAACGAGGGTCGCCTCCGCCCGGTGCTCTCGCGCGACGAGGCCGAGCGGATCATCGATGACTACCCCACGATCGAGGTCGAGCGCTTCCAGGCGCGCAACAACTCCCTCGAGGAGGAGCACTACCGCACCGAGATGCGCCAGGGCTCCTGCCGCGACTCCGTGCGCATCGTGAAGACCTTCCGGGCCCGCATCGACGAGCTCTCCGCGCGCAACAAGAAGCCGCCGGTGGCCTACGAGCGCATCCTCAAGGAGGCTCGCGAGCGCTCGACGGTCGAGCTGGCGGTCGCGCTCGACTGCACGCCGGAGGACGTGGTCGAGCTGCTCCAGCGCAGCACGGGCGTGGTCCCCGAGGAGAACTAGGGCCGCAGGCGTCTCCCGTTACCGTTTGTGCTCCACCTCATGTGGGAGCTGTGCGGCCGCGCCCCCAGCTCGTACAATGGTGGGCACGCTAACGACTCGTATCAGGGAGGATCACCATGTCGTCCAATCAGGGAGCCTGTGACAACCGGGCCGTCATCACCGTTCTGGGAAGCGACCGCCCGGGCATCGTCGCGGCGGTCGCCGGCGCGCTCTCCGAGCGAGAGGCCAACATCCTGGACATCTCGCAGACCATCCTGCAGGGCATCTTCACGATGACCATGCTGGTCGACCTCGCCCAGGCGGACTTTTCCGAGCTCAAGGCCCGTCTCGACCAGCTCTCCGAGACCCTCGGAGTGCAGATTATGATGCAGCGCGAGGAGGTCTTTCGCTACATGTATCGCCTCTAGGCGCCCATCGAGCGGGCCGGCCGTCCCCGGCCCCGGGAGGAGGTTCCGATGATTCATCTGCCCAAGGGCGGCGGGAGGCCCATCCTCACCCCGCGCGACACCCCCGCCTTCGACCACGTGGCGGACGCCTACCCGATGCCGTCGGTGGGCCTGGGCCTGCCCCCCGTCTCCGACGGCCTCTACCACGGCTACGAGGACGTGGACGTGGTGCCCTCCGAGCTCTACGCCAAGTACGACGTCAAGCGGGGCCTGCGCAACGCGGACGGCTCGGGCGTGCTCGTGGGCCTCACGACGATCTCCAACGTGCACGGCTACAACAAGACCGACCACGGCGTGGAGCCCGACGAGGGCGATCTGATCTATCGCGGGTACCGCGTGGCCGACCTCATCGGTCACTCGCAGGCCGAGGACCGCTTTGGCTACGAGGAGGTCGCGTACCTGCTCATCGCCGGCAAGCTGCCCACGCGCGAGGAGCTCGACGACTTCCGTGCCCGCATCGACGCGCGCAAGCAGCTGCCCGAGGGCTACTTCGGCATCTTCCCCCGCGCCACCTACAGCCACAACATCATGAACGTGCTGCAGCGCGCGACGCTGCTCCTCTACGCCTTCGACCCCAACCCGGACGACACCTCGCCCACGCACGAGATCGACGTGGCGCTGTCGCTGCTCGGCCGCTGGCCGCGCACGGCGGCCGTGGCCCACGCCGCCCACAAGGCGGCGCTTGCGGACGAGAAGCTCATGGTGCCGCCCGTGCGCGAAGGCTACTCGATGGCCGAGACCGTCCTCGACGTCCTGCGCAGCGACGAGGGCTTCTCGCACGAGGAGGCGATGCTGCTGGACGTCATGCTTATCCTGCACGCGGAGCACGGCGGCGGCAACAACTCCACGTTCACCACGCGCGTCCTGTCGTCGTCCGGGACCGACGCCTACTCGGCCTACGCGGCGGCGATCGGCTCGCTCAAGGGGCCCAAGCACGGCGGCGCCAACTTCAAGGTGAGCGGCATGATCGACGACGTGGCCGCCCACGTGCGCCACTGGGACTCTGAGGACGAGGTCGCGAGCTACCTGGCCAAGATCGTCCGCAAGGAGGCTTTCGACAAGAGCGGCCTCATCTACGGCCTGGGCCACGCCGTCTACACGCTCTCCGACCCGCGTGCGCAGATCGTGAAGACGTACGCGCGCCGCGTGGCCGCCGACAAGGGCCTCTCCGAGCGCTTCGACCTCATCGAGAGCATCGAGCGCCTGGGCCCGCAGGTCATGCGCGACGTCAAGGGCTCCGGCAAGGCGATCTGCGCCAACATCGACCTCTACACCGGCTTCATCTACTCGATGCTGGGGATCGAGCCGGACCTCTACACGGCAATCTTCGCGATGGCGCGCCTCGCCGGCTGGACCGCGCACCGCATGGAAGAGCTCTACGGCGCCGGGCGCATCATTCGCCCCGCCTACAACTCCGTCATGCCCCACGGCGGCGACTACGTCCCGATCGACGAGCGCCCCTAAAACTTGCTGAAAAGGGGTCAGACCCCTTTTAGGCAAAAGCCCGGCCCGCACGTGGCGGACCGGGCTTTCTCGTGGCATATGCGGGCGAGGGGCTACTCGTCGTCCTTCTCGGCCGACTCCTCGTCCCCCTCGTCCTCGTCGATGACGAGCGGGCGGAACACGGCGGTGTCGCCGCCGACGAGCCCGCGCACGGCCTCCTCGGCCTGCGCCTCGCGCTCGTCGCGCATGTGGACGGAGAAGATGTCCTCGTCGTCCTCCGCGCCCGCGCGGATCTCGGCCTGCTTGGCGGCCACCTGCGGCGCCACCTCGGCGAGCGGCCGGCGGGTCAGCTTGTGCTGGCGCTTGGTCTTGGAGAAGAGCAGCACGTACTCAAAGATCACGCTCGAGTTCTCCAGGCCGTACCAGCGCGCCGGAGAGCCGCAGACGCCGCGGATGAGGTACTTGAGCTCGATGAGGCGCTGGTCGAAGCCGGAGATATCCGTCTCGGGGGAGATCATCTTGCGGATGAGGCAGAAGCGGAAGTCGCCCACGGTGCTGTGCTCGCGGTAGATCGAGTACTTGTGGTTCTGCGGGGCGAGCTGGCCGCGCTCCATGAGGTCGGCCACGATCTGGTAGAGGTAGGTGTTGATGCGCTGGTTGACCTTGAAGCCCAGGCGCAGCTGCACCTTGAAGAGGAAGTCCGTGTCAAAGTCGTTGACGATGAACTCGTGGGTGTGCGGCTCGTCGGTCACCTGGACGTTGAGGAAGTAGTAGGCCTTGGCGCGCTTGGGGCGCTTGTCCAGGATCGAGTAGAGGATGTCGCGGTCGAGCTTGTCAAAGGACGAGTCGTTGGTGAGAAAGACCAGGTTGTCCGCGAGCAGCGGGTAGTCCTCGTCGTGGGAGAGGTCGAAGATCTGGTCCAGGTACTCGCGCACCGGCAGGTAGACGGTCTGCGTGCGCTCCACGGCGGTGCCGCGGCGCCACACGTACATGACCACGAAGATGAGCGCGCTCATGATCACGGTGACGTAGCCGCCGTGGAAGAACTTCGTGAGGCTCGAGAAGAAGAACATGAACTCGATGGCGCCGAAGAAGACCGCGAAGGGCACGGCCAGCGCGGTCAGGTGCCGCACCTTCGAGAGGTAGGACGTGAGCAGGATCGTGGTCATGAGCATCGTGACCGTGATGGCCAGGCCGTAGGCGGCCTCCATGTGCGCGGAGGTCTGGAACAGCAGCACCACGCAGATGCAGCCGACCCACATGATGCTGTTGACCAGCGGGATGTAGATCTGGCCCTTGGTCTCGGAGGGGTAGTTGATGCGCATGTGGGGCATGAGGTCCAGGCGCACCGCCTCGGAGACGATGGAGTAGGAGCCGGTGATGAGCGCCTGGGAGGCGATGATTGCGGCAAAGGTGGAGAGCAGGACGGCAAAGACGCGGATCTGCTCGGGCAGCATCTGGAAGAACGGGTTGAGGTCGGGGACGGCGGCGAGGTCGGCGCTGCCGGCGTTGGCGATGATCCAGGCGCCCTGGCCCAGGTAGTTGAGGATCAGGCACACCTTCACGAACGGCCAGGTGGCGTAGATGTTGGGCTTGCCCACGTGGCCCATGTCGGAGTAGAGGGCCTCGGCGCCGGTGGTGCACAGGAACACGTTGCCCAGGACCATGAGGCCGGCGGCGTTGAGGTTGCCGTCAAAGAGGAACGTGATGCCGCGCAGCGGGTTGAAGGCGCGCAGGACGTTGAGGTCCAGCCCGACGTTCATGAGGCCGGCGACGGCCAGGAACAGGAACCACAGCGTCATGACCGGGCCAAAGAGCTTGCCGATGGCGGAGGTGCCCGCCTTCTGCATGAAGAACAGCACGCACAGGATGCAGATCACGATGGCCACGACGATGCCCTGGTTGTCGCCGATGACGGAGTAGATGAAGTCCACGGTCCGCAGGCCCTCGATGGCGGTGGTCACGGTCACGGCCGGCGTGAGGATGCCGTCCGCCAGAAGCGCCGCGCCGCCGATCATGGCCGGGATGATGAGCCAGCGCCCGCAGCGCTTGACCAGGCTGTAGAGCGCGAAGATGCCGCCCTCGTTGTGGTTGTCGGCCTTCATGGCCACGAGGACGTACTTGACCGTGGTGATGAGGGTGAGCGTCCAGATGATGAGGGAGAGGGCGCCGAGCACCACGTCGCGCGACATGGTGGGCAGGCCGCCGTTGCCGGAGATGATGGCCTTCAGGGTGTACATCGGGCTCGTGCCGATGTCGCCGTAGACGACGCCCAGGGTGACCAAGATCATGCCGGCCGAGAGAGGGATGCCCGTGTAGCGGCTTCTGCGCGCGGGCACCGCAGCCTTCGTTGTCATGGAACTCCAAACTCGAGGTTACAGAGACGCGCATAGTGTAGCGTTTCTCGCCGGGCGAGAAGGACGCGGGGTCGGCGTTCGTGCGAGAATGACGGGGTAGGTAGCGACGGGCGAGAGGTGACCCGATGGAGTTTGTGGCGACGTGTCCCAAGGGCTTTGAGCGACTGCTGGCCGACGAGCTTTCCGCGCTGGGCGTTCCGCAGGTCAGGCCGCTGGCCGGGCAGGTGGCGTTTGGCGGGGAGGTCGCGGACGCGTACCGGGCGTGCCTGTGGTCGCGGCTGGCGTCGCGCGTGCTGCTGGTGCTCGCGCGCGTGGACGCGGCGGACGCGAACGCGCTCTACGAGGGCGTCTCCGGGATTGCCTGGGAGGACCAGCTCGCGCCCGGCGCCACCTTCGTCGTGGACGCCCACGGCACGAACGCGCAGCTCAGAAACACGCAGTTCGTGGCGTTGCGCACCAAGGACGCCGTCATGGACCGCGTGCTCGCCGTGCGCGGGACGCGCCCCGTGGTGGACACGGCCCGCGCCGACCTCACCGTCTCCGTGCGCCTCTCCGGGCAGCGGGCGACGGTCTCGGTCGACCTCGCGGGCGAGCCGCTCTTCCGGCGCGGCTACGCGTTGCGCGGGGACGCCCGCCTGAGCTCGCTGCGGCCGGACTACGCCGCCGCGCTTCTCGCCTGCGGCGGGTGGGGCGAGCTCGTGGCTGCGGGCCGGGCGAGCCTCGCCGCGCTCTGGCCGGGGCAGGGGAGCGTGCTCGTGGAGGCGGCCGGTGCGGCACTCGACCGCGCCCCGGGCCTGCTGCGCACGCGCTGGGGCCTCACGGGCTGGGCCGGGCACGACGACGCGGCCTGGCGGGCGCTGCTCGACGAGGCGGACGAGCGCGCGGCGGCGGGCGAGAAGAACCCCTGCTCGCTGGCCGTCGTGGACCCCCGGCCCGGTGCGCTCTCGGCCTGCCGCCAGGCGCTGCGGGCCGCCGGGATTGCACTTGAGGTTGAGGGGCGCGCCGTCGGCGAGGTCCCGGACGAGGCTGCCCTCATCGTCGGCGACCTCTCCTGGGTCGGCGAGGACGACCTCGCGGTCGAGGCCGGCGCGCTCTCCGACCTGGTCCTCGTCGCCGGCAGGCGCCTCGCGCTGCTCGCGCGCGACGCGGCCCCGGACGCGGCCCTGCGCCGCGAGCCCGCCTCCGTCACCGAGGTCATCGTGGGTCGCGACCCGGGGACCATCCGCCGCTACGAGGCGGCCGACGTGGCGCCGGCGCCCGTGGTGGAGCTTCCCGGCGGCGCGCGCACGGGCGTGCTCGTGGCGGCGTCGGACCAGTTCGCGCGCCGGCTCGCCAAGGTGGCGAAGCTGCGGGCCAAGTGGGCGCGGCGCGAGGACGTGACCTGCTACCGCGTCTACGACGCCGACCTGCCGGACTACGCCGTCGCGATCGAGCTCTACGAGGGCTCGGAGACGCCGGGCCGGTGGCTCACGGTCTCCGAGTACGCTGCGCCGCGCGGGGTGGACCCCGAGCTCGCCCGTCGTCGCCTGCTCGATGTGCTCACGATCGCGCCGCGCGTCCTCGGGGTCGACCCGGCGGACGTGAGCGTGCGCGTGCGGACGCGCTCGCGCGGCGGCTCGCAGTACGCCGACGAGGGTCGCGCGTCGCGACGCGGGCCGCAGCGGGACCGTTCTTCTCGCCCGGGAACGCGCGTGGAGCTGCCGGCGGGCTCGCACCTCGTGGACGAGGGCGGCCTCACCTTTGAGGTCAACTTTGACGCGCGCCACGACTGCGGCATCTTCCTGGACCACCGCGAGACCCGCGCGCGCATCCGCGAGATGATGAAGCGGACCAAGGGGTCCAAGCGCTTCCTCAACCTCTTTGCGTACACCGGGACGGCCACGGTCTACGCGGCCGACGGCGGGGCGCGCCACACCACGACGGTGGACCTCTCGCGGCCCTCGCTCGAGTGGGCGCGGCGCAACATGGCGCGCAACGGCTTTGTGGGTCCGGAGCACGAGTTCGTGCAGGCGGACGTGCTCGCGTGGGTCTCCGAGCAGCGCCACACGCGCAACCGCTGGGACCTGATTTTCTGCGACGTGCCCACGTTCTCCAACTCGGCCCGGATGCGCAAGGCGTCCTTCGACGTGCAGCGCGACCACACGGAGCTGGTCATTGGCGTGTCGCGCCTGCTCGTGCGCGGCGGGCGGGCGATCTTCTCGTGCAACCTGCGGACGTTCAAGCCGGACGTGGAGAAGCTCGAGCGCGCGGGCGTCCGCCTCACCGACATCACGGACGAGACCATCCCCGAGGACTTCGCGCGCAACCGCAAGATCCACCACGCCTACCTTGTCGAGCGAGTTGCCTAAAAGGGGTCAGACCCCTTTAGGCAAGTTTGCGGGCTCCGTCCGCCGACGCGGGGCATCCATCGGACAAGCCGAGGCATACGGTGCGTCCGGACGCGACTACTATTGCTTCATACGTGTGGATTCGGCGCGGCAGGTCCGCGCCCCGAGCAAATGGGGGAACACACTATGGATGCAAGCATCGAGGCCACGGTCAAGACCTGGCAGGCCAACGTCACCGAGCCTGACCTGGTGGTCGAGCTCAACGAGCTCTGCGGCGAGGGCAACGAGGACAAGCTCTTTGACGCCTTCTACCGCGACCTCGCCTTTGGCACGGCGGGCCTGCGCGGCACGCTCGGCGTGGGCACCAACCGCATGAACGTCTACGTGGTCGCGCAGGCCACCCAGGGCGTGGCGGACTACCTGAACGCCCACTACGAGAACCCCACGCTCGCGCTCGCGCGCGACTCGCGTAACAAGGGCGAGGACTTCCAGCGCGTGGCGGCGGGCGTCCTGGCCGCCAACGGCATCCACGTCTACGTGTACCCGCGCATCGAGCCCGTCCCCACGCTGTCCTTCGCGGTGCGCCACCTCGGCACCTCCGCCGGCATCGTGCTCACGGCCTCCCACAACCCGGCACCCTACAACGGCTACAAGGTCTACAACGACAACGGCGGCCAGATCACCGACGAGGCCGCGGCGGAGATCTCCGCGAACATCGCCAAGGTGGACCCGTTCGCCGTGGAGGTCATGGACTTCGAGGAGGGCATCGAGAAGGGCCTGATCGAGTGGACGCCCGAGGAGGTCCTCGACGCCTTCATCGAGAACATCAAGAAGGTCTCCGTCCCCGGCTTCAAGGCCTCCGACGACTACTCCGTGGTCTACACCCCGCTCAACGGCACGGGCATGGAGCTCGTGACCCGCATCCTCAAGGAGATCGGCGTCGAGAAGGTCTCCGTGGTGCCCGAGCAGGCCAACCCGGACGGCAACTTCCCCACGTGCACCTACCCCAACCCCGAGTTCCGCGAGGCGCTCGACCTGGCGCTCAAGCTCGCCGAGGAGGTCAAGCCCAACCTCGTCGTGGCCACTGACCCGGACGCCGACCGCATGGGCACCGCCATCCCGCACGACGGCGACTACGTCCTGCTCTCCGGCAACGAGATGGGCGTCCTGCTGATGGACTGGCTCGCCACGATGGCCCGCGACCGCGGCGAGGACGTGAGCCGCAAGGTGGCCGTGTCCACAATCGTCTCGTCCTCGATGCCGGACGCGCTCGCTCGCGACTGGGGCTTTGAGATGCGGCGCGTGCTCACCGGCTTCAAGTACATCGGCGACCAGATCGACCAGCTCAAGGACGAGGGCGAGGAGGACCGCTTCCTCATGGGCTTCGAGGAGTCCTACGGCTACCTCGTGGGCACGCACGCGCGCGACAAGGACGCCATCGTCGCCACGATGCTCTGCGTCGAGATGGCCAGCTACTACGCCGAGAAGGGCATGGACCTCTACGAGGCCATGGACGCCCTCTACCAGAAGTACGGCTACTACCTCAACGGCACCGTCAACGCGAGCTTCCCGGGTGCCGCCGGCGCGGACAAGATGGCCGCTATCATGACCGGCCTGCGCGAGAACCCGCCCGCCGAGATCGCCGGCTACAAGGTCGTCGGCATGACCGACTACGCCACCGGCCCCGAGATGCCGCGCGTCTCGGGACTCCAGAAGGAGGCCGCTCAGGAGCTGCCGTCGGCCAACGTCATCGAGTTCCGCCTCGAGGACGACAACAAGGTCATCTTCCGTCCGTCCGGCACCGAGCCCAAGGTGAAGGCGTATCTCTTCTCCAAGGGCGCCACGCGCGAGGAGTCCGAGGCCGTGCGCGCCAAGCTCGAGGCCGCCAGCAAGGAGATCCTGTCGTAGGTCACCCTCACGCGTGAGCTGGAGCCCCGCCGTTTCCACGAGGAAGTGCGCTTTGCGGAACTTCCTCTTAGGAAACGGCGGGGCTCCTCGCGTGTCGATTGGCTCCTCAGCCGAGGGGACTGTGGCAGAATGGGCGTCATGGGTCGAAAGGGGACTGGGATGGCGCGGGTGCTGGTCGTGGAGGATGATGCGGCGATCAATGACGTGGTGGCCACGCGCCTCGCGCGCGACGGGCACACGGTCGCGCAGGCGTTCTCCGGCTCCGAGGCGCGGCTGCTCCTGGGCGAGAAGAACGTCGCCTTTGACGTGGTCGTTTGCGACCTCATGCTGCCGGGCGTCACGGGCGAGGAGCTCGTCGGGCTCATTCGCGGGCGCGACGTCGCGGTCCCGATCGTCGTGATTTCCGCCCGCACGACGCCGGCCGACAAGATCGGCCTTCTGGCCCTGGGCGCCGACGACTACCTGGCCAAGCCCTTCGACCTAGACGAGCTGGCGGCGCGCGTGGAGGTGCAGCTGCGCCATCGTGGAGCGGCCGGCTCGGCGGCGGGCGCCGTGCTGCACTACCGGCGCTGGGCGTTGGACACCGAGGCGCGCACGCTCACCGTGGATGCCGACACGGACGTTCCCCTCACCAGGATCGAGTTCAACATCCTCGAGGCGCTGGTCCGCCGGCCGAACAAGGTGTTCTCCAAGTCCGAGCTCTTTGAGGCGGCGTGGGGAGAGCCGTTCGCCGGGGACGAGTCGACGGTGGCCGTCCACGTCTCCAACATCCGCGCCAAGCTGCGCGCCACCGGCACCGACGACTACGTCAAGACCGTCTGGGGCATGGGCTTCAAGCTCGCGTGAGACAAATGAACCCGTCCCCTTTGTCTCACTGACTGCAAAACGGCCTCTCGTGTGATGATTTTCCCGTTCTGACTGCAAAACGGCCGCTCGTGTGATGAGATTTTTGCCCCTGTGACGTGTCGAGAGGCTTTCTCAGTAGGAAAAGGCCAGTTGGTAAAATCAACAATGAAATCGAATTCCCGAAAAAAGGGAGAATCGGCATCACACGAGAGGCCGTTTTGCAGCGTGCGGCATCGATTTATCACACGAGAGGCCGTTTTGCATGACACGGACACGTGCGACCCGCAGTGGACCCTCAAGCTTTCTTTAGATTTGGCTCACGGTTTCTAAAGGCCCGCCTGCCATCATGGGGGTCAGCCTCTAGAAAGGAGCTCGCGTGAACGTCATTGAGACGCACGGCCTCACCAAGCGCTACCGCCGCAAGCTGGCCGTGGACAACCTGGACATGACCGTCGCTGCCGGCGACATCTACGGCTTTGTGGGCAAGAACGGCTCGGGCAAGTCGACCACGATGAAGATGGTCTGCGGGCTCGCGCGCCCCACGGCGGGCGAGGTTGTTCTTTTCGGCGACCCTGAGAACGGAGGCGCCACGCCGCAGGGCTTCTCCCGCGTCGGCGCCCTCATCGAGAGCCCGGGCGTGCTCGCCAGCCTCACGGCGCGGGACAACCTCGTCGCCAAGGCGCTCGCGCTCGGCATGACGCATGCCGGCCAGGTGGCGGACGACCTGCTCGAGCTCGTGGGGCTGGACCCGCGCGACCATCGCCGCGTGAAGGCCTACTCGCTCGGCATGAAGCAGCGCCTGGGCCTCGCGCTCGCGCTCGTGGGTGCGCCCGACCTGCTGCTTCTGGACGAGCCCTTCAACGGCCTGGACCCGGAGGCCACGCGCGCCATGCGCCTCGCGCTCGTGCGCCTCAACCACGAGCACGGCGTCACGATCATGATCTCCAGCCACGTGCTGGACCAGCTCGACCGCGTGGCCACGCGCTTTGGCATCATCGCAAACGGTCGTCTCACGGCCGAGTTCACCGACGCGGAGCTTCACGAGCGCTGCGGCAGCTCGGTGCGCCTGCGTCTCGCGCAGCCGGAGCGCGGGCTGGCCCTCCTCGAGCAGGCGCTCCCGCAGGCGATCTTCCGCGCGGAGCCCGACGGCGCTCTCGTGGTCACGGGCGTCGCGCTCGAGGAGGTCAGCGCCGTATGCTTCTCCGCCGGCGTGGAGGTCCGCGAGCTCGCCCAGCAGGAGCGCGACATCGAGGAGTACTTCGTCGAGCTCATGGAGGCGGGCGAGAAGGACGGTGGCGCCCGATGACCGCCCTGCTCCGCTCTGATGCCTACCGCGTCCTGCACTCCCGCTGGATCTGGGTGGCCGTCGCCATCGTGACCTTCCTGACGTTCGCGCCGGCGCTGCTCATGCGCTGGACCGGGATGGGGCCCGTCGCCTTTGACAGCATCACCGGCTCCGCCCTCAGCCTCGGCGGCGTCGAGATCCTCGTCGCCGTCATGGCCGCGATCGTGTGCTGCGATAAGACGGACCTCGGCTTTGGTCGCTCGGTCCTCTCGTCGCTCAGCCCGCGCGCCCGCAGGGCCTGGTTTGCCGAGAAGTGCGTCTTCTCGGTGCTCCTTACTGCGGCCACGGCGCTCTTTGCTCTTGCGCTTGGTCTTCTCGCCCTGCCGATCGCCGGCGTTCCGATCCTTGCGCCCGAGCCTGCCTGGCAGGTCGCCGCTTGGTTTGGGTGCAACTGGCTTGTGGGCTCGACCTACGCCGTGCTCACCGTGCTCGTGGCGCACCTCACGCGCAACGAGACCGTGACCGTGGGCTTTGCGGTCCTGGCGTCCACAGGCATCCTCGAGGGCGGCATCGTCATCGGCATCGACGCCCTGTGCTACCTCGCCGGCGGCCGCTTCTTGGACTTCTCCTCGGCTGTCGCCCCGTGGCTGCCCGCGCAGGTCGTGAGCGCCATCGGGGAGAGTGCCGGCGCGCTCCTCGCGCCCGACACCGTCACGGGCCTGGCGCCCGCCGTCCGCGCGCTCATCGTCTGTCTGCCGCTTGCCGTTGCGGCCACGGCCGTCGATGCGCTGCTCGTCTCAAGGAGGGATGTCGCATGATCGCGCTGCTCAAGTCCGACCTCTACCGCACGCTGCGTGCGCGCTGGCCATGGGTGGTGCTCGGCCTCGTGGCGCTCGTCACGCTGGGCTCGGCCATCCTCACGATCTGGTGGCCGCTCGAGCCCGGCCTTGTCTACGACGGGCTCACCAGCCGTTACGGCGCCTTTCGCCTTGCTGGGCGCGGCGCCTCCATTGCGCTCGTCTCAACGATCGCGCCGTTCGTGGCGGCGTACCTCTCCTGCGTGGATACCGACGCCGGCTTTGACCGCACGCTCCTTGCGTCCCTGCGTGGCCGCGTCACGTACTTTGCCGAGAAGTACCTGCTCACGGTCATCATCTCGGGTGCCATTCTGCTCGCCTACCTCATGTTCAGTGGCTTCGGCGCCCTCGTGACCATGCGGTCCGTGACAAACGTCGAGCCGCTCTGGCAGGTCGCGGCGTGGGCGGGCGAGGGCTGGCTCGCGGCGTGCGCCTACGCGCTGCTGGTGCTGCTCGTGGGTCAGCTCACGCGCAGTCGCGCGATCGCGTTCATCGTGACGTTTCTGCTGCTCACGGCGGCCGTCGAGCAGGGGTTCTTCTCGTTTCTGCTGCTCGTGAGCAACGTGTTTGACCTGGGATGGCTCCCCGCCCTGGAGGCGGCCTGGGCTTGGGCGCCCTACGTCACCACCGCCGCCGTGGGCAACGGCGCTGCGGACATGCTTGCCGTGGATGCCACCGGCTTTGCCCCGGCCGCCCGCGCGCTCATCGTCTGCGTGCCGCTCTGCCTCGCCTGCGCTGGGCTCGGCACCCTCGTGGGCACGAGACGTGACCTCGCGTGATGCGTGACGCGCTTCTCGAGCAGCTCTACCGCTGGCTGGAGCCGTTCGTGGACTGGCTGCTCGCAAGCTCTAGGATGGAATGGTGGGCCGGCGTCATGGAGGGGCTTCACATGGCTGATGCGATCATGCTCGCGGTGATGCTGCTGGTCGGCGTCGGGCTCGGCGCCGTCCTCGTCGTCGCCTGCTACGTGAGCGAGCTCGGCCGCCAGGCGCGCTTCCTGGGCGTCCGCGACCGCGCGAGCAACGCGCGGCTCACGAGCGGCAGCCGCCTGCCGGGCGTCGTGGGCCTCGTGGACGCCGTGAACGCCGAGCTCGATGCGGCGGACGCGGAGCGCGTGGAGGCCCTGCGCGCCGCCGACGAGTTCTCGCGCGGGCTCTCGGCGCTCTCCCACGACGTCCGGACGCCGCTCACCGGCGCGCGCGGCTACCTGCAGCTGGCGCGCGAGGAGACGGACCCGACGCGCAGGGACGCCCAGCTCGCGGCGGCCGACGCACGCCTCGCGGCCATGACGGGCCTGCTCGACGAGCTCTTCTCCTACGCGCGCGCCGCCGATCCGGACACCCCGCTCGAGCTGGCGCCCGTGGCGCTGCGCCCCTTGCTGGAGCAGGTTCTTCTCGGCCATTACCCGGAGTTCGAGGCGCGCGGCTGGGAGCCGGAGCTGACCTGCGGGGACGTCACGGTGACGGCGGACGCCGAGGCCCTCGCGCGCATCGCGGAGAACCTCGTGGCTAACGCGCTGCGCCACGGATGCGGCCCGCTCTCGGTGACGGTCCGTCCGTCAGCCGAGAAGAACCGCGTGGCCGTGGAGTTCTCCAACCCCGTGGCGGACCCCGCCGCGATCGAGGCCGACCGCCTCTTCGAGCGCTTCTACCAGGCCGACGCCTCGCGCGCGACCGACGGCTCCGGCCTCGGGCTCGCCGTCGCCGCCGAGCTCGCCGCCGCCCAGGGCATGACGCTCTCCGCCCGCCTGGACGGCCCCGCCCTCACCATCACCCTTGACTGTGAATTGGGGACAGTCCCCAATTCACACAAATCGTTTATGTAAATTGGGGACTGTCCCCAATTCACAGAGAGGAGACGCGCATGATCGTCACGACCACCAACTCCGTCGAGGGCTGCGAGATCCGCGGCTACCTCGGCATCGTCACCGGCGAGGCCGTGAGCGGCATCAACATGTTCCGCGACATCGGCGCGAGCGTGCGCAACATCTTCGGCGGCCGCTCGGCCGGCTACGAGGAGGAGCTCCAGCAGGCGCGCGAGGAGGTCCTCGCCGAGATGCAGCAGCGCGCCCAGGCGCTCGGCGCGGACGCCGTCGTGGGCGCCTCCATCGGCTACGAGACCTTCGAGGGCATGATCATGACCTGCTGCTCCGGCACGGCGGTCAAGCTCGCGCGCCGCGCCTAGCGGGTACCGGGGCAGGCCCCGGCTACTCCGTCGCCGCGTCCCCGCCGTTCGAGTCGGCGGCACTGAGCGCGTAGAGCGTCTCGCACGAGCCGGCGATCGTGGCGGGGTCCCATGGCCGCGCGCTCACCTCGGGCGACGTGGGGTCGAAGACCTGCACCGAGCCGTCGGAGTTCTCGGTCACGACGATCACCCAGTGGGCGGCGTCGGTGAGGGTGCCCGCCTGCGCCTCGAGCAGGAGGTAGGTCCCCGTGTCGAGCACCTGCGTGAGGTTGTCCGCGTTGGACGTGTAGGTCGAGCAGGTGAGGCCAAACGCGCCGAGGGCATCGGCGTCCTCGAGGTAGCTGCCGGAGAGGCAGGAGTCGCCGCTCGCCATCCCCGCGTCGCTCGCTGCCTGGGCAAAGTCGGCCGGGGTGCGGTCCCCCTTGCCGGTGATCGCCATGTAGGCCATCGAGAGCGCGGTGGGGCCGGAGCCGGTCAGCGCGAGCGGCGCGCCGGCGTAGTCGACGTTGCCCCAGCGGGCGTCCCAGCAGTAGAGCTCGGGCACAGTGCCGACGCTCGTCTCGCCGTCGTAGGGCTGGGCGGTCTTCTCCGCATCGGGATAGGCGGCGACGAAGTCAATCGCCGCCGGCTGCGCGAGGGCGAGCTCCAACAGCGCGGTGTTCTCGTACCTGTCCGCGTTCTCCGCGATCTGCGCGAGCTTCTCGCCCTGGTCGAGCTCGGCGGAAAACTCGCGCGTGAGGTCCTCGCTCACGCCCGCCGCCACGCGTGCGTCGATGGGGTTGGCCTCGGCGCTCGCTTGGTCGGCGCTGCAGCTCCGGACGCAGCTGGAGATGCCCACGACCAGCAGGACGAGAAGAACGACGACCAGGGCGGCGAGGAAGAGCAGGCGGCGGTTGGTGCTCAGCCGGCGCGCGCGGCCGCTCTGGAAGTTGATGTTACGCGTGCGCAGGGGGTAGCCGGGCCCCGAGGACCGGCGCGGGGAGGAGGGGCGCTGCCGGGTGCCGCGCGGGCCGTGGTAGCTGCCCTGCATGGGGATGCGCTCGCGCGAGCCCTGCGTGTAGGGACGAGAGGAGCTTGAGCGCGGGGCCGAGCCCTGGCGAGATCGCCCACCATGGTCGTTGTACGTCATACGTCCTCCCCGACGATCCAGCTGCAGAAAGCCTCTTGTCGCATGATACGGCAGCGCCCGCATATGAGGGCGCGGGCGCCGCCCCCAATCGGGGAGCGGCGCCCGCGCGCGTCGGTGAGGCGTGTTGGCGTCACCGGGGTCACTGCTGCGGCTGCGGCTCCACGGGCTCGGTGGGCGTCGTGCCGCCGCCGCCCGTCGTGTCGCCGCCTTCGGTGGGAGGCGTCGGCGTGGGCTCGGTCGGTTCCGTGGGCTCGCCGGTGTCGTCCGGGGCGTCGGTTTCGGGCTCGTCCGTCTCCTCGGGCTCCTCGTCCGGCTGCTCGACGGGCTCCTCGCTCCAGCCGGTGGTGTTCACCGCAGTGCTCGTGCCGATGAACGTCCAGGAGTCGTTGGGCTTGTACTCGGGCTCGTGGTCGGAGGTGGGGAACTCGCCGCGCTCCACGCCCGCGAGCGCCGCGTTCATGTAGGTGCCCCAGATGGGGATCGCGGTGGTGGCGGTGGAGCCGCTCGTGCCGCCAAAGTAGACGCGCGCGGTGCCGCTGTCGGGGTTGCCCACCCAGACGGCGGTGGTGAGCTGGGGCGTGAAGCCGCAGAACCAGAGGTTGGAGTAGTTGTCGGCCGTGCCGGTCTTGCCGGCGACGGGCTGGTTCTGGCGGAAGTAGTTGCGCAGGCTGGTGGCGCTGCCCTGGGTGACGACGGTCTCGAGGATGTTGGTGGCCTCCACGGCG
Organism: Olsenella uli; assembly: GCF_016899935.1. Lineage (GTDB taxonomy): Bacteria > Actinomycetota > Coriobacteriia > Coriobacteriales > Atopobiaceae > Thermophilibacter > Thermophilibacter uli_B. Next base: position 23,899 of record NZ_JACJJK010000003.1, read on the forward strand.
ATCGCCGAGTCGACGACCTGCTCGGGGTCGTCCTCGTGCTCGTAGACCACGTTGCCGTTGCGGTCCTCGATCTTGGTGATCGCCACGGGGTTGCGGTGGACGCCGCCGTTGGCGATCGTCGAGAAGGCCTCGCACATCTCGAGCGGCGTGAGCTCCGAGGTGCCGAGGCTCGCCGCGAGGCCGGAGTCGATCGGGTTGTCGATGCCGAGGCGCGCCGCCATGTCCGCGACCTTGTCCATGCCGATGGCCTCGGCCACCTGGACGTAGCCGGTGTTGGAGGAGACGGCCGTCGCGCGCGCCAGGGTGATGACGCCGTAGTTGATGTGCTGGATGTTGCTCGGCGCCCACGTGGGCGTGACCTGGAGCGTGGCCTGGCAGTTGATGCGGACGTCCGGGCTCATGCCCTGCTCGAGCGCCGCCATCAGCACGATGGCCTTGAAGCTGGAGCCGGTCTGGCACTTGCTCGTGGCGAGGTTGACCGTGCTCTGGCCCGCCTCGGTGTCGTTGCCGTAGTTTTGGCCGCCCACCATCGCCACGATGTGCCCGTTGGAGTTGTCGATCGAGACGAGCGCCGCCGCGATGTCGGGGTTGCCGCCCGCCGCGATGCGGTCGCTGCACGCCTGTTCGGCGGCCGCCTGCTTGTCGGGCTCGATCGTGGTGTAGACCTTGAGGCCGCCCTGGGCGATCGTGTCGGACGAGAAGTCCTGCAGCAGCAGGTTGCGCACGTAGTCGGTGAAGTAGGGGTAGGTGCTGTCGGAGTCGGTGAGCTGGCCGGGGTTGAGCGGGATCTCCTCCGCGACGGTGGCGTCGTACTCCTCCTGCGTGATGTCGCCCGCCTCGAGCATGCGCGAGAGGACCAGGTTGCGGCGGCTCTTGCAGTTGTCGTAGTTGGTGAAGGGGTCAAAGGCGGTGGGCGAGTTGGGGATGCCCACGAGCGTGGCGGCCTCGTTGAGCGTGAGGTCGGCGGCGCTCTTGTTGAAGTAGGTGATGGCCGCCGCCTCGATGCCGTAGGCGCCGTTGCCGTAGAAGATGGTGTTGAGGTACATGTTGAGGATCTGGTCCTTCGTGTACGTCTTCTCCATCTGGATGGCGATGTAGGCCTCGCGGACCTTGCGGCGCAGTGTGTTCTCGAACTGCTCGTCGGAGAGGACCGTCCAGCGCACGAGCTGCTGGGTGATCGTGGAGCCGCCGCCCTGCTCGCCGCCGCCGAAGACCTGGCCCACGGCCGCGCGCAGGATGCCCTCGGGGTCCACGCCGTTGTGCTGGTAGAAGCGCTTGTCCTCGGTGTCGATCGTGCCGCGCTTGACGTAGTCGGAGACCTGGTCGAGGGTGACCGAGCGACGGTTCTGCAGGTAGTAGGCCACGATCTCGTTGCCGTCGGCGTCGTAGACGCGGGTGGGCTCGGCGACGAGGAAGGCGTCGGCCGAGGTGTAGTCGGGCAGGTCCTCGAGCCAGCTGGACACCACGGCGCCCAGCGAGAGCGCGAGCGTCACGCAGAGAAGCGCGATGAAGCCCAGCAGCCCCGCGAGGCCAAAGCCCACGAAGTGGGTCTTCGAGTGCGCTCGAGCCCGGCGCGTTCTGATTCCCATCTATCACTCCTTGTCCGGGACGTCCGTCCACAGTTGCTCGTCATTATACTATGCTAGTTGGCTATGCCGCCGCCTGCAGGCGGTTCAGAGAGACGTAGACCCTATGGAGGACAGCGCGATGCTCCCAGTTGACGAGCAACTCAAGGTGATCACTTCCGGCACGATGCAGATCGTGCCGCTGGACGAGCTCAAGAAGAAGCTCGAGAAGGGCACGCCGCTCAACATCAAGCTGGGCGTCGACCCCACCTCGCCCGACCTGCACCTCGGCCACGCCGTGCCGCTGCGCAAGATGCGCCAGTTCCAGGACCTCGGCCACAACGTGACGCTCATCATCGGCAACGGCACCGCGCTGATCGGCGACCCGTCCGGCCGTGACTCCACCCGCCCGCCGCTCACCGAGGAGCAGGTGGAGGCCAACGCCAAGACCTACGTCGAGCAGGCCATGAAGGTGCTCGACCCCGAGAAGACCACGGTCCTGCACAACGGCGAGTGGCTCAAGGGCCTGAACCTCGCCGAGATGCTCAAGATCATGAGCCAGTTCAACGTGGCGCGCATCCTCGAGCGCGAGGACTTCCACAACCGCTACACCGAGGGCAAGTCCATCGGCCTGCACGAGTTCATCTACCCGGTGCTGCAGGCCTACGACTCGGTGGTCATCAAGGCCGACCTCGAGATGGGCGGCAACGACCAGATCTTCAACCTGCTCGCCGGCCGCGACCTCATGCGCGCGATGGGCATGGAGCCGCAGGTGGCCCTCACGATGCCGCTGCTGGTGGGCACCGACGGCCACAAGAAGATGTCCAAGAGCTACGGCAACTACGTGGGCCTGACCGACGAGCCGGCGGACATGTACGGCAAAGTCATGTCCATCACCGACGAGTTGGTGCCGCTCTACTGGCGCCTCTGCTCCACCGCGGACATGGACAAGCTCGACGCGATCGACGCCGCCTTCGCGGACGGATCCGCCGACCCGTATGCGCTCAAGCGCGAGCTGGCCGCCAACATCGTGGACCTCTACCACGGCGAGGGCGCCGGCGCCGCGGCGAGCGCCGCCTTCGACGCGCAGTTCAAGCGCGCCGAGGCGCCTTCGGACATGCCGGAGTTCCCCGTGAGCGTCGTCGAGGTCAACGACGAGGGCAAGGTCTACCTGGGCAAGCTGCTCGTGGAGGTCGGCATCGCCAAGTCCGCCGGCGAGGCGCGCCGCCTCGTGGACGGCGGCGGCGTCAAGATCAACGGCGAGGCCGTGGCGCCCAAGTGCTACAACGTCGAGCCGTCGCTCTTCTCGGCCGGCACGACGGTCCAGTCCGGCAAGAAGCGCTGGGCGCGCCTGGTGTAGGCTCGCGACCCAACGTGACGGGCGACGCCGCTGCCGTGGCGTCGCCCTTTTTGTTGGGCGTGGCGGATTAGCATACACTGGCGCCTCTACGGCGTTGCGTTTTCCCAGTTGGGTGCGATTTTTCAGGGAGCCAGTGTATGCTATTGACCGGTCGCGCTGTAAGAGATGGGTAACAACATGGCGAGAAGGACCACGTTTCTGCAGGAGCACGGCGTTCCGGAGCTGCTGGCGCCCGCCGGCGGCCCCGCCCCGTTCAACGCCGCGCTCGCGGCCGGGGCCGACGCCATCTACTGCGGCCTGGGCAACGACTTCAACGCCCGGCGCGGCGCGGACAACTTCGACGACGCGTCCTTCTCGGCTGCGTGCCGCCGCGCGCACCTGGCCGGCGCGCGGGTTTACGTGACGGTCAACGTGGCCGTCTCCACCGAGGAGCTGCCGCGCGTGCTGGGGCTGGTGCGCCGCGCGTGGAACCTGGGCGCGGACGCCTTCATCATCCAGGACTGGGGCCTCATGGCCGAGGTCCGCCGCCGGTGGCCGCAGGTGGAGACGCACGTCTCCACGCAGGCCAACGTTCACGACGCGCGCGGCGTGGCCTGGTGCAGGGACGTCTGGGGGGTCGACCGCGTGACGCTCTCGCGCGAGCTCTCCCTCGCGGAGATCTCCCGCATCGCCGAGGAGGGCGTTGAGCTGGAGTGCTTTGGCCACGGGGCGCTCTGCTTCTGCTACTCGGGCGTATGCCTGATGAGCTCGCTGCGCGGCGGGCGCTCGGCCAACCGCGGCCTCTGCGCGCAGCCGTGCCGCCTGCCGTACGACCTCGTTGACGAGGCCGGCGCCGTGATGGAGATTCCCGGCGTCGCCACGCAGGGCGTCCCCGAGACGAGCCGCGGCGTGGGCGGGACGCGCCTGCTCTGCCCCAAGGACTACCGCACGGTGGACCGCGTGCGCGAGCTGCGCGACGCGGGCGTGGGCTCGCTCAAGATCGAGGGGCGCATGAAGGCGCCCGACTATGTGTTCTCCGTGGTGGCGGCCTACCGCGACGCGCTGGACGAGCTCGCGCGGGGCGAGAAGGACGACGCGGGCTCGCGCGCCGCTCGCGACCGGCGCCTGCGCCGCGCCTTCAACCGGGACTTCACCGAGAGCTACCTCTGGGGCGGCTCGGACAACGACATGATGAGCTACGAGCGCTCCAACAACCGCGGCGAGCTCGTGGGGCGCGTCGTGGGGTCGCGTGCGCTCGAGGACGCGCTCGTGCGGCGTGGCGGCGGCAACGGCGGGCGCGAGCGGATGCGCCGCGTCACGCGCGCGGACGTGGAGGTCCTTCTCGACCAGCCGGTGGGCGCCGGCGACCTGCTGGAGATCCGCCCGGTCTCCGACCCGTCGCAGTTCCTGACCGCGCACGCCGAGAAGGACGCCGAGGCGGGGGAGACCATCACCTGCCGCGCCGCGCGCCCGATGGAGGTCGGCTCGCTCGTGCGCGTGATCCGCTCGCAGGCGGCGCTCGACGAGGCGGCGCGTGTGGCCGAGAAGGACGCGCCGCGCCGCCGCCCGGTGCGCGTGCGCGTGACCGCGCGGCTGGGGGAGCCGTTTGCGGTGGAGCTCGCCACGCTCGACGGCGTCGCGTCGGCGCGCGCGGAGGGCTTCGTCGTGGAGGCCGCGCGCACGCGCCCGGTCACCGAGGAGGACCTCGTGGAGCACGTAGGTCGCATGGGCCAGAGCGCCTTTGAGCCCGTGAGCTGGGACGTCGCGCTCGACGCCGGCTGCGGGATGTCCTTCTCGGCCGTGCACAAGGTCCGCGCCGAGGCGTGCCGCCGCCTGGAGGAGGCCATCCTGGCCCCCTACGCCGCCCGCTCTCTGTCAATTGGGGACAGTCCCCAATTGACAGACGTGTCCGGTCGCGGCGAGGAGCCGTGCGTGTGCGCGCTGGTGACGACGCCGGAGGCCGCCGAGGCGGCGCTTGCGGCCGGGGCGACGCGCGTCTACGCCCCCGCAGACGACCTCGCGCGCGGTGCGTGGCCGACCGGCGCGATCCCCTGGCTGGACGAGGTCTGCCGCGAGGCCGACCACACGCGCCTGGACCCCTGGGTGTGCGCTGGTGAGCCCGTGGCCGTGGGCAACGTCTCTGAGCTCGCCCTCGCCGCCGAGCGCGGCGCGGCCCCCGAGGTCCGCTCCTGCATCCCGGTCCACAACGCGCCCGCCCTCGCGGCGCTGGCCGAGGCGGGCGCGGCCGGCGTCTGGCTCTCCCCGGAGCTCACGCTCGAGCAGGTCTGTGACCTCGCCCGCACCGCGCCGATACCGGTGGGCCTCTCCGTTTTTGGCCGCGAGCGCGTGATGACGAGCGAGCACTGCGTCCTGCAGGCGCTCGGTCGCTGCCGGCACGACTGCGCTCGCTGCCCGGAGCGCGCCCGCGCCCTCTCCCTGCGCGACATCGACGGCAACCTCCTGCCCGTGCGCACGGACCTGAACGGCCGCTCGCGCATCTGGTCCGCGCGCCCGCTCGACGCCACGCCGCAGGTCCCGGAGCTCGTCGCGGCCGGCGTCTCGCGCCTGCTCGTGGACGCGCAGCTCATGAGCGCCGAGGAGACCCGCGCCGCCGTCGCGCGCACCGTGGCGGCGCTCGCGGCCGCCCGCGCCGGCCGACGCCCCGAGCCGCGCCTCAAGGGCGCCACGTCGGGTCATCTCTTCTCGCCCATTGGGTAAGATGTCTCTCGGACAACAACCGCGCCCGGCCGCCGCGCCGCGCGCCCACAGAAAGGAACACCATGGCTGTTGACCGCGCACTCCTCGACGCCACCCTCGACGTCATCCGCCAGAGCCTCCAGGCCGACGGCGGCGACGTCGCCCTCATCGACGTCACCGATGACGGCGTCGTCACCCTGGAGATGCAGGGCGCCTGCGCCGGCTGCCCCCTCTCCACGCTCGACATGTCCGAGGGCATCGAGCGCATCCTCATGGAGCACGTCCCCGGCGTGACGCGCGTCCAGCCGGCCGCCTTCTAGCGCGGGCGAGAAGACCGTGTTCCTGAACGACATCTACCACGCCCTCGACCCCGTGGCCTTCTCGGTGGGGCCGCTCTCGGTGCGCTGGTACGCCCTGGCCTACCTCGCCGGCTTTGTCTGCGCGGGCGTGGTGATGTGGCGCACGCAGCGGCGCTGGGGCCTCGGCCTCACGGTCGATGACGTGCTCACGATCGTGATCGGCATCGTCTTTGGCATCATCATCGGCGCGCGCCTCTTCTACGTGGTCTTCTACGGCGCCGGCTACTACCTCGAGCACCCGCTCGAGATCGTGATGCTCAACCACGGCGGCATGAGCTTCCACGGGGGCCTCGTGGGCGCCGTCGTGGGCGGCAGCCTGGTGTGCCGCCGCTACGGCATCTCCATCGCATCAGTCTGCGACCTGGGCGTCATCGGCGCGCCGATCGGCCTCTTCTTCGGTCGCTGCGCCAACTTCGTGAACGGCGAGCTCTGGGGCAAGGAGACGGACCTGCCCTGGGGCGTCATGTTCGAGACGGGCGGCGCGGTCTACCGCCATCCCTCGCAGCTCTATGAGGCGGTCCTCGAGGGCCTCGTGATCTTCGCGGTGCTCTACGCGCTCTCGCGCCGTGTGCCGCCGCGCCCGCAGGGCACGTTCATGGGATGGTTCCTCACGCTCTACGGGGTCTTCCGCTTCCTGATTGAGTTCGTGCGCGTGCCGGACGCCCAGCTCGGCTACCTCCTCGGCCCCATCACGATGGGCCAGCTGCTGAGCCTGCCGCTCGTGCTTCTCGGCGTCGCGATCCTGGTGGCGGCGCACCGGCTGAACCGCCCGCAGCGGGGGTACCTGGACGTCGACGGCTCCGAATAACGCGCTCGATTAAGCACAACTTTCTATATTCGCAGGCAAGAATAACGCGCTTGTACGATCGAGCGCGTTATTCTCATGCCCGGTGGACACGCCCAACAAGGTGCCTGTGATTTTTGTACAACCTGTCTAAAAATCGCCCGCGATTGGTACAGTCCCTACGTGGAAACGAAGGGGGACGCATGGGCGAGAAGAACGGGCGGCGAGAAGAGCTCCGGGTCGGTATCGACGTGGGCTCCACGACGGTCAAGGTCGTGGCGCTCGTGCCGGACGGGAGTACGGTCTTCTCGCGCTACGTGCGTCACGGCGCGCGGCAGGCGCGCACGGCGGCCGCCGTCCTGACCGAGCTTGCCGCCTCGTTCCCGGACGCCCGGATCCGCGCCGCGCTCACCGGCTCCGGCGCGCCCACGCTCGCCGACGCCCTCCGCCTGCCCTACGTGCAGGAGGTCGTCGCCAACTCCATCGCCGTGCGCGCGCTCTACCCACGGGCGCGTACGGCCATCGAGCTGGGTGGCCAGGACGCCAAGATCGTCTTCTTCGAGCCCGACCCGCGCACGGGCGAGCTCACGGTCTCCAACATGCGCATGAACGGCTCGTGCGCGGGCGGCACCGGCGCCTTCCTGGACGAGATCGCGTCGCTGCTCAAGGTGGCGCCCGAGGACTACGATGCCCTCGCCGCCGCCGGCACCACGGTCTACGACATCTCCGGCCGTTGCGGCGTCTACGCCAAGACGGACATCCAGCCCCTGATCAACCAGGGCGTCTCCAAGGCCGACATCGCGCTCTCGGCGCTGCACGCCATCGCCAAGCAGACGATCGGCGGCCTCGCGCAGGGGCTCGACATCGTGGCGCCCGTCGTCTTTGAGGGCGGCCCGCTCACCTTTGACCCCACGCTCGTGCGCGTCTTCACCGAGCGCCTGGGGCTCGCCGCGGACGAGGCGCTCGTCCCCGAGCACGCCGAGACGATCATGGCGCTCGGCGCCGCGCTCGCGTGCGACCAGCTCTTCGCCGACCGGCCCGCCGCGCTCGACGTCGCGGCGGCCACAACGGCGCTTGAGGAGCTCGACCGGCACCCCGTCGTGGCGCACGAGGAACCGGCCCGCCCGTTCTTCTCGTCCGACGAGGAGCGCGCGGACTTCGAGCGCCGCCACGCCGCGCCGCCTGACCCCGCCCCGGCCGCGCCGAAAGACGGCGTCCTGCGCTGCTATCTGGGCATCGACTCCGGCAGCACCACCACCAAGTTTGCCCTGATCGACGAGGCGGGCGCGCTCGTGGACTCCTTCTACGCCTCCAACGAGGGCGCCCCGCTCGACGTGGCCGCCCGCGCCCTGCGCGAGCTGGACGCTCGCCACCGCGCCGCCGGCCACACGCTCGAGGTCCTGGGCGTGGGCACCACGGGCTACGGCGAGCTCATGTTTGCCAAGGCCTTCGGCGCGGACCACCACGTGGTGGAGACCGTGGCGCACGCCCGCGCGGTCCGCGACCTCGTGCCCGACGCCACCTTCGTGCTGGACATCGGCGGCCAGGACATGAAGGCCATCTGGCTCGACCACGGCGTCATCACCAACGTCGTGGTCAACGAGGCGTGCTCCTCGGGCTGCGGCTCCTTCCTGGAGACCTTTGCGGGCACGCTCGGCATCCTGGTGGAGGGCATCGCCGAGGCGGCCTTCCGCGCGCCGGTGCCGGCCCGGCTGGGCAGCCGCTGCACCGTCTTCATGACGAGCTCCATCGTGACCGAGCAGCGCAACGGCGCCACCCCGGACGACATCATGGCCGGCCTCTGCCGCTCGATCATCGAGAACGTGTTCACCAAGGTCATCCGCGTGCCGAGCATGGACGCGCTGGGCGAGAAGATCGTGGTGCAGGGCGGCACGTTCCTGAACGACGCGGTGCTGCGCGCCTTCGAGCAGCGCGTGGGCCGCCCCGTCACGCGCGCGCCGCACGCCGGCCTCATGGGGGCCATCGGCGCGGCCCAGCTCGTGCGCGAGCGCGCCGAGGAGGGCCTGCGCGCGACCGGCCACCTGCCGCGCACGTCCTTCGTGGGCTTTGACGCGCTCGCGGGCTTCTCCTATAAGACCGAGACGGGCCTGCGCTGCCCGTTCTGCCAGAACCACTGCAGCCGCACGCGCATCACGTTCTCGAGCGGCGCCTCGTGGGTCACCGGCAACCGCTGCCCACGCGGCGAGGTCGTGGGCGACCCGCATGACGAGGGCGTCCGCGCCCAGGAGCGCAAGGTCCGCGAGCGCACCGCCCGCGTGCCCAACCTCTTCGCGGAGCGCGAGCGGCTGCTCTTCCGCGAGTACCCCGTGGAGCCCGCGCGCGACCTCGGCGACGACGCGCCCGTGATCGGCCTGCCGCGCGTGCTGGCGCTCTGGGAGTGGGCGCCGTTCTGGACCACGCTGCTGCGCGCCGTGGGCTACCGCGTCCACCTCTCGCGCAGGAGCACGCGCGCGATGTATGAGCGGGGCCTTCCGGCCGTGACCTCGGACACCGTGTGCTTCCCGGCCAAGCTCGTTCACGGCCACCTGCGCGACCTGCGCGACGCCGGCGTGGACCGCATCCTCATGCCGTCGATCACCACGGTCCCCTCGGACAACGCCTCGCCCACGAGCCAGTCCATGTGCGCCGTGGTCAAGGGCTACCCGCTCGTGGTGAGGAACTCCGACAACCCCGAGCGCCGCTGGGGCATCCCCTTTGACGCGCCGCTCTTCCACTGGTACAGCGAGAAGGACCGCGAGGCGCAGCTCATGGACTGGCTGCGCGACTGGGCGGGCGTCACCCGCGTCCAGGCCCGCTCGGCGATCCGGCAGGCCACGGCGGCCCAGCGCGCCTTCCGCGAGGAGCTGGAGCGCCGCGGGCGCGAGGTCCTCGAGCAGGTGGAGCGCGACGGCGGCTACGCGGTGGTGCTCGCCTCCCGGCCGTACCAGAACGACGCGCTCGTGAACCATGAGCTGCCGGACGCCTTCGTGCGGATGGGCGTGCCCGTGCTCACGGCGGACGCGGTGCCCGGCGTCCACGACGTGGACCTCTCGGCCAGCCGCATCGACGTGGTGAACAACTTCCACGAGCGCATGCTCGGCTCGGCCGTGATCGCCGCGCGCGACCCGCGCCTGGAGTACGTCCAGCTCGTGAGCTTTGGCTGCGGGCACGACGCCTACCTCTCCGACGAGATCGTCCGCCTCATGCACGAGATCGGGAGCAAGGCCCCGCTGGTCCTCAAGCTGGACGAGTCCGACGCCACGGGCCCGCTCGGCATCCGCGTGCGCTCGTTCGTGGAGACCGTGCGCGAGCGGCGCGCGGCGGAGCGGGCCGCCGGCGGCGCGGGGGCGCCCCGAGAGCTCACGGACCCGTACCCCGTGAAGTTCGAGCGCGGGGACGAGAAGGTCTACGAGGTGATCGTCCCCAACACCAGCCACGCGTTCTCGCGCCTCATGGCGGCCGTGGTGAGCCGCCAGGGCCTGCGCGCGGTGCCGCTGGAGGTTGGCCGAGAGGAGGCCATCCGCCTCGGCAAGCGCTACGTCCACAACGACATCTGCTTCCCGGCGCAGATCGTGATCGGAGAGATCCTCGCCGAGCTCGAGCGCGGCGGGCACGACCCCGACCGCACGGCCGTCATGATGGCCAAGTACGTGGGCGACTGCCGCCTCACGCACTACGGCGCCCTCCTGCGCAAGGCGCTCGACGACGCGGGCTACGCGCAGGTCCCCATCATCACCAACGACGGCGCGGACTCCCACGACCTGCACCCGGGCTTCCGCCTGGGCGTGCCGGCCTCGGCGGACTTCGTGCTGGGCATCGCGATGGTGGACGTCTACGAGGCGCTGCTGCGCAAGGTGCGCCCGTACGAGACGGAGGCGGGCGCGGCCGACGCCGCCTTCGAGCGCGCGATGGACGGCCTGATCGACGGCGTCGTCGCACGCGGGGCTCGGGGCGCGCTCGACGCGTTCGCGCGCGGCCTCGAGGAGCTCTCGGCGGTGCCGTACGACCGCTCCCACCTGCGGCCGCGCGTCCTTATCGTCGGCGAGTACCTCCTCAACTTCCACCCCGGCGCCAACCACGAGATCGAGCGCTACCTGGAGGCCAACGGCCTCGAGATCGTGGAGGCGCGCATGGCCGACGTCATCCGCAAGAGCTACTCCTACAAGCACGCGCAGGCCCGCGAGTACCACGCGAGCATCCCGGCGCGCGAGCGCGCGTGGAACGCCCTGGCCGACGGGCTCTTCTCGACCGCCCTTGCCCTGGTCGACCGCGTGGCGCGCGACTTTCCGCTATACGAGCGCCCCGCGAGCATGGCCCAGCTGGCCGAGAAGAGCGACCCGATCATCCCGCACACCTTTGACGCGGGCGAGGGCATCCTCATCCCGGCGGAGATCCTGGAGCAGGCCGAGCGCGGCGTGCGCAACTTCGTGATCCTGCAGCCGTTTGGGTGCCTTCCCAACCACGTGGTGGGCCGCGGCATCATCAAGCGCGTGAAGGAACTCTACCCGGACGCGCAGGTGCTGCCGCTGGATTACGACCCGGACGTGAGCCAGGCCAACATCGAGAACCGCCTGCAGATGCTCGTCATGGACGCGCGGCCGGACGTGGCGCCGGAGGGGGAGCGATGAGCACGCGCGCGGCGGACCGGATGCGGGGGCGCCTCGCGGACGCGCTCTGGGAGCTTTTGGAGACGCGGCGGCTCACGGAGATCGTCGTGGGCGACGTCATCGAGGCGGCGGGCGTGAGCAGGGGGTCGTTCTACTACCACTTCTCCGACCTGGACCACCTGGTGGCGTGGGCGATCTCCCAGGAACTGCTGAACTCGGACCGCGAGGGGCACTCGTTCGCGGCGATCGCGGCGTGCGAGGAGCCGCCCGCCGAGACGCCGGTGGTGTCGCGGAGCCTCTGCCGCGTGTGCCTGCTTCTGGACCGGGGCGGCATGAGCGCGGTCTTTGACGTGGCGCTCGAGGCGATGCTGGCCCTCTGGACGGCGGCGCTCTGCCCGGACGGCGGCGCGCTGCCGGACGCGGTGGAGGCGCAGCTGGAGTATGCGGTGGGCGGCACGGTGGGCATGCTCGCGCGCTCGAGCGCCTCCACCGAGGCCAAGCGGCGCGCGTCGATCGCGTTCATGCACGAGCGGCACCTCTGGCTCGTGGCGCGCGTCGCCGAGGTGCTGGGCGAGACCCCGCGCGACGTGACGGCCCTTCTCGCCCGCGCCCGGGAGCGCGTCCTCACCGCCGTCTGACGAGCGGGCGACTCTTCTCGTTGCCCATACCTCGCCGCCACTCCTGCCCGCTTTCGCCGAGGCGGAGCATCCGCGGAAATGCGTCTAGAAATCGGGTCCCTTTTCCGTAGTTGCTCCGTCTCGGCGCGTGAGTGCGGGATAGGACGAGAAGGGCGCCGCGCCGGGCAGAAGAACGTGTCGCCCGGGCCCTATGCGCGGGCGGCGTCCTCCGGCGTGATCGTCATGGACTGGAAGCGGTTGGCCATGTAGGCGTCATCATAGTGCTCCGCGTAGAACTCCTCCACCGGCGACGTCGGCGCCAGGCCGCACTCGCGCTGGTACCAGCATTCGAGGGACTGCAGCGTCATGACGGCGTTCACGAGCATGAGCGCGGCGCAGACGGCGGTCACGGAGTAGCGCGCCTGCCAGGGGATGAGGTTGATCAGCTTGAGCAGCCACGGCAGGCAGAACTTGATCCAGACAAAGCCCAGCGCGCCCCACATGCACATGAAGAGCGTGGAGGTGCGCCCGCCCATGAGCGCGGCCACCGGGTCCGGGAAGAGGCCAAAGATCGTGGAGCCCGAGTAGTCCCAGGCCACGGCGCCAAAGCCGACCTGCATGAACCAGGAGACCGCCGCCTCGAAGAGCCCGCCGATCACGGCGGACACCACAAAGATCACCACCGGGTTGGCGCGCCAGAAGCGGTTAAGCGCCACGGTCATGAGCACCGCGCCCACGCCGTAGATGGGCGAGAAGGGCCCGTAGAGCAGCCCCGCGCGGTCCTGGTAGACGCCCGGGTCCACCACGACCATGTGCCAGACGACCTCCAGCACGAGCCCCAGCACGCTGCAGACCACGAAGACCCAGAACAGGTTGAAGAAGTCCAGCTCGATGAAGCCGCGGTCGCCCTTGGCGCGCCCGAGCGTGCCGGCCTCGGCGGCCTCCTCGGTCTCCATGTCGCGCAGCTTGCGCTGGAGCTGGCGCTCGGAGATGAGCGTGGGGTCGATGGTGGCTGAGATCACGACGAGGATGAGCAGCCGCACCCCGTCGTAGACGAGGTTGTCGCCAAAGCCGTTGAGCATGATCTCCAGCACGAGGTTGGCGATGCCCACGCCGATGAGCGCGTAGGCGATCTGCGCCACGTGCCGGCGGCGGTTCTTGAGCACGAGCACGCCAAAGGCGACGTAGCCGGCCGCGCCGAGCGCCAGCGTCACGATCTGCACGAGGTAGAGCGTTGTCGTGAGCGTGACGTCATGGCGCTCGCGGAAGAGCTGGGCGCCGTACTGCGCGAGCGGGACCGCGATGAGCGCGATCAGCGCGAGGACCGCGGCGGCGGTCACGAGGCAGTAGACGCCGTAGACCTTGAGAAGGACCGAGATCTTGCGGCTCTCGGAGGGGACGGGGGCGGCTGCTGTGCTCATGGGGCTCCTCGGTTCGGGGTCGGTAGCGGCATCGTACCCACTCGGCGGCACCTCTAACGCGTCTCAGCCTGCCGTTGGGGGCTGAGGCTTTCAGAGTGCTTTGAGGTTTGGCTATTATGTCGCAGAAGGTTTGTGCGCCCCGTGCGCGGGGCGCCGACGAGGGGAGGCTCGTTATGTTCTGTCCCAACTGTGGTAACCAGCTGCCGGACGGCAGCAAATTCTGCGGGAAGTGCGGCGCCCAGCTCGGCTCCGCCCCGGCGCCCCAGACGCCGCCGCAGACCCCGCCCAGCTACGGCGGCGCGCCGGTCACCCCCGGCGTGCCCCCCCAGAAGTCCAAGGGCAAGACCGGCCTCATCGTCGCGCTCGTCGCGGCGGTGGCAGTCGTCGCGCTCGCCATCTGGGGCATCGTGAGCTGCGTCGGTGGCGGCGGGCACGGTTCCGCGCAGGCGGTCGCCGACGGCGTCAACTCCGCCGTGAACACCGTCATCGACGGAGACTTCTCCGCCGATGCCATCCAGAAGGGCATGAACGGCCTCATCGACCTCATGCCGCAGGAGGCCGTTGAGAACTCGCTCGCCCAGCAGGGCATGACGCGCGAGGACCTTGACGACGAGATGTCGACGATGCTCGGAAGCGCCGATCAGCTGAGCGCCGTCGCGAGCCTGGCCGACATCAAGTTCTCCACCTCGGTCGGCGCGCCGCTCGATTCCGACGAGCTCGCGAGCGTCAACGAGGACCTGGCCGAGGCCGGCATGAGCGCCAACGTGACCGAGGGCAACCACATCTCCTTCTCGATCGAGGCCTCCGCGCTCGGGCAGACGCAGTCCCAGGACATGGACGAGTCCGGCCTGTACGCCATCAACATCGACGGCTCCTGGTACCTGTGGGGCGGCAGCCTCTTCTAGTACCGCTGACGCCAGAGCTCCGCGCGTCACCCGATCAGACGGCCGTCCCGGTGATTCCGGGGCGGCCGTTCTTCTCGCCGGCCCTTCTCGCCGAAACAGAGAAACGGCACACATGGCCACCGAGACAGAGCTGCGGCACAAAATCGGACCTCCGGGAGGCCTGCTTTGTGCCGCAGCTCTGTCTCGGTGACAGGCGTTATTGGCGTTTCGAGATTGGCTATGATGTCGCAGAAGACTTGTGCGCCCCGTGACGTGGGACGCCGGCGAGGGGAGGCCCGTTATGTTCTGTTCCAACTGTGGCACCCAGCTGCCGGACGGCAGCAGGTTCTGCTGGAAGTGCGGCGCCCAGCTCGGCTCCGCCCCGGTGCAGCCGCAGGTGCCCCAGACGCCGCCGCAGACCCCGCCCAGCTACGGCGCCGCGCCGGTCACCCCCGCCGTGCCCCCGCAGAAGCCCAAGAGCAAGACCGGTCTCATCGTTGCGATCGTTGCGGTGGCGGTAGTTGTTGTCGTTGGGCTCGCTGTCTGGGGCATCGTGAGCCTAGTTGGCACTCAAAACTCCAGCCAGACGGTCGCAGAGGGCTCGCTCGGTTCTGCGCAGATGGTCCCCGACGGCCCGCACAGCTCCGCGCAGAAGGTCGCCGACGGCGTCGACTCCGCCATGGACACCATCATCGACGGGGACTTCTCCGCCGATGCCACGCAGAGGGGAATGGATGACCTCGTCGACCTCATGCCGCAGGAGGCCGTCGACCATGAGCTCGCCGAGCAGGGCATGACGCGCGATGACCTCAGAGACGAGATGTCGTCGGCGCTTGGAGACCCCGACGAGCTGAGCTCCGTCGCGAGCCTGGCCGACATCGAGTTCTCCGCCACCGTCGGCGCGCCGCTCGACGCCGACGAGCTCGCGGACGTCAACGAGGAGCTGGCCGAGGCCGGCATGAGCGCCAACGTGACCGACGGCAACCACATCTCCTACTCGATGGAGATCAGCGCCCTCGGGCAGTCGGACTCTCAGGACATGGAGGAGTCCGGCCTGTACGCCATCAACATCGACGGCTCCTGGTACCTGTGGGGGGAGGGCGGCCTCGGCCTCTAGTCCCGTCACGCTCGCTGAGCGCGACGTTCTTCTCGTCCGCCCTACCCGAGCAGCGTGTCGATGAGCCAGCTGCCAGCGTAGCCGAGGAGCCATCCCACGGCGCACCCGATGAGCACCCAGCCCACGTTGCGGACCCCCTTCATCCAGAGGGGCATGATCCGCTCGCGCCGGCCGCGCTCGGTGTCGCGGTCCACGGGCTCGCCGTTCCAGAAGGAGAGGACCTCCCGGTAGGTGACGAGGTCGTGCTCCTTCTTGATGCGCCCGGCCCACGCGGCGGCAAACAGGGCGATCCCCCACAGCACGAGCGCCAGCGTCAGGGTGGGCAGCGTCTGCAGCAGCGAGAGGTCCCAGGCGGTCATCTGGACCACCCACCAGACCATGACGAGCACCATCAGCGCGATGAACCCGATCATCGCGCAGCTCAACCTCTTGAGCAGCCGCATGTCCCTCTCGACGGTTTCCTTCATGACGTCCACGTCTCCTCTCACGAGCTCGTCGATGGTCGTGCCAAAGACGTTGGCGAGGAGCAGCAGGCTCTGGACGTCCGGGTACGTCTTGTCGTTCTCCCAGGAACTGATCGTCTGGCGGCTCACGTAGATGCGGCCCGCCAGCTCGTCCTGCGAGATGCCGAGCTGTGCGCGGTGCTCCCTGATGCGGCTTCCCAGCTCCATGCCTGCCTCCCTCCGGCTACGGCGCGACCCTGTCGAGAAGAACGTGACGCTTCCGGCGAAATCCTACCATCAAAGGTGGGGGACATCGCGGCGCGGGCGGCAGTCCAGGGCTGTCAAATGTGCTTGACAGTGGTGTTGAGCTGGGGTTTTTGGTTCGGCTCACTCGGGGCGGCGCGTTGACGGGCGGGCAACCTCCCGATTTTTCGGACGCCGAAACTGGGCCATCTACCTGGTATTTCTCGTGTTTACGCAGGTAGATAGACGTCTAAGAATCGGGGAGTTTGTTCGGCACCTGTTGACATTACAAAGCGTGTAACGTACCATGACATGCAACGTCAACGGAGGAGGCACCATGCCCAAGCGGACCCTGGACATCACCACGCGCAAGCAGCTGGACATCTACATGAACCCGCAGCGCCAGCGCCTGCTGCACGAGATGCAGGTCCTCGCGCGGCCGGCCACGTGCAAGCAGCTGGCGGACGTCATGGGGATCTCCGCCTCGTCGGTCACGCACCACATGAAGAAGCTGGAGACCCTGGGCCTGGTGGAGGTGGACCACACGGAGGTCGTGCGCGGCATCACCGCGCGCTACTGGCGGGCGGTGCCCACGGATGTGGCCCTGCGCGCCTCCGAGCAGGGCGACCTCCAGGAGGAGAAGATGCTCCTGGTGGACTACCTCAGCCAGCAGGTCATGGCGGGGCTGCACGCCTACACCGCTTCCGGCGCGGTGGAGCGCGAGAAGAAGCTGGGCCTCGCCCACGGCGACCTGCGCAGCGGCGTGATGTACCTCACGGAGGACGAGGCACGGGAGTTCCAGCGCCTGGTGAGCGAGTTTGTCGAGAAGCACGACGAGCCGCGCGCGGACACGGTGCCGTGGGAGGTCAGCGTGGCCTGCTACCCGCACAGGGACCTCACGGCGTAGGCGCCCGCGGCTCTGCCGCCTCTGGTCACAACCCAATCTGCATGTTGTCCGCCTGACAGGGGGAGGGTCCGTCATGGAGAAGAACCGTGTTCTGCCCGTCTCGCACGCGCTCGTGTTCCTGCTGGTCAACCTGGGGGTCGGCCTGGCCAACCCGGTGCTCTCGCTGCTGCTTCTGGCTCGCGGGGCCACGCTGGAGACGCTGCCGCTCGCGATCGGCGTGACGCTTGTCATCACGGTGGCCTGCGAGGTGCCGAGCGGCATCGCGGCGGACGTCCTGGGGCGGCGCCGGGTCTTCGTGTGTTCCATGGCGCTGCAGGTGGCGACGTACGCGGTGCTGCTGGCGGGCCCGAGCCCCGTTGCGGTGGCGGTCTCCGGCGTCCTGCGGGGGCTCGCCCTCGCGGCGCGTACGGGGACGCTCGAGGCGATCGAGCTGGACCGTGTGGTGGCGGAGCACCCGGATGCGGCAGAGCGCCTGGCCGCGCTCGACGCGCTCAACGGACGGTTCGCGCTGCTGGAGTCCGCGGGCGTGGGGGCGGGCGCACTCGCCGGCGGGGCGCTGGCGGCGTTCGACCCCAGCTACACGCTGCTCATTCTGTGCGTGATGGGCGTGGGTGCGGCGGCGCTGGTCGGCGGCCTGGCGCTCTTCCCGGCAGACGCTCGCGGGGAGGGCTCGGCGCGCGGGCGGCTGCGGGGCGTGCTCGCGGAGATGCGCTCGGCGATTGCGCGGCCGGGCGACGTGCGGACGGTGCTCGTGGCGTCCGCCTCGGCGGGCGTGGTCATGCTGATGGTG
Source organism: Olsenella uli (assembly GCF_016899935.1). Classification (GTDB taxonomy): domain Bacteria; phylum Actinomycetota; class Coriobacteriia; order Coriobacteriales; family Atopobiaceae; genus Thermophilibacter; species Thermophilibacter uli_B. The sequence goes on from NZ_JACJJK010000003.1 coordinate 41,672, forward strand.
GAGACGTACTGGCAGCTGGCCTTCGAGGGCTTCGTGGGGCCGGAGGGCGCGTGGCTGCTCGGCTTTGTGAACTGCGCGGGCATGGTTGCGGCGGCGGTCGGCAGCGCGGCGGCCATGCGGTGGGGGAGCGAGGCGTCCGCGCGGCTCGGCGCGGGCGGGCGGCGCGCGCTGTACCTGGCGCTGCAGGGGGCGGCGATCGTCTGCCTGGCGCTCTTCTCGGCGGCGGGGAGCGCGGTCGCGTTCGTGGTCGTCTACGCGGCGCTCTATGTTGCGCTGGGGGCGCGCAGCGTGGTCGAGCAGACCGTGCTCCACAACGCGGTGCCCTCCGAGGAGCGCTCCGGGATGGCCTCCGTGCAGTCGATCGCGCTGCGCGCTGGCGGCATGGCGGCGACGGCGGTGAGCGGCCCGGTCGTGGGTGCGTTCGCGCTGGCCGGTGCGTGGCCGGTCCTCGCCGCGCTCGCCGCCGGCATCGCCGCGCTCGGCTTTCGCCGCCGTCGTGCGTGAGCCCCGCTAGCCCCCTCCGGGTGTGTACGAAGTTGCAACGTTGATGTTCTTCTCGCCAACTCGTCTACCTGCGGAAACGTAATCGCAAGGTACCGTATTAGTTTTGCAACTTCGTACACACCCGAGAAGGGAAGGGCAAGGCCAAGGTGCAACAAAGCACGGCGAGAAGAACCGCTACTGGAAGAGCGGGACCCTTCCCAGAAGGAAGTCCTCCACGGGGAACTCGTCCGAGCCGATAACAAGGGCATAGGTCCCCGGGAACCTCTGGACGAACTCGCCAAGCCCCTTGAGGCTCTTGACGCGGCCGCTCTTGACCTCGATTGCCGTCCTCTTCCTGCCTTGCGTCACCACGAAGTCCACCTCTGCCGAGCCGTCCCTCCACCAGTTGACCGAGAAGTGCCCCATCTTCGATCGTGCGAGGAGGTAGGTGCCAACCGCCGTCTCCACAAGGTGACCGCGGCGATCGCTGTCCTCGAGCAGCCTTGCTCTGCTCTCACCGGAGGCGACCACCATGAGCGAGGTGTCGTGTACGAGCAGCCTCGGCGAGCTGCCGCGCTCCTTGATGATCTTCTCGTCGTACTTCCTGAGGCCGCTCATGAGCCCCGCATGCGAGAGCAGCTCCAGGTAGTGGGCGATGGTGTCCGTATTGCCTCGGTCGTCGAGCTGGCCAAGGAGCTTGCGGTAGGAAATCTCCTGGGCAGAATAAGCGGCGCCCACCTCAAACAGCGCGCGGAGCAGCGCCGGCTTGCGAACCGTCTCCATCTCGAGGATGTCCTGCGTCAGCGTGGGCTCGATGATGGCATCGCGCACATACGCGCCCCATCGGGGCTCGTCGTCGCGGAGCTGAACCGCGCCGGGGTATCCACCAAAGTAGAGATACTCATCCAGCGTGCACCCAAAGGCCTCTCGACACTCGCCGTAGGTCCACTGGGTCGAGGGAATGAGCTCGTAGCGCCCCTTGAGGGACTCGGACATGCCTCGCTGCAGGGTGAGTGTGGAGGATCCCGTAAGGACGACCTTGACGCCGCGTCCGGACCTCGTGTCCTCGTCCCAGAGGTACTTCACCGTCGAAGCCCAGTCGGGGACCTTCTGCACCTCATCGAGGGAGAGAATGACATCATTCCCGTCCACGGCGGCCTCGCGTGCGGACTCCCAGACCTCCTCCAGCTTGCGAGCGCGCCGATCCCGCGGGCGGTCGAAGGCAAACTCGACGCGGGGAGTCTCCACATGAGAGAGCGCCTGGCTCACAGCGGTGCTCTTGCCCGTCTGTCGCGAGCCGACCACGATCTGAATGAAGCGCCGTGGCTCGCTGAGGCGCTCCGCCAGCAGGCCCACACAAGCTCGTTCGTACATAAGGCCCCCTTATCCGGTCACGCTTCGTAACTCATGACGCGGTAAATATCCTAGCATTTTCTCATATAGCTCGTTTTGCTAGGATATCCTAGCAAAAGTAAATGGTTTGCAATTTGCTAGCTTAAGGCGAACAAGGGCCGATAACCGGATAGGAAGGGAACACGTCCTATTAGGACCAGAACGCGACCCTCAGGCAGATCACACGCACGCGTGAATCGCGTCGCGCAGGAACTGCGCAGCACCCGGGGCCACCTTTTCGTAATAGGCGCGGAACCGCTCGTCGGAGACGTAACCGTCGGCCAGGCTCTTGTGGGCCTCGGGCGTGTAGAGCCCGTCCGGCCAGTACATGCGCAGCCAGTGACCGTGCATCGCGACGAGCTTGCGCGCCTCCGGGCCGGCAGGGTCTCCCGCCTCCATCGCGCGGCGCAGCTGCTCGTTGATGGCGAGCGCCAGCTCCTCGGCCTGCAGGTGCGCCGCCTCGCCCATCGCCACGTACTTCTCGTTAGCGGCATCCATCACCTCGTCGCCGTAGGCGGCACGGACCTCCTCGCCGTAGGCCTCCTCGTTCTCGGCGACCTCGCGCCAGCGCTTGAGGTGCGGCAGCAGCGTGGCCATGAGCGAGACCGCCTCGTCGAGGGAGACGCCAAGCGCCTTGGCCTCCATGGGAGCCGTCGCCTCGATGAACTCGTCCATCGTCATGCCCTTGGCGGTGAAGTCACCGTGGTCGTAGCAGAACTTGCAGAAGTCCGCGTCTCTTTCCGAGCGGCCCGTTCTTCTCGCCCACAACTCTGAACTGCGAGAACGCGAGAAGAACCATCAGTCAAGGGACGCACACCACATAACCTCGCGCGCCTGTGCTACGATTCCCTCGACCCAACGGGTCTCTGACGAGGGCAGCCGTACCAGAATCGCAAAGACGGCGCATAATCTGGGAGGTTGTCATGGATTGGGTCATTTTGGTCGTGTCGGGCGCGATGGAGGCCGTGTGGGCCCAGGCCCTCGACCGCTCCCAGGGCTTCACGCAGCCCGTCCCCTCTATCGTGTTTGTCGTCGCGCTTGCCGCGAGCATGCTCGGACTGAGCCACGCCGTCCGCACGATTCCGCTGGGCACCGCCTACGCCGTCTGGGTGGGCATCGGCGCCGCGCTCACGGTGGCGTGGGGCGTCGTCTCCGGCGCGGAGTCGTTCTCGTGGGCAAAGGCCCTGCTCATAGCGGGCCTCGTGGCATGCGTCGTCGGCCTCAAGCTGGTGGGCGAGGCGCACTAGGATCACGCGGCGCCACAAGCCATGTGCCAACAACCATAAGGACGAGCGCGAGGACAAACGTCGGCGCAAGCGGCGTGCGGAACAGAGCGAACGCCAGCGCACTGCCAATGAAGGGGTTCACCGCGTAGAACGCGCTCGTTCGTGCCGCCCCCAGGTCGCGCTGGGCGCGCACATAGCAGGCGATAGACAGCCCGTATGAGACGAACCCGAGCAGGAGCGCAAGCCCCGCGTCAACGAGCGTCGGCAGGGCGTCGCCCGCGCAGAGCGCCACGACAAGCGCGCCGGTGCCCGAGCCCCACCCCTTGATGACGACAACGTGAACCGGATCGCAGTCCGACAGCCTGTTCGTGCAGTTGTTCTCGATGCCCCAGCACAGGCATGCTGCAAGCGTGAGAAGCGAACCAGCGGAGAACCCACGCACGCCCGCGTCCCAAGACAGGAGAACGCACGCCAGAGAGATAACGCCGATGCCCGTCGCCGTACGCGCCCCCACCCGCTCCCCAAACGCGAGGCGGGCGATAAGGGCGGTCGCCACGATCTCAAAGTTGTTCAGCAGCGACACGCTCTCTGCCGACGAGAGGAAGAGCCCTGCCATGAGCAGCAGGGGCGCCGCCACATCGAGCACGACCATCGAGGCCACGTAGGGGGCGTCCGCGCGCTCGAGGGGCCGTCCGCGAACCTCGCCCGCATCTCCGCGTGCGCCGCTCGCGAGCGAAAGCGCCGTCATGCCGGCGCCCGCGCCGAGATACAGCAGCGCCGCCATCATGTTTGGCGCGACATCGGCAAGCAACACCTTGGAAAACGGCGTGCTCAGCGCATAGAGCGCCGCCGCGGCGAGCGCGAAGGCAACGCTTCGTCCTGTTCGACCGGACAGCACGCGCAAACGCCTCCCCGATTCAAAGCAGCCTGTCCTATGGCTACGATACCGTCCTTTCCCCACGGGACCGCGCCACAAACCCTGTCAGAGCGCTTACCGGCTCGTTACGCACGGCACGTGGCGCGCGACTACCCTAGGCGCACCCTTAGGAAAGGATGCTCCGCATGGCTGTGTTCGTAAGGCTGCCCACGTCCGACGAGATGCAGTACGCAGGTGACGTCATCCACGGCAAGAGGCGTCTCGACGTCGTGGTGTACGTCATATTCGCGCTGCTGGGCGCGGCGTTCGGCGCGGCGGTCGGCTTCGCGGGGACACGGGCGAACGATCAGCCCGTCGACCTTGGCTTCACGCTCGGCTGCGCCGCGGGCTTTGGCGTGGCGTTCTTCGTCTTCGCGATACTCATCATGAGCTCCATCAGGTCGCTCCAGGCGGTCTGCCGCGTCTGGCTGCCCGCGCGCGTCATCGTTGCGGTCGCGGTGGCAGCCTTCGCGCTCAGGGTGCTCGACACTGTGAAATTCGTTCTCATCGTCGGGCCAACGTCGATCATCCGGCAGGTTGTCCTGGGCGGCCTCGGATTCATCTTCGCCCTGCTGTTCCTGAACCTCGGCGTACGTCTCGTCTTCCTCGTCTACTGCATGGCGACCGGGCGCGACGAGGATGAGATCGTCACGCGGAGCATCAGCGCGGAGTCTTCGCAAGAATGTCGCGGTAACGAGGATCGTCGCTCACAATCCTCTGCCACTCAGGAGACGACGTGCGCTCGGCAAGACCCTGTCGAATGAGCAATCCTGCCTCGTCCGCTTGGCGAGACTTGTGAGCTGCCCATGCCTCGCCGGCACGGGCAGGTTCGAAACGGTCGTCCATGCGGTCCCAGAGCGGAGAGTCTGCCGCGTCCTGATGCCCCAGGGTCGCAGCGTCGATTGCTCGCGCAAGCGCCTCGAGCGCAGCGTCCTTCTCGCCAGCCTTGCGCAGCACCTCCGCCACCTCGAGGGACATCGTTGCCGAGAAGAACGGGTTCACTGCGCGCATGTCGAGTGCGGCGTAGACCGCCTCCGCGGCATCGCCGGCCGTCCGCGCGAATGCGGCCTCGCCCCGCATCCCAACCTCCTGCATGAGCGACGAGAGCACGAAGCTCGCCGCGCGCAGGCGCTCGGCCTGCAGCAGGTCGAGCGCCTCGTCGTTGCGGTCGAGCCTGCGGTAGGCTGAGGCGAGGAGCGTCGTCGGGGCACCCGCGTCCTGCCGGCGCACGAGCGGCTCCAGCAGCGTCGCCGCTTCGTCGTAGCGTCCGGCCTGGAAGAGCGTCGTGGCCTTTTGCTGCTGCGCGAGGTAGAGGGTCGCCGGATCCGTGGCCACCTCGAGCACGCGGTCGATCAGGGCGAGCGCCTCGTCGATGAGTGTGACGGCGTCGGGCGCGTCGTCCTTCTCGCCCGCCGGCGCAAACGGCGTCGCCATGCCGACTGCCCACACCGTGAGGAGCGAGGCCAGCATGAGCAGCAAGTTCGCGTCCGAGTAGTGCTCGGCGGCGAGTGCGTGCAGTCGGTCGTGCGCGGCGTGGAGGTCCTTCTCGCCCAGCGCGTAGACCTCGGCGTAGAGCGCGGCGGACTCCGCCTCCGTGAGCTCGTCGTGCCAGTCGAAGAGCTCGTCCAGGGTGAGCGAGAAGTATGCGGCGATGCGCGGCAGCAGGCTCACGTCCGGCAGACTCTGTGCGAGTTCCCACTTGGACACGGCCGCCTTGGAGACGCCCAGGTGGGCGGCCAGCTCCTCCTGCGTTATGCCTTTGTGACGGCGCTCCCGCGCGATTGTGCGGCCGATGTTGACGGTTGCGTTCATGATGCACTCCCTCGATGCGGTGGATGGGCGGCGGCCGGCTGCCGTCTCCAGTATGCGGTCGAGTAGAGGTTGAATCAAAGGAGTGCTGGTTGACGTTTTGCGCGTGCCGTCAACCGGCGTTCGATGGTTGAGCTGCGGTATAACGTGGTGTACAGACTAGATGCGCCAGGCGAGATGGACAGCGCGGGAAGGGGCAGCTATGGACAACGCGATCGCGCGCATCCGGCGTGAGCTCGAGGCGCTTGTCGACCCTGAGTACCGGGACTTCCAGGCGGGGCTCGTGCCGACCGTCGACCCCGCGCGCATCCTCGGCGTGCGCACGCCGGCGCTGCGCAGCTACGCCAAGCAGCTTGCCCGCGAGCGAGCGTCCGACGCGCGTGCCTTTCTCGCCGCGCTCCCGCACGAGACCTACGACGAGAACAACCTGCACGGCGAGCTCATCGGGCTGCTCGCGAAGACGCCAGCGGAGGCGTTTGGCCTTCTCGACGCCTTTCTCCCGCACGTCGACAACTGGGCGACCTGCGACCTCATCCGCGTCCCCGCCTTCAAGCGCGACCTGCCGGCAGTGTTCGGGCGCATCTGCGGCTGGGTCGCCGCGGAGCCGGAGTACGTGGTGCGCTTTGGCGTGGTCCAGCTCATGACGCTCTTCCTGGATGACGCCTTCGAGCCCGGGCACCTTGACCTCGTGGCCGCCATCGACCGTCCGGAGTACTACGTCAACATGGCACGTGCCTGGTACTTCTCGTTTGCCCTGATCAAGCAGCCTGCGGCAACGCTGCCTCTCTTTGAGCGGCGGCCCTGTGCCCTCGACGCCTGGACGCACAACAAGGCGCTCCAGAAGGCGCGCGAGAGCCGTCGCGTCACGCCGGAGCAGAAGGCGTACCTGCAGTCGCTCAAGGTGTGAGCCGAGGCATGGCCCCGCTCCGCCAGGGCGCTTACGCCGACGGTCTCAGCCTCGCCGCGAGCTCCGCGAAGTCCATGCGCCCCTGTGCGTCCGTCATCACGAAGCTCGTTCGATCGAGCCCGCTATCCGTGGAAGGCTCGACTCGAACGCGGGTTGGTATGCCAGAGCTCTCGAACGTTGTCATCAAGCAGAGCACGACGGAATCGAAGCCTCTTATCTTGTCGCTCTGCACGATGACAACCGGTCGTGCTTTGCTCGCGTAGAGGTCGTCCTTCATCGTCCAGATTTCACCGCGCATCGTCCATCATCCTTAGCGCGAGTCGATCGGAAAACTCCGCCGCCTCCTGCTCGGAGGCGAAGGCCTCGATTTTGGGCTCAGGGAGGCGCACCTCAAACGGGAAGCCGCGATGGGCATTGAACGCGGAGACGAAGATGCGCATCGCATTCGCCGGCGTGATGCCCAGCAGGCGGGTTGTCTCGCGGAAGCGAGCTGCCTCGGCATCTTCTACACGGGTGGCAAGTTGTGAACTCGTAACAGCCTCCAACATTTTGTTTAGATTTGTTATGAATTGTACCCAATACGTCACATTTGTTCCGCTCACTGCATCTCCTTTCCAAGTGCGGTAGATGTACCCTGTGGCGTCTTAGAGAAATCTTGCGGCAGACCAAGTTCGCTCCAAGCCTGCTTCTTCGACGGATAACGTGCCGGTATCGGAGATGACGGCGCGGCACGCGTGTTACCCCTTCGGGTGTGTACGAAGTTGCGGAGTTGATGTTCTTCTCGCCAGCGTGCTGAGCTGCGGAAACGCCGAGAAGGACCGTGAATCAGAAACTAAACTTCGTACACAACCGGAGAGGGGGGCCAAAAACACCGTCACATCTGGCGTGCGCCCGTGTGTATTAGATGACGGGGTGGCGGCCGCGCCCCGGCGGCACTATGACGGACGTGAGAGGAGGCGGGTTCGATGCAGACGCAAGTCCCCCGGAGCGCGCTGGACCGGGACCCCGAGCGGCTCGTGCGCGCCTACGCCGACCTGGTCCTGCGCGTGTGCTACACCTACCTGCGCTCGACGGCCGATGCCGAGGACGTCTGCCAGGACACCCTCGTGAAGCTGCTCCTGCGTGAGGAGCCGTTCCGTGACCCCGGCCACGAGCGCGCGTGGGTCGTCCGCGTGGCGGTGAACGCCTGCAAGAACCTGCTGCGCGATCGCGGCGCCCATCCCGAGGCGGACCTCGACGCAGTGCCGGAGCCGGCAGCACCGCCGGTGCCGGGGGAGGACGCGCTCCGGCAGCGCGACGACCGCGTGCTCGCGGCGGTGATGGCGCTCCCGCTCCCGCAGCGCGAGGCGGTCTACCTGCACTACTACGAAGGCTACCCCACGCGCGAGGTCGCGCGGATCGTGGGCGCCACGGACGCCGCCGTGCGCCAGCGCCTGAGCCGCGCCCGCGCCCGGCTGAGAGACGACCTGAAGGGAGACTACGATGACTTCCCCGCTTGATAGCTACACCGCCTCGTTGGACGGGCTGCGCTTCTCCGACGAGGCCAAGGCCCGAATGGTCGAGAGTCTGCGCGCGGCTGCGGCCGCAGGAGACGCCGAGAAGAACGCTCAGCTCGAAGCCCCTGCCGAGATCCTGACCATGCCAGCGCGCCGCCCTGCTCGGCACCCGCGTCGCTGGGCGCGCGTCGCCGCCGGGCTCGTGCTGGCGCTCACGCTGGGCGGGGGCGCCACCGTCGCCGTGGCGGCGGGCGTGCTGCCCAACCCGGCTGACGTGCTCTCGGACGTCTTCGGCGGCGCGCCGGCCCAGACCGAGCTCCTGAACGACGTGGGTCGTCCGATCGGCGCGAGCGCGACCTCGAACGGCGTCACCGTGACGGCCGAGGCCGTGGTGGGCGACCGGTTCAATTACGCCGTCGCGTACTCCATCGAGTTTGAGGACCCCTCCGTGCTCGAGGGGGTCGAGCGTCACGAGGGCGGCACCCTGACCTACGTGGGGAATGCGTTCCTGCGCGTGGACGGCGCGATGAGTGGCGGCGGCTTCGTCCGACTCTACGACGCCGACCCCGGTGACAACACGCTGCAGCTCGTGCAGGTCATGGGGGTGCAGACGTGGAACGACGCGGGCATTGTGGGCCGCACGGCGCGCTTCTCGATGAGCAAGCTCGAGATCTTCACCGACGAGGGGGAGATTGAGACCCTGGCGGCCGGCGACTGGAACCTCAAGTTCGAGATGAACTACGTGGACACGACCGTCGACCTGCCGGCGGGCCAGACAACGACGTGGCAGGGGTCGGCCGTCACGATCGACGCCGTGGCGGTGTCCTCCCTCGGCGTCACGGTGGACTACACGATTGACCGGCAGATGGGCGACCTCGGCCCCTCGGGCAAGATGAGCGACGAGGCCCTGGCTGAGCAGGCGGCCGTGATAGGCCTCCCCGTCGTCGTGACCTTTGCGGACGGCACGACGTTCGACGCCACGGACGCCAACGGTGGCTCCACGAAGCAGGGCGACGGCAGGAGCACCGTCTCCAAGGCGACGACCTACGACCGCATTGTGGACGCGCACGACATCGTGAGCGTGACGGTGGGCGACGTGGAGATTCCCGTGAACGCCGCGTAGATCCACAACAACAGCGTGCTGCGGGAGGGGCGAGCCGTCCGAGCGGCTCGCCCCTCTTGTCGCTCTTTTCCTGGCGTGAGTTACGCGCTGGACCGCAGGCCGCACCTGCGCTCGAGCTCCGCCACGAGGGCGTCGTTGTCCTTCACCGAGACGATGGCGTCGCCGTCTTGGGGCGCCTCGATGTAGACGCGGTCGAGCGAGTTGGCCGTCCCCGCCCAGAGCGTCCTGGTGCGCCGGACGCTCCTCACGTGGGCGTAGGGGATCGCCGTGCGCGTCCCGGCGTACACGACGACGAGGCGGTCGCCGTAGAGCTCGACGCGGTTGCTGCGGACGGGCAGGGCGGCCAGGGCCGCGAAGGCGGAGACGGGCAGGAGCGCGAGCCAGCCCCACGGGGACGAGGGGCCCGCGCCCGCGAAGCACGCCACGCACCCGAGGGAGAGTCCGCCCGCGACGATTGCCATGACCGCCACGAACCACGGGTCGGTCCTGCCGGGGAGCACCCGCTCCGGCCGCTCGTTCTTCTCGCTCATCGCAGCCTCCCTCCCGACGCCCTCCCTAGCGGCCCTCGCGCCGCCAGACAAGGAAGCTGTAGACGCCCACGACGAGGGTCGCGAGCAGGACCGCCACCATGCCGACCCAGAACGACGCCTCGGGCGCCACGGACGAGAGCAGGGCGGCGACGAGCATCGCCACGCCCGCGACCACGAAGACGGGGCCGGCGAAGCGGTGCGTGCGGTGCCAGTTGTCCTCGCTCGCGAGCGTCCAGGGCGTGCGGATGCCGAAGGTGTAGTTGGGCTTGACGCGCGGCAGGTAGTTGCCGAGCGCGACCATGAGGGCGCCGAGCGCGAGGAGGATTACCGTCGAGACGAGCGAGCCTCCCTCGGGCACGAGGCCAGAGGCGGTGAGCGGCGTCATCCACGAGACGGCAACCATGAAGAGGGTGATCGCGGCGCTCATGCCCAGGTAGACGCCGCGGAAGCGCTCGAAGTTGCGCCCCTTGGGGTCGAGGCGCGGGACGGCGAGCATGACGAGCGCGACGACGAGCGGCATGGCCGCCATGGCGAGCGTGCCCGCCTTGTCGCCCCAGCCGTCGACCGCGCCGTCGGCGCCCCAGTGCGTGGGCACCGTCTGGGGCATGGCGGGGTAGGCCAGCAGCGCATACGCCGCCAGATGGACGACCACCGCCGCGAACAGGACGACCCAGAAGACGCGCTCGCCGCGCCCAAGCTCAACCTTCATCCGAAGCCTCCGTTTCCGTGAGCCCGAGGAACCATGAGATGAGGCCCTGCAGGACGGTGGTGTCCAGCCGGTAGAGGACGTTCCTGCCCCGGCGCTCCGCCTCCACAAGGCCCGCCTCGCGCAGGACCTCGAGGTGGTGCGAGAGCGTCGCCTTGTTCTGGGGGAAGTGCTCGCCGATCTCTCCCGCCGTCATGTCCCGCTCGCCGAGAAGCTCGAGGATGCGGCGCGTGGGGTCAGAGAGCGCCTTGAACCCGTCGCCGACCATCTCGCCTCCTCTCGCTGCGGACCTCCTGCGGTGGAGTATACCCTCGTTGGTTCGATGGATGCCGTATAGTTCGATGTTCGTCGAAATGTTGGGCTGAGCGGCGGCATTTCCGGCGAGCCGAGACTATACTGCTCATACGTCGTCGCCCGGGGAGGTGCCATGGGATACAGCAGGAGCGAGCCGCACCGCCCGTGCCTGCGGCGGCACAGCTACGGTGGCTCCGAGGTGTGGTTCACGAACAGCCCGGAGAGCGAGGGCGGCTTTGACACGCTGGACGTCGACATGGGCAAAGCCATTGCCGATCTGAGGCGACTTGCGGGCGGGGGCGCCGCAAACGATATGCCTTCCAAGGGAAAGGAAAGGCCGTGATTTCCGGGGTCGTGCTTGCCGTCGCAAGCGTTATATCGCTTCTAGCGGGTATCAAGATGGTTGCGAGAAGAACGTGCTCTCCGCTCAAGGCCGTCCACCGGAGCAATCTCACGCCGGAGGGCGAGCGGCGGCTCTCCCTCGTGTGCGGACCGGCGCTCCTGGTCGTCGGGGCCTCGTTTGCCGTGTCGGCGTATCTTGCCCTCTTCGTGGGGGATGCGGCCAGTGGTGCGCAGACGCTCATCGGGATTGTGGGCATAGCGCTTCCTGCCCTGATCATCTTGCTCGCCATCAGACGCTACAACGGGTCTGTCACGTCCTGACGCTGAGAGCCGGGCGTCCTTCTCGCCATCAGCCCGTCCCTTTCCGGGTGTGTACGAAGTTGCAGAATTAATACGGTACCTAGCAGCAACATTTCCGCAGGTAAACGACGTAACGAGAAGAACATCAACTCTGCAACTCCGTACATAGCCGGAAGGACGGGAGGAAGAGGGGGCGACCTAGGCTATGCTTTATGCGCCGCGAGGAGGTGCCATGGGATACCAGCTCAGAACCATCAAGACGCCCGAGGTGGCGCGGCTCGAGCCGCTCTATCGCGAGCTCGCGCGGCACCATAACGAGGTCTCCGCGCACTTTGGCGGCAGCTATCCCAGCGTGCCGATCGAGGGCCAGCTGCGCGAGTGCGCCGAAGACCTCGCTGCGGGCAAGGCGGAGGTGGCGGTTATCGAGAAGTGCGGCGAGCTGATCGCCCTCTGCAAGGTAGACGTTGTCGGCAACCGCGGCTATCTCGACGAGCTGGTCGTCATGCCCGGACATCGCGGGCAGGGCCTTGGCTCGCGGCTCATGGACTGGGCGGACGGCGTCTTTCGGGCGCGCGACGTGCGCCAGGTCGAGCTCAGGGTCATCGTGGGCAACGAGGGCGCGCGACGCCTCTACGAGCGCCACGGCTTCCTGCCCTCGGTGCTGGAGATGCGACGGCCTCAGTAGCGCGGCCGGCGAGCGCCGCCGTCCCGCTTGCCGCTTCGACCCGTCTTGGCGTTCGCGCCGTACTTCTCGGCCAGCTGCTTGAGCTCGTCTACGGCCCGCTCGTCCTTCTCGCCCATGCTGGGCACGTCAAAGGGGCAGTCGGGCAGGTCCGTGTACCAGATTTGCGTGCCGCCGAGGGAGTTCTTCTTCCAGTAGGGCCAGTGCGGGATGTCCATCTGCGCCTCCGTTGGAACGGACTGCGTCCAGTATCCAGTATAGGGCAGGGACCTACAGTAATCTGCTGAATGAGTGTTGACACTGGATACTATGCGTCATATAGTGTGTTTCACACAGTATATGACGAGAGGAGGTGTGCGGATGGAGGCTCAGATGAAGCGCGGTTTCCTGGAGGCCTGCGTGCTCGCGGCCTTATGCGGCGAGGAGTCCTACGGCTACCAGATCGTCAAGGACGTGCCCGCCAGCATGGGGCTCACGGAGTCCACGCTTTACCCGCTGCTCAAGCGCCTGGAGAAGGCCGGCTGCATCACGGCGCGCTCCGCCGAGCACAACGGGCGGCTACGCCGGTACTACCGCATCACGGACGCCGGCCGCGAGCGCATCGAGGAGTTCCTGGCCGAATGGCCGTCCGTGCAGGAGATCTATCGTTACGTGGAGGGGGCGCACCATGACGCGCGATGAGTTCCTGGGCCGGCTGGGCGAGCTGCTCGCCTGCCTGCCGGCGGATCAGGTGGAGGAGACCAAGCAGTTCTACGCGGAGGCCATCGCCGACCGCATGGAGGACGGGATGTCCGAGGAGGAGGCCGTGGCCGCCATGGGCGCGCCCGGCGAGGTGGCGGAGGCCACGCTCGACGACCTGCCCGCCGTGCCGCGCGCGATTGCCCGGACGCGCCGGCGCAGCACCGCGCTGCTGTGGGTGCTCACCATCGTGGGGCCGCCCGTGTGGGTGCCGCTGTTGCTGGCCTTTGCCGCCGTGGCCGTCACGATCTACGTCTGCATCTGGGTGCTGGCGCTCTGCGTATGGATCATCGCCGCGTGCTTCGGTGCCGTGGGGGTCACAAACCTCGCGCTCATGACCGTGGGCGTTAAGGTCGGCCTCATTCCGTACGCACTCGTGACGCTGGGATGCGGCATCGCGCTTCTCGGCGTGGCGCTTCTCGTTGGCGCGGGCGCCTGGGCGGTCTCCAAGCAGATCGCGCGCCTCTCGGCGCTCTGGGCGAAAAAGGCCGTCTCGCCCTTCTGGAAGAGCCGGGGCGAGAAGAACGGTGCGTCCGCTGCGCACCTCATGGCGTAGGAAGGGGCGAGCATTATGACCAGTGCAAAGAGGATCTATCTTGCTGTGGCGGGCGGTCTTGTGGCTGCGGGCCTTGTCCTCGCGGGCATCGGATATGTTGCCTCGGGCTGCAACCCGGCCGTATTCACGACGCAGCTTGACGCCCGCAGCGGGGAGATCGTTCTCGGAGGAGTTGAGGTGGAAGGCCCCATTGGCATGTACAACCTCGACCGAATCTTCGATCTGGGCCAGATTGACATCGCGGCTCCCGAGGCGCCGGAGGCTCCATTGGCGCCGTCAGCGGTGACCGAGTGAGGCGGTTCAGACGCGTTGATCTTTCGCCGACCATACATACCTGTCACTTTTACCCTCAAATAAGGCCAAAACTGACAGGTATGTATGGTCGGCCGTTTTATACGCCCGGTCGGCAGCATGGAAATGTGCCGGGAAGCCCGTGACCCGCCGGGTCGCCGACGAGAGTGGTCGCGAAATCGTGACGTTTGACAGGCGGCCCGGCGCGCTGCTGGGCAGGGTAGGGGGCTAGCGGGCCAGCTCCCGAATGGCGTCGGCCACTGCCCTGATGTGCCCCTCTGTCGCGCGCGGCCGCCCCGCTCCGCGCCAAAAGTTATTCTCGGTTAACAACCTCTTCAGAATAGTTTACGCTGTCTAACAGAGTGGACCGCAGCAGGAGAGGGAGCAGCGCGTGATGATTGACCGGAGGCTTGTCGGCGTCGTGCCGGGGAGCATGAAGTACGTGTGTGCGAGCGTGGTCCTCCAGTGGGCGTCGCTCGTGGCCAACATGGGCATGGTGCTCGTTATCTGCCGGACGCTGTCCCTGCTCTGGGCGGGCGTGGCGGGCGAGAAGGACCTCGTACTTCTCGCCGCCAGCGTGATTGTGACGGCCGTCGTGCGCGGCCTCGCCGCCGCAGGCTCCGTGCGCATGGGGTTTCTCGCCAGCCGTGAGGTCAAGCGCACGCTGCGCCACCGCATCTACGAGAAGCTCCTGCGCCTGGGGCCAAGCTACCGCGAGAGCGTGCGTACCTCCGAGGTCGTGCAGGTGGCGGTGGAGGGCTGCGACCAGCTGGAGACCTACTTCGGCGCATACCTGCCGCAGTTCTTCTACGCCTTGCTCGCGCCGCTCACGCTCTTTGTGGCCCTGGCCTTTGTGAACGTGCCGGCGGCCGTGGTGCTGCTCGTGTGCGTGCCGCTCATCCCGGTGGCCATCGCCGTGGTGCAGACCTGGGCAAAGAAGCTGCTCGGCCGCTACTGGGGCCAGTACACCGAGCTCGGCGACACGTTCCTGGAGAACCTCCAGGGCCTCACCACCCTCAAGGTCTATCAGGCTGACGAGTTCAAACAGGCCGAGATGAACGAGCAGGCCGAGAAGTTCCGGCGCATTACCATGCGCGTGCTCACGATGCAGCTCAACTCCATCACGATCATGGACCTCGTGGCATACGGCGGGGCGGCCGCCGGCGTGGCGGTGGCGCTCACGCAGATGACGGCGGGTGCCGTTGACCTGGGCGGGTGCCTCGCCATCATCCTGCTGGCGGCGGACTACTTCATTCCCATGCGCCAGCTGGGGTCGTTCTTCCACGTGGCCATGAACGGCATGGCAGCGAGCGAGAAGATCTTTCGGCTGCTGGGTCTGCTGGAGCCGCCGGCGGGTGGGGAGGCGTTTCCTGCGCGGTGCGACGTGCGTGTCCGTGACCTGCGCTTCTCCTACGACGGCGAACGCGAGGTGCTCTCCGGCGTGAGCCTCGACGTGCCGGCGGGCGGCTTCGTGGCCGTGGTGGGCGAGTCCGGCTGTGGCAAGTCCACGCTCGCGACGCTCCTGCTGGGGCGGCTGCGCGGGTATCGCGGCTCGCTTACGGTGGGCGGCGTGGAGGTGGGCGCGCTCGACGCGGCCGATCTGCTTGCCCACGTGACGTACGTGGGGCACGAGAGCTACCTCTTCAAGGGGACGGTGCGAGAGAACCTGCTGGTCGCGGCGCCGGGGGCGAACGATGACGCGCTCTGGGCCGCGCTTGAGGACACGCGGCTGGCGTCCTTCCTGCGCGGCGAGGCCGGGCTGGACACGGTGCTTGCCGAACGCGGCTCCAACCTCTCCGGCGGTCAGCGCCAGCGCTTGGCCATCGCCCGCGCGCTCTTGCACGAGACACCGGTCTACGTCTTTGACGAGGCCACCTCCAACGTGGATGCGGAGAGCGAGGATGCCATCATGGCGGCTGTCCGCGGGCTGGCCGGGCGTGCGACGGTGGTCCTCATCTCGCACCGCCTGGCCAACGTGGTGGGGGCGGACGAGATCTTCGTGCTCGACGGCGGTCGCGTGGTGGAGTATGGGCGTCACGACGAGCTCGTTGCCGCGGATGGCCGCTACGCGACGCTCTGGCGCGCCCAGCGCGAGCTCGAGGAATACGGCGAGACGAGGGGGATGGTCGCATGAGGGTGATGCTGCGGCTCGTGGGGCTGGTGCGGCCGCTCATGGGATTCATGGCGCTGGCCGTCCTCATGGGGCTTCTCGGCCACGTCTGCGCGGCGGCGATCACGGTGCTCGGTGGCTACGGCGTGCTCGCGGTGCTGGACGCGGGCGCGGCGGCCCCGCTCGCGGGCCTCATCGTGGCGATGGTGGTCTGCGCCGTGGCGCGCGGCCTGCTCCGCTACGGCGAGCAGGCGTGCAACCACTTCATCGCGTTCAAGCTGCTCGCGCTTGTCCGCGACCGGGTGTTCCGGGCGCTTCGTCGCCTGACCCCGGCCAAGCTCGAGGGGCGCGACCGCGGCGACCTCATCTCGCTCATCACCTCGGACATCGAGCTCCTCGAGGTCTTCTACGCACACACCATCTCGCCCGCCGCGATTGCGCTTCTCTTCTGTGCGGGCGCCTGTGCCTTCATCGGGAGCTTCCACCCGCTGCTCGCCGTCGTGGCCGCGGCGTCGTACCTCGCCGTGGGCGTGGCGTGCCCCTTCGTCGCGGCGCGCCTGGCCGGGGACGCCGGTGCGCGCTTCCGCGCTGGTGCGGGCGAGCTCTCGAGCTTCGTGCTGGAGAGCCTGCGCGGCCTGGACGAGATTCTGCAGTACGGCGCGGGCGCGGAGCGCCTGGCTCAGATGGACGAGCGGTCCTGCGCGCTCGCCGCGGACGAGGAGCGCATGAAGCGCGCCACCGGTCGCGCGACGGCGCTCACCAACACGGTCATTCTCGCCTGCGATCTGGTCATGCTGCTCGTTGCGGCGGCGCTTCACCGCGCCGGTGTCGTGAGCTTTGACGGGGTGCTCATCCCCGTGCTCGCGCTCATGAGCTCGTTCGGCCCGGTGGTGGCGCTCGCGAACCTGGGCTCCACGCTGCAGCCTACCCTCGCGGCGGGGGAGCGCGTGCTCGCCATCCTGGACGAGGAGCCGGTCACGCCGGAGGTCATGGGCCAGGAGCAGGTGGGCTTTGACGGCGCCGCCGCGAGCCATGTGGGCTTCTCCTACGGAGACGAGCGCGTGCTCACGGACGTCTCGCTCGAGGCGCCGGCCGGCAGAATCGTGGGCATCACCGGGCGCTCCGGCTCCGGCAAGTCCACGCTGCTGCGCCTCTTCATGCGGTTCTGGGACGTAGATGAGGGGAGCGTATCCGTCTCCGGGCGCGACGTGCGACACGTGGACACGGCCAACCTGCGCGAGCTGGAGTCCCTCGTCACGCAGGAGACGCACCTCTTCCACGACAGCATCCGCAACAACCTGCGCATCGCGCGCCTCGACGCCACGGACGAAGAGATCGAGGCGGCCTGCCGCAAGGCATCGGTCCATGACTTCGTGATGAGCCTGCCGGCGGGCTACGACATGCCGGTCGGCGAGCTCGGCGACACGCTCTCCGGCGGCGAGCGGCAGCGCCTGGGGCTTGCGCGCGCCTTCCTGCACGATGCCCCGTTCATGCTGCTCGACGAGCCCACGAGCAACCTCGACAGCCTGAACGAGGCCGTCATCCTGCGCTCCATTGCCGAGGAGCGCGCCGGGCGGACGGTCCTTCTCGTTTCCCACCGGCCGTCCACGATGCGCATCGCCGACACCGTGGTCTGCGTTGAGAACGGGAGGGTCAGCTGATGGCGCGCACGCCCGACACCGCGCGCGTGGCGGCCAAGCGCGAGAAGCGCATGGTGTCCGAGATGATTGCGCTCTACTGCCGCAAGCGCCACGGCACGCGCGGCGGCGAGCTCTGCCCGGAGTGCGCCGAGCTCGCGGAGTACGCGCGGCAGCGCAGCGACCGCTGCCCCTTCATGGAGACCAAGACCTTCTGCTCAAACTGCCGCGTGCACTGCTACAAGGCGGAGATGCGCGAGAAGATCCGCGAGGTCATGCGCTTCTCGGGGCCGCGCATGATCTTCCACCACCCCGTGGCGGCCGTACGTCACGTCATCGAGACCAAGGCCGAGAAGAGGCGACTGTGGAAAAGGGACAGTCCCTTTTCCACATCGTAAGGAGGACGCATGAAGGTGAAGAAGGTGTTGCTTGTTGCGCTGGGCTGTGTGGGACTTGCGCTGGGGGCCATCGGAGCGGTGGTTCCGCTGCTGCCGGCGTTTCCGTTTCTCATGCTCGCGGCGTTCTGCTTTGCCAAGAGCTCGGAGCGGCTGCACACGTGGTTCACGAACACCAAGCTCTACAAGAAGAACCTCGAGAGCTACGTGAGGGGCCAGGGCATGGACTGGGCCACCAAGATCCGCGTGATGGTCACGGTGACCGTGCTCATGTCCATCGGCTTTGTCATGATGCACGCGGTGCGCGTGGGCCGGATCGTCCTCGCGTGCGTGTGGGTGTTCCACATCCTGTACTTCTGCTTCGGCGTGAAGACCCGCCGCGTCCCCGCCGAGGCGTGAGCGACGGGCGAGAAGAACGTGGGCTCGTAAGGAGGTTGCCATGATCAACGTCATTATCGTTCTGGCCGTGGTGGCGGTCGTCCTTCTCGCCGCCCGCCGCTACCTGCGGACGCTGCGCCGGGGCGGCTGCGGCTGCGGGTGCTCCGGCGGGGGAGAGTCCCACGTCGCGCGCCCGACGGTCGCCGACACCAACGAGGCGCACTATCCCTACTCGGCCGAGCTCACCGTCGGGGGGATGCACTGCGAGCACTGCCTTGCCGCCGTGGAGACTGCGCTTGACGGCATCGGCGGCGTGTGGGCGCGCGCGAGCCTGCCCGACCGCGTGCGCGTGCTCTCCAAGGACCCGATCGACCCTGCGGCGCTGGCCGCGGCGGTCGAGGCGGCGGGCTATCGCGTGGCGGGGTAGAGGCGGCCGGCTGGCCGCGCGCATGAGGAGGGGCCGCCCACGGGGTGCCGCGGGCGGCCCCTCTGCACAACCGTCGCGCCGGGCGGCTACAGCGCCCAGTCCGCGCTCTCGCCCTGCAGGCGCACCATGCGGGCGAAGAGGCCGCCCGCTGCGAGCAGCTCCTCCGGCGAGCCCTGCTCGGCCACGCGGCCGTCCTCGAGCACCACGACCTTGTCCGCACTCAGGACGGTGCGCATGCGGTGGGCGATCACGATGACGGTCTTGCCGGCGAGCAGGCGCGAGAGCGCGCCCTGGACCTGCGTCTCGTTCTCCACGTCGAGCGACGCCGTTGCCTCGTCCAGAAGCACGACCGGCGCGTCCTTGAGGAGCGCCCGCGCGATGGAGATGCGCTGGCGCTCTCCGCCGGAGAGGCGCGCGCCGTTCTCGCCGATCATCGTGTCGTAGCCCTGGGGAAGTCGGCTCACGAACTCGTCGCAGTTAGCCGCCTGCGCCGCAGCGAGCACCTCCTCGTCGGTGGCGCCGCGCCGACCCAGTCGGATGTTGCCCATCACCGTGTCGTCAAAGAGCAGCACGTCCTGGAAGACCACGGAGAAGTCACCGAGAAGGACCTCGGGGTCCACGGCTGCCACGTCCACGCCGCCCACGGTTACGCGGCCCGTGTCGGCATCCCACAGGCGCGCAGCCAGGCGGGCGCAGGTGGACTTGCCGGAGCCGGACGGTCCCACGAGCGCCGTGACTTCGCCCTCGCGTGCCG
Organism: Olsenella uli; assembly: GCF_016899935.1. Lineage (GTDB taxonomy): Bacteria > Actinomycetota > Coriobacteriia > Coriobacteriales > Atopobiaceae > Thermophilibacter > Thermophilibacter uli_B. The sequence goes on from NZ_JACJJK010000003.1 coordinate 61,164, forward strand.
TGAACGTCACGCCGTCCAGGACCTTCTCGCCACGATCGTAGGAGAAGGACACGTCCTCAAAGGTAACGTCGTGCCCGGCAGGCTCGTACGTCTCGCCGCCCTGCGCGAGCGGCTCCTCGTAGAAGCCCTTCATGCGCGCCGCAGCGGTCTTGGCCGAGAAGAGCTCGGCGATGAGCATGAGGCACTGGTCGAAGGGCGCGTAGATGCGGCTCACCACCACAAGGAAGGCGAAGAGCGTCATGAACGAGCAGGAGCCCTCCAGGATGAGCGCCGCGCCCACGAGCACCGTGGTGGCGAGGCCCAGGCGCAGCACGATCTGGGCCCCGTTCACGGCGATGCCGCACGCGATCTCCGAGCGGGCGGCCTGGCGCTCCGCGGCGTCGACGTCCGCATGGATGTGCTCGAGGTAGCGCTCCTCCTGGTTGGTCGCGCGCACCTCGCGCACGCACTCGAGTGCCTCCTGGATGTCCTCCGAGGTGGCAAGGCCGCGCATGCGCGTGGCCTCCATCATGGGCTGGAGCGCACGCCGCGCGCCGAAGAGGATGGCGAGCCCCACCGGGCAGCTCCAGAGCGACGCGAGCGCGAGCCGCCAGTCAAAGGAGAACAGGCAGACGGCCGCCACGGCGAGCGTGATGTAGGCGCCGTAGAGCTCGGGCAGCACGTGGCTGTAGGCGTGCTCGGTGGTCTTGACGTCGGTCATGAGGGTCTCGGTGAGGTCGGCCAGGTCGCGACGGCCGAAGAAGCCCAGGGGCAGCTTGCGCAGGCGCTCGGCGAGACCGATGCGCTGCCTGCCGCTCTCCTTGTAGATGACGCCGTACTGGTAGTAGTAGGCCCAGTACTCAGCCACAAAGAGCGCGACGGCAAAGGCGACGAGGCCAGCTGCGTACGGGAGGAGGTCAGGCAACGGCGCGCCCTCGGTGAGGTGCGCCACGAGCTCGCTCATGAGCAAGTAGAGGGCGCCCACGCCGCCAAAGACCACGAGGTTTGCCGCAGCCGTCCACACGGCGCCGAGCTTTACGTTCTTCAGACCCTCGTCGGTGAGGGCGTACTTCTCCTGGATGCTCATCTACTCCACCTCCGCGGCGCTCGTGATGCGCCAGCTCACGGACTTCTCGTAGTCGGCCCACATGCGGGCGTAGAGGCCGCCCGCCCCCAGCAGCTCGTCGTGCGTGCCCTGCTCGGCCACGCGACCGGCGTCAAGCACCACGATCTTGTCGGCGCTCCGCACCGTGGAGAGGCGGTGCGCGATCATGAGGACGGTGCGCGGCGAGCCGTCGCGCCCTCGGGCGAGGCGCTTGAAGGCGGCCTGGATCTTGACCTCGTTCTCGGGGTCGGCGAAGGCCGTCGCCTCGTCGAGCACCACCACCGGGGCATCCTTCAAGATGGCGCGGGCGATCATGAGGCGCTGCACCTCACCGCCGGAGAGGTGGGTGCCGCCCGTCCCCACGAGCGTGTCGGCACCCTGGGGGAGCTTCTCCAGGATGTCCGCGCACTGGGCGGCCTCAAGCGCGGCGAGCGCCTCCTCGCGGGTGGCCTCGGGGCGCGCGGCGCGCACGTTCTCCAGGATCGTCTGGCGGAAGGGCCGGTTGGCCTGGAAGACAAAGGCCACGCGGTCCATGAGGTCGTGCGGGTCCATCTCGCGCACGTCCACGCCGCCGAGCGTCACGCGCCCGGCGTCCACGTCCCAGAAGCGCGGCACGAGGCTCGCCGCCGTGGTCTTGCCGCCGCCGGAGGGGCCCACGAGCGCCACCGTCGCGCCGGCCGGCACCTCAAAGCTCACGTGGTCGAGCGCCGGAGCGTCCGCGCCCTCGTAGGTAAAGGTCACGTCCTCGAAGCGGATGGCGTTGCCCGCGGGCATGCGGGGCGCGACGGGGGCGGAGATCACGGGCGCGGCCAGCACCTCCTCGACGCGCGAGACCGCATCTGCGGCGGACTGGAACGCCTCGGACATGAACATCACGCGCGTCATGGCGGTGGGAATCACGGCCGAGAAGATCGCGTAGAACGCGAAGTTGGCCAGAAAGCGCGCGAAGTCGCCCTCGCCGGGTGCAACGAGGATGGCCACCGGCACGAGGAAGATCGCGACGCCGTTGATGATGGTGAGCGAGAGCGACTGCGGCGTCTGGCACCACGTGACGGCGTAGTCCTGCGCGAGCCGTGTGAACTCCTCGATGGCGTCGTGGAACGCACGGAAGCTGTAGACCGTCTGCTGGAACACCTTGACCACGGGAATGCCGCGCACGTACTCGGTGCCGGTCTTGTTCATCTTGACGAGCGACTCCATGTAGCGCGTCATGAAGTCCATGCCACGCCCGCCCATCATGTAGAACATGCAGCCGAGCGAGATGATCACCGCGACAAGACACGCGAGCCCGAGTCGCCAGTCAAAGACGAAGAACAGGACGAGCATGCCAACGATCATGGCGATGCTGCCTGCGGTGTCCGGGAGCTTGTGGGCGAGAAGCCCCTCGGTCTCGGCGGCGCAGCCGTCCACCACGCGGCGAAGCGCGCCGCTCGCGTGCGTGTCGAAGTAGCCCAGGCTCGCGTGCATGAGGTGGTCCGTGGTGCGCTTACGCATGTTGGACGCGCAGCGGAAGGCCGCGAGGTGCGTGCACATGAGGCCTGCGAAGTAGAGCAGGATGCTCGTGGCCGCAAGGCCGAACGCCCACCAGCCGTACGTGGCGATTCCGGTGGCGGCACCCCAGGCGGGCGCCACGGCGATGAGGTCGCGCGCAACGAGCCAGACGCAGACGTACGGACCAAAGCTCACGAACATCGAGACGGCCGAGAGCACGCAGCCCAGGTACGTGAGCGCCTTGCGCGGACCGGCGAAGGCGAGCAGTCGGCTCACGGCGCCCTTGACGCGCGCGCCTCTCGCCTTGTTTGCTTGAGAGTCAGACATCGAAGCCTCCTTGCCCTCGTGTCTTGATTGGCATTCCGCCGCACCGTATCATGGGAACTGTTACTTGTTAGCTATGGTTAACTAACCTTGGACGATTCCTCAAGGGAGATGGACGAACCCTCAAAATGACGGGCATGGGTGACATTCCCCGCGAGCTCGTTGCGCTCTTCGAGCCGCAGGTCGAGCAGCTTGGCGTGCGCCTCGAGCGTCGGGGCGGCATCTGGGTGGGCGAGACGCGCGGCTCCGTGGCGACAGGCTCGATGTGGCTTTGTGCGCCTATGCCGTACTGCCTCGTGCTCTGTCACGACGTCACTTCGCTTGAGGACATGCCGCTCTTCGAGGGGTCGCTCGGGCCGTATGCCTGCGCCTGCACGATGGGGGACGATGCGGTTTCGTGCTCGCGGGACTGCGGACTTCCGATCAGGTTCGTCGGCGCCGGGGGCGGCGCGCGCCGTCCGCATGACGAAGTGGCCACGTTCGTCGAGCGCGGCCCCCGCTCGCTCTCAAGTCGCCTGCTCGCCGGCCACGTCTACCGCTCTCGCTCAGTCATCTGTCTGCCCGACTTCTTCGACGAGCTGGACCGTAGCTATCCGGGGGAGTTCAGCGGGCTCTTCTCGGCGTTTGACGGCTCCTGGGGTCCCGAGGCCAAGGGGGCGATTCGCCATGCGCTCGGCAACATACCCGCGGGCCCGCCGCTCGGTCCCGGCGGTTCACTCGGGCTTCTCTCGACCGTCACCTCCCTCATGGCGTCTCTGGCGGCGGACGGGAGGGGCGTTGACAAAGATGAGGGCGCGCTGGTGAGCCATGCGAGGAAGCTCTTGTCGGCTGCCGTAGAGGAGGGTGGCGCGCCACCTTCCGTAGACGACCTCGCGCGCAAGCTCTATGTGAGCCGGTCACGACTATGCGATGCCTTCAAGCGCGAGACGGGGCAGAGCGTGGGCGCGTACGCGCGGCGGTTGCGACTGGAGCGCGCGTGCCGGCTTCTGGTGGCCGGCGATCTCACCGTCGCCGAGGTTGCCGACCTTCTTGGATACCCGAGTCCCTCAGCCTTCTGCCATGCCTTTTCCGACTTTACAGGCAAGCCTCCTCGCGTATGGAGAGAACGTGCTGCGATGGCGGATGGTGCGCCCATCCGATGAACGTTTCCACGGGTTAGGTTGTGCCGCCGCCGAAGACCCTCGTCGTTGCACGGGCTTCGTTCGGTTCGGACGTGTTCTCGAGGGGCTTGTTCGCGAGGAACCTGCCCTCAAAACCGACTTGTGAACATAAATGCACGTCTCACGTCCCAAATGGCCGGCTCACGGCGATCGGCAACTGGGGTTTTATGGCCAGAGAATCAGCCCTTGGCTCCCCATGCACTAGAAAACTGTTCACAAGTCGGTTTTGAAGGCAGGTGCTCTCTAAAGTATCGATTGGTGCTCGGCTTGCGGCGGTTAGGCGACGGCTGGGCGGTGCTAGGCGCCCGATCCGTCCTACCCGTCCCATCCTGGTGCGTAACCCCATCCTGGTGTGTACGTAGTTTCTAGATCGATATTCTCCTCGCCAAGCCTTCTACCTGCGGGTCTTTGATTTCTCGGTACCGTATTAATTTTGCAACTTCGTACACATCCGGAAAGAGGGGTACACACCCGGAGACGGGGTGCACGCTCGGGGGTGGGGCGTACACACCCGGAAGGGGGCGTCGCTGCCGTCTGCCGACGTATCGGCCGGGCGCGCGGCGCGCTCGGCCTATCATCATCCAAAGCTCTCTCAGATCGGGAGGATGACATGGCAGGGCGGGCAAGAAGGACGGCGCTCACGGTGCTCACGCGACCGCTCGTTATGCTGCTCGTTCTCACGGCGGCCCTTCTCTATGCGCGCCCCGCACTCAGCGGTGCGGCCCCGCGCGCGGACGTGCTTGCAGCGGTCCTGCCTGCCGGCCAGTACGAGGCCCTCGCGCGCGTCTACGAGAGCCAACGCTCCGCGCTTGCCCTCCTCGATGCTCAGGTCGGGCGCTCCGGCGGAGATCCGGTGCTCGAGCGCCAGCGCGACCTGCTCGCGGAGGACGCCGCCCTGCTCGGTCGCACCTGCGAGGCCAAGGACGCCCGGGAGCTCCTCCGCACCGTGGCGGCCTACGACGAGCGGCTCGCGCACCGGGGCCAGACCGCTCACAACGGCGCCTATCTCACCGCCGAGGCTACCCTCTACCGCGCCCTCGCGGAGCTCGACGAGCCCCGCGTGATCGAGGCGCCCGGGGAGATGCCCGCCGTCGTCTACCTGGCGACCAACCAGTTCGCCCTCGCGCCCGTCGTCGTTGCTGCGTCGGAGGCACTGGGTCTTGCATCCGCCGCGACCTACGACGGCTCGCTCGAGTTCCTCCTGTGGGCGGTGCCGCTCGCCGCGACGAGCTTTGCGGGCGTGTACCAGCTGACGCGCGTCGCTGCTCCGGGGCGCCGCCGCCCGGGCCGCGCCGTCGCGGTCGGGGTCGCGTGCGGATGTGTCGCCGCGTCCGCCGTCACCCTGCCCGCTGCGCTCGTCGCCATCCTGCGCAATGGAGTGGGCGACCTCGCCTATCCGCTCGCCTACCTGGACGGAGCGGGCGGCTACGTCGTCTCCGCCGCGGGCGTCCTGCTCGCCCAGCGCGCCCTGATGCTCGTTGCGAGCGCGCTGTTCTTCTCGGCCCTGGCTCATCTCTCGCTGCAGCTGTCCGGCCGTGCCGCCCCGGGCGGCATCGTGGCAGCTGGGGCCGTCGCCCTTGCCGCGCAGCCGTGGTGGTTCTTGCGGGGCAACCCCCTCCTGGACGCGGCGCGCCTCATCCCCGTGACGTACCTTGACCCGCTCCGGACCACGGGTGGGGGAGCCCCGAGCCTGGTCTCCACCCCGGCCTCGCTGGTCCCGGGGGCGGACGCGGCAATCGGCGCGCTCGTGCTCGCGCTCTCGGCCGCCCTGGTCGCGGCGACCCCGCAGCTGGTCGCCCTTCTCGCCTCCGCGACCTGCCGCTGGCGCGTGGCGGCCCAGCGTGCTCTGGCGTCGCGTCCGCCCGACCTCCTCCGCGCCGTGTGGCACCGCCTTGCCGCAGGGCTCTCCCGCAGCGTGCCCGCCCTGCTCGCCGGCGACCACCTGGCCCACGGCCCGCCGCCGATCACCGCAACGACCCCGTGCGCCGGCGCCCACCGACGCGCCCCAGGTGCTCGACTCCCCTCGCGCATCCGCGGACCTCCCGCCCGCCTTGGCATAGGCCGAGAAGGACGGGGACGCAGCTGTGTGAAGGGAGTCGAACATGCAGGCAAACAGGGGAGGGATGCGTCCGGCGGAGCTCGTGTTCGCCGCGCGGATCGCGCGCTGGACGGTGCGCACGCGGTGGCTGGGGCTGCTCGTGGCCGCGGTTGCGGCGTGCCTTGCGGCGTCGCTCGAGGCACCGGGCTTCTCCACGCTCGTGGGCGGTACGTACCACCCGGACACCATGGCGATGAACGCGGAGGTCGCCGGCCAGGTGTCCCAGGAGTGGCTGGACGCGCCCTCGCAGAGCGCCGCGGAGGAGCGCGCGAAGGAGGACGCGCGGCTGCGGGCGGCGGCGTATGCGGACTACCTCGCCGCCGCGGACGACCGTGGTCGCATAGGGGCGGCGATCAGGCTGATGGAGCTCTCGCTCGCCAATCCGCCGGTAGGGCAGGTGCGCGCCGAGGCGGAGCTCGAGCTCGCGTTCTACCGGCGGCTGCTTGAGACGGACGACCCGCGCCTCTACGGGAGCCTGGGCGAGATGCCGGCGCTCGTGCTGCTGGCCAGCCGCTGGCAGGACCACCTGTACGTCCCGCTCCTGAGCGACACGCTGGCCGCCCTCGCGCCGCCTGCGGGCGCCACGACCGGCGGCGACACCGGGCGCGAGGCCTACGTGCTCGCCCTCGCCCCCATGATCACGGCCATTGCGTGCGCGGCGCGCTGGCGTGCGGGCGAGCGCCTGCTCGGAGTCGTTCCCGTGGCCCGCGGCCTTGCCTCGGCGCTCGGCGTGGGCGCGTCCACCGTCGCTGGCTGGCTCGCGGTGGCGCTGACGCAGCTGCCGCTCGCCCTCGTGGCCGCGGTGCGCAACGGCGTGGGCGACCCGTCCTATCCGGTGGCCTTCTTTCGCGAGGGGGAACCGGTGCTCACCACCGCCGGCGCCGCGCTCGCGTCCATGGCGGCGTTCTACCTGCTCGTGGCGCTCTTCCTCGCGCTGGTGGCGGAGCTCGGCCTCGTGCTGACCCGCCGCCTGGCTCCCGGTGTGGCCGCGTGCGCGCTGCTCGCCCTCGTGCCGCTCGTGCCGGGCCATTACGGAAGTCTCTCGCCGCTGGGCGACCTGCTGCCCTGGCTGCCGAGCACCTACCTCGACGTCCCGCGCGTCGTGGGAGGTTGGGGCTACCAGGTGAACATGCTGAACAGCCCCGTCCCGGACGCACGCGTCAACCCCGCCACGGGCGCCGCGGTGCTCGGGGCGTGCGCGGCGGCGCTCGTGACGGTGCTGGCCGTGGCCCTTCTCGTCCGTAACCGGAGCGCTGGCCCACACGGCGGGGGAGCGCCTGGCGAGAAGAACGCGCACCCGGGGCCCCGCGCCCGCGGCGCCCACTTCGCAGGTGGCCGCAGCCGCGCGGCGGAGCACAAGGGCACCGGGCTTCTCGGCGTCTGCCTGCTCGTCCTGCGGCGCGGGCCGCTTCTGCCGTGCCTTGCGGCGCTGACGCTGGCGGCGTGCCTCGCGCCGGGCGCGCTGGGCTTCAGGACCGGGACGGACTCCTTCACGCGAGAGGCGTACGGGACCCGCTACCAGCAGCGCAGCCGAGCGCTGGGCGCGGACGGCGCGGTCCTCACCGCCGCCGAGGAGGAAGAGCTCGCGTGGCTGCGGGAGGTGGCCTTTGCGCCCGACGACGCCGCGTTCGCCTGGGCGGCGGCCGCCTTCGAGGCATGGCGGGCCGAGCGCGTCCGGGCGGGGGAGCTGGGGGACGGTGGCCCCCGTGAAGAGGGGGAGGCCGAGGCGCGCGCTGCGTACTTCTCGGCCCTGGCGTCCTCGGGCGACCCGCGCGTGCTGCTGAGTGCGGCCGAGCTGGCGCCGCTCTCGTACCTGGGATTTGTCTCGGTCCTGGCGCCTCCCGCCGTCATGGCCGCGCCGACCGTCGCCGCGGGTGCGGTGCTCGTCCGGCGCGTCTGCCGCGGGCTGCTCGCGCAGGTGCCGGCGTCCGGGCGCCGCCGCTTCTACGCGGTCGCGGCCGCCGTGGCACTCCCGGGCGCGGCTGTCTGCGGCGGCGCCTGGGCTGCCGCCGTGCTTGCGGCGTTCGTCCGCAACGGCACGGGTGACCCGGCCTACCCCTGCCTCTTCGTTCGCGGCGGCGCGCTCGTGGTCACGAGTTCATTCGATGCCGCCTGTGCCTACGTGCTCTGGAGCCTCGCCCTCTGCCTGGTCTGCTCGCTCGTCTGCGCACTTCTCGCCGTATTTCTCTGCCGCGACACCCGTCCTGCCCGCGTCCGCGGCGTCCTTGGAAAGGAGCCCCGTCATGCTCAGCGCTGAGAGCCTCACCCTCGGCTACGGAAGCCGCGTTCTACTCGACCACGTGTCCCTGGAGGTGCGCCCTGGCGTGATCACGGGCCTCATTGCGCCCAACGGGTACGGCAAGACCACGCTGCTGCGCGCCCTTGCGGGTCTGGGTACGGGCCGCGTGCGCGGCACGGTGCGCGTGGACGGCATCGCGCCGCGCGACACCCCGGCGCTACGCCGTGTGGTCTTCTACGCGCCCGGCGACGCCTCGCTGCTGTATCCCTCGCTCACGGTGCGCGAGCACCTCCGCGCCGCCGCCGACCTCTGGGGCTCGGGGATGGACGTGGACGCCCTGGCGCGCCGCTGCGGCGTGGACGGCTTTGCGGGAAAGCGCGTGCGGGCGCTCTCGCAGGGCATGAAGCAGCAGGTCACGCTGGCCGTAGCCTATCTCACGGGCGCGCGCTACCTGCTGCTGGACGAGCCCATGAACGCGCTCGACCCCACGAACGTGGGCATCAATACGCGGCTCCTGCGCGAGCTTGCGCGCGCGGGTCGCGGCGCGGTGCTGAGCTCGCACATCCTGGCCAACGTGGACGAGGTGGCCGACGAGGTGATCTTCATCAAGGACCGTCGCCTGCTCCTGGGCCACGGCGATTCGGCCGAGCTCTACCGGCGGCTCTACGAGACCTGACGCATCCCCGCCGTCGTCCGGCCGCGCCGTCCTTCTCGCCCGTGCCCAGCTCCCGCGTCCGCCCCTCCCTTCCGGGTGTGTACGAAGTTGCAAAATTAATACGGTACCTAGCGATCAAAGATCCGCAGGTAGACGCCTTGCCGAGAAGAACATCAGACTTGCAACTTCGTACACATCCGGAGGGGGAGGGGGCGCTCACATCCAGAGGGGGCATCCACGCCCCGGAAGGGCACCCGCGCCCGGGGCGTGCACACCGGAGAGAGGCATCCGCTACAATACGTGGGCTACACCATCGCCGCACAGGAGGACCCATGCCAAGCCTCGAAGAGGAGATCTCTTCTCGCCGCACCTTTGCCATCATCTCGCACCCGGACGCGGGCAAGACCACGCTCACGGAGAAGCTGCTGCTCTACACCGGCACCATCCAGAGCGCCGGCTCGGTCAAGGGCAAGGCCAGCGCCAAGCACGCGGTCTCTGACTGGATGGACATCGAGAAGGCGCGCGGCATCTCCGTCACCTCCTCCGTCCTGCAGTTCACCTACGAGGGTCACTGCGTGAACATCCTTGACACCCCCGGCCACCAGGACTTCTCCGAGGACACCTACCGCACGCTCATGGCCGCGGACTCCGCCGTCATGGTGATTGACGGCGCCAAGGGCGTGGAGGCCCAGACCGTCAAGCTCTTCAAGGTGTGCGCGCTGCGTGGCATCCCGATCTTCACCTTCGTGAACAAGCTCGACCACGAGACGCGCGATCCCTTCGATCTCATGGAGGAGATCGAGAGCGTCCTGGGCATCGGCACCTACCCCATGAACTGGCCGATCGGCAACGGGCGCACGTTCCGTGGCGTCTTTGACCGCGCGAGCCGCCACGTGCTCGCCTTCGAGGGCGACGGCCGAGCCAACGCCACCAAGAAGGTGGCCGAGGTGGAGGCGGAGCTCGGCGACGCCGCCCTCGACGAGCTCATCGGCGAGGAGAACCACCGCACCCTCATGGACGACATCGAGCTCCTGGACGGCGCGGACCACGAGTTTGACCTCGAGGCCGTGCGCACGGGCAAGCTCACGCCGGTCTTCTTTGGCTCGGCGCTCACCAACTTTGGCGTGGAGCCGTTCCTGCGCGACTTCCTGCGCCTGGCGCCCGCGCCGGGGCCGCACACGGACGCCCTCACGGGCGAGGAGGTCCCTGCGACCGACCCGTCCTTCTCGGGCTTCGTCTTCAAGATCCAGGCCAACATGGACAAGAACCACCGCGACCGCGTGGCGTTTCTGCGCGTGTGCTCGGGGCGCTTCGAGCGCGGCATGGACGCCTGGCACGTGCAGGGCGAGCGCAAGCTCAAGCTGGCCACGGGCACGGCGATGATGGCGGACGACCGCGCCACGGTGGACGAGGCGTGCGCGGGCGACATCGTGGGCCTCTTCGACCCGGGGATCTTCTCGATCGGCGACACGCTGTGCGTGCCCGGACGCCGCGTCCGCTACGCCGGCATCCCCACCTTCGCGCCGGAGCACTTTGCGCGCGTCTCGCAGGTTGACACGCTCAAGCGCAAGCAGTTCGTGAAGGGCATGGAGGAGCTCGCCCAGGAGGGCGCCATCCAGATCTTCCGCGAGCTGGGCGCCGGCATGGAGAGCGTGATCGTGGGCGTGGTGGGTGTGCTGCAGTTCGAGGTGCTGGAGCAGCGCCTCAAGAGCGAGTACCACGTGGACGTCTACCGCCAGGCCCTGCCCTACACCGAGGTCCGCTGGATTGACAACTCGCCCGACGAGCTGGACGTTCGCTCGCTCAACCTCACGCGCGACACGCTGCGCGTCGAGGACATGCGCGGTGGGCGCCTGCTTTTGTTCACGAGCCCGTGGAACCTGGACTGGGCCACGGAGCGCAACCCCGACCTGCGGCTCTCCGAGTTTGGCAACGTCACGTTCTAGCGTGTTCTTCTCGCCCGCCCGCTGCGGCCAACCTCGCCGAGACAGAGAAACGGCACAGAATCGGCCTCTCGGAGGGGCTATTCTGTGCCGTTTCTCTGTTTCGGCGGTTTTGGCGAGAAGAACGCGTGGGTTCCGGATCAGCGGTTGCGTAGCGACGTGGCCCAGCCGACGGCAAGGCCGATCGCGGCAGGGACGAGGCCGTACACGAAGGTGACCAGGTCGGCAGCCGCGATGTTGGTGAGACCGAGGGCGTTTGAGAGGCTGAACGTCGCCACGGTGTGGAGCACGTAGAGCGCGGCGATCGCGACCGGCGCGGCGAGGCGCCACCGGCCCAGTTCAGCCGTGCGGCCGACCAGGAGCGCCGCCACGATACCGGTGATCGGCAGGGCAATGCCGAGCGCCAGGATCACGTAGCCCATGATGCCGCCCCCGCCGAGGGCGCCCGTCGCGAGGCACCCCCAGTAGAGGACAAGGCAGGCGAGCCAGACTGCGCCGTAGACGATTACGGCCCTGGTGAGACGCTTCTCCATGGGGTACCTCCTCGGTCGTGCCGTTACCGTCAGTCTACCCAGGAGAAAAAAGTAGTCCGTCTCAGGGCAGCCGACAAAGTTCCCGACAAACCGTCGGGTGCAGCTGGGTGCTGCAACGTACAATTTCGCAGGAGGGGGTGAGGGGATGCCGGGTTCGTATCTTGAGCACGCGCTCGACTACATTGAGCGCCATCTTGCCGAGACACCAACGACTGAGGAGGTCGCCCGGGCGACCGGTGTCACCGCCGAGCAGCTTCGCGCGGCATTTCTGCTGATTGCCGGCATGACGCCATCGCGCTACATCCGCGAGCGGCGCCTCTCCGCGGCGGCGTCCGATCTCATGGCCGGTGGCTCCGTCACCGAGGTCGCGTTTCGCTATGGCTACGATTCGGTCGAGGGCTTCTCTCGAGCGTTTCGCTCTTGGTGCGGCACACTTCCTTCGGACGTCGCACAGCTTGGTTCGCACATGCGCTCACCTCTACATATTGCGGTTGACGTAAAGGGAGGTCATCTCATGGAGTATCGAATCGTCGAGAAGGGCGAGTTCCGCCTTGCCGGCGTCATCGCTCGTGTCCCCATGCAGTTCGAGGGCGAGAACCCCGCGATTGCGGAGCTCGCGCGCAGCATCACGGAGGCGCAGCGCGCCGAGATGCACCGTCTGATGAACACGGAGCCACGTCGCGTGGTGAACGCCTCTTGGAACTCGGACACCAACTTCCAGGAGGAAGCGGGCGAGCTTACGCACCTCATCGGCGTGCCGACCATGGCACATGAGGCGGGGGAGAACCTCGCACTCGTGGAAGTGCCGACGCTCACCTGGGCGGTCTTCCCCAATGACGGCCCCCATCCAGAGACCATGCAGCAGACGACTGCCCGCATCTATGCCGAGTGGCTTGCCGAGGCGCCCTACGAGCTTGATGGGTTCCGCATGCTGTCGTTCAGTGACGTCCGCGACAACGGTACCGCCTACAGCGAGATTTGGGTGCCCGTGCGCCGCAAGTCGTGAGTGAGGCGATTTCTTTCTCATTGGTACCGTCGACTGCTCGAGCATAGAGCAAAAATCGTCAAAGTGTCGATGAGCTCGATTGCCTCGTCTACCATTTCCTGCGTCAGCTTCGGAAGACTCGCCATGCGCATCACCCCCGTGATAGTCAATAGATCTCATCACGGTGGATTGTCCGGTCGCATCATAAAAGGCAGGGAAAGGGCGCCCGAAGACATCCCGTCTCCGAATCCCTTACAGCCTCACGTCCGCCGGTGCGGGATACTCCTCGCAGAACAGCTCGATAGGCGTCCTCTCGCCGTCACCGTAAAGCCGCTCGGCGGCCTCGGGACACAGGTTGCGCAGCAGGCGAACGGCGTCGCCGTCGGCCCGGAGCGGAGAGCGGTCGGCCTGGCCCGGGTCGAACAGGCGCTCCGCGTGCGCCACTCGGTTGCGGACGCGGAGAATCGTCGTCAGCTGGGATTGCAACTCTCGACGGCTCGTGCCCCTCGGCCACGCCCGGTAGAGCGCGGTACGCCAGATCGTCGCCTCGCGGGAGCGGTCGGAGAGGTGGACCCAGAAGCCCAGCGTGAGGTTTGCGATGATGGAGCCGGGCGCGGAGCCCTCGGGGAGCTGGCGAACCACCGCGTCGATCGTCCTGCGGTTGATGCGGTTGACGTCGAGCTCGCCGCGCCCCGCCCTCCTCATGACCGGTTTGCGGACGGGCGAGGCGTCGTCTAGGAGCCAGTGCGCGCCGCCGTCCCAGTATTCGCGCAGCGCACGGTCGTAGGAGTTTCGAAGCGCCACCTCGAAATGGGATATGTCGCGCATGAGCACCTGGCCGAGCGATATGTTCCACTCGTAGAGCTCGAGCGCCCGCTCGATGTCGCCGCCGCACGCGGCGAGGTAGGGTGCGAGGCGCTCGGGCGAGAGCCAGCGCTCGGCCCACTCCCTCGCGGAGCCGCTTCGTTCGTTGTTGACGCTTTGGGGAAGAGACTGCTCGGGCGTTGTTGCCATCGAACACCTCCTACAGACATGATTGAGGCCCGGTGACTTGAATCAGAGGTCATTCCCGGGCCCATCGATATGTATCGTACCCGCTTTCGCGGGATATAACAAGGGGTTCACCGGGCTGCCATCATACCATCAGCCCGTCCGCTCTCGTCGTGCCTTGAGCCCGTACTTTTTGTACAGACGGCTGTTCCGCTGTCGCATCATGTTCCGCTCTCGCCGCACCTCATCGAGTTCGGCGGACTCTTTCCGAACGCCGTCCGTGTTGTTGTCTGGCATCTCATCTCTGTTAGTATGTAGACAGGTCTACGAAGGAGGCAGCATGGCAACGGCGGTCGTCTCTGGGCGCGTGGACGAGAAGGTCCGTCAGCGCGCGGACGCCTACATCCGCGCGGCGGGGTCCACGCCGGCCGAGGTCATCAAGGTGGTCTGGGAGAACATCGCGCGCACGGGCGAGGTGCCGGAGGAGGCGCCGGCGGCAGAGCCACGTGACGCCTGGGAGCGCTTCATGGAGTTCAGGGAGAGGCTTCCCGAGGCCGAGCCGTGGCTGGTGAACCTCACCAAGAAGCAGATGCGCGACATGATTGCGAGCCGCTATGCGTGACTTCAACAGCAGGAGACTGCTCTTTGACACCAACGTTCTTCTCGACGCGGTTTGCAGAGGGCGACCGCAGTCGGCGGAGGCGTGCGAGGTGCTTCGCCGGTGCAACGGTGGGGGAGACCTGGGGCTCGTTGTCGTTGGGTCGCTCAAGGATGCGTGTTACGTGTTGCAGCGGCAATATGGCGAGGCTCAGGCGAGAAGGGCGATTGAGTGGCTGCGCGAGCTGCTCGTGATAGCGCCGCTCGGGGCAGAGGAGTGCGAGCTCTCGCTGGCCTCCGGGGAGCCGGACTTCGAGGACGGGCTCATCCGCGCCTGCGCCGAGCTCAACGACGTCGACGTCATCCTCACGCGCGACGCGGGCGTCTTCAAGCGCTCCAAGGTCCGTGCCATGACCTGCGCGGAGTACCTGGAGCTGTTTGGGTAGGCCCGTGGCCCAGCACGGGGCCAACTCGTGTCTGCGTTCGTGCCGCCCGCACTCGTGACAAAACTCACTTCCGCCGCTGCGGGCGGCCTGTGACAATGGCGCCAAGAGAAAGGGGCCGCCATGTCACCAAACGCGCCGCACGCCATGTCGCACACGCAGACCGCACCATCACAAGACGTCGTCCGCGTCACCGGGCTCGTCAAGCGCTATCACGAGCTCGTCGCGCTCGACCACCTGGACCTCGCCGTGCTCAAGGGTGAGATTTTCGGCCTGCTGGGCCCCAACGGGTCGGGCAAGACCACAGCCATCAACTGCATCCTCCAGCTGCTCTCCTACGACCGCGGCACCATCGAGCTCTTCGGCGAGCCGATGGCGCCGAGCCGCTACGACCTCAAGGCGCGCGTGGGCGTGGTCCCGCAGCAGGTGGCCGTCTTCGACGAGCTCACCGTGCGCGAGAACGTGGACGCCTTCTGTGCGCTCTACGTGCGCGACCGTCGTCGGCGCCGCCAGCTCGTGGACGAGGCGATCGACTTCGTGGGCCTCGGCGACTACGTCCGCTTCCGCCCGGCCAAGCTCTCCGGCGGCCTGGCGCGGCGGCTCAACATCGCCTGCGGCATCGCGCACCACCCCGAGCTCATCTTCTTCGACGAGCCCACCGTCGCCGTGGACCCGCAGAGCCGCGCGAGCATCCTGGACGGCATCTGCCGCCTGCGCGACGAGGGCGCCACGGTGGTCTACACGAGCCACTACATGGAGGAGGTCGAGCAGATCTGCGGTCGCATCATGATCTGCGACCGCGGCCGCGCCGTGGCGCAGGGTACCGCGGACGAGCTCAAGCGCATGATCAGCCTCGGCGAGAAGATCACGGTCGAGACGGACGCGCTGCCCGAGGGCACGCTCGAGCGCCTGCGCGGCCTCTCGCACGTGCTCTCGGCGGACTACGCGGACGGCACGCTGCGTCTGACCTGCGAGGCGAGCGCGCACAACCTCACCGACGCGCTCTCCGTCCTCACCGCCGCCGGCGTGCGTCTGGGCCGCGTGTGGTCCGAGCCGCCCACCCTGAACGACGTCTTCCTCGAGCTCTGCGGCCGTGAGCTGCGCGACTAAGGGGCGACGACATGGGAACCTCGTTTCTGGTGAGCATCAAGAGCCTCGTGCGCACGCCCTCGGTGATCGTGTGGGTGCTGGCGTTTCCCCTCATCATGTCGGCCGTCTTCCTCTTCATGTTCTCCGGCATGCGCACGGACGGCGCGGTTGATCCGGTCCCGGTTGCGCTCGTGGCGCCGGCGGGCGAGAAGAACGACGCGCCTGCGGGCTCCTTCGAGCAGGTCACGGCCACCCTTGCGGAGCCGGGGGAGGACCAGCTGCTCGACCTGCGGCGCGTCGGGACCGCCGCCGAGGCCGCGGACCTTCTCGCCAGCGGCGAGGTTGACGGCTACTTTGAGCTCGCGCCCGACGGCACGCCCGCGCTCACGGTGGGCTCGGCCTACACGCTTTCCAGCGCGGACGGCGCGACGGCCGTCAACCGCACGATCCTGGAGACCGTCGCCAGCTCCTACGTGCAGTCGCGCGCTCTCTTGGAGGAGGTGGCGCGGCGCGACCCGGCGGCGCTCGCGGAGCCCGCCGCCGTCGCGGACGCCCTGGGCATCCAGACTGCCGTGGAGCAGACGCAGATCACGCACGCCCGGCCGGAGGAGCTCGTGCGCTACTACTACGCCCTGCTCGGCATGTCCGCGCTCATGGCGACGCAGGCGGGCATGCTCGCCGTGGCACAGGCCCAGCCCGGCGTCTCCGCGCTCGGGGCACGCCGGGCGGTCTCGGGCACCTCGCGCCTGCGGCAGCTCGCCGGCTGCGTGCTCGGCGCGTGGGCGGTCTCGACCGTGGCGCTGACGCTGGCCTTTGCGTTCCTGCGCCTCGTGGTGGGCGTGGACTTTGGCGGCCGAGAAGGACTTGCCCTCGTGGCCGTCGCCGCCTGCGCGCTGCTCGCCACGGCGCTCGGTGCGTGCGTGGGCGCGCTGCCGATCTCTGCCGGCATCTCCGCGCGCTCGGGCATCCTCACGGCGCTGACCTGCGTGCTCTCGCTCTTCGCGGGCCTCTACGGCTCGTCGGCGATGGAGCTCGCGGACAACCTCGCCCGCGCGCTGCCGTGGACGAGCTGGGTGAACCCGACCAAGCTCGTGTGCGACACGTTCTATGCGCTCTACTACTACACCTCGCTCGCGCCGTTTGCCGCGCGCATCGCCGCCTGCATGGCGGGCGCGCTCGCCCTTCTCGCCGTGGCTGGCGCCATCTTTAGGAGGCAGCGCTATGAGCACCTTTAGGACCGCCCTGCGCGTGGTTGCCGGGCATCCCATCTACCTCGCGCTCTACGTGGCGTTTCTCTCCCTCATGGGCGTGCTCGTGGTGGGCGACATGGGCGTGGCCACCGCAGGCGAGAAGGACGGCTACGCCGCCTACGAGGCGCGCGTCGCCGTGGTCGATCGGGACGGCACGGCGCTCTCGGGCGCGCTTGCGGCATGGGCGGGCGAGGCCTTCGAGCTCGTGGAGGTTGCGGACGAGCCGCTCGCGCTGCAGGACGCGGTGGCCACGGGCCGGGTGGACTGCCTGGTGGTGCTGCCGGAGGGCTTCGAGCGGGAGCTGCTTGCCGCTGCGCGATCGGGCGACGAGGTGCCGGCGCTCGAGGTGGCCTACGGGCAGGACGTGCAGGCGGGCGCCCTCGCGGCACAGGCGACGTCGCGCTGGGTCTCGCTCGCGGCGAGCGCGGCGGCCCTCGAGCCACAGGCGTCGGCGGCCGAGGTCGCGGGTCTCGTGCAGGTCGGCGCGACGCGGCGGGCCGAGGTGAGCGTGCGCGCGTCCGAGGGCGCGCTCGGTGGCGCGGACCGGCTTGCCACGTACCTGAACTTCTCGACGTATTCCGTCATGAGCTCCATCGTGGTGGTGGCCGGGGTCTCGCTCTCGGCGTTCCAGCAGCCGGAGCGCCGACGCCGCCTGGCGGCGGGGCCCGTCTCGCCCGCTCGACTCTCGGCGGGACAGGTCGCGGCGTGCCTCGTGCTCGTGGTGGGGGTGTGGGCGTGGACCTGCGCCGTGGCCCTCGCGGCCTGCGGGGGTGCCCTTGCGGGGACGGACCCGGCGCTCGTGGCCTGCGCGCTCGGGAGCGTGCTGCCCTTCGCCCTGGTGCCGCTCGCGCTGGCGTTCCTGCTCGCGCAGCTGGGCCTCAGCGAGGACGCGGTCAACGCGTGCGGCAACATCGGCGCCATGGTGCTCTCGTTTCTCGGCGGGGCGTGGGTGCCGCTCTCCATGCTGCCCGACGCCGTGCAGGCGGCGGCGCGCCTCTCGCCCTCGTATTGGGTGAGCCAGGCGGTCTCGTCGGCGCTGCACGCCGAGGCGCTCACGCCCGATTTGGCTGCCGAGCTGGGGACCTGCCTGGGGATTGTCCTGCTCTTCGCGGTGACGCTCTTTGCCCTGGGACTCGCGCTCGGCCGCGCCCGGCGTCGCGCTGCCGGCGCGGCGTGAGTGACGTTCCGCGCGTTGTTGTCCAGCCGCGCTGCTAGAATCGCCCCATGAAGAGACTTGCCGACAAGCTCGTGGTGTTCGTCGTCTGCCTGCCCGCGCTCGTCGCGGCGTCGGGCGGGACGGCCGGCGCCGGTCTGGTGGTGGCGCTGTTGGCGGCGGTGGCCCTGGCGGCCCTCTGCGAGCTCGCCCGCGACCGGGCGGTCCTCGTGCCGCCGCTTGCCCTCTGCGCCCTCGCGTGCGTCCTGCCCGAGGCAGTGGCCCTGCTCGGCGTGGCCACCTACGACCTGTGCCGCGTTGCCGTTGGGGAGCGAGGGTGCGCGCGAGCCGTGCCCGCCGCCGTGCTCGTGCCGATCGCCTGGGGCGCGGCGCGGGGCGTGCCGGACGGGCTCGCGGTTCTTCTCGCCGTGATGGGGGTCGTCGTGGGAGGCTGGCTCGGCCTGCGCGTCGGGGCATCCGAGCTGCGGCGCCGTGACGCCCTCCGCATACGGGACGACCTCGCGGCCGCGCGCCTCGCCCTGGCCCAGAAGAACCGTGAGCTCCTGGACGCCCAGGACTACGAGGTGCGTCTGGCCACACTCTCCGAGCGAGCGCGCATCGCCCGCGAGATTCACGACAACGTGGGTCACCTGCTCACGCGCGCCGTCGTGCAGGCGGAGGCGTACCGCGTGGCGCACGACGGCGAGCCGGTCGCCCGGGACCTCGCCGCCGTGGCGGGCACCGTGCGCGAGGCGCTGGACGAGGTGCGCGCGAGCGTCCACGACCTGCGGGACGACGCGGCGGACCTCTCGGTGCAGGTGCGCGCCGTCGTGGAGCGCGCCTGCGAGGGGACGGAGCTCGCGCCTGCGGTGCGCGTGGAGGCAGGTGAGGCGCCGGCCGCCGTGGCGAGCTGCCTCACGGCGGTCGTGCGCGAGGCCGTCTCCAACGTGCTGCGCCACTCGGACGCGCGCCACGTGAGCGTGGAACTGGTGGAGCACCCGGGACTCTGGCGACTCACGGTGGTTGATGACGGGACGGCGGCCGGGCCCGGAGACGGCTCCGGCATGGGGCTCGCCTCGATGGAGGAGCGCGTGCGGGCGCTCGGCGGGACGTTTCGCGCCGGCCCCGGCGAGCAGGGCGGATGGACGGTCTTTGCGAGCGTGCCGCGCGCCGGCGGAGAGGGGAGCGCATGAGGGTGATCATCGCGGACGACGACGCCGTGGTGGTGGAGTCGCTCAGGATCGTGCTGGACGCGCAGCCGGACATCGAGGTCGTGGGCTGCGGGACGGACGGGGCCGAGGCTGTGCGCCTGGCGGGACAGGTTGCGCCCGACGTGGTCCTTCTCGACATTCAGATGCCCGGCATGGACGGCCTGGCCGCTGCCGAGAGGATCCTTGCCGCGCCGCAGCCGCCGCGCGTGGTCTTTCTCACCACGTTCTCCGATGACGAGTACATCGTGCGGGCGCTCGCGCTGGGCGCGGCCGGCTACCTCATCAAGCAGGACGTGGCGGGCGTGGCGCCGGCGCTGCGCGCGGTCATGGCGGGGCGGAGCGTGCTGGAGGGCGAGGTGCTCGAGCGTGCGGTCGCGCTTGGTGCGAGCGGGGCGTCGGCCCCGGCCGAGAAGCCGGACCTCGCGACGCTCTTCCCGCAGCTCACGGACCGCGAGCGCGAGGTCGTGGCGCTCATCGCCGAGGGCCTCGACAACCGCGAGGTCGCCGCAGCAGCCTACATGGGCGAGGGCACCGTCCGCAACCACATCAGCTCGATTCTGGCCAAGCTGGGCCTGCGCAACCGCACCCAGATCGCCGTCGCCTACTGGAGGGCGCTCAGATGAACGACGAGAACCACTGGAAGCTCAAGCTCGCCTGCGTGTGGGGCGGCGAGCTCATCTCCGTGCTCACGAGCTCCATCCTGCAGATGGGCTTTGTCTGGCACATCACGCTCACGACAAACTCGGCGAGCATGCTCTCGCTGGCCTCGCTCGCTGGCTTCCTGCCGCTGGCGCTCTTTGGCACCTTCGCGGGAACCATCGTTGACCGCCTGCCGCTCAAGGTCTCGCTCGTCGGCGCGGACCTCTTCATCGCGGCGGTGAGCGCCGTCGTGGCGGCGGTCTCGCTCATGGGCGCGCTTCCCGTATGGGTGGTCATGGTCGCGCTCTTCGTGCGGGCCATCGGCAGCTCCCTGCACACGCCCGCCTTCCAGGCGCTCACGCCGCACCTGGCGCCGGCCGAGCACCTCACGCGTCTCGCGGGCGTGACGCAGGCCGTCCAGTCCGGCGGCTACATCCTCGGCACGGCGATCGCGGCGGTGATCTACCCGCTCTGGGGGCTCACGGCGATGATCGCGCTCGACGTGGTCGGGGCGCTTGTGGCCTCGGTGGCGGTGCTGGCGGCGCGGCTCGACGTGGGCGGCTCGCGCGGTACGTCGGGCGAGCGGGGCCTCGGCATCGCGGCCCAGGCGCGCGCCCTCGCCGCAGAGACCGCCGACGGCTACCGCGTCCTGCGCGGCTATCGGGGCCTCTTTGCGCTCCTGTGGTGCGGCTTCGTCTTTACGCTGGTCTTCTCGCCCATCTCGGCGCTCTTCCCGCTCATGACGCTCGATCACTTCAGCGGCACCACGGGTGACGCGGCCACGGCGGAGATCGTGTTCTCGGTGGGTATGATCGTGGGCTCGGCGCTGCTCACGGCGACGGGCGGCTTCAAGAACCGTGCGTACACCGTCTGCTTTGCCACGGCGCTCTACGGCTTTGCGACGCTGGTTGCGGGTTGCGCAGGGCCGAACGCCGGCGGCATGCAGCTCTTCTTTGTGATGAGCTTCCTCATGGGTCTGAGCTCGCCGTTCTATTCCGGTCCGCAGACAGCCCTCATGCAGGAGAAGATCCCGCCCGAGTACCTGGGGCGCGTCTTCGGCCTCTACGGGGCAATCATGTCTTGGGCGATGCCGCTTGGGCTGGCGTTCTCGTCGCTCTTCGCGGATGCCGTGGGCGCGCCGGCGTGGTTCTTCGGCGCGGGCGTCGCGATGGTCATTCTCGCCTGCGTGACCTGGGCGATTCCCGCCATCCGAAACGTGGAGCGGTAACCCCTCATGACGTCGCGTTCACCGAGTCTGTACTTTTTTCGATACCCAGGAAGTACAGACTCGGTGAACGCTCGTGAATTCGCAGGTAGAGCGTTTGCCCGTTGAGTCTGTATTCGTGTCAGACGCGAAAAACTACAGACTCGATGAACATGGGGCGCGCGCAGCCGCTATCCGACCTCTTGCGTTACGCGCGGGCGACGATGGCGTCGCGGAGCCGCTGAGCGCAGCCGGGTCACTCGCGATTGCTTGCGTTGGCAGCGGTGCGCTGCGGCTCGCAAAGGATTCGTCACTTATGGCCACAACCCCAGACCTCGCTCACGATTCGCAGCGTGAGCTCGTCGCGGCTGCCGGCGTAATACTTGTCCAGCACGGCGCCGAAGACGGGGTCCGCCCCCGTGAGCTCGAAGAGCGTCATCGACGAGCGGACCTTGAGCGCGTCGATGTCCCCCAGCACGGCCACGGGGTCGCTCCCCGGCAGGGCGAGAAGCGCGTGCGAAATCTCAATCAGTCGCGCCCCGAGCAGGGGATGGTTGACGTATGCGTCCAGCTCCTCGCGGCTGCCGATGCCGTAGCGCTCCGCCATGGGGCTGTGGCCGAGCCCGTGCGCCTGCGGGAAGACGAACCAGATCCAGTGGCTCCGCTTGCGCCCCGTGCGAATCTCGGCGAGCGCCCGTTCGTAGACGTTGCCGTCCTGCGCTCGGACGAAGCGCTCGATGTCAAAGCTCGCGGTCATGTGATGCTCCTCCCTTTTGTCAGATAATAGACCCGTCAAGTCGAGAAGCGCGGAGGCCTGCATGTCGTACTGCGACTGGGATATCACCGATGAGCTCTGCCTGCGCTACCACGACGAGGAGTGGGGCGTGCCGCTGCACGACAACCGCGGGCAGTTCGAGTTCCTCTCGCTCGAGGTCATGCAGTGCGGGCTCAACTGGACCATGATGCTGCACAGGCGTGAGGTGTTCCGCGCGTGCTTCGCGGGCTTCGACTTCGATGCCGTGGCGGCGTTTGGCCCGGATGACGTCGAACGCATTCTGGAGACTCCGGGTATGATCCACTCCCGCCGCAAGGTCGAGGCAATCATCAACAACGCGCGCTGCTTCCAGCGGGTGCGCGAGGAGTCTGGCAGCTTTGACGCGTACCTCTGGGGCTTCTCGGACGGCAAGACGATCCTCTACAACAAGCACGCCGACGGGTGGATCCCCGTGAGCAACGGCCTCTCGGCGCGCGTGGCGGCGGACCTGCGAAAGCGCGGCTTCAAGTACCTGGGTCCCACGACGGTCTATTCACACCTCCAAGCCTGCGGCATCATCAACGACCACGGTCGCGACTGCCCGCGCTACGCCGCGATAAACGCCCTGGGCCCCACGATCGAAAAGCGCCGCTACCTCGAGAAGGACGTCCACCACTACGAGTGATTCAAAAGGGGACAGACCCCTTTTGAATCATCATATTGATGGTGATGGGTAGTTTTCTCGCCATATCTTTTTGTACTTCTCGCTTGTAGACTGAGAGAAACACTTGTCAGGCGTACGACGAACGGGAGTCCAAGGAATGAAGATGACCGATGAGCTCCAGACTGCGTTGGAGAAGCTCAACCCCGAGCAGCGCCGTGCCGTGGAGTGCCTGGACGGCCCGCTGATGGTGATTGCCGGCCCCGGCACGGGCAAGACTCAGCTTCTGAGCCTGAGGGCAGCCAACATCCTCATCAAGCGCGACGCCGCCCCCAAGAACATCCTCTGCCTCACGTATACCGAGGCCGGTGCCGAGGCCATGCGTTCTCGCCTGATCGAGCTCATCGGCAGAGAGGCGTACGGCATCCAGGTGAGCACCTTCCACGGGTTTGCCAGTAGCGTTCGCGCGGCTCATCCGGAAAGCTTTCCCCGTCCTGCCTCCGACCAGCTTGTCACGAGCCTGCGACAGGCAAAGATCATGGATGAGCTGCTCAAGACGCTGCCGTTTGGCTCTCCGCTCTCAAGCATTGGCAGGGGAGACGTCGCGCGCTTCTCGCGGGAGATGCTCGCCTTTGTCTCAAATGTCAAGCGCAGCGGCATCTCCTACGAGGCGCTTTCAAAGATCGCCGAGCAGAACATCCATGCCGCGGACTGGCTTGAGCAAAACACCTCGCTTTGCGACATCGCTGCCATGACGGCGAGCTCGCGCGTCGTGGAACGCTTTGAGACCGAGGTCGAGCGGGCCAGCGCGAACGCCCCTGACGAGCTCAAGCTTCCCGTGGTCTCCACTCCGGGAATCTACGTACCCTTTATCACAAGCCTTCGCGATACCGTCCGACGCACCGAGCTCGTGGACGAGAACGGAAAGACTGCAGGCTACAGAAACATCCGAGACGCGTTCTTCGAGGGAAGCAACAAGGAGGGCAGGCGCCTCCGAACCCGAAAGGAAGGCGAGCGGCTTCTTGCCGCCTGCTCGGTTGCCCAGCGCTACCAGGAAAACCTCGACAACCAGCACCTCTACGACTACGACGACATGATCGCCGACTTCGTAAGGTCGGTCGAGGAGGACGACGAACTGCGCCAGGAGCTCCAGGACACCTACACCTACATTCAGGTCGACGAGTTCCAGGACACCAACGGCGCTCAGATGAGGATCGTCGAGCTCCTCTGCGAGGGACTCGAGCGCCCCAACGTCATGGCGGTGGGCGATGACGACCAGGCCATCATGCGCTTCCAGGGCGCGACCATCGAGTGCATCAACCAGTTCGTCGACCGCTACCACCCGCAGAGCGTCGTGCTCATGACCAACTACCGCTCCACTCCGGGCATCGTCGAGCTTGGTCAGCGGGTGTCGGCGCAGGTCGAGCGCCGCCTCGCCGCATGCGACGACAAGGCGATCCGGGCCAACTGCCCCCGAGGAGACCAGACCGAGTTCTCCGAGACCGTCTTTCAGGGCAAGGCGGAGGAGTATGCCGCCCTGGCGCGTGACATCCGTGAGCGCATCGATGGTGGCTACCTCAATACCTGCAAGGATCCTGACGAGGCAATCGCGGTTATCTCACCCAAACACACCGTTCTGAAGGCGCTCATCCCGCATCTCGTTGCGGAGGGCGTTCCCTTCTCGTACCGCCAGACTCAGGATCTCTTTGCATCCGAGCGCATGCAGACCATGCTTGCGCTGATTTGCTGCGTCTGTGCGCTCTCGCAGGGGCGGGCGCAGGTTGCCTCGAGCTGTCTGCCTCAGATCGTGTGCGCGCCCGAGCTGGGTGGCGACCATCCAAGCTCAGTGCGCTTTGCCCTCGCCGCGCACAGGGAGTTCCATGGAGACTGGCTGCTCGCCATGGAGCACACGCAAAACGAGCGCATCCGTGGCATACTCGACAGTCTCATGACCTGGGCCGCGGAGGCGCCAAGCTCGCCGGTGCGCGAGCTGCTCTTCAAGATGGCGGCGCGTTCGATGACGCACTACCGTCACCAGGGCGAGAAGGACCCGCTTGCGGCGGCGGAGTTCAACGCCGGCATGCGAGCCCTGCTCAACTTTGTGGAGGGAGAGCTCGCGCAGGCAGGCGGTCTCGGCCGAGCGCTTCGCCTGCCCGACGTTGAGGATCTGCTCGAATCGGCTCAAAAGTATGGCGTGGCCATCGAGGCAAGCGTCAGCCTCGGTGCCCCCGGGGCCGTGCGGCTGACGTCTGCCCACAGCTCCAAGGGTCTTGAGTTCGATTGCGTCTATCTTGTCGACGCCGACGACGCCACCTGGCACAAAGGAGCCAACGGAGGCAGCCTCTACCCCTCCAACCTGCTCATTGGTGACGAGAAGGACGAGGATGACGCACGGCGCCTTCTCTTCGTTGCCCTGACGCGCGCAAAGCGCCATCTGGAACTCTACCGCGCCGCCGGGTCAACCGTGCGCGAGCTCTCGGGCGTGGTCGAGACCCGCGAGGTCGACCCAGACCCGATCGCCCTTGACGCGGCCGTCGCAACCGAGTGGCACGACAGCTACCGGCTGGACACACCTGAGCTCGTTGCCCTGCTCGACGCCAACAAGGACGTGAGGCACCTCTCGGCCTCTGCCCTCAATGCCTTTGTCTGCTACAAGGAGGGCTGCACGAACAGCCTCTCGTTCCCTGAGCGCCAGGTTCTGCGACTGCCCGAGGCTCCCCAGATTCAGCTTGAGTTTGGCAGCATTGTGCACGCGATGTTGGAGGACATAGCGAATCGGGTCATGGGGCCAGAGGGAGCCTCGCTGGATGAGGTCATGGCGGCCCATCGCCAGAGGGTCCGCTGGATGGACTTCCCCGTCGCGGACGTCTCTCGCTACGAGCAGCGCTTCGAGCGAATCTGCACGAGCTTTGTGCCGTGGCTCCTTGAGAGCGCAAGGGGCTACAGAAGGGTCACGGAGGCTAAGCTATCCGCCTCAACCGCTGCGGGAACCCCGCTCTTTGGCTACCTTGACCTGCTGCTCATTGATGATGCCGCAAGGACCGTGCGCATCGTCGACTACAAGACCGGCTTTAGCTACAAGGTCTCCGATGACTATGAGCGCCAGCTGAGGTTCTACAAGCTGCTCGTGGAATCCTCGCCCCAGTTCGAGGGCTACGAGGTCGTCTCCATGGGCGACTTCTACGTGGAGCCTGAGAAGGATAGCGGCGAGCTTCACCCTCCGCTCTCCGTTACGGCATCAGACGAGGAGGTTCGCTCTCTTGAAAGGCTCGCTGACGTCGTGTGGGCGCGTATCCAGGCGGGGCAGTGGGACACGAGTGCCTTCGAGCAAAGCGAGCTCTACGAGCGTGCGTTGACCCAGCAGGAGAGCGAGCGCTCCAAGGCGGACAAGGCTCGCGTCATGCAGCGGGCGTACGAGGCGTGGCTGGTCCAGTCCGCCTCCTGACCAGCTGCGTCTGGGCAATTACCTGAGAAGGTCGAGAAGCTCGGGCGGCAGCACGGCATCGCGCAGCTCGGGCGACCACGTCCCGTACATGCATCGAACCTCCTCGAGCTGGGCCTTCCTGCGCTCGGCTTCGAGCTCCTCGCGCGCCTGAGCGTCCAGCACCTCGCACTCCCGCAGGCAGCGCCTGAGGCCGATCTCCCCGCGGGAGAAGCGGCTCAGCGGCTTGAGCTTTCGCTCAAAGCCCCTGAGATCCCCGTCATACGGCTCCAGCGAGAGAAGGTCGTGAAAGTCGCTGCGGAACCACACGACGCCGCTCTCCTCGTCAACCGTGTGCCCGTAGACCAACATGTCCGTGTAGTCGCCGTGCTCCTCCCGGAGCCGGAGGGTCCTCGCGTCGTCATCCCGCGCCGGGTCGAGCGTCGCATCGTGATCGAGGACAAAGCGGCTCTCGTCACCGTAGATGCCAGGATGGTGCACAAGGATGTCGCCCCGCTTGAACGGAAGCGGGAAGTTGAACCACATATCCTCAAAGCCCGGCCAGAGTACGTCCTTCTCCTCTTGGGTCAGACGGGGCGATCGGTCATCGACAAAGGCAACGGGCTCCAGGCCCGGCGAGACCAGCACGCTCACGTCGCTGTCGTAGTCCTCTTCGTCGGAGTCGTCGGCAAAGTAGCGCTTGGTGAGGATGAACCGGTCATCTTTGAGCCCCCAGTCCTCCTCGTCGATGCAGTCGCGCAGCTTACGGACCGCGCGCTCGAACGACGGACGCACGTACGCGTCACCTCTATAGCTGACCTCGCGCTTCTGGACGATCCAGCAACAGGCCTCTCCGGGTTTCGACGAGCGGAGGTCATCCAGGAGCTGCTCCTGGATTCTCATGTATGCCTCAAGGAACGCATGGAGGCTCCTGCCTGCGAGATACGACATGTGCTTGGGAAAGATGGCGTCCGGCGTGGTCTCGATGAGGTTGCGCCATGCGGCGTGCTTCTCGGCAATCGTGCGCTTGTGACTGTTCCAGATGATGAAGGACGCTTCGATGGGAGGCGGGTTCCAGCCAATCTTCTCCCAGTGAGCGCGAACGGCGAGGGAGTCGACAAAGTCGAGGACGTCGAGGGGCTGCTCGCTCTCCGCAAAAGCTGCCGGGCTGAACGAGTCCATGTCTGCTCCTTTGTGCAGAGGCTTGCTATCTACAGCTCAGGATATGGGGCTATATGAGTCGTTTCTGTCCCATGGCCCTTAGTAGCTTTCTTTTGGACTTCATTGAGCTGGTGAGAAGGACGGGCGATGGGCGACGCAGACGCTGAGAAGGACTTCGATTACATCGAGGCCGCAGACGAGTTCATGGACGAGTACGCGGACGTCTTTGAGGAGCTCGCCGGATGACGGGGCCGCTCTCCAGAGACGTTGCCTTGGCACTGCACGGGCGCGCCGTCGAGCGGTTTGGCGGCGCGCGGGGCGTACGCGATGCGGGTCTGCTCGACGCCGCGCTCGCACAACCCTGGCAAACCTTCGGCGGGGTCGAGCTTTATCCGACCCCAGAGGAGAAGGTGGCGCGCCTGTGCTTTGAGGTCGTGACCCAGCACCCGTTCGTTGACGGAAACAAGCGTGCCGGAGCGCTTCTTCTCGGTGTGCTTCTCCGCAGGGAGGGTTACGTGTTCAGGCCCACTGCGAGCGACCTTCTCAACGTCATCATGGGCGTCGCCGCTGGGTCGAAGAGCTATCGGGAGCTCCTCGGTTTTGTACAGCAAGAGACGGGTGAAAGGTGAGCTCATGGCTGCTCAGGGGAACAACTATCGCATCGCTGCTCGCGTGACGGTGGAAAACGGCGTCAAACAGTACCACTGGGACACCGAGAGCCTCATGAGCGTCGTTGACCTTTGCGCGCCGACGCTGGTGCAGGACGTGTTCAAGGGAAGGGCCTACTGGTTTGGCTATGAGTTCAGGCCAGACTCCCATCCCCTCGACCGCCGGGCATTTCTCGAGGACATAAAAGGGCTAGGGCAAAACGTCATTCCGGAGGGCTATCTCAGGAAGTTCATCAATGCGCCGCTTGTACTGCTGAACAAGCAGGTAAACCTGGCAACGATCGGCTTCTTTGTGTACCCCGTCTCGGGGCGGAGTCCGCTCGTCAACAGGATGATCGAGCAGATTGACGAGTGGACCTCTCATGAGGTCGAGGGCGTTTCGCTGGAGCTTGTGAAGCGACCTCCCTCGGAGATTGGCTTTGACTGGGAGAAGTTCGACCGGCGCTACGCGCCCACGAGCAATCGCGGCTATGACAACCGGTACCACCAGATGAGGACCTACGTTGAGAACGAGCTTCTCCCGTCGATTCGTGCGGGGAAGTATTTCTCGCTGTCAAAGGCGGTCAAGATGAGGTACCGACCGTACATCATGAACTTCCTCGAGTTCAATAAAGAGCAGGTCAAACAGTATGAGAGGCTGCGCGACGCGCATGGGGCCAACGTGTTGGTGGTCGATGACGTCAACACATCCGGCTCGACGCTGAACGAGATTCTCCGCATGCTTGGCAAGCTCAACCCGAGCCTCGAGGTGTACGTATTCACGCTGGTCGGGAGGCCGGAGGCGGGGTAGAGCTGTGGCAATTGATGTGATACTATACACATGAAAATATACATGTGTATAGGAGGCATCAAATGAGTCAGATCACCGTTCCCCTCGACACCATGGTTCCCATCAGCAAGTTCAGCAGGGGAGGTGCCAGCGCCGAGTTTGCAAAGGTCGCCGACGGCGTTCCCGTCACCGTGCTGAAGAACAGTGAGCCGACGTACTTCATCATCAGCGTTCACGATTACCGCGAGTTCTGCGAGGCGGAGAAGCGTCTGGCGAACCTTGAGGCGCGCTATGAGGCGGAACATGGGATAGGCGAGAAGTTCGAGAGTGTCGAAGACCTCATGGCGGATCTCAATGATTAAGTCCATCCTCCGTACTCCGCGCTTCAAACGCGACTACAAGGCGCTGGTCAAGAAGCACTACAACATGAGCCTCTTTGAGGCGGCGGTAAGGACGCTTGTCGCCCAAGATGCGGATGTGTTGATAACCCGATATCGCGATCACGCGCTCAAGGGAGAGTGGGGCGGGTATCGAGAGTTACACATCTCGGGCGATTGGCTTTTGGTCTACCGCATCAACGAGGATGAGCTTCAGCTCGTCCTTACCCGGACAGGCTCACATGACGAGTTGTTCTAGGTTGTTCCTCTGCGCTTATCGGTCTCACTGGGAACCTGCCTGTTCGTCATCCTTGCTCTGATATGCCGTGCCACCATTCATAATGAGGTCGTCAACGAGTCGTGTGATGGTCAGGCAGTGGGGGAAAGGATTGGATTCCATCGGTCGCGGCTCGATGCTATTGAGCTGCCTGAGAAGATTGGCATATTGCTGGCAGTTTGCATCTCGCAGTCGCTTGACGATAAAACGACTAAACGCTAGCTCTCGGGCGGCATGTTGGTAGTAGTTCTTGAATCCGTTTTCTTCCTTTTCGGTTGGGTAGACATCTTTCTGCTCGTAGGTGTTCCGCTTGTAGGTGCATAAAACGTCCTTGAGGCCTGCTTTTGTCATGACGCTTGCTGCTAGATAGGCCGATTCGGAAAACCCTTCAAAAGTGGTCGAGAGCTTGGGAGTTCTGCTTGCGGAGATGGAGTCATAGATGAAGAAGGCCTTCGGATAGTAGAAGTGGAGGAGCTTGCTTGAGAAGGAAACGTTCACGCTTGGAGCCCCCTCGATGAGGAGCTTAGCGCCCTTTGAGAACGCCGCCCATTGTTTGAGCTCGCTCTTTTTCAGAGCTTTCTCGGAGGAGCTGGCCTGTTCTTGAAGCCGACGTATCGTGCGGACGGTGACCGAGGCGTCCCTGAGCACACGTGCCGCGTTAAGCGCTTTGGCGAAGTGGATGACGCAAGCTGTCAAATCGCGAATATAATCCGAGTCCCCCTCGAATCGTTGTCCGAAGGTGACCTGATCTGCCCTGTCGGAGAGGGTTGTGAGCTTTGCAAAGAACCAGCTATCGTCACGGAAAAGGCTCTCATGAAAGAAGCGCAGCTGGTTACGCGCGGAGTTTATGACCTCTTTCTCCAGTCGTTCGATGTCTTTGACGAAATCTTTGGGACAAAGGTTTACATCGCTAAGCACAACCTTCTTCTTCGCTTTTTTGCTGTGGTTCTCAATCTGCTCGTTGAGGTTTTCGATTAACGCTTTCGTGCTCGCCGCATCCTTTTTTCTGAGAAAGTTAATCTCATTGTCAAGGTTTACGGCTTCACCCCTTAAATAGGTCGTTGCGCCCCCAGGTCTTTCCGGCCGAAACAGCATTCGCGCGATGTCCTGGAAAAAGCTCTCGTAACCTTCTGTTCCAAGGAAGCTCTCCCCTGGCTTGCCGGGATGATGGTCCTTATAATCCCTTTGCTTATCTTCGTGCAAAGTGTACGAGTATCGTTCGGGAGACGCTGCATAGGCGCGCCCAATGAGCCACATCTGATTCGCAAAGATTGACTCTGCGGACGTCAGATACTTTGGATCCTTGAGGTCCTTTTTCTGTCGCTCAATTACCTCTATGTTTGGGAAGGGATTCTTCTTACAGAAAAGATACAGAAGGTCATTTCCATTCCAAGAGCTATTCCGTTTCAGATACTCATCTATTTCGTTGAGCACGTTCTTTCCCATTGTGCTGACCTTTCCCATTTGGATTGATTGTTTTCGCGCGGGCAGCCATTCCTATTCGTACGCCTCTGTGGCCGCATGCAGCTGTCGGCCGATCTCGTCCGCCAGGTGCTGCGGCGACAGCACAACCACGTCCGGGGCGTTGCTGCGGCCAAAGCGAATCATGGCGCTCTCGTTCACGTAGGCCTCAACATCCACGTGGTCATCCGTCTCGTTGAAGAAGCGCACGCCGTCACCGAAGATGTCGACGATGTCGCCGGCCATGCGCCGCACGATCCTAAACGTCACGCGCACGGTGCCGCCGGCGTACATGTGGATGTGCTCGCGCATGTACTTGCCGAGGTCGAGGTTCTTGTCGCCTGCCTTGCCGAGGGAGCTGAACGGCTTGCCACGCTCGTCAAGGATCTCCAGGTCCATGATGCGGTCGATTCGGTAGTTGGTGATGTCGTCGTACTTGTCGTAGTTGCAGATGAGGTAGTACTTCCCCTCGTTGACGGCCATCTGGTAGGGCGTGCACACGTAGACGCGCTCGGTGCCGTCGGGGCGGCAGCGCGGGTGAGCCTTCTTGTCCGTTCCGATGGAGAGGTACTTGAAGGAGACCTTCCGCTTGCGGCTGATGGCCTCGTCGAGCAGCTCGATGGTGTAGAAGAGCTGCTTGTTGTCCGTGCGGTCCTTGGGCATGGCGTTCACGTGCGTCATGTGCGACTTGAAGTACACGCTTGAAAGATTCTCGAGCTTGCCAATCAGGGCCTTGCGCTGCGAGGGAGAGATGTGACGGGAGAACAGCAGACCGTCGATGAGCAGGCGCAGCTCAGCATCCGTGAATTCGCGCTCGAGGTAGTAGTCGGTGACGATGTTCGCCGAGCGCTCCTCGCCGGTCCTGGGGTCGCGTGTCGTGCGCGGAACCTCGCGGTAACCAATCGCGAAGCCCTCGTCGATGAGGTCGGCGATGTTGCGGGCAATGGCCTTGCGGTCAGCTTTCATGCCGAACTTGCTCTCCAGCAGGTCGATGATGTCCTTCTGGCTAAGCCGGTGGTCCGCGTCAGAGTACTTCCGCAAGATCTCGAGGATGTCCATGATGAGCATCTTCTTTGGCTGCTTTGGGTTCATGGCGTCCCCACTCTCCGAGAGGCCTGCTTTCCACAAGTATAGGAAGCGGCCATTGGGGGAGGGGGCGCCGTTCCTGAGCGGCCTCAGTCGAGGCTCCAATCGGCTGGAAGCAGTGGCATGAGCATGTCGTCAGGGTCGTAGAGGTCAATCGTGACCTCGTTGTTGTCCTGGTCGAGCACAACGATCTTCTTGTCGGAGATCTCGCCGTCAACCGGAACCCAGTTCGTGACGGCCTGCATGCAAATTGCCTCCGTGAGGAGCTGCGCGGCGCGGATGTACTCGGAGACCCTTCCGGAGAACTCGTCGAGCGGGGCGTCGGCAAACTCCCTCATCACGGCCACGAGATGGGCGCTCCTCTTGGGGAGGCTCTCCTCTTCTGCGTGTTCGATGAGCTCATCGATGGCAAAGAGGGCCATGTCCTCAAAGAGCGAGGAGTCAAAGCCGCCGCGGCGCAGGGAGTCGACCATCAAGCGCCAGTAGTTCCACCAGCCATGCCTATCCGCCTCTTCTTCGTAGCGGCCGGGCATCAGGACGAGGACACTGAGGGTGATGTCGTGGTCCTCGTTGTCTTCCGTGTGCTGGTCCGGTGTCTGCTTCTCATCGCACATGTCCTTCTCGCTTTCCTTCGATGCCTGCACTTAGCCTGCAGGATAGAGGGCTATGTGCGTCAATTTCGACCCATGTCGGGCGATAGGCTGAGTGCAAGCAAGGCGTGAGGGAAGGAGCCCCATGGATATCTATTCGTTCTTCAACTCGCGTGACGTCGCCGATTATCTGCGTGGCGAGAAGCACGAGTTTACCGCTGCCGAGGCGGCGTACATCGTCTATCTCTCGGATACGGCGACCCTCGACGAGAAGCTTGTGGCCTGGCAGGAGATCGTGGACACGATGCCCGACTGTCCGGTGTGCCACTCCGCATTGGATCCCTACTTCAAAAGGGACTACAAGAGCGAGCATCAGTTTCTGAGGGAGTACATCTTCACCATGAAGCTCATTCTGAGGAAGTTCATGGACGGCGAGGGTTGCGTCTACATGCCGCATGAATTCCGGTTCACCCCTGAGACGGCTATTCGATATGGGAGGGACGAGCACTCGCTTTGGATTCAGGAGATGCCTGACCCGTTCTCGAGTTTCGACAAGTGCGTTGACAGCCTGCGACATGATGACGAGGGGGCGCCAGAGTTTGATCGCTATTGCATCGCGAAGCGCGCAATTGACGGAGGGGATTCGGGATATGTCACCCTTGACGAGCGGTTCCGCGTGCTAGACGTCACGTGGGCCAACCACGGCCCCTCCGATTACGATGACGTTGACATGCATCTATGCTGTGCGTTTCTCGAGCTTCCCATTCCGTTCAAGCGCGGGGACATCGTCATCGACCGCACGGCGCGCGACCCGCGGCCGTTTGTGTTCGACTACCTGAAGTTCTGGGACTCTGCGACGCTTGCTGAGCATGGCCATGTGCTCAGCGCAGAGCGTGCCGAGAAGATCGACAGGTACGTTGCCAACTGGCGCGCGGAGGGGTCCAAGGACGATTCGTACATGCCGGCGATGGGCTGGTCGCTGGCGCCCGGCTCTCTGCTTGCTGCAGAGGACCCTGCCCTTCTGGCCTACGACCCCTTTGGAGCCTGCCACAACTATCTGGATCTTGAGTATTACCGTGAGCCGCTCGAGGGCAAGCTGCGCCTGCTTGAGGTCGCATCCCGGTGGGCACGTGGCGAGATGGACCTCGACTTTGCGATTGGCAACGCAGCCCTGGTTGACGCTGAGGTCAGGGCGGCAAGGCTTCGCTCGGAGATGGAGACGGAGTACATTGGGGTTGTCTAGCAGGGGTTCATTCGGCTCTGCGGCAAAAGCTGAGCGTCTGGCGCAGTGCCTCGGCACTGATGCGGCCATCCTCACGCGTCTGCACGTCGTTGAGTGCGTTCCAGAGCTCGCGGCCCCTCTCGGCGCTTCCGTTGAGAAGGGCCGCAGTCTCGAGAAGCGCGGGATCGACCTTGGCCTCGGCTTCGTTGGCTGGAGCCTCGAGCCTTCTGATGTTGTATAGCGGGGAGTAGCGGTGGAGCGCGGCCTCGCCTCTGGCCAGGTGCTTGAGGGCGCATAGATCGAAGTGACCCTTGGCGTTACGGTAGAGAACCTGGGGCCAGCAGCAGTCTGTGACGTCCCCTCGCTCCGGCTCCACGACCACGGCGACGTACTCCTCGGTGA
Organism: Olsenella uli; assembly: GCF_016899935.1. Taxonomy (GTDB): domain Bacteria; phylum Actinomycetota; class Coriobacteriia; order Coriobacteriales; family Atopobiaceae; genus Thermophilibacter; species Thermophilibacter uli_B. The sequence continues at coordinate 95,101 of NZ_JACJJK010000003.1, forward strand.
AGGGCCTGCAGTGGAAGACAACGATGTCGCCTGCCGCGTACGGGGTGCGAAGGTTGAGGTCACCGAATGGCTCGTGCTCGCGTCGCCAGCAGTGGCAGGCGTCGTCAAAGTGGTTCTTCTCGAAGTAGCAGACCTCGCCGTCTATGAGGTAGAACGTGTAGGGGTTGGAGAAGCTGCGCCCGTTGTTGTTGCTGCGCTCCTGACGCCACTTCTCGAGGACGAACCAGTGGGGGATGCTGGGGTCGAGGTCGTCTGGCTGGTTGTAGTATGCGGAGATCCAGGCGAGGGCGTCATTGATCGAGGCGAACACGCCCGAGAAGTCCTCGTCCCACTCGTCGTCGGGGGTGAGCTCGCCGCAGTCGAGCAGGCAGAGGAACTCGTCGTCGCCGATTGTGGTTGCCTCTTCGAGGGCGCGACGGTGCTCCGCTAGTTGATGGGCGGCCGAGCGAACGTCTCCTGGCAGGCTTGGATCGTAGGGGCCTAGTGCCTCGAAGGCTTCGACTTTGGTGCGCAGCGGGACGGGAGCGTCTCGAATAAGCTCGACGAGTGCCTGCGGCGACGGGGGATTGTCTGTAAGGAAGCGAGCCATGTCCTCCGATGGCATGCACGTGTTGAGAATCTTGGCGAGCGCGGCGCTGTCGATGGTCTTCATGGTTGTTCCTGTCTGTTCATGCTGGATATGGCTGTTATACGAACTTGGATGGGTTAGTTTTGCCACACTAAAATAAATTCGATTCTGGCGAACAAACGTTCTAAACTGTGCTATACTCTCACCAAGGTACGAGGGCGACAAGAGCGGCACGGAGGCCCCCGATGGTACGTGCCGGCGGGTGACCAGGGGCAACGGGGACTGGTCACACTTGGAGCTCCCGGGCGGGCACGCGCCCCCGTCTTCCGGCACCCGCAAAGTCCGGAGCTCACAGTCTGTGCAGGTTGATTTGCCGTGGGTGAGACGGGGGTTCAGCTATGGACAAGAAGTCTATTGAGCAGTTTGATGAGAAGAACGACGAGCAGGTCTACGTATCTGTTCGCGAGACGCTGGAGTCTGCGCGCGGGAAGGTGGAGCGTGCTGTCAACAGCGCTATGGTCGAGGCGTACTGGGAGATTGGTCGCCAGATCGTGGAGGCAACGGGCGGGCGCGCTGAGTACGGGAAGCACTTGGTGCAGTATCTGGCGGAGAGACTGACAGCAGAGTATGGGAAGGGGTTTACTCAAAGGAACCTTTACCAGATGCAGCAGTTCTATCTGACGTTTCCAAAAGTGCACGCACTGCGTGCACGATTGAGCTGGACGCATTACCGCAGGTTGATGCGCATTCCTAACCAGGAGCAGCGTGAGTTCTACATGAACGCTGCGGCTGACGAGCACTGGACTTCTCGTCAGCTCGACCATCAGATTGCGACGTTCTACCGCGAGCGCCTGCTCTCCTCGCAGGGCGAGAAGCGCGAGCTTATCCGCTCCGAGATTCAGCGCACAGAGCCGGTGACGGCAGCGGACGACTTCATCAAGGACCCATACGTCCTGGACTTCCTTGATTTGGGCGGTCGGACAGATTTTGACGAGCATCAGCTTGAGCAGGCGCTCATGACGCGGCTTCAGGAGTTCATGCTTGAGTTGGGGCGCGGGTTCGCCTTCGTTGGCCGCCAGTACCGGCTCGACGGCGAGCAGGCGAGCTACTACGTTGAGCTTGTCTTCTATAACATCAAGCTCAAGTGCTACGTGCTCATCGAGCTCAAGACTCGCCCGCTCAATTCCAAGGACGTGGGCCAGATGGACTTCTACGTCCGGCTGTTCAACGAGAAGTACGCGGGTACTGACGATAACCCGACCATCGGTCTCATACTCTGCTCGAGCTCCGACCGGACGGTGGCCAAGTACTCCGCGCTTGCGGATGGCAAGGGGCTCTTCGCGTCGAGCTACGTCACGTGCCTGCCCACCGAGGAGGAGCTGACCGACGCCCTCGAGCCAACGCGCCGTGCGATCGCGGAGGCCCGCGCGGAGCGAGAGGAGTGAGGGGGACTACAGGTCCACCACGCGGACATCGTGGCCGTGCCCGTGCAGAAGCCCGATTAGGTCAGCCGTGGCCAGAAGGACCGTCGCGGTGTTGTCGCAGGGGTGCACGGTCAGTCGTCCCGCGTCAACGAGCGCCTGGTCCAGCACGAACTCCACGCGCCCCTCGGCGTCGTTCAGCGCGCCGAGTGGCGTGACGGAGCCCGGCACCAGGCCGAGCATCGCCCGCAGGTCCTGCTCGCTCGCAAACGAGAGCCGCCGCGAACCCAGCCGCTCCTGGATCTCCCGCAGCGGGACGTTCTTCTCGTCCGGAAGGCACACGAGGTAGTACGCACGGTGCTTGTCGTCCCGCAGGAAGAGGTTCTTGGCGCCCAGTTCGCGGTGGGGGATGCCCGCGGCCACGGCCTCCGCCACGGTGAAGACCGCCTCGTGCTCGTAGAGCTCGTAGGCAATCCCCGCGCGGTCCAGCAGCTCCAGCGTCTCGACCTTCCCGTACATAGTGTCCTCCCGCAGCGCTACCATGTGGCCAGGCAAACGACGTCAGGAGACAGTATGGCAGACGAGCAGAACGTCCAGCAGCAGGCAGCCAAGACGGCGGACGAGGTGATCACCGTCCCGGCCGAGGGGCGCCCGGACCTCCCGGCGTCTGCCAGCAAGGACCTCACCTGGAAGGCAGCCGGCCAGCGCATCGACTACACGGCCACGGCCGCCTACCTCGACGTCCGCACGGACACCGGCTCGCTCATCGGTAAGATGTTCAGCCTCTCCTACGTGGCCAAGTCCGAGGGCGAGAACGCCACCGAAGCCGCCGCCCGCCCCGTGACCTTCTGCTACAACGGTGGGCCGGGCAGCTCGTCCGTGCCCGTGAACCTGGGTGGAATCGGCCCGCGCCGCGTGGCCACGGACGGCACCGCGCACCTCGGCCTGCCCGCGCACGTGGAGGACAGCCCCCACACGCTCCTGCGCCAGAGCGACCTCGTCTTCCTGGACGCGCTCGGCACCGGCTACTCCGCCATCGCCGAGGGCGTGGACCCCAAGACCGTCTGGGGCGTGGACGGCGACGCGGACGCCTTTGCCCGCGCGATCGTGGCGTGGCTCACGGCCAACCACCGCTGGGGCTCGCCGGTCTACCTCTTTGGCGAGTCCTACGGCACCATCCGCAACGCCGTTCTCATGCGCGTCCTGGGCGAGAAGAGCGTGCCCGTGCGCGGCGTCATCATGCTCTCCGCGATTTTCGACTGGGTGCAGACCCTCCCCGGCGAGGACCTCTACTACCTGGGCATGCTGCCCACCTTTGCGGCGACGGCCCGCTACTTCGGCCGTGCCGGCACGGGCACGGCCGAGGTCCAGTGGTTCGAGGACGCGATGGACTTCACCGAGCGCGTCTACGCCCCGGCCCTCCTGCGCGGCGACCGCCTGCCCGCGCGCGAGAAGGCCTCCGTGGCGCGGCGCATCTCCAAGCTGATCGGTCTTCCCGCCGAGCAGATCGAGCGCGCCAACCTGCGCATTGACCTGGACACCTTCCGCCGGAGCCTGCTCGCGGACGAGGGCCTGGTCACGGGGCGCCTGGACATGCGCTTCACCTCGGCCGCGCCGCTGCCGGTCCAGGGCTCCACGGCCTTCTTCGCCGCGGAGGACCCGGCCGACGACGCGGTGGAGAGTGTCTGGCACGCCGCCTTCCGCGCGCACCTCGACGAGATCGGCTTTGCCGGTGCGCCCACCTACCTCGTGAGCAACTACGGCAAGGTGGGTGTGGCCTGGAACTGGACGCACGAGGAGCCCGGCACGGAGGAGCCCGCCACCGCGCCCAACGTCACCTACGACATCGCCGTGGCCATGAAGCGCAACCCCACGATGCGCCTGCTCATCCTCGGCGGCCGCTACGACGCGGCGACCACCTACTGGAACGTGGTGCACGACATGTCCTGCCTGTTCCTGCCGCCCGCCCTCAAGGAGCGCGTGAGCTACAAGCTCTATGGCTGCGGACACATGGCCTACGTCGACGTGCCCACGCTCGAGGCCATGGGCGCCGACCTTGCGGAGTTCTACGCGCTGTAGGACCGCTCTTCTCGGCTGGCTGGCTCGCTCAGGTGGAGCAGACAGACGTTTTGAGGCCCGCGGCAGGCCAAAAACGTCGGTTCGCTCCACTTGAGCCGGGCGGCCCGGGCGGCGGGCGAGAAGAACGTCCCGTCGCAGGCTAGCGCTCGAGCTTCCTGACGACCGCGATCGCGGGGTCAACGGCGGCGGCAAAGGCGTCGAAGTCGGCGTAGGTGCCGACGATGCTGCCGTAGTGGGTGGGCACCACGGCGCGCGGGCGCAGCGCGTTCACGAAGGCCGCCGCCTGGCGCGCGTCCATCGTGTACGTCCCGCCGATCGGCACGAGCGCGACGTCGCAGCTCACGGCCTCGTTGTCGGCGTTCTGGTCCGTGTCGCCGGAGACGTAGTAGCGCGTGGGCTCGCCGTCGAGCGTGACCACGTAGCCCAGCCAGCCGTTGGCCTGCGGGTGCATGCCCAGGCGCTCGGGCTCCACGTTGTAGGCGGGCACGGCCTCCACGGTAAGTCCCGGCAGCTCGAGCTTCTCGCCCGCGCGCAGGAGGTGCGTCGCGGCGGCGCCCAGCCCCGCGACCTCGCCCGCCATGCTCGCCGGTGCCACGACCACGGTCTTCTCGCCCGCCACGCGCGCGTAGTCCTCGGGCGAGAGGTGGTCGTAGTGGGCGTGGGTGATCAGCACGTAGTCCGCGTCGTGCGCGGCCTCGGCGTCGGTGAGCGCAAACGGGTCGAAGTAGGCAACGGTGCCCGCCGCGCCGACGATCCGGACGGCGCTCTGGGTGAACACGCGGACGTTCTCGAGGCTCTTCATGGCGGCTCCCCTCCTATAATCGGGTCAACCAGATTCTACGTTGAGCCGGAGGCCATCATGCGCGAGAAGATCGACGTCACCGAGTACGCGCCCACCATCCTGCGCGAGCTGCCGCGCGGCGTGCTGCTCACCGCCCGGGCGGACGGCCGTGCCAACCCGATGACCATAGGCTGGGGCACGCTGGGCGTCGAGTGGGGCACGCAGCTCTTCGTGGCGTACGTCCGCAGCAGCCGCTTCACCTACGGCCTGCTGGAGCGCTCCGGCGAGTTCACGGTCAGCGTGCCCCTGTTCACGGGCGAGAAGGACCACGACCAGCGTGTCCGCCAGATCCTCGCCGTGTGCGGGTCCAAGAGCGGCCGCGACCTGGACAAGGTGGCCGAGCTCGGCCTCACGCTCGTGGAGGGCGAGAAGGTCGGTGCGCCTGCCGTCGCGGAGCTGCCGCTCACCCTGGAGTGCCGCGTGCTCTACGAGCGGGAGCAGGAACCGGCCCTGCTGCGGGACGACCTGTGCGACCGCTACTACGCCGACGACGCCCCGCACACCGCCTACTACGCGGAGATCGTGAGCGCCTACGTCCTGAGGTAGCCGGGACGCGACGCCCGGGCGCGCGCCCGTCAGGCCATCCGCGCCCGGATGTCGGCGAGGAGCCTCGCGCAGCGCAGCGAGGTCGCGTGCGGCATGACGGGGGACTCGGCCGCGCCCGCGAGCACGAGTCCCACGAAGTGCTCGAGCTCGCCGTAGAGGTCGTCCACGGGATAGGGGAGGTCCAGCTCGACGGGCTTCTCGCCCGCGCGCTCGAGCCGCGCGTGCTGGGGCCGGTGCATCTCGTCCACGACGATGCGGCCCTCCGTGCCCACGAGGACGGTGTCCCTCGGGCTGCCCTGGTCGCAGGCGGTGAGCAGCCGCGCGGTCACGTCGCCCGCGCGCAGCTCGGCGTCCGCGAACGTGTCCACGCCGTGCGACCAGCGCGCCCGCGCGACCACAACCTCGATGGGGCTCGTCAGATAGTCGTCCAGCCATGCGGCGCCGTAGATGCCCGAGTCGAGCAGGTTGCCGCCGCCCACGGGGTCGGACATATAGTCCACGCCGCTCGCCACGCGGTCCCCCATGTCGCTGCAGAGCCGGGTCTCCACGCGCGTCAGACGCCCGATCGCGCTGGCGTCCACCAGCTCGCGGACGCGCCGGTAAAGCGGCTCAAAGCGCGTCTTGGTCCCCTCCATGAGGAGCGACCCCGTCTCGGCGGCAACGCGGACCAGCCGCTCCGTCTCCGTCACGTTTGTGCACAGGGGCTTCTCGCAGAGCACGGCCCTGCCGGCGCGCAGGGCCGCGACGGACCACTCGAGGTGCAGGGCCGGCGGCAGCGCCACGTAGACCGCGTCCACGTCCGGCCGGGCGAGAAGCGCGGCGTGCGCGGAGCCGGCCACGCCGCCGAGCGCCTCGTCGGAGAGAGTGCCGTCCTCTTCCACGCCGTGCGCGGCCGCGAACGCCTCCGCCTTGGCGGCGCTCCGGCAGCTGATCGCCACGAGCTCGGAGCGCGGCTCGCGCGCGAGACTGCGCGCGAAGCGCTGCGCGATCCTGCCCGCCCCGACGATTCCCCAGCGCACGACCCTCTCTCCCACGGCACCCTCCCCACGACCGGCCGTCGGGGACCATTGTCGCACGTGCCCGTGACGTGCGGCGGGACAAACGGGTCCGCCCTCGTGCCGCCTCCGTCTCAGGCGGCGTCCTCGGAGCTCAGGATGTGCTTCATGCGCGAGAACTCGTTGCGGCAGAACTGGTCGAGCCGCTCCGCCTCCGGTCGGCGCGCCCCCTCGGGCATCACCAGGCACACGGGGATCGGCGGGGCGTCGTCGGGGTCGAGGTCGTGCATCATGGCGAAGGGCTTGATGCTGAGCGCCTTGAGGTTGACGCCCATGATGAACCCGTCCCGATTCTCCAGGAAGTCGACGACTCCCTCGTTCGTCTCGACTCGGGCGAGCGGCGACGCCAGCCCGCGCCGGCGACAGGTGACGAGGATCGTGTCGTTGAAGCCGTCGATTGCGTCGGACCAGAGCACGGGGTAGGGGGCAAGGTCGTCGAAGGAGAGTCGCCGTCTGTCGCGCAGGGGATGGTGGCGCCCCATGAAGACGCCCGGGGTCACGGTGCCGATCGGGGCGCAGACGCAGCCGGGCGCGTCGAGCCGCCCGATCGTGAACAGGGCGTCGATGCGCCCCGTCCGGAGGTCGGCGAGCGCCCGGTCTCCCAGCTCGAGGGAGAGGCGCGTGTTCACCTTGAGCGCGTGCGTCATGAGGCGGGAGACGACCCCGCAGATGAATCCGTGCTTGGAGAAGGGTGGCGCCACGAGGGCGACCCTGAGGTCGTCGCGCGCCGGGGGCTTCTCCTGCGGGGACGCGGCGAGCAGACGGAACGACTCGAAGCTCGCAACCGTCTCGCTCGCCGGCCCGAGCAGACGCTCGCCGAGGGGCGTGAGATGGATGCCCCGACCGTCGCGCACGAAGAGCTCCCCGCCGAGCTCCTCCTCGAGCTCGTGGATGGACTTGGAGACCGCCTGGACCGTCACGCCCTCCTCGCGTGCCGCCGCGGAGAAGCTTCCCATGCTCGCGGAACGGTAGAAGAACGTGAGCTGGCGGATGTTCATGGCGGTCCTCCCGGGTTCCCGAAGGGCGCGCCTACGCGTCCTGCGCCTGCTTCATGGCGCGGGACGCGCTGACGATCGCGGTGAAGGCCACGGCGACGTAGAGGAGGTTGACCCAGATCGGCCCGCCGGTGCCGTCGCCGATCTTGAGGTAGACCTCGAAGAGGTTGACGAGGGTGAGGATGGTCGCGGCGACGATGAAGGGCATGAGGCGCTTGGGACGCCCGGCGAGGGCGACGCCGAGGATGCCACAGACCAGCTCGAGCGTGCCGATGGCGCACAGGATGGCGGCCGACGCGGCGATCATGGCCGCCTCGTCCTCGATGCCAAGATCGACGGTGGGGCCGAAGAACCAGGCGATGGCGGCCATTGCCAGCGAGGCGAGGCCGATGACGGCGAGGAAGATGCCGGTGCCCTTGACGATGGCGCACTCCTTGGACATGTGGGGTCCTTCCGCTTGTTCTCTGGACAAAACCGGGGAAGTATAGGCACGTGACCTGCGAGGCGTCAAACGCATGCCCGCTGCCGGGCGCGACTTTCAACCAAAGATTGAGCATGGGGGGCAGGGGGCCGTGCGGCCTCGGGCGCAGGCTTCGGCCGGTAGAATCGTGCTGCCTGTCCGACCATGTCTCGATCTTTCGAGGAGCCCCTATGACAGCCGAGAAGAAGACCCGGTCCGCCGAGACCCCGACGGATGCGTCGGGCGAGAAGAACGTGTCGCTCGCCTATCGCCTCTACGGCCTCTTCTGCGCCCTTCTCGGCGCGTACACGCTCTTTGCGGTCGTCATCTTTGGCGCCCTGATGCTGTGGGCGCTCCAGACCGACCCGTCGCTCATCATCGTGGGCACCGACCCCACGCTGCCCGTGGTCCTTCTCGCCCTCTCCTGCGCGCTCACCTTCGTCGACGGCGTCGCGCTGATCGTCTTTGGGCGCTCGCTGCGCAAGAGCCGGCGCCGTAACGCGGCGCGCTGGTCGCACGTCCTCATCGCGACGTCCGTCGTCCAGATCTTGCTCAAAATCATGGTGCAGGGCGTGGACACGACCCTCGTCCCCGACGCCGTCCAGCTCCTCCTGCTGATTGCGGTCTCTGTTACCGTGGACCCGTCCCTGCGCGAGGAGCGCGCCCTCAGGCGCCACGTGCGCGACATGGTGGAGCGCGAGGCGGCCGAGGAGGGCCTGCTCGGTCGCGACGTGGAGGGCAAGGGCTACATCGAGCTCAACTTCTTCAACCTGTTCTGGGTCTTCGTGATCTGCTGCGTGCTGGGCCTCGTGATCGAGACCGTCTATCACTTCGTGGTGGTGGTCCCCGGGGAGATCCAGGATCGCGCGGGCCTGCTCTTTGGCCCGTTCTCGCCGATCTACGGCTTTGGTGCGGTGCTCATGACCGTCGCGCTCAACCGCTTCTACAAGGCCAACCCTGCGATCATCTTTGTGGTCTCCGCCGTGATCGGTGGGCTCTTCGAGGCGGCGACGTCGCTCTTCATGGAGTTCGGCTTTGGCGCCGTGGCCTGGGACTACTCGGGCTCCACGATCTTCGGGCTCTTCCCCGACCCGATCGCGGTTATCTTTGGCGGCCGCACCTCCACGCTCTTCATGTGCATGTGGGGCGTCCTCGGCTTTGTCTGGATCAAGCTCTGCCTGCCGTGGATGCTGCGCCTGATCAACCTGATCCCGTGGAAGATCCGCTACTCGTTCACCGCGCTCTGCGCCGTCCTCATGCTGGTGAACGGCGTCATGACGCTCGAGGCGCTGGACTGCTGGTTCGAGCGGCTCTCCGGCATCCCGCAGACCACGCCCGTCGAGCGGTTCTACGCCGAGCACTATGACGACGCCTACATGGCGCACCGCTTCGAGTCCATGACGATCACTCCTGACGACTCGGCGCGCGTGGACGGCTCCAAGCTCGCCGCGTCCGTGGAGGTCGACGAGACGTATCTCGAGGACGCCGCGCAGGACACGTTCGAGGATGCCGCATGACGCGCCCCCGTCGGCCGCGCCGGGGGCTGCGCGTTCTTCTCGGCCTGCTGATCGTTGTGGTCGTGGCCGGCATCGCGCTGGCGATTGCCGTGTGGCACCGCCTCGACCAGCGCAGCCGCGGCGAGGGCGTGGTCCAGGCCCCGAGCGAGTTCGCGGCGCTCGAGGGCTCGACCGGGCGCACCGGCGCCTTCACCGCGAGCATCGACTTCACGAGCATGGCCACGGGCGCCGAGACCATCTCCACCGAGGTCGCCTGGGACGACGAGTGGTTCTTCCAGGACCCCACCATCTACAACCACGAGCTCGCCACCACGTGCTCGGTGCTCTCCGCCGTGGCCAACTCGGAGTCCGCGTACTACCAGGCGGGCTCGAACTCGCCGGCCTACATGGAGCAGGCACTGGCCGAGCTGGGCTTCGAGGAGATCTCCACGGCCTCCTACCAGTACCGGAGCGAAATCTTCGACGAGGTCGTGGACTTCATCACCGGCACGGACGACGTCGTTGCCTACTCGGTGGCCACCAAGCGCGTGACCAGCGCGGATGGGGCCGAGAAGACCCTCTTTCTGGTGTCGATTCGCGGCAGCTACGGGTCCGAGTGGCTGAGCGACCTCAACATGGGCAGCGCCGCCTACGGCATGGAGGAGATCACGCACGAGGGCTTCTCGGAGGCCGCGCGCGAGATCGTGGACGAGCTCGCGGCGCGCATCACCGAGGAGGCCGGCCTCGACGGCACCGACGACATCTGCCTGCTCTTCACCGGGCATTCGCGCGGCGCCGCGACAGCCAACATCGCCGCCGCGTACGCCGACGAGATGAGCCAGGGCCTGCGGGTGCTGGCGCCGCTCTCGAGCATCTACTGCTACACCTTCGCCACGCCCACGGTCACGACCTTCGACAACGCGGGCGACGCGCTCTACGACAACATCTTCAACGTCATGAACCCAAGCGACATGGTGCCGCGCCTGCCGCTCAACTCCTGGGGCTACGAGCGCTACGGAAATGACCTGTGGCTGCCCGGCTACGGAGACGAGGGCTTCGACGAGGCGCACGAGGCCATGTGCGAGGTCTTCGAGGCCAACACGGGCGTGGAGAGCCCCTACGTCCCCGAGGACCGCGAGCACGTGGACAAGCTGGTCGAAGACCTGGGGCGCGAGATCCCCACGGCCGACGACCTCGCGACGCTTGGCGGCGGCGCCAGCGTCGTGAAGGACCTTCTCGCCGACGTGAATCCCATGCAGGTTCTCTACGGCCACTACCCGAGCGTCTACATCGCCTGGATGCAGTCGCTCGACGCGCTTGGGTAGACTTCCCTCAAGACCGGCTCCGCCACGGCAAGGGAGGCTGCGATGGGTGACGTTCGCAAGGAGCTCACGAGGGTTCTCGAGGACGCCTGCGAAGAGGTCGACCGACGGCTGGGCGCGTTTCTCGCCAAGCCGGACGATGTGGAGACCATTCACAAGCTGCGCATCTCCATCCGCACGCTGAGGAGCCTGCTGGCGTTTGTCTCTCCGCTGCTCAAGCGCCGCCGTCATCGGCTGCTGCAGGACGACCTGCGCTCGGTGGTGATAGAGACCTCGCGCCTGCGCGAGTACGACGTGATGCTACGCGACGTCCGGGCGCTGGGCTCCCCGAGCGGCGAGCTCGTCGCGAGGATCGGCGAGCTCCGCGAGCTCGAGCGCAATCGCGTGGTGGGCGTCATGGACGGGCGTCACACCCGTCGGGCGCTGAGGCGCGTCCGCAGGCGCGTGAAGGCGCTCCCCTGGAAGGACTCCGTGTGCAGGCGCGGCGTGACGCGCGCTGACGTGCTCGCAGTCTTTGACGAGCTGGTGCGCACCGTGGACGAGGGATACGCCGCCGTTGACCGCACGGACGCCGACGCCGTGCACACCCTGCGCAAGCGGGCCAAGCGCGTGCGCTACGTCGCGGAGGCCTTCTGCGCGCTCCTGGGCGAGCGGGCGGTCGCCGAGGGGGCCCGGATGAAAGGCGTCCAGGACGAGCTCGGTGACGTCTGCGACGCCCGCGTCAACGTGGAGATGGCGCGCGACCTTCTGGACCTGGGGCTCTCCAACGAGGCGCGCGCCGCGCTGGAGGCTCTGCTTGCCCGCAACCGAGTCCTCATCGATGCGTTTGTGACGGGCGGGCGGTCCGGCGGCGTCAGATAACGCGCACAGTTTGCTTCGATAGCGTATATCTGCAGTTAAAAATAACGCACACGGCAATCTGTGCGCGTTAATTGCGGCAGGAGCCCTCGCGGCGCACGGGGAGGTCGGCGGCGCGGGCGGCGGCGAGGAGCTCGGCGTTGCGGGCGTTGCCGGTTCCGAACGCGCTCACGCAGCAGATGACCTCGCGGCAGGCGAGAAGGACCTCACGGGCGCGGGCGACGGACTCGGCGCTCACGGGCTCGAAGTCGCGCTCGAAGACCGCCCGCGTGGCCAGGCTGCGCGCGAGTAGGCCGTCGGCGTCGTGCTCGTGCAGGACGCCCGTGGCAAATGGCGTGCCGGCGCGCGCGAGCCGCCGGAAGCACGCCGCGCCCGACCCGCCGCCGGCGATGACGAAGACCTCGGGCTCGCCGGCCGGTCGCGCGAGCTCCACGCTGCCGAAGGCGGGGTCATAGGCGCCCAGGGCCAGGTCGTAGAGCTCGGCCACGCGCTCGGCGGTGAAGACCTCGTCGGGCGTCCCCTGGCACATGACGCAACCGTCCTTGATGCAGATCACGTGGTCGGCCGCCTTCTGCGCGAGGTCGATCTCATGGAGCGAGGCCACGACGGCGACGTCGCGCTCGCGCGCCTCCCGACGCAGCAGCTGGAGCACGTCGAGCTGCGAGCGGACGTCCAGGTAGGACGTGGGCTCGTCGAGCAGCAGCACGCGCGGCTCCTGGCAGAGCGCCCGGGCGAGAAGGACGCGCTGCCGCTGCCCGTCGCTCACGTGGGCAAAGTCGCGCTCCGCGAGCCCCGCCACGCCCGTCGCCTCCATCGCGGCGGCGACGGCCTCCTCGTCCTTCTCGCCCAGCACGCCGAGGCGCCCGGTGAACGGGTAGCGCCCCGCCTCCGCCACGTCGCGGCAGGTGAGAAGCTCGGTCTGCGGCCGGCCGGTGAGCATGACGGAGAGGGTGCGGGCGCGCTCCGCCGCGGGGACGTCGGCGAGCGGGCGACCGAAGAGCTCCACGACGCCGCCGAGCGCGCGGAGCTGCCCGGCCACGGTGCGCAGGATCGTGGTCTTGCCGGAGCCGTTGGGGCCGATCAGCGCCACCACCTGCCCGGGCCGCACGGCGAGGCAGACGTCGCGCACGAGCGCCCGCTCGCCGTGCCCCACCTCGAGCCCCCGCAGCTCCAGCGCGAACGTGGAAAGGGGACTGTCCCCCTTCCACATCATCGGGAGCTCCGGCGGAGCATGAGGGCGATCACGATCGGCGCGCCAAAGACGGCGGTGACGGCGCTCACGGAGAGCTCGACGGGCGAGAAGAGCGTCCGCGCGATGAGGTCGCACCCGCAGCAGAAGGCCGCGCCCGTGAGCAGGCACGCCGGCGTGACCAGCAGCGGCCTCGACGAGCCCACGCCGCGCTTGGCCAGGTGTGGCGCCGCGATGCCCACGAACGACACTGGCCCCGCGAAGGCGGCCACGCAGGCGGAGAGCAGGCTGGACACGGCCACGATGAGCAGCCGCAGCGCGCCCACGTTGACGCCCACGCTCCTGGCGTAGGGCTCGCCGAGCTGGTAGGCACCGAGCGGCTTGGAGAGCGCGAAGACCGCCGCCCCCATGACGAGCACGACGACGGCGACGATCCCCACGTCAGACCACGTGGCGCCCGAGAAGCTCCCGCGCGACCAGTTGTCCAGGTTCACGATGGACTGGTCATCGGCGAAGGCCACGAGGAAGTTGGTCACGGCGGAGCAGATGTAGCCCACCATCACGCCGGCCACGATGAGCATGCTCTGGGAGCGCACGCGCCGCGAGATGAGCAGCACGAGGCCCATCGTGAGCAGCGACCCCGCAAAGGCCGACGCCACGGACGCCGCTGGGCTCATGACCTGCCCCGCGCCCAGCACCACGATCATCACCACCGCAACCACGAGCTTGGCGCCCGAGGAGATGCCCAGCACGAAGGGGTCGGCGATGGGGTTGGCAAAGAACGTCTGCAGCAGGAACCCGGAGAGCGAGAGCGCCCCGCCCAGAAGCACCGCCTCGACGGCGCGCGGCAGGCGGATCTGCCAGATGACCTGCGCGGCGGTGGAGGCGTCGCCGGGCCCGCCGGCAAGGATGCGCGCCACCTCCGCCGGCGCGGTCTCCACGCTGCCGAGGCAGAGGTTCGCCACGAAGAGCGCTACAAGGCCGAGAAGAACGGCGAGGTCGAAGGCGATCGCCCGGCGCGCCCGCCCGCTCTTGTCGCCCGCCGCCCGCACGCTAGCCCAGCTTCCAGACGTAGGTCGTGGGCTCAGAGGCGCCGGTGAAGGCCGTGCGCAGGTCCTCGATGATGTCCGCCATGCTGGTAATCTGCTGGTAGAGGTTGGCGTCGCAGGTCCAGACCTCGCCCGTCTGGACGGCGCGGAAGTCCGCGAGCAGCGCGTTCTTCTCGCACAGGGCCTCGAGGCTGGTCACGCCGTCGTCGATTGTGCCGTTGTAGATGATGACGTCCGCGTCCCGCGCTCCCTCGTAGAAGCGCTCCATCTCCACGGTGACCGTGGTGGGAGAGGAGTCGGTGGCGCCCTCCTCGGAGAAGCTCACGTACTCGCCGCCCGCAGCCTCGATCATCTGGCAGAAGTAGTCGCCGTCGCGGCGGGTCACGGCGGCGCCGTCCTCGTTGATGTAGAAGAAGGCGACGGTCCTGCCCGTCGGCGCGCCCTGCGAGGCGGCCTCCACGCGGGCGGCCACGTCGTCGAAGACCTCCGTCGCCGCGTCCTCGCGCCCGAAGACGGCGCCTATGAGCTTGATCCACTCCAGGCGGCCGAGCATGTCGTCCTCGCGGCTGGACTGCTCCATGAGGACGGTCACGCCGAGCTCCTCGAGCTTGGCGCGGACTTCGGGGACGTGGTCGATGTTGGTGTTCTCGATGGCGAGCGGGCAGCCGGTGGCGGTGATGAGCTCGTAGTCGGGCTCGCGGTAGAGGCCGCCGTAGGCGATCGACCCGTCCTCCAGGCGCTCGGTGAAGGCGGGAACGGGGGAGTCCTCGGCCTTGACCGAGGAGACGGAGACCGCGTCCAACGCGCCGATCGCGTCCACGAGGCAGATCATGCCGGTGGAGACCAGGTAGACGTTCGCGAGCGGCTGCCGGATCACGCCCACGTCCCCGGGCAGGCCCGCTGGGGGCTCCGCGTCCTCGGGCACCACGAGCAGGCGGTCGCCGCTCGCGAGGGTCGCGAGCCGGAAGCCGCCGTCGTAGGCGTCGAGCGAGAACTGCGTGGCGTGGGTCAGCGCGACGGGCGTGGCGTCGCCGAGCGCGTCAAGGCCCGAGGAGGTGTCCTCCTCGGTCGAGCAGCCGGCCAGGGCGAGCGGCGCGAGGAGGCCGACGGTCAGGGCGGACCTGCGGGTGAGAGACATGGCCCTCCAGTCGGACGAAGGTTGGACCCCATCATGATACGTCGAGACGGGGCGGTCTAGCGCCCGCAGAGCGCCTGGCGGATGAGCTGCGCAAAGGCCGCCGCGCCCGCGTCCGTGAGGTGGATGCCGTCATCGACCAGGTACTCGCTGTGCCCCTCGCTGGCGCCGCACCAGTCGATGATGCCCACGTTGTCGTTCTCGGCGGCAAAGCGGCGCAGGACCTCGTTGTTCGCGTCCTGCAGCGGGTAGGGGCTTCGGATCGTGACAAAGTACACGGGCTTGCCGCCCACGGCGTCGATCAGCGCCTGCACCGTCGACTCGTCGCGGATGAGGCTGTTGCCGCCCAGCGCAAAGACTACGGCCTCGGGGTCAAAGCCGCCCGCGACGTCCGCCGCGTAGACGTCCTGCCCCTCGTAGAGCTGGCGGCTCACGGCGCCGTCGACGAGCGCCTCGGGCAGCGCGGCCTCGAGGGCGGGCGTGGCGCCTGCGGTCACGGAGTCGCCGATGACGAGGACGCGCGCGTCGCAGGAGCCCGTCGCCTCGTCGTAGCTCCACGACTCCCAGGGGAGGTTGTCGGGCACCTTCTCGGCGACGGGCCCCGCCGGCTCGTCGGTGTCCCCCTCGTCGCCGGCGCCCCCCTCGGCGTCCGTCACGACCGGCGTCCCCGTCCCCGCCGCGCCCGGCGAGGGGGCCAGCTCGGGCCGCAGCGCCACGGCGCGCTCGTCCGCGACCGCCTGCCAGTCGACGGGGGCAAAGGCGAGCGCCCCCACCGCGCAGGCACCGAGCGCCGCGAGGCAGACGGCCGCCGCCGCAGGCGCCGTGCCCGGCTCGCTCCTCCGACCCCGTCCCAGGAGACGCGCGCACGGCGCCTCGACCAGACGGTAGAACACCTCGGCCACGAGCAGGACCGCCGCGACCTGCAGCGCCTGCTCCCACCAGGCGACGGCCGTGGTGCGCGTGGCGGGGTTCATGAGGATGAGCATCGGGTAGTGCACGAGGTAGACCGAGAAGGACCTCGTGCCGAGCCAGCGCAGCGGGGCCACGGCGAGCGCCCGTCCGAGCGGGCACCCGCTCACCTGGACGCAGGCGAGCAGCGCCGCCGTGACGAGGGCGAAGGCGAGGTAGCCGCCGCGATACATGAGCGCGCTCTCGCCGTCGGCGAGCACGAACCCCGCCACGAGCGCTGCGAGGCAGACGAGCCCGACGGCCGTGGCCGCCCCGCGCGCCGCCGCGCCCGCCCGGCGTCCCGCGCCCTCGTCGCGCGCGGCGGGCAGCGCCAGGGCGACGAGCGCGCCGGCCACGAGCTCGGCGGCGCGGGCGTCCGTGCCGTAGTAGACGCGGGCTGTGTCGCCCTGCGGGTTAAAGAGCAGCGCCATGATGACGGCCGAGCCCACCAGCACGCCCACGGCGACCGAGAGGGGGCGGATACTCCGCGCCCGCGCCGCCGCCATGAGCACGAGCGGCCAGACCACGTAGAACTGCATGACCACGCCGAGGTACCACAGGTGCGTGAGCGGCGAGGGGAGTCCGGCCGCCTGGAAGTAGGAGACCTGCCGGAAGACGTACGACCAGTTGCCGATAAAGAGCGCCGCCGGCAGCGCGTCCGCCTGCACCTTGGGCAGCAGGCTCGGGGTCACGAGGTAGGTGGCGAGCGCGGCGAGCCCGACGGTCACGAGCACCGGCGGCAGCAGGCGGGCGACGCGTCGCGCCAGGTAGCGCCCGTAGCCGAACGTCCCGCGCCCGAGCGCACCCATCACCGAGCGCGTGGCGAGAAACCCCGTGATGACGAGAAACACCGTGACGCCAAGAAACCCGCCCCGCAGCACGGAGGGGCGCAGGTGGTAGAGAACCACGCCGGCGATCGCGAGCGCGCGCAGCCCGTCCACGGCGTCGATGCGCCGCCCCGTCCCGGCGGGCTCGGCGGGGGTCCTGAGGTGCGCGGCCCTTCTCGGCGTGGGGCATCTGGCGGTCTGGGGCGCGGGCGAGCGGTCGGTCATGGGTCCTCCTCTGCCCGCCTATTGTACGTCCGGCGCCGGACACTATCTCGTATGATGGACGGACCCAACCAACGGAGGAGAACATGCGCGTCGAGAAGATCGAGCTGCCGGGGTCCGGCCACGGGGCCAAGGTCGCCACGCTCACGGCCTACGCGCAGGACAACGTGGCCGACCAGGCCGCGCGCCGACGTCCCGCCGCCGTGGTCTGCCCGGGCGGCGGCTACGCGTTCTGCTCGGACCGCGAGGCGGAGCCGGTGGCGCTCGCCCTTCTCGCCCGCGGGCTTCAGGCCTTCGTCCTGGACTACACCGTGCTCGATGACGCCGTGCCGGGACCGCTTCTGCCCGCGCCGCAGCTGGACCTCGCCCATGCGGTCGCGACGGTCCGCGCGCACGCGGACGCATGGCACGTGGACGAGAAGAACCTCGGGCTTCTCGGCTGCTCGGCAGGCGGGCACCTCTGTGCCACGTACACGGCGCTCTCACGGGACGAGGCGTTTCTCGCCCGCGCCGGCGTGAGCGCGGACGCGGCGCGCGTGGCCTGGCAGATCCTCTGCTACCCGGTCATCGACCTCGGCGCCGGCTGGCCGGGCGATGCCGCCTACGCGGCGCGCCTCTGCCCGGCGGACGGGCCGCTCGCCCGCGCCCAGGACCTGGTGAGCGCCGCCACGCCGCCGACCTTCCTCTGGCACACGGCCACGGACGCCACGGTGCCGGTGAGAAACGCCTACCTCTACGCGGCCGCGCTCGCCACAGCGGGCGTGGACCACGAGTGCCATGCCTTCCACGAGGGGCGCCACGGCCTCTCGCTGGCCACGGAGCAGACGGCCCATCGCCCCGGCGACGCGCTCCCGCACGTGGCGCGCTGGCTGGACCTCGCCGTCGAGTGGCTGCGCGAGCTGTCCTGACGCCGCCCTGCAGCGCGCGTAACACGGCTTTACCGGAAATCCCGATCTACGCACGGCGAGAAAATCGCGTAAGTCGGGATTCGTGTCCACGCGGACAGCAATCCCGACCTGCGCGCGCCCGGAGCGCAAACGCAGCGCGCGTAACGCGGCATTTCCGGAAATCCCGACTCGCGCGCGCCGCACACCGGCCAAGAAGGGCTTACAGCTTCGGCTCCGTCTGCGTCGTCAGGTCGCGGCCCACGCGCGCGAGGCGCGTGACGTCCGTCTCGGCCTGGCCCTCGTGCCAGTCTGTGCGCTTGGCGTGCTCGGGGTCGGCCTCGTCCGCCCACAGGCGCTCGGCCACCGGCCTCCACGCGGCCGCGGCCGGCGCGGTCTTCTCGCGCAGCTGCTCGGGCGTCTCCTGTTCCACGAGGTCCGTGCAGCGCGCCCCGGTCTCGGCCACCATGCGCGGCAGGTCGTCCGGGTTCTCCAGCATCGGGCAGGGCCGCAGGTGGTTGGTGTTGAACGGCTGGGCCTCGTAGTACTTCATGAAGATGGGCGAGCGCAGCGCGTCGAGCAGGCTCACGTCGTGGATGTTGGCGTTGGCGTAGTGGATGAAGACGCACGGCTCCACGTCGCCCGCGGCGTTGATGTGCAGGTAGCGGCGGCCGCCGGCGATGCAGCCGCCCACGTACTCGCCGTCGTTCTGGAAGTCCAGCGTGAAGAGGGGCTTCTCGCTGCGCATCCGGCGCACGAAGCGGTACATCCGCTCGCGCTGCTCCGGCGTGGGCATGAGCTCGGCCGAGGCCCCGCGCCCCACGGGCATGAAGTGGAAGTACCAGCAGAAGAGCGCGCCCTTCTGAATCATCCAGTCCATGTTCTCCTCGGTGGCCACGGCATCGGCGTTGGCGCGCGTCCAGCAGCAGGAGATGCCGAAGGGCAGGCCGTGCTCGCGCAGGAGGTCCATCGCGTGCTCGATCTTGGCGTAGGTGCCCTCGCCGCGGCGGGCGTCCGTGGTGTGCTCGTTGCCCTCGGCGCTGATGGCGGGAACAAAGTTGGCCACACGGATCATCTCCTGGCAGAAGGCCTCGTCGATGAGGGTGGCGTTGGTGAAGCAGAGGAAGGCGCAGTCGGGGTACTTCTCGCAGATGCGGATGAGGTCCGCCTTGCGCACGAGCGGCTCGCCGCCGGTGTAGATGTAGACGTGCACGCCCAGCTCGCGGCCCTGGTCGATGATTGAGCAGATGTCCTCGTAGGAGAGGTTGAGCGCGTGGCCGTACTCCGCCGCCCAGCAGCCGGTGCAGCGCAGGTTGCAGGCGCTCGTGGGGTCCAGAAGGATGGCCCACGGGATGTTGCACTGGTGCTTGTCGCGCATCTTCTCCTGCACGGGCCAGGCGAGGATGTTGGCGTCCACGAGGAAGCTCTTGAGCAGGCGGCCGCGCACCTCGGGGTTCAGGCGGAAGACGCGCAGGATGAGCTCGTACCAGTTGCTGCGGCTGTCGATGGCGTGGTGGAAGGCGGCGCGCTGCGTGGGGAAGACCTCCGACGGCACGTACTTGTCGACCGTGTCCATGAGCTTGGGGATGCGGGCCTCGGGGTCCTCGTCAACGTAGTCGATGAGCTTGCAGAGTGCGGCGCGCTCGGCGGCCTGGGTCAGCGACATCTTGGATCCTTTCGCGAGGTGTTCGTGACGACCCGTTTATACCCAGGTATGAGAAATCCCACATGTGTGGAATAATAAGAATGTCTCTTCCGTGAAAGGAAGGAATGTGGCGCCAAATCCACAGATGGGCGGAGCATGAGGACTATGTCACAGACCGAGCAGAACCCGGGCGAGAAGAACCGGCGGGCCGATAAGGACGGCGAGCGCGTGGACCGCCGCGTGCGCCGGAGCCGCCGCGCCATCGTCGCGGCGTTTGACCGGCTGATCATGGACGAGCCGCTCGAGCGCATCACCGTGAGCCGGATCGCGCGTGAGGCGGACGTGGACCGCAAGACGTTCTACCAGCACTTCGGCTCCGTGGACGGGTTGCTCGACGCCATCGCGGAGGACGTGGTGACGGAGCTTCTCGACGAGGTGGAGCGCACGGCGGGCCCGCGCGCGGACGACTCGGACGCGGGGAGGCCGCTGCACGCCTTCTTTGCCGCGCTCGCCGAGTACCTGAGCGAGAACGTCGTGCTGCAGCAGCGCTACTGCGAGCACGTACCCTCCGAGCTGCTCATCGACCACCTGACGCGCCCGCTCATGCGTCAGGTGGTCGACCGGGGACTTGTGAGCGGCGAGCTGTCGGACGAGGACCTCGAGCTGCTGCTCGCCTTTGGGCTCGGCGGGCTCTTCTCGCTCTACCGGTGGTGGCTGCTCTCGGACCGCGCGCTGCCGCTGGAGGAGCTGACGCGCCGCGCCTGCGAGCTGCTCGGGGAGGGCGTGACGCCGCTTCTGGACCGTCGGGGCGAGGGGCCCGCTACTTGACCGTGAGCACCGGCACGTCCACGGAGCGCAGCACGCCAAAGCTCACGCTGCCGATCATGCCGCGCAGCGCGCCGAGGCCGCGACGGCCCATGACCACGAGGTCGATGTCGTGGCTCTTCACGTAGTCGGCGATGCCCTCGACCGGGGAGCTCGCGATGACCGCGTCCGCCACGATCTGGCACTGCGCGTCGTCGCGCGTCTGGTCGATGAGCTCGCGCGCGTCGGCGCAGGCGTTGTCCGCCACGGACTGCATGATGCGCTCGTAGCTCGTGGGGTCGACCATGGCGTACGGCGTGTCGAGCGTGCCCGCCATGAGCGTGGGGTCGGGCAGCGTCGAGGAGGGGATGACGGTCATCACGTGGACCTTCGCCTCGGGGTAGGGGCCCGCCAGGCTGAGCGCGATGTGCAGGGCGCTCCGGGCGTGCTCGGACTCGTCGTAGGGAACCAGGATGTTTCTGAAGTACATGGTTGCCTCCCTCGTCTGAGACGTGCCGTTTACCTGCGTTATACCCCTCACTCGGCGAGAAGCGCGCCCGCTCGGCGAGCGTTGCCGAAAACTTGCCTAAAAGGGGTCAGACCCCTTTTAGGCAAGGGAGGGGTGCAATGCGGGTCACGGTGCTGATGGAAAACGGTACGCCCTCGAGCCGGCTCGCCGCGCGGCACGGGCTCAGCCTGTGGCTGGAGCTCGCGGACGGCCGGCGCGTCCTCTTTGACATGGGGCCGGACGAGGCGTTTCTCGCCAACGCGCGGACGCTGGGCGTGGACGTGACCACGGCGGACGCGGCGGTGCTCTCCCACGGGCACTACGACCACGGCGGCGGGTTGCCCGCGTTTCTCGCCGCGTGCTCGGACGCCGGGCGCGACGTGCCCGTCTACGTGCGCGAGCACGCCTTCGAGCCGCACGTCTCCGGCACGCTCGAGCGCCATCACGCCATCGGGCTGGACCCGGCGCTCGCCGCCGACCCGCGCGTGGTCACGGTGGGCGAGAAGCACGACCTGGGCAGCGGGCTCATGCTCTTCTCGACCGCGCGGCGCGCCCATCCCGTCGCCCGCTCCAACGCGCGCCTGCTCATGCGGGGCGCGGACGGCGCGCTCGTGCCTGACACGTTCACGCACGAACAGAGCCTGCTCGTGGAGGAGGACGGCCGGCACGTCCTGGTCTCCGGCTGCTCGCACGGCGGCATCCTCAATCTCATGGACGCTGCGGAGGAGCTCGCGGGCGCCCCGCTCGACGCGGTGGTGGCCGGCTTCCACCTCATGGACCCGAGCGGCGGCACGGTCGAGGACGCCCGGCTCACGCGCGCGCTCGCCCGGGAGCTGGCCGTCCGGCCCGCGCGCTACCTCACGTGCCACTGCACCGGCACCGACGCCTTTGCCCTGCTGCGCGACGAGCTCGGCGAGCGCGTGCGCTATCTCCACGTCGGCAGCCGCGCGGACGTGTAAAGTTGGGGGAGGCCACGGACGGCCACGGGAGACCACGGGCGATCAAAGGAGCGACCATGTCACGGACGTGTCCCAGCTGCGGATCTCCGCTCTCCGACGCCGCGAGGTTCTGCACCGCGTGCGGCGCGAGGCTCGACGTCCCCGCTTCGTCGGGGGCCGCGGGTCCTGCCCCGCGCCGGCGCGGGCGCGGAATCGTCGTCCTTATCGTCTGCTGCGTGGTCGTCATCGTCTGCGCCGTGGCCGTGGGGTGCCTGTGGCACTTCAGGGTGGGGCCGTTCGCGCCCGCCGAGGTGGTCGTGGCCCGGCTGGAGGACATCCCCGACGAGGCGTTTCGCGCCTACCTCGCCGAGCGCGTCGACACCAACGAGAGCGGGGCGATCTCCGAGGAGGAGGTTGCCGCCACGACGTCGCTCGGCTCGCCCGACGCGCCCGACGAGGTGGGAAACGGGCTCTGCGACCTGGGGATCACCGACCTCACGGGCATCGAGCACCTCACGAGCCTCCAGAGCCTGGCCTGCTCCGGCAACGCGCTCGCCTCGCTTGACCTCTCCGCGAACACGCAGCTCGCCGACGTGGCTTGCAACGACTGCGGCCTGACCGAGCTCACCCTGCCCTCCTCGGACGCGCTGCGGGCCGTGCACGCGACCGGCAACCCGGACCTCGGGACGCTCGACCTCTCGGGGTGCCCGTCGGTGAGCGACGTCCTTCTCGACGAGGCCACCCAGGTCGTTGGCACGGCGCCGGACGAGGGCTTTGACGCAGTGCCCGTGGAGGACCTGGCGCTCGTCTATCTGGCTGCGGACGCGTTTGGGCAGACCGACCAGACCCTCGGGGCCGTTGGCCCGTCCGCGCCGGGCGAAGATCCCGACTTCGACGCCGCCCTCGTCTTCCTCATGGTCTACCCGCACCAGTTCGGCGACCGCCCGACGCTCGCGCCCGGCTCGAACTCCTACGGCCTGACCTACGAGAGCGCGGACGTCTCCACGTACCTCGTTCCCGAGGCGACGGTGCGGCGGATCATCTCGTCCTTCTACGGGAGCTGTCCCGACGACCTGGGCTATCTGAACGGGACCCTGCTCGAGCCCGCCGAGGGCGGCTGGTCGCTGAGCGCCGCCGACGGGCCCTTCGCCCGGACCATCCAGACGGACGGCTGGCAGGCCTACGGCAGCTACGTCACCTGCTCCGCCACGGTCACGTACGCGGACGGCGTCGCCGACAACGTGGTGGCGACCTACGACGTGACCGCGCGCCGCGACGAGGGCAGCGTCTTTGGCTACAGCCTCTGCGAGCGGCCCGTTCGCACGAGTTCGGAGGTGCAGGAGGGCACGGGCCTGGACCCGACCGGAGGGTCGGGGGGCGAGCCGCTCGACTACTACGCCTACGCGGTCGTGCAGCTGGACGCAGCGGGGCTCATCCCCGAGGACGCGGTCGTCATGCTGGACTCCGAGACCGAGGACACCCTCTTGATCCACGTCTTTGCCGACATGGGCGACCACGTGGCGACCTACGGCTGGTACGAGCTCGACAAGAGCACACTCGAGATTACCGACACCATCTTTGGCACGACGATCTGAGGGGCGAGAAGACCATGGCGACACCTGAGTTCATCCTGCGTCTGCGCGAGAAGATCGGCCATGATCTGCTGTGGCTTATCGGGGTCTCCGCCTATGTGGTGGACGACGCCGGGCGCGTGCTGCTGGGCCGGCGCGCGGACACGGGCGAGTGGGCGCTCGTCTACGGCATCAACGAGCCGGGAGAGGAGCCGGCGGACACCGTGATCCGCGAGGTCGCGGAGGAGACGGGCGTGGACGTGGTGCCCACGGACCTGGTGCGCGTGGCCGCCCAGCACTACGAGACCGTCTACGCCAACGGTGACTGCACGCAGTACCTGGACCTGCTGTTCGTCTGCCGGGTCGCCGAGGGCGGCAGCGCCGACCCGCGCGTGGGCGACGACGAGAGCCTGGCGGTGGGCTGGTTCGCGCCGGACGCGCTGCCCGAGCCGCTGGCCGCGTCCACGACGGAGCGCCTCGCCGCTCTCGCCGCTTGGCGCGAAGCGGGTGCGAGCGCGGCGCTCTTCTCGTTTGGGGCGTGACGCTGGCCGCTACCAGCGGATCGTGTAGGGGTCCCTGGTGAACGAGCAGAACGTGGCGGTCACGTTCTCCAGCGCAAAGACCTCGCAGTTGCCGTCGTCCGCCGCGTACAGGGGCTGCAGGTCGGGATACTCGGCGAGCACGGCCTCGCGGGCCTCCAGACGGTCGTCGAGCACGGCGTCGGCCTCGAGGCGCAGCCACGTGCCGTCGGCGCCCGTCGCGCAGATCGCCACGCGCGGGTGGGCGAGCATCTGGTCGGAGACGGCCTTGACCTTTCCGGTCTGGATGTAGAGCCTGCCCTCGAACTTGGCGATGGTGCCAAAGGGACGCACCTGCGGGTCGCCCTTCTCGTCCACGGTCGCCAGGAAGTACGTGGGATTGGCCTTGAGGTAGGCGAGAACCTCGTCCATGGGTGCTCCCTTCGCGCGAAAACGGCTGTTGGCGCTACTTTACTCCGCTGCGGGAGCGGCGAGGCGCTGCTTGTAGTAGATCTTCACGGCGAGCAGGACGAGCGCGAGAAATACCAGCGTGGCCGCCACGGAGACCATGGACTCAAAGCCCACGAGCGCCCCGACGAAGACGGCCACCACGGCGAGCGCTGGTAGCAGCCGGACGTAGGCGCGCGCGACCTCGCGCTCGAGGTGGGCCTGGAGCTCGTCGTTCTCGCGGGCGAGGAAGCGTCGCAGCTCGGTCTCGTCTTGGAGGGCGCGGCGCAGGTTGAGGACCTGTCGTGCGGTGATGCCGGCGGCGACAGTAAACATGCCCACCATGAACCCCGAGAGAAAGCCTGAGGCGCGCACGTCTCCGCGCAGGGCGGGGAGCGCGTCGGTCGTGATGAGTGCGACCAGGGATACCCATGCGACGAACATGACGGCGAGCAGGATTCTCTCGCGACGCAGGCGGCGGCGGATGGCGGTGCGCAGCGCTTCGGCGGTGTTCTTCATGGTGATCACAGCTCCTCGTCTATCTCGGAAAAGTCAAAGACGTCCTCGATCGTGAGGCCAAAGTGCCGGGCGATCTTGTAGGCGAGCGGCAGGGAGGCGGTGTATTTGCCCACCTCGATGGACGTGATGGTCTGCCGCGTGGTGCCCACGGCGTCGGCGAGCTCGGCCTGGCTCATCTTGCGCGCGCGGCGCAGCTCCTTGATGCGCGTTCGCATGGGCCTCCTCTCGTGCCGGAGTTATGCAAAGCTTGCTTTGCAATATAAGCATAGTACGCTTTGCAAGAAATGACAAGCAGGCTTTGCAAAGAGTCGGTAAGGTCACGCATGGGGCCGCTGGGCGAGAAGTACCTGGTGCCGGAATTGGGACGTATGCGTGTGCGCGGCACGCATACGTCCCAATTCCGGCACCATTCGCACGCATATGAGGCTATTTCGGCACCGCGGCACGCAGATGCCAGAAATCAGGCGCCAGGGGTTTTCTCGCGCGGGGCCCAGGCCCCGGGTTCTTCTCGACAGCGTGCTACCGTGCGTAGTGCCCGAGGCACATCCCTATGAAATCGCGCATCTCGGCGCGGAAGTTGGTCTCGGGACGCTCGATCTCAAGCCGCGAGAGCGCCTCCGCGATGAGCGGGTTGCTCCAGCAGGAGCTGACGAGGCCCGTGGCGTGGTAATAGACGGCCAGCAGCAGGGGCTCCACGCGCTCCGGCGCGATTCCGGCGACCTGCGGCAGGCGCTCGCGCATCTCGGCCACGCGATCGTAGTAGCCGCGCTTGAAGACCATGAGGCGCTCGACGGTGACGTTGGTCTCCACGATGGTCGTGAGCAGGTCGCCCAGGCGGAAGTACTCCTGGTGCGCGTCGGCGACGTCGGCCCAGGCGTCGGCGACGGCGGCCGCGTCGGGCGTGCGGCCCTCGTCCAGCGCGGCGAGAAGGGCATCGAAGTAGGCGTTGCACTCGTCCCCGGTGAGCAGGAGGAAGATCTCCTCCTTGGTGGTCACGTACTTGTAGAGGTTGGCGCGCGACCAGCCGAGCTCCTCGGCGATCGTGGTGAGCGTGATCTCGTGGTAGGGGCGCTCGGCGAACTGCCGGCGCACGGCGCCCTTGATCTCGTCGAGGCGCTGCCCCTTCTGCTCGGGGCTTCTCGCCCTGATGAACTCGGCCATGGATCCTCCGTACGGTTGCTGGGGGAAGTATACCGCAGGCGGATGCAGAATAAGTGAAGCCATGTCACTTATTACTTTACAAGTGACGAAGTGTCACTTACTATGAGGCCACGCCACAGCGAAAGGAGACCCATGCTCGGCAACTTCACCTATCACAACCCCACCAAGCTCATCTTTGGCACGGACGCGATGGACGCCCTCGCGGCGGAGCTCGCGAACTACGGCCAGAACGTCCAGCTCATCTACGGCGGTGGCTCCATCAAGAGGAACGGCATCTACGACCAGGTGATCTCGGCGCTTGCGGCGGCCGGCAAGACCGTCGTGGAGGACGCGGGCGTCATGCCCAATCCCACGGTCGAGAAGCTCCGCGAGGGCGTGCGCATCGCGCGCGAGAACCATGTGGACTTCCTGCTCGCCGTGGGCGGCGGCTCCTGCATCGACTACGCCAAGGCCGTGGCCGTCTCCGCGAACCTGCCGGAGGGCGTGGACCCCTGGCAGAAGTACTGGGTAGACTTCGACGAGCCGTCGGCGGACCTTGACGTGCTGCCCGTGGGCTCGGTCCTCACGATGGTGGGCACGGGATCGGAGATGAACTGCGGCTCGGTCATCACCAACCACGAGACCAAGATGAAGGTCGGCCACGTCTTCGCGGACGACCGCGTGTTCCCGCGCTTTGCCGTGCTGAACCCCGAGTTCACCTACTCGCTGCCGAAGTACCAGATGGTGTCCGGCATCTTCGACGTCATGAACCACATCACCGAGCAGTACTTCTCGGGCACGGACGACAACACGTCCGACTACCTCTCCGAGGGCCTCATGCGGTCGCTCGTTACCGCCAGCCGCGCCGCCGTGGCCGATTCGCAGGACTACGAGGCTCGCTCCAACATCATGTGGTGTGCCACCTGGGCGCTCAACACGCTCGTCTCGCGCGGCAAGTCCACGGACTGGGAGGTCCACATGCTCGGCCAGGCCGTGGGTGCCCACACCGACGCCACGCACGGCATGACGCTCGCCGCCGTGGCGCTGCCGTACTACCGTCTGGTCATGCCGTATGGGGTCGAGAAGTTCGCGCGCTTCGCGATCAACGTCTGGGGCATCGCGCCCGAGGGCCGCACGACCGAGGAGCTCGCTGCCGCCGGCCTCGACGCCATGGAGGCCTGGATGCGCGAGATCGGCTGCGTCATGAACATCACCGAGCTCGGCGCCACCGAGGACATGGTCGAGGCCATCGCCGACTCCACCCTCGTCATGCAGGGCGGCTACCACGTGCTCACCCGCGATGAGATCGTCCAGGTCCTCCGCGCCAGTCTGTAAATTGGGGACAGTCCCCAATTCGCACAAAAGTTTGATATTAAAGAGAATTGACGTGAAGAAGAACATCGGGTCCAAGCCCGCCCTCTACCCCGTGCCCGTGATCGTGGTGGGTGCCATGAACGGCGACGAGCCAACCTGGACGCTCGTGGCACACACAGGCATCCCGAGCCACAGCAAGATTATGGTGAGCCTCGCCGGCGCACACTTCATCAACGGCTGCATCAAGCAGACCGGCGTGCTCTCCGTGAACGTGGTCGACGAGTCCTGGCTCGACCACGCGGACCTCTGCGGCAGCGTGAGTGGTGCGCGCCAGAGCAAGGCCGACGTCTTCGCCTGGACGGCGGGCGAGGCCGGCGCCCCGCTCATCGACGACGCCAAGCTCTCCATGGAGTGCCGCGTGGAGGACGTCTACGAGATTGACCACTTCGAGAACTTCATCTGCTCGATCGCGGGCACCTACGCGGACGACTCCATCGTGACCGAGGACGGCAAGGTGAACGTGGCCGCCCTGCGCCCCGTGCTCTTTGAGATGCCCACCTACACCTACCTCGCCACGGGCGAGAAGATCGCCGACTGCCTGAGCTTCGCCCGCACGCGTAAGGCGCCGGCCGAGGTGACGCGCAGCTAGCGGGGCCGCTTGGGTATCCGTTGTCTCGGCCATTTAGGGAAGGCAAGTATCTGGACTACAACGAGCGTCTAAGCCTGTTCAGCAACCTGCGTTACCTGTCTTACAACACAAAGGCAAGAACGGTGCTGGAAGACGTTCTTTCTTGGTTCAACCCGCAGACATACGCAGGGCATACCTGCGACGAAGGGCAGATAAGGGCAAAGTTCAGGGATTGCACGTTGAAGCCCGTCCCGATTGTGCGGGGCAGGGGCGGCAAGCTGGTTACAGTTCCAGAGTTCTTCGGGGACGATATAGACATACCGATTACGCCGCAGTGCTCGAAAGTGACAATGCAAGAGCTGGACGCTTGGATGGATGAAGCAGTGCCCGCCTTCCTGAACGACAGAACGGGTAACGTCCGCATACTAAAGAGCCAAACTGGAAGTGGGAAGACAAAGAGAGTAATCGACTGGTTGCTAGCCCTTCCAGACCTGTATGAGAAAAAGATAATCTACTCGGCACCAAAGCACGACAACTTGAAGGAGTTCGAAGAGCGTTTCTTGGCTAAGGCGAGCTTCAACCAAACGGGACTGATTCACAGGTGCCCGCCAAAGGAAGTGAGTCAAGAGGACGTCTTCTATCTACAGCTAGGGTTGCCCGCAAAGACTAAGAGTGCGGAACGAAAGGGCTTCATAGACAAGCTGTTCAACGAAGAGGATAAGGGCATTTTCCTGATAACGCACAGCCTTCTAACCGCTTTGAGCGGCTTAGGCCCTGACATGATAATTATTGACGAAGAGATAGATTCCTCTCTTGTCAAAGAGACGAAGATAGAACTCGCCAACTTAGCTAGCGTCATTCCGTTCTTGGATACCGATACAGCTAAGAAGCTTCTTGACTTCATAGACGAAATCAAGAGCCGCGACAGGGCAGACGGCATAGAAATAGACCTGTCATTCCTGCGGCAGGAAGTAGCACCGCAGCTGAGAGAGCAGGTAGACGCTTATCTAGCCACGACGAACGCCGCAAATATAGCCGCAGGGTTCTTTTACTGTATGGAGAACGACGGCAAGCTATCCAAGGGAAAGGCTGGTACTAACTGTATCCGTATCGTTAGAAAGAGCACGCTGATTGAAGAGTGCTCGAACAGGCTAATACCCGTGCGGATATTCACGGCAACGCCGATGAACAAGCGTACTGAGAAGTACTACGACGTACAGATAGAGGTTCTTGAAGCCCCTTTAGCCGCTAACATAGGCCGCATAATCCAGTATCGCGGCTGTAGTGGTGCCAAGGGCAAGAACAATGAAAAGCTACCAGCACTAGCCGAATACATGAAGTCCGTCCTGCCCGCAGACGTGATAGAGAACTCGCCGCTTCTAACGTTCAAGTGCGACAGTGAGCAAGAAAGGGACTTCTGGAAAGAACAGGGATTCAACCTTGCCAATGACGGAAGCAAGCAGATTCACTTTGCCAACAACAGCGGCTTAGACCTGTTCAAAGGAAGAACAATCATAGTTGCTGGAAAGTTCGACCTGCCGCTACAGTCATACCAAGATTTGTGGGATGACATAGGAGACGGCTCAGAGCTTGAGCGGCAGAACCAGAACGTACCGCTAAACGGCGTTGAACAAACGCTGTATCTCTACACTGAACCAGAGATGCGGGATATGCAGATAGAGCGGCTTGAAAACGCCGTAGAACAGGCCGCAGGAAGAGCAAGGACGCTCAGGGAAGAGGGGGCTACTGTCTACCTCTTCTGCAACTTTGTCATTGCGGATGCGGACGAAGTACACGACTAGCTAACCGCGAATGGAGTATGGGCGGAGGTAGGGGGGTGGTTTTATGATTTTTAGCTTTTCGAGCTGAAAAAACGCTCTTCCCCCGTCCAACGCACACTCCCAAGGAGAAAGGGGAAAGGTATGAGCATAGTAAATGATTATTTCCTTTGGTACCGCGTTTGGAACAGGCACGAGCTGCTAAAGAACGCTCAGCGACAGATAATGATTGACGCAGTGCCGCACGCAAGCAGCAAGCAGATGGCTGAGTATCTGTTGAATGCCTTGGATTTCGACAGCCGAATAAGCAAGAGAACAAGGCAGTTGAAGCAACAGACGGACAAGGGCGGCTATCAGGCGGACTACGTAGGGGACGCACAGATAGAGAAGGTTCACGAGTTTTGTAGTGAGCAGATACGTTCTGACTGGGACGCTCCAATAAGCCAAGAGCAGTTCGAAGAGACGCTTTTCTTTGAAGCTGTACAGGACGAACTAAAGAAGTTCCCTGAGAAGGTAGACGTAAAGTTGCGGCTGTAGGCGAAAAACGAGACACTTTAGCCTGATAAATCAAGCTTATTTGGTAACGTATCGTATGTTAGGTGCTGAACGTTTTTCATATCTATAACGTCGAAAAACAACCTAACATTCAGGCTATTTCACGATATATCGGCACAAAACAGATACGGGCACCTACCTTTGCGGCGGGTGCCCGTATTTTCGTTTGGTTATTCGACTTTTATGCTCCGCCGTATGTACCCGTCCACTGTAGGTTCCATGTACCGTAACTGCACTCAATGACGATATAGTACATATTCCCCTCCTGCACGGGAACGCTCGTGTCTACCGCATAACTTCCGATTTCGTTTGCCACAAGCGAATAGTGGTTCTGGTTTGAGTCCAAGATTCTGACGATGAAGTTGCCGGTACCCTCGTACGACCCAGAGAAATCAAACGAATCTGAGCAGGCATAGACCCGGTACATTGATTTGCCGTCTTCGTTTACCAATAACTCGTCCTTCTTCGAGCTGTCACCAGAAATTGAATCTTGCGACCCGCCTGTATCATCTTGTTCGACAGCAGGTTCATCGAAGGTAAACTCAAGGTGTGGCTCAGAATCAAATTGACCAGCATCTATTGGCTCTTTTTCCGCGAGTGATAAAAGAATAAACTCTAGGTTTAGCCCAAACCCGCTCCAACCGGAGTTTTCGCAATACAGAACAAGCTGCGAAATGACATCTTCAGCGTTTCTGCCGTTCAATTGCATGCAATATAAAATCATTTCTGTCGGCGAATCGTTCTCTCTCTCAGTTCTCGACACCGCAACCAAGAGTGCGTCCTCGCCTCCCATTGTTGTCGGTGCGAACTGGAAATCATAGCGATACTGAAGGTCAGTATTGCCACTAGATGCATATTGCTGATAGGCGACCCCATCTTCAGTTTGATTGGTGAACCCGGCTAAAGCAACGAGCTCATCCAGGGACAGCCCCTTGCATTGCTCGGAATCAAATTTGAGATAAATGTACGAGTAGTATCTGTCTGAATCTCCAGCATTCGCATGAATACCGTAGTCCTCGATGTCTATCTCAACAGACGTCTCATCAAGTCCAGATTCATTGTACGCACGGAGGTACTCACTGGGCAGGCCGGTCATGCCATACTCTTCAAGACTTGTTCGCATATCCCACAGCCGATTCAACTCGAACTCAGTTGGGAAGCCGCCATGCTTTTCTGCGAAATCGCGATATTGCTCCGTGTTAGCGTTTGAGACGAGCTGCGTCCAAGCGTCGGCAACCTCTTCGGGGTTACCGTTGGATAGCTGTGCGTCTATCTTGTCAAGCTCCTTCTGGATGTTGTCGAGACGCTCTTGTTCGGCAGCCCTTTCTGCGTTATTCGAATTAACGTAAACGGCTGTGGGCGCGGCTATGGCTACGATGACGGCAAGGGCTATGAATACCAGCAACCTCTTATGCCCGAGAAAGAATGTGCCCTTCACTGCTACCCCTTCATTCTTTTTAGTAGGAGGTGCGTGCAAATAAGTGTGATGGCCGCCGGGTCGTCCAGCGCTTCGTCAATGCCGTCCACAACGTATTCCGGGTTGTGAGTCGGCAACTTGTCGTGATATTCAAGGAGCTCTTTGACGCTGGTTATTTTTTGTCTGTCGATTGTTTCGATTAGATTGAGGATGGCGGGTACGTCCATAACCTGCTCCTTCCAAAAGCAGCCCATTAGAGACTGTGGAAGAAGTCCCGCGTGTCAAACAGTGAGGGGGAGTCTCCGCCCACAGTTGCCATACTGCCCTTGGTGTTCACGGTATACGTGAGTCACATCAGGGAGGGAGAAGACTCCCCCTGACTAGAGACTCACGGAAACTATGTTGTGAATACCACCCGTTAGGGCGGCAGTGTGGCAACTTGGATTCTATCAGAGAGGGTGGTTGTTGACACTAAGCCAACAGCTAAGAAAAAGGGACGCCCCGCAAGGGGACGCCCCGCAAATCAAGACTTGTTGCCCGCCCTACTCTTGGGACTCTCGCTTCTGAGCACGCTTCTCCGCTGCCGCCATGTTCGCGGGCTTCTGGGGAGACGGGCTTATCCCCAACACCTCAACCGCACTCTTGGTTGAGCCTATCGAGAACTCTTTCGCGGTGGTGGTGAATCCCGGTGACGCCTTCATCAAGGGACGCTTCTACCAGAACACCGAGGACAGGCAGTTCACTCTATCCAACGGCAATTCCCAAGAGCGGGTGGACTACATAGCACTACGCTTCGACTCGGAGAAGCGAAGCGTCTACCTCAAATACTTGGAGGGTGCGGAAGGGGAGGGAAACCCGCTTTTCGCACGCTCAACCGGACTCTTCGACTTGCTGTTGGCGAAGATAACCGTTCCCGCCAACGCTCAGTTCCTCACGGACGAGATGGTTGAGGACTTGCGTGGAACGAGTGATTGCCCTTGGATAAACCTACGCTTCGACTTGGACGCTATCACTTCCAGTTTTCAAGCGTGGTACGACAACGTTAGGCAACTCTTGGACGAGGACGTTGCCGTACAGCTCCAAGAGCAGATAGACGAGAACGCGGATAACATCACAACGCTCAACTCGACTATCGCCAACTTGGTAGTACAGAACCAACAACTCCAAGAGCAACTTGAGAATGAACGCAAGTACGACAACGTTATCAAGGACGGTAATATCTACCTGAACACACGTCCGTATGACCCAACCATTGATACAGACATTCCATAACGAAACGGGCACCCACCTCTTGCGGCGGGTGCCCGTTTTTTGTATTAGCGCGACTCTTACTCCTCTTCCTCTTCTTCATCCTCTATAACCGGACAATCACCTTCCAAAAGCCAGAGGTGATAGGGTTCAACCTCTATCGACACTCCACGTATGGTTGACAGCTCTACATCATCGTAAAGCTGAATCAGCACATCGGCTTCGAAGGTGCTGGGCTTTTTGGCTTTGCGGACGTTGCGGTTGCGCAGGGTGCTGTAAGTATTAAGGTAGCCTTCGAAACCAAGCTCTTCCGTATAACAAATGTGTCCGAATCCATCGCCGCAAAAATATCCCTCTCCGATAACCTCGTTATTGAGTTTAGCGACTAGTCGAAGAGAACCATCAATAATCGCGAGTGTGTTGAAGAAGTGGGGGTAACCAACTGTTACCTCTATTGTTGCGACAAGGTTTTTATGTGACTTGCTGAACTTCCTTTCTTTTACAGTCACTTGCAGAGAATCGAAGTACTTGGCTGACTCTTTATCATCTGAGCAAATGCGTCCATCAATCGCATCTTTGAAATAGCCGAGTTCTTCAAGAAAACCCTCTGCACGAATCGCCTCTGTGTCTTCGTCTGTTGGCTTGGAAAATGTTTCCTGAAGAGTATTTTGGAGCGAATCATATGTAGCTTGCGCGCGTTCGTTCTGGGCGCGGGTTCTATCTGCGGCAGCAACACCGGCGGCTGTTCCAAAAAGTGCGCTATTGATGGTTGCCGACGCAACCGTGCTTTTGGGCTTTGGCTTCATTCCAGCAGAAGCGATGAATTGCCCGCGCAGCTTTATTCGTTCGTGCCAATCATCTACGAGCTTCTTACAAATCTTCATTTGCTCAAGCGTGTTCGTATAATATTTTTCTTTTCCAATAAGTTCAGCGCGCGCCTTCTCAGCTTGAACCTCATCGCACTCTTGCCGCCTTGCGGCATCCTTCTTCTCGCGTTCTGCGGCTTCGAAACGCTCCTTGCCAAGCTCAAAATATCTTTGAATGTCCCGTTCACTCATGTTTGAATCGTTGAGGATGTTGCGAGCGACAAGAATAATTTCAGATTCGTTTGAACTCCAATCAACAATCTTCCTTTTGCGGCAACCGCGATAAAGGGTGTCGACTTTCTTGAAGTATTCGTCTTCTTCACGTTGCTTCTGTTCGGCTATGGCACGAGCCTTCGCTTCCTCTGCCTGTTTTTGTTCGGCCTCATCTTGTGCCTTTGCCTTTTTGGCGGATTGATATGTGCCGATAGCTCCGAGAATGGCGATGAAAGCAGCAAAGATAATAACAATGAGATTGTGTGAATTGGCATCCATGCTCGCTCCTTCCAAAAGCAGTCCGATAGAGACTGTGGAAGAAGTCCCATACATCAAGACAGTGAGGGGGAGTCTCCGCCCACAGTTGGCACACTGCCTTCGGTGCCTACGTGTACGTAAGCAGTCTCAGGGAGGGAGAAGACTCCCCCTGACTACCGCTTACGCTAGGTTGTTAGGCACCACCCGTTAGGGCGGCAGTGTGGCAACTCTGATTCTACCAGAGGGGTAGAGGAATATAATTTAGCTACGAGCTAAGAAAAAAGGGCGCTCCGCGAGGGAACGCCCCGATTGTCATACGCTTTACCTAATAATTACGTGAAATCTTAAGCAGGGTTTGCTGCTCTTCAGAAAAGGTTGCTTGGAACTCCTCTGAATGGAACACATCACTGAAACCCTCAACTCCATCCTTATCAAGGGCTGCGGACAATAGCGCCTTCTGCTCGTCGGTTAGGCTATTGAGAAGTTCTTTGTATGCGTCTGCCGCACGCCGACCCCTCTTTTTTGCTCTCTCCAACCTCCGTTGGATGTCCAGAGACTCTATGAAGTTCAGGGTGTCCCACGGTTCCACCTTTGTCACTCCTCGTCCTTCTTCGGGCTGTTCCTCTTTGCTTGCTCCTTGAACTGCGCAGTCTTCATATCGAAGAACTCAAGATACTGCTCGCCGTACACGTCTAGAAGAATGTCCTCAGCCGCAGTCTCGAAGTAGGCTTTAACCTTAGTCTTGATTTGCTTGTAAATCTTCGAATACTTCTCCTCCTTTTCATCGCGGATGAATTGAAGGACGTTCTTGTAGTAGTTGAGGTTGGTGCGGACAGTCTGAGCGACAGTCTTAAAGTGCTCGCCGTTGGTGAACGAGACTAGGAAACACCCGTCCCATCCGCCTGCTCTTCGATAGACTCTTTGTAGCGTGACATATAGAAGGAAATCCGCTCCTCCCTGTCAGTAATGTCTTTGGATGCCTCACAGTAGAGAGCCTTCTGCTCCTCCGATAGAGAGCCAAACCACGCAAGGAACTGGTTCACCCTTTCGTCGCGGGCTTTGGCTTCCCCATCCAACTGTTCACACAGTCTCTCAGTCTCGGCAATTATGGACTCGGTTCCGAGAAGCTGATAAACGTTCCATAATGCTTTGTCCACGTCACTCACCCCTCTTCGCCGCACGCTTCGCCGCAGCCGCCTTGTTGCGGGCGTTCTCCTCCTCGATGTAGGAATCACGGAACTCGCGATAGTCGGTGTAGTAGTCGCAGAGCATATCTTCGCTTGCGAGGACGAAGTAATCCTCAAAGTCGTTCATAAGCTTGTTGTAGACGGCGGCGTAATCGTCGCTAGGCTCCTCGTTGAGGAACTGCTCGAAGTTGCGTTAGGCGGCAAGGTTCGAGCGGAGAGTCATAGTCACAGACTTGGTGTGCGGTGTGGAGAACTCCATCCCCTGAGTCCTGTTCTCCTCAGAGAAGAACTCGCAAATATCGAGAGCGTCACCGAGGATTGCGGTGTCCTCGTCGCTACTGTACTGAGCAATGAGAGTGTCGCGGATTGCCGCAAGCTCGGGGTGCTCGGTGATAACCTCGTCCGCCTTAGCCTCAGCGTCATTGTCAAAGTACTCTTCCGCGAACTTCTTGTGAACGCGGGCAAGCTGCTTCACATTCCACTTCTTCATAGGAAAGCCCCTTTCTTCAGTTACTTGGCAAGCTTTAGTTTGCTTCTTTCCGCTTGCGGTGGCGATAATGCGACTCTCCAACTCCTCTAGTTCGTTGCCGACTCTTAAGTAAGAGTCTTCGTCTATGACTTGCATATACAAGTCGAACCACCGCCGTACAAGCTCTTGCGTCTCTTGGTTGTCCAATAGAGTCAAGGCAACGGCAAGCACGGTGTAACGCTCGCCGAACTCAGCCATATCCCGCATTAGCCCGTCTCGGCACTCTTGGAGGGTGTGGTTGAACATAGCATCATCTTTTCCTTGTACCGCCTCCTTGTACGCGGTGGGAACAATTGCGCTCCCGCTGTTAATGACGATGCTGACGTTACTACTACGGCATGACGGCCCAGCTCAAGGCCGTGATCGACCGGTTCTGCTCCGAGAACTCCGCCATCACGGCGCGCCGGCTGCGCTCCGTCCTTCTCGCCGTGGCGTGGAACGCGGACGGCTGGACCTTCGACGCGCTCGAGGCGCACTACGACGCGCTTGTCCGCTACCTCGACCTGCGCGACTGCGGGCGCGTGCTCGGCTGCGGCACCCCGTCCATGACGCGCGCCACGGACGCTCCACGGCGCGCCTTCGAGCTGGGGCGCTCGCTGCGGTAGCGTCCGCGCTTGCCCGCGCGGCCGCGTCGTGTGCTACAACGGTGCTCGCTGGACACAGGCGAGGGAGGCGCGACATGTGGCTGCTGGCGGCGTGCGGCTCGGCGCTCTTTGCGGGCGCCACGGCGGTTCTCGCCAAGCTCGGCGTGCGCGAGACGGACTCCGACCTGGTGACGGCGCTGCGCACCTGCGTGGTGCTGGCCTTCTCCTGGCTCATGGTGTTCGTGGTGGGCTCGCAGGGCACGCTCGCGCAGGTCACGCCGCACTCGGCCGCGTTTCTCGTGCTCTCGGGGCTGGCCACGGGCGCGAGCTGGCTCTGCTACTTCCGGGCGCTCTCGCTCGCGGACGTGAGCCGCGTGGCGCCCATCGACAAGTCGAGCACGGCGCTCACGGTCCTTCTCGCCATCGCGCTCTTTGGGGAGACGGACGGGCTGCCGCTCAAGCTAGCGGGGACGGCTTTGCTCCTGGTGGGCACGCTTCTCATGGCGGCGGGCGAGAAGGACGACGCGTGCCCGGACGGCGCCCCGTGCGACCGGCGCTGGGCGGTCTTTGCCGTGCTCTCCGCCGGCTTTGCGGCGCTCACGTCGATTCTCGCCAAGGTGGGCGTCGAGGGCGTGGAGTCCAACCTCGCGACGGCGCTCAGGACGGGCGTGGTGCTCGTGATGGCGTGGGCGATCGTGCTCGCGCGCGGCAAGCAGCGCCAGCTCAGAGGCATCGATCGGCGCGAGGCGGCCTTCATCGCGCTCTCTGGTGTGGCCACGGGCGCGAGCTGGCTCTGCTACTACTATGCCATTCAGAACGGCCCCGTGAGCGTGGTCGTGCCCGTGGACAAGCTGAGCATTCTCGTGACGGTGGCGTTTTCCGTGCTCGTGCTGCGCGAGCGGCTGGGCCGTCGCGAGCTTGTGGGCCTCGCGCTCCTGGTGGCGGGCACGCTCGCGATCGCCGCCGCGTGACTCTGTGAATTGGGGACAGTCCCCAATTTACAGACTTACCGGATGAAGTTCGTCTGCTGACCGGTCTCCTGCGCGGGCAGCGGCACGCCCGCCGCGCGGCCCGCCTCCAGGCACTTGAGCATCCACGCCATGTTGCGGCCGAGCTGGCGCATGGTCCAGAGTCCCTCGGCGTCC
Organism: Olsenella uli; assembly: GCF_016899935.1. Classification (GTDB taxonomy): domain Bacteria; phylum Actinomycetota; class Coriobacteriia; order Coriobacteriales; family Atopobiaceae; genus Thermophilibacter; species Thermophilibacter uli_B. The sequence continues at coordinate 132,808 of NZ_JACJJK010000003.1, forward strand.
CGCTCGGTCTCCTCGGCCACGTTGCCGTGCACGTTGTTCCAGTAGCGCGAGCTCACCACCGGCATCTGTGCGATGGTGAAGAACTTGTTGATGTCGTCGAAGGCCGAGGTGGTGCCGCCGCGCCGGGCGCTCGCCACGGCCGCCGCCGGCTTGAACGCGAGCACGTTCTTCTCGCCCGCGCGGCCGTTGCTGTAGAAGAGCCGGTCCATGAAGCCCAGAAGCGACGCCGCCGCGTGCGCGTAGTGGACCGGCGCGCCAAAGACGAAGCCGTCGGCCTCGGCAGCCTTGGGACGGAACTCGTTCACCACGTCGTCGAACGCGCAGCGCCCCAGCTTGGCGCAGCCGCCGCAGGCCACGCAGCCGCCCACGGGCCTGGCGCCGATCCAGAAGATCTCCGTCTCCACGCCCTCGGCCTCCAGGGTGCGCGCCACCTCCTCGAGTGCGCGGTTGGTGCTCCCCGCCTTGTGCGGGCTTCCGTTCACGAGCATGACCTTCATGGGTGCTCCTTTCCAGGGCGAGCGTCTGTTCTCCGCCTCATTTTAGGCTGTCCAGGAACCGGCTCGCGGCATCGCCGAGAGGGACGTCGCGCTTCCAGGCGAGGTCGATGACCGAGACGAGCGGCGGGAAGAGCAGGCGAAACTCCAGCTCCGTGCCCGGGCCCACGGTCGTGAGCCCGTCGAAGGAGAGCATGCGACCCACGCCCTCGCGCACGAGCAGCGCGCCGTTGTAGGCGAGGTTGTACGTCGCCGCGATGTTGGCCTCGGCGGCACGCTCGCCAAACCATGTGGCGAGAAGCCCGGTGAGCTGGTCGCCCTTGGCGTGGCGCTCGGGCACGATGAGCGGCGCGTCGAGAAGGTCGGCGGGGCCCACGGCCTCGCGCGCGACCAGCGGGTCGTCGTCGCGCACGAGGACGCCCCAGGCGTCGGTGGGGGAGAGGCGAAGGTGGGCGTAGCGGTCCACGTCGGGGTAGCTCATCAGCACGGAGAAGTCGTCGATGCCGTGCTCCAGGCGCTCGATGAGGTCCGGCGCGTTGCCGCTGTGCAGGTGAAAGCGCACGCCGGGGTACTTCTCGCGAAAGGCACGCACGTGGCGGGCAATCACGCGCAGGCCCTCGGACTCGCCGGCGCCGATGAAGACGTCGCCCTCCACGATGTCCTCACCGTGCGCGAGGTCGGCTGCGGTCTGGTCTGCGAGGCCTACGATCTCCTGCGCACGTCTCCGCAGGTAGAGGCCCTTCTCGGTGGGCGTGACGCTGCGGCTGTGGCGCTCCAGCAGCGGTGTGCCCAGCTCGCGCTCCAGCGCGGCGATCTGCCGGGAGAGCGCGGGCTGCGTCACGTGCAGCGCCTCCGCCGCGCGCGACATGGTGCCGTGCTCGCAGACGGCGAGGAAGTAGCGCAGCGTGCGGAGTTCCATGGTCCACCTCATTACCAAAAGTAATATCGCAGTATTAATTATAAGCAATTGTTCCTCATCCAGCTTCGTCCGAGAATGTGGAAAAGGGACAGTCCCTTTTCCACGGGGGGGGCGAACGTGAGGGTTGAGCTGTGGATAGGCGAGGTCGTGCTGCCGGTGGAGCTGAACGGGTCCACAGCCGCCCAGGCCTTTGCCACTCACCTGCCGCTGACGCCCCGCATGAGCGTCTCGAGCGTGGGGTGCTGCGGGCAGCTGGGCTTCCCGCTGCCGCACGACGCGACCGACGTCCACCCCGGCTGGTCCGACGGCGACCTCAACTACAAGCCCGAGGGCGACTGGCTCGCGCTCTTCTTTGATGACGAGCGCAACTCCATGCGCTACGGCGGCCAGGTGACGCTGGGCCACGCGGCGGGCCCGCTCGACGCGCTGCGCGGCCTCACGGGAACCCACGACGTTCGCATCGAGCTGAGCGCATAGTCGGTTGAGAGAGGAGCAACAATGTCACTATCTGCAGGCATGACCGAGTTCGAGGGGACCGACCCGGAGTTCGCGGAGCGCTTCGCCTACTTTGCGGGCGAGGAGGTGCCCGGCGAGCCCACGGCCGAGCTCCCGGCGCGCGAGCGCTCCCTCGCGATCCTGGCGGCGCTTCTCGGCTGCCAGGGCGCAGAGCAGTTCCGCGTCACGCTGGCCGAGGCGCTTGACGCCGAGGCCGTCACCCCCGTCGAGGTGCGCGAGGTCGTCTACCAGGGCACGGCGTATCTCGGCATCGGCCGGACCCGCCCGTTCTTCTCGGCCATGAACGAGGTGTTTTCCGAGAAGGGCGTGGGGCTCCCGCTGCCCGCGCAGGGCACCACGACGCTCGAGACGCGCGGCGCCGCCGGCAACCAGAAGCAGGTCGACTACTTTGGCGAGCACATGCGCGAGAGCTGGAAGACCGGCGCCCCCGAGCGTGCCAACGCGAACCGGTGGCTCGCCGAGAACTGCTTCGGAGACTACTACACGCGCGGCGGCCTCTCGGACCTGGACCGCGAGATGGTCACGTTCTGCTACCTCGCGGCGCAGGGCGGCTGCGAGCCGCAGGCCACGGCGCACGCGGGCGCCAACATGAACCTGGGCCGCACCAAGGACTTCCTCTACCGCGTGGTCATGCAGATCCTGCCCTACATCGGCTACCCGCGCAGCCTGAACGCCCTTGCCTGCATCGACGGCGCCGCCAAATAACGTGGAAAAGGGACTGTCCCTTTTCCACATCGAGCAAAGGAGAAGAACCATGAGCGAGAAGAACGACTTCACCCCCATGTTCGGCCTGGGCGACCCCAACGACGCGTACGCGGCCTACTTCACCGGCCAGTCCTACCTGAACCCGCTGACCAGCGCTGCCGAGTGCGGCGTTGGCCTCGCCAACGTGACCTTTGAGCCGGGGTGTCGTAACAACTGGCACGTCCACCACGCAACCAAGGGAGGCGGGCAGATCCTCATCTGCACCGACGGTCGCGGCTGGTACCAGGAATGGGGGAAGGACCCGCAGGAGCTCACGCCAGGCACCGTCGTGGTGATCCCGGAGGGCGTGAAGCACTGGCACGGCGCCGCGCGCGACTCCTGGTTCAGCCACATCGCCTTCGAGGCGCCGGGCGAGAACTGCACGAACGAGTGGCTCGAGCCCGTCACCGACGAGCAGTACCCGGCGTAGGACATCTCAATTGGCAGGAGGGTTGTACATGGCAGACATGACCTACACGACGCTCGGACGCTCGGGCATCAGGATTCCGCGCCTGTGCATCGGCGGGATGAGCTTCGGCGCGCCCTCGGCGGACTTCCACCAGTGGACGATCGGCCCGGACGAGACGCGCGCGGTGATCGCCCGCGCGCTCGAGCTGGGTGTGAACTTCATCGACACGGCCAACTGCTACGCGCACGGCACGAGCGAGGAGTACATCGGGCAGGCCCTGCGTGACCTGGGCGCCCCGCGTGACCAGGTGGTCCTGGCGAGCAAGGTCTTCTTCAACGAGGGCGGCCTCTCCCGCGAGGCCATCAACCGGGAGATTGACGGCACGCTGCGCCGCCTCCAGACGGACTATCTCGACCTCTACATCATCCACCGCTTCGATTACAACACGCCCATCGAGGAGACCATGGAGGCGCTCGACGGCCTCGTGCGCGGCGGCAAGGTGCGCGCTCTGGGCGCGAGCGCGATGTACGCCTACCAGCTGCACAACATGCAGGTCGTGGCCGAGCGCGCGGGCCTCACGTCCTTCTCGTCCGCCCAGATCCACTACAACCTCCTCTATCGCGAGGACGAGCGCGAGATGATTCCCGTCTGTCGCCAGTTTGGCATGGCGCTCACGCCGTACAGCCCGATGGCGTCCGGGCACCTGTGCCGCCCCACCTGGGACTCCACGTCCAAGCGCTCGACGACCGACGCCACGATGCGCAACAAGTACGACGCCGACCGCGAGCGCGACCTGCCCATCGTCGCGCGCGTGGCCGAGCTGGCCGAGCGCCGCGGCGTCCCCATGTCGCGCATCGCGCTCGCGTGGCACTGGGCGCGCGGCGTGGAGGCGCCGATCGTGGGCTGCTCCAAGCCCGAGCGCGTGGACGACGCGGTGGCCGCGCTCGACGTGGCGCTCACGGCAGACGAGGTCGCCTACCTCGAGGAGCCGTACACCGCGCACGAGCTCGTGGGCCCGGCGGCCCGCCCCGGCGAGAAACCCCTTGCCGGCACCACGAACCCCAACGCAAAGTAGGCTCGCTGCGCATGGATATCCTGACCGTCATCGGGAGCATGGGCTCGCTCGTGCTCGTGACGCTCGTCGGCTACGTCGCGGCACGGGCTGGTTTTCTCACCTCGGAGGTGCGCCCCAAGCTCTCCGCGCTCATCTTCAACGTGACGCTGCCGTGTACGATCCTGGCGTCGGTGGGCGAGGTCGACAGCTCTGCGGGCACCGAGCAGATCACGTGGTCGTTCATCCTCGGCACGGCGCTCTTCTTCGTGATGCTCGCCGCAGCGGCGCTCGCGTGTCTCGTGCTGCGGGCGCCACGCGGCGAGTGGCCGCTCTACCTCTTCATGGGCGTGCTCACCAACACGGGCTTCATCGGCTTTGCCGTGCTCGAGTCGCTCTTCGGCGGCGGGTCGGTCTTTCTGGGGAGCATCTTCATCGCGGTCTCCAACGTCTTCCTCTACAGCATCGGCGTCGGGGTTCTGACCTCGGGTTCCGCAAACGATAAGGACGGCGAGAAGGACGCGGCGCCCGCGCGCCCCTCTCACCTGGCGGGCATCCTCAAGAACGTCCTCAACGTCCCCATGGTCGCGAGCGTCATCGCGCTCGCCGTGTTCTTCTCGGGCGTGGCCCTGCCCGGCCCGGTGGCCCAGGCCGTTGACATGGTGGGCGGCGCCACGTCCCCATTGGCCATGATGCTCGTCGGCCTTGCCATCGCCGAGGCTGACCTGCGGCGGGTGCTGGGCAACTGGCGCCTCTGGGGCTTCTCGGCCATCCGCTTCCTGCTCGTGCCGGCGGCGTGCTACCTGCTGCTGGCCCCAGTGGTGCCGGACGCGCTCTCGCTCGGCGTCTTCATCGTGATGCTCGCCATGCCCACGGGCTCGATGGCGGCGGCGATCGCCTCCACGTACGGCCGTCCCGGCGAGCTGCTCTCCCAGGGCACCATCGTCTCCACCATCGCGTCGTTCGTCATCGTCCCCGTGCTCATGGCGCTCATGGGCTGAGTTTGGGTGGGAATTGTTGTCCGGTCGCGACGATACAATGTCCCCATGACAGGTGCCTGAGGATGCGAGGACCCATGCAGCTCTTGGAGTTGGCTCGTTACAGGGAGAACTATCGTCTTGAGGCAAAGGCGGCGAGGGGCGGCTTGCCTCGCAGCGTTTGGGAATCATACTCTGCTTTTGCCAATTCATCCGGCGGGCTCATCCTGCTTGGTGTGGAGGAGCGTGCGGACGGAACGCTCGTGCCCGTGGGGGTGTCCGATGTCTCGCGCCTGCTTGACGACTTCTGGAACACCGTCAACAACGAGCAGAAGGTGAGCGTCAACGTTCTTCTTGACGAGGACGTCCGGGTGTTCGAGGAAGACGGCGTGAGGATCATTGCCATTGAGGTCCCGAGGGCCAACCGTCGCGTGAAGCCCGTCTATCTGAACGACAACCCCAAGCGAGCGTTTAGGCGCAACCATGCAGGTGATTACCTCTGCTCGTACGAGGAGATTCAGTCCATGATGCGTGACGCCGCTGCGGAGACGCAAGATGCCAGGATTCTTCCTGACACCCCGATGGAGCATCTGGATGCTGCGACGATCGAGCGGTATCGGATCCGGTATCGCCAGGAGCACGAGGGACATGTCTGGAACTCCTACGAGGACGACGCCTTCCTCGAGAGCATCGGTGGTGCCGCGCGGGACGAGAGGGGCGCGCTTCACCCAACTGCCGCCGGACTTCTTATGTTTGGGCAGGACCGGTGGATCATCCTCGAGTTTCCGCACTACTTTCTTGACTATCGTGAGGAAACGGACGCATCGCTTCGCTGGGTCGATCGCTTTACCTCACAAGATGGGGACTGGTCGGGAAACCTCTTCGACTTCTACTATCGCGCGTACAGCAGCATGAAGCAGGCGCTCAAGGTGCCGTTCAAGCTCGAGGGCATTCATCGCGTGGACGACACCCCGGCGCATGTGGCTCTGCGGGAGGCACTGACCAATTGCCTCGTCAACGCCAACTACTACGAGCGGCGTGGTGTGGTGTGCGTGCGCGGAGAGGAGAGTCTCTCCATTGCCAATCCCGGGGACTTTCGCATGGACATCGAGGACGCGCGCAGGCCGGGAGCCTCTGATCCGCGCAACGAGACGATCCTGAGGATGTTCTCCATGGTGAAGGTGGGGGAGCGTGCGGGCAGTGGGCTCTCCAAGATTTACGCTGGCTGGGCGGATGCGGGATATGCCGAGCCGTGCTATGAGGAGGAGTTTGGCCCGGATCGGACGGTGCTTAGGTTGCCACTGGCGGGGGTGGAGACTTCCGCTGAGTATCTGACGATTAGATCTGCCGAAGCGGACAAGAATCTGCCGAAAATAGAAGTATCTACCGAAAAAAACCGGCAGATACTATCGGTAGATAGAAGAAAAGAGGTGTCTCTATCCAAAGGGAGGGAGAGCCTTGAGAGAGTGTATTCGGTGCTTGTGAGCCTGGGCGAGGCAAAAACGGTACAAATCGCATCTGAGGCCGGGCTAAAGATATCTCGGACCAACGAGCTTCTCCGTCGATTGGTCGATTCTGGCCGCGTAATCGCTGAGGGGTCGGCGCGCGCCCGTACCTACCGCATTGCTCCGCGTGACAGCTAGGAGTTCCCATGTATCTCATCCACCGCATCGAGGAGCTTGCCGCCACCTACGAGGACTCGCGACGGACTATCGCAGAGTTCGCCCTGAGCGAGCACGCGCGGCTGCCCGAGCTCACGATCGCGGACGTCGCGCGCGAGACCTACACCTCAAAGGCCTCGGTCACGCGCTTCGCCAAGGCGCTCGGCTTTGACGGCTGGCGTGAGTTCCTCCGCGAGTTCGTGCGCGAGGACGCCTTCGAGCGCCAGCATGCGCAGGACGTGGAAGTGAACTTCCCCTTCACCGCGCAGGACCCGGACGCGCGCATCCTCGAGAACATCGGCAATCTCATGGCGGAGTCCGTGGCGGCGACTTACGCCCAGCTCGACCGCGGCATGCTCGCCATGGCGGTGCGCCACCTGCAGCGCGCCGAGCGCGTCTGGGTCTTCGGACGCACGCCCAACCACTACTGCGGCGAGTCCTTCTGCCGCAAGCTCCTTGCCATCGGCAAGCAGGCGACGGCGGTGAGCCCCGGCGACATGGGCATCGTGGCGCGCAGCCTCGGCCCGGACGACTGCGCGATCGTCATCTCCTACTCGGGCAACAACGCCGACGCCAACCCCATGGCGCAGGTCGGGGCGATGATCGCCAACCGCGTGCGGCTCATCGCGCTCACGAGCGGCGGCAACAACTACCTGCGCAAGACCATCCCGTGCGTGCTCACCATCGCCTCGCGCGAGCGCCTCTACACCAAGATCGCCAACTTCTCCACGGAGGAGTCGGTGAGCTACCTCCTGAACGTCCTGTTCTCCTGCTATTTTGCGCGGGACTACGAGAAGAACCTCCAGACCAAGCTCGTCGGTGGCCACGCGCTCGAGGAGGAGCGTCTCGCCGTCCTCAAGGAGATCTCGGAGCGGTGAGGCACCGCCCGCCGATCGCCGGAACTGCCCGTCGGCGAGCGGCAAAGTTTCATCCCGTTTCACGTTCCAGGCCGCCCGTCCTTCTCGCCGTGAAACCTCGTTTCATCATTCCCGGAAACTATTGAGGCTATCTACCAGCGCTTTTATCGTCTCCCTCAACACGGTGCGGCACGGGCCGCGCCCAGACGCAAGGAGGGACCATGTCCAAGAAGTACGAGGGCCTCGCGCGGGACATCGTGCGGCTCGTGGGCGGGAAGGAGAACGTGACGCAGGCGTATCACTGCCAGACGCGCCTGCGCTTCACCCTCGCCGACGAGGGAAAGGCCGACGAGGAGGCCATCAAGGCGCACGACGGCGTCGTGGGCGTCATCCATGGCGCGGGTCAGTTCCAGGTGTGCATCGGCCCGCACGTCGCCGACGTCTTCGAGGAGGTTGAGAAGCTCGTCGACACGGGCGAGAAGGACGCCGAGCCCCCGGCGGAGAAGAAGGGCGCCTTCGACCGGGTGATCGACTTCGTGGCCGGCACGTTCCAGCCCATCATCCCGGCCCTCTCCGGTGCCGGCATGGTCAAGGCCGTGATGGCGCTGCTCACCACCTTCGAGCTCATCAGCACGGACTCGCAGACCTACCAGATGCTCAACATCTTTGCGGACGGCGTGTTCTACTTCCTTCCGATGCTGCTTGCCTTCACCGAGGCGCAGAAGCTCAAGTGCAACCCGATCCTCGCCGCCGGCGTGGCTGCGATGCTGCTCCACCCCAACTGGAGCGCCTTCGTGGCGGCGGCCGAGCCAGTGAACTTCTTCGAGGTCATCCCGTTCACGCTGGCAAGCTACGGCAGCAGCGTCATCCCCATCATCCTGATCGTGTTCGTCCAGTCCTTCGTGGAGAGGTGGCTCAACAGGCACATCCCCGCGTCGGTGAACCTGGTCTTCGTCCCCATGCTCACGTTCCTCGTGATGGGCACGCTGGCCTTCTCCGTCCTCGGCCCCATCGGCTACATCGTGGGCGAGTGGCTCAGCGTCTTCTTCACCTTCCTCGCCGAGAACGCCGCGTGGGTCCCGGCCGTGCTCATCGGCGGCCTGTGCCCGGTGATGGTCATGTTTGGCATCCACAACGGCATCGCCCCGCTCGGCCCCATCCAGATGGCCGACCTCGGCTACGACTCCATTTGGGGCCCCGGCAACATCGTCTCCAACATGGCCCAGGCCTCGGCCGGCCTCGTGGTGGCGCTGCGCTCCAAGAAGGACCGCAAGGTCGCCATGCCCGGTGCCATCACCGCCTTCATGGGCATCACCGAGCCCATCCTCTACGGCACCAACCTGCCCAAGAAGTACCCGCTCGTGGCTGCGATGATCGGCGGCGCGTGCGGCGGCCTCTACGCCGGCCTCACGCAGACCCACCGCTTTGCCACCGGCTCCGGTGGCCTGCCCGCGGTCCTGCTCTACATCGGCGACGGCACCATGCAGCACCTGATCAACATCATCATCGCCATGGTCATCGCCGCCGGCATCTCGGCCGCCCTCACCTTCGTCCTCTACGGCCACTTCGAGAGGGGCGACGAGCCTGTGGCCGAGAAGGAGGCCCCCGAGCCCGCCGCCTCGGCTGCTCCTGCCGCGCCCGTGCTCGCCAGCGGTACGCTCGTGGCGCCGATTGCCGGCGAGGTGCTTCCCATGGAGCGCTGCTCCGACCCGATCTTCGCTGGCAAGGGTATGGGCGACGGCTGCGTGGTCGTGCCCTCGGACGGCGCGCTCGTCTCGCCCTGCGACGGCACCGTGAGCCTCGTCGCGGACACCGGCCACGCCGTGGGACTCGTCTCCGACCAGGGTGCCGAGATCCTCATCCACATCGGCATCGACACGGTGAACCTCGCCGGCAAGCCCTTCGCCGCCTACGTTAAGCCGGGGGACCGCGTGAGCGCTGGCCAGCCGCTCATGGACGTCGACCTAGAGCAGATCAAGGCGGCCGGCCTCTCGACGGAGACCATGGTCATCGTGACCAACACGCCGGACTTCTCCGCCGTCTTCACGACGGCCTCCGGTACCGTCGCCGCCGGTGACGAGCTTCTGGACCTCAAGGCCTAGCCGGGATGTGGAAAAGGGACAGTCCCTTTTCCACATCCCATCCCGTTCTTCTCGCCAAAGAAAAAGGAGCAACCATGTTCTACAAGGACCTCAAGCCGTTCCCCGAGGGCTTTCTCTGGGGCGCCTCCACCTCCGCCTACCAGGTCGAGGGCGCGTGGGACGAGGACGGCAAGGGCATGAGCCTGCAGGACCTCCACGAGCCGCCCGCCGGCGTCACGGACTTCAAGGTCGCGAGCGACCACTACCATCACGTGGAGGAGGACGTGGCGCTGATGGCCAAGCTCGGCCTCAAGGCGTATCGCTTCTCCATCAGCTGGTCGCGCGTGGTTCCAGATGGCTTTGGCGAGCCCAACGAGGCGGGACTCGCGTTCTACGACCGCCTGATCGACGCCCTCACGGTGCACGGCATCACGCCGGTGGCCACGATGTTTCACTTTGACCTGCCGCTCGCGGTGCACGAGCGCGGGGGCTGGGCCAACCGCGAGGCCATCGACGCCTTCAAGCGCTACGCACGTCTGATCTTCGAGCGCTACGGAGACCGCGTGAAGTACTGGCTCACCATTAACGAGCAGAACGTCATGGTGATCCACCCCAACGCGATGTACCCCGCCGCGATGGGTGTGCTTCCGGAGAAGAAGAACCTCTACCAGCAGAGCCACAACATGTTTGTGGCAAGCGCCAAGGCCACGCTGCTGCTTCACCAGATGTGGCCGGACGCCAAGATCGGTCCCGCGCCCAACATCACGGCCATCTATCCTGCCACGTGCGACCCGGCGGACGTGGTGGCGGCTGACAACTGGGAGTCCATCCGCTGTTGGAACTACCTCGACGTGGCGTGCTTTGGTCGCTACAACCCCATCGCTTGGGCGTATATGGTTGAGAAGGGCGTGGCGCCGGAATTCGCCCCCGGCGACGCGGAGCTGCTCGCCGCCGCCAGGCCGGACTACCTGGGCGTGAACTACTATGCCACGGCGACGGTCGCCGCCGCGCGCAACGACGGAACCGACTGCGCGCCTCGTGCCGGCGACCAGCAGGTCATGCTAGGCGAGGAGGGCGTCTACCGCAGCGCCACCAACGAGCACCTCACCGCCACGGAATACGGCTGGATCATCGACCCGATCGGCCTGCGCACCACGCTGCGCCGCGTGGCGAGCCGCTACGGCCTGCCGATCCTCGTCACCGAGAACGGCCTCGGCGCGCGCGACGAGCTCACGCCTGACGGCCACGTGCACGACCCGTATCGCATCGACTATCTGCGCCGCCACTTCGAGCAGGCCCAGCTTGCGCTGACCGACGGTGTGAACCTCATCGGCTACTGCCCGTGGAGCTTCATGGACCTCGTGAGCACGCACCAGGGCTACGGCAAGCGCTACGGCTTCGTCTACGTGGACCGCGGCGAGGAGGACATCCGCTCGCTCGCCCGTATTCCCAAGGACAGCTTTGCCTGGTACCGGCATGTGATCGAGACCAACGGGGCTGAGCTGTAGTAGCGCCTTGCCTGTGCCAGCGCCGGGCGCATCTTTCGTGACACAAATCCCGAGTTACGCGCGCTGAAGGGACGTGCGGTGCGCGCGTAACTCAGGAAAAGCCCTCGATTTAGGCACGTTTGGACATAATTTCCGACTTACGCGCGAAACCAGTTAAGAATTTGCGCGCGCAAGTCGGGATTTTTGGTCACGGCGCTAGAATTCTGATGTTTTGCTGAACGGGACGAGACCCGGAGCCACGGGAGCGTCATGCGACATCAGACCCAGGCAGGCGCGGGGCGCATCGCGCTCTTCGACAACATCAAGGGACTGCTCATCATCCTCGTGGTGGTGGGGCACGTGGCGCATCCCGTCCACAACGACAACCCGGCCATAAGCTGCCTTTTCGACGTCATCTACCTCTTCCACATGCCGCTGTTCGTCTTTGTCTCGGGCCTCTTCGCCAAACACGCCAAAAACGAACGGGGGGGGGTTAACCCAAACCGCATCCTTTCGTTTGCCCTTCTCGCCACGCTCTACCAGCTTGCGCTCATGCTGATCAACGGGGCCAGCCTCACGCCGGGACGCTTTCTGCAGTTCACGTCCGCCCCGTGGTACCTGCTCGCGATGGCGTACTGGTACGCTGCGGCGCCGATGCTCTTGCGCCTTGGCTGGAGGCGGGGCATGGCACTCTCCCTGGCGCTCTCGTACGCGAGCGGCCTCGTCGACCTCTCCGACGGCCTTCTGGCGATCAGCCGCTCGCTCGCGTTTCTGCCGTGGTTTGCCGCTGGTCTCTACTGCCCCGTCGAACGGGTCGTCGCCTTCAAGGAGAGCCGCTCGCGTCCCGTCCGCGCGACGCTCGCCGCGGCCGTGGTCCTCGCTGCGGCCATCGCCCTCGCGCGCGTGCTGGACGCACGCGCTTACGACTGGTTCTTCCAGATGGTCTACGGCGACAACCCCTATCGCGCACTGCCGCTCGACCTTCTTGGCAAAACGGTGGCAGCCGCGATCGCGCTCGTCTTCTCTGCCGCGGTGCTGCGGCTCATCCCGTCGCGTCGTAGCTGGCTCACCGTGCTCGGCGTGCGCACGCTGGGCATCTACGTGGGGCACCGGCTCATCCGCGCATGGCTCACGTTCCGGACGCCCCTCTACGAGCAGGCAGTTCTTCTCGACCCGCTCTGGGGCACCCTCATTGTCCTAGGCCTCTCCGCCATCATCGTCGCAGCATGCAGCATGCCCGTCCTGACAGACGGGCTCAACCGGATTCTGCGTCGCCGCTGGCTGCCGGAGGGCGGCGAGAAGCGCAGCTAGGCGAGAAGACCGGCGTGCTCGGGGTGCTTCTCAAACCAGCTGACGGCGTAGGAGCACGTGGGACGCGCGTAGTAGCCGCTCGCGGCGATGCTCGCTACGGCACGACCCAGAAGCTGGCCCGCGACGCCCTGCCCACGCAGGCTCTCGTCCACGAAGGTGTGGTTGATCTCAACGATGCCGGGCTCCACCACGGGGAAGGTCACCTCGGCCAGCACGTTCCAGTTGTCGTCCAGGTACTGAATGCGGTCGCGCTCCATCACAAGGTCCATGACGTCTCCTCAGTCTCTCGGCTCTTCGGCGCCACCATCTTATCCGAGCGACGCCCCGAGCGCCCGGGAGGCCTACGCCCAGCCGCGTCCGCGCAGCTCGGCGAGCAACGGCTCCAGGTATGCGCGCTCGCAGCCGTCGTAGCCCGCGCGCATCTGGGCGAGGGCCGTCGCCGAGCGCTCGCTGCCCCCGCGTGCCTCGCCCTCGAGCATCTTGAAGTAGAGACGCATCATGATCCGGTCGGCCGCGCCCAGCCGCTCGAGGTGGAAGTCGCCCTGGCAGTAGGCCCAGGGGAGGTCCGGGTAGGCGTCTGCGGGGAAGGAATGGCGGAAGGCCTCCTCGTGCTCGCTGGCGGGCCACGTCTCGCACGGCATGGGCGTGGCCCCCACCGCCACGACGGCGTAGCGCTTCTCGGGATGGGCGGCCATGTAGGCGCGGAACCTCTTGGCTCCCCTGAGCGACGCGGCGTGGAACCAGCTGCAGAGCACCACGAGGTCGGCAGGTCCCGCCGTCCCGTCAAGGCGTCCCAAGGGCGCGGCGACGCACCCGAGCTCATCCGCGAGCCAGCGCGCGTACGTCTCGGCGGACCCGGTCTGCGAGCAGAATACGACGACGGCATCCATGAAGGCCTCCCTTGGCGAGAAGGACGTTATTCTCGCCAGTGTATGCGGCGAAGGCGCCGGCCGGCGGAACCCGTACCGAGCCCTTACGTTTGCGGCGGCCGCCGTTGCTAACCTCCCTCGAAAGGGGTATACCTTCGCGCAACGGTTGGGTTCGTCAGGGAGGCTGCTATGTCCGGCCTGGACTACACGACGCGCGACAAGATCCTGTGGGCGACGCTCGCCGTCCTGTGCGCGGCGAGCGCGGCGGCCTACGTCCTCTGGGCGCTCCCGGCGATGCCGGACACCGTGCCCACGCACTGGGGAACGAGCGGCGCGGCGGACGGCTGGGACGACAAGGGCTCAACGGTGTTCATGGGCGCGCTCATGCCGATCCTGGTGCTCGCGTTGCTCTTCCTGGTTCCGCGCCTCGACCCGCGCGGTGCGAGCTTCAACCGCTTCAAGGGAGTCTACCAGGGATTCTCCGTAGCGTTCACGGTCTTTATGGTGACGATGAGCTGGCTTACGCCGCTCTCGGCGCTTGGCGTCCTTCCCACGGAGGGCGGACCGCTCGTCAACGTCATCGTGCTCGGCTTCCTGGGTCTGCTATTCGCGGGCCTCGGTCTCGTGATGCCGCGCATCGAGCCCAACTACACCTTCGGCGTTCGCGTACCGTGGGCGCTCGCCGACCCTGAGAACTGGCGGCGCACGCATCGCTTTGCGGGGCCGGTCTTCGTGGTCATGGGCGTGGCGATGCTCGCCGTGGGGGCGCTCGCGTCCGCGCTGCCGGAAGCGGTGGCGGTCGTGGCGCTGCTCGTGGCCCTTCTCGGTGGGGTGGCGCTCGTCGCGCTCTACAGCTTCCTGCTCTGGAAGGGCGTCATTCGCTAGGGCCTCATGCTTCGCGGACTTGGCGGGCGCGGTCCTCTTACGCTCTGAAGTGGCGTTCTTCTGGCAGCTCTCCCACGTGGGCCGGGGGCGCCGACGCCGAGGCACAGGGACTGTCCGGCGCAGTCTCTGGCCCAAAGGCAATCTACGGCGAGGGCTGTGTCACTTTGAGCGAGGTTTGAGTGGGTCGCTGCCAGATGCCGAGCGCTTAACATAAAAAACCAGACTTGTTATCTGGGCTTTCTCAGAGAGCGAGCGCTCCGATATCAAATGAGCCGGAGTAAGGTCACACAGATCTCGCTCAAAGTGACACAGCCCGCCCTCCTGGGCGCCTCGGGCGAACGAGCGCGCGTCTTGCGGGCATCGATGGGGGAAGATCCCGGGCGCCGACCATGATGTCTCGGGGTCAGTCCCGTTCGCGCACGCGGCCGTCGCGGACCTCCCAGGTGCGGCTCGTGCAGGCAGAGAGGAACCGCTGGTCGTGGCTCACCAGCACGAGCGCACCGGGGTAGGCGGCGAGCGCTCGCTCGAGCGCCTCGGTGGAGTGCAGGTCCAGGTGGTTGGTGGGCTCGTCCATGACGATGAGTTGCGGACGGCGCAGGATGCCCTCGGCCAGCAGCAGCTTGCGGAGCTCGCCGGGGCTCGTGCGTCCACCCTCGAGGATGCGGTCCGGGTCGGAGTTGAGCTGCGCCACCGTAGAGAGGACGCGCCCGCGCTCTGCCGGCGCGAAGGCCGTCACGCGTGCCACCACGGTCCCGCGCTCCTCAGCCGGGAGCTCCTGCGGGATGTCCAGCACCTCCACGCCCTGTCCGGCCTCCGCCGCCCTGGCGAGCAGGGCGCGCAGGTGCACGAGGAGCGTGGACTTGCCGGCGCCGTTGGGGCCGACGACGCCCACGTGCTCGCGGCTCCCCACCCAGAGCTCGGGAATTTGGAGCGTACCCTCCGGCCCGCAGGGGATGGTGGTGGCGGGCACGTGCAGCACGGTGCGCCGGCGCGAGGGCTCAGCGTCCACCCAGAGGTCTCCGTCGTAGCGCTTGGACACCCGCGCGGCGGCCAGGCGCTCCTGAGCGGCTGCCACCCGCGCGTCCATCTGTGAGGAGAGTCGCCCCGCCTGCCCGTCCTTGCCGGTGAAGATCGCGAGGTCGATCTTGCCGCGCGCGTCGCGGTCGCGCGGGTCCAGGCCGCGCTTGCTGCGCCGCGCGTCGGCGCGCGCCGCCTCATGGGCCCGCGCGTCCTTCTCGGCTACCAGCCGCGCGAGCTCCTTCTTTGCGGCCGTGCGCTCCGCCGCGACCGTCGAGCGCTCGAGCTCCGCCTGGTCGTGCGCGGCGCCGTAGCCGCCCGGCCGCACGACGATGCCGCCCGGCTCGAAGGACGCGCAGCGACTGGCGAGCAGGTCCACGAGGTCGCGGTCGTGGCTCACGAGGATCCCGATGCCGCGGAAGCGCGCGAGTGCCGCACCCAGCTCCTCGCGGGCGTCCGCGTCCAGGTGGTTGGTGGGCTCGTCTGCCACGAGCACGTCCGGCCGGCCCCAGAGGGCCACTGCCACCTGCAGCTTCTTGCGCTCGCCGAAGGAGAGCTCGTCAAAGCGCCAGGGCATGTCGTCGGCTATGCGGAAGGCCTCGCGCAGCTCGCGGGCCTCGCGACCGTAGTCCAGGGCAAAGTCGGTGAGCCCCTCGGGCGGCTCGTCGGCGTCCTGGGCCACGTAGGCGCAGACGAGGCCGCGCGTGACCGAGCCCGCGTCCGGAACAAGAAGCCCGCAGGCCACGCGCGCGAGCGTGGTCTTGCCACAGCCGTTGTCGCCCAGAAGCGCGGTCCAGCCGACGGGGAAGGTGATGGTCACGTTGTCGAGGACGGCCTCGCGGGCCGCAGGGTAGGCGTAGCGCACGCCGGAGAGCATCAGTTGCATAGACATCTCTTCTCTGGCGAGGCGCCGGGCGGGCGTCCTTCTCGCCATCAGGGGTTGCTTTGCTGAGGATGTCTAGCGGATGCGCACGGCTCCCTTGCTTCCTGCCGGTCCGACGGCGGCGCCACCCGCGCTGCGAGGCCCATTCCCCGCTCGGCCGACGCCGCCAGTATGCCGCGGCGCGCCCCGTGGGTCAAGTCGCGCCGCGCGCCGCCGCGAGGGGCGCTATCATGCGAGCCAAGGAATGGCAGATGGGGCGTCGAGGCGGGAGGCCAGACATGGCGCGAGCATGGCACATCGAGAACGGCCACCTTGCGACGGGCGAGAAGAGCGGCGAGAAGGACGGCGCGCCCGTCGCGGTGCTCCTGCGGGGCGAGGAGGCGTCCTCCCGGCAGCTCTCCCACGCGCAGCGCGAGGTTCTCTCCCAGCTGGAGCACGCGGCGATGCCCTTCCTGGAGCGCACGGCCTCCGGTGCGGCGGGGCTCGTGGTCACCGCGAGCGGACGGAGGCGCTTCGGCTTTGTCCTCAGCCCCGACGAGCTGCTGCTCGTTGACGACGGCGACCTCTGCGCAACGGCGCTCGGTCACGCCGTGGAGGACCGGCAGCCCGTCGAGGGGCCGGCCGGCGCCCTCTGCGCGCTCCTGCGCGAGCTCCTGCGCGACCACCCGGCGCGCCTCTCCCGCATGCGCGACGACTTCGAGTGCCTCGAGGAGCAGCTGCTCGAGGGCCGCGAGCGCCCGGACCGGGGAAAGATGATGTCCGACACCCGGCGCATGCTCGGGCTCGACACCTTCTACCAGGGGATGTCCGATCTCGCGGGCGAGCTCGCCGAGGACGAGACCGGCCTCGTGGCGCCGCTGGACCGCGCCCGCCTGCGCTCGCTCGCGCGGCTGCTCGGCCGGCTCTCCAACCGCCTGGAGTCCCTGCAGGACTACAGCCTCCAGGTGCACGGCCTCTACCAGGAGTCCATCGACCTGCGTCAGAACAGCGTCATGCAGTGGCTCACGGTGGTGGCCACCATCGCGATGCCGCTCACCTTCGTCACCGGCTGGTACGGCATGAACTTCCCGCACATGGCGCTCTTCGACGCGCCGTGGGGCTACGCCGCGGTGATCGTGGCGTGCGTGGCGATCGTTGCTGCCGAGGTGGCGTTCTTCTGGCACCACGGCTGGCTGCGGTTCAAGTAGCGCGGGGCGGGCGCGTCTCGTCGCGGTCAGGCTATGATGCTGCGGGGTCAATTTGTCGAGGAGGTCGGGCAGATGAGGCAGGCGGTCGTGGGGCTTCTGGCGCACGTCGACGCGGGCAAGACCACGCTCGCGGAGGCGCTGCTCGCCGCAGCGGGCGCCGTCCGCACGCCCGGTCGCGTGGACAGCGGCAGCTCCCATCTGGACACGGATGCCATGGAGCGCGAGCGCGGCATCACGATCTTCTCTGCCACGGCGGCGCTCGACTGGGCGGGCGCCCACCTCATGCTCGTGGACGCGCCCGGTCACGTGGACTTCTCCGCCGAGGCCGAGCGCACGATCGCCGCGCTGGACGCGGCAATCCTGGTGGTGGGCGCCAACGACGGCGTGCAGGGCCACACGGAGACCCTCTGGGACCTACTCGCGCGCCACGGCGTGCCCACATATGTCTTTGTGAACAAGTGCGATCTGGAAAACCCCGGGCGAGAAGAACTTCTGGCCGAGCTGGCGTCGCGGCTCTCGCCGGGCTGCGTGGACGCGGCGGCGCTGCTCGCCGGTGACGCGGCCGCCGTGGAGGACGCCGCCGCCGCGACGGACGAGGCCGCGCTCGAGGAGTACCTGGAGACGGGCGCGCTCTCGGCGGAGGCGCTGCGTCGCCTGGTGGCGGGGCGTGCCCTCTTCCCGGTCTTCTTTGGTGCGGCGCTGCGGGACGACGGCGTGCGCGAGCTGCTCGACGGCCTCACCGCCCTGCTCGCCGAGCGCTCCTGGCCGGACGAGTTTGCGGCGCGCGTCTACCGCGTGAGCCGCGGCGCGCGGGGCGAGCGCCTTGCGTGGGTGAAGGTCACGGGCGGCACGCTCCGCGCGAAGATGCCGCTCGCGGGCGTGGACCGTCATGGCGAGCCCTGGGCCGAGAAGATCAACGAGGTGCGGCTCTACCAGGGCGCAAGCTTTGAGACCGTGGCGGAGGTCCCGGCCGGGCGGGTCTGTGCCGTCGCCGGGCTCACCCATGTCATCCCCGGCAGTGCCCTCGGCGCGGAGCCCGAGGGGGTGCGCGCGGCGCTCGCGCCCGTGCTGTCCTACCAGGTCATTCCCGAGTCCGGAGCGGACGCGAGCGCCCTCGTGCGGGCCCTGCGCGAGCTCGCGGACGAGGACCCGATGCTCGGCGTCACCTGGGAGGAGGAGCTGCAGGAGGCCCATGTCCAGCTCATGGGCGAGGTCCAGCAGGACGTGGTCGCGGCCCTCTTGCGCAAGCGCTACGGCTTCAACGTGACCTTCGGCCCCGGCGGCATCCTCTACAAGGAGACCGTGACCGCGCCCGCCGAGGGTGTGGGGCACTTCGAGCCGCTGCGCCATTACGCGGAGGTGCGCCTGCTTCTAGAGCCGCTGCCGCGCGGATCCGGCGTGGAGTTCGGTACGCGCTGCTCCACGGACGAGTTGGACCTCAACTGGCAGCGCCTCATCCTCACGAACGCCATGGAGCGCGACCACCGGGGCGTGCTCACCGGCGCGCCGCTCTCCGACGTGCGGATAACACTGCTCGCCGGTCGCGCGCACGCCAAGCACACCGAGGGCGGCGACTTCCGCCAGGCCACCTACCGTGCCGTCCGCCAGGCCCTCATGGGCGCGCGCGAGCGCGGGGAGTGCGTGCTCCTGGAGCCGTGGTACCGCTTCCGCCTCACGGTGCCGGCCGACCGCGTGGGCCGCGCACTCACGGACCTCACGCGCATGGCGGCGGAGTTCGGCGCGCCGGTCGCGTCCGGCGAGACGGCGCGCATCGCGGGCGAGGTGCCCGCCTCCGAGGTGGGGGAGTACGCGCTCGAGGTCGCGCGCTACACGGGCGGTCGCGGCCGCATCTCGCTCGAGCTCGCCGGCTACCGGCCGTGCCACAACGCCGACGAGGTCATCGCCACCGCGGCCTACGACCCCGAGGCCGACCTCCCCAACACGCCCGACTCCGTCTTCTGCAGCCACGGCGCCGGCCACACGGTGAAGTGGCGCGACGTCCCCGCCCACGCGCACACGACCGTGGACTCCGCGCGCCTGCGCCCGTACCGAGCCGCCGACGCCACGTTCTTCTCGGCCGCCCGGTCCTGAGCGCGTCGCAGCCGCAGCTAGAGCCCGACCTCGTGGACGGCGGCGTTGACCCACTGGGTCTGGCTCACGCCGGCTCCCGTGAAGAGCCCGATGTCAAAGAGCGGATAGCTCGCGCCCGAGGGGATGCGCAGGTTGTCCTCCAGGACCCACCAGCGCCCGTCCTCGCCCTGGACGAGGTCCTCCCCGGCCACGTGGGCGTAGATGCCCGCTGGCGGCGTCATGCCGTTGACCTGCGGCAGGTAGCCGGTCGAGCTGTAGACGAACTCCTCCGGGATCACGCCGTCATGCACGATGCGCTTGTCCGAGTAGACGTCGCGCAAAAACGCGTTGAGGGCGGCCACGCGCTGCTTGAGGCCCGTCTCGAGCAGGTCGAACTCGTCGGACTCTATGACGCGCGGGATGTGGTCGTAGGGGAAGAGGCGGTCGTGGTACTCCCCGTCGCGGTAGATCCCAAAGCGGACGCCGTTGCGGGCGAGCTCCCGGTTGATGACGTCCCGGCGGCCGACGAGGCTCGCCGCCAGCTCCGCTGCCTCGGTCCTCTCCACGGTCAATCCTCCGCTTCGCCGGTTTCCCGCTTGCAGTCTGGGGTGGGCCCCTGCAGGGTTTGAGGGGACAGGGGCCCGCACATCAGCGTAGGGTTGCCTCGTTACGGGACGCCGACGGGGCGTTTCGGAAGGTGTCGGCCGTGTTTCCGCTTCGTTCGAGCCGCATGAGGGCGCGCGCGGCGCGCTAGGGTGACGCAGGAACGCACGTTCAGCGGGCTCATCGGTTCACGCAGAGAGGGCGAGCGCATGTCGTCGACATCGATCAGCAGGTCATCCTTCCTCGGGCTTCTCGCCATGGGCGCGGGCGCGCTCGCGCTCGCCGGGTGCTCCTCGGAGCCGCCTGCGGACGCCCCGGCCGAGGGCGCCCCCGAGGACGTCGCCGGCTTGCACTTCACCTTCATCGGGGACAACAACTTCAAGCCCTATCGCTACGTCGAGACCGCGGACGACGGCAGCAGCACGACGGTGGGCCTCGACATCGCGGTGGCCGACGAGCTGGCCTCCCGCCTCGGCTTCACCTACGAGTTCAAGCCCATGTCCTTCACCGGCACGCTGCCCGCCATCCAGAACAAGCAGGCGGACTTCTCCATGGCCCTCGCGTCAAACCCGGAGCGCGAGGAGACCTTCGACTTCACGCAGGGCTACTACCAGCCGCGCGTGGGCGTGCTCACCAAGGAGGGCGCCGAGCTCGCGGACGTGGCCGCGCTCGACGGGCACCACCTCTCCTGCATGACGGGCACGGTCCAGAACCAGATGCTCACCGAGCTCTGCCCGAACGCCCAGATCTCCACCTACGACACCGCCGACCAGGCCATGCAGGAGGTCGTGGCCGGCCGCGTGGACGCCTACGTGTGCGACGGCGCCGAGGGCGGCTCCATGGCCGAGGCCAACCCCGGCCTGGTCTGCACGCTCCTGCCCGACGACGAGACGAGCGACTACGTGGGCGCCTACCGCATCATGGGCTGGAAGGGCGCGCCCTTCATCCCCGCCTTCGACGGGGCGCTCGACGACATGAAGGCCGACGGCACTCTCGAGGGCTTCATCCACACCTGGGTGGGCCCCGACTTCTCCTACGGCGACTAGCGGGCGGCGAGAAGGACGTGCGGTTCGACCTCATAGCCCCCTACGCGGGGATGTTTCGCGACGGCCTGGTGGTGACGCTCCAGTTCACGGGCCTCTCGCTCCTGGTGGCCCTCGCGCTCGGCGCCGTGCTCGCGCCGCTCAAGCTCGTGCGCTGCCGCCCGCTTTCGTGGGCGCTCAGGCTCTACACGTCGCTCGCGCGCGGCATCCCGCTCATGGTGCTGCTCTTCCTCGTGTACTTTGCCACGCCGCAGCTCACGGGCTGGGCGATCACGCCGCTCCAGGCGGGGGTGGCTACGTTCGGCCTGGCGGGCGCCGCCAACGTCTCCGAGGTCCTGCGCGGGTGCATCCAGGGCGTGGACCGGGGCCAGTACGACGCGGCGCGCTCGTTGGGCATGACGTTCGTGCAGACGATGCGCTACGTCATGGTGCCCGAGGCCCTGCGCTCGGCGGCGCCCGCCCTCGTGAACGAGGCGATCACGCTGCTCAAGGGCTCGGCGCTCGTCTCCACGATCGGCGTCGCGGACACGCTCAAGGCGGCCACCACGGCGCAGGCCATGACCTACCGCTCCTTCGAGCCGCTCGTCGTTGCGGCGCTCATCTACTACGCGCTCGTGGTCGCGCTCACCGCGCTCGGCGGCCTCCTGGAGCGCCGCCTCGCGTAGGGCGACGCTTCGTGCTCGCGCTGCTCGGACGGGGTCCCGTCCCCAGTCAGCAGCCAATTAGCAGCCGAACATCGCGTCCAGCAGCGCGATGCCGGTCCGGGTGCGAAAGACGCGCTCCCGGGCGGCCCGGATTGCGCGCTCGCCGGCACCGTCCTCGTAGAGGTTCACGAGGAAGTCCGCCTCGACGAGTATCTGGTGGTCGGGCTTCTCGATGTGCGCGTAGCTGTGGTGGTGCCCCACGAGCCACGCCGCGCGCTCGCACGTCGTTTCGGGGAGGCCGGCGCGGGCGAGCAGCGCGCGGGCGGGCGCCGGGCCCTCCTGCTCCTGGAGACGGCCGTCGCAGCGCCCGTACTTCTCCTCCGCCGGGTGGATCCCGATGTCGTGCACGATGGCCGCCGCCTCGAGCGCGAGCAGCTCGGGGTCCGTGAGGCCCTCCTCCCGCCCGATGGTGCGCGCGAGGCTGTGGACCTTGAGGAAGTGCTGGATGCGTCGCGCGTCCCCGCAGTCGAACTCGATCATGTCGAGCATGGCCCGGTGCAGCAGCTCTTCTCGCCCGCGTTCTTCTCGCCCGCGTGTGTCCATGCGTCCCCTCCCGCGTTGGCTCTCGGTGCTCCGGACCAGTGTGGGACAACGCTGTGGCCGGCGTGTTACAAAGGGACGGTCCCTTCGTAACGTCAGGAGGCCAGCGGTGAGTGACAATCCCCGGTTCAGAGAGGCCGAGCGCGCGGACGTGCCGCTCATCCTCACGTTCATCCGCGAGCTCGCGGACTACGAGGGCATGCTCGACGAGGTGGTGGCGGACGAGGCCACGCTCGAGGAGTGGCTCTTCGACCGGCGCGCCGCCGAGGTGATCTTTGCGCTGGAGGACGGGCGCGAGGTGGGCTTTGCGCTCTTCTTCCACAACTTCTCGACCTTCCTCGGCCGGGCGGGCCTCTACCTGGAGGACCTCTACGTGCGGCCCGAGTGTCGCGGGCGCGGCTACGGCAAGGCGCTGCTCAGGCGGCTCGCGCGGATCGCCGTCGAGCGCGGGTGCGGCCGGCTGGAGTGGTGGTGCCTGGACTGGAACCGCCCGAGCATCGACTTCTACCTCGCGATGGGCGCCGAGCCCATGAGCGACTGGACCGTCTACCGCGTGGCCGGCGACGCCCTCGCGGACCTCGCGCGCTGACGCTCGCCGCTTGCTGCCGCTGGGTCCTTCTCGGCTTCAAAACCTCACAGGTGGTGTGAGTTTTCTCGCTAATGCGAGTAAAAGATAAACGACAGCGATAATAGCATCACTATAAGTTCCACCACCTGTGAGGTTTTGAAACGCGCGGGCGAGAAGGACGGCGGACCCCGCGCGCTAGACCAGGTCGTACGGCATCTGCCGGGCCACCAGGTAGAAGAGCGCGAGCGCAGGCCACGCCAGCGGGAAAAAGAAGTACGCGCCGCCCAGCACGAGGGCGCGCAGCACGTAGAACGCCGCGCGCCGGCCGCCCGTGCGCTCCCTGGTCTCGCAGCTCATCCGCACGAAGGCGCCGCCCGGCGTGGAGCCGCCGTGCCGCCAGGGGACCACGAGCTCGACCCAGACGAACGCCGCGTACAGAACCACGTCCGTGAGCTGGGAGCGCACGCCCTCGGGGGCGCCGACGAGCCCCAGCGCCAGCGCGAGCGCCCCACCCGCCACGAGCGAGACGAGCGTGACGAGCAGCGTGTCCAGCCAGAGCGCCACGCAGCGCCGCACGAAGCCCGGCTCGTGCGTGACCTCGCCCTCCTCAGCGAGCGCGCCCGGCGGCAGCACGCGGGCGAGCAGTGCCGCGCAGCCCCAGCCGAGCGCCGCGCCCGAGGTGTTGTAGATGAGGTCGTCCACGTCCGCCGTGCGGTACGCGTACGGGTAGACGCCAAAGAGCCCCGTGCCCTGCGCGACCTCGATGGCCAGCGACGCCAGCAGCCCCACGACCACGGAGCGCCAGAACCCCCAGCGCAGAAGGCGCCCCGCGATGAATCCCAGCGGCATGAAGAGCACCACGTTGAAGGCGATCTGCGGCAGCGTGCTCACGCCCTCGCGCGCGAAGTCCCCCACGAAGGCCAGCGGGTCCAGCTGCCAGGGGATCCCGTAGGTGATGCCGGGGCCGGCGTCCCCGCTCGGCAGCGGCCAGAGCGTGAAGCAGCCCAGGCCCAGCACGTAGAGCACCGCGAGGTAGGTGGAGACGACCGTGCCAAAGCGCAGCCGCCCGTCGCGGTGGTAGACCCAGGCCAGGATCGGCAGCGTGAGCGCGAGGGAGGCCATCGGCCACAGGACCAGCGCCAGCAGGAAGTTCTCCGTGTAGCCCGCAAGGAAGCGCCTGATGAGGTTCATGTCGTCCGTTCTTCTCGCCTGCTCTTGCGCCCCTATTGTTCCCCGCCGGGGCGTCAGCAGCCATCGATGTTCCTTACGATTTCGCAAGGCGAGAAGCTCCGTGGGGGCGCCGCCTCGGAAAACCTCACAGGTGTCAGAAGTCAACTTTACTGATACAAAGAAAACCTATAATAAGTTCATAGAACATCGCGAGAAGAACCACCACCTGTGAGGTTTTTCTCCCGCAAAGGTTGTCACCCCAGGGTGTCAGCCTCCCCGGCGACCCCGTCCTCGCCCGCGCGGTCGGCAAGACTGCCTGCGTACCGAGAAACGCGACGAAGGGAGAGAGATGGACGCTGCGACGCGGGGAGGCATGGCCGTCACCACGGCGGGCCTCACCAAGCGCTACGGGGACGCGTGCGTGGTCGACCGCGTGAGCCTGGCCGTGCCCGAGCGCGCGGTCTACGGCTTTCTGGGCCCCAACGGGGCCGGCAAGTCGACCACGATGAAGATGCTGCTGGGCCTCGTGCACCCCACGGAGGGCTCGGCCACGGTCCTGGGCACGCCCATGACGCCGGCAAACCGCCTCGAGGTGCTGCGCCGCGTGGGCTCGCTCATCGAGAGCCCGAGCTGCTACCCGCACCTCACCGCGCGCGAGAACCTGGAGATCGTGCGCCAGCTGCGCGGCCTGCCCGCCTCGGAGATCGACGAGGTGCTGAGGATCGTCCGCCTGGACGACCCGTCGCTCAGGCGCAAGCGCGTGGGGAACTTCTCGCTCGGCATGAAGCAGCGTCTCGGCATCGCCGCCGCGCTCATGGGCCGCCCGCCGCTGCTCCTGCTCGACGAGCCCACCAACGGCCTCGACCCCTCGGGCATCCACGAGATCCGCGCCCTCGTGCGCGAGCTCCCGCGCATGTTCGACATGACGGTCGTCGTCTCCAGCCACCTGCTCTCCGAGATCGACCAGATGGCCGACCACGTGGGGATCATCCGCAGGGGCCAGATGGTGTGGCAGGGACCGCTCGCGGAGCTTCACGCGCGCGGGCGGCGCTGGATCGCCCTGCGCACCACGGACAACGCGCGGGCGCGCCAGCTGCTGCCCGGCGCGCAGGTGGACCCGGACGATGCCTCCTACCTGCGCCTGCGCGCGGTGGACGACGCTGCGGCGGCGCGGGTCAGCCTGGGCCTCGCCAGTCGCGGCGTGGGCGTGGTGCGCATGGAGGAGCACGAGGACTCGCTCGAGGACATCTTCCTCAGGCTCACCGGGATGGAGGAGACGCTATGACGGGCGAGAAGAACGCGGCACTCGCCGCCGCGCCGAGGCCGGGCATGGTGCGCCAGGTCCTGCTCGAGTTCGGGAAGAGCCGGCGCAAGCACCTCTGGCTCATCTGCGCCGCCATGCTCGGCGTGCTCCTGCTGTGGTTTGGCTACCAGTCGTCGCGCCAGGTCGAGCACACGACTGACTACCGCGCGCTGCTCTACAGCCTGCCGGTCGTCAACGCGATCTTCCTCCCGCTTCTGTCCGCCGTGGTGGCCTCGACGGTCTGCGACGTGGAGAACCGTGCGAACATGTGGAAGGAGCTCCTCACGATGGAGCGCGCGGAGGACCTCTTCTGCGCGAAGTGGCTCACCTGCTCTCTCGTGATGGCCGTCGTGGTGACGGCCGAGGTCGTGGCCGCCTCGCTCATCGGTGGCTCCCTCGGCTTTGGCGCCGTCCCGGCGGGCGAGTGCTTCGTGCTCTGGGTCTCCACGCTTTCCGCGTGCCTCTTCGTGACGACGGTCGTGGAGTGCCTCTGCCTCTTCATCGCCAACCAGTTCGTGCCGCTCGTCATGGGCGTGGCGCTGTCGTTTCTGGGGCTCTTCTCGATGTACCTGCCGCCGGCCTTCTCGGTCCTCGTGCCGAGCTCCTACTTCGCCCTCATGTCCACCGTGAGCATGTCCTACGACGCCGCCGCCGGGGTGGCGACCTTTGGCAGCGTCGCCTGGCCGGTGGGCTACTTCGCCGTCATCGTCCTCGTCACCGTCGCCGCGTTCGCGCTGTCGCTTCGGGCCTTCATGAGAAGGGAGCTCTAGCATGCTCGTCTCCTGCATCCGCGCGGAGCTGGTCAAGCTCCGCCGCGCGCCGGTCTGGGTGGCCTTCGTGGCGCTTCCCGGCGCCTCCGCGCTCATCGGCTGCGCCAACTACCTGATGAACCTCGGGGTCATCACGCCCGGCTGGGCGAACCTCTGGACCCAGCAGACGCTCTTCGTCTGCTACTTCTTCCTGCCGGCGCTGCTCGGCGTGGGGTGCTCCTTCCTCTGGCGCCAGGAGCACCTGGGCTCCAACTGGAACGAGTTCATGGTGCAGCCGGTGCCGCTGCGCGACCTCGTGCTCGCCAAGTTCTGCGTGGGCGCGCTCATGTCGCTTCTCGCCTTCGCGTCGATACTGGTGTTCTACGTGGGCAGCGGCATCGCGCTCGGCGTTCCCGGGGCGTTTCCGGCGGCACAGGTCGCGGAGTACGTCACGCTCGGGATCCTGGGGTCGCTCGTCATCGTGGCGGTCCAGCTCGCCGTCTCCATGGTCGTGCGCAACTTCGCCGCGCCGGTGGGCGTCGCGCTCGCCGGCGGCGTGTCGGGCCTCGTCGCCACCATGGTGGGCTGGGGCAACGTCTGGCCCTACTCCCTGATCCAGACCGGCATGAACTCGAACACGCAGGTCGACCTGTCCGCCGCCGGCGTCGCCCAGATCGTGGTCCTCTCGGTCGTCTACGCCGCGCTCGCCATCGCGTGGGCGTGCCGGTGGCTCGCGCGCCGGGACGTCGTGGCGACGAAGTGACTTCGCATCACGATAACGTATGGGAAATGCTACGATATCTAAATAACGTCGCCTATCTCATACGTAAGGATGATAATGAAGCGTCCCGTTCCCATGGCCACCAGGCTCGCCGCCCGGCGCATCGGCGAGAACCTCTCGACGTGGCGGCGCCTCTATGGTCTCTCGTCTCAGCAGGTCGCGGAGCGCGCCGCCGTGTCACGCTCGACGGTATCGCGGCTGGAGAACGGGGATCCCACGGTGAGCTTTGCGACCTTCCTCAACGTCTGCCGTGCCGTTGGGATTCTCGATGCGATATCCGCGGCCACCGACCCCTACGAGACCGACCTGGGTCGCGCGCGTGCCGACACGGCAATCCCTCAGCGCATCAGGAGCAGGCGATGATTCCTGCGGTGGACGTCTACCTCTCTTCGTTTGATGGCGGCACAGCTGACGAGGTGCTGGTCGGTCGTTGTCGGCGCAGCGTTCGGCACGGAGCGCTCTCCACGCTGTTCACCTATGACGACGCGTACCTCTCCAATCCGCGTGCGTTCGCAATAGACCCGTGCCTCCCACTGGACTCGGCGGCGCATCATGTGGTCGGGCTCCCCGGTGCTCTGCGCGACTCGTCGCCCGACCGGTGGGGACGGCATCTTATCGCCCGACGTCAGCGCGCTGCGGTGGGGTCCGGTCCGCTTCGGACGCTCGATGAGATGGACTATCTCCTCGGCGTGCATGACCAGACGCGCGAGGGGGCCCTTCGGTATCGGGACCCGGCTTCGGGGGTCTTTCTCTCTCCCTTGGGAGAGGTGCCGCCCATGGTCGAGCTCAAGCGAATGCTGTCTGCCAGCACTGAGGTGGCAAGGGGAGAGGAGAGCGTCGACCAGGTCAAGGAGCTGCTCGATGCGGGGTCCGGCTCGCTTGGCGGCGCGCGCCCCAAGGCTTCGGTCCTTGACGAGGGCAAGCTGCTCCTGGCGAAGTTTCCGCATCCCGGGGACGAGTGGGACGTCATGGCCTGGGAGAAGACGGCCATCGACCTTGCGCGGGCGGCGGGCATTCCGGTCCCTGCGGCTCGCGTGGTTCGCCTGGGACGACAGGGCGTTCTCGTGATCGGGAGATTCGACCGGCTGGGGTCAAGGATCGACGGCGCCCGCGTGCCCTACCTGAGCGGCATGACGGTCGTGCGCGCGCAGGACGGCGAGCAGCGGGACTATGCCGAGCTTGCCGAGGCGACGGCCATTCTTGTCGCGGAGCCGGAGCGTGAGCTCGAGGGCCTGTTCCGACGCGTCGTGCTGTCGATAGCGCTGCATAACACCGACGACCATCTCAGAAACATCGGGTTCCTGCGCGGCGCGGGTGGTTGGCGGCTTGCGCCGCTCTTTGACGTCAGCCCCTCTCCAGAGCTCTCGCGTGCTCGCGTGACATCAATATTTGGAGAGAGCGGAGCAGGCGAGACGAGCGGCCTTCTCGACTTTGCCGCCGTGTGCGGGGTCAGTCGCGTCGCAGCACGGCGCATCGTCGCGGAGGTGCTCGGGGCGATGCGCTCATGGCGTGAGACTGCGAGGAGGAACGGCTGTCGCGACGCGGAGCTCACCCTGTTCGAGCCGGTGTTCCGCGACCGCTGTCGCGCCCTAGAGGAGTGTACGTCGTCGTGGTAGGCCAAGCTGAGAAGAGCGGGGAGCGCGGGGCATGACGGAGTGGGGTCGCATACGGGAGCGCGCCGCCGCCTGGGGCGAGCGTCCCCAGGCGCGCCTCGTGGCGCCCGTGGCCTGCGTGGTCTTCGAGGCGGTCTTCCTCACCCGGTACGTCTCCTTCCTGCCCGCCGACTACGACCCCGCGTCCGTGTGGCTGCTCGTGTGGTGCGTCGCCGCGATCCTCGCGTGCGTCTTTCTCCGGCGGCGCCGCCCGCTCGGCGCGACGCTCGTGGCGTGCGCCTGCGCGGCGGCGTGCGCGCGCGTCGACGAGGGGGCCTACACGGGCGTGCCGCTCCTGGTCCTGCTCTACGGGGTGGTCGCGCGGGCGGACGGGGCGCGGGCGGTGGCTGCCAC
This sequence comes from Olsenella uli, assembly GCF_016899935.1. Lineage (GTDB taxonomy): Bacteria > Actinomycetota > Coriobacteriia > Coriobacteriales > Atopobiaceae > Thermophilibacter > Thermophilibacter uli_B. The sequence goes on from NZ_JACJJK010000003.1 coordinate 161,693, forward strand.
GCTCGCCGTGCTCGCCGCGTTCTGGGCGCCCGCCCATCTTTCGGGCGATGAGGCCCTCGCCCTCGTGCACCTCGAGTGGACGCTCGCCGTGGTCGCCGCCGCGCTCGCGTCCCGCGCGCTGTGGGCACGTCGCCGGGCGGCGCGCGAGCTCGAGGAGGAGCGGGCGGCGCGCGAGCGGGCGACGCGCGAGCGCGACGAGGCCGAGGCCCGCAGCCGCATCGCCGCCGAGCTGCACGACTCGGTGGGCCACGACCTTACGGCCATCATCGCGCTCTCCGAGGGGCTTGCCGGCGCCACGGGGGACGCGGTTACGGACGACGCAATTGCACGCATCAACGAGCTCGCCCGCGAGGGGCTTGCCGACACGCGCCGCGCCGTCAGGCGGCTCTCGGCCCTGCACGGCGAGGGCTCCGAGCCCCCGCTCGGGGAGACGCCCTCGTGGGACGACGTCCGCCCCGTGCTCGAGCACGCTCGCGCGGCCGGCCTCGCGGTCGCGCTCACGGAGACCGGCGCGCGCCCGCAGGACCCCCGGCAGGCCGCGCTCGCCTTCTCTGTCACCCGCGAGGCCGTGACCAACGCGCTGCGTCACGCGCGCGGGGCCACGCGCCTCACGGTCTCCTGGGACCATCGCGCGGACGGGAGCTGCGCCGTGAGCGTGCGCGACAACGGCCGGGCGGGCGAGAAGGACGGCGCGCTCGCAGCCTCGGACGGGACCGGCCTCGCGCGCCTGCGCGCCGAGGTGGAGGCGGCCGGCGGGTCCTTCTCGGCAGAGACGGGCGAGGGCGGCGGCTGGTGCGTACGGGCCACGCTGCCAAAGACGGCGGGAGAGGGAGTCCGCGATGAGGACCGTTGAGGTGATGCTTGTCGACGACCAGGCGGAGACCCGCCTGGGCTTCTCGCTCATGCTGCGGCGCGACCCGACGCTGCACCTCTGGGGCCAGGCGGAGAACGGGCGCCAGGCGGTGGACGCCGTGGACCGCGCTGCGACGGCGGGCCGTGCGCTTCCCGACGTCGTCCTCATGGACGTGCGGATGCCCGTCATGGACGGCATCGACGCCTGCGCGCTCATCTGCGAGCGGCACCCGGCGGTGCGCGTCCTCATCCTCACCACCTACGACGAGGACGACTACGCCTTCGGCGGCCTCGAGGCAGGCGCCTCCGGGTTCCTTCTCAAGGACGTCCGCTCCCGCGAGCTCGTCGACGCGGTCCATGCCGTCGCGGAGGGCGACGCCGTCCTCACCCCGCGCGTCACGCGGGCGGTCCTCGAGCGCGACGTCCCCAGGGTCGTCCCCGGCTCCGAGCGCGAGCGCCTGCGCCGGGCCTTCCGCCAGCTCACGGGCCACGAACGGGAGATCTGCTCGCTCGTGGCCGACGGCCTCTCCAACGCCGAGATCGCCGAGCGCCTGGTCATCCAGCCCGCCAGCGCCAAGCGCGCCGTGTCCCGGATCCTCTCCAAGCTGGGCCTGCGCGACCGCACGCAGATCGCCGTCGCCTGGTACCGGGCGGGGCTGTAGGGCGCGCGGCGTCCGGCATCTTGGCGGCAAAACCTCACAGGTGGCAGAAGTCAACTTTACTGACACAAAATAGGACAATAATAAGTTCATAGAACAGCGCGAGAAGAACCACCACCTGTGAGGTTTTCTCCCGCACCCGGGCTTTCTCCCGCAGGGACGTGACACCTGCCGACGCGGCCGCTATCATGGTGTGGAAACGTTTCCACATCGGACGCAGGAGGGGAAGCGCCCATGTCCGTCGTTCTTCTCGTCGTCATCTACGTTGCCTTTGTGGGCCTGGGCATCCCGGACTCGCTCTTTGGCGCGGCGTGGCCCGCCATGCACCCCGACCTGGGCGTTCCCGTCTCGTGGGGCAGCGCGGTCACGATGGTCACCTGCTGCGGGACCATCGTCTCCAGCCTCTCGTCGGCCGCGCTCATCAACCGCTTTGGCACCGGGCGCGTGACGGCCGTCTCCACGGCGCTCACCGCGGCGGCGCTCCTGGGCTTTGCCGTGGCGCCGGGCTTTCCGTGGCTGTGCCTGCTCGCGATCCCGCTGGGCCTGGGCGCCGGCGCCATCGACACGGCGCTCAACAACTACGTGGCGCTGCACTACAAGGCGACGCACATGAACTTCCTGCACTGCGCCTACGGCGCGGGCATCACGGTGAGCCCGTTTCTGATGTCGGTCGCGCTCTCGGGCGGCACCTGGCGCGACGGCTACCTCGAGGCGGCGGCCGTCCAGGCGGCGATCGTGGCGGCGACGGTCGCGATCCTGCCGCTGTGGTCCCGCGTGGGCCACGAGGGCGCGCCGGGCGAGCAGGACGACGACCCCGCGCCCCGCGCCGCGAGCCCGCTCGCCCTCGTCCGCCGGCGCGACATCCGCCTGGCCTGCCTCATCTTCATGGCGTCTGTCGCTATCGAGGGCGTCTGCAACACCTGGTGCGCGAGCTACCTCGTGAGCGCGCGCGGCATGGCGGCCGGTGCCGCCGCCGGCATGGTGACGGTCTACTACGTGGGCGTGACGGCCGGGCGCTTCCTCTCCGGCGTGCTGGCTAACCGGCTCACGAGCAAGCAGCTCGTGGGGCTGGGGCAGGCGGTCACCTTCGTGGCGGTGCTCGTGCTTCTGGCCCCGCTGCCGCTCGCGGCGGCCCCGGTGGGCCTCTTCCTCGTGGGCTTTGGCAACAGCCCGCTCTACCCCAACATGCTGCACCTCACGCCGCGCCTCTTTGGCCGCGACCTCTCGCAGGCGGTGATCGGCGTGCAGATGGCGGCCTCCTACGTGGGCTCGCTCACGCTGCCGCCGCTCTTTGGCCTGGTGGCGGAGCGCGTGGGCTTCTGGCTCTTCCCGGTGGCGCTGTTCGCGCTGTCCGTGGTGGTGCTGGCGGCGTTTCTCGGCCTCATGGCCCTCAAGGGCTGGCGGCCGCGCCTCGCGCGCCGGTAGGCCGCCGGCCCGATACGCGACTTCCAACGTTTTGGCGCCCCAAAGCGTCGTCAATCGCGTATTACCGTGAGCCAGTACGCGACTTCCAACGTTTTTGTGCCCCAGAGTGTCGTCAATCGCGTATCGCGCGGGCGGGCCGGGATAGAATGGGCTCAACACGGCGGGCGAGAAGGACGGTGCGACATGGCGGACATGCGCTACGTTGAGCTGGGCGGCTCGGGTCTCAGGGTCTCGCGCCTCTGCCTGGGCGGCATGAGCTTTGGCGTGCCCACCGCGCCGCGCCCGTGGACCGTGGGCTACGACGAGACGCGCGCCGTGATCGCGGCGGCGCTGGACGCCGGCATCAACTTCATCGACACGGCAAACTGCTACGCGGACGGCACGGGCGAGGAGTACATCGGGCGCGCCCTGCGCGAGCTGGGCGTCCCGCGCGAGCGCGTGGTGTTGGCGAGCAAGGTCTTCTACAACGACGGCGGCCTCTCGCGTGCGGCGATCATGCGCGAGATAGACGGCACGCTCGCGCGTCTGGGCACGGACTACCTGGACCTCTACGTCATCCACCGCTTCGACGCGGCCACGCCCATGGAGGAGACCCTCGCCGCGCTGGACGAGCTCGTGCGCGCCGGCAAGGTGCGGGCCCTCGGCGCGAGCGCGATGTACGCCTACCAGCTCCACAACCTGCAGGTCCTGGCGGCGGCCAACGGCTGGACGCCCTTCTCGACCATGCAGAGCCAGTACAACCTCCTCTACCGCGAGGACGAGCACGAGATGATCCCCGTGTGCCGGCAGTTCGGGATGGCGCTCACGCCGTACAGCTCGCTCGCCGCCGGGCGCCTCACGCGGCCCACCTGGGACGCGCCCACGCGCCGCAGCGAGACGGACGTGATCTCGCAGAAGAAGTTCGACCCCATGCGGGCGCAGGACGAGAGGCTCGTGGCCCGCGTGGCGGAACTGGCCGAGAAGCACGACGTGCCGATGGCGGCCGTCGCGATCGCGTGGCTGTGGGCGCGCGGCGTGGAGTCGCCGATTGTGGGCTGCTCACGGCCGGAGCTCGTGGGCGCGGCGTGCCGCGCGCTGGAGGTGGAGCTTAGCGAGGACGAGCGCCGCTACCTGGAGGAGCCGTACGTGCCGCACCCGCTCGTGGGCGTGCGCCCGCATGAGCTGGCCGAGCTGCTGCCGCGCGGGGAGGCCTGAGATGCGCATCTACAAGGGCAATGCCGAGCTGGTCTTTCGCGGGCGCGTGGCGCCGTGGTACGGCACGGTCTCGGGCCTGGTGGCCGTGGCAGTCGCGGTGCTGGCGCTGCAGCCGGGCATGTACGCGGGCGTGCCGGCGGCGCTGCTCGTCGTCGGGGCCGTCCTGCTGTGGCCGGTGGTGGTGCGCAACCGCGTGGAGCTCTACAAGGACCGCCTGGAGATCGTCTTTGGCTGGGGGCGCACGATCATCCCGTACGACCACGTGACCGGCGTGCGGCGCCTGGAGGGCGGTCCCGGCGACGCGACCGGCCACAACTGCGCGACCAGCCCGGACGGCGTCTTCATCGAGGCGCCGCAGGACGGCGACGCCGCTGTCTCCGTGATCGGCAATGACAACCTGATGCGGGAACTCCGCCGCCGCGCCGGGCTGGACGCGGTGTAAATTGGGCGCATCCGCCCTTTGAGCAGGAAGGCAAGAGAGGTCGAGTTCTGTGACTACCACTAACCCCTACATCTCCACCCCGGGGGAGATTCTGCTGGAGGAGTTCCTGCGGCCTCTGGGCATCTCGCAGTACCGGCTGGCCAAGGCCATCGGCAAGCCGCAGTCCGCCGTCTCGGACGTCGTGAACGGCCGCCGTGCGATCACGCCCGAGATGGCCTGGCTGCTGTCCCGTGCGCTGGGGACGACGCCCGAGTTCTGGCTCAACCTGGAGGCCACCTATCGGCTCAAGACGATCGACGAAGGCGCGATGCCTCAGGTGACGCCGCTCGTCAACATCGCGTAGAGAAAGGACCAACATGGCGATCAACCGCGTGGCGATTCTGGGCAGGGGAGCGGTGGGCCTGCTCTACGGCACCATCGCCGAGAAGAACCTCGGGCCGGGCGCCGTCGAGTTCGTGATGGACGACGTGCGCTACGCCCGTCACGCCGGCGAGACGCCGACCGTGAACGGCGAGCCCTGCCGCGTGCCCACGATCCCTGCGAGCGAGGCCACGCCCGTCGACCTGGTGATCCTGGCGATCAAGGCACCGGGCCTGCCCGTGGCGCTCGACACGATGGAGCGCCTCGTGGGGCCGCGCACGGCCGTCGCGTCCCTGATCAACGGCGTCACGAGCGAGGAGCGAGTGGCCGAGCGCTTTGGCTGGGAGCGCACCGTGCTCTCCGTGGCGCAGGGCATGGACGCGGTGTTTCTCGGCACGGACATGACCTACACCCACCCCGGTGAGGTTCGCCTGGGCCCGGCGCCGGGCACGGCTCCCGGCGTGGTCGACGCCGTCGCCGACCTCTACGAGCGCGCCGGCATCCCGCACGTGGTGGAGGCGGACATCCGTCGCCGCATGTGGGTGAAGCTGATGCTCAACGTGGGCATCAACCAGACCTGCATGGTCTACGGCGGCACCTACGGCTCCGCGAGTGAGCCGGGAAGCGAGCAGAACCGCTGCTTCGTGGCCGCCATGCGCGAGGCCCTGGCCGTGGCGCGCGCCGAGGGTGTGGACGTCACCGAGGCCGACCTCGCGCAGATGGCTCGGCTCATCGCCTCGCTCGACCCCGCCGGCATGCCCTCGATGGCGCAGGACCGCCTGAACCAGAAGCCCACCGAGGTCGAGGAGTTCTCTGGCACCATCTGTCGCCTCGCCGGGCGCCACGGTCTTCTCGTCCCCACCAACCAGTGGCTCTACCAGCGGATTCGCGAGCTCGAGAACGGTTTCGCGGCAAAGGGGACCCACAGAGAAATTGTGTAGTTCTCAGCTTTGTGGCCGTTCATGCCGCAAAGTGTTAAAGGAACCGAAATAACGCTCAGCTACAGTACAGGGGCAGCCTCGCCCAGCGTGCGGGGCCCCGTGTACGTTTTTGCGCACGTTTTCCTAAGGAGGAGTTGCCATGTCCGCTTCTGTCTCTCGTCGCACGTTCCTCGGCATCGCCGGCGGTGCCGCCTCCGTCCTCGGCCTCGCCGCCTGCGGCGGCAACAACGCCGCCTCCGACGACGCCAACGCCGCGTCCGACGACGCCGACGGCAAGACCTACCTCGTCGCCACCGACACCACCTTCGCGCCGTTCGAGTTCACCAACGACCAGAACGAGTTCGTGGGCATCGACGTGGACCTTCTCGCCGCTATCGCCGCCGACCAGGGCTTCAAGTACGAGCTCAACTCCCTGGGCTTTGACGCTGCCGTGGCCGCGCTCGAGTCCAACCAGGCCGACGCCGTGATTGCTGGCATGTCCATCACGCCCGAGCGCGAGGAGGACTACGACTTCACGGACTCCTACTATCAGTCCTCGGTCTGCGCGGCGGTCAAGGCCGGCAGCGACGTCAAGGGCCTCGAGGACCTGAAGGGCCAGAAGGTCGCCGGCAAGACCGGCACCCAGAGCCTCTCCTGGGCCGAGTCCATCAAGGACGAGTACGGCTTCGAGATCACCTACTTCGACACGTCCGACATGATGTACCAGGATGTCCAGACCGGCAACTCCGCCGCCTGCTTCGAGGACACCCCCGTCATGGAGTACGGCGTGGCGCAGGGCAATGGCCTGGAGATCGTTGCCAAGGAGGAGGACGAGTTCGCGAGCCCCTACGGCCTGGCCGTCATGAAGGGCAAGAACCCCGAGCTCGTGGAGATGTTCAATGCCGGCCTCGCCAACATCAAGGAGAGCGGCGAGTACGACGAGATTCTCGCCAAGTACCTGGAGGCCTAGCGCCTTTTCGAGCAACGAGCAAGCTGGGGCTGCGTGACGCCGGGGTGTCGCGCAGCCCCCTGACGGTAAGTAAGGGACCCCATGAACGCAAATCTCATCGACGTGCTGATTGAGGCGTGGCCGCTTCTGTGGACCGGCCTGCAGATGACGGTCTACGTGACCGTCGTGGCGCTGGTCGTGGCCATCCCGCTCGGCATCGTCACGTGCCTCATGAACCTGTCCAAGTTCCGCGTGCTGCGCGGCATTGCCAAGTTCTACATCTGGATCATCCGCGGCACGCCGATGCTCGTGCAGGGCTTCTACCTCTACCTTGCCGTCCCCCAGCTCGTGCAGGCGACGATCGCCCCGGACTTCCGCCTGGACATCGTGACGGCAAGCGTCATCACGCTGATCCTCAACGCCGGCGCCTACTCTGCAGAGATCTTCCGTGGCGCCATCCAGTCGGTCCCCAAGGGCCAGACGGAGGCCTCGCGTAGCCTGGGCGTGAGCCACGGGAAGACCATGCTCAAGATCGTCCTGCCCCAGGCCGTGCGCATCTGCCTGCCCTCGCTGGTCAACCAGTGCATCATCACGCTCAAGGACTCCACGATCATGTACGCCCTCGGCCTGCCGGAGATTATGAACCAGGCCAAGGTCTACGTGGGTCGCACCATGACGTCGTTTGCCACCTACACCTGGGTGGCCGTCATCTTCCTCGTCATCACCAGCGTGCTGATGATCATCTCGTCCGTCCTCGAGAAAAGGATGCGCAAGTAATGGCTAGCATGAAGCAGACCAGCGAGGTCAAGATCCACGTCGAGGGCCTCACCAAGGACTTCGGCGAGAACCACGTCCTGCGCGGCATCGACATAGACATCCACGCCGGCGAGGTTGTCTGCGTGATCGGCCCGTCCGGCTCGGGCAAGTCCACGTTCCTGCGCTGCATCAACCGCCTGGAGGAGGCCACATCTGGCCAGATCGTGATCGACGGCCAGTCCATCACGGGCCCCAAGGCAGACGTCGACAAGATCCGCCGCCACGTGGGCATGGTCTTCCAGCAGTTCAACCTCTTCCCACACTACAGCGTGCGCGAGAACATCATGTACGCGCCGGTGGAGCTCAAGCTCATGAGCAAGCAGGAGGCCTCCGCGACCGCCGACCGCCTGCTCGCGCGCGTGGGCCTCGCCGAGAAGGCCGACGCCATGCCGCGCTCGCTCTCCGGCGGCCAGCAGCAGCGCGTGGCCATCGCCCGCGCCCTGGCCATGAACCCGGACATCATGCTCTTCGACGAGCCCACCTCCGCGCTCGACCCCGAGATGGTCGGCGAGGTCCTGGACGTCATGCGCGAGCTCGCCGAGCAGGGCATGACCATGGTGATCGTCACGCACGAGATGGGCTTCGCGCGCGAGGTCGCGGACCGCGTGTGCTTCGTGGACGAGGGCGTCATCCAGGAAGAGGGCTCGCCGGCCGAGGTTTTTGGCGCGCCCAAGAACCCGCGCACGCAGAGCTTCCTCTCCAAGGTCCTCTAGGCCCGCCGGCGCGCTTCATGCTGGGAATCGTCGGCTACGGGGGCTTCGTCGCGTCCGCGGCGGCCCTCTGCCTCACGCCGGGCATCGACACCGTCTACATTCTCACGCGCACCGTCTCCGGCGGCCGGCGCGAGGGGCTGGCCAGCGCGCTCGGCATAAACGCGGGCCTGGTGGTGCACACGATCCTCGTGGCGGCCGGGCTGTCGCTCGTGCTCGCCGCGTCACCGGTGGCCTTCAACGTGATCAAGGTGGCGGGTGCCGCCTACCTTGCAGTTATGGGCGTGCGGAGCATCCTCTCCGGCGGCTCGTCCTTCTCGGTGGGCGAGAAGGACGGCGAGTCCGAGGACGGCTCCAACCTGCGCGTCTTTGCCCAGGGCGTGCTGACCAACGTCCTCAACCCCAAGATCATCCTGTTCTTCCTGGCGCTGCTGCCGCAGTTCGTGGCCACGCCCAACTCCTTCGGGCCGGTGCCGTTTCTGGCGCTCGGCCTCACGTACGTGGCGCTCTCCACGCTCTGGACCGTGGTGATCGTGCTCGTGGCGGCGCCCTTCTCGCGCCTGCTCGCGCGCAGCTCGCGCGCGGGACGGGTGACGAGCGTGGTCTCCGGCCTCGTCTACATCGCGCTCGGAGCCACGATCTTCCTGACGGCGTAGGGCGCCTCTCGCCGCCGCCGGCCCGCCTGAGGTTATGCGCAATCGGTTAGGGTATGCGGCGTCGACTTGGTTGTGTATGCAATTGAATTCTATATATTAGCAGGTAGACGTCTTGTCGAGAAGATCGGGACACCGTAGCGGCGCACATAACCTTCGCGATGTCGCATAACCTCGAGCGCGCCCGATTCAGGCGACCGTGTCAAAGGGTTTTGACTCGCCGCGGGTGCCCGACACGGGTACGATTCTTGCAGGGAGAAGAGGCGTGCCATGGCAGCGGAGCTCCAGAGCGCACGGCAGGTCGTGGGCGAGCGCGTCCGCGAGCGGCGCGAGGCGGCGGGCCTCACGCAGGCGGAGCTCGCACGGCGCGTCTACGTGAGCCGCCAGACGGTCAACAACTGGGAGACCGGCAAGACCCTCATCGACGTGCAGAGCCTCGCGCTCGTGGCGGACGAGCTGGGGACCAGCGCCTCCGAGCTGCTCGGCGAGCACGGCACCAGCGCGGTGCGCGCCGAGGCCGAGTCCCGCCACGAGCTCGTCAGGCTGCTCTTTAGGGCGGCCCTCACGTACGCGGTCTTCTTCGTTTCCACGATGGCCTACATCTACGCGACCTGGCTCCTGGACGCGAGCACCGCGACCGGCAGGGGGTTGCTGTACCTGGCGTCGTTCCTCCGGCTTCTGGTCTGCTTCTGGAACGGCGCCTGCGACGCGCGCGTCACTCGGTTCATGCGCGAGCACGACCTTGCGGACGCCACCAGGCTCTGGGCCTTCCTCGAGGGGCGCGACCCCGCGGACGCCCTGCCGGACGACTTCCTCTACCGGACGTTTCTGCCCATGTGGCGCTTCTGGGTGAGCCTTGCCGCCGTCGTGCTGCTCCTGCTGCTGTGCCTGCCTGCGCTGATCGCCTAGCGCATCACCGACGTGGCGATGTAGGCCGCGTAGAGCACCACGAAGACGACGCCGTTGGCGCGGCTCATCTCATGGCGGCGCCCGATGAAGGCAAAGCCCACGAGCACGGCCGAGAAGAGCGCGAGCAGCGCGAGGTCCACGTTGTACGCGGGGTCGTACGGGATGCTGGCAAAGAGCGCCGGCCCGCCCATGACGAGCAGCAGGTTGGAGATGTTGGAGCCCACGACGTTGCCCACGGCGATGTCGGAATTGCCGCGGAAGGCGGCCACCACGCTCGTGACCAGCTCCGGCAGGCACGTGCCGAGCGCAACCACGGTGATGCCGATGACGCGCTCGGATATGCCCATGGCGCCCGCGATCTCAACGGAGTTGTCCACCACGAAGTCCGCGCCAAACTTGAGCATCGCGATGCCGCCCACGATGAAGAGCAGGTCCCGGAAGGTGTTGGCGGAGACGGCGCCGGTGTTGGGGTCCTCCGGGGCGCCGTCCTTCTCGGTTGCGCCCTCGCCGAGGCCCACGACGACGGTCCGCGCCACGAAGGCGACGAACGCGGCGAGAAGGACCACGCCCTCGACCATCGTGACCTGGCCGTCGGTGTTGGCCACGAGCGCGAGCAGGCCGCAGGCCGCCACGCTCACGGGGATCTCGAAGCGCTGGGTGCTGCGCGAGAGCGTGACCGGGGCGATCACGGCCGAGAGGCCGAGGATGAGCAGCAGGTTTGCCAGGCAGCTGCCCATGACGTTACCAAAGGCCATGTCGGCGTGGCCGCCCACGGCGGAGGTGACGCTGACCACGAGCTCCGGCAGCGACGTTCCGATGGCCACGATGGTGAGGCCGGCCACGCGCTCGGGGACGCCGAGGCGCGCGGCGATGCTGCAGGCGCCGTCCACGAGGAAGTTGGCGCCAAAGATGAGCAGGGCAAATCCAAGCACGATGACAATGAGGCTGAGAAGCACGACGGTCCTTTCCGGATCGGGGATACCGTCATCGAGTATTCCATGGCCGGATTTCCCCCAATCCGAGTCGGCGAGCGACTCCCAACCGAATACACAAGTCCGTCAGCGACGGCGGCGGAGGACGAGCGCGAGGGTTGCGGTCACCACTCCTGCGATCAGGAGGGCGAGAAGGACGACGGGGCTCGTGGGGTCGCCGGTCGCGGGCATGTCGGCGGTCGACTCGCCCGTCTCGGCGGCGGTCGCCTGGTCGTTGGCGGAGGGGTTCTTCTCGTCAGGCGCGGGCTCTGGCGTGGGCTCGGGTTCGGGTTCCGGTGCCGGGTCTGGCGTGGGCTCGGGAGTCGGTTCCGGCTCGGGCTCCGGCTCGGGCTCGGGAGTCGGCTCGGGCTCCGGGTCGTCGGGGCCGACCACGGGAGGCTCCTCCACGTCGTCGGGCAGGACGAGTGCGCCGTTGTTGCCCAGGCGCGCGGAGGCCCGCACCGCCCCGTCGCCCGCCTCCTCGAGCGCGAGCCGCGCGGCATAGGGGGCGCTCCCCGTGGCGTTGGGGTCCTTCTCGGCAGATCCCAGCTCGGCCGCGCGCACGTAGCGCGGGGTGCCGGCGAGCGCCACGCACTGTCCGTCCCGAACGGAAAAGCGCTGGGGGATCTGGTCGGCGTCGAGCGCCACGGTGTAGGGCTCCATCACCCGCTCCGCGGTCGCTGGGGCCTCCTCGCCCGCACCGGCGAGGTCGGCGGTGTAGACGGTCTGCTCAAAGTAGTAGGTCTGCCCGGCCTGCGGCAGCCCCGTCAGCGGCGCGTAGCCGCTCGCGGTGCGCGAGAAGAGCGGCGTGTCGCGGGAGAACGCGTAGTAGGAGTTGGTCTGCGCCGCCCACGCCGAGGCGACGGCCCCCGCCTGGGCGTCCGCGCCCGTCCCGGAGAAGTCGCTCGCGAAGACCGCGCGGGCCCCCGAGGGCACGTGCCGGACGTCTGCCCCGGTCGCCGCCTCGAGCTCCTCGTCGCTCACGTCCTCGCCAGCGTCCGCGCGCTCGAGCAGCGCCTCGGTGTCGGGCGTGGGCGAGACGAGGTACGCGAGGCGCAGCGGCAGCGTGCCCTGGCCGCCGTCGAGCGCGAGCGTGGCGGAGCCGTCCCCCGCCACGGTCACGCTCATGCGGCGCGCGGGCACGGCGTCCACGGGCACCGAGAGCAGCAGCGTCTGCCGGCCGGTGGCGAGGTTCGTCTCCACCATGACCACGAAGTCGTAGAGCGTGACGTCGCCGCCGGTGTACTGGTTGGGCAGGTTGCCTATGTAGTAGTACGTCTCGCACACGGCGGTGGCGCCGCCGTCCTGCGCCGCCTCGATTCTGTCGCGCACGTCCTCGGGCGCGCGCTCCTGCCAGCGGCCGTCCGCGACGGCGTCCACCTCGGCCTGCGTGGCAAAGGCGAAGGGCTCGCCGCCCATCGGCACCATCTCGTGCGCGTCGTTCACGTACCACGAGGCGTGGTTGGAGAAGTCGCCCGGCCCGGCGTAGGAGAACTGGCCGTCCTGCAGGGCGTCGTAGAAGAGGTCGTAGACCGCGTACCCCAGGTCGTAGCGCGAGTTCATGGCCTCCACGAGGTAGCCAAACTCGTGCGTGGCCTCGACGTCGCCGGGGCCCCCGAGGCTGATCTTGACCGCCTGCGCCGCCAGCTCGCCGTCGAGCAGGGCGTCCCCGTAGACGATGCCGCTCACGCGCTCGACCTCCATGCCGGGCCCCACCTCGTCGGAGACGGTGACGCGGCTCCCGCCGGGGCGCTCGTCGCCGGGGCCGCCCGAGGCCGGGGCGGTGTAGGTCACGCCGAGGGCTCGGTCCACCACGGTGCCGAACGCCCACGAGAGCGCGCTCGCGCTGCGGGCGGAGAGGTAGTCGTCGACGGGCGTGACCTCGTAGCCGTCGGCCTCGGAGAGCAGGCCCGGGATGCAGGGGAGGGTGACGTCCTCCGCCACGAGCCCGCGCGGCCCGGAGCCAAAGAGGTGCAGCGTGACGTCCTTCTCGCCCGCCGCCGAGGCCTGGGCGAACGCCTGCGCCGCCGCCGAGAGGTTGTCCCTCAGGTCGGTGCCTGCCGCCGCCCCGGTCCCGGGCAGCGGGTGATAGGCCTGCTCGTGGGCGGTCTCCAGCAGGTAGGCGGCCGTCTCGCTCGTGTCCAGGCCGCAGGTGAAGAACGTGAGCGGGCGCTCGTCGCCCCATGCGGCGCCCACGCGCTCGGCCTCGTTGCGCATCGTGAGCAGCGTGGCGAGAAGCGCGTCGGTGCCGTAGCCGTTCTCGCGGCTGCCCGGCAGCGGGCCCAGAAAGCCGCTGGCGTCACCGGTGTAGACGGGCGGGTCGGTGATGTTGACGCTCGCCATCGGCGGGGTCTCGCGACCCATGAGGCAGAGCACGGGGACGCGCCCCTCCGCGCCCGGGTCGTCCGCGGCGCCGGCCAGCATCTCTCCCGCCACGTGCGTCGCGAGCTGCAGGTAGGAGCCGCTGCCGAGCCGGGCCGGGGAGGTCGCGCCGGCTCCGTCCGTGGCCGTGGCGCTCACGGAGAGCGCGCCGTTGGCGTACGTGACGTAGTCGCCGCCCGCGTCCGGGGCGTAGGTGCCGAGCGGCATGAGGGTCGTGACCTGGGAGTCGTAGCCGATTACGGCCACGCGCGTGGGGACGGTGGCGCCGTCGTTTTCCGCCATGAGGCGCGCGATCGCCTGGTCGAGGGCGTCGGCTAGGTAGGCCGCCTGGGGCCGGCCGCCGTAGGTGACGTCGGCGAGCAGGCGGTTGGTGCTCACCACGAAGACGACGTCGTGGGCGGGGCCGCCCTCCTGCCGCACCGAGACGGCCGAGGCGAGCGCCGAGAGCCCCACGACGAAGCTGTGGTCGTCCACGTCGATCCTCACGGGGAGGCCGGCGGCGCGCGCGTCGTCGGCGCTGGCGTAGACGGACTTGTCGACCCAGATGCGGCCCGCGTTCTCGGTCGAGAGGGCCCCCGCGTCCGAGCGGAAGACCTCCTGCCAGCTTGCGGAGGTGTCCGGGTCGGCGAGCTTGGTGACGCCCTCGGTGCCGGCGCGGGCCGCGGGCGCTGCCACGAGGGCGACGGCGAGGGCGACGAGCAGGGCGAGAAGGGCCGGCGGGAACGTGCGGCGGCGAGACATGGGACCCCGATTCTGCGGGAGGGGATAAATGCTACGTCTATACCCGCATTTATCGCCCGCATGCGGCGCCCACGGGAAGCGCACATCGCTGACGCCCAGCTGCAAGGGTCGCGGCCGGCGCGCGCATGCTACACTGGCGCCAACCACATACCGAGGGCACGGCTCCTGCAGCTGCTACGTCATGTTGAAAACGGCTCCGGTTTGACTCCGGATCAGCACACGGCTGTGCCAGGGACGGCGGGACTCCCGTCGGCCCCGCCTTGCCCTCCCGACGCCCTGGACCCAGGGAGGAAGCGAGGCTCTTATGTCTCAGGAGAACCTGTCGAGAAGGACCTTCGTCGCGCAGCTCGTCGGCGGCCTGGCCGCGTGCGCGCTGGCGCTGACGGTCGCCGCGTGCGGTGGCGCGCCGGCGGCCGGCGGCGACGCCGCCTCGGGCGACGCCACGCAGGAGCAGCAGGCCACGATCGCCGTCACCGTGGAGATCGACGCGACGGCCGGCGAGGGCGAGAAGACCTCGACGGAGGTGGACGTCCCCGAGGGCGCCACGGCCTACGACGCGCTGGTCGCGACCGGCGTCGACGTCAACGCGTCCGACTCCGAGTACGGCATGTACGTCCAGGGGATCGATGGCCTCGCCGGCGGTGACTTCGGCGACATGAGCGGCTGGATGTTCGAGGTCAACGGCGAGATGTCGGACGTGAGCTGCTCTGAGGCCACGCTCGCCGACGGCGACGTGGTCACCTGGCTCTACGTGACCGAGTTCACCGAGTAGAGAGACGACGTGGCCGCGCCGCGCGCCAGAGCCTTCGACGCCGTCCACGCGGCCGTCCCGACGGCACTGTTCGCCGGGGTGGTCGCGCTGACGATGCTGGCGGTGCAGCCTGCGCTGGTGGCGGCCTCGCTCGCCGGCGCGCTGCTCTTCTCGCTGCTCGCGCGCGGCGTCGCCGCCACGGCGCGCGGGCTCGTCTGGCAGCTTCCGCTGCTCGCGCTCGTGTGCCTGGCGAACCCGTTCTTCTCGGCATCCGGCTCCACGCTGCTGATCAAGCTAGGGCCGCGCAGCGTCTACCTGGAGAGCCTCGCGTACGGGGCGACGATGGGCGCGCTCATGGTGGCGGTGGTCCTGTGGCTCGAGGGTGCGGCTGCGGCGCTCACGCAGGACCGGCTGCTCGCGCTCGCGCCGCGCCGTGCCCGGGCGCTGCCGCTGCTTCTGGGCATGGTGTCCCAGCTCGTGCCGCAGCTGCTGCGCCGCTCGCGCGACGTGCGCGCGGGGCTCGCGGCCTGCACGGCGGCCGGGGCGCGCCCCGCCGCGCGCGACGCCCTCGTGCGGACGTCATCGCTTTTGCTTACGTGGTCGCTCGAGGAGTCGCTCGAACGCGCGGACTCCATGCGCGCCCGGGGCTGGGAGTCGGGGCGGTCGCGCACGTGCTACCGCCCGGAGTGCCTGCGCCGGCGCGACGTCGTTATCCTCTGCGGCATCGGGGCCCTGCTCGTCCTCGCGGCCGTCTGCGCGTGGCGCTTCTGCGCGAGCTGGCGCTTCTACCCGAGGATGTCCGGGCTCGGCCCCTGGTGGGCCTACGTGCCGTTCGCGCTGCTCGCCCTGCTGCCCGCAGCGGCCGAGCTCGCCGCCCGCCTGCGCGAGAGGAGGCTCGCATGAGGGCGCTCTCCTTCGACCACGTGACGTTTACGTATGCGGGCGCCGACGCCCCCGTTCTTCTCGACGTCTGCCTGGAGGTGCCCGAGGGCGCGTTCGCGCTGCTCGTGGGTGCGACGGGCTCGGGCAAGTCGACGCTTTTGCGCCTCGCCAAGCCGGAGATCGCCCCGACCGGCGCGCTCGACGGGACGGTGCGCGCCTTCGGCGAGGACGTGCGCGCCCTTGACGCCGTGGCCTCCGCGCAGGCCATAGGCTACGTCTTTCAGAGCCCGGGCGCGCAGATGGTCTGCGACACGGTCTGGCACGAGATGGCTTTCGGCCTGGAGAACCTCGGCGTGCCGGAGGCGGAGATGCGCCGCCGCGTGGCCGAGACCGCCACCTACCTGGGCATGGGGCCGTGGTTCCGCGACCGCGTGGCCGAGCTCTCCGGCGGGCGGCGGCAGGTGCTCGCGCTGGCGTCCGTGCTGGCCATGCGCCCGCGCGCGCTCCTGCTGGACGAGCCCACGAGCATGCTCGACCCGGTCACCGAGCAGGCGTTTCTCGCGCTGCTCTTCCGCGCCAACCGCGAGCTGGGCATGACCGTGGTGGTGGCCACGCACGCGCCGGGCCCCATGCTCGACTACGCCACCTGCGCCTTTGCGCTGGAGGACGGCCGCGTGCGCCAGGTCGAGCTCGAGGAGCTGCGCCCTCTCGGGGACGATCTCCTGCCGTCCAGTCCCCTCCCGACTACGACGGGCGAGGCCCAGGCGCTCTCGCTGGACGACGTGTGGTTCCGCTACGACCGCGACGCGGACTGGGTGCTGCGCGGCTGCGACCTTACGGTGAGCGCCGGAGAGGTCCGTGCGCTCCTCGGTGCCAACGGCTGTGGTAAGTCGACGCTTTTGCAGGTGGCGGCCGGCGTGCTGCGTCCCCGGCGCGGCCGGGCGAGAAACGCGTGCGCCGACGACCAGGCCCTGCTGCCGCAGGATCCGCGCGCGGTGCTCGCGTGCGAGACGGTCCGCGACGAGCTCATGGAGTTGTCCGCATCATCGGGCCGCTACGGAGCGGCAGAGGTGGACGCCGCGCTCGAGCGCCTGGGTCTCGCCGGCTGCCCGGACCGACATCCCTATGACCTCTCCGGCGGCCAGCAGCAGCTGTTGGCGCTCGAGAAGCTTCTGCTCGTGCGTCCGCGCCTGCTGCTGCTCGACGAGCCGACCAAGGGGCTCGACCGGGCGGCCCGCGTCGCGGTGGCCGAGCGCGTCCGCACGGCGTCGAGCGACGGCGCCACGGTCCTTCTCGCCACCCATGACGCCGCCTTTGTGCGGGCGGTCGCCGACACGGCATCCCTCGTCTTCGACGGCGAGGTCACGGCAACCGAGCCTGCGGGCGAGTTCCTCGCCGGCTCGTGGCTCTACTCAAACAGCAGGAACGGCTCCTGGTCGGAGAGCTCGTCCTCGTCGAGCTCCTCGAGGTCGTCCACGTGCTCGTGCTCGTCGTCCTCGTCGCCCCAGGCGTAGGCGTTCGCGACGTCGTCGTCATCGTCCACCGTGGGAAGCGCGCTCGTGATCGAGCAGAGGCCGTCCATGGCGGGGACGATCTTCTGCCACTGGCAGATGACGGGGTCGGAGGGGGCGGCCTCGAGCTCGGTGAGCGAGTCAAGATAGATCTCGTGCGCGCCGTCGAGCAGGTCGGAGGACTTGCGGACCTCGTGGAGGTGGGCCGCGAACTTCTCCATCGCCTCGTCGGCGTTCGACGCCTCAACGACGATGGGCATGAGGCAGTAGTTGTCCTTGCTGTCGGTGTCGTCGTTGTAGCTGAAGTTGCCGATGTAGAGCATGGTGCCTCCTCGGTCGCGGGCCTATGGCAAACTGGTACCCATGATGGGGGAGAGACAAACACCGTGGGCACGGGCGCTCGCCGCGCTGGAGGTTCCGGCCCTGCTGGCGGTACCCGCGGCGATGGTCGCGCTGGCGCTCGCGGGCGTGCGCGCCAGCGCGGGGCTCACACTCGCGGTGGCGCTCCTCGCGCTGGGCCTGCTCCTTGCGAGCTACGAGGCGTCGCGACCGGCGCTACGCCAGCTCATGCCCACGGCGGTGCTCGCGGCGGTGGCCGCGGCGGGCCGCGTGCTCTTTGCCCCGCTGCCGGACGTCAAGCCGGTCTCGGCGGTCGCCATCCTCGCGGGGGCGGCGCTCGGGCGGCGCAGCGGATTTGTGGTGGGGGCCATGGCGGCGCTCGCGTCCAACGTCTTCTTTGGGCAGGGACCGTGGACGCCCTGGCAGATGTATGCGTGGGGTCTCGTGGGCTACGTCGGCGGCGCGCTGGGCGAGCGAGGCCTGCTGGAGCATGCGCCCGTGCTCTACGGCTGGGGCTTCCTTTCCGGGCCCGTCTACGGCCTCATCCTGAACGGCTATCATGTCCTTGGTTACGTGCAACCGCTCACTTGGGAGTCAGCGCTGGTCGCGTGCGCGGCCTCGCTGCCGCTCGACGTGATGCACGGCCTCGCCACGGTGGCGTTCCTCGTGGCGATCTGGGTTCCGTGGGGCCGCGCTATCCGCCGCGCGGTGGTCAAGTACGGGCTCTGAGTCGCCGTCTGTCTGCAAAACGGGCGCTCGTGTGATAAAAACCGCGCTCAGGATGCAAAACGGGCTCTCGTGTGATGCGTTTTTGCTCCTCTGGGATGCATGCAACTTTCCTGCGCGCGCATCGTCGCAGGTAGCGAAATCAAACCTCAAATCGAAAACAAATTCGGGGCCAGAAATTCATCACACGAAGACACGTTTTGCTTTGCACCGGGCAAATTCATCACACGAACGGCCATTTTGCATTCAAGGGGACCGTTTCCGCGAGCGACGGGACACATCCAGAACGCTGCCCTTTACATTTGCGCCGCTCTTCGCTATCGTAGGCACGTTTCATGCCATGGATTGACGAAGGGGATGTGCATGTCCGGACACTCTAAGTGGGCAACCACCAAGCACAAGAAGGCCGCTATCGACGCCAAGCGCTCGTCGCTGTTCTCCAAGCTCTCCCGCAACATCACCGTTGCGGCCAAGCTCGGCGGCGACCCCAACCCGGACAACAACGCGACGCTCGCCGCCGCCGTGGCCCGCGCGCGCATGGTCTCCATGCCCAACGCCAAGATCAAGGCCGCCATCGACAAGGCCTTCGGCTCCGGCGCCGACGCCGCCAACTACGCCGAGATCACCTACGAGGGCTACGGCCCCGCCGGCGTGGCCGTCTACGTGGACTGCCTGACCGACAACAAGAACCGCACCGCCGCCGACGTGCGCTCCGCCTTCTCTCACTCCGGCGGCTCGCTCGGCACCTCCGGCTCCGTCGCGTTCCAGTTCGAGCGCAAGGGCTCCATCGCCGTCGAGAAGGTCATCAAGTCCGACGACAAGAAGGTCGCCGACAAGGAGAACGCCGTCGACGAGGACGAGTTCATGATGGCCGTGGCCGAGGCCGGCGGCGAGGACTACGAGGACGCCGGCGAGCAGTGGATCGTCTGGACCGCCTACGACAAGATGCAGGACGTCCAGAAGGGCCTCGAGGCCCAGGGCATCGAGGTCAAGGGCTCCGAGCTCACGATGGTCCCCACCACCCCGACCGACGTCTCCGTGGCCGACGCCAAGAAGGTCCAGCGCCTCGTCGACCGCCTCGACGAGCTGGAGGACGTCCAGAACGTCTACCACACCATGAACATCACCGACGAGATCGCCGAGGCCCTCGAGGCCGACGAGTAAGAGGCGCTCGTCTCATACGCACCTGGGGCCGCCCGGCCCTTCCCGCCTGCTCACTGAGCTTTGCTCAGAAGTCGCTGGGCGAGAAGGGTCGGGCGGCCTGCGTACGTGCCGAAGGTCGCCAGCCGAGGGTTGGGGCTGCGGGCTGCGGGGTTCTCCGGATGTCTGGCTGGTGAGTGTACGAAAAGATTGATGTGATGGGTATTTTTTGCCCTCGGAGCACGCCTCTCGGCCACGTTTGCCCAGTTGGCTGATGCCACGAGTTGGGTGTCATATAAATCGTTTCGTACACTTGGCACGGGGGCGGGGCATGGCTCGCGAGAAGACCCCCGTGCGGCGAGAGGGGCGCGGCCCGAGTCACATTCCGGAAATGTCCCCGTCCGCCGTCGAAACACTGCCGTCTCCCGGATGCAACCACTACATGTGGTGTCTGTAACAATACTCACATACCATAAATCGTGTTCTGAACCCAACGGAGAGGAGCGCGACATGGGCAGCATCGGTAGCATGGGCAAGCCGAGGATGGGCTTTCTGGTGGCGGCGATTCAGTTCCCCGCGCCGGTCGTGAACAGCCGCGCGGACATCGACCGCCAGGTCGAGAGCATCGTGCGCACGCTCAAGGCCACCAAGGCCGGCTATCCCGGCGTCGAGCTGATCGTCTTCCCCGAGTACAGCACGCAGGGGCTCAACACTGCCAAGTGGCTCACGGACGAGTTCCTCTGCGACATCCCCGGCCCCGAGACCGAGGCATTCTCGCGCGCGTGCCAGGAGGCGGGCGTCTACGGCGTCTTCTCCATCATGGAGCGCAACCCCGACCCCGAGAAGAACCCCTACAACACCGCGATCATCATCGACCCCGCCGGCGACATCGTCCTCAAGTACCGAAAGCTCTTCCCGTGGAACCCCATCGAGCCGTGGTACCCCGGCGACCTGGGCATGCCGGTCTGCGAGGGCCCCGGCGGCTCCAAGCTGGCCGTCTGCATCTGCCACGACGGCATGATTCCCGAGCTCGCGCGCGAGGCCGCCTACAAGGGCTGCAACGTCTACATCCGCATCTCCGGCTACTCCACGCAGGTGAACGACCAGTGGATCCTCACCAACCGCTCCAACGCCTGGCAGAACCTCATGTACACGGTGTCGGTCAACCTGGCCGGCTACGACGGGACGTTCTATTACTTCGGCGAGGGCCAGGTGTGCAACTTCGACGGCACCACGCTCGTCCAGGGGCAGAGAAACCCGTGGGAGATCGTCACGGCGGAGATCTACCCGCAGCTCGCGGACAACGCGCGTCTCTCCTGGGGCCTGGAGAACAACATCTACAACCTCGGTCACCGCGGCTACGTGGCCGTGCCGGGCGGCGAGCCGGACGCCGGGCTCACCTACATCAAGGACCTCGCCGTCGGCCGCTATCACCTGCCGTGGGAGGACGAGATGGACATCAAGGACGGCTCGATCTACGGCTACCCCACCACGGGCGGCCGCTTCGGCAACGAGTAGGCCTTCGAAGACAGGGGAGGGCAAGGTCCGCCGCGAGTTCCTGCCGCGTCCTTTGCGGCAAGCCGTCCGAGCGCCGGACCTTGCCCTCCTGGCCTCGGGAGGCCTACTCCACGGTGCCGTAGACGGTGCCCCAGCCGCGCGCCACGAGGCAGGAGTTGAGCTGGTCGCAGAGGCGCTGGCGCGTGTAGGCGCGCGGCGGCAGCGCGCCCACGACCTCGAGCAGGTCCGCACAGAGGTCCAGCACCTCCGCCCGCATCTCCACGTCGAGCCGGCTCACGGTGGTGGCGGCGGAGATCCCCAGCGGGAACACGGAGTCAACCAGCCGCTGGAGCTCGCCAAAGTCCTCCGAGCGCACGTCCATCTCGCCACCGCCTCCCTGTAAGCGTTCCTTTTCGTGTGGAACATGGTAGCAGCATCGCGCGCGTTTGCCTCTATACTCAGACGGGACCAACCAAGAGGAGGACTCATGGCAAACGCCTACCAGAACATGACCGACGCCGCCCTCGACGCCGCCATCGCCCAGCTCGAGGCCCAGGCGGACGACCTGCGCGCCCTCAACCTCAAGCTCGACATGGCCCGCGGCAAGCCGAGCCCGGAGCAGACCGCGCTCTCCAAGCCCATGCTCGACCTGCTCACCGCAGAGACCGACCTCTCCGACCAGGGCGTCGACGCCGACAACTACGGCGCCCCCGACGGCCTGCCCTCCGCGCGCGCCCTCGCGGCGGAGCTGCTCGGCGTGGACGCGGCCAACGTCTCCGTCATCGGCTCCTCGAGCCTCAACCTCATGTACGACTGCGTGGAGCACGGCTACGTCCACGGCATCGACGGCAACGACCCCTGGTGCAAGCAGGGCGTCGTCAGGTTCCTCTGCCCCGCGCCCGGCTACGACCGCCACTTCACGGTCACGGAGAGCTTCGGCATCCAGAACGTGCCCGTCCCCATGCGCGAGGACGGTCCGGACATGGACGTGGTCCGCGAGTACGTCGAGAAGGACGCCACGGTCAAGGGCATCTGGTGCGTGCCCAAGTACGCCAACCCCACCGGCGTCACCTACTCCGACGACGTGGTGCGTGCCTTCGCCGCGCTCAAGCCCGCCGCGCCCGACTTCCGCATCTTCTGGGACAACGCCTACGCCGTCCATACCTTCGACGGCGAGGGCGACCAGCTCATGAACATCTTCGACGCCCTCGCCGAGCAGGGCGGCGAGAAGAACCTCGTCTACGAGTTCGCCTCCACGGCCAAGGTGACCTTCCCCAGCTCCGGCATGGCGTGGGTGACGGCCTCCCCGGCCGACATGGCGGAGCTGCGTCGCGCCTTCTCGGCCATGCGCGTCTCCCCGGAGAAGATCTCCCAGCTCGCGCACGTGCGCTTCCTCAAGGACGCGGCCGGCGTCGCCGAGCACATGAGGAAGCACGCCGCGCTCGTGGCGCCGCGCTTCGCCCTCGTGGAGGAGAAGCTCACGGCCGGCCTCGGCGAGCTGGGCGTCGCCACGTGGACCCACCCCAAGGGCGGCTACTTCGTCTCCTTCGAGGGCCCCAAGGGTTCGGCCAAGGCAATCGTCGAGCTCGCCCGCGAGCTGGGCGTCACCCTCACGCCGGCCGGCGCGCCCTGGCCCTACGGCCGCGACCCCGAGGACACCAACATCCGCATCGCGCCCACCTATCCCTCGCTCGAGGAGCTCGGCCAGGCGCTCGACGTCTTCGTCGTGGCGGTCAAGCTCGTCGCCGCGCGCCTCGCGCGCTCCGAGCGCGCCTAGCGGGCTGCGGTCCCTCTGGGGAACTTCTGTTATTATCGCCGCGGCGCGGTCCTGCCCGGGCTCGGGCGCCGCGCCGTGGCATACTCTTAGATTTTGTGGACAAAGACGCCGTGTCGGGGCGGGGGATGCTGACAGATGGCACAGACCAAGAAGAAGGGCCAGAGTCCCAAGAAGAAGGGGCAGAAGGCGGACGAGAAGAACGTCAAGAACGTTAAGAAGACGCGCAAGCCCGGCGAGCTCTCGACGTTCCAGAAGGTCGTCATCGTCCTCTTTGTCGTCGTCTTCGCGCTCTCCACGCTCGCCGGCGCGCTCGCCTCGGTCTTCCAGAGCACCCAGAACCAGAGCATCGAGTACAACGTCGACTACGTCGACTCGCAGTACGCCGACTACGTGGCCGACCTCGAGTCCCAGCTCGAGGGCGACCCGGAGAACACCGAGACCCTGCTCGCGGCCGCACGGGCGTGCTCGAGCTGGGGCACCTCGGTCATGATGCTCGCCGCGAACGACGACGAGGCGAGCCACGGCACGGAGCTCGTGCAGCGCGCGGTCGGCTACTATGACCGCTACCTCGCGCTCGACAACGCCTCCGACGCCCGCGCCGAGCGCGCGATGTGCGAGTACTACCTCGGGGACGCCGAGACGGCGACCTCTGACCTCGAGGCCGTCACGACCGACGACCCCGAGTACGCGCCCGCCTGGTACGACCTCGGCTCGCTCTACGAGGCGCAGGGCCTGACCGACGACGCGCTCGCCGCCTACCAGAAGGCGGTCGAGCTCGACCCGGACGACGAGCAGGGCGTGGGGTCGAGCGCCCAGTCGCGCGTCGACGCGCTCACGGGCGCCGACGAGGAGGGCGAGGACGACGCGAGCTCCGATGGCGACACCGACGCCGACTCCGACGCCGGCTCCGACGACGCGGCCGGCACGAACGAGAACGACGACTCCTCGGAGACGGGCGAGTAGCGCGTCTGCGAGAAAGGAGAGACCATGAGCCTTGAGATCACAGCGACCGCCGACGGGCAGAACCGTCGCCTGAGCGTCGCGGGGGAGGTCGACGTCTCCTGCGCCGACGAGCTCCGCGCCGCCATCGACGCCCAGATCGCCGAGGGCGTCCCGGGCGAGCTCGTCATCGACCTCGCCGAGGTGCCCTACATCGACTCGACGGGCATCGGCGTGCTCGTGGGCGCGGCGCACCGCGTCGCCGAGGCCGGCGGCACGCTCGCCGTGGCGCGCCCCCAGCGCAACGTGGAGCGCGTGCTGGGGCTGCTCGGCGTCCAGGCCGACCTCAACATCCGCGAGGCCTAGGGCCTGCGCCGCGTCTAGAGAATCGGGAGGATACCTTCGGTGTTTGGCATTGGTGAGGGAGAGCTCGTCCTGATCGTGCTCTTCGCATTCATGATCTTTGGCCCGGACAAGCTCCCGGGCATGGGCCGCACTCTCGGCCGCGCGCTGCGCCAGTTCAAGAACGCCCAGGAGGGCTTCACTGAGGTCGTCCAGACCAACATCGTGGACCCCGCCGCCGAGGCGCTGAGCGACACGCCCAAGAAGCCCAACCGCAACCGCGCCGCCGAGCTCGAGGAGGACGCCGACCTCGACGTCCCGGAGGGCGAGGAGGCCCCGCGCGCCAAGCGCGCCGAGACCTTCGCCGAGCGCAAGAAGCGCCTCGCCGAGGAGAAGCGCGCCCGCGAGGCCGCAGCCGCCGAGGCGGAGGCCGAGAAGAACGCCGCCACCGACAGCTCCGATACCGATGTCGCCGAGGACGCCCCGGCGAAGCCGGCGTCCGACGGCGCGGACGACCCCCAGCCCAAAAAGCCCTCAGCAGCCGACCTGTATGCGATGGGCCCCTCCTCGAAGTCTCGCAGCGCCGGCTCCGTCGGGGAGAGCCCCGTCGCGAGTCGCGAAGCGAGCGACGAGCGCAGCGAGGAGCGCCGAGCGGACGGGGCTCTCCCCGACGGAGCCGGCGCGGACGCCGCCGCGAACGAGAAGGAGGCCTAACCCATGCCGATCGGTCCCGCACGTATGCCCATCATGGACCATCTGGGCGAGCTGCGCCGCCGCGTCACGATCATCGTGGTCTCCGTCGTCGTCTGCGCGCTCGTGGTCTACTTCGCCACGCCGACCCTCATCGAGCTCATGATCGACCAGATCCGTGACGCCATGAACGGCGCGGAGCTCGTCGTCACCACCGTGCTCGGCGGCTTCACGATCCGCTTCAAGGTCGCGCTGTTCTTCTCGGTCATCATCTGCTGCCCGATCATCATCTGGGAGATCCTGGCCTTCTTCCTGCCGGCCCTCAAGCCCAAGGAGCGCCGCTGGGTCGTGCCCACCGTGGCGGCGATGGTGCTGCTGTTCTTCCTGGGCATGGTCTTCTGCTTCTTCATCATCCAGCCCGCCGCCTTCGGCTGGCTGCTCGAGCAGTCCCTGGAGATCGGCAACCTCCTGCCGGAGGCGAGCGACTACCTCGACATCTACATGCTGCTGGAGATCGGCTTCGGCCTGGCCTTCCAGCTGCCGCTCGTGATCTTCTACCTGTCGATCCTGCACCTCGTGCCGTACAAGACGTTCCGCTCGCAGTGGCGCATCGTCTACGTGGCGTTCATGGTGCTCTCGGCCGTCGTGACCCCCGACGCCTCGCCGGTCACGATGATCCTCATGTTCGCGGTCCTGATCTTCCTCTACGAGGCCGCGCTCGCCGTGGCCCGCTTCATCATCGTCGCGCGCGACGGCAAGCAGGCGCTCAAGTGGACCCGCGAGGACTACAGCAACCGCGACCTCGAGAAGCTCTAGGGCGGTGACGCAGTGAGGCTCATCGTCACCGAGAAGAACGACGCCGCGCAGCAGATCGCGCGCCTGCTCTCCACCTCCGGCAAGCCCAAGGCCGACAAGGTCTACAACACGCCGGTCTACCGCTTCGCCTGGGACGGGGAGGACTGCGTGACCATCGGCCTGCGCGGCCACATCCTCAAGGTGGACTTCCCCGTCCAGCTGACCTTTGATTCCGAGGCCGGCTGGCAAGGCCTCACCGCAGACGGCGAGCTGCTCCCGGCGGACGTGCCCGACGGCCTGGCACGCCCGCCCTACAAGTCCAAGCGCAAGCCCTACCTGGCGGACGGCATCGACCTCAAGGGCTGGAAGATCGCGAGTCTGCCGTACCTGGTGTGGGCGCCCATCGAGAAGCTCCCCGCCGAGAAGGAGATCATCCGCGCCCTCAAGAACCTCGCCAAGAAGGCCGACTCGGTGATCATCGGCACGGACTTCGACCGCGAGGGCGAGCTCATCGGCTCGGACGCCCTGCGCCAGATCCGCGAGGTCGCGCCTGCGGTGCCCGTCTCGCGCGCCCGCTACTCCGCGTTCACCCGCGCGGAGATCGACCACGCCTTCGCCAACCTCGTGGAGCTCGACCAGGACCTCGCCGACGCCGGCGAGTCTCGTCAGTACATCGACCTCATCTGGGGCGCCGTCCTCACGCGCTACCTCACGGCGGCGCGCTGGAGCGGCCTCGGCAATGTGCGCTCGGCCGGCCGCGTGCAGACGCCGACGCTGGCGCTCGTCGTGGAGCGCGAGCGCGAGCGCCTGGCCTTCAAGCCCGAGGACTACTGGGTCATCCAGGGCCAGGCCGAGAAGGACGGCGACGCCGCGGGCCCCTTCCGCGTGACGCACGCCACCGCGCGCTTCTGGGACCAGGCGGCGGCGGAGACGGCGTTTTCCCACGTCACGGATGCCACGCAGGGCCGCGTCACGGCCGTGGAGCGCAAGAGCCGCACGCAGCGCCCGCCCGCGCCGTTCAACACCACGAGCCTGCAGGCCGCCGCGGCCGCCGAGGGCCTTTCCCCCGCGCGCACGATGCGCCTGGCCGAGAGCCTCTACATGGACGGCCTCATCTCCTACCCGCGCGTGGACAACACGGTCTACCCCAAGTCGCTCGACCTGCGCGAGTGCGTCCGCATGCTCTCCACGGTGAGCGCCTACGGCTCCGTCTGCCACGAGCTTCTGAAGCAGGACAAGCTCACGGCCACCCGGGGCAAGCAGGAGACCACCGACCACCCGCCGATCTACCCCACGGCGCCGGCCTCGCCGGACAAGCTGCAGCCCGCCGAGTGGAAGCTCTACAACCTCATCGCGCGGCGCTTCCTGGCCACGCTCATGGGCCCGGCCACGATCGAGGGCACCAAGGTCACGATCGACGTCGCCGGCGAGCCGTTCACGGTCTCCGGCAGCGTGCTCGTCTCGCCGGGCTTCCGCGTGGCCTACCCCTACGGCCTCAAGAAGGACGACCAGCTCCCCGCGCTCGCCGAGGGCGACGTGGTCTCCGTCGGCGACATGGAGCTTCTCGCCAAGCAGACGGAGCCGCCGGCGCGCTACAGCCAGGGCAAGCTCATCCAGGAGATGGAGAAGCGCGGCCTCGGCACCAAGTCCACGCGCGCGAGCATCATCGACACGCTCTACGAGCGCAAGTACTTCAAGAACGACCCGGTGGAGCCGAGCCAGCTCGGCATGGCGATCATCGACGCGCTCACCACCTACGCGCCGCGCATCACGAGCCCGGACATGACGGCCGAGCTCGAGGCCGACATGACCCACGTGGCCGAGGGGGCCGAGACGCAGGAGCAGGTCGTGACCCACTCGCGGGCGCTGCTCGCCGGCCTCATGGACGCGCTCGTGGAGCACACCGACGACCTCTCCGAGCAGATCGCCGACGCCGTCACTGCGGACGCCAAGATCGGCGTCTGCCCCAAGTGCGGCAAGGACCTCGTGGTCAAGAGCTCCGCCAAGACGCGCGGCAGCTTCGTGGGCTGCATGGGCTGGCCGGACTGCGACGTCACCTACCCGCTGCCCCAGGGCAAGATCTCCGCGCTCGAGGGCGAGGCGGCCGTGTGCCCGGAGTGCGGCGCGCCCCGCGTGAAGGTGCAGCCGTTCCGCAGCCGCGCGTACGAGACCTGCGTGAACCCGGCGTGCCCGACCAACCGCGAGCCGGACGTGGACGTGGGCGCGTGCCCCGCGTGCGCCGAGGCCGGGCGGTCCGGGCGCCTGATCGCGCACAAGTCCGAGAAGAGCGGCAAGCGTTTCATCCGCTGCACCAACTACGACGACTGCGGCACGAGCTACCCGCTGCCCGCGCGCGGCAAGCTCGAGGCCACGGGGGAGACCTGCCCGGACTGCGGCGCCCCGCTTGTGGTGGTGACCACGGCGCGCGGCCCCTGGAAGCTCTGTCCCAACATGGAGTGCCCCGGCCGCGAGAAGAAGGCCGCCGCTCCGCGTCGCGGCGGGCGTCGCGGGACGCGGAAGAAGTGACGCCAGCTGGGGCCGGGACGCTCGTCCCGGCCCTGTTTTTCTCGCCCCCCGTCCCGCCTTCGTCCCCCCTCGGGTTACCCCGTCCCTCCCTCGGGCTTATCTGGGCAAACAAGTTGAATCATCCCGTTTCAGAGAGCTTATGTGGGTCTCTGCGAGCTGGGGTTCTTCTCGACACGGGTCTTATCTGGGTCGATTTGATTCAAGAAGTTTGCCCAGATAAGATGGGGGTGTGACGGGAGGGCGAGAAGGACGGGCTCGCCGTGCTGCCCGGAGCGGGAGGGAGCGACATGCTGGACCTGAGACGCGTGCTCGCGAGCAAGCCCAAGCCGCCGGCGGACGTGGAGCTCACGGAGCTCTGGACGCCGTGGGGCGAGCAGGTCATGGCGGGCGAGAAGGACGGCGCGCCCGTCTCCCACCCGCGCCCGCAGCTCGCGCGCGAGCGCTGGACGTCGCTGAACGGCCCCTGGGAGTGCGCATTCGTTCCCGCGCCGGACGCGGCGGGCGCCTGGCGCGGCGCGGAGCCGCCGGCGGACGGCTGGCGGCCCATCCGCGTGCCCTTCTCGCCCGAGGCACCGCTTTCCGGGGTGGGTCGCCAGCTCGGGCCGGACGAGCTGCTGTGGTATCGCCGGGAGCTCCCCGTGCCCGCACTCGCGCCCGGCGAGCGGCTGGTCCTGCACCTCGACGCCGTGGACTGGGCGTGCTCGGTGCTCGTGAACGGCGTCGCCGTGGCGGAGCACACGGGCGCCTACCTGCCCTTCTCGGCGGACGTCACGGACGCGCTGCGCCCGGGCGAGAAGAACGTGCTCACCGTCTGCGTGCATGACCCGTCGGACGCGGGGACCCAGCTGCGCGGCAAGCAGCGCCTCGCGCGCGGCGGCATCTGGTACACGGCGCAGTCCGGCATCTGGCGCGACGTCTGGTGCGAGGTCGTGCCGGCGTCGCACGTGGTCGACCTGCGGGCGGACTCCCGACCGGGCGAGGGGCGCGCGGTTCTTCTCGCCCGTGTGGAGGGGGCCGGCGAGCTCGTGGCGCGCCTCGTGGACGGCGGCGCGGAGGTGTCCCGTGCGAGCGCCTTCGTGCGGGGCGAGAAGGACGTGGAGCTGTTGCTTCCCGTGGACGAGCCGCGCCTCTGGAGTCCGGAGGATCCGCACCTCTACGGCCTGGAGGTCTCCTTTGGGGGCGACCGCGTGCGGAGCTACTGCGCGTTTCGCACGGTGGAGGTGCACCCGGACGAGCGCGGCGTGCCCCGCGTGTGCCTGAACGGGCGACCGGTCTTCCTGCGCGGCGTGCTCGAGCAGGGGTACTGGCCGGACGGCCTCATGACGCCGCCCGCCGAGGAGGCGCTCGAGCACGACGTGCGCGCGGCGCGCGAGCTGGGCTTCAACCTGCTGCGCCTCCACCTCAAGGTGGAGCAGCCGCGCCTCTACGCGCTCTGTGACCGGCTGGGGATGTTCGTCTGGCAGGACATGCCCTCCGGCGGCGGCGCGTACGGCGCGTGGCACACGAGCTACCTGCCCACGCTCCTCCGGGCGAGCTGGACGCGCGTGCGCGACGAGGGGCCGCGCGCGTGGCGCCGCCTGGCGGCGGACGACGCGGCCTACCGCGACGAGTGGCGCGCGACCTGCGCGGGAACGGTGCGCCTGCTCGCGGGACACCCCTGCGTGATCGGGTGGACGCTCTTCAACGAGGGCTGGGGGCAGTTCGACGCACGCGCCGCGTGCGAGGCCGTGCGCGCGCTCGACCCCACGCGCCCGGTCGACGCCGCGAGCGGATGGTACGACCAGGGCTGCGGCGACCTCCACAGCGTGCACAACTACTTCCGCCCGCTCGAGGTCTGGCCCGACCACGCGCGGCCGGCCCGCGCGTTCGTCATCTCCGAGTTCGGCGGCGTGAGCTGGGCGGTCGCGGGACACGTGAGCCTGGCCACGTCGTACGGCTACGAGGAGGCGGCCGGCGGCGCGGAGTTTGCCCGCGAGGTGCGCGCCCTTCTCGCCCGGGCGGACGCCCTTGAGGCCGAGGGCCTGGCCGGCTTCGTCTACACCCAGCTCAGCGACGTGGAGGAGGAGACCAACGGCCTCCTCACCTACGACCGCCGCGTCCGCAAACTCGCCTAAAAGGGGTCAGACCCCTTTTAGGCGACGCACGGGGAGGCGGGACGCGCTACCATTGAGGGGTTACGGATCCGAAGGGAGGCGCGGTGCGCGGGGTCTTCATCACGCTCGAGGGGGCGGACGGCTGCGGCAAGTCCACGCAGGCGGCGCTGCTCGCCGACGCGCTCGCCGCGCGCGGACGCGAGGTCGTGCGCCTGCGCGAGCCCGGCGGCACCCCCATCTCCGAGAAGGTCCGCGCGCTGCTTCTGGACCCTGTCAACGCCGAGATGGTCCCGGAGTGCGAGCTTTTGCTCTACGAGGCCAGCCGCGCCCAGCTCACCCGCCAGATCATAGAGCCCGCCCTCGCGCGCGGCGCCGTGGTCCTGTGCGACCGCTACTACGACTCCACCTACGCCTACCAGGCTGGCGGCAGAGCCCTGCCGGAGGCGCTCGTGCGCCGCGCCAACGAGCTCGGCAGCTGCGGCGCGGTGCCGGACCGCACCGTCGTGCTCGACCTCGACGCCGCGCTCGGCCACGCGCGCGCAACGGCCGGCGGCGCGGACCGCATGGAGGCCGAGGGCCTCGCCTTCCAGGAGCGCGTGCGCGCCGCGTACCTGCGCCTCGCGGCGGAGGAGCCCGACCGCGTGCGCGTGGTGGACGCCTCGGGCGAGAAGGACGAGGTCGCCGCGCGCGTGCTCGCCTCGATCGGGGACCTGCTGTGAGCGCGCCCGTCCCCGCCGCGCTCGGGGCCCTCTCCGACCAGCCGCGCGTCCGGGACTTCCTCGCCACGGCGCTCGCCGAGGGGAGGCTCTCCCACGCCTACCTCTTCCTGGGCCCGCCGGGCTCGGGCAAGCACGAGGCGGCCGAGGCGCTGGCCAAGTGCGTCGTCTGCCCGCACGGCGGAGACGGCACCTGCGACGAGTGCCGCCGCGTGGCGCACCGCACCCATCCCGACGTTCGCTGGCTCGCGCCCGGCAGCGCCGCCGGCTACCTCGTCTCCCAGATCCGCGAGCTCATCGAGGACGCGGGCCTCGCGCCCATCCGCGCCGCGTCCAAGGTCTACGTGCTCGAGCGGGCCGAGCTGCTGCGCGGCGGCGCGGCCAACGCGCTGCTCAAGACGCTCGAGGAGCCGCCCGCCAACACGCTGTTCGTCCTCTGCGCCCGCGTGGCGGACGCCATGCTCCCCACGATCGTCTCGCGCTGCCAGCAGGTCCCGTTCCGCGCCGCCTCCGCCGCGTCGGGCGTCCGCGCGATCATGCGCTCCTGCGCCACTACGCCCGAGGAGGCGCGCGTGGCCCTCGCTGTGGCCGGCTCTCCCGGCCGCGCGGTCGACTACCTGGCCTCGACGAGCCGCCGCGAGGTCCGCCGCCTCGTCGTGGACACCCTGGACGCCCTCGAGCGCGACGACTCCTGGGACGTGTTGACCGCCGCCCGCCAGATTGTCGCGGCCGTGGCCGTGCCGCTCGCCGATGTCAAGCAGGCCCAGGAGGACGCCCTGCGCGAGAGCCAGGACTTCCTCACCGCCGGCGCCCTCAAGCAGGTGGCGGACGCCAACAAGCGCGAGCTCACGGCCCGGGAGCGTTCGGGTATGATGGAGGCGCTGGCCGCGGCCGAGTCCCTTCTGCGCGACGTGCTCCTGCGCCTGGAGGGGGCGGGCGAGGCCATCGTCAACGAGGACGCCGCCGCCGTGGTCGACCGGCTCGCCGCGCGCGCCACCACCACCTCGGCCGTGCGCGCGCTCGACGCCGTGGCCCGCGCCGCCGACGACCTCGCCCATAACGTCTCACCCCAGCTGACCCTCGAGGTCATGCTCCTTTCCGTCAAGGAGGCCCTTGCATGCCCACCGTCATCCCGGTGAAGTTCGCCTACGCCGCGCGCGACCTCTGGTTCGACCCGGCCGGAACCGACGCCCAGGAGGGCGACCACGTCATCTGCGCCACCGAGCGCGGCCGTGAGATCGGCCTCGCCACCGCGGACGCGCGCGAGGTCACGCCCGAGGAGCTCTCGGCCACGATCGGCCACGCCCAGCTGCGCGAGGTCGTGCGCGTCGCCACCGACGAGGACCTGGCGCACGCCGACGAGCTCGCCCGGCGCGGCGAGGAGTCCATGCCCGCGTTCCGCCGCCACGTGGCGGCGTCCGGCCTGGACATGAAGCCCGTGGGCGTGGAGTACCTCTTCGACGGCGAGAAAGCCGTCTGCTACTTCGCCGCCGAGGAGCGCGTGGACTTCCGCCAGCTCGTGCGCGACCTCTCCCGCGAGTTCCACGTGCGGATCGACATGCGCCAGATCGGTGTGCGCGAGGAGGCCGCCATCGTGGGCGGCTACGGCCACTGCGGCCAGGAGCTCTGCTGCCGCCGCTTCGCCACCGGCTTTGACCCGGTGTCCATCCGCATGGCCAAGGAGCAGGACCTCCCCCTCAACTCCACCAAGATCTCCGGCGCGTGCGGACGGCTCATGTGCTGCCTGCGCTACGAGTTCGAGGCCTACCGCGACTTCAAGGGCCGCGCGCCCAAGAAGAACGCCGTGATAGAGACCCCGCTCGGCAAGGCCAAGATCATCGAGTACGACACGCCCAAGGAGCAGCTCTGCCTGCGCCTGGAGAGCGGCAAGCAGATCCGCGTGGCGCTCGCCGACATGACGGCTTCCGAGGCCGCGCACAAGAAGAGCGAGGAGCTGGGCTGCCCGTGCCGCCCGGACACCGTGACGCGCGAGGTGCTGGACAAGCTCGAGTCCCCGGACGTGCAGATGGCCCTCGCCGAGCTCGACCGCAAGAACGGCGTCGTCGCCGAGCCCGAGGTGGACGCCTCGGACCTCTTCGTGGAGCCCAAGCGCAAGCGCCGCCGCGCGTCTGCCGGCGCGCCGTCGGGCGAGAAGAACGCCCGGCCCGCCGGCCACTCGGCGCCCTCCGGCGAGGAGGCGCCCGCACGCCGGCGTCGCAAGCGCCGCCCCGGGGACGGCGGGGCCCCGGCCCAGCCCGCGACGGAGCCGCAGGCCCAGGGCGCGCCGCGTCGCCGCCGTCACCACCAGGCCGCCGAGGGCGGGGAGGCGCCGCAGGGCCAGCAGGCCGCCAGGCGCACGCGCCGTCCGGGCGACAAGGGCGGCCAGGCCGCCGCAGGCGCCCAGCCGCGCGGGATGCAGCCGTCGCGCAAGAAGCGCCCGGCGCAGCAGGGCGGCGACGCGCCGCAGCAGACGGGCGCGGAGGGCGCGGGCAAGCCGCGTCGCAGGCGTCGTCGCGGCGGTCGCGGGCGCGGCGGCAGCGGCGAGGGCGGCGCGCCCGCCGGCGAGTAGCGGCGGGAGGTCCTTCTCGCCCGCCCTGCCATTAATCCCGACTTGCGCGCGGAAAAACGGTATCTCAACAGTGCGCAACCCGGGATTTCTGTCCGTTTGACCAGGAATCCCGACCTGCGCGACCAAGATCACGGTTTTCGCGTCACGTAACTCGGGATTTCTGGAAATCCCGAGTTACGCCCCCGTTCAATGTCCAGGAAGGGACTCCCATGTACGGACTCAAGACCGAGTGGCACTTCGACTCCGCGCACTTCCTGGCCGACTACCACGGCAAGTGCGAGAACCTTCACGGCCACCGCTGGCGCGTGGTGTGCTACCTGCGCACGGACGCGCTGGGCGCGGCCGGCACGGAGCGCGACATGGTGATGGACTTCGGCGCCTTCAAGTGCGCGGTCCGCGAGGTCTGCGACGGGCTGGACCACACGCTCCTCGTGGAGGAGGGCACGCTCGCACCGGCCACGGTGGCGGCGCTCGAGGGCGAGGGCTTCTCGCTCACCGTGCTGCCCTTCCGCACCACGGCGGAGAACCTCGCGCGCCACATCTGCGGCGAGCTGCGCGTACGCGGCCTGCCCTGCGCGCGGGTGGACGTCTACGAGACCCCGCTCAACTGCGCGACGTACCTCGCGGACTAGCGCCCGCCTCGCCCCCGCCGCCCGGACAAAACGCGCAACGCCGAGAATAACGTCGCCCCCCGTGGCTATACTTGCGTTAGGTCGAGAGAGGCGGAGGTGCGCCATGGCAAGCAACGCCCTGCACGGGGTCAACCTGACGGGCTGGCTGACGCTCGAGTCGTGGGTGACGCCGGAGCTCTTCGCGGAGGCCGGCGCGCTGGACGAGGAGGCGCTCGCCACGACCCTCGGGCCGCGCCGCTACCGCGACTACGTGCGCAACCACCGCGCCACCTTCGTCGGGCGCGACGACTTCGCGCGCATCGCCGCGCGCGGCTTCAACGCCGTGCGCCTGCCCGTCCCGTGGTACGTCTACGGCGACGACGGCCCCGAGCCCGGCCCCTACCTGGGGTGCATCGAGCTCGTCGACGCGGCGCTCGAGTGGGCGGAGGAGATCGGCCTGAACGTGATCTTCGCGCTGGCGATGAGCCCCGGCGCGCCCCACACGGATAACGGCGTCTCCCCGGACAACGCGGACTGCCACGTCTCGCGCGAGAAGATTCTCGACGTCGTCTTTGCGCTGGCCAAGCGCTACGCGCACCGCGCCGGGTTCTACGGCATCGAGCTCGCCGACGCGCCGGTCGTCCAGGTGCGCCGGGGCCTCGCGCTCACCGACGGCGTGCCCGTGCACCGTCTGCGCAACTACTACCGCGAGGCGTACGAGCTGGTGCGCAGCGCCGCCGGCGAGGACGTGGTGGTCATCATGCCGGACGGCGGCGTCACGGGCGGCTGGGGCCGCTTCATGGCGCAGCGCCACTACCGCAACGTCTGGCTCGACTGCCAGCTTGACCGCCCGACCGCGCGCGTGGACGTCTCCGGACCGGCGGGCGTGCGGCGCCTCGTGAGCTCGCTCGAGCGGCGCCTGGGCGCGGCGCGGCGCGCGGACCTGCCGGTCATGGTGGGCAAGTGGTCGTCGTCGCTGCCCGTGGCCGACTCCCAGATGACGCCCGAGGGCCGCATCGCCCTCGAGCGCGTCTACACCTCCGAGCAGCTGCGCATCTACGAGAAGTGCCCCGCGTGGTTCTTCAACACCTGGAAGACCTCGGGCATGCTCGCCGCCTGGGACGCGCGCGTCGCGCTCGCGACCTTCGAGCGCGGGATGATCGTCTGATGCCGGAGCCGCGCGCGGGGCTGCTGAGCGTCGTCGGCACCCCCATCGGCAACCTCGAGGACGCCTCGCCGCGCGTGCGGCGGGTGCTTGGCGAGGCCGACGTGGTCCTCTGCGAGGACACCCGCGTGACGGGCCGGCTCATGAGCGCCTTCGGCCTGCATGTGCGCCTGGAGCGCTGCGACGAGAACGTCATGGCCGAGAAGGTCGAGGGCGTGCTCGCACGGCTCGCGGCGGGAGGTCGCGTGGCCTTCGTTTCCGACGCGGGCATGCCGGGCGTCTCCGACCCAGGCCAGCGGCTCGTGGACGCCGCGCTCGACGCCGGGATGCGCGTCGAGGTGGTGCCGGGGCCGAGCGCCGTGACCTGCGCGCTCGTGGCGTCGGGCCTGGCGAGCGAGCACTTCTTCTTCGAGGGGTTCCTGCCGCGCCGGCGCGGCGCCCAGCTCGCGCGCCTCGCGGAGCTCGCGGCCATCCCCGGCACGCTCGTGGTCTACGAGAGCCCCCGGCGCGTGGCCGAGACGCTCGCCAACGTGGCGGAGGTGTTCCCGGCACGGCGCGTCGCGCTCGCGCGCGAGCTCACGAAGCTCCACGAGGAGGTCGTGCGGGGCATGGCCCCCGAGCTCGCGGCGAGCGTCGCGGCGCGCGAGGAGGTGCGCGGCGAGTGCGTGGTCGTGATCGCGGCGCCGGGTGCCGAGGAGCTCGCGGCGCGCCGCGCGGAGGCCGCCGGCCCCGAGCGCACGCTCGAGGAGGAGATCGCCGCGGGACTGGCCGCCGGCGAGCCCAAGAGCGCCCTGGCCAAGCGGCTCGCGCGCGCGTTCGGCCTGCCCCGCGCGGAGGTCTACGACGCCGTGGTGACGGCAGCGGGTTAGGGCTGCGCCGTCCTTCTCGCTCGCCCCGTGAATAACGCGCATGGTTTGCAATGTGCGTTATTTCATCCTGCGAATATAGGCAATCAAAACAAACCGTGCGCGTTGTTCGGGGCTGTATGGCTGAGCGGCCCCGTCCGGGAAAGTGTACAATCGACCCCGCATGCCAAGATCCGTCATGAGGAGTCGCACATGGCAGAGAAGCCGTCCTACTTCGTCACCACCCCCATCTACTACGTCAACGCCGCCCCGCACCTGGGCACCGCCTACTGCACCCTGCTCGCCGACGTCCAGGCGCGCTTCCGCCGCGCGGCCGGCTACGACGTCAAGTTCCTGACCGGCATGGACGAGCACGGCGAGAAGGTCGCCGAGGCCGCGGCCGAGCACGGCATGACCCCGCAGGAGTGGTGCGACTCCCAGGCCCCGCTCTTCCAGGACCTCTGGCACGAGCTTGAGGTCTCCAACGACGACTTCATCCGCACCACCGAGCCGCGCCAGCACCACGCGGTCCAGTACCTGTGGGACCGCATGCTGGAGAGCGGCTACCTCTACAAGGGCTCCTACGACGGCTGGTACTGCGTGCCCGAGGAGACCTACTTCACGGAGACCCAGGTCGAGAAGGCGGACGAGGAGCGCGGCACGAAGGGCCAGCACCTCTGCCCGGACTGCGGCCGCCCGCTGGAGCGCGTCCAGGAGGAGTCCTACTTCTTCAAGCTCTCCGCGTTCCAGGACCGTCTGCTCAAGCTCTACGACGAGCACCCCGACTTCGTCCAGCCCGACTTCCGCATGAACGAGGTCCGCAGCTTCGTGGAGGGCGGCCTCACGGACACCTCGGTCTCCCGCACGACCTTCGACTGGGGCATCAAGGTGCCCTTTGACGACAAGCACGTCACCTACGTGTGGTTTGACGCCCTCCTCAACTACATGACCGCCGTGGGCTACAGCCTGGACGACCCGGCCTCCCGCGCCGAGCTCGCGCGCCGCTGGCCCGCCCAGTGCCACCTCATCGGCAAGGACATCATCCGCTTCCACTGCATCCTCTGGCCCGCCATGCTCATGGCCATCGACGAGGCCCTGCCCGAGCACGTCTTCGTCCACGGCTTCCTCACGGTGCGCAACGCCGAGACGGGCAAGGCCGAGAAGATGTCCAAGTCCCGCGGCAACGCGATCGCCCCGCGCGACGTGATCGACCTCTTGGGCGTGGAGGGCTACCGCTACTACTTCATGACCGACGTCATCCACGGCGAGGACTCCGCCATCAGCTTCGAGCGCATGGAGCAGGTCTACAACGCCGACCTCGCCAACAGCTGGGGCAACCTGGTCTCCCGCGCGCTCAACATGAGCGCCAAGTACTTCGACGGCAGGACGCCGGAGACGCCCGAAGGCTGGGCCGAGAAGGACGGTGTGCTGCGCGGCGTGGCCGAGGGCATCTACGACGCTTATGCCTCCCGCATGGAGGTCTTTGACTACGTGGGCGCCAAGGACCAGGTGATGGAGCTCGTCCACGCGGCCAACCACTTCATCGAGGACTCCGCGCCCTGGGCCGTGGCCAAGGACCCGGAGCGCGCCGGCGAGCTCGCGGACATCATCCGCGCCCTGCTCGAGTCCATCCGCATCTGCGCGCACCTGCTCGCGCCGTTCATGCCCGAGACCTCGGCCGAGGTCCTGCGCCGCATGTCGCTCGAGGGCGAGGTGGCAACCGACGACCTGCGCGCGGCCTGCGCGTGGGGCGGCCTGGCCGGCGGGGTGCCCGTGACCAAGGGCGACGCGCTCTTCCCGCGCCTGGACGCCAAGAAGAAGTAGGCCGGCGTGGGCGGCTCACCTCTCGCAAGTCCCGGCGCCACGCGCGCCCTGCTCGAGGCGTACGGCCTTGCGACCAAGCACAGCCTGGGCCAGAACTTCCTGGTCAACAATCACGTGATCGAGAAGATCATGGACCTGGCCGAGCTTGGCGAGAAGGACCGCGTGCTCGAGGTGGGCCCCGGCATCGGCACGCTCACGCTGGCGCTGCTCGCCGAGGCCGGGCGCGTGGTCTCCGTCGAGATGGACCGCGAGCTTGCGCCCGTGCTCTCCGCGCATGCCGCCGCGCACCCGAACTTCTCGTACCTCATGGGAGATGCGCTGCGCGTGACGCCGGGCCAGATAGCGGAGACGGCGGGCGGAGACCCCGACGTCCTTGTCGCCAACCTGCCCTACAACGTGGCCGCCACGGTCATCCTGCGCTACCTGCAGGAGATGCCGAGCCTGCGCCGCCTGGTGGTGATGGTGCAGGCCGAGGTGGCCGACCGCATCTGCGCCGCGCCGGGCAGCCGCATCTACGGCGCCTACACGGCCAAGCTCGCGCTTCTCGCCCGCGTGACCGGGCGCTTTGAGGTGGGGCCGGGCAACTTCATGCCGCCCCCGCATGTGGACTCCGCCGTCGTGCGGATCGACCGCGCGCCGCTCGTGGGCGCCGCGCGCGTGGCGGAGGTCTCCGCCGTGATCGACGCCGCGTTCGCGCAGCGTCGCAAGACCATCCGGAACTCCATGTCCGCCTCCGGCTTCTCGCGCGACGTCCTGGACGCCGCCTTCGCCGAGGCGGGCATCCAGCCGACCTGCCGTGCCGAGACCCTCGCGCCGGGCGACTTCGTGCGCCTTGCCGACGCGCTCGCGCGGGCCAAGACCCAGTAAGGAGCAGCCATGTCCGAAGAACAGATCGCCCTCGATGACCTCATGCTCGCCGACGGCGAGCTCTTCCACGACCGCAAGGGGGCGGTCTGCGACTGGCCCCGCCCGCCCGCGCCGCTCGCGGACACCCACGGCCACCTCACGAGCTTCCGCGCCCACGACCCCGCAATGGCGCTCGTCCGCGCCGCGCTCGCCGGCGTGCGCCTGCTCGTCGTGCCGGTGGACCCCGTGAGCGACATCCCGCGCAAGTGGGAGAGCGTGGGCTCGTTCACGTCCTGGCTCGAGGGGCAGATCGACCTCGCGCGCGTGTGCCTCGTCGAGGCGCGCGAGATGGGCCTCGAGCCGCCGGCCTTCGAGGGCTACGACGCGCCCGAGCTGCTCGACAACGTGCGCATCGTCGCCGGCGTGCACCCCTACGGCTCCGCCGAGGTGGATGACGCCGCGATCGAGCGCCTGCGCGAGCTGCTCGCGAGCCCGCGCGCCGTGGGCGTGGGCGAGTTCGGCCTGGACTACGGTCCCTACAACAAGGTGGCGCCGGACGCGCAGGAGGCGGCGTTCCGCCGGCAGCTGCGCGTGGCGCACGAGCTGGGCCTGCCCGTGGAGCTGCACATCCGTGATGCCGCCGTGGACGTGCGCGCCAACGCGCACCGCCTGGCCGCCCGGGTCCTGCGCGAGGAGGGCGTGCCCGGGTCCGGCTGCGACCTGCACTGCTTCACCTCGGACCTCAAGGTGATGGAGGACTTCACGCGCCTGGGCTGCCACGTGGCCTTTGGCGGCGCCGTGACCTTCACCCGCTCCGACGACATTCGCGAGGCGGCCACCTACTGCCCCGAGCGCTACCTGCTCACGGAGACCGACAGCCCCTACATGGCGCCGGTGCCCCTGCGCGGCGAGGAGTGCGAGCCGGCGATGGTGGCCTACACGGCCGCCCGCATCGCCGAGGTGCGCGAGGCAGCCGGCCGCAGCGGTCGCCAGTCCACCTACGACGCGCTCTGGAAGAACGCCTGCGCCTTCTTCGGGCTCTAGCGGCAGGTGATGCGGGCGTAGCGCGACGGGCGGACGTTGTTCTCGCCCGCGTGTTGTCCGGCGAGAAGGGCGATGAGGAGCCGGTCGAGCGCCTCCGAGACGCGCCGGCGCGCCCAGCCCATGCGCGGGTGGCGGGCCATCTGCGGCAGGAGTCTCGCGTCGCCCACGGCAAGGCCGCCCCGCCAGGCGAGGTCGCGCTCCTCGCAGCGCTCCTCGAGCGCCGCGAGGGCGGGCGCCGCGACCTGCGGGTCGCCGCTGACGGCCAGCAGCGCGTAGGCGCGCGCGCCGGCGGGGGCGTAGCTCAGGGGCAGCTCCTCCACGCGCGGCGCGGCGGGGCCCAGCGCGAGGGCGAGAAGGACCGTGTCGCAGCGGGCGACATCCGCCCCCGCGTCCGCGCGCACGAGCTCGGGCGGCTCCGTGCCCGCGAGCCGCGCGTAGACGGGCAGCGCCTCGGCGGCGTCCGCGAGCAGCGCCTTCGTCGCCGCGCCGTGGCTCGCGTCCACGAGCGCGACGCGCCCGGCCAGCGGTCCGGTCTCGTCCACGGGGCTCCCTTCGTCCGTCCTGCGCGCCCCCATTGTGCGCCAAATCCCGCCCGCACGTCCGCTCCGCGAATTGGCGGCCTCGTCCCAGCGCGCTCCGCGAATCGGCGACGTTGTCCCAGCACCTTCCGGGAATCGCCGGTCTTGTTGCGCCGGCTTCTAGGATTTGCTGCCCTTGTCCCGGCAACGTCTAAGAAATCCTGGCCTTGTCGCACGGCCTTCTAAGAATCGGCGCTCTTGTCGCGGTCTGCGCCGGTTCCTTGCGACAAGGACGCCAATTGTCGGAAGACTCCGGGTCAAGGGCGCCAATTACCGGAATGCACTGGGACAACGTCGACGATTCCTGGACCGTGCCGGGACAAGGCTCCCGATTCTCGGAACGCCCCGGGACAACGTCGCCAAAACGCGGACGCCGCTGGAACAACCCCGCGCCTTTCTAGAAGGCGCTTCTCGGTCCAGCGTGCTACAACGGTGCCCACTCCGCAGGAACGCGAGTGTGAGGGGCGCGCATGGGCACGGGCATCGGCACAATCGCGCGCCGGGCGGCCGAGTCGCTGGCCGAGACCCTCTGGCCCACGCGCTGCGTCGGCTGCGACCAGCCCGGTGAGCTCCTCTGCGACGCCTGCCGCGCGGCGCTGCCGTGGGTGGAGCAGCGCCTGGCCTGCCCCAGCTGTGGCGCCCCGTACGGCTTTTTCACCTGCACGGAGTGCGACGGCGCCTGGGTCCCGCGCGCCACCGTGGCCGCCCTCGGCTTCCGCGGCACCCCCGCGCGCCTGGTCACCGCGCTCAAGGACGCCCACGAGCTGCGCCTCGCGCCGGTGCTCGCGGCCGCCATGGCCTGCGCGCTCGAGGAGGCCTCCGCCTGGCCCGCGCGCGACGGCGAGCCGCGCTTCTCGCCCGAGCGCACGGACGCCGTCTGCTTTGTCCCCGCGACGGCGGCCGCCTACGCGCGTCGCGGCTTCGACCACATGGAGCTCGTGGCCCGCGCCCTGGCCCGCGAGCTCTCCGTCCCGTTCGCCGACGTCCTCGTGCGCCCGACGGCCCGCGACCAGCGCGCGCTCGGGCGCGAGGAGCGCGCGGCCAACCTCTCCGGCACCATGCGCTCCCTCGACGACCTTCTCGGCATGCATCTCCTGCTCGTGGACGACGTCGCCACCACGGGCGCCTCGCTCGCCGAGGGGACGCGCGCCCTCACGGAGCGCGGCGCGGCGTCCGTCACCGCCTGCGTGCTCGCCCGCGTGTGGTAGCGCGGCCGCCCCTTTTGCGCCCGTCGCCCGGCGTTTGCCCGTCTGCCGAGAAAAACGCAGGGTTCGCAGGTATACTGAAAGCGTCTCAACCCAGGTCTGTGGTTGCCGGCGGCACCCGCCGCCCCAGTCCATGCCAGACGAGGGCAAAGGGATCCACGTAAGCCCGGGCGCGCGCGTCCGTGCGAGCATGGCTCGTCCTAGAGGTAAGCCGCACCGCCCGTCATACGCATGAGGCATCCGGCCTCGCGGGCGAGAGGGGTTCAAGTGGCGGCGCCGCGGCGTCGGAAGCGAAGCCCCCGGTGCGCGAGTGTGGGGTCAAAGACCAGGTCAGCTGGGTGAGACGACGAGGGCGACGAGGGAAGGGGTCGTAACATGACGCGTCAGCGCATCTGCGCGCTCGCTGTGGCGCTGCTGGCTGCCGGGGGGCTCGCGGGCTGCTCCGTGGGCCCGGTCGATCTGGACGATTTCATCGGCGTCCCCTCGGTCGGCGAGGCGCGCGAGGCCCGTCGCTCCGAGCTCGCCCCCGTGGTCGCGGACTCCTCGCTCAAGCAGGCGGGCACGCTCACGGTGGGCATCCCCACCGACCAGGCCGCTCCGCTCGCGATCACGACCGCTGACGGGACCCAGACCGGCATCGACGTCGACACGGCCTACGCGCTCGCCGACGAGCTGGGCCTCTCGTCGGTCACGTTCGTGCCGGTCAGCGACGTCTCCTCCGCGCTTACGGACACCTGCGACGTCGTCATGGGCGTCGCGGCGGACGACGCGGGCGACGCCTCCGTGGTGGGTGGCTATGCCCAGACCGCCACGGGCCTCTTCACGCGCGGCGACGTCACGGCGCCGATCGACGCCTCCGACCTGGACGGGGCCACGGTCGGCCTCCAGGAGGGGTCCGTCTCGGCCGTCACCCTCGACGACTACGACCTGAGCGTCACGCGCACGCCCTTCACCAACCTCAACGAGGCCTTCGAGGCGCTCGAGGAGGGGACGGTCCAGTACGTGGTCTGCGACGCCTACGCGGGCGCCTACCTCGCCGCCGCCTACTCCGACGTCTCGTTCGCCGGCATCCTCGACGAGCCCGAGTCCGTGGGCGTTGCCGTGAGCGGCACCGAGCTCCAGACTGCGGTGCAGTCCGCGCTCGAGACCGTCCAGGGCAACGGCGTCGCTGACATCGCCCGTGCGCGCTGGGTGGGGGGCCTTCCCGCCCTCACGGCCGAGAGCAAGATCGTGGGGCTCACGGAGCGTCCCGAGGAGCCGGCGCCGGAGGAGGGCTCCGAGGAGGGCGCCGACGCGGGCACGGAGGCCGACGCGGGCGCGCAGGCCGACGCCGCGCCGGTGGACGCCCCGGAGACGGGGACGCCCGCCGAGTAGGTTCGTCCGCTCGGGCCGTCCCGCGCTGACGGGGCGCCGGAGTGGGTATGAGTGTCCTAGGGCCGGGGGTCGGGCCGCAGAGCCCAGGCGCCCCGGCGCGTCCCAACCGTAAGGAGGTTCGCATGGTGGACATCAAGATCTCGGGCCGCAAGGTCGGCGTGTCTGACTCGCTGCGCGAGCACGTGGAGGAGAAGGTGGGCAACGCCCTCAGGGTGTTCGACATCAAGCCCATGACCTGCGACGTGGTGCTCCGCGTCGACAAGAACCCCTCCAACCCCGAGCGCAAGGCCTGCGAGGTCACCGTCTTCGTGCGCGACAACGTCGTGCGCGTGGTGGCCAGCTCCGACGACATGTTCTCCGCCATCGACGAGGCGGCCGACAAGGTCACCCGCCAGCTCCGCAAGTACAAGACCCGCGTCATCGACCGACGCCAGCGCATGCAGCAGGCCAAGGCGGGCACCGTCACCCAGGAGGACCTCGCCGCCCTCATCGAGCCTGGCCCGGACGAGACCGAGGACGACCAGCTCGTGCGCGAGAAGTACGTCGACCTCGTGCCCATGACCGAAGAGGAGGCGCTCGTCCAGACCGACCTTCTCGGCCACGACTTCTACGTCTTCACCAACGCCACGACCGGCCTCACCAACGTCATCTACCACCGCAAGAACGGCGGGTACGGCATCATCAAGCCCAAGATCGAGGAAGAGAATGAGCAGTAGCCAGGAAGCCGAGAACAACATGAGCGTCGGCGCCCCCTCCGAGGCGGGCGCCGACAACGCCCAGGCGTCGCAGGAGGCTGCGCGCCTGGGCCGCGCCTATCACCGCAAGTCAAACGTCAGAATCATCGTGGACTCCTGCGCGGACTTCGCGCCGGAGGTGGCCCGCGCCCTGGGCGTGGAGGTCGTGAACTTCACCTACGTCATGGGCGGCGAGGAGCACCCCGACGACCTCTGGCAGACCATGTCCGCCAAGGAGTTCTACGACCGCATGCGCGCCGGCGAGGTGGCCACCACTTCGGCGGTGACGCCGGGCCACTACCTCGAGGTCTTCGAGCGCGCCGCCGAGGAGGGCACGCCGACGGTCTACCTGGCCTTCACGCGCGGCCTCTCCTCGAGCGTGGACGCGGCGCGCCAGGCGGCCGACATGGTGCGCGAGAGCCACCCGGGCTTCGAGATCCACGTCATCGACAACGTGTGCCCGTCTGCCGCCGCCGAGCTTCTCGCCATCGAGGCCGTGCGCCAGGCCGCAAACGGCCTCACCGCCGCCGAGCTCGCCGCCTGGGCGGAGGAGGCTCGCTAC
This sequence comes from Olsenella uli, assembly GCF_016899935.1. Lineage (GTDB taxonomy): Bacteria > Actinomycetota > Coriobacteriia > Coriobacteriales > Atopobiaceae > Thermophilibacter > Thermophilibacter uli_B. Next base: position 205,757 of record NZ_JACJJK010000003.1, read on the forward strand.
TACGTTCACGGCTACTTCACGCTGGAGTCCTTCGACGCGCTTGCGCGCGGCGGGCGCATCCCGCCGGCGGCCGCCACGGTGGGCGGCAAGCTCGACATCAAGCCCGAGCTCTCCTACGACACCAACGGCGCCCTCACGCTGCGCGGCATGTGCCGCGGCCGCAAGAAGGCCCTGCGCGCGATCATCGCCGACTTCAAGGCCAACTACCTCGGTGCCGAGGGCGGCGACGAGAAGCTCCCGATGGCCATCGTCTCCGCAGACGCCGAGAAGGACGCGCGCTGGCTCGCCGACCAGGTCCACCGCGAGCCCGGCTGTGAGGACGTGCCCATCATCTACAGCTCCGTCGGTCCCGTCATCGGCGCGCACGTGGGCCCCGGCATGGTGGCGCTGCTCTTCTGGGGCAAGGACCGCCGCGAGAACCTCTCGTTCACCGACAAGATCGCCCGCAAGGTCCGCGGGCAGTAGCCTCACGGGCGGGCGCGGTGGCGGGACGCTCCCTGCCGCCGAGCCCGTCCCGCATGCAGAAAGGAATTGACTTGCAGATCAAGAACGTCGCCTTCATCGGCACCGGCATCATGGGCGCCCGCATCGCCGGCCACCTCATGGACGCGGGCTACGACCTCACGGTGCACAACCGCACGCGCGCCAAGGCCGAGGACCTTCTCGCCCGGGGCGCCCGTTGGGCGGACAGCCCCGCCGAGGCCGCTGCGGACGCCGACGTGGTCTTCACGATGGTCGGCTATCCCACCGACGTCGAGGACGTCTACCTGGCCACCGACGGCCTCATCCGCGCCGCCAAGAAGGGCGCCTGGCTCATCGACCTCACCACGAGCTCCCCGCAGCTCGCGCGTGACATCCACGACGCCGCCGAGGTCGAGGACAAGCACGCCTTCGACTGCCCGGTCACGGGCGGCGAGCAGGGCGCGATCGACGGCACCCTCACGCTCATCATCGGCGCGGCCGAGAAGGACGTGGCGCCGGTGCTCCCCCTGTTGGAGTCCTTCTCGTCCCGGCGGTTCTTCTTCGACCAGCCGGGCGGCGGTCAGACGGCCAAGCTCTGCAACCAGGTGAGCCTCGCCTCCTGCATGGTGGGCTACGCGGACGCGCTCGCGCTCGCGGAGCAGTCCGGCATCGACGCCGAGAAGGTCCTCGAGGTCATGGCGTCCGGCACGGGCGGCTCCGGCGCGTCCAAGACCCTGGCGCCCAAGTCGCTCGCGGGCGACTACAAGCCCGGGTTTCTCGCCGAGCACCTGCGCAAGGACATCGCGCTCGCCCTCCAGCGCTCCGAGGACCTCGACATCACGCTGCCGGGCGCCGAGACGGCCTTCACGCTCTTCGACATGCTCTGCCAGATCGGCGGCGCGCGCATGGGCACGCAGGCGCTGACCCTGCTCTACCAGGAGGAGGGCACCTGCGCGGCGGCCGGCCTCGACTGGTCGCTGCTCGAGCAGGGCGAGGAGGACGACGACCACGAGTGCTGCTGCGGGCATGACCACGGTGACGACGACCACGAGTGCTGCGGCGGCCACGGCCACCACCACGGCGAGCACGAGTGCCACTGCCACGACCACGAGGGGAACGCGTAGTGTCTGGGGAGATCGCGGGGGCCGTCTTCGCCCTGATGTTCCTCCTCTTTGGCACGGTCACCGGCGTGGGCGTGGGCGAGCGGCTCGCCGGCCGCTGCGTCACCAAGCGCGAGTACGTCGTCGCCAACGTGGTGACGCTGCTTCTGGGCGCCGTCGCCTGCGCGATCGCGATGCTCACGCCGTTCCCGGTGCTCGTGGTGCTGGCGATCGGCCTCATCGGCGGCATCGTGGCCGGCCTCAAGATGGGCTTCGGCGAGTCCGTGGGCCCGTGGAAGGCACACGACCGCTACTTCCGCGTCAACAAGGACCAGCTCAGGCGCTCCGAGAACGGCAAGCGCGCCGAGGCCGCCCGCCGCGCCCGCCGCGACGGCACCCCCGAGCCCGAGCTGATCAGCGTCGCCGACGACAAGAAGAAAGATGCCTAAAAGGGGTCTGACCCCTTTTTGGCACGTTTTGAGAGTGGGTACATGAACACGACCGACAACCCGCAGAGCTCCATCGCGGTGCTCATCGACTACGAGAACCTGGCCCTGGGGACGGGCCGCCGCAAGCGCAACGGCCACCAGGAGCCCGGGCCGCTTCCCGACGTCAAGCTCATCCTCGAGCGCCTCGTCGACAAGGGCCGCATCACGGCCAAGCGCGCATACTGCGACTGGCAGCGCTTCGAGACCGCCGTCACGCCCCTGCACGAGCTCGGCATCGAGCTCATCGAGATCCCGGACCGCGCCTACACCGGCAAGAACTCCGCCGACATCCGCCTCGCCGTGGACGCGATGGAGATCTGCCTCACCAAGGACCACATCGACACCTTCGCCATCCTCTCCGGCGACTCGGACTTCTCGCCGCTCGTCTCCAAGCTCAAGGAGTTTGGCAAGACGGTCATCGGCGTCGGCATGAAGGACGCCACGTCCAGCCTGCTCACCGAGGTCTGCGACGAGTTCATCTTCTACGAGGACATCACGCGCGGCCCGGGCATCCCGGACTTCTCGTCCAAGGTGCCCAAGGACAAGCGGGACTGCTACCAACTGCTCTTCGAGACGATTGACGCCCTGCAGCGCGAGAGCGACTCCTTCATCCTGGCGTCGCGCCTCAAGGACACGATGAAGCGCAAGCGCCCGCAGTTCTCCGAGGGGAGCTACGGCTACCGCTCGTTCACGGCGCTCCTGCGCGAGGCGTCCAAGCTCGGCTTCATAGAGATTCACCAGGACCCCAAGAGCGGCACGGCCGTGGTCGACGGGTTCTGCGAGTAGGGAGAAAGGAACTGATCGGACATGGCAGTAACTGACGACGCTCAGGTGTCGGCCCTCGTCGAGGAGCTCTCGGGCGCGAGCCGCCGGAGGCGCCAGGAGGTGGCCCACCAGCTCGCCATCGTCGCCAAGGCCCACCCCGACCTCATGGTCCCGCAGGTGGACGCCCTTGTCGACGCCCTCTATCGCCCCGAGGCGCAGACGCGCTGGGAGGTGCTCGACGCGCTCACGGCCATCGCCAGCGTGGACCCGGACGCCGTGACGGAGGCCTTCGACGGCGCCGAGGCGTCGCTCTTCGATGACGGCTCGGCGACGGTGCGCCTGGCGGCCTTCGTCTTCCTGTGCCGCTACGGGGCCAGCTCCCCGGAGCGCTCCGAGCGCGCGTGGTCGCTGCTCGACGAGGCCATCCAGTGCTACCACGGCGACGCCGAGTACCGCGACATGCTCGCCGCGCTTCTCGGCCTCGCGCGCGGGGACGCCTCCGAGGCGACCAAGCAGGCGCTCGCCGCGCGCGTGCGCTTTGACGCGGAGAGCGGCAGCGGCTACATCAAGACCTTCTCGGCAGAGATTCTTCAGGCGCTCGAGTAGGGCGCGGACTTCGACCACGTGATGGGGGACGGACATGGAAAAGACCGATAGGGACGTCGAGAAGGACGTCGACAAGACCGACGAGAAGGGCGCCCGAAAGGGCGGCGAGAAGCACCTCGTGAAAGGCGCGCCCGCGCCCGGGCGGGGCCTGCCGACCCCGGCGTGGGTCGCCGTCACGGTGGCCGCGCTCGTGGTGGGCGTGCTCGCCGGCCACTTCCTGCTCGGCGGGCTGGGCACGATCTCGCTGGCGGGCCGCACGACCCTCTCGGCGGGCGAGCTCGACAGCACCATCGCCACCTACACCGTGGACGGCCGCACCGTGCCCGTGACGGCGCGCGAGGTCCTCGAGGAGTCGGCCGGCGGCGAGATCGCCGCCAACGAGGACGGCACCTACGACGTGCCCTCCGCGAGCGCCGTGCTCACCTACGCCCAGAACCAGATCATCCTCGACGACGCCGAGTCCCGCGGCATCACGGCCTCCGACGACGAGATCGACGAGTTCGTGACGAGCTCCTTTGGCACCGACCTCGCGACGCTCGCCTCGAGCTGGGGGATCAGCGAGGACGCGGCGCGCGAGACGGTCGCCAACGCCGTCGTGATGCGCAAGCTCCAGGACGAGGTCGCCGGCACGACGCTCCCCGAGGCGCCCGCGCAGCCCGCCGAGCCCGCCGAGGGCGAGGAGGACACGCCCACGGCCGAGTACGCCCAGTACGTGATCGGCCTGCTCGGCGACGAGTGGGACGCCGAGGCCGACGACTGGGCCCGCACGGACGGCACCTACTACGCCACGCTCTCGGGCTACGACATCTCCGACGAGGGCGCCACGTACGCGGCCGCCAGCGCCGCCTACAGCGTCGCGGCGAGCGCGTACCAGGAGGCCTACAACCAGGTTTCCGCCGAGCTCTCCGCCTACACGGACGGTCTGCTCTCCAACGCGACCATCCAGCTCGGCTCGCTCGCGGAGTAGGGCGTGCGCGTCGCGATCAGCGCATGTCTGCTCGGGGCCCCCGTCCGCTACGACGGGGGCTCCAAGCCGTGCGCGGAGGTGCGCGAGCTTGCGAGGAAGGTCGACGTCGTGCGCGTGTGCCCGGAGACGGCCTCGGGACTGCCCGTGCCGCGCCCGCCGGCCGAGCAGCGGGACGGGCGCGTCCTTCTCGCCGACGGGCGGGACGTGACCGAGGACTTTGCCCGGGGGGCGGAGGTCTCGCTCTCCGCCGTCCGCCGCCGGCCGGTCCCGCTGGCGGTGCTCAAGGCGAAGAGCCCCTCCTGCGGCGTCGGCCTCGTCTACGATGGGACCTATACCGGAAGGCTCGTTTCGGGCCAGGGCGTCTTCGCCGAGCGGCTCGAGAAGGAGGGGGTCTGCGTGGTCACCGAAGAAACCGTGCGCGCGTGCAAGCCGAGCGTGGAGCATCCCGTCGCCATCGTCCTGGGGAGCGGCCTCGGGCATCTGGGGAGCCTCGTGCGCCCGGTGCGCCGGATCGACTACCGCGACATCGAGGGCTTCCCGCTCTCCGCGCGCCCCGTGGCCGGCCACAGCTTCGAGGCCACGGTCGGCACGATCGACGACGTCCCCGTGGTGGTCTACCCCGGGCGCATCCACCTCTACCAGGGCTACTCCGCCGCCGAGGTGACCGCGCTCGTGCGCCACGCGCACCACCTGGGCTGCCGCGACATCATCTTCGCCTGCGCCACGGGCGCGGTGCCGGGCAACGCCGAAGTGGGCCTGGGCATCCTGACCGACCAGATCAACCTCACCGGGCGCAACCCGCTCGCCGAGTGGGAGGGCCTGCGCGACGTGGAGAGCCCGTTCGTGGACATGAACGAGGCCTTCTCGCCCTACCTGCGCACGCTCGCGCGCGGCGTGGCGGACGACCTGGGGATCCACGTGGACGAGGGAGTCTACGCAGGCGTGCTCGGCCCGTGCTTCGAGACGCCCGCCGAGGTGGCGGCCCTGCGCGCGCTCGGCGTCTCCTACGTGGGCATGTCCACGGTGAACGAGGTCATCATGGCCAAGGCGCTCGGGATGCACGTGCTCGGGCTCACGCTCGCGGCCAACGAGTCCGGCGCGCCGGCGGTCTCTCACGAGACCGTGCTCGCGGCGGCGGGGGAGCGGGCCGAGGACTTCGAGCGTCTCGTCCGGGGCGTCCTGCGGCTGCTGTAGGGCGGGGCGGGTCGCGGGTCGTGGGTCGTCCCGGAATCCGGGGCCTTGTTCCGGTGGCGTCTTGGAATCGGGGCCCTTGTCCCGCGCGCGTCCCGGAATCCGGGAGGTTGCGCGCCGTGGGCGGCCAAACATGGTCCAGCCCCGGCGATTCTCGGACCGTTTTGCGCCAATCCCTGCGATTCCTAGAGTCGCGCGCGACAAGTTCAACGATTCCTAGAAGCGCTCGTGACAACCCCAGCGATTCTTAGAAGCGCTCGTGACAACCCCCGTGTTTCCTAGAAGCACCCGCGACAACCCCGGCGATTCCCGGAAGCCGGGCCCCACTGCGCCCCGCTCGCCGGGCGAGAAAAACGAGGCTTGCGCGCCGCCCGTTCTTCTCGTATAGTAGTTAGCCGCTTACGCCAGCTTAGCTCAGTTGGTAGAGCACCGCTCTCGTAAAGCGGGGGTCACCAGTTCGAGTCTGGTAGCTGGCTCCAGCGTAAGTGCAGGCCGTCGGGTTTCTCGCCCGGCGGCCTTTTTGCATAAGCGCGACAGGCTCAAACGAGCGGCTGATCTGAACCCGTTCCGTTTTGTAAGGGGATTGTAAGGGTCGGGCGAGCGCGCCGCCGCCGCAGCCCTTCTCGGCTCTGCGACCTTCAGGTTTACGCTATCCTTATCGGGCGTTTACAAAGCTGTGACAATTGGCCGCTCCCCGCGGTCGCGAAGGAAGCGAGTGCGCCCTTGATTAGCTTTGAGCAGTTCCTCGGCGTCCTGTCGAGCAATCCCTTTCTGATCGTCGTCATGGCCCTCGTCATGGGCACCATCTTCGTCAACGGTGCCACCGACGCGGCCAACGCCATCGCCGAGCCCGTGGGCACCCGCTCCATCAACGTGGACTCGGCGATTCTCATGTCGGTCATCTGCAACTTCGTGGGCCTCGTGTTGATGTCGTTCATCTCCACCGCCGTCGCGGACACGATCTCCGGCATGGTGGACTTCGGCGGGGACACTCACGCCGCGCTCATCGCGCTCGCGGCCGCCACGGTAGGCATCGTGGCCTGGGGCGTGGGCGCCTGGCTCTTTGGCATCCCCACCTCGGAGAGCCACGCGCTGATCGCCGGCCTCACCGGCGCCGCGCTCGCGGTCTCCGGCGGCCTCGACGGCGTGAACGGCGCGGAGTGGATCAAGGTCATCTACGGCCTCGTGCTCTCCACGGTGCTGGGCTTTCTCGCCGGCTGGGTCATCTCCAAGATCATCCCGATTGCCTGCAAGAACGCCGACCGCCGCACGGCCAACAACTTCTTCGGCCGCATGCAGGTGCTCGGCGCCGCCGGCGTGGCCCTCATGCACGGCGCGCAGGACGGCCAGAAGTTCATGTCCACCGCCATGCTCGCCATCGCGCTCTCGCTCGACATGACGGTGGGGGAGATGGGCGGCTTCCCGCTCTGGATCATGGTGCTCTGCGCCGCGGTCATGGCCATCGGCACGGCTGTCGGCGGCAAGAAGATCATCAAGAAGGTTGGCATGGAGATGGTGCGCCTGGACAAGTACCAGGGCTTTGCTGCCTCCGTGTCCGCCACGGCGAGCCTGCTCATCGCCACACTCACCGGCCTTCCCGTCTCCACCACCCACACCAAGACCGCCGCGATCATGGGCGCCGGCGCCGCCAAGGACCCCAAGTCCGTCAACTGGGGCGTCGCCAAGGAGATGGTCCTCACCTGGGTCTTCACGTTCCCGGGCTGCGGCGTCATCGGCTTCGTCCTCGCCAAGCTCTTCCTGGTCCTGTTCTAGGCCGTCCGTTCGCGCGACGGCCGCACGTCCTTCTCGCCCGCTCAAGACAAAGGAGTCCACATGCCCCGCATCAAGAAGGAAGACGAGTTCTACACCATGCTCAAGGAGTTCGCGGCCCTCATCGTCGAGGCGGCGGACGAGTACCACAAGATCATCTGCGAGTTCCCAGAGTCCATGAGCTCCATCCCGCAGATGAAGGTCTACGAGTCCACCTGTGACGAGCGCGTGAAGGCCATCATGGCCAAGCTCTACACCTCCTTCATCACCCCGATCGACCGCGAGGACATCTCCAGCCTGGCGCTGGCGATGGACGACGTCGTGGACTCCATGTACGGCGTGGCGGTGCGCCTCGACCTCTTCAACATCGGCGACCTGCGCATCGAGGCCAAGCAGATCTCCGAGCTCACGGTCCGCGCCGTCCACGAGATGCAGCAGATGATCAACCATCTCCCCGACTACAAGAAGGACCGCGTGGTGCTGGAGAAGGCCATCGAGATCGGCACGGTGGAGGACGAGGGCGACACCGTCTACCAGAAGGCGCTGCGCCGCCTCTTCTCCGACGAGGAGGACGCGAGCGGCAAGTACGCGGTCACGTGGCTGCGCATCTTCGACCGCATGGAGCTCTGCCTGGACGCGTGCGACCGCGTCTCCGGCATCGTGCGCGACATCATCATGAAGGACGCGTAGAGGGCGAGAAGAACGTCCATCGCGCGGGTGTCAGCCCAAGGCGAGGACCCTCGACCTTCACGCAGGACTGCGCTTCGCGGAAGATCCTGCTTGGAAGGCCGGGGGTCCTCGCCTTGGGCGGCCGACTCTGGGCGGTTTCTCTTGCCGAGAGGGTGGGGTTGGCGGCGGGCGGATAACGTGCAGAAATAAGCACAACTATCTATATGGCCAGTTGAAAATAACGTACATGTCGAATTCTGTACGTTAATTCGTCGGGAGGCGGGCGACGTCGCGACGGTATACTCACTAGTGACGTAGCGTCGCTTGTTGAGAGGGGATACGCATGCTGTATCGGGACTTCCGGGGGCTGAGCCTTTCTCGGCTGGGGTTCGGGGCAATGCGCCTGCCGTGCGTGGACGGCAGCGACTCCGAGCCGGACCAGGCGGCCGTCGACCAGATGGTGGACTACGCGCTCGAGCAGGGCGTGAACTACTTCGACACCGCATGGGGCTACCACGGCGGGCAATCGGAGGTCGTGCTCGGCCGCGCCCTCGCGCGCCACCCGCGAAACTCCTACTACCTGGCGGACAAGTTCCCGGGCTACGACCTGGCCAACATGGGCAAGGTCGAGGAGATCTTCGAGGAGCAGCTCCGCAAGACCGGCGCCGGCCACTTTGACTTCTACCTCTTCCACAACGTGTGCGAGAAGAACGTCGACGAGTACCTCAACCCCGCCCACGGCATCCTCGACTACCTGCTCGCGCAGAAGGCGGCCGGGCGCATCCGTCACCTGGGCTTCTCGGCGCACGGGGACCTCCCGTGCCTCACGCGCTTCCTCGACGCGTACGGCGAGCACATGGAGTTCTGTCAGCTCCAGATCAACTACCTGGACTGGGAGTTCCAGAACGCGCGCGCCAAGGTGGAGCTGCTCGCCGAGCGCGGCATCCCCGTGTGGGTCATGGAGCCCGTGCGCGGCGGCAAGCTGGCGCGGCTCTCGCCCCGGAACGCGGCGATTCTCGCCGAGACGCGCCCGGACGAGACGCCTGCGGCATGGGCGTTCCGCTTCGTGCAGGGCATCCCCGAGGTCGTGGTCACGCTCTCCGGCATGTCCGACTTCGAGCAGCTGCGCCAGAACGTGGCCACGTTCTCCGAGGAGCGCCCGCTCGGCGAGCAGGACCGTGCGGCCCTGGCTCGCGTGACGGCCAACCTGCTGGGCCGCCACACTGTGCCCTGCACGGCGTGCCGCTACTGCACGGACCACTGCCCGATGGGCCTGGACATCCCCAAGCTGCTCGAGCTCTACAACGAGGCGATGGTCACGGGCGGCGACGGCGGGTTCATCCCGGCCATGTACGTGGGCACGCTGCCCGAGGACAAGCGCCCGGGCGCCTGTATCGGCTGCGGGAGCTGCGCGGCGGTGTGCCCGCAGCAGATCGACATCCCCGGCACGCTGGCGGACTTCGCGGCGCGGCTCGCGGGGTAGCGGGCGCGGCGCGCGGGAGCCCTCAGCGCTGCGGCGGGAGGGGAACCTCCACCGGCCCGCCCTCGCGCTGGGTCTTCCGCATGCCGCGCGCGTACGCCGCGCCGGAGCCGATGCTCGCCACCAGCGCCACCGGAAGCGGCACCACTCCAAAATAGGCGATGAGCTGTAGGACCATGAGGGAGAAGACCATCCCCAGCAGCACGTGTGACTGGCCGACGGTCTTCTCGGCAAGGCGCGTGAGCCGCGTGCCGTTGCGGGCAGGATGCTCGCCGAGGTAGCGCAGCAGCTCGTAGTAGTTGGTGAGCCCGAGGCGCTTTCGGAGCCGCCAGGAGACAACGATGAGCACCAGCCAGGCTCCGATGACGGCGAACGTGAGGTAGCTCCAGAGCAGCGTGGAGAAGATGGGGTGCAGGTCCCAGCAGCTTCCGGCAAGCCCGAGCTCGAGGAAGAGCCAGCACAGCGTGTCCGCGAGGAAGAGGGCGGTCAGCTGGCGCGCGTCCGCGTCCGCCCGGCGCTTGATTTCCGGCACATCGTCGCCGACGAGGGCATCGATCGTGGTGCCAAACTCGTGCGCCATGACCTTGAGGCTCTCGATGTCGGGCAGGGTCTTGTTGCGCTCCCAGTTGCTGATGGTCTGCCGGCTCACGCGGCAGAGCTCGGCGAGCTCGTCCTGGCGCACGCCCGCCGCCTCGCGGTGCTCGCGTATGCGAGTCCCGACGTCCATGACCCCTCCTTCGCCCGGGCCCTGCCCCCATCCTACCCGTCGCGGGCTCGGCCAAGGCGCGCACCTGCGTCAAAATGCTTTGACATCGGGGCCGCCGGCGCGTCCGGGGCGGCGCGCTCGCACCGGCGAGAAGAACGCGCGCTCTGATACACTGGCGGCGGTCCGCCCCACGCCAAGAAGGAGGCTCGCATGGCACGTCCGGCGCGCATCGACGCCGTGCTCTTTGACTTTGACGGCACGCTCTGCAACACCGAGGTCGAGAACCTCCGTCTGGTGCAGGACGTGCTCCGCCAGATGGGCGCCGAGGTCCCGATGTCCGAGCTCGAGGTGCTCACGGGCGGGGAGGACCGCAGGACGGTCCCGCCGATTCTCGCGCGCTACGGCGTCGCCGGCACGATCGACGACTACGAGCACCTGCGGGACAACTGCTACCGCACCTACGCCGAGGCCGACCTCGCGCTGGAGCCCGGCGCGCTCGAGCTCCTGGACGACCTGCGCTCGCGTGGCGTGAAGGTGGGCCTGGTCTCGATGACGGTGGCGCGCTGCATCCTCACGGGCGTCGCCCGCCTGGGCATCCTGGACCGCTTCGACGCCATCGTGTGCGGGGACATGGTCGAGCGGCGCAAGCCGGCGCCCGACCCGTACCTGCGCGCGGCCGAGCTGCTCGGCGTGGAGCCGGGGGCGTGCGTGGCCGTGGAGGACTCGCCGACGGGCATCGGCTCGGCCAAGGCGGCCGGCTGCTACACGATCGCCTACACCGGCGGCGGCATCGTCCAGGACGTGAGCGCGGCCGACGAGGCGACTGGCTCGTTCGTGGGCCTCGCGCTGTAGCGGGACGGGCGAGAAGGACAGAGGGCAAGGACGCCGAGAAGGACGGCCCAGGGAGGGCGGCATGGCACGACCGGAGCGCATCAGGGCGGCGCTGTTCGACTTTGACGGCACGCTCTGCGACACCGAGAGCAAGAACATGGAGCTCGCCCGCAGCATCCTGCTCGAGATGGGCGTCCCCGTGACCGACGAGGACATCGACGAGCTCGCGGGCGAGGACGACGCCGTCATCGTGCCGCGCTACTTCGAGAAGTACGGCGCGCCCTACACCTATGACGACTACGAGGCGCTTCGCAACGGGTGCTTCCGGACCTACGCGGAGGCCGACCTGGTCCTCGAGCCCGGCGCGCGCGAGCTCATGGAGGGCCTGCGGGCGCGCGGGGTCAAGGTGGGCCTGGTCTCGACCACGCCGGCGCGCGGCCCGCTCGTGGCGCTCGACCGGCTGAGGACCGTGCACCTCTTTGACGCGCTGGTCTTCGGCGACATGGTCGAGCGGCACAAGCCGGAGCCCGACCCCTACCTCTTCGCGTTGCGGCTTCTGGGGGTGGACCCCTCCGAGGCGGTCGTCTTCGAGGACTCGGCTGTGGGCATCGCGGCCGCCCGCGCGGCGGGATGTCACGCCATCGGCTACGCCGGCTGCTCCGTCGTCCAGGACCTCTCCGCCGCCGACGAGGTCATCACCACCTACCTCGGCCTCGAGCTTGCCTAAAAGGGGTCAGGCCCCTTTTAGGCAAGTTTTGCGGCAAGGGCGAGCAGCTCGTCCACGTCCTTCTCGGCCGTGGCCCAGGAGCAGACGAAGCGCGCCACCACGTTGCCGTCCGGCAGCTCGTAGAAGGTCTCGCAGCCGCACGCGGCCTCGAAGGCGTCGCGCTGCGCCGGCGTCATGACAAAGAACTGCTGGTTGGAGGGTGCCTCGCCGTAGGGCGCAAAGCCGAGCTTGATAAGCCCCTCGCGCAGGCGGAACGCGCACGCGTTGGCGTTTCTCGCCAGGCGCCAGTAGAGGGCCTCGCCGCCGTCGGTCGCCGCCGCGAACGCGGCCTCGAACTGCACGCCCAGAAGGCGCCCCTTGGCGAGCAGCCCGCCGCGCTCCTTCTGCAGGAATGGGAAGGCCTCGCGCAGGCGCGGGTTGGCGATGACCATGGCCTCGCCGAAGAGCATGCCGTTCTTGGTGCCGCCGATGTAGAAGGCCCCGCAGCGTGCCGCGATGTGCTCGAGCGTGAGGCCGCCCGCCGCCGGCGAGGTCAGCGCCGAACCCAGGCGCGCGCCGTCGAGAAACACCGGCAGGCCCTTCTCGTCCGCCCAGTCGCAGATGGCGTCGAAGCGCGCGCGGTCCCACACGCCGCCGAGCTCGGTGGTGTCGGAGATGTAGACGCAGCCCGGGCGCGTCATGTGGCGGCCCGTCGAGGTCTGGAAGCGCCAGACGCGCTCGGCGGCCTCCGGCGTGAGGAAGCCGTCGGCGTCGTCCGTGGGCAGCACGGTGCGCCCGCACGCGGCCACGGCGCCGGTCTCGTGCACGTTGATGTGGGCGTCCTTCGTGCAGACGGCGCCCTCCCAGTCGCGCAAAAGGCCGGTCACGCCGATGACGTTTGCCGAGGTGCCGCCGATGCAGAACTCCACGTCCACGTCGTCGCGGCCGCACGCGGCGCGGATGAGCTCGCGGGCGCGCTCGCAGTGCGGGTCGCCCTCGGTGTAGCCGACGGTCTGCTCGTCGTTGGTGGCGGCGAGCGCGGCCAGGATCTCGGGCGCGGCGCCCTCGGAGTAGTCGTTGCGGAACATGCGCATGGTGTGCCCCGTTCTTCTCGATAGTCGTTGACGTCGCAATGTTACAACCTCCGCAACCGCACGTTCTTCTCGCCCTGAATGGGTTTATCGTTTCCGCAGCACATAAACCCGGCACGAGGGGACAGCACATGGAGAAGAAGGACATCGACTGGGGCAGCCTCGGCTTTGCCTACCAGCCCACCGACTACAGCTACGCCTGCAACTATCGCGACGGCGCCTGGGAGGAGGGCGGCCTCACGACCGACCACACCCTCACGCTCTCCGAGTGCGCGGGCATCTTCCACTACTGCCAGGAGGTCTTCGAGGGCCTCAAGGCCTACACCACCAAGGACGGCGACATCGTCTGCTTCCGCCCGGACCTCAACGCCTCCCGCATGGCCGACTCCGCGCGCCGCATCGTGATGCCGCCCTTCCCGGAGGACAAGTTCGTCGAGGCCGTCAAGATGGTCGTCAAGGCCAACGAGGCCTGGGTGCCGCCCTTCGGCTCGGGCGCCACGCTCTACGTGCGCCCGTTCATGGTGGCCACGGGCAACGTCATCGGCGTGAAGCCGGCTGACGAGTACCAGTTCCGCATCCTCGTGACGCCGGTGGGCCCGTACTACTCCGGCGGCGTCAAGCCGGTCGCCGTGAAGGTCCCCGAGTACGACCGCGCCGCCCCGCACGGCACCGGCGCCATCAAGGCCGGCCTCAACTACGCCATGAGCCTCTACCCGAGCGTCCAGGCGCACGCCGAGGGCTTCGCGGACAACATGTTCCTCGACCCGCAGACCCACACCTACGTGGAGGAGTCCGGCGGCGCCAACTTCATGTTCGTGGACCGCGAGGGCACGATCGTGGTGCCGCAGTCCGCGACGGACTCCATCCTGCCGTCGATCACGCGCCGCAGCCTCGTGCAGGTGGCCCAGGAGATGCTCGGCATGACCGTGGTGGAGCGCCCGGTCAAGTTCTCCGAGGTGGCCGAGGGCGCGTTCGTGGAGTGCGGCATGTGCGGCACGGCGGCCGTGATCTCCCCGGTTGGCAAGGTCGTGAACGGCGAGACCGAGGTCACCTTCGGCGAGGGCGGCATGGAGCACGTCGGTCCCGTCATGGCCAAGCTGCGCGAGACCCTGACCGGCATCCAGGACGGCGAGATCGCCGGCCCCGAGGGCTGGGTCGTCAAGATCTGCTAGCCACGTACGCCAAAACCGCGCCGAGAAACCCGTCCCCCATGACCGGTGGACGGGTTTCTCGTCAGATAGCATACACTGAGCTGATTCGATATCACATACTGCCAGCTGAGATTCATTGAAGCTTTCAGAAACGGCTTGCCAGTGTATGCTATTTTCGGTCCGCGCGGCGTGACCGTCGCCGGCTGTGGTGTGCTTGCCACTCGCGGTATACTGAACGGCTGTAAAACCGCACGGCGAGAAGGGATGCCCGATGGCTCAGAAGGTTCAGGGGACCGAGGACCTCTACGGCGGCTACATGCGCGCCTGGCAGCGCATGGTCGACGTGGCGCGCGAGCTCTTTGGCGCGTACGGCTTCGACCAGATCGAGACGCCGGCCATCGAGCAGGTGGACACCTTCGTGCACGGCATCGGCGAATCCACCGACGTGGTGCGCAAGGAGATGTTCCGCGTCTTCTCCGGCGCGCTCCTGCCCGACGTGCTGGAGCGCGGGTCCGAGAGCCACCTCAAGCCGCGCCAGCGCATGGCCATGCGGCCCGAGGGCACGGCGGGCGTGGTGCGCGCCGTGGTGGAGAACAACCTCGTGCCGCAGGGGGCGGCGCCGGCCAAGCTCTGGTACGCGGAGGCGATGTTTCGCGGCGAGCGCCCGCAGAAGGGGCGCCTGCGCCAGTTCCACCAGGTGGGCGTCGAGTGGCTGGGCGCGAGCGACCCGGCCGCGGACGCCGAGTGCATCATCATGCTCATGACCTACTTCGAGCGCCTGGGCTTTGCCCGCGAGAACCTGCGCCTGGTCATCAACTCGATGGGCGACGCCGCGTGCCGCCCCGCCTACCGCGACAAGGTCCGCGCGTTCATCCTGGACCACAAGGACGAGATGTGCGAGGACTGCCTCGAGCGCGCCCAGATCAACCCGCTGCGCGCCTTTGACTGCAAGAACGACCACTGCCGCGAGGTCATGAGGGACGCGCCGCTCGCGCCGGACAACCTCTGCGAGGAGTGCGCCGCGCACTACGCCGCGGTCAAGCGCTATCTGGACGCGGCCGGCGTGGCCTACGTGGAGGACCCCACGCTGGTGCGCGGCCTGGACTACTACACGCGCACGGTCTTCGAGGTGGAGGCCGTGGGCTCGGGCGTGGGCGCCATCGGCGGCGGCGGGCGCTACGACGGCCTGGTGGAGCTCGAGGGCGGCAAGCCCACGCCGGGCCTGGGCTTTGCGGTGGGCTTCGAGCGGATCGCGCTCGCGCTCGCGGCGGCGGGCGTGGAGATGGGCGGCGACGAGCCGACCTGCGTCTACGTGGCCTGCACGGGCGGCGAGGCGGAGCGCGCTGCGGCGTTCGATGCCTGCCTGGCGCTGCGCGCAGCGGGCGTGCGCACCGAGGCCGACTATCAGGGCCGCTCGCTCAAGTCCCAGTTCAAGCAGGCCGACAAGCTGCGCGCTCGCCTCTGCGTGGTCATCGGCGGCGACGAGGTGGCTGCCGGCGCCGCCACCCTGCGCGACATGGCCACGCACGAGCAGACGCAGGTTCCGATGGACCAGCTGGCGCAGGCGGTTCTCGCCCGCCTGGCGTAGCCGCTTTCGTCCCCGGCCGATACGCGACTTCCAACGTTTTGCCCGCATATTCCGTCGGAAATCGCATATTGCCTCACGACAGTACGCGACTTCCGACGGAACGGGCCGCTAAAACGTTGGAAGTCGCGTATCGGCAGCACTGGGACTGCGGGCAGGAGAGGGTTGGCGTGGACGAAGGCGTGCCGATATACGAGGACGAGGTCCTTCTCGCCTGGGACAAGCCGGCGGGAATCATCGTGCACGGCGACGGCACGGGCGCGCGCACGCTCACGGACGTCGTGGCGGCGCACCTGGCGGCGGCGGGCCGCACGGGAGCGCGCCCGCAGGCGGTGCAGCGCCTGGACCGTGAGACCACCGGCGTCGTGCTCTTCTCGCTTGACCGCGCAACGCAGCCGGCGCTGGACGCGCAGGTCGCGGGCCATGACATGGACAAGACCTACCTCGCGGTGGTGGCGGGGCGCGTCCCCTGGGCCAAGAAGACCGTGCTCCTGCCCGTCGGTCGGGACCGCCATGACGCGCGCCGCATGCGCGTCTGTCGCCCGGAGCAGGGCAGCCCCGCCGAGACCCGCGTCCGCCGCATCGCCGAGAAGAACGGGCGCACGCTGCTCATGGTCACGCTCGTGACCGGCCGGCGCCACCAGATCCGCGTGCACCTGGCCGCGCTCGGCCACCCGATCGTGGGCGACGCGCTCTACGGCGGGCCGCGTAGCCCGGCCGGACTCATGCTCCACGCCTGGCGCGAGGACGTCACGCACCCCGTGACCGGCGCGCGCCTGCGTCTGGAGACCGCCTGGCCCACCCGCCTCTGGCCGGAGCGCCCGCCCGCGCTCTGAGCGGCCCGGAGTGAGGTTGTGCGCACGCCGCGAGGTTATGCGCACGGCCGCGCGCCGAGGTTCTTCTCGGCACGCCCGTGACCGGCGGATAGAGACGATCAAACGACGCGCATAACCTCCCCGGCCGCGCATAACCTCGCAGATTGCGCACAACCTGCCGCAGGCCGCAAATCGCGCGACGCCGAGGGGAACGCCGCCGCCACCCGCCCGTCCGCTGTGCGATACTGACTGGTTGAGAACGCGCCTCTGAGGGGAGGCGCGACGCACGACGAGACACCCGGGAGAGGGGCAACCATGGCCGATACCATGCGCGGCGTCTACACCAACCTGACCGAGATCCGCCGCAACGTGTTCTCCAGCGTGGCCAAGATCGCCTACGAGATGAAGGACGACGACGAGAAGACCACCCGCCGCAAGCTCCGTGACCTCCCGTACGAGATCATCCCCGGCGACGTGGCCACCTACCGCGAGTCGGTCTTCCTGGAGCGCGCGATCGTGGAGCAGCGCATCCGCCTGGCCATGGGCCTGCCGCTGCAGGGCGTGGACAAGCGCGAGAGCCTCACCGACGGCCTCGCCGACGCCTGCGTGCCCGAGACCTACTACGAGCCGCCGCTGATCAACGTCATCAAGTTCGCGTGCAACGCCTGCGCGGACAACACCTACCGCGTGACCGACGCCTGCCAGGGCTGCCTCGCGCACCCCTGCCGCGAGATTTGCCCCAAGGGCGCCATCTCGTTCAGGGACAAGAAGGCCTACATCGATCAGGAGAAGTGCATCCACTGCGGCATGTGCTTCAAGACCTGCCCCTACCACGCGATCCAGCACCAGGTGCGCCCCTGCGCGGACGCCTGCGGCATGCACGCCATCGGCTCCGACGAGCACGGCCGCGCCCAGATCGACTACGAGAAGTGCGTCTCCTGCGGCCAGTGCCTGATCAACTGCCCGTTCGGCGCCATCGCCGACAAGAGCCAGATCTTCCAGGTCATCCAGGCCATCAACCGCGGCGACGAGGTCATCGCCGAGGTGGCGCCGGCCTTCGTGGGTCAGTTCGGCGGCAAGGGCAACGTGGACAAGCTGCGCCAGGCCTTCACGATGCTCGGCTTCTCCGGCATGGAGGAGGTCGCGGTGGGCGCGGACCTCTGCACCGTCCAGGAGGCCGAGGACTTCATGGAGGAGGTGCCCGAGAAGATTCCGTTCATGGGCACCTCGTGCTGCCCGGCGTGGTCGGTCATGGCCAAGACCGAGTTCCCGGACCACGCGGAGTGCATCTCGATGGCCCTCACGCCCATGACGCTCACGGCGCGCCTGCTACGCCAGCAGCACCCCAACGCCAAGATCGTCTTCGTGGGGCCGTGCTCGGCGAAGAAGCTCGAGGCCATGCGCAAGTCCGTGCGCTCCGAGGTGGATTTTGTGCTCACCTTCGAGGAGATGGCCGGCATGATGAAGGGCCGCGGCATCGACGAGTACACCAAGCTCACGGGCGAGGGCAGCTCGGACTTCGAGGTGGCCTCCGCCGATGGGCGCGGGTTCGCGGTGGCGGGCGGCGTCGCGGGCGCCGTGGTCAACGCGATCAAGGTGATGGACCCCGAGCGCGAGGTCAACGTCGTCAACGCGGAGGGCCTGGAGAACTGCCGCAAGATGATGAAGGACGCCGTCAAGGGCAAGTACCCCGGCTACCTGCTCGAGGGCATGGCCTGCCCGGGCGGCTGCGTGGCCGGCGCGGGCACGCTGCAGTCGATCAACAAGACGGCTGCGGCGGTCAAGCGCTACGCCAAGAAGTCGCCGCACGCCAACGCCACGGAGAACGCGTTCCGCGACCAGATTCCCTCGCTCGAGCGCGAGGAGGACGGCAAGTAGGCGCGCTTCTCGTCCGCCCGCTCGAATAACGCGCTAAATCGTACAAGTGCGTTATTCTGACCTGCGGACATAGAAAACGGTGCTTGATTTAGTGCATTAATCGGGGTGGGCGCGCTTGCTCCCACCCCGTCGTCACGACTCGAGAAGGACACCCATGCTCAAGGTAGACCGCGCGATCCTGCACGTCTTTGACTTCGACTCTGGCTCCACCTACCTCTCCGAACGCCCGCTCGACCTCACGGTCCGCGCGACGCGCTCCTACGTGCAGCGCCACCTGCGCAAGATCTCCGCCAACGCGGAGAGCCGCCACGGCGAGTTCGCCCCGGACTCGGGCTTTGCCGCGGAGCTTACGCGCTACCTGGCCGGCGAGCGCGAGTTCGTGGAGTTCTCGACGGAGATCGCCCAGTGGTTCTGGGAGGAGCTGCGCCGCTCGGAGGACCTCGAGCAGTGCGACCTGCTCGTCGCGGACTTCACGGACACGGACGGCGCGGACGAGAAGGACGTGGAGTTCGACGGCCCCGCCGGCCGCAGGTTCTTCTCGATCCTGCTGCTGCCGCGCCGCCAGGCGTTCGTGCACGAGGTCGGCGGCGGTGCCAACGACATCGCGCGGGTGGACGCCACGCTGCCCAACCCCTCCCAGAAGGTGGCGTCCTACGTGCTCGTGGACGCCGAGACCGGCGCGATCGACTTTCACGACAAGGAGCGCGCCGTGGGCGGCGAGCGCGTGAGCGTCATCCCCGAGCGCTTCCTGCAGTGCACGAGCGAGGCCTCGAGCCACGAGGTCATCGACGAGGTCAACGTCATCGTGCGCGACGTGGCGGAGGAGTTCGGCCTGGAGCCGGCCGTGGAGGCCGCGCGCGTCAAGGCCGCCGTGGCGAGAAGCGCCGACGTGGAGGAGTCCTTCTCGCCCGCCGAGGTGGGCCGGACCGTTTTTGCCGAGCGCCCCGAGGTGCAGCAGCGCTTCGAGGAGCGCGTCCAGGAGGCCAGGCTCCCCGAGGAGGCGCCAGTGCGTCGCGGCGTGGCCAACCGCCTCACGCGCAGCCACAAGATCCGCACGGACACCGGGGTGGAGATCACCTTCCCCTCGGAGCTCGCGGAGCGCCCGGGCTACCTGGACTTCTCGACCGACGCCGAGGGACGCATCACGATCACGGTGGGCAACGTCGCGCACATCGAGAACCGCTGAGGCCGCCGCCCGGGGCGCGGGCTCATGTGTGTCTCGTGTCCGAGCGCGATTGTGGCTAGAATGGTGCGATGAGTTTCGACAATGCCGCACATACGTACCAAGGAGACTCCATGCCCCGTACGCGCATCGCCCAGACCGACGCCGGCATCACGCCGCGCTGCGTCACGCGTCGCGACGCCCTCCGCCTGCTGATCGGCGCGGGCGTCTGCGCGACCGTGCTCCCCGGCGTGGCGCGCGCCCAGACCACCCAGGAGAAGCTCGACGCCGCCCAGCTGAGCTACGACGAGGCCCAGGCTGAGCTCGACCGGATCTCCTCGGAGTACGAGACGATCGCCTCGCAGCTCTCCGACACCACCGCGCAGATCGTCGACGTCTCCGACCAGATCGACGAGAAGCAGGACCAGATTGACGAGAAGCAGGGCCAGATCGAGGAGAAGCAGGAGATTCTGGGCCAGCGCATGAGCTCGAGCTACAAGGCGGGCCCGTCCTCGACGCTCGACCTGCTGCTCTCGTCGGCGACCTTCGACGAGCTCACGAGCAACATCTACTACCTCGACAAGATCACCGAGGCGGACAGCGAGATGATCGCCGAGGTCCGCGAGCTCAAGGCCCAGCTCGAGGACGAGCAGGCCGAGCTCGAGGCGCAGAAGGCCGACCTCGAGGACCTCCAGGCCCAGCAGCAGTCCCAGCTCGAGGACGCCCGCGCCAAGCAGCAGGAGTCGCAGGAGCTCGTGGACAGCCTCTCCGCCGAGGTCCAGGACCTCATGGCCCAGCGCGACGCCGAGCTGCTCGCCGCCCAGCAGCTCGCCGAGCAGGTGCACGGCTCCGGGCCCAACACGGTGACGGACGAGCCGCTCGTCACCGGCAACGGGTCGCTCTCGGCGGTCATCAGCGCGTGCCACTCCACGCCGTCGCCGGGCACGGGCCTGTGCGCCGCGTGGGTCACCAACGTCTTCCAGAACGCCGGCGTGGGCTCGTTCTGGGGCAACGCCGACGACATGTACTACAGCTGGTGCCACACCTCGCCGTCCAACATCCAGCCGGGCATGATCGTGGCCGTCAACAGCTCGCCCGCGAGCGCGGCCGGCCGCATCTACGGCCACATCGGCATCTACGTCGGCGGCGGCACGGTCATGGACAACGTGGGCTACGTGCGCTCGACGAGCCTGTCCTACTGGACGAGCTACTACAGCGCCCTCGCCGTGCCCCTGTGCGGCTGGCTCGGCGGCATCGCGCTGTCGTAGGGGCGGGGGTCGGTCGGTCTTCTAGGAATCCCCGGTCTTGTTCCCGTGGCGTCCGAGAATCGCCGGGGTTGTCCCGGCGGCGCCGCACGGATTGGGTCAAGGTCGGCGATTCCAAGAGTTTGGGGCGACAAGAACGCCGATTTCCGGATCGACCTGGGACAAGGTGCCCGGTTTCTAGAACGCCCCGCGACAAGGGCCTCGATTTCTAGACTGCCCCGGAACAAGCGCGCCAATTCCCGGATCAGCGTCACGACAAACGGGGGCCGGAGGGTCAACGAACCCCTCCGGCCCCTCTCGCGTCGCGTCTACGCCGCGTGGTCGAACTGGGAGTTGTAGAGCTCCGCGTAGAACCCGCCCTTGGCGAGAAGCTCCTCGTGGGTGCCCTTCTCCACGACGTCGCCGTCGCGCAGCACCAAGATCACGTCCGCGTTGCGAATGGTGCTCAGCCGGTGCGCGATCACGAAGCTCGTCCGCCCGCGCATGAGCTCGTCCATCGCGCGCTGGATGAGCTCCTCGGTGCGCGTGTCCACGTTCGAGGTGGCCTCGTCGAGGATGAGCGCCGGGCGGTCGGCCAGCACGGCGCGCGCGATGGTCACGAGCTGCCGCTGGCCCTGGCTGAGGTTGGTGCCCTCTTCGTTGATCACGAAGTCGTACCCGCCCGCCAGCGTGTGGATGAAGCGGTCGCAGCGCGCCGCGCGGGCCGCAGCCTCCACCTCCTCGTCGGTGGCGTCCGGCCGGCCGTAGCGGATGTTCTCGCGGATGGTGCCGCTGAAGAGCCACGTGTCCTGCAGCACCATCGCGAACTCCTGCCGGAGCTCCGCGCGGTCCCAGTCACGCACGTCGATGCCGTCCACGCGCAGCGACCCCGCGTCCACGTCCCAGAAGCGCTGCAGCAGCTTGATGAGCGTCGTCTTGCCGGCGCCCGTGGGGCCCACGATGGCCACGGTCTTGCCGGGCTCGGCCACGCAGGAGAAGTCGTGGATGACGGTCTGTCCCGGCACGTAGCCAAAGCGCACGTGGTCGAACTCCACGCGGCCCTCGCGGCGCGCGGGCAGCTGTGGGGCTTCCGGCTCGGTCTCCTCCGGCGCCGCCAGGAACTCGAAGACGCGCTCGGTGGCCGCCGCCATGGACTGCATCGTGTTGGACACGTTGGCCAGCTGCTGGATCGGCTGGGTGAAGTTGCGGACGTACTGGATGAAGCTCTGGATGTCGCCGGGGCCGGCCTGTCCGGAGAGGCAGAGCCCCGCCCCCACCACGACGACGCCTACGTAGCCCATGTTGCCCACGAGGCTCATGAGCGGCATCATCAGGCCGGAGAGGAACTGGCTGCGCCATGCGCTCGTGAACAGCCGGTCGTTCTCGCGCTCGAACTCCTCCACGGAGGCGTCGGCCCTATCAAAGACCTGGATCACGCCCTGGCCCGCAAAGTCCTCCTCCACGATGCCGTTCACCGTGCCCAGGACCTGTTGCTGCTCGCGGAAGTAGCGCTGCGAGAAGTGCACGACCACGCCCACGATGAGGATCGAGGCCGGCAGCGTGAGCACCGTCACGCCCGTGAGCGGCAGGCTGATCGAGAGCATCATCACGAGCACGCCCACGACCTGCGTGATCGAGGTGATGAGCTGCGTGATGGACTGGTTGAGCGACTGGCCGAGCGTGTCCACGTCGTTGGTGATGCGGGAGAGCACGTCGCCCTTGCTGTGCTCGTTGAAGTAGGCCATCGGGACCACCGCGATCTTCTCGGCGATCTCCTGGCGCATGCGGTAGCAGATCTTCTGCGTGACGCCGGTCATGAGCCAGCCCTGCACGAGGTTGCAGGCGGAGCTGGCCAGGTAGATGCCCAGAAGGCCCAGGAGCGTCGCGCCGATCCAGGCAAAGTCGACCGAGCCCGTGCCCTGCACGGTTGCCACGAGGCCCTCGTAGAGCTTGGTGGTCACGGTGCCCAGCACGCGCGGCCCCACGATGTTGAACACGACCGACCCCACGGCAAAGAGCAGGGCGAGAAGGACGGCGACCTTGTGCCGCCCCACGTAGCCCAGCAGCCTGACCATCGTGCCCCTGAAGTCCTTGGGCTTCTCGCCGCGTCCGCGGCCTCCTCTGACGGGCGGCATCAGCGCTCGCCTCCCTTCGTGTCTTGTGCGTCTGCGGCCGTCGGCCGCGTGTCATCCAGCCCGAGCTCCTCGGCGGAGAGCTGGCTCTGGGCGATCTCCAGATACGCGGGGCAGGTGCGCAGCAGCTCCTCGTGGGTGCCGCGCCCCACCACGTGGCCCTCGTCCAGGACGAGGATCTCGTCGGCGTGCATGATCGTGGCGATGCGCTGGCCCACCACCACGACGGCGGCGTCGGTGACCGTGCGGGCGAGCTCGGCGCGCAGACGAGCGTCCGTGGCGTAGTCGAGCGCGGAGAACGAGTCGTCAAAGACCACGACCTCGGGGTGCTTGGCCAGGGCGCGCGCGATGGCGAGGCGCTGGCGCTGGCCGCCGGAGACGTTGGTGCCGCCCTGGGAGATGGGGGCGTCGTAGCCCTCGGGCCGTTCCTCGATGAACTCCTCGGCCTGGGCCACGCGGGCGGCCTCGCGCATGTCCTCGTCACTCACGCAGTCGCCGGCGAACTTGAGGTTCGTCTCCACGGTGCCGGAGAAGAGCATGCCCTGCTGCGGCACGTAGCCGATGCGCCGGCGCAGCTCCGAGAGGCTCCAGTCGCGCACGTCCACGCCGTCGAGCAGCACTGCGCCGCCCGTGACGTCGTAGAGACGCGGGATGAGCTGCACGAGCGTGGACTTGCCCGAGCCCGTGGAGCCGATGATGCCCGTCATGTGCCCGGGGCGCGTGGTGAAGCTCACGCCCTGGATCACGTCGTAGCGGGCGTCCGGGTACTGGAAGCTCACGTCGCGGAAGGTGAGCTCGCCGCGCGGCGCGCCCTCGGCGGGGAGCTTGGGGCGCGCGGGGTCGGTCACGGAGAGCGGGCACTCGCGGACCTCATCCACGCGCTCCACGGCCACCTCGGCGCGCGGCAGGATCACGGAGACCATCGTGAGAATCATGAACGCCATGACGATCTGCATCGTGTAGGAGATGAAGGCCATCATGTCGCCCACCTGCATGACGCCGTCGGCCACGCCGTGGCTGCCAAACCACACGATGAGCACCGTCACGCAGTTCATGACAAACATGAGCAGCGGCATCATGAAGCTCATCGCGCGGTTGGTGAAGAGCTGCGTGCCCATGAGCTCGCGGCTGGCCTGGTCAAAGCGCTCCAGCTCGTGGTCCTGCCGGCCAAAGGCGCGGATGGGCATGATGCCGTCCAGCATCTCGCGCGCCACCAGGTTCACGCGGTCCACGAGCCTCTGCATCACCTTGAACTTGGGCATCGTGAGGCCCATGAGCACGCCCACCACGGCGCACACGGCGATCACGGCCACGCCGATGGTCCACTCGAGGTCCGTGGAGGTGGCGAGCACGCGCACCACGGCCACGGCCCCCATGATCGGGGCGAGAAGGACGAGGCGCATGAACATCGTCACGGCCATCTGGATCTGCTGGATGTCGTTCGTGCAGCGGGTGATCAGCGACGCCTGGCTGAACTTGTTGACCTCGGCGGGCGAGAAGCGCATGACCTTGGCGAAGGTCTCCCGGCGCAGGTCGCGCGCGATGGTGGCGGCGGTGTGGGAGGCCACCGCGCCCGTGAGGACCGTGGCCACGAGGCTGACGAGACACAGGCCGAACATCTCGAGCGCGGTGCGGCCGAGGTAGGCGTTCTGCACGTCGGCCGCGGCGATGCCCTGCGCCTCGTACTCGGCGCTCACGTAGGAGATGGAGCGCTGGGTGACGATGGTGCCGCCCATGGCGCCCATCTGCTCGCCGAGGGCCTCGGCCGCCGCGGCGAGCTGGTCGCGCGAGACCACGCCGGCGTCCACGAGGCCGCACACGTCGTCGAGGGTGAGCGTGGTCCCGGCGGGAAGCGTCGCGTCGCCGCCAAGCGCGGAGGCGTCCACGCCCTGCTCGAGCGCGAGCGCGGCGACCTCCGGGAGCTCGAGGGCCCGGGCGAGCTTCGAGCCCTCGTCCTTCTCGGCGTCCGTGCCCTGGAACGCGCGCACGCCGGCGTCGTCTGCGGGGGCGTAGGCGGCCTCCACGAGCACCGCGTCGTCATCGGTCATGAAGAGCTCGAGGTCGGCGAGGGCGCTCGCGCGGATGGTGTCCGGCACGGGGCTCTCGACGCCGCCCTGCTGGATGCCCACGTCCACGATCTCCGACATGAGGGAGGGCAGCGTCAGGTCCGCGCTCGCGGAGACCACGAGCAGCGCCGCCACGGCGAGCAGCGCGAGGACGTGGTTCTTGAAGAGCCTGAGGATCCTCATTCGACGACCTCCCTCGCGAGCGCCTCGACGAGGATGTCGCGCGAGCGGCGCGCGATGCGCACGAGCTCCGCCGCGTCGTCCGGGCCGAGGGCCTCCAGATAGCGAACCACGGTTCGCGTGCGGTTGTCGCGAATCTCGGCCGCGCGGGCGCGTCCCGCGTCGGTGAGCTCCACGGAGACGCTGCGGCGGTCGACGGCCGCGTGCGTGCGTGTGACGAGGCCCTTCTCCTCGAGGGACCGCAGGATGTTGGCCGTGCGTGCGCTGGACACGTGCGTGAGCGCGCCGAGCTGCGTGGGGGTGAGCGGGGTCTCGGCACGAGAGAGCGACATCAGCGTCGCGGTCTCGCCGCGCGTGGCGTTGAGCGCCTTCGGCCCGACCGCGCGCCCGATGGCCCCCAGCTCGGCGAGGAGGCCCTGGGCGAGCTCCTCATAGGTGGGCGTGTCGTCCATCATTCTCCTAACATTAGAAGATACTTACGGTGTGAGGTAATACCCGGGGTCGCGAGGCCGCAGACGCCGGGCCCTTCTCGCCACGCGTTCTTCACAACGCTTGGGATTGCGCGCCGTCCTTCTCGCTAGTGTCTTGTCACCTGTCAAGCAGACTGTATACTGACATGGTTTGCCGACGAGGGGAGCGGACATGCTGACAGAGGGGCTGCGCGCCGAGGTGGCGCGCCTCAAGGCGGAGCGCGACGCGGCGGTCCTGGCGCACTACTACGTCCCGCCCGAGGTCCAGGAGCTCGCCGACCACGTGGGCGACTCGTTTGCCCTGGCCAGGCTCGCCGCCACGCTGCCGTGCCGGACGCTCGTCTTTGCCGGCGTGCGCTTCATGGCCGAGAGCGCCAAGCTCCTCTCGCCGGACAAGACCGTCCTCATGCCGGACCCGGCGGCCGACTGCCCGATGGCCCACATGGTGCGCCATGAGACGGTCGTCGCCGCGCGGGCGCGCTACGGCGACGACCTGGCCGTCGCGTGCTACGTCAACTCGACGGCCGAGGCCAAGTCCTGGTCCGACGTCTGCGTGACCTCCTCCAACGCGGTGCGCATCGTGCGCGCGCTGCCGCAGAAGAACGTCCTCTTCATCCCGGACCGCCACCTCGGCTCCTACGTGGCGCGCCAGGTGGGCGAGAAGAACGTGCTCCTGAACGACGGCTGCTGCCCCATCCATCAGGCCATCTCCGCCGACGAGGTCCGCGCGCTCAAGGAGGCGTTCCCGGAGGCGCCGGTGCTCGCGCACCCCGAGTGCGGGCCCGAGGTGATGGCGCTCGCGGACGTCGCCGGCTCCACCTCGCAGATCATCGAGGCGGCCGTGGCGGGCACCGCGCGCGACTACATCGTGCTCACCGTGGACGGCGTGCGCGGCGAGCTGGAGCGCCGCTGCGCCGGGACCGACAAGCGCTTCCACTTCCCGGCCACGCGCCCGGCCTGCCCGGACATGGACCGCATCACCGCCGAGCGGCTCGTCGCGTGCCTGCGCGAGGGCACCGGCGAGGTGGGCCTGCCGCCCGTCGAGGTGGCCGACGGCGCCCGCGCCGCGCTCACGCGCATGCTCGAGCTGGGGGCCCGCTGATGTCCCCGCGTCTGCAAATTGGGGACAGTCCCCAATTAACAGAAAACTTTGATGGGGTGATCGACTGCGACGTGGTCATCGTCGGCTGCGGCGTGGCGGGGCTCTACTGCGCGCTCAACCTGCCGGCGGCGCTCAGCGTGGTCCTGCTCTCCAAGGAGGAGGCGGACCACTGCGACTCCATGCTCGCCCAGGGCGGCATCTGCGTCCTGCACGACCCGGACGACTACGAGTCCTTCTTCGAGGACACGCTGCGCGCCGGCCACTACGAGAACCGCCTGGAGAGCGTGGACCTCATGATCCGCGCGAGCCGCCCGATCATCGACGACCTGATCAAGCGCGGTGTGCGCTTCGCCCGCAGACCGGACGGCGAGCTGGACTACACGCGCGAGGGCGCGCACTCCCGTCCGCGCATCGTCTACCACGAGGACGTGACCGGCAAGGAGATCACCACGCACCTGCTCGCCGACGTGCGCGGGCTGCCCCACGCGCGCATCCTCGAGCACACCTGCATGACGGACCTTCTGGAGGGCTTCGAGGGGGACGGGCGGCGCGTGTGCCGCGGCGTCGTGGCCACGGGGCCGGCGGGCGAGCGGCTCGAGATCCGCGCGGACGCCACCGTCCTCGCCACGGGCGGGGTGGGCGGCCTCTACTCGCGCTCCACGAACTTCTCGTGCCTCACCGGGGACGGCTGCCGCGTGGCTGCCGAGCACGGGGTCCTGCTCGAGCACATGGACTACGTGCAGGTCCACCCCACCTCGCTCTGGAGCGAGAGGCCCGGGCGCGCCTTCCTCATCTCCGAGTCCGCGCGCGGGGAGGGCGCCATCCTGCTGAACGACGCCGGCGAGCGCTTCTGCGACGAGCTGCAGCCGCGCGACGTGGTCTCCGCCGCCATCTTTGCCGAGATGCGTCGGACCGGCGCCGAGCACGTGTGGCTCTCCTTCGAGCGCGTGCCGCGCGAGGTCGTGGAGGGCCACTTCACGCACATCCTGGAGCGCTGCCTCGAGGAGGGCTACGATATCCGTGAGGAGCCGATTCCCGTGGTGCCCGCCCAGCACTACTTCATGGGCGGCATCCACGTGGACGCTGACTCCGAGACCACGCTGCCGCACCTCTTTGCCTGCGGCGAGACCTGCTGCAACGGGGTGCACGGCAAGAACCGGCTGGCCTCCAACAGCCTGCTGGAGTCGCTCGTCTTCGCGCAGCGGGCGGCCGACAAGATCATGCGCGACCGCTTTGTCGAGGACACGGCGACGCAGCTCGCCGCAGCCGCCCGGGCGCGCTCCCGCTTTGTGGCGGGTTCGCGCGACGTGACCGACGTGGCGCTGCTCACCGGTGCCGCGTGAGACGGGCGCGCTCGCGCGTCCGTCCCGCGGCCGTCGAGAGAGGAGATTCCCCATGACCGACCCCATGATCCAGATGCAGATGGACGACCACATCCGCGCGGCGCTGCGCGAGGACATGCCCTTCGGCGACGTCTCCACCGCCGCCGTGATGCCGGAGCCGCATCCCGGCCGCGTGCAGCTCATCGCCAAGGCCGACGGCGTGATCGCGGGCCTCTCGGTCTTCTCGCGCGTCTTTGCGCTGCTCGACCCGGCCACGCGCGTCACCGCCGACGTGGCGGACGGCGAGCGCGTGAGCGCCGGCCAGCACGTCGCCACCGTGGAGGGCGACGTCCGCGTTCTGCTGGAGGGGGAGCGCACGGCCCTCAACTACCTGCAGCGCATGAGCGGCATCGCCACCTACACGGCGGGCATCGTGGCGGCGCTCGCGGGTACCGGGACCACGCTCGTCTGCACGCGCAAGACCACGCCCGGCATGCGCCTCTTCGAGCGCGAGGCCGTGCGCCTGGGCGGCGGGAGCCTCCATCGCTTTGGCCTCTCGGACGGCGTGCTGCTCAAGGACAACCACATCGACGCCGCCGGCGGCGTGGCCGATGCGGTGGCCATGGCGCGCACGTCGGCGCCCTTCGTGGACAAGGTCGAGGTGGAGTGCGAGAGCTTGGACATGGTGCGCGAGGCCGTGGAGGCCGGGGCGGACATCATCATGCTGGACAATATGGCCCACGACGACATGGCCGCCGCCGTCGCCCTGATCGCCGGGCGCGCGCAGACCGAGGCCTCCGGCAACGTGGGGGCCGCCAACGCGGGCCGCTACGCGGACCTGGGCGTGGACTTCGTCTCCTGCGGCGCGCTCACGCACTCCGCGCCGATCCTCGACCTCTCCCTCAAGCACCTGGAGGTTCTGGGGTGAGCGGCGGGTCGGGGGAGGCCCGTCGCGAGAAGATCCTCGCGGCCCTGCGTGCGTCCGACCGCCCGCTCTCCGGCGGCGCGCTCGCCGCGCGGTGCGGCGTGAGCCGTCAGGTGGTGGTGACCGACGTCGCCCTCCTGCGCACGCGCGGGGAGAAGATCGTCTCCACCAACCGCGGCTACGTCCTTCTCGCCCCGAGCGCGCCCGACCGACCGATGCGTCTCTTCAAGTGTCGTCACACGGCGGAGCAGACCGCCGACGAGCTCACCTGCGTGGTCGACCTGGGCGGCTGCGTGGAGGACGTCTTCGTGAACCACCGCGTCTACGGCAAGGTCTCCTCCGAGCTGGGCATCGGGAGCCGACGTGACGTGGCGCGCTTCATGGAAGAGCTCTCCTCCGGGGTGTCCGCGCCGCTTCTGGAGGTCACGAGCGGCTACCACTTCCATCACGTGAGCGCCCGGAGTGAGCGGGACCTCGACGAGATAGGGCTCGCCCTTGCCGAGCGTGGCTACCTCGCCGAGCCCACCGACTACGAGTCCGTCACCTTTGCGTGATGCCGGCGCGTCCCGCCCTGCCCCAGGGGCGAGAGGGGCCGGGGCGCCTGCGGGCGCGTCCGTGCGTTTGGGTATACTCCCTACGTTCAGATTCGTGTCAGGGAGGTGGCAGCGCATGGAGGACCTGGAGCCTTCGATCCCGCGGACGCCCGCGCAGGCGGTGCTGCGCATGGTCTCGCTGCTCATGGGGGGCATCGGCGCCCTGGCGCTGGTCGGCGGGCTGCTCGTGCTCGTGCCGGGCGTCATCGGCGGCGCCGACTTCTGGGCGTCGGTCACCTTTGGCGTGATGATTCTCGTGGCCGCCGGCCTGCTCGTCCTGACGGCGATCCTGGGGCTTGCGGCCTCCAACAACTCCGCGCGCGTGGGGCCGTACCGGTTCCTGTGCTACCTCGTGGGGCTCGCCGTGCTCGTGGCCATCGTGTGGGGCTGGGGCATGGGCACCTTCATCCTGTTCAATCCCATCGTCCTCACGACGACGATCGTCTACGTGCTGATCTGCTCGCGCCTGGCCGACAAGGTCAAGGAGGAGCACGACAAGGGCGTTTCCGGCGAGACGTTCCTGCGGTCGCGCCACCAGCGCGTGCTGCACCTGCTCTCCGAGCTCATCGTCCTGAAGGGCGTGCTCACCATTGTGGTGGTCGCCGTGTTTGGCGCCGCCCTCGTCGTGTACGGGGAGGGCGAGCGCGCCGTCATCTCGGGCGTCCCCGTCACGGTCACGGGGACGCTCTACGCGCTGCTCGTCTTTGGCGGCGTCGCGGCGGGCGCGAGCGTGGGCGTGGGCGCGCTCGGCATCTGGGGCTCCAACCGCCCGCAGAAGGTCAGGCCGTTTCTGGTGGTGGCGGCGATCGCGCTGGCGCTCGACCTCGTGCAGGTCGTGGGACGCCTGTTGGAGCGCGGCGTCTTCGGCCTCTCGTTCGACCTGCTGCTCGACGTCGTCTTCATGGCCGCCTGCGTCTACCTCGCCGTGCGGATCGACCGACAGCCCACGCCCGAGGAGCTCGCCGCCGCTGCCGGCGTCGCCCTCGTCTCCGACCAGGAGTGAGACAAAGGGGACAGGTTCGCTTGTCCCATCGGAAAGGAGCCGCATGACCAACGGAACCATGCTCCAGGGCTTCTCCTGGTACCTGCCCGCCGACGGCTCGCACTGGCGCCGCATCGCCGAGCAGGCCGCCGACTTTGCCTACCAGGGCATCACCGCCGTCTGGCTGCCGCCCGCCTACAAGGCCGAGAAGGGCGCCGAGGACGTGGGCTACGGCGTCTATGACACCTATGACCTGGGCGAGTTTGACCAGAAGGGGACCGTGCGCACCAAGTACGGCACTCGCGCCGAGTACGAGGCCGCCGTGCGCGCGCTGCAGGCAAACGGCATCCAGGCGCTCGCGGACATCGTGCTCAACCAGCGCCTCGGCGCGGACGGCTGCGAGGACGTGGTCGCGCGCGAGGTGCAGTCCAACAACCGCGAGCTTGTGCTCGGCGACGCGCGGACGATCTCCGCGTGGACGCGTTTCTCGTTCCCCGGGCGCGCGGGCGCCTACTCGGACTTCACCTGGGACTGGACGTGCTTTCACGGCGTGGACTGGGACGACCGTGCCAAGCGAAAGGCCATCTTCCTCTTTGACGGCAAGCACTGGGACAGCGCTGTGGACCGCACGGAGAACGCCAACTACGACTACCTCATGGGCGCGGACGTGGACGTGAACGACCCGCGCGTCTTTGACGAGCTCGTGCGCTGGGGCTGCTGGTACGTGGACGCCTGCGGGCTGGACGGCTTCCGCCTGGACGCGCTCAAGCACATCGACCGAGGCTTCTACCTGCGCTGGCTCGACGCCGTACGCAAGCACACGGGGCGTGAGCTCTTCTGTGTGGGTGAATACTGGGGCCGCACGGCTGACGAGCTCACGGCCTACCTGGGGGCCGAAAAGTGCCTGTCGCTCTTTGACGTCCCGCTGCACTACAACCTCTACGCCGCGTCGTGCTCCAACGGTGACGTTGATCTCTCCAAGATCTTCTCGGGCACGCTCGTGGAGCGCGACCCGGTGCACGCCGTGACCTTTGCCGAGAACCACGACACGCAGCCGGGCCAGGCGCTGCAGTCCTTCGTGCAGACGTGGTTCAAGCCCGCTGCCTATGCGCTGATCCTGCTGCGCGAGGCGGGCTACCCCTGCGTCTTCTACGGCGACCTCTACGGCATGCCCAACGACGGCAACATTCCAGCGGTGCGCGAGCTGCCGCTGCTCATGGAGATCCGTCGTCGCTTTGCCTACGGCGCGCAGCACGACTTCCTGGACGCGCCGGACGTGATCGGCTGGACGCGCGAGGGCGACGCCGAGCACGAGGGCAGCGGCGTGGCCGTGGTCCTCACCGACCGCGACGGCGGCGAGAAGCGCATGTTCGTGGGCGCGGGTCACGCCGGCGAGACCTGGGGCTGCGTCATCGGCGAGCAGGACGACGTCGTCGTGGACGCCGAGGGCTGGGCCGCCTTCCGCACGCTCGGCGGGCGCCTCTCGGTCTACCTGCCCGAGAGGACGGCCGACGCGCTGGAGAACGACCGCCAGCTCCACCGCATCGCCCGCGAGATCGCCGAGGACACCGAGGAGATGCGCGCGTAGCGCCCCAGTCCCGGAATTGCGTAACGAGAAGGGCCGCGCGCTCCCGTCATCTGGGGGCGCGCGGCCGTCGGTTATGCGCAACCGCGACGGTTATGCGCACTCGCGTCGGTTATGTACAGGCTGTGGCGACACGGTTTTCTCGGCCAGAGCGTCTACCTGCGACTTTGCGAGAAGGACCGGTGCGCACAACCGTCACGATTGCGCATAACCGTCAGCGTTGCGCATAACCGTCAGCGTTGCGCATAACCGTCAGTGTGGGGGGCTGCCTACAGCTCGAGCTCCATGAGGCGGGCGATGGAGACGATGTAGATCTTGAGCGCGCGTCGCATGGCCTCCTCGGAGACGCCCTCGTCGGGGCCGTGCTCGCCGCCGACCCACTCCGGCAGCTCGTCGGCGGGGTCCTGCGGGCCGAAGGCGCAGGCGCGGGCAAAGTGGCGCGCGTAGGTGCCGCCGCCGATCGTGAACGCCTTGCCCGGTCGGCCCGTGTACTCGGCGTAGGTGTCGAGAAGGGCGTGGATCTCTGGGCTCTCGGGGCTGATGTAGAAGGGCTTCTCGCCGCGCCCGGGCTCGTAGGTGCAGCCGTGTGCGGCGGCCAGCTCGGTGAGACGAGCGGTGATCTTCTCGGCCGTGGTGGAGGTGGGGAAGCGCGAGTCCACGGTCTGCGTGAAGCGGCCGTCGACCGTGCGCACGACGCCGGCCACGAGTGTGAGGTCGCCGAACTTGTCGTCCGTGGCGGCGACGCCTGCCGCGCGGCCGTAGGCGTCCTCGGTGAGCGTGACGAGAAGCTCGAGGAAGCCGCGCTCGCCCTCGCCCGCGAGGCCCTGCGCCAGCAGGTAGCGCGCGAGCACGCCGATGGCGTTGACGGTGCCGGCCGGCATCGAGGCGTGGCCGCCGATGCCCGCGGCCGTCACGCGCGCGAGGCCCTCGCCGGCGGGCTCGACCGTGATGCGCTCGGCACCCGCCAGCGTGGCGGCGTCGGCGCGCACGAGCGCGGTGGCCTTGCCGGGGATGGCGTTGGAGACGGTGCCGCCGGAAAGCTCCACGATCTTCTCGCCCGCCACGGCGCCCGAGGAGAATTCGCCGCCGTAGAGGCCCTTCTCGCCGCAGATGAGCGGGAACTCGGCATCGGGGGAGAAGCAGAAGAGCGGCTCGGGGTAGCGCTCCAGGTAGTAGGGCACGTCGCCCATGCCCGTCTCCTCGTTGTTGCCGATGATACAGCGCAGGGTGTACGGCAGCTCCTCGCCGGCGGCCGCACGGCGCGCGAAGTAGGCCGCCGCGTAGAGCGAGAGCACGAACGGGCCCTTGTCGTCCGCCACGCCGCGGCCGATGAGCACGCCGTCCTTGCGCGTGACCTCAAGAGGCGGGAAGTGCCAGCCCTCGCCGGTGGGCACGATGTCGGTGTGGGCGATCGTGGCGAGGTAGCGCTCGGGGCCGGATGCGCCGGGGACGTCGGCAAAGCCGAGATAGCCGTCCAAGTCCGTGACCTCGAGGCCCAGGCGCTCGGCCATCCGCTCGGCCTCCGCGAGCGCGCCCCAGGCGGCCGGGCCCCAGGGCTTGCCGGGCTCGGCGCGCGCGAGGTCCTCCACGGAGTCATGACGCACGAGGCGGTCGATGTCGGCGACGACGTCCTCCCAGACCTCGTCCACGTAGGCATCCACGTCACGCTTGAGCGTCTCGAGCTGCTCGTCTGTCATGTGTCCTCCTCGGGTCGTGCGGCGCGGCGGCCGCGCGGTTCTTCTCGCCGACCATCTTAGCGCGTTCGACCGGACCGGACGCATCCGTTAGAATTCTGGCGTCGGAGACAGGAGCGGGCGGGCAGGGCCATCCCGACCGCATCGAGGACGTGGGGGCAAGCATGCTCAAGGACGGGTTTCTCTGGGGCGGTGCGTTGGCGGCCAACCAGGCGGAGGGCGCCTGGCGCGAGGGCGGCAAGGGCGTCTCCATCGCGGACGTCATGACGGTGGGCGGCAACGGGATCGACCGTCGCATCACGCGCGGCGTCATCGCCGGCGAGAGCTATCCGAGCCACGAGGCCATCGACTTCTACCATCGCTTTCGGGAGGACGTCGCGCTTCTCGCCGAGACGGGGATGAGGTGCCTGCGCGTCTCCATCGCCTGGACGAGGATCTTTCCCACGGGCGAGGAGGCGGAGCCCAACGAGGCGGGCCTCGCCTTCTACGACGAGCTCTTCGACTGCTGCCGCGCGCACGGGATGGAGCCGCTCGTGACGCTCAGCCACTTCGAGATGCCCTACGCGCTGGTCGAGAAGTACGGCGGCTGGCGCGACCGACGGCTGGTCGACCTCTTCGTCCGCTTTGCCGCGACGTGCTTCGAGCGCTATCGCGACAAGGTCACCTACTGGATGACCTTCAACGAGATCAACAACCAGGCGAGCTTTGCCACGGACTGGGAGCCCTTCACGGACTCGGGCCTGCTCTTCGACGAGGCCGATGACCCCGCGCGCCGCGAGGAGCTGGTGCTGCGCGCGGCCCACAACGAGCTGGTGGCCTCCGCGCGCGCCGTCGCCGCCGGCCATGCGATCAACCCCTCGTTCAGGATCGGCTGCATGCTCGCGATGACGCCGGTCTACCCGCGCTCCTGTGACCCGGCGGACCAGTGGGCGGCCCGCGTGGCGATGCAGCGCCGCTTCTGGTACGGCGACGTCCAGGCGCGCGGCCACTACCCGTCCTATGCGCTCGCCTACGCCCGCGAGCGCGGCTTCGACCTCGGCATCGAGCCCGGTGACGAGGCGGACCTCGCCCGCGGGGCCGTCGACTTCGTGGGAATCAGCTACTACAAGAGCTTCACGGTGGCGGCCTCGGCCGACGGTCCCGACCACGTCTATCGCGAGGACCTGGACAAGGTGGACAACCCCCACATCCCGGC
Source organism: Olsenella uli (assembly GCF_016899935.1). Lineage (GTDB taxonomy): Bacteria > Actinomycetota > Coriobacteriia > Coriobacteriales > Atopobiaceae > Thermophilibacter > Thermophilibacter uli_B. The sequence goes on from NZ_JACJJK010000003.1 coordinate 240,670, forward strand.
GAGCGAGTGGGGCTGGCCGGTGGACTCCCTCGGCCTGCGCTGGAGCCTCAACTGGGTCGCCGAGCGCTGGGAGCTGCCCGTCTTCGTGGTGGAGTGCGGGCTGGGCGCCTACGACGAGCGCGCGCAGGACGGCCGCTTCCACGACGACTACCGCATCGCCTACCTCCGCGACCACATCCGCGCCGCCAGGGACGCCGCCGAGAAGGACGGCGTGGACCTGATGGGCTTTCTCACCTGGGGCGTCATCGACCTGGTCTCCGCCGGCACCGGCGAGATGGACAAGCGCTACGGTCTCGTCTACGTGAACAAGAACAACGCGGGCGAGGGCGACCTCCACCGCGAGCGCAAGGAGAGCTTCGAGTGGTTCTCCCGCGTGGTCGCGAGCAACGGCGAGGAGCTCTAGACGGAATCGCCCCCGAGCCTGAGGGGACTCGGGGGCGAGGCTCGAGCGAGGCGCGTCCTTCTCGGGCGGCGACGCACTTCGGACGCGGGCGCGGGAGCCCTATGCCATGAGGGCCCTTCTCCCCAGCTCGACGCAGCCGAGCACACCCTGGTCGTCGTTCAGGCTCGGGGGCACGATGTAGGCGTCGATGTCCTCCAGCTCCGGGGCGGTGATGTATCCGCCGAGGTAGGCGAGGGTCTTCTTCCGGACGATGGGGAAGAGCTGCTCCTGGTGCATCACGCCGCCGCCGAGGATGATGCGGCGCGGCGAATAGCACAGCACGAGGTCGCAGCACATCTGCGCGAGGTAGTCTCCCTCCAGCTCCCAGACCTCCGGGCGACCGGCGAGCTCGGCGCCCTTGGCACCCCAGCGTCGCTCGATCGACGGGCCCGCCGCGAGTCCCTCGAGGCAGCTCTCGTGGCTCGGGCACACGCAGGGGCCCTCGTCGCCCGGGACGCGCCTCACGAGCATGTGTCCCGCCTCGGGATGGAGCATCCCGTGAAGCAGGCGCCCCCCGCACATGACGCCTGCGCCCACGCCGGTGCCGATGGTCACGTAGACGAGGTCCGAGATGCCCCGCGAGCTGCCGAACGTGGCCTCGCCGAGACAGGCGACGTTGACGTCGGTGTCGTAGCCGACGGGCACGCCAAGCGCGCGCACGAACGCATCGCGCAGGGGATAGCCGCGCCACGCGACCTTGGGCGTCTCGAGAATCATGCCGAACGACGGGCTCTCCGGGTCAACGCAGGTCGGACCGAAGGCGCCGATGCCGAGAGCCTCGACGCCGCGCTCCAGGAACCAGCCCGCAAGCGTGGGAACGGTGTCCTCGGGTGCGAGCGTGGGAAACGACGCCCGCTCCAGCATCTCGCCCTGCTCCGTGGCGACGGCGCAGACCATCTTGGTCCCGCCCGCCTCGAGTGCCCCGATTCTCATGTGCGCCCCCTTCTGGCCCCGCGGACCTGTGTCCTCACGTGCCTTGTCTCGAAACCCTCTCGGGCTCTCACCGCGCCTGCCCCCTTCGGACCTTTCGTCACTTCGTGCTGATGCTCCTGAACTCATACCCATGCGGGCGGCGCGCGAACGAGTACTCGAACGGCGTGCCGTCATCGAGGTAGCCCCCCTGCTCGACCTCGAGCAGGGGGTCGCCCGGCTCGAGCCCCATCCACGCGCACTCGTCCTCGGTGGGAAGAACCGCGCGGATGGTGCGATGCGCGCTCGCGATCCTGAGCCCGAGGTCCTTCTCGATGTAGTGATAGATGGAGGTCTCGACGTTTTTGAGCCGGAGATTGGGGATCACGTCGATGGGCATGTAGGTGTACTCGATCGCCGTGGCCACGTCATCGGCAAAGCGTACGCGAATGACGTGGTAGACGAACTGGTCGGCCTCGATGTCGAGCATGTGGGCCACGTCGGGCGAGGGCATTGCCACCGAGAAGTCCTTGACCTCGGTCCGCACGGCCTCGCCGCGGCGCTCGTGCTCTGCGGTGAAGCCCTCCATCTGGCGGCTCGTCTCGAAGGCGGCGTCATCCTTGAGCGGGGTCCGGACGTTCTTGACGAACGAGCCCGACCCGCGCCGCCGCGTGATGTAGCCACGGTCCTCCAGGATGTCGAGCGCCTTCTTGATGGTCACCTTGCTGACTTCGTAGCTTTGGCAGAGCGACTCTATGGAGGGCAGCTGTGAGTTTGGCAGGAAGGCGCCGGAGCGGATGTGCGCTATCAGGTCCTGTGCGACGAGCTCGTACTTCATCGGGGAGCCGCCTCTCGTTCTCCCCAGCATAGCGCGGAGCAGGAAGGTGTGGGGGTAATTTTCATCCGTATCCACTCACCGATGAAAACATATCGCTCAAATTTTATACACAAGAACGTCTTAAATAAGAATAAAACATGCCTAGTCTAAAAATAAGACATGTCAGGTTTGTCACATGGCGAGCAGGGCGTGGGGGGAAGGAAAAGAAGAGAGAAGGGAGAGAGAGTTGGAGAAGCTCAAGCTGCCTGATGACTTCTTCTTCGGGGCTGCGATGTCCGGACCGCAGACCGAGGGAGAGTAGGCGTCGGGCGGGAAGCTCGAGAACCTCTGGGACACGTGGTCCAACGAGGATCTCGATGCCTTCCACAACAAGGTGGGGTCGTACGGGGGCAACGACTTCACCAGGCGTCACAACGAGGACTTCAAGATCCTCAAGGACCTAGGGCTCACGTCGTTCAGGACCTCCATCCAGTGGAGCCGTCTGCTCGACGAGAAGGGCCAGATCAACCCGGAGGGCGAGAAGTACTATCACGACCTCTTCGCCGACGCGCGGGCGGCGGGGCTCGAGTGCTTCGTGAACCTGTATCACTTCGACATGCCCACCTACCTCTTCCGTCGCGGCGGGTGGGAGAGCCGTGAGGTCGTCGAGGCCTATGCCCACTACGCGCGCGTCGCGTTTCGGACCTTCGGCAAGGAGATCCGCTACTGGTTCACGTTCAACGAGCCGATCGTGGAGCCGGACAACCGCTACGAGGGCGGTGAGTGGTACCCGCAGCCCCACAGCTTCGAGCGCGCCCGCGCGGTCCAGTACAACATCTCGATCGCTCACTGCCTCGCCGTCCGCGAGTACCGCGCGGCCAAGGCCGAGGGCCTCATGCTGCCCGACTCGCGCATCGGCATGATCAGCTGCTTCACCCCGCCCTACACGCGCGAGGACCCGAGCCCGGCCGATCTCGAGGCCGTGCGCATCACTGACGGAATCCGCAACCGCTGGTGGCTCGACCTCGTGACCAAGGGGGAGCTGCCCGCCGACATCCTCGAGGACCTCAAGGGCCTCGGCGTCGAGCTGCCCGTCCGCCCCGAGGACAAGCTCATCCTCGCCGATGGCAAGGTCGACTGGCTGGGCTGCAACTACTACCACCCCGAGCGCGTCCAGGCGCCCTCGCGTGAGAGGGACGAGTACGGCAACCCGCTCTTCGCCGAGCCCTACGTCTGGCCCGATACCAAGATGAACGAGAGCCGCGGCTGGGAGATCTATCCCAAGGGCATCTACGACTTTGGCATGAATCTCAAGCGCGACTACCCTGAGCTCGAGTTCTTCATCTCCGAGAACGGCATCGGCATCGAGAGGGAGTGGAACTTCCGCGATCCCGAGACCGGTGCCATCCAGGACGACTACCGCATCGAGTTCGTGCGCGAGCACCTTGCCTGGATTGCCCGCGCCATCGCCGACGGCGCGAAGATCGTCGGTTACCACTACTGGGCGGTCATCGACAACTGGTCGTGGGCCAACGCTTTCAAGAACCGCTACGGCTTCGTCGAGGTCGACCTCCAGGACGGCTACGCGCGCCGTCCCAAGAAGTCCGCATCCTGGCTCGCCGAGGTCGCGCGCACGCACGAATTCACCATTGAAGGGGAGTAATCCCATGGCAGAGAACACCAAGCTCCAGGCGTTTCTCGACAAGTTCGCTGCGGTCTCGGCGAAGGTCGGAAACCAGGTCCATCTACGGTCGCTGCGCGATGCGTTTGCCACCATCACGCCGCTCTACATCCTTGCGGGCATCGCGGTTCTCGTGAACAACGTGCTCTTCGGCTACCTCTGGAGCGACACGGGATTCTTCCCGAACCCCGAGCTGCTCGCCAACGTCCAGACGTGGGGCAACGCGCTGACGCTCGGCACGCTCAACGTCTCGGCGCTGATCCTCGCGGGCCTCATCGGCTACTGCCTGGCCACGAACAAGCGCTTCGAGAACCCGCTCGCCTGCGTGGTCGTGGGCATCTCCGCCTTCGTCGTCATGATGCCGCAGTCGATCACCGCGACCCTCGCCGCCACCTCGCCGCTGCTGACCGACGAGGTCACCACGGCGCAGGTCACCGGCGCGCTCTCGACCACCAACACCGGCACCAACGGCCTCTTCGGCGCGATCATCATCGGCCTGCTCGCGGTCACGCTGTTCATCAAGATCTCCGGCGTCGAGAAGCTCAAGGTCAACCTGGGCGAGGGCGTGCCGCCTGCGGTCGGCAACTCGTTCAACGTCATGATCCCGATGCTGCTGACACTCTCCATCTTCGGCCTGGTCGCCGCGCTTCTCGCGGTCTTTGCCAGCACCGACCTGCCGACCATCATCTCCACGTTCATCGCGACCCCGCTCAAGAGCATCATGAACGCCGGCCCGTGGGCCTTCATCGTGATCTACACGCTGGCCAACCTGCTGTTCTGCGTCGGCATCCACCAGTCCACGATCTCCGGTGCCACCGTCGAGCCCATCCTCCCCGGCCTCTTCAACATCAACGAGCCGGTCATCTACGGGTACCCCATCGTGTTCAACCTCCCGCTCATGATCCCGTTCGTGATCATCCCCGACCTGTTCATCGGCCTCACCTACGGCCTGACCTGCGCCGGCTGGCTCTCGCCGTGCATCGCGCAGGCTCCGTGGACCACGCCCCCCATCCTCTCCGCGCTGCTCTCCACCGGCTTCGACTGGCGCGCGGCCGTGTGGCAGGTGCTCGAGATCGTCATCGGCATGGCCATCTACCTGCCGTTCATGAAGATCTCCGAGCGCGCCCAGGCGCTCCAGGGCTCCGAGGCCGCCGGCGAGCTCGCCGAGTAGTCATGCGCCTATCGTCGCGAACCTCGTACGCTTGAGACACCGATGGCACGACCGGGCGGCGGCCCCGCGCCGCCGCCCACCGTCACAGGAAGTTCCTAGAAAGGGGAACGTCATGAAGAACATTCTGCTCGCCTGCAACGCCGGCATGTCCACGAGCCTGCTCGTGCAGAAGATGCAGGCAGAGGCCAAGGCCCAGGGGCTGGACGTCAACATCTCCGCAGGCCCGCTCAACAACGCCCTCGAGAAGATCGACACCGCCGACGTCCTGCTTCTCGGCCCGCAGATCTCCTACGCCAAGAAGGACGCCGAGGCCGCTGCGGGCTCCACGCCCGTGCTCGTGATTCCGATGGTCGACTACGGTCGCATGAACGCCAAGAAGATCCTGGCGGACGCTATGGCCGCCATCGAGGGGTAGGAGAGCGCCATGGCAGAGGACGCGCAGCAGAACGCGCCGCAGGACGCGGCCCAGCAGGACGCCTCACTCGACATGGAGGAGGTCTGCTTCCAGATCATCGCCAACGTGGGGTCCGCCAAGTCCCAGTACATCGAGGCCATCTCCAAGGCTCAGGTGGGCGACTTCGACGGTGCCCGCGCGATGATCGAGTCCGGCAGCAAGGACTTCCTGAACGGCCATAACGTGCACCTGCAGCTGCTCACCAACGACGCGGGCGGTCGGAGCGTCAAGTTCTCGATGCTCCTCATGCACGCGGAGGACCAGCTGATGGAGGCCGAGACCTTCCGCGTGGTGGCCGAGAACTTCATCAGCGTGTACGAGCGCATGGGCAAGCTGGAGCAGTAGCCCTCAGGGGCAGGTCCAAAGACGCGGGGCGCGGCGCGGTTCACACATCGCGCCGCGCCCCGCCTGCGTGGGGTGTGCGCCGCCCTCCTCACACCACGAACAGCAGCGCCGAGAGCGTGATGCAGACGCTGCCGGCCAGCGTGAACAGGTGGAAGACGAAGTGCAGGTAGGGCACCTTCTTGATGGCGTAGAAGACCGCGCCCACGGTGTAGCTGAGCCCGCCGGCCAGAAGCAGCCAGAACGCGGGCGGCGCCAGAAGCCCCCAGAGGTCGCCGATGCGAAAGACCACGAGCCAGCCCATGAGCACGTAGACCACGGCGGTGAGCCAGGCGGGCTGGCGCTCGCGCAGCAGGCACTCGGCCACGATGCCCGCCACGGCCACCGCCCACACGGCCGCGCACAGCTCGAGGCCGCCGCGCCCGGCGAGCGTGACCAGTGAGAACGGCGCGTAGCTGCCGGCGATGAGCAGGTAGATGCCGCAGTGGTCCAGCACGCGGAACACCGCCTTGCCGCGCGGCGCGGCGATCGCGTGGTAGAGCGTGGAGAAGAGGTACTCCACGATGAGCGAGACGCCCATGATGATGGCCGCCGCCAGGCGCGCCCCGCCTCCGTGCGAGACCGCCACCACGATGAGCAGGACCAGCGCCGCGATGCCGAGAAGGACGCCCACCCCGTGGCTCACCGAGTTGGCGATCTCCTCGCCGAGCGAGTAGAGCCTTGTGCGCAGCGCGGGCCTCTCCGTGCTCGCGGTTCCGGCGTCGTTGGCATCCGCCATGGGACCTCCCTTGTGGCCGCAGGGTATAATGACCGCCTGTCAGCTGAAGCATACCCGCTCGGCCCGCTGGGGAGGCAGCCGTGAAGAAATCGACGTTCATCGGAAACCTTGTGGCGTGGATCGTGGTCGCCGCCGCGTGCTGCGCGTTTCTCGCCTGGTGGCACCTGGGCAACGGCACGCCCAACATCTCGGACCCGATGGTCCAGCTCGGCGTGGTCCTGGCGTCGCCGCTTCTGCTCTACGCGATTGGCGCGCTGCTGGGCGTGGCGCTGATGTGGTTCAAGAAGATCCTCGTGGGGCGCCTCACCAAGCGCGCGTGCCGCGCGGTCGGCATCCTGGGGCTGGGAGTCCTGGTGCTGGCGGGCCTGCCGGCGCTCGTCCCCGCGACGGGGGAGGCGCTGCTGGGGCCGGCCTTCGTGGTGGTCTACGTCACGATGCTGGCGCCGCTGCTCATCGTCGCGATCGGCTTCGTCTACGCGATCGGCTGCGCGGGCGTCGACGCAAGCAAGCGCGGCCCCTTCGCCAAGTACCTGCCCGACGACCACTTCGAGGACGAGCCGTCCGGTGGGGAGTGACCCATGGAATACGTGATCGTCTACCTGCTCGTTAACATTGTCATCGGCGTCGTCGCGTGCCTCTTCGGTCGGCGGCTCTTCTTCGCGGTGCTCGGGCTGCTGGTGTTTCTCGGCGTCTTCAACATCGCGCTCGCGTCCACGAACGCCTCGGCGGCCTCGCTGGCGATCGCGGCGGTGCTCGGCGTGGTGGCCGCGCTGCTCTCCAAGTTCGCCTACCGGGCCGGCGTGTTCCTCGTGGGCTTTGCCGCCGGCGCGGCGCTCGGCTTTGTGGTGACGATCCTCGTGGGCGGGGAGGTCGCGGACTTCCTCGGCGTGATCGTGGTGGTGGCCGGCCTGCTCGTGGGCCTCGCGGCCGCCCGCTGGTCCGATATGGCCGTGCGCCTGAGCACCGCGTGGTCGGGCGCGTCGTTCGCGGTGCCCAACGTCCTCGCGGCGGCGCTCGCGTTTCCCGCGCTCGCCGGGCTGGCCGTTCCCGGCGACGCCGCGGCAACCTTCGACGCGCTCTCCGCCTACATCGCCGGTGACTTCTCTGCGGCCCACGGCGTGGCGATCTTTGTGGGGACGCTTGCGCTCGCCGTGGTGGGCTCCGTGGTCCAGGCGCGCCAGAAGGGCTAGGAATCGCCGGGGTTGTCGCGGACGGCGTCCCACCCGACGTCCTTCTCGCCTTTGTCACGTGCGGGTAACGCGGCTTGCGCGGGCGCCGGGGCCCTGCTAACGTAGCCACCATGAAGAGCGCTGTCGCACATATCACGATGATGATGGTCATGGAGATGCCCAAGCCCGGGCACTCTGCCGTGCCGTGCGCGCGTCGCGCGGGCGGGGAGACCGGGCGCCTTCACTAGGTCGTCTCCGGCGGGAGGCGGCCCTCCCTGTTCACGTCATCGAGCGGAGCCTCGCGCATGATTCAGATCAAGCACCTCACCAAGACCTACGGCAGCGCGCCGGACGCGCCGCACGCCCTGGACGACGTCTCCATCGACGTGGCCGACGGCGACATCGTGGGCATCATCGGCATGAGCGGCGCCGGCAAGTCCACGCTTGTGCGCTGCATCAATTTGCTGGAGCGCCCGGACTCGGGCCAGATCCTCGTGGACGGCGCCGACGTCACGGGCCTCACGGGCTCGGCGCTGCGCACCTATCGTCGCCGCGTGGCGATGATCTTCCAGAACTTTGGCCTGCTCGCCCAGAAGACGGTGCTCGCCAACGTGTGCTTCCCGTACAAGGCGGCCACCGGGCGCGTCACGGCGGCCAACCGTGAGCGCGCGCTCGAGCTGCTGGACCTGGTGGGCCTGCGCGACCGTGCCGACTCCTACCCGTCCCAGCTCTCCGGCGGTCAGCAGCAGCGCGTGGCCATCGCCCGCGCGCTGGCGTGCGAGCCGGAGTACATCCTCTGCGACGAGGCCACCTCGGCGCTGGACCCGGCGAGCACCAACACCGTCCTCAAGCTGCTGCGTCAGATTAACCGCCAGACCGGCGTCACGATCATCGTGATCACGCACTCGATGGGCGTGGTCGAGAAGATCTGCCGCAACGTGGTGGTGCTGGAGCACGGGCGCGTCGTGGAGCGGGGGAGCGTGGCGGAGGTCTTTGCCGACCCGCAGTCCCAGGCCGCCAAGGTCCTTCTGGAAAGGGTTGAGTGGGATGCCTGATTTCGTGAACGCCTTCATCGCCGAGTACGGCGAGCTGCTCGCCGAGGGCACCCTCTCCACCATCGTGATGGTGCTCGTGCCCACGGCCATCTCCTACGTGCTGGGCCTCACGCTCGGCGTGGTGCTCTATCTCACCGCGCCCGGCTCGCTGCGTCCGATGCCCGTGCTCAATGCCGTGCTCGGCTGGGTGGTCAACATCCTGCGCTCGTTCCCGTTCATCGTGCTCATGGTGTTCATCATCCCGTTCACCCGAACGGTCATGGGCACGGCGTCGGGTCTCGCGGGCATCATCCCGCCGCTCGTGCTGGCCACCACCCCCTTCATTGCGCGCATGGTTGAGCAGTCGCTCGCCGAGGTCCCGCGCGAGAGCGTGGAGGCCGTCGAGGCCTGCGGCGCCAGCGTGCCGCGCATCGTGTTCTCGGCCCTGTTGCCCGAGGCGCTGCCCTCGATCGTGCGCGGCGTGGCCGTGGTGCTCATCGCCGTGCTCGGCTACACGGCCATGGCGGGCGCCATCGGCGCGGGCGGCCTCGGCGACATCGCGGTGCGCTACGGCTACTACCGCCGCGTCGACGAGGTCATGGTCGTGGCCGTGATCGTGCTCGTCGTGATTGTCCAGGTGATCCAGAGCGTCTGCGACCTCGCGGCGCGCCGCGTGGACCACCGTACCCAGAGCTAGCGGGCGAGAAGAACCTCTCGCCCCACGTCCTCGATTTCCCAAGGAGTATTCCCATGTCCAACATCACCCGTCGCTCTCTGCTTTCCGCCACCGCCCTTCTCGCCACCGGCGCGCTCGCCGCGTGCGGCGGCTCGTCCGAGGATGACGCGTCCACCCTCACCGTGGCCGCGAGCCCCAGCCCCCACGCCGAGATCCTGAACGACTTTGCCGCCCCGCGTCTTACCGACCAGGGCATCACGCTCGAGGTCAAGGAGTACACCGACTACATCCTGCCCAACCAGGACACCACCTCCGGCGAGGTCGACTGCAACTACTTTCAGCACCTCAACTACCTCAACAACTACAACGAGGAGAACGGGACCGACCTCGTGAGCGTGGGCAAGATCCACTTCGAGCCGATGGGCGTTTTCGCCGGCAAGTCGAGTGACCTCGCCGCCATCGCTGACGGCGCCACGATCACGATTCCCAACGACGCCACCAACGAGGGCCGCGCGCTGCTGCTGCTCCAGGAGCAGGGCATCATCACGCTCTCCGAGGACGCCGGCATCACCGCCACGCCCAATGACGTCGTGGAGAACCCCCACAACGTGAAGTTCATCGAGCAGGAGGCGGCGATGCTGCCGTCCACGCTGGCCGATGCGGACTTCTCGGTCATCAACGGCAACTATGCGATCGACGCGGGTCTCACGCTGTCCGACGCCGTGGCGCAGGAGAGCGCCGACTCCGACGTCATCAAGAACGAGTACGCCAACGTCATCGTGACCACGCCGGACAAGGAGTCGGACGAGAAGATCGCGGCGCTCGTGGCCGTGCTCACCACGGATGACTTCAAGGCCTACCTCGAGGAGACCTTCGGCGACGCCGTCCAGGCCGCGTTCTAGGAGAGGCCTGCGGCCCGCCCAGGGGCGACGTCCCCTGGGCGGGACGGCCGAGCGTCCGTGCTAGAGTGTCGCGGCGGCCCGGGCGCGGCGGGCGGCGCGCTCGTCCTCCTTGTCCATGCGCTCCACGAGCCAGACCTTGATGAGGGACTGGCGCGTGACCCCGTAGCGAGCCGCGAACGTATCCAGGCGAGCGATCGCCTCGTCCCCCATGTCGAGCGCCACGCGCCGGGTCTGCTCCTTGCCGGGCTTTCTCAACGTGGACATGTCGGCGTAGTCGAGGATGCTCTCGGCTCCCTCGTCAAACACGCGCTCCATCTCTTCCGAGCTGCTAAAGCTTTTCATCGTAGGCCCTCTCTTCGAACGGGTGCGAACGGCGCACGGAGATGATCCTTGTGCGTCCCTCTCGATACGTGATGATCGCCGTCCAGTGCTTCCCGCACAGCCTTCCCACGACGGCGTAGCGGGGCTCGCCTGGATATGAGAGGCGCACCTCGATTCTCTCTGGATCGGCAAAGAGCTCCCGCGCCTCCTCTAAGCTGATGCCGTGTTTCTCGACGTTCATCGCGTTCTTTCGTGGGTCCCATTCGAACTCGGGAAGTGAATCTACCAATGTGAACACTATAGCTCCATTACCCTCCGAATACAGTACGTATTCAGTGCTATTTGCGATGCCCTAACGGCGTCTGCGCCTCATGCTGAGAAGGACGGCGACGACGCCGAACGCGGCCACGCCGGTCACGGGCAGCGCGACGTCCCCGGTCCTGGCGAGCCCGGTCGCCTCGCGCGCCTGCTCGACGCGGTCCTCGTCGTGCCCCTCGAGCTCCTCGGACCCGCCGCCGTTGCGGTAGAGGTCGAGGCGCGCCTGGTTGACGAGGGTCGTGCCGGGCCGGTAGGCGTCGGTGAGGCGCATGTGGACGACGAGCGGGGAGCGCTCGGTGCCGGCCTCGGTCAGGTCGCCCTCGTGCGCGGCGACGTCGCTCACGTCGTCACAGACGTCCTTGAGGCCGTCGCGGTCCCACTCTCCCGTGCGCGTCGTGAAGTCGGGGTCAACGCGCCCGTACTCGAGCCGCACCGCCACGACCTTCTCGCCCTCGGCCAGGTCGAGGTCGGAGACGGAGAGCTCGGTGGCCTCCGTGGCGCTCACGTCCTGCGCCCAGAGCCGCCAGCCGTCGTAGGAGAGGACGCGGCCGTCGTCCCCCAGCCGCTCGGCGGTCTCCTCGGACTGGAGCCAGGGGTTCGCGTGGCCGTCGGAGAGCGTGGCGTTCGCCCCGCTCTCGTCGACGAGGTCGGGTGCGGTGCGGTCGGTCCGGTACCAGACGTTGAGCAGGCCGTCGTAGTCGCCGTCCGCGACGGGCGTGGTGATGCCGGTGAGCTCGGCGAGCCCGTCGGCCGCGGCGGTGAGGTCGTCGGTCACGGTGAACTCGTCCACCCAAGTGGGGCTGGTGCTCCGCGCGTCGACGGAGTAGTCGTAGGTCCCGCTCTCGACGTCGGCGACCTCCTGGCGCTTGTCGACGCTCCCGGAGACCTCGATCGGTTCGTCGTACATGGTCACGGTCTGGACCTCGCCCGTCGACGCCACCTGAAACTCGACGGCCGTCGCCTCGTCGTAGGTGTGCGGCGTCATCTCCTCGACGAGCGTGTAGGTCCCCACGGGGAGCGCCTCGATGAGATGGGGCTCCTCGCCGGAGACCCAGCTCTCCACGACGTTACCCTCGGCGTCGAGCACGCTGAGGTGTGCGCCCGGGACCTCCTCCTCGTTCGTGATGTCGCGCTTGGAGAGGCTCACCTTGGTGAAGTCGTCCTCGACGGAGAGCTCGAGCGAGCTCGCGCCCTCGATCGTGCCCGTCTCGTCAACGGTGAAGGTCAGCGGCTCCCCGCTCGCCAGGTATCCGTCAGGCGCCTCGACCTCGGCGAGGTGATAGGTCCCGGCGGGGAGGTGGCGCAGGGCGATTGTGCCGGACTCGTCCGTGGTGACGAGCGTGCGCTCGTCCTCGGCGGGGTCCTCGTCGCCCTCGGCGTCGCTCCAGAGGGCGAACGTCGCGCCCGGCAGCGGCTCGTCCGTGCCGAGGACGGTCTTGTCGAGCGTCACGACCGTGGGCTCGTCGACGGCCTCGACGGAGGCGGTGACGACGGCGGTGCGGTCGTCCGCGTAGGCGAGCGTGAACTCGTGCGGCGTGGCGTCGAGCGCGTGGCCCGACGGGGCGACGGTCTCCAGGAAGGCGTACGTGGCGGTGCCCGTCCCGAGCGGAAGGCCGTCCGCCGTGGCGGTCCCGTCCTCCCCGGTCGTCACGTGGGTCACGGTCTGACCCTCGGCGGCCTGCACGGTCCCGTCAGGGGCGATCACGTCCTGCATCGCCACGACGTCGAACTCCGCGCCCGCGAGCGAGTCGGCGCAGCCCGCGTCGCAGACGCCGCCCGCGCTCTCCTGCGGACCGGTCGAGCAGCGCTTGGAGATCGTCGCGGAGCCGGTGGCCTGCTCGTCGGGGAAGGTGACCACGCTGATCGGCGGCACCTCGGGGGAGTTCTCTATGGTGACGGTGACGTCCTGGTCGGAGACGAGATAGGGCGCTGCTGCGGAGACCTCGCGGATGCGGTAGGTTCCGGGCGCGAGGCGGCCGGGGAAGGTGACGCAGCCGGTCTCGTCGGTGGTGAACTCGCTGACCTGCTCGTGGTTGGGATACCACACGTCCTGGGAGAGCGCGTTGCCCTCGGCGTCGAGCAGCTGGAAGGTGAACCCGGCGAGCGGCACGGTCTGCCCGCTCGCGGCGTCGGTCTTGACCACCTGGATGCGCGTCGCGACGAAGTCGTTGTCCACGATGTAGTGCAGCGTCGCGCCGTCGACCATCTGCTCGGGCGCGATCGACCACTCGGGCGCCGGCTGGTAGCCCTCCGGCGTCGTCGAGGCCACCTCGCGCACCACGTAGCCCCCTCGGTCGTAGGGGAGCGCGCCGAGCACGCCCTCGGGGCGCTCGCCCGCGCCGAACCAGCCTCCCGAGGTGGTCGCAAAGCCCTTCTCGTCCGTGGTGAGGGTCGCCACCACCTGGCCCGTGGTGCCCGAGATCACCTGGAACTCGACGCCGGCGGCCGGGTCCTGAAGCCCCGAGCCCTCGGCCCCGGTGTCGCGGTACTTCACGAGGTCGAGGTCGAACGCCATGACCGACTCGTCGAAGTCGCCCTCGGGGGCGAGCTCGACGACGCCGCCCTCCGGCAGGTCGTCGGCGCTGACGTGGTACTCGTGCACGGTGGGGTCGAGGCGGTAGCCCTCGGGCGCCCGGGTCTCCGTGACGCTCGCCGCGCCGAGGGGAAGGCCCGAGAAGGACGCGTGGCCGTTCGCGTCGGTCGTCGCCGTGTGGGCGTTCCCGTTGGCGTCGACGACCGTGTACTCCGCTCCCTCGAGCGTGGCGCCCGCCTGGGCCGCCCCCTGGGTCGCGGCGTCGCGCTTCTGCACCGTGAGCTCGATCGTCCCGGGCCTGTCGGGAAGCTCGACCGTGGCGTCCTCGGTCCCCGTGGAGAACTCGACGCGCTCCTCGCTCACGACGAATCCCCTCGGCGCCGCCGTCTCGACGGCGTAGTAGCTGGTGTCGGGCTCGAGCTCGCAGCTGGCGCTGCCGGTCTCGTCGGTGGTCACGGTCGCGACCAGGGTCCCGGTGTCCGCCTCGTAGATGTCGTAGGTCGCGCCGGCGTAGGCGTACTCCTCGTTGCCGCTCGTGAGCGCGGCGTCGGCGGAGACCTTGTCAAATCGGACCTCGACGTAGGGGTTGTACTCAAAGGAGACGACGGTCTGCGATTTATTTCCCGTGTTCCACATCGAGTTGTGTCCGGTGTCAAACTGGAAGGACTCGAATCCGGACGGCACGTCCAGGTCGTCGATCGCGATCCCCACGGCGTCCTCGTTCTCCACGCCGCCCATGCTGCCGTAGGTGTAGCCGAGGATGTTCCAGCAGAACCACGCCTTGAAGCGTTCCGAGGTGTTCCTGAGCGCCACGCTGCCGTCGCTCGTCACGCGGTCCGAGACCAGTATGTGCGTGTAGGCATAGAACTCGTCGTTGGTGATCGACGAGCCGTCCCAGTCCTTGCCCGCCTCGAAGCTGCGACCGTCCGCGTCCGTGCCGCCGATGTGGTCGCGCCAGAAGCCCGCGTCAAAACCCGGGCCGCCGTAGCCGTAGAACAGGATCCGGTCGACGCTCTCGACGGGCCAGCGCCAGCCGTTGTGCTCGATCGTCTGTATGCCCTGACGTTGGTAGTAGCCCGACCTGGGCGGCTCGTTGACGGGGTCGGAGCAGTAGGCGACCTCGCCGTTCACGCTCATGCGGGCCGTGTTCATGGTTCCCAGGCCGCCGTACCAGATCGGGTTGCCCACGGAGAGGTAGAGCAGGTCGCCGTCCTCCGTCTCGGCTGCGGAGGCGGTGCCGCCGCGTGTCCCGAGCGATCCCTGGACGATCAGCAGGGCGGCCAGGAGCAGCGCCAGGGCCCGCCGCAGGCCGCGTCGTCTTCTGGGGCGTCCGCCTCCTCTCCTGCTGGTGGCGATGCTCGCTGCGGCGCCGTGGCCGCCCATGACGTGTCTCGCGTGCTTCATGTGGCCTCCTTGTCCAAACGGGTGGGCGGAGAGCCTAGCACGCGGGTCCTGACACGAATCTGCCCTGGGCTGTCACGTGTCTGCGTGCCCAGCTGGGGCGGCTCGGCCGCAGGATTTGGTTCGAGAACTTGTCGGCAGGCGGCGCTTCGGCGGCGCCGGGCGTCACGGGTGGCTCCCGTGGCGCAAATGGGGTGGCGCGCGGGCGTCCGCGCTGGCTCGGAGGGGTCGAAACGCCGCGTGAGACCACGCAAGACGACCCTCCCGGAGATAGAATGGGGGCGTCCCGGCCGCCTTCCGTCAGGAGCCCCGATGACCACGCTCGAACTCATGCGCTCTGCCGCCCCGTACGCGGCGCGCTTCTCGGACATGCCGAACGACCTGCAGCTGCGCGCCAAGCGGCTCTGCGCCCGCTACAACGGGTCCGACCCGGGAGCCGCCGACGAGCGCGCCGCGATTCTCGGCGAACTTTTCGGCACGTGCGGGCCCCAGGTCTTCATCGACCCCAACCTTCGCTGCGACTATGGCTTCAACGTGCACTTTCACGGCCTCGCCGTGGTGAACTACGACTGCTGCTTCCTGGACACCTCGCCCATCCACGTGGGCGCGGGAGCCTTCGTCGGGCCGGGGTGCGTGTTCGCGTGCGCGGGGCACGCCGTGGACCCGGCGCAGCGGGCCGAGGGAATCCAGACTTCGGTGCCCATCACGCTCGGGGAGAACGTGTGGCTCGGTGCCAACGTGACGGTCTGCGGGGGCGTCACCATCGGCGACGGCAGCGTGGTCGGGGCTGGCAGTGTCGTCACGCATGACGTTCCTGCCGGCGTGGTCGCGGCGGGCGTGCCCTGCCGCACGCTGCGTCCGATCGACGAGCGCGACCGCGTGGAGCCGTTCGTCCCGACGGACGGGCCCGCGCGCTGAGGAGGGTGACCTGCCATGAACCTGCCTGACCACGACATCGCATTCGCCGTGGACCCCGAGCTCAAGGAGCACTGGCTGGACGGCTGGAGCAAGACCAGCGGGAGCGGCCGGGCGGCGCGCGGCCTCGTACTGGCGGGGCTTGTCGGCGCGGTCCTCTTCTGTGCCCTCGCGCTCCTGACGACCGACTTCGGCGCGGTCGCGCGCGAGGTGGCGGACTCCGGCGAGACGCCGGCGCTCACGCACCTGACGTTTCTGTGCGTGGGCGCGGTCTGCTGCCTCGTCCTGGCGGCGGTCGCCGCGCTCTGCATCCGGCGCTTCGAGACGTCGGCGAGCCGACGTATCACGGGCGAGCGCCTGGTCATCGACCGCGAGGGCTACCTCGTCTACGTGCGCCGGGACGAGCGCGAGCTCGTGGACACCGGTGACGGTCGCTACTTCTGGGGCCGTGCGGGCGAGGGGAGGCGCGTCCGCGCGAGCGTGGCGTATCTCCCCGCCTGCGCGTTCTACCTGCTCGATGAGTACCGCGAGCTGGTCATCTTGCCGCAGCGCCCGGGGGCGCTCAGGGAGCGAGCGTTCGCGAGCGAGCGCGAGCTCGAGGCGTCCGGCGCCCTGCGGGGCCGGCTGAACGTGGGGCACGGCGCGCCGGCCGACCTCGCTGCCGACGCACCCGACGATCGCGAGCTGGGCCTCGAGCTGCTCCCGTACTTCTCGCCCGACCTGACGCAGACGCTCCGGGACCTGGGCGTGCCCGAGGCCCCGGAGCGCCGCGCGGGCTAGCCGCGGCTAGTTGTCGCTGCGGGAGAAGCCGTTCCTCATCCGCATGCTGGCCTCGTAAAGCACCTTGTCGAGCAGGTCGTCCGTCTCGCGGCGGCACTCGTCGGCGACGGCCTGGTTGCAGGCCTCGAGGTCTCCGTCCTCGGCGTCGCAGGCGAGCACCATCGCGGCGCAGCGGCTCGCAAGGCGCTCCTGGTAGCGCTCGACGTGCGGCAGGCACGCGGCGTAGGCGGCGTCGGCGAGCGCGGCGACGAGGCGGTTGGCCCAGTAGAAGCTGTCGGTGGTGACGTGCGTGGTGGTGTCGGCGAGGTAGGCCGGCGTTCCGGTGACGTTCGCGTAGAACGGCACGAGCGCGTTGAAGGCGTTGCTCCCGAGGGAGACCCACTGCAGCGCCGCTCGGCTCGCGTCCACGCACGGGCGCAGCTGCAGCACGGCGAGCTGGCAGTTGCGGTTGATGCCGATGGGGCGGTAGAGCCCGCGCGCGGACGCGGGGCCGTTGCCGTAGGGGTCGTAGGGCGTGCCCTGGTAGTGCAGGGAGAGCACGTACTTGACGTCCTCGATCGTGACCTTGCGCTCCGGCTCGCGACACCAGGGGATGCTATTGCTCTCCGGGCCAAAGTCGGCGCCCGGCGCGGCGGTCTCCCAGGGGCCGGCGTGCGGGCTCAGGAAGCGCTGCATGTCCCAGGCGCGCGGCGTGTTGTAGACGTGGTCGGCGTCGGAGTGGCTGCCGAAGGCGTCGCGCGGGTTGAAGTGGCCGGCGGAGACGCCGACCGTGAGGTCGAGGTGGTGGGCCTCCATCCACTCGCGCAGGTCGGCGGAGCAGAGGTGTTCGCGCTGCTCGCCGAAGGCGTCCGTGAGGTCGAAGTCGTCGATGCCGAGCTGGTTGGGCATCGTGACGTAGGAGTCGTCCGGCACGCGACGGGCGATCCAGTGATGGCCGCCCACGGTCTCGAGCCACCAGATCTCGTCGGCGTCGGAGAAGGCGATGCCGTTCATCTCGTAGGTGCCGTAGCGCTCGAGCAGCGCGCCGAGGCGCAGCGCGCCGTCGCGCGCACTCGTGGCGTAGGGCAGCACGAGCGTGACCATGTCCTCTTCGCCGATGCCGCCCAGGCGCTCGGGCTCAAAGCCCGGCTCGCCCTCGGTGCCGCGCGCGGCGCGGTACTCCACGAGCGGGTCCGCAGCGAGCACGCGCTCGTTGGAGGTGAGGGTCTCGGTGGCGCTCATCCCGACGTTGCGCTCGTTGAAGCCGGCCGCCTCCCAGAGGCCCTCGCGCAGGTCCGCGTTGGGCATCGCCGTGTAGCGGGTGCCGCCCTCGGGCAGCGTGATCTCCAGGTGGGAGATCACGCTCTTGTAGACGTCGCCCGCCTTGGGCGCCTCTCGAGCGACGAAGCGCTTGGCCTCGAACTGGCCGCCGGGGGAGTCCTCGTTGCGCGCGACGATGGTTGACCCGTCGTAGCTGGCCTTCTTGCCGACCAGGATGGTGGTGCAGGGCATGGTGCCTCCTTCTGGGCGTGACGTTCGGACGTGCGCCACCATCTTAGCGCGGCCCTCGGGCTGCAAAACGGGCGCTCGTGTGATGATCGACGCGTTTTCGGCGCAAAACGGGCGTTCGTGTGATAGGAAAACCGCTCCGAAAGCCGAACCTCGAAGCCGCTCCGCCGCGTTTCCCCAGATAGCAGTATCAAGTAGTGAAATCAGATATGAAGACGGGGCTGATTTTCCATCACACGAGCGCCCGTTTTGCTTCCAGAGGTCGGCAACCATCACACGAACGTTGCTTTTGTGCAAACGCCCTGCGGCTACGTTGCGCCGAGGCCGGCCGGCGCGCGATAATACCCCGGTTCGCACCAGCGTCGAAAGGCCGACCCGCATGTCGATGAAGTTCAAGCGTCTCTTGCCCATCCCCAAGGACATCCGTGCCGAGATGCCGCTCTCTGCGGAGATGACCGCGCGCAAGGAGGCCTTCGACGCCGACGTGACGCGCGTGCTGCGCGGCGAGGACGACCGCCTGCTGCTCATCATCGGCCCGTGCTCGGCGGACCGTGAGGACTCCGTGCTCGACTACGCCACCCGCCTGGCCAAGCTCGCCGATCAGGTGCACGACCGCCTCGTCGTGATCCCGCGTGTCTACACCAACAAGCCGCGTACCAAGGGTACCGGCTACAAGGGCCTGCTCCACAACCCCAACCCCGAGGCCGCCGACGACCTGCTCGAGGGCGTCAAGGCCATCCGCCGCATGCACCTGCGCGTGGTGGAGGAGACCGGGCTCTTCACGGCGGACGAGATGCTCTACCCCACGAACTACCAGTACCTCATCGACGTGCTGGCCTACATCGCCGTGGGCGCGCGCTCCGTGGAGAACCAGGAGCACCGCCTCGTTGCCTCGGGCGTGCCCATGCCCGTGGGCATGAAGAACCCCACCGGCGGCTCTACCGACGTCATGCTCAACTCAATTTACGCCGCTCAGCAACCGCAGACCTTCATCTTCCGCAACTGGGAGGTCTCCACCACGGGCAACCCGCTCGCGCACGCCGTGCTGCGCGGCTACGTGGGCCTCGACGGCATCAACTACCCCAACTACCACTACGAGTACCTCGAGCGTCTGGCCGAGAAGTACACGGCGGCGAGCTTCGAGAACCCCGCCGCGATCATCGACTGCAACCACGACAACTCCGGCAAGCGCCCGTTCCAGCAGATTCGCATCTGCCACGAGGTGCTCGACTCGATGAGCCGTTCCGACACGATCCGCCGCCTCGTGCGCGGCTTCATGGTGGAGTCCTACCTCGTGGACGGAAACCAGCCCGTGGGCGGCACCACCTACGGCCAGTCGATCACCGACGCCTGCCTCGGCTGGGACAAGACCGAGCGCCTGGTGAGGGAGATTGCCGAGCGCGCATAGGCGCCGGACGGGCCTGCGGGCCCCGAGCGCTTGGTGAGCTGCTTACAAGCCGGACTTTGCTACTTTCCGCGCTCGGCGCGCCGGGCGGCGCGGGCACGCAGCGCGACGGCGCGCAGCTCCCTGGCGCGCGCCGCGTCCATTGCCCTCACGCCCTCGAGGGGGTAGGCGAGGCCGAGGCTCTCGTACTTGGGCTTGCCCAGCGTGTGATAGGGGAGGAAGTCGAGGCCCACCACGTTGTCCCAGTCCCCGATGATGCGGCCCACGCCGGCGCACTCCTCCTCGGAGTCGGTGAGGCCGGGCACCACCACGTGGCGGACCAGCGTGGGGACGCCGCGTCGCGCGAGCTCTTCGCCCAGCTCGAGGGCGTGGCTCGCGGGCATGCCGCAAAGGGTCTCGTGCAGGGTGGGGTCCGAGGTCTTGATGTCGAGAAGGACCAGGTCGGTCTCGTCGAGCAGCTCGGAGAAGCGCCCCGCGCGCCTGGCGGAGAACGGAGCGGCAGAGGTGTCCAGACAGGTGTGGATGCGGCCGGCGGGCGCCGTGTGGGCGACGCGGAAGAGGGCGGCCACGAAGTCGGGCTGGGCCATCGGCTCCCCGCCGGTGACGGTGATGCCGCCGCGCCGGTAGAAGGGACGGTTGCGCTCGAATGCCTCGAGCAGCTGGCCGACGGTCTTCTCGGTTCCCCCGCCAAAGTCCCAGGTGTCGGGGTTGTGGCAGTACCGGCATCGCATGGGGCAGCCCTGGCAGAACACCACGAATCGCGTCCCGGGCCCGTCCACCGTCCCGAACGTCTCTATGGAGTGGACCCGCCCGCGCACGGCGAGCGGGTCCACGGCTCCGCGTGTGTCGACGGTCGCGCCCACGCGCTACATCGACTCGTGGAAGGTGCGGCTGATGACGTCGTCCTGCTGCTTCTTGGTGAGGGAGTTGAACTTCACCGCGTAGCCGGAGACGCGGATGGTCAGCTGCGGGTACTTCTCGGGGTGGGCCTGGGCGTCGAGCAGGGTCTCCTTGGTGAAGACGTTGACGTTGAGGTGGTGGCCGCCCTCCTCGACGTAGCCGTCGATCATGTTGACGAGGTTGTCGACCTGCTCGTTGGAAACGGTGGCGGTGGTCATGTCCATGTCCTTTCTCGTGGGTTGGGCCCGGCAACTAGCAGCAGGCGCAGTCGGGGGCGGGGTTCTCGATCTGGATGTCCACACCGAGGGCGTCGAGGTCGAGCTCGTCGAACATCACGGCGTCGTCCTTGCCGAGGGCACCCGGGACGATCGAGAACGTGTTGGAGATGCCGTCCTGGGCGTCCTTGAACGGCAGCTTGGCCACGCTCGCCAGCGACGCGACGGCGCCGTGGGTGTCGCGGCGGTGCATCGGGTTGGCGCCCGGGGCGAACGGCTCGCCCGCGCGGCGGCCGTCGGGCGTGTTGCCGGTGGCGTTGCCGTAGACGACGTTCGAGGTGATCGTGAGGATCGAGGTCGTCGGGACGGAGTTGCGGTAGGTGTCGGTCTCGCGGACGTACTTCATGAAGATCTCGACCACGTCGTGGGCGATCTGGTCCACGCGGTCGTCGTCGTTGCCGTACTTGGGGAAGTCGCCCTCGACCTCGTAGTCGGTCACGAGGCCGGTCTCGTCGCGGATCACGCGCACCTTGGCGTACTTGATCGCGGAGAGCGAGTCGGCCACGACGGAGAGCCCGGCGATGCCCGTGGCGAACCAGCGGTGCACGTGTTCGTCGTGCAGGGCCATCTGCAGGCGCTCGTAGCAGTACTTGTCGTGCATGTAGTGGATGATGTTGAGCGAGTTGACGTAGACCTCGGCGAGCCACTGCATCATGTCGCGGTACTTGGACACGACGTCGTCGTAGTCGAGGTAGTCGCCCTCGACCGGGCGGAACTTCGGGCCCACCTGCTCGCCGGTCTTCTCGTCGCGGCCGCCGTTGATGGCGTAGAGCAGGCACTTGGCGAGGTTGGCGCGGGCGCCGAAGAACTGCATCTCCTTGCCGAGGCGCATGGAGGACACGCAGCAGGCGATCGCGTAGTCGTCGCCGTGGTAGACGCGCATGAGGTCGTCGTTCTCGTACTGGATGGAGCTCGTGGTGATGGAGATCTTGGCGCAGTAGCGCTTGAAGGCCTCGGGCAGGCGCGTGGACCAGAGCACCGTCAGGTTGGGCTCGGGGCTGGTGCCCATGTTCTCGAGGGTGTGCAGGTAGCGGAAGGCGGTCTTGGTGACCATCGAGCGGCCGTCCACGCCCATGCCGCCGAGCGACTCGGTGACCCACTGCGGGTCGCCGGAGAAGAGCTCGTTGTACTCGGGCGTGCGGGCGAACTTAACCATGCGGAGCTTCATGACCAGGTGGTCGATGATCTCCTGCGCCTCGGCCTCGGTGATGACGCCGTTCTTGAGGTCGCGCTCGGCGTAGATGTCCAGGAACGTGGAGTTGCGGCCGATGGACATCGCGGCGCCGTTCTGCTCCTTGACCGCCGCGAGGTAGCCGAAGTACAGCCACTGCACGGCCTCCTGGAAGTTCTTGGCGGGCTTGGAGATGTCGAAGCCGTAGATCCGGCCGAGCTGGCCCAGCTCCTGCAGGGCGCGAATCTGCTCGGCGAGCTCCTCGCGGTGGCGGATCGTGGCCTCGTTCATGGTCTTCTGCGTGCCGGCGTGCTCGGCCTTCTTCTCCTCGATGAGGCGGTCGACGCCGTAGAGGGCCACGCGGCGGTAGTCGCCGATGATGCGGCCGCGGCCGTAGGCGTCGGGCAGGCCCGTGATGATGTGGCTGTGGCGGCAGGCGCGCATCTCGGGCGTGTAGACGTCAAAGACGCCGGCGTTGTGGGTCTTGCGGTAGTTCGTGTAGATGTTCACGATCTCCGGGTCGACCTCGTAGCCGTTCTGCTTGCAGGCGGCCACGGCCATGCGGATGCCGCCGTTGACCATGAGGGCGCGCTTGAGGGGCTTCTCGGTCTGCAGGCCCACGATCTTCTCGAGCGGCTCGTCGATGTAGCCGGCTTCGTGGGAGGTGATCGTGGAGACGACCTTGGTGTCCATGTCCAGGACGCCGCCGGCCGCGCGCTCCTGGGCAAAGAGGTCCATGACCTCGTCCCAGAGCTTGGTGGTGCTCTCCGTGGGGCCGGCGAGGAAGGACTCGTCGCCGTCGTAGGGGGTGTAGTTGCGCTGGATGAAGTCACGGACGTCGATCTCGTGCTCCCAGTTGCCGCCGACAAAGCCGGCCCAGGCCTCCTGCTGACTCACTGCTCACGCTCCTTTTCCGAGAACGGTCGTTGTGCTGCCGCGCGGATAACGGCACATCCCAACCTACCAGAGTTGGGCCCCCGCATGGCCGAGAAAGTTAGCCAAGGTTGAAACGTCCCGTTCACCACAACATATAGTGTTGAGTTCCGAGCCCATTGCCCAACCCGTTGGGGTCTCACAGTATAGTATGAAGACCGGACAACAAGCGCCGAGAAGGGCGGGCGGGCCGAGGTCCTTCTCGGCGGACGAGCCGCGCGATCGGCGGGACGTGTTGGCGACCGTGGCCAGAACCTCACAGGTGGCGAGACTTTTTCGAAACAACGTAATGCCAAACGTTATATTTGGCCGAAAAGAACCACCACCTGTGAGGTTTTGCGTCAGGCGAGAAGAACGTGCGGCTGCGGGCGCGGCCCTACTCCTGCTCGCCGCGCTCGCGCAGGGCGGGCAGCACGCGCTTGACGACCCACCACACGGCCACGGCCACGATAATCACGATGATCACGTACTTGACCACGTCGGAGACCCACTCGGCCTGCTCGGTCACGGTCTCCCAGGCGCTGCCGGCCGCTGCGCCGAGCGAGCAGAGAATCGTGTTCCACACGGCGGAGCCCAGCAGCGTGTAGAGCGAGAAGCGCACGACGCTCATCTTGGCGGTGCCGGCGGGGATGGAGATGAGGCTGCGCACGATGGGGATGCAGCGGCAGATGAGCACCGTCACCTGGCCCTTGCGGTCGAACCAGTCCACGGCGCTCGCGATGTCGTCCGGCTTGAAGCCCAGAAGGCGCATCGGGCGCGTGCCGAAGAACGTCATGAGGCGCTCGCGCGAGAGGAGCCGGCCCACGCCGTAGAGGATGTAGGCGCCGGTGACCGAGCCGATGGTGGCCGCGACGATCACGCCCGGCAGCGTGAGCTCGGTCGTGGTGGTGAAGAAGCCCGAGAGGGGGAGGATCAGCTCGGACGGGATGGGCGGGAAGACGTTCTCGAAGAAGATGAGAAACCAGACGCCGATGTAGCCGAACTGGCTGATGAGGTTGGTGAACAGCTCCTCCATGGGGCTCCTTTCGCGGTGAGGCCGCGCACCATTATCGCCGCCCGGGAGGCCGGACGGCGAATCATCAACGTTTGCACAGAAGTCGGCGGGCGAGAAGGACGGCGCGGTCCGGGCGCGGCCGGAGCGGTGGTCCTTCTCGCCCGCGCGCGCCGGCGGCCCCTAGAGCGCGGACTCGTAGATTTCGCGCACGTCGTCGAGGGTGAGGCGCATGAGGTCGCCCAGCTCGCGGCCCTTGTTCTGCTCGAGCGTGTCCAGCAGCGCCGGGATCTGCTCGGCCGTGACGCCCAGCTCGCCGAGGGTGCGCGGCATGCCGAGGGAGACGAAGAAGGCCTGCAGCTCGTCGATCGTGGCGGTCACGGCGTCACGGACGGCATCCTCGGGCGTCACGTCCACGCCGTCGGCCGCCGGGTCCACCGGCTCGATGCCAAAGACGTCGCGGCCGAAGGAGAGGAAGCGCTCGGGGTTGGCGCGCCAGACGTAGCGCATCCACGCGGGGAAGACGACTGCGAGGCCGGCGCCGTGCGTGATCCGGGCGTCGTGGGCGGAGAGCTCGTGCTCGAGGGCGTGGCTCTCCCAGCCGCCGGCGCGCGTGAACGGCTTTGCGTTGCGGCCGAGGCCCGCGAGGCCGTTGTGCGCGAGCATGCCCGCCCACATGATGTTGGCGCGCGCGTCGTAGTCCTCGGGGTCCGCAAGGGCGCGCGGCGCCTCCTCGACGAGCGCGCGGACGATCCCGCAGGCGATGTTGTCGGTCACGGGCACGGGACCTGCGCTGGAGAAGTAGCGCTCCATGACGTGCGCGCACATGTCGGTCACGCCGGCCGCGGTCTGGTAGGCGGGCAGCGTGAACGTGAGCTCGGGGTCCATGATCGCGAGCTCGGGGCGGTTGAGGTCGGTGGAGAGACCGCGCTTGAGGCAGAGCTCGTCGTTGGTGATGACGCAGGAGTCGCTCGCCTCCGATCCCGCAGCCGGGATCGTGAGGACGCAGGCCACGGCGGGCTTGCCCTCGGCGACGGGCGCGGCCGTCTTGGCAAAGAGGTCCCAGACGTCGCCCCCGTAGGCCACGCCGAGCGAGACGGCCTTGGCGGTGTCGATGGCCGAGCCGCCGCCCACGGCGAGGATCACGTCGGCGTGTGCGGCGCGGGCGGCCGCGACGCCCTCGCGCACGTGGGCGACGCTCGGGTTGGGGCGCGCGCCGCCGAACTCCTGGTGGGCGACGCCGGTGGCGTCGAGGGAGGCGAGCACGCGCGCGAGCGTGCCGGTGCGGACCACGGAGCCCTGCCCGTAGACGACGAGCGCGCGGGCGTGGCCGGCTGCGGCGAGCTCGGCGCCGGTGCGCTCCGTGACGCCGCGGCCAAAGACGAAGCGGGTGGGCGAGAAGAACGTGAAGTCGTTCACAGGGGCTCCTTTCGTGGCGGGTACGAGAAGAGCTTACCGCTTGCATGGAGCTGGCGCGCCGCTTACGTCGCTCTGACGCGTGCGCGCTACGGTGAGCGTGCGGAGTTCTCCCGGTCGAGGAGGTTGCCATGCTGGGTGAGAGGATCTGTGGGGCGGAGGCGCCGTACCTGCGTCGGCTTGGCACCCTGAGCGGGCTGCTCTGCGGGGCGGCGGCGCTTCTCGGCATGCTGCTCGTGGCGCTGCAGCCGACTCTCGAGAACGTCGTCGCGCTTCTCGTCTGCGCGGGCCTCTCCGGTGCGGGCGCCCTGGTCGCGCGGGACAACTGAGCGCGCGACGTTTGCGCTGCCGTGCCCGCCGCCGGCCCCAATTTCCTGCAACTACGCGCTCGTATCGGTACGCGACCTACGATGACCCGCGGGTTCGCGAGTTTCCACTCGCCGGTTAGGGGAGATCGCCCTTCTCGCCCACCGCTCGGTTGCGCTCCCACTCCGCGCGCGTGACGGACAGGACGTGCTCGACGCGCCCCTCCGCGTCGTACAGGCCCCGCTCGCTGAGCCCGAGCTTCTTCATGACGCGGCGGCTCTGCAGGTTGCCTTCGTAGTGCTTTGCCCAGACGACCTCGAGGCGCAGGTCGTCGAACGCGTGGGCGAGCAGCGCCCGCGCCGCCTCGGGCATGTAGCCGCGTCCCCAGAGCGGGCGGGCGAGCCAGTAGCCGAGCTCGGCCTCGCTCGCGTCGCGCGCCACGTCGGACGCCGCGCCAAACTTGAGGCCAATGGCGCCGACCGGCTCGTCCTCGGGCTCGCGGTCGCGGACCACGATGGCGTAGCTCTCCGGCACGGCGAGCACCTCCCGGATGATGCGGGCGCTCTCCTCGACGCTGCCATGCGGCTCCCAGCCGGCGCGCGGGCCCACCTCGGGGTCGCGAGCCCAGCGATAGAGCGCGGGCGCGTCCGTCGCGGCCCACGGGCGCAGCGTCAGGCGGGGCGTCTCGAGCCGGATGGTCATGGCAGGCTCCTCTTCTCAAGCGGTCAACACCCCGCATTATGCGATTTCCGACGGAATCGGTGCCCGGAATGGTGGAGGTCGCGTATTTGCTCTGCTGCCTTGTTTGACAGGTACCCCACGGGGGTATAGAGTACCTTGTAATAAGCCCCGAGGGGGTATCTGGACAAAGGAGGGACCGTGCCCGAGAAGAACGACTGCCCGCACTGTGGTGCCCTCAAGCACACGCCGCGCTCGCCCGAGCTCAAGGCCAGCGTTGCGCGCAGGATCAACCGTGTCGTGGGGCAGCTGGGCGGCATCAAGACGATGGTGGAGGAGGACCGCTACTGCGGCGACGTCCTCACGCAGCTCGCGGCCGTGGAGTCCGCCGTGAAGGCCATCTCGCGCGAGGTGATGCGCGACCACCTGGAGACCTGCGTGGTCGAGCGCATCCAGGCCGGGGACACCGAGGTCACGGCCGAGGTTATGGACCTCTTCCGCAAGTTCATGTGACCTGTGAGTTGGGGACAGTCCCTAATTCACATAAAAGTTTTCTGTAATTTGGGGACTGTCCCCAACTGGCAGATGGAGCCTCGATGAGAGAGACCTTTGACATCACGGGCATGACCTGCGCGGCATGCTCGAGCCGCGTGCAGAAGGCGGCCGGGGAGGTGCCCGGCGTGGCCTGTGCCAACGTGAACCTGCTCAAGAACTCGATGGAGCTGGACTTTGACGGCGCTCCGGAGACCGAGGCCGCCGTCATCGCCGCCATCGAGAAGTCCGGCTACGGCGCCGTGCCCCGTACCCACGCGGGCGAGAAGAACGCCGTCTCCACGCCTGCCGAGCGTCCCGGCGCCGCAGCCGAGCGTGCCATCGCCGAGAAGCGCACCCAGCTCATCGTCTCCGCGGTCTTCTCAATCCCGCTCTTCTATGTGGCCATGGGGCCGATGTTCGGCTGGCCGCAGCCGGCGCCGCTTGCGGGCGAGGCCAACCTCATGGCGCTCGGCCTCACGCAGCTTCTGCTCTGTTCGCCCATTCTCGTGGTCAACCGCCACTACTTCGTCACCGGCTTCCGCACGCTCTGGCACCGTGCGCCCAACATGGACTCGCTGATCGCGCTTGGCAGCGCGGCCTCGGCCGTATGGAGCATCGCGCAGCTCTACCGCATGGCGTGGGCGTTGGGCGCCGGTGACCCGTCCACGCTCCACGCTGCCGCGCACAACCTCTACTTCGACTCGGCCGGCATGATCCTCACCCTCATCACGCTGGGAAAGTACTTCGAGGCGCGCGCCAAGGGCCGCACCACGGACGCCATCGCCGCGCTCATGGACCTCGCGCCCAAGACGGCCACGGTCGTGCGCGACGGCGTCGAGGTCACGGTGCCCGCCGAGGAGGTGGCGGTGGGGGAGCGCGTGATCGTGCGCGCCGGCGAGTCCGTGCCGGTGGACGGCGTGGTCGTCGAGGGCACGGCCGCCGTCGACGAGTCCGCCATCACCGGCGAGTCCGTGCCGCGCGAGGTGGCCCCCGGCGACCGCGTGACCGGCGCGACCGTCTCCACCAGCGGCTGGTTTGCGATGGAGGCCCGTGCCGTCGGTGACGACACCACGCTCGCCGGCATCATCCGCCTCGTGGACGAGGCCACCAGCTCCAAGGCCCCGATCGAGCGCATGGCGGACAGGATCGCCGGCGTCTTCGTGCCCGTGGTCATCGCCATCGCGGCGGTGACGTTCGTGGCGTGGCTCGTGCTCGCCGGCGACGTGGCCACGGCGCTCACGCATGCCATCTCCATCCTGGTGATCTCCTGCCCGTGCGCGCTGGGGCTCGCCACGCCCACGGCCATCATGGTGGGCACCGGCCGCGGCGCCGCCAACGGCATCCTGATCAAGTCCGCCGAGGCGCTCGAGACCGCCTGCGACGTGGACGTGGTCGTGCTGGACAAGACCGGCACCGTGACGGCGGGCAAGCCGCGCGTGACCGACGTGTGCCCCGCGCCGGGCGTGGACGCGCGCGAGCTGCTGCGCGTGGCCGTGGCGCTGGAGCGCAAGAGCGAGCACCCGCTCGCCGCCGCCGTCTGCGCCTACGCGGACGAGACGGGCGCGGCGGCCGAGAAGAACGCTCGGGTCGAGAGGTTCGAGCAGGTCCCGGGCGGCGGCCTCTCTGCGCTCGTGGACGGTGTGTCCGCGCTCGCCGGCAACGCGCGGCTTATGGAGGCGCGCGGCGTGGGGCTCGGTGCGCTCGCGGACGCCGCGGCCGAGCTTGCGGACGACGGCAAGACGCCGCTGTTCTTCTCGCTTGACGGACGCATCCTGGGCATGATTGCCGTGGCCGACCCGGTTAAGCCCACGAGCGCGGCCGCCGTGGCCCGCCTGCGCGCGATGGGCGCCCGTACCGTGCTGCTCACCGGCGACCAGGAGCGCACCGCTGCGGCCGTGGCGCGCCGGGTGGGCGTGGACGAGGTCGTCGCCGGCGTGCTGCCCGCGCAGAAGGAGGCCAAGGTCCGCGAGCTGCAGGAGGCCGGGCACACCGTGGCCATGGTTGGCGACGGCATCAACGATGCGCCGGCGCTCGCCCGCGCGGACGTGGGCATCGCGATCGGCGCCGGCACGGACGTGGCCATCGGCTCGGCCGACGTGGTGCTCATGCACTCCGACCCGGCCGACGTGGCCACCGCGATGGAGCTCTCCCGCGCCACGATGCGCAACATCAAGCAGAACCTCTTCTGGGCGCTCTTCTACAACGCCATCTGCATTCCGGTGGCGGCGGGCGTGCTGTCCCCCTGGGGCGTCACGCTGAACCCGATGATCGGCGCAGCCGCCATGGGCTTCAGCTCCGTCTTTGTGGTGACCAATGCGCTACGCCTGCGCACCTGGAAGCCGAGCGAGCGCGCCGCCCAAGAGGCCACCCCGGTCACCGACGTGACCGTGTCCGTGAAGGAGGCGGCCGCAGACGTCGCCGCCGAGTCAGCAACCGATGCCAAGAGAGAGGACAAGACCATGACCAAGAAGCTCAACGTGACCGGCATGATGTGCCAGAACTGCGTCAAGCACGTGACGAAGGCGCTCGAGGGCGTCGAGGGCGTGAGCGACGTGAGGGTCGACCTGGAGTCCGGCACCGCCACCTGCGAGGCCACCGACGCCGTGAGCGACGACGCGCTCGTCGCCGCCGTGGCCGACGCCGGCTACGAGGCGAAGGTGGCGTAGGCGAGAGGGGCGAGGGCGTTCGTCCCGTTCCCTGAGGCGGCCGGGAGGCCCGCGGGTTGGTCCGCGGCCTCCCGGCCGTTTTTTCATGCGCGAGGCCCGCCGGCTCGCTTCCGGCTTTTCTGCTGTCTTGTTTTAAGGAACAGAAACAGGGTCCCTACGCTAAAAATAGAACGACAAAAGAGGCGTCGAATATTAAAACATGCAGTAAAAGAGCTATTGAAATGGATGCTAAAGAGAAATGACCCCTCCCCATAAAGTAATGGTCAGAATATGTAGGTTGTCCCCCCGTTACTAAATTTCAGAAACAATTACAAACATGACGTTCCACTACTATTCAGCTAAATCGGGCAACAGGACCCTCGTGTCCAGACACGCCCGAGACCACGTGTGGCTAGGAGAAGGGAACGTTAGGAATGGATTTGAAGAACAAGGGGAAGCTGGCGGTAACCGCCGGTCTCACCACGGTGCTCGCGCTGAGCCCCGTCGCGGGCCCCGTGGTCACGGCGCTCGCCGCTGACGGTGACACTTCTGCGACTGCCAGCACCGAGCAGGCTGCAGCTGATACGCAGGTTGCTGTCTATGTCAATGGTATCGTCTATGGTGACTGGAACATGCCGAGCCAGGCCGGCATTGTCAGTGATTTTCCGAAAAGCGATGCTCCTGAGGGCAAGGTGTTTGCCGGAACCTGGACTGTTACCGGAACGGATGGTACCGTTTCATGCGGCAAGACGTTTGATGAGCTTGCAGGCAATTGGAGCAATGTCGCGTCCATTGCCGCTGAGTACAAGGAGGCCGAGGCTCCTGTCGAGGACACCGTTGACCTGACCTACAAGGTCACCAGCCCCGCCGACAGCTCCTCCTACGAGATCGTCTCGACGGCCGACGAGAACGGCCACGTCGCCGCGCCGGCCGACCCCGTGGTCGACGGCTACGTCTTCACCGGCTGGGCCGTGAACGGCGACGCTAACAACATCTACACCTCCGGCGCCATCGCCTCCACCGCGTGGACCGAGGACACCTACTTCGTGGCTCAGTTCGTCGCCGAGCCTGAGGCCGCCGTGCAGCTGACCTACCAGGTCACCAGCCCCGCCGACGGCTCCTACTACGAGATCGTCTCGACGGCCGACGAGAGCGGCCACGTCGCCAAGCCGGCCGACCCCGTGGTCGACGGCTACGTCTTCACCGGCTGGGCCGTGAACGGCGACGCTAACAACATCTACACCTCCGGCGCCATCGCCTCCACCGCGTGGACCGAGGACACCTACTTCGTGGCTCAGTTCGTCGCCGAGCCTGAGGCCGC